>CAJSZV010000008.1 GCA_910574345.1 Clostridiaceae bacterium | reverse complement strand
ATTTCCATAGGGGTGGGCTTATTAAAGTTACCCTTTTTTACATCAACTGCTTGAAAAAAACTTTTTAAACATTTTTCATTTTACCTATTGACATTTCTTAGCTGGACTTAATCAATCAGCTCTTTGCCGTCCACATAGTTAAACACCGGCCCATCCAGGCAGACATAGGTGGAACCGATCTTACAGTGCCCGCATTTGCCAAGTCCGCAGCACATCCTCCGCTCATGGGACACCCAGATATTCTCCTCGCAAACCCCCAGCTTCAAGATCTCCATGACCGTAAACTTAATCATCACCGGCGGTCCCACGCAGATGAAGGAGGTGTTGTCTATCTGATGAAAGATAAGGTCCGGTATGTACTTTGTCACCATGCCCACAGGGCCTTCATACCCCTCCGGCGCCGTGTCCACGGTCTGAATCACCTTAAGTCTCTCGTTCCAGAGCTTAAAATCCTCTTTGAACAGCACGTCCTTCGGCGACTTGAATCCGGCGATAAGGGTGGTGCTCACTGCCTCCCCGGGATGATGGGCAAAATACTCCACCACGCCGCGGACAGGTGAGAGGCCGGTTCCGCCGGCGATGATCACCAGCTCCTTTCCCCGATAATTCTCCAGATCAAATCCATTGCCGTAGGGCCCCCGGATAAAGAGCCGGTCCCCCACATAATTTTCAAAGATCTCGTTGGTCACTTTTCCTACCCGGCGGATGGTAAAGTCCACGGTGTCCTCCCCGATTCCGCTGACGGAGATCGGCGCTTCCCCGAACTTGGGAAGAGAGATCTCAAAGAACTGTCCCGGCTTTACCTCCCCCCGATATTCCATGCGGAAGGTGTACTCCAGATCCGTGTGGCGGATCACCTCTTTTATGACAGATAACTGAGGAATATAATCATTTTTCATGGGCCTGTTCCTCCTTTGCAAGGCGATTGATACAATTCGAGTAAGAGATATATTCCGGACACACATCCTCACATCGTCCGCAGCCTACACACATGGGATAGCCGAACCGCTTCTCAAAGTCATAGATCTTGTGCATAACCTTAAAGCGCATCCGTTCTCCCTGGCTCTTCCGGCAGCTGTGTCCGCCGGCCATATCCGTGTAGCCGTCCACCTGACAGGAAGCCCATACCCTCCTGCGCTCTCCCACATTCCCGTTGTCCCGGTAGAAGATATCCTGCATGGTAAAGCAGGTGCAGGTAGGACAGACAAAGTTGCAGCGCCCGCAGCCGATACACCGGTCCCCGTATTCTTTCCAGAGTGCCAGAGAAAAGCTTTCGTTGGAAAGATGCTTCGGGAGGGTCACCTTCTCCTTGTTTTCCTTTGGAAAAGCAGGAATCACAGATGTCTCCCACTGTTTTTCAAGAATCTCCTTCCCCCACAGTCTCATGTCTTCATCCCTGATCTCCACAAGCACCTCCCCGCCTTCTAATGACATATAGGCGTCATAGTCCTCACATTCATTGGTTCCCATGGTGACGCAGAAACCGGAATCACAGGTATGGGCACAGGGCATAAGGACAAATTTTGCCTTCTTGCGAAGCCGTTTATAATAGTAATCCTCCCCTCCGTTGTGAAGATAGATCTGATCCAGCCGCTTTAGGGCATGAAGATCACAGGCACGCAGAAGGATCACCTTTGTTTTCTCCCGCTCTTTCGGAACCATGGTCTCGTCCTCCGTAAAATAGAACAGAGTCTCGTTGACAGGAAGAAGAGCTTCCTTAAAAGAGTAGTCCGACTTTTTCTCCCACTCAATCTCTTCTACGGAGGATACGCTTCCATATCGAACGACATCTGTGTCAGAGAAGCATCCCTCTCCCTCCATCCGCACGGGAGCTAAGAGCTCTCCCTCTTTGGACCACCAGGCCAGCAGTGTATCTCCATCTGCTTTTGATAATCGATAACCCATACTGTCTCCTTTCATATTTGTATTTTTATTAGGTAATTGCGAAACTCAAAACCTGGCCGAATATTCTCTCAACCTTGACTTTCACAATCACCTATTGTATTTTATGGTGTTTTTCCACAAAAGAAAAATGATCTGCACTCTAATTTTGGAAAAGCCATATGTATATTGACAATAGTTTATCAATAACACGCAAAAAAATCTGTGACATTTATCACAAAATGCCACAGATTCTCTATTTTTTATGAGCTGACTTTTTCGCTCAGGAATTGACAGGGAGAGCTGTAGGAACAAACCTGAGGGAAACATCTTCCTCCTGGCGTATTTCCTCGAAGCTGCCGGAAAGACGGCCCTCCTGACACCCCCCTGAACGAAAACGCATTCTTTGGAGATCACACCTGTCCTGTCTTATAAAAGTGAGACAGCTTCTCCGGATTAATGATTACAATGCGTCTTCTATCCATGCGTATGAGTCCTGCCTCACAAAGATTCTTGCAGAGGCGGGAGGTGGTCTCTCTGGGGGCTCCCAGCATATCGGCCAGGAAGGTGATGGTCAGGCGGATATCAATCTCGATTCCCTCCGGCGTCACTTTTCCAAAATCCCGGGACAGCTTCCACAGCTTGGCAGCCAGCTTCCGCTCTATATAGATACTGCCCATAGTGTTCTTCAGCTGATGGCCCATGCGCCACAGCTTTCTCTCCTGAGCCTCCAGGACAGCCCGGGCAAGGCCGAAATCCTTCTCCATGGCGTCAAGAAACCATGAACAGGGAATCACATAGATCCGGCTGGCTTCAATAGTCTCACAGAACAAAGAAGCGTCATGAAAATTCAGTACATGCTCGTTGAGCAGAGCACCGGGACCCAGCACGAAGATGATCTTTCTTTTTCCCGTGTGGGTAAGGTTATAGATGATAGACTTGCCTGCCAGCTGAACATATACGGTCTGCAAGGGCTCTCTGGCCCGCACAAGGATGCTGCCTTTTGGAAAGCTCTCCACCTTCCCCTTCCTCCAAAGCTCCTCCAAAGTATGGATAGAAGCCCCCTGAAATAATGGTAACTCCGCCAGTAGATTTTTCTTTTTCATCGTCCTGCCGCGCTTTCTTTTGTTGTATAGATGCTTCAGCTTCATTGTAGCATCGGTGCCGGGCACAGTCAACATGGGAAATAGCCACAGACAGCCATATGCTTTGGCTCCATAGCGATGCTGTTACCGTTCACGTGCGTTCATACAAAAAACGAATATGTTCATATACCTCCCGAAAGTCGATGGCAAACCCATCCTCCCAGATACTTACGGGAACCTGGGCTTCAAAGCCGTAGATCACGGGGTACTCTTCCTTCCAGAACCGGTATACCAGCACCTTCTGCCTGTCCGGGTCGATGATCCAGTATTCCTTCACCCCGGCAGCCATGTACTTGTTCAGCTTAATCACCGAATCCCTCTTGCTGGAGGACTTGGAGATCACCTCAATGACAAAGTCGGGGGCGCCATAGATACCGCGTTCAATCACCTTATCTCTGTCGCAGACAATGACCACATCAGGCTGTACCATAGTCCGGTTATCGCAGTCAAGCTGCACATCCATGGGCGAGATCATGGGAAGGCACGTTCCATTCATCTCAAAAGCATGGTTGAGAAGCTTTGTATAGATAAATCCGGTGATGAGCTGGTGAAAGGAGGTAGGAGACGACATATCATAGATCACCCCGTCAATGAGCTCCACCCTCCGCTCCTTTGGAATGGCATAATAATCCTCCATGGTGTATTCCCCCTGCCCCTTTGCGCTGTAGGCTCTCTGAGGCTCCGACACATAGGAAAAATCGGGCCGGCCCAGCACCTTCTCCAGCTCTGCGAGAGTATCGTACCTGGGGGAGGTGGTGGCCCCGCTGAAAATCTTCTGCACCGTGCCCAGGGGGACGCCGGACAGCTCTGCTATCTGAGCGTAGGTATATCCCAGCTCTCTCTTGCGCTCTTTCATCTCTTTTATGGTCATCTGTCTCTCCTTTTTCGGATAAAACATGGTTTTTTTATGGAAATTATACCACCGTCAGTGCCAAAAATCAATCAATTATATCCATATTATACCACAAATCGGATATTTAAAAAATCGTTGACAACTCCCGCCGTTTTATATATAATTTAAATGAACGCGTTCATAAATAATCTTAAAAAGGAGAATTCACTATGCCGCAGGCAATTGCAGAAACGGTTTTTGACATATTCTATCTGGGATTTGCTCTCACTGCCGGTCTCACCATGCTTATCAAGGGGAAGAATCCCCTGGCCAGAAAAGCCGGACTCATGGCTTTTATCCTTGGCGCAGGAGATTCCTTCCATCTTGTTCCCCGTTCCTATGCCCTCTGGACCACAGGCCTTGAAGCCAACGGGGCGGCTCTCGGCATGGGGAAATTCATCACGTCCATTACTATGACCATTTTTTACCTGATTTTATATTCTATATGGCGCCAATACTACGGGGTTAAAAACTGCAAAGGCCTTACCGGCACCATGTGGGCTCTGGCCCTCATACGCATAGGCCTCTGTCTTCTTCCACAGAATCAATGGCTTTCCTACCGTCAGCCTCTTTTCTTCGGCGTCCTGCGCAATCTCCCCTTTGCCGTCATGGGAATCATCATCATCGTGATCTTTGCCAAAGAGTACAGGAAGACGAAAGACCCGGTATTTCGTTTCATGCCTTTGGCAGTGGGCCTTTCCTTTGGCTTCTATCTGCCTGTCGTACTCTTTAGCGGCATCGCTCCCATTGTAGGCGTCCTTATGATCCCCAAAACCATGGCCTATGTTTGGATGGTCTGCATGGGGCTTGGACTGTACAGAAGAACGGGAGACAAGGTCACTGCCCATATGGCGTAATAATAATCTCACCGTTTACATCGGCAAGGTCCCCATGGACGGCCTTGAGAAACAGCCGGTATCTGCCGGGCTGTACCGGGGAAGAACATATAAAATCAGCGCTGCATTCCGGCCTTCCCTCTTTTTTACTGCTGGACACAAAGTAGTAGACAGTGTCCGGCAGTTCTCCGTCTGCCCGTGCAAAACCGATCCGCATCTCTTCTCCCCCTTCGGCCCTGACATCATAGTGAATCTTGTCTCCATGGGACAAGTCGTATTCGCCCAGCCATAGAACCTGATCCCTTTCCACTTCGGCAAACCCGGCTTCGATTCGCTATTCATTCCCTTTGCCAGCCGGCAAATCCTGCTCTTTCCCGTCTTTGGTTTCCCTCACTGACTGGGACCCGGCCTCTTCCTGCCAGGAGGGAGGCGCACTCAAGGCACCTTCATCCCGGCGCCCGGCCTCTGCAAGGATAAACTGAATATTCCCTTTCTCATCCTTCACGGCCCGGTCAAACCAACGCTTTACCGTATCCTCACTCATACTCCCTGCCAGAACTGAAAAGAAATTGACCTTCCCCTCCAGGTAAGATTTCTCCGCAAAATGATCAAGAAAAGAATTGTCCTCCTCCAGCCTGTCAATGGCCGCGGCAAAAAAGGCAATCTTCCCGTCTGCGTAGATTCTCTCCAGATATTCTTTCTGTGTCTTCTCATCCAGTTCCGGGAATACGGCCTGAAACTGAGGGAGAGCTCCTTCCCCATAGAACCCATCCGCCAAAACCTCCGCCCCGGTATCGCCGATATATCGGACACTGACCACCAGAGGCCGTATGAGAGGATAGCCTGAATCCTTCGTCTCTTCCCACAGCTCCGTCAAAATACTGGTCAGAGAAGCCAGGACATTCTTATCCTGCAAATCATTTTTACAGACTTCCATAAAATAGGCATCCATGGTATAGCCGGATGACAGGGAAATATTCACACGATCGTAATGGATGGCAGATTCTTCCCACAGATTCCAGCCTATCTCAAAGACATAAGGCCTCTTAAAATACCCCTGCTGGCTATAGAGAAATCCGGAGGGCCTGTACTCTTTGACTGTCAGAGCCGGCCCTGAGGATGATCTCTCATTCCTTGTGTCCGACTTCTGGCCTGGTGATGCCAGGGAACTCCCTTTTTCCGGTATTTCCCCAAGCGCATCCCTCAACAGAAATGAATCCGCCTGCCCTGTCTCTTCCTCTGTGCCGGCATATGCTCCGGCCTTATGGGCTCCAAGCACTAAGAGCACCGTGAGAACCAGGGTAAAACGTGTCACGGCTTTGGACGGATTTTTATATTTCATAATAGCTGAAAGCCTGTCCTTCATGTTCTTCCCTCCTTCCCCCAGCATAACGGAAGCCAAGGGACTGCCGTAATCTCCAGACCCTTTTGCTGCCCGAAGCAGGGCGTCTCCATAAGCCCTGCGCCCTTCCATGTCAAGCCCTGCGATGACCGCCTCGTCACAGGCCAGCTCACAGTCACGGCTGATCTCCCGGCCCATAAGCCAGACCAAAGGATTAAACCAGTGAACACACATGGTAAGCTGTACCAGCCATTTATAATACATATCCCCCCTCCTGCAGTGGATCAGTTCATGCTGGAGCGTGTACTCAAAATCAGATTCCGCCAGATCCGTCCTGGGAAGAACAATACATGGATGGAAAAATCCAAGGAGCATGGGCGTAGAAACCAAAGGATTCGTCCATAACTCAACGGGCCGTTTCATTCCTGTATCCTCTCCGATCCGAGCCAGCCGATCCAGCAGAACAGGATCGGAAACCTCCCTTTTCCCCGCCCGGATATATTGGACAAAGCTTTGATAAATGGTGATCTTGCGTATCAGAACAGCCATGGCCGTCCCTATCCATAGGAATGAAAGAATCCAGACTCCGGATTGTCTGTGAAAGACTCCTCCGGGGCCATGTTCCCCTTCTTCTTCCGAAACCGGATCCATTTCCGATTCCGTCATACCGCCCCATGGATACGGGAAAGTCTGAGCGTTTCCGGTGCTCTCTTCTGCCCTGCCGCTCTGCTTCTCCCACAGGAGGGCCGTCATATCTTCTGCCCCGCCGCTCTGCTTCCCCGGCAGGAGGGCCGTTACATCTTCTGCCCCGCCGCTCTGCTTCCCCGGCAGGGGCGCCGTTGCCTCTTCCGGCGCAAAAAGCTTCCTCATGCCGGCGGTCTGCTGTTCCATGTTCTGAAAGAGGAGGCTTACCGGGCTGGCTTCCGGCCCAAAAGGCAGCAGCAGACGGGCAATCACAATGAGCCACACATAATACTGCCATCGCCTGCTGACTCTGTTTTTAAGCATAGGCTTCATAAGGAGAATCGTGACCATGAGCAGCGAACCGGACAGAGACAGGGAAAGAACGGTTTTCAGTATATCATTCATCCCTTTTCACGCTCCTTCTCCCAGAATTGTCTCAGTTCTTCATAGTCTCCGGGAGAAAGGATTTCCTTCTCAATCAAGGTGGACACAAGGCCTTTGGCGTCTCCCCCGTAAAGCTTATTGAGAAAAACCTGAGTCTGGGCAGCCTGATATTCGGCCTGGCTTACCAAAACCTCATATTCGTTGCGGCGGCCGATCTTGCTGGTTTTTAAAAGTCCCTTTTCCACCAGACGGGACAACAGGGTGATCACCGTATTTTTCTGCCAGTGATTCCCTGTCTTCTCCAGTCTCTCCATAATAACGGCATAGAGGGCTCTGCCGCCCTCAGACCAGATGATTTTCATCAGTTCCAGTTCCGAATCCGATACCTGCTGTATCATATGCTCCCCTCCTTATCATAACACGTTGTAGTCATATATTATGATAACACACTGTAGGCCAAATGTAAAGAGAGAATATGATAATGGCGGCCCCTCACTCCCCCCGCCGTCTGAAGGGTTACTCAAATTCCTCCACCTCTCTCCAGGTCGGAATGGACGCGCTGGCCCCGCTTCTGCTGACTGCCAGAGCCGCGGCCTTAGAAGCCATCCTCAAGGCTTCCTCCACACAGTCCCCTCTCAGAATACTCCCCATGAAAAATCCTGTAAAAGTATCGCCGGCTGCCGTGGTGTCCACCGTCTTTACGGGATAAATAGCCTGCCGCCGTACCATATCCTCATACCCATAGACGGCCCCCCTCTTCCCCAGAGTGAGTACGATCCGGGTATCAGGAAGACTCTTCATCAGCTTCTGCAGAATTTTCTCGTCGTCGGACTCGGCAATTCCGCTTATGGCCCCGCCTTCCACCTCATTGAGAATCAGATAATCCACAGCCCCAAGAGGCAGAGAAAGAATGCTCTCATCTGCCGGTGACGGGTTCAGCACAATCTTCATTCCCCGGCTTTTCGCCTTCTCCATAATGTAAGGAATCAGATTGATCTCATTTTGCAGCACCAGAACATCCCCCTCCCCAAAATGCCCCAGTACCAGCTCCACATCTTCCCTGGTCAGACTTTGATTGGCTCCCCCGTAGAGAAGAATGCTGTTCTCCCCCTCCGGTGTGGTCTGAATGATTGCATGGCCGCTGGGCCCCTCCTTTTTCCTGATATACTCCGTGTGAACCCCGGCTGCCTCCAGTGTCTCCATAAGCATATCAGAATCCCCGGCCCCCACTGCCCCGGCATGATACGTCTCCAGCCCCGTTCTGGCCAATGCTATGGACTGATTTAACCCCTTTCCTCCGCAAAACAGATTCAGTTTCAGGGAAGCCATGGTCTCCCCCGGCTGAACAAAATGATCTACCTGGTATACATGATCCACATTCAGGGAACCAAATACAAGTACTTTCATAGAAACCTCCTTCTCACCTCATATTTTTATGGGACCAAAGCCTGTCCCCTCCCGGTCTTTTCTATATTTCAAAGTATACCAGAAAAGGCCTGCCTCCTCAATGAGAAGGAAACGAATTTTTCAAGGCTGTAAGCAATAGAACCATTGACAGAAAAAGTCTTCCTCTTTACAATAAGACTAAGAACAGGCAGTTTCGCCTGTGTAAATGTAAGATCGCGAAAAAGACCATGAAAAGGAGAGCCTATGAAGAAAAAAATACTGACTGCCCTCATCACCGCTGTCCTGGTCATGGCTTTTTTATGCCTGGGCTTTGCCTTTGCCCTGTATTGCGGGTATGTCCACGTCAACGGACGGGCAGCAGAATCGTACCCGGTGCGGGGAGTGGATGTGTCTCACTATCAGGGGGATATGGACTGGCAGGTCCTGGCAGGTCAAAATATCCAATTTGCCTACATCAAGGCCACTGAAGGCAGTTCCCACACCGACGAAACATTTGCCGCAAACTGTGAAAACGCCCTGGAAACAGACTTAAAAGTCGGAGCCTACCATTTTTTCAGCTTCGACAGCCCCGGAATCACGCAGGCCGAACACTTTATTGCCACGGTTAAGCCCTTTGACCATCTCCTGCCCCCCGCAGTGGATGTGGAATTTTATGGCGATAAAAGTACGAATCCTCCTGCCCCCAACGAGGTGGAGGCGGAACTGAAAGATTATCTGGAAAAGACAGAACAGGCATTTGGCCAAAAACCGGTCATCTATGCCACTATGGAAGCCTGGGAACTCTATATACAGGGGCGGTTCGACAGTTATCCCCTGTGGATCCGGGATATCTGGAGAGAGCCAAAATTAACAGCCGGGACCGGCAATGGCACGGAATCCGGCTGGACTTTCTGGCAGTACACCAACAAAGGAAGGCTTGACGGATTTTCGGGAGAAGAAGCATTTGTGGATCTCAATGTGTTTTATGGGACCTGGGAGCAGTGGCTTTCTTTTGCTGAACCATAATCCTCACCAGTCCTTTTCCAATGTTACACTCCCCTTATGAGCAAAGAGAAAAGCTGTCATCGGATGCTTTCTATCAATTCCTCCACCATCTGCCTGGAAACCACATCATGGCACATGGCCTTGTCCCCCCCTGCAATGCTGTACGACACGCCGTTTCTCACTGTGGTCGGGTCCTCCCGCCATGATTTGCAGGAACTGTGAATCTGACGGATCCCTGTATACTCCATCAGCTCCCTGGCATTTCCCTTATTGATGCCGCTTCCCGCCAGGATCTGGATCCGATGGCCGTATCTGTCCTGCAGCCTTCGGATCATGTCACGCCCTTGTGCCGCTGTGGGCTTTAAGCCGCTGGTCAGCACCCTGTCCGCTCCCAGGTCAATGAGCTGCTCCATAGCCTCAAAAGGATCCCTTACGCAGTCAAAGGCCCGGTGGAACACGGCTTCCCTGCCCCTGCCCTTGATTATGTCCAAAAGCCTCTTATTTTTCTCTTCATCCAGGGAACCGTCCTTCCCAAGACATCCAAAGGCCGCCCCGTCGGCCCCTGCCTCAAGGATTTCCCGGCACTCCCTCTCCATGACGGCAAATTCCTCCTCAAGATAACAGAAACCGGCGCCTCTGGGCCTCACCATGGCCACCACCTTCAGATCCGTATTCTCCTTCACCATGCGAACCGAGGCCGCCGTGGGAGTCAGGCCCCCAAGCATCAGGGCGGCATTCAGCTCAATGCGCCCGGCTCCTCCCAGAGCTGCCTGCTTCGCGTCATAATAGCTTCCGCAGCAAATCTCCACTACAGGTCTCATCGCATTTCCTCCTGTTTCATTTTTCATAAAGATCGGCTTTTATGCCGTAATACCATACATTCCTGTCCCCGCCGTATTTGCCTGCTTCCCCTTTTCCGTCTTCCGCCAACGTAAAACCACATTTTTCAAACAGCCTTCGGGAGGCAAGATTGGATTCCAAAATACTGGAACGTATGTAATGGATCCCCAGTTCGCGGAACCCATAAGAGACCAGGACGTTGACCGCATCCTGCCCATATCCTTTGCCCCGCGCATCTTTTAAAAGCTTTATAAAAATTTCCGCCGTTGTGCTCTTTAAGTCCGGACTTGCCAGGACAATCACTCCCAGACCCTTTTGAACAGATTCTTTGTCTGCAATAATCCTGCGCACACTGCGGGTGGAATCAGAAAGAGAGCCGAACCAGTCCATTTGATGGCCATAAGAGGCGGGATGCGGATACCCGCCTGTTATTCTTATGGTTTCCTGATCCCGGATAAGATTCAAAAGCAGTTCTTGATCCTGTTCTTCAATGGTCCGAAGAATCACCTTCTCACCTGACAGATTCATACCTCTCCCTCTTTCTGACTGAACCTATCCTCTCCTTTGTTTAAATCTGTTTCGTACGCTTCATATTCATGGTCAAAGTGATAGCCCAGTTTTTCCGCCAATGCCACAGACCACAGATTTTGGGCATCCCAGCTGGGATACCAGCCCCGGTCCAGACATTCCAAAATCAGCTTTGCCCCGCAGACAAAAGCCAGTCCTTTTCTGCGGAAGTCTTTTCTGGTATCAATCTCAATCTCTATGCCGCCTCTGTAGCCGGAGTAGGAGGAGGCCCCGGAAACAGGTTCCCCATCCTTTAAAATCACTGCCCCCAGCCCGTATTTCTGAAAGGTCTGATAATCTTTATACTGGGATACCCAGTCGCGGCACCAGTCTGTCTTTCGGCAGCGCAGAAACAAAGGCTCATCTATCATGGTTAAGGTGTATTCTCCGGGCAGTTTATCCACTATGGACTGAAGTTTTTCCCTGTCAAAGACATGGGGCTCCTTTTTTATGGCATACCGCAGCACTTTCCTGGCGTTTTTGCCGTAACATGACTCAATGAGTTTTGCCCAGTCACCATTCCCCGGCACCAGAATCATAATTCCTTTTTTACATAATTCCCCCACATAGAGCACGATTTCTCTGTCCGGTTTTCCTGCAAAAAAACAGAAATCCCCCAATCGTGCCATGACGGAACAAGGGTTCTCTGGAGAATCCGCATAAATTTCTCCCATGATTCCCTGACAACAGGACCAGATTAACGTTTCCTGCCACCCCTCAAAGAAAACCTCAGCTTTTTCTTTCTGTATCAATTCATAAACCATAGTCTGCCCCTTTTTATTTTCTTGCCGCAATCAGGTAACGATGAATGGTCCCCGCCGCCGGTATCATAATCCAAAAGATTAAAATCAGCATTTAAATACTGTCTTACAATCTCCCCAAAGTTCCACGGCAAGTCCTTCTCTTCCCCAAACCTTCCTTTGATATGGGAGAAATCCAACCGTGAATATGAGTTGCTCCCTCTGTCAACAGCTTTGCCTCATATTCTCCGATAATGAATTCTTTCAGTCACTGCCGCATTTCTATTATATACTCTCCAAACTACAGGTTCAAGAAAATTCTGTCTTTTCAGCCGGACATCCGATGCTTCTTGCCATCGGACATAAAATCCGCTATAATTAAGAAAGTGTGCCTATGCACCGACACATGACATTAACAAACTTTCCGGCTCAGTCCCGGCGGCTCAGCATGAGTTTTATAAGGAGTATGAACCATGGCATTTGATGGAATTGTAATCGCAAATCTGGTAAAGGATTTGAAAGAAAAATTAGAAGGCGGCAAGATCAACAAGATTGCCCAGCCTGAAAAAGACGAACTGTTATTTACCATAAAGAACAACCGGGAGACCCTCAGGCTTCTTGTGTCTGTTAACGCCAGCCTCCCCCTGATTTACTTTACGGAAAAGAATAAACCAAGCCCTCTCACAGCCCCTAATTTCTGCATGCTGCTTCGAAAGCACATCGGAACCGGACGGATTATGAAAATAATCCAGCCCGGACTGGAGCGGGTCATCGAGTTTCAGATCGAACACCTGAACGAGCTGGGAGACTTATGCCAAAAAAGGCTGATCGTGGAACTCATGGGCAAACACAGCAATATTATCTTCTGTAAAGAGGACGGCACCATCCTGGACAGCATCAAGCATATATCCGCCCAGGTAAGTTCCGTTAGGGAAGTGCTGCCCGGAAGAAGTTATTTTATTCCCCAGACCACAGAGAAAGGAGATCCCCTTCATATTACCCTCCATGACTTTGCCGGCCTTATGAAGGAAACCCCCGCTCCCCTCCAAAAGGCTCTCTATCTGAAACTGACAGGGATCAGCCCCATTATCGGAACGGAACTGTGCCATTTATCCTCCCTTGACGGCGACCACTTAGCCAATGAACTGTCAGAGGCAGAGGCCACCCATCTTCACCGCACCCTTTCCCTTATGATGGAGGATGTACTTCACGGCAATTTCACACCCAACATCATCTACCGTCAGGGGGAGCCTGTGGAATTTGCTTCGGTTCCTCTCACCTGTTTTGAGGGCAATGATTATGAGGCCCGCTCCTATGACAGTATCAGTCTTTTGCTGGAAAGCTATTACGCGGAAAAAAACACCCTTACCCGGATCAAGCAAAAGTCCGTGGACCTTCGAAAGATCGTCCAGACCGCCCTGGAACGAAACTATAAAAAATATGATCTCCAGATGAAGCAGCTGAAAGACACGGAGAAGCGGGACAAATACAAAGTCTGGGGAGAACTTCTCAACACCTACGGCTATGAACTGACCGGCGGGGAGAAAGAGCTGAAATGCCTGAATTATTATACGGGCCAGGAGATTCGCATCCCTCTTGATCCTCAGCTCACGGCCCAGGAGAACTCTCAGAAATTTTTTGAAAAATATAACAAGCAAAAACGTACCTGTGAGGCCCTTACGGAGCTGACCCTGGAGACGCAAAAGGAAGTGGAGCACTTGGAATCCATCAGCACAGCCCTGGATATTGCCCTGAAAGAGGATGACCTGGTCCAGATCAAAGAAGAACTGACAGAGTACGGTTATATCAAGAGGCACTATACCGGGGGCAGGAAACCAAAGATCACCAGCAAACCCTTCCACTATGTTTCCTCTGACGGATTCCACATCTATGTGGGCAAGAATAATTATCAGAACGAAGAACTGACCTTTAAAATTGCCACAGGCAATGACTGGTGGTTCCACGCCAAAGGGATTCCCGGCTCCCATGTTATCGTAAAGACAGAAGGCAGGGAGCTGCCCGACCGCACTTTTGAGGAAGCAGGTGCACTTGCCGCCTACTATTCCAGGGGCAGGAATAATGACAAGGTGGAGATTGACTATATCCAGAAAAAACATGTGAAGAAAGCCGCCGGCGGTGCTCCCGGATTTGTAATCTATCACACGAACTACTCTCTCCTTGCAGAGCCGGGAATCACAGTGGAGGAGATTGGATAGCAGAGAGTCCGGTCCGCCGGACTCCGGCGCGGGGCTGCGGCTGCAGACATCCTCTTTATAGGCGCAGTGCGCATTTGGCAGAAGGTTTTTCGTTTCACAGGACGCATTTTGGCAAAAAAAGAACCGCGAAAGGCTATCTTCCCTCCCGCGGTTCTTTTTAAGACTTATTCTCTCTCCGGCACAATCTCAATCCAGTATCCGTCGGGATCCTCGATAAAGTAGATTCCCATGCCGGGATTCTCGAAGCAGACGACTCCCATCTCTTTATGTTTTTCGTGAAGTTCTTCAAAGTTGTCTACATGAAATGCCAGATGAAACTCGCATTCTCCCAGATCATAAGGTTCTGTCCGGTCCTTAAGCCAGGTTAACTCCAGAGAAAACCCGGTCACCCCGTCTCCTAAATACACCAGCTTAAAGGAACCGTCCTTTGCCTCTTTCTCTTTCACAATACTCAGATTCAAAGCCTCCTTGTAAAACTTAAGGCTTTTCTCCAGATTCAGGACATTAAAATTAAAATGATTAAATGCTATCATATGCCTATTCACTCTCCTTTTATAAAGGCTCATGCCTTATGGTCATTTTTTTCTGATCTCGGTCATGCCGCCCATATATGGCTGGAGCACCTTGGGAATGCGGACACTTCCGTCCGCCTGGAGATTATTCTCCAGAAATGCAATGAGCATACGGGGAGGCGCCACTACCGTATTGTTCAGTGTATGGGCAAAATACTTTCCGTTCTCGCCGTCCACACGAATTCTCAGCCTTCTTGCCTGAGCATCACCCAGATTGGAACAGGAACCCACTTCAAAATACTTCTTCTGGCGCGGGGACCATGCTTCCACGTCACAGGACTTTACCTTTAAGTCCGCCAGATCGCCGGAACAGCACTCCAGAGTCCTTACGGGAATATCCAGGGAACGGAACAGATCAACCGTATTCTTCCATAATACATCATACCACTTGGGAGACTCCTCCGGTCTGCATACAACGATCATCTCCTGCTTCTCGAACTGGTGGATGCGGTAGACGCCTCTCTCCTCAATGCCATGGGCGCCCTTTTCCTTTCGGAAACAGGGAGAATAGCTGGTAAGCGTCTTTGGCAGCTGATCTTCCGGTGTGATGGTATCAATAAACTTGCCGATCATGGAATGCTCGCTGGTTCCGATAAGATACAGATCCTCCCCTTCAATCTTGTACATCATGGCATCCATCTCCGCAAAAGACATAACGCCTGTGACCACATTGCTGCGGATCATAAAAGGCGGCACACAGTAGGTAAAGCCCCGGTCAATCATAAAGTCTCTGGCATAGGAGATCACGGCAGAGTGAAGTCTTGCAATGTCGCCCATGAGATAGTAAAAACCGTTGCCTGCCACTTTCCCGGCAGCATCCAGATCAATGCCGTCAAAAGTCTTCATAATGTCCGTATGGTAGGGAATCTCAAAGTCAGGGACCACAGGCTCCCCGAACTTCTCCAGTTCTACATTCTCGCTGTCGTCTTTTCCGATAGGAACGCTGGGATCAATGATGTTGGGAATGGTCATCATGATCTTTAAGATCCTCTCTTCCAGTTCCCCTTCCTGTTCTTCCAGCTGGGCCAGCCGTGCGGCGTTGGCAGTCACCTGGGCCTTCACTTCATCGGCCTCAGCCTTTTTGCCCTGTCTCATGAGCTCGCCGATCTGCTTGGACAGCTTGTTCCTCATGGCCCGAAGGTCGTCAGCCTCAGCCTTGGCGGCACGGCTCTTTTGATCCAGTTCAATGACTTCATCTACTAAGGGAAGTTTTGCCTCCTGAAATTTATTACGGATATTCTGTTTCACCACTTCCGGGTTTTCTCTCACAAATCTGATGTCTAACATGGTTTCCTCCTATAATCTGTATCGGCGCCCAATCCCCGGACACCTGTAAGGATGTGAGAAAGCATTGTCTGCCTTCTTCCTTTTGTGTGATTATACCGCACATTATAGGGAAAAGGAAGCCCTTTTATCAGATTTTATCCGGATTAGGAGATATGGAAAAACAGTCCTGCCTTTTTAAGCACAGGCCTCACTGCCATGTAGACCACTACCACCACAATGGTTCCGGCCACTGCATTGATGAACGTAACCCCCGCGGCCCAGGTGGACATAATCTTGGCAGCCGAAGATTCCACGCCCAGAATATAATTTTTATAAAAGAATCCGACTATGGGATCCATGACCACATTAAAGCCCAGTCCCGCCACGGAAGCCATAAGCGTCCACTTAAACACGTATCTGCTGTCATGATTATCCGTAATATGGCCAATCCTGTGGGCCACAAATCCGGAGATCAGACCGATGCACAGCTTTAAGAAAAAAGTCTTGGGCGCACTGGTCACATAGGCCGGGTCGATTAAGTCGGCAATGGTCATCCCCAGGGCTCCGGCCAGACCGCCGTAACCACCGCCCAAGAGCAGAGCCGCCATGACGCAGAAGGCATTGCCGATGTGGAGAGCCACCATATCGCCGCCGAATGTGGGAATGGGTATCTTAAGGTAGGTAAACGCCACATAGCACAGAGCTGCCATCAATCCTGTAATCACAATCTTATAGACTTTTTCGTTCTTATCTGTCATCATATCCTCCATTCTGTGCATAGGTTCTGCACAAATCCCTTTTCTTCCATCGGTGCGCCCTTGGATTTCCTAGATCATAGCACAGAAGTGGAGTGATAAAAATAGCCAATTTTTATATTATTGACCAGTCCAGTCAGAAATCTTTTGACTCGATGCAGATCAGAATTCCGCTGTCAAATGTGATCCGGGCCCTGTCAGTTATTACCTCATTGC
The DNA here is from genome assembly GCA_910574345.1 of Clostridiaceae bacterium. GTDB lineage: Bacteria > Bacillota > Clostridia > Lachnospirales > Lachnospiraceae > UBA3402. The sequence continues at coordinate 221,051 of CAJSZV010000008.1, read as the reverse complement.
TGATGCAGAGACCGGCCTCGGCGCCTATGGAAATATGTTTGCGGTTCAGAGGATATTTAAAACCCGTAAGGGTGATGGCCCTCACCTCTTCTGTCATGGGAATAAAGGACACGTAAGTCCCATAGAGGGCTTCTCTGCAGAAGGTTCGCCCCTGTGAGAGCAGATAGACCTTGTTCTGGCTGTCATAAAGATATGCCTCCACCTGATTATCGAGACAATATTTAAGCAGATGGATATTGGACAGTTCATGGTCTATCCTCCCTCCCGTAGCCCCCAGAATCATAAGGCGGGTACAGCCAAGCTTTATGGCCGTGTTGACGGCAAGCTCCGTGTCCGTCTCATCTTTCTCCGGCTTATGGACATCCCAGAGAATGCAGGGGTTTTTTCGGTATTCTTCCAATATATTCCGGTCCACCGTATCAAAATCTCCCACCACGGCATGGGGAACCAGCCCCAGGGCTTTTGTCTTTTCCAGACCGCCGTCTACGGAGACCACAAGATCCGCCGGATTCTCCTTTAAAAATTTGCCGGCAAAAGCCGTATCCAGCCGTCCGCCGGTTATGATCACACCGGTTTTCATAATAACTCCCTGCCTGTAACCTGGGGCCCTTTCATAATCTCAAGGAACTTCCTGGTATTTTCCCCCGGATCGCCCCGAAAGACGGAGGACCCCGCCACGATTATATTGGCCCCCGCCTTTAGAAGTTCCTCCACATTGTCCAGGGTAACGCCTCCGTCTACCTGGATATCCGTATGAAGTCCCAAATCCTGAATTCGTTTTCTCAACTCTCTTATCTTATCCAGAGTATAGGGGATGAATTTCTGACCTCCGAATCCCGGATTCACGGACATGACAAGTACCATGTCCACCACAGGGAGCAGCAGATCCACAGCAGACACAGGAGTGGCCGGATTCAGCGCAACCCCTGCCCTGGCCCCTGTCTCATGAATCTTTGCAATGGCCGAATCCAAATGTCTGCACGCCTCTGCGTGAATGCATATGAGATCCGCACCTGCGGCGCGGACATGGTCCACATACCGGACCGGTTCTTCCACCATCATGTGGACATCAAAGACCATACGGGTACAGCTTCTTAAGGATGCGATCACAGGCATCCCAAAAGAAATGCTCGGAACAAATGCTCCGTCCATTACATCCAGGTGCAGATAACCTGCGCCTGCCGCCTCTACGGTTTTAATGTCTCTCTCAAGATTCTTAAAGTCTGCCCCCAGCAGGGATGGCGCTAACACATTCATGGCTAATATCTCCTTTTGCTTTTCAGTTCCTCATAAAACAATCGATAATTTTCATAACGGCTCTGACTGATGCGGCCATTCTGTACCGCCTCTTTGACGCCGCAGACTTTTTCCCCCATATGGACGCAACCAAGGAACCGGCAGTCCTCTTCAAAGGAAGCAAACTCCGGGAAATATTCTTTCAGATCTTCCGGCTCCATCTCATCCACAAACACGGAGCTGAATCCCGGCGTGTCCATAAGATAGGTATCCCTGTTAAGACAAAACAGTTCCGAATGTCTGGTGGTGTGCTTTCCCCTCCGTATCTTCTCGCTGATACTTCCTGTCTCCATTCTGGCCTCAGGCATAAGAAGATTGGTCAGAGAAGACTTGCCCACGCCCGATGGGCCTGCAAGAGCCGTGGTCTTTCCCTCCAGATACCGGCGGATATCCTCAATCCCCGCCTTCTCATAGGTGCTGAAAAACATGACGGGATACCCGGCGGGTTCATAGATCCGCCGGTACTGTTCTTTTGCCTCCTCCCCGGCCAGGTCCGTTTTGTTGAACGCCAGGGTAACAGTCACATGATTTTTCTCCATAAGGACCAGAAAACGGTCCAGAAGATTAAGATTAGGTCTCGGATCCATAAGGGCAAACACCACCAGAGCCTGGTCAAGATTGGCCGCTGCCGGTCTGATCAGCGTATTGGTCCTCGGCAGAATCCGGTCAATATTGCCCTCCGGAGGCTCCTTTAAAAGAACCGTAATCTCCACATTGTCCCCCACCAGAGGTTTGATCTTTTTATTGCGGAAAATCCCCTTTGCCCTGCATTCATAGATTACATGGTCGCTGCCATGGACATAGTAAAATCCGGCGATTCCCTTAATGATTTTCCCCGTCACTGATTTCCCCTTATACCTCCTATCTCTCAATAAATTTTACCGGATAGCTGATGAGAACCAGCCCCGTGGTCTCATTAATGATCTCCACTTCACCGCTGTCCACTCCCGGAGCGCCCTCAATATTGGTATAATTTACAGGCAGCATGGTATTGGCAGGAAATGTGGTAGGTTCCATGAGGGTTGTATACACGGTCTGTCCCCCTACGGTCTGTTTCAGCCGGATTGACACGGTCACATCGGTGCCGTGGGCTCCCGGCCCCGTAGTATCGTTTAAATTATAAGTCTCGCTGATGGCCGCTATGAATCCGTTTGTCTCTATTCCCTTGCTCACCATATAGGGAATCACGGTTCCCTCCTTCACAAGCTGTCCGGCTTCCACTCCCTGACTCACTACGAAGCCCTCCTGTACGGTCTCATCAAAGACTTCCGTCACATCTCCGGGATTTAACCCCGCCTCAGCCAGCTTGCCTATGGCTTCCTCCTCCGGCACATTCCGAATCTCAGGAACGGTTCTCATGGCGGACAGAGGGCCGGCGCTGACAAAGAGGGCAACGGTCTCTCCCGGCCTTGCCTGTTCCGGCTCGAACCGGATCACCATTCCCTCAGCTATGGTATCATGATACTCCGGCTGGGAACTGACGACCAGTTTGTTCTGTTCCAGCAAAAGTTTGGCTGCCTCTGCAGTCATGCCTTCCAGAGACAGTTCCGACAGCCTGATCAAATCGCTTCCGTTGCTTACCACCACATTTACGGTTGAATACTTCTGCACCACAGTTCCTTCCGGAAGATTCTGGGAGATAATCCGCCCCTTCTCCACCGTATCGGAATCCTCATAGCCGGTGACTTTCATAACCAGGGTGTTTTCTTTTAATTTCTCCTCCGCCATATCCACAGGAAGTTCCAGCACATCCGGAACCTTGATCTCCATCTCGTTAAGGGTTTCCTCCGGCTCTATGGTCTCGGTTCGGATGGATGACGAGGGTTCAGGCCCCGTATTGAACTTCAGAAGTCCTCCCAGCCGGGAGAACACCACTACAAGAACCGCCACGATCAGAATGGCGATCACCACGCCCAGGGCGGCAAACAGCCGTTCAAACCTGGAACCTACCTGATCCTTCTCTGTATCCCGGCGCTTCCGTCGGCGGCGGACTTCCTCCCACTCGTCTTCCTCTTCCTCCCATTCCTCTTCTCTCACGCCTCGTTCCCTGGGATACACGTGCTCTTTAGGCTCTTCCCGGATGACGGCGCCCTCCCTTTCCCGGATCTCCTGCAGTTCTTCTTTTCTGATGACCACCGTACCGGCTCCCATATCCACATCTGGGGCCGGCTGTACAAAATTCTCATCGGGATACACGAGAACCCGGCGCAGGTCTGCGATCACATCTGTGATCTGACTGTATCTGCGCTCCGGCTTTTTCTCCGTACATTTCAGGATAATTCCCTCAAAACTTACGGGAAGCTCCGGATTATAAAAACTGGGTCTGGTAATGGGTTCCTGGAGCTGAGCCAAAGCCACTGCCACAGTGTTGTCTCCCTCAAAAGGCAGAAGACCGGTGACCATCTCATACATGGTAATTCCCAGGGAATAGATATCGCTTCTGGCATCGCTGTACCCTCCCCTGGCCTGTTCCGGAGAGATATAATGGACAGACCCCATGGCCTCGGAAGTCATGGTCTGGGCGGACACCGCCCTGGCAATGCCAAAATCCGCAACTTTCACTTTCCCGTCCTTGGAGATCAGCATGTTCTGAGGCTTAATATCCCTATGTATGATCTGCTGTTCATGGGCGGCTTCGATTCCCTTGGCTACCTGAATGGCAATGCCCACAGCTTCTTTTACTTCCAATATTCCCTTCTTGGCAATGTAACTCTTTAATGTGATGCCCTCAATCAGCTCCATGACAATGCCGTGGATATTCCCTTCATCCACCACGTCATAGACATTGACGATATTGGGATGGGACAGTCCTGCCGCCGCCTGGGCTTCCATCTGGAATTTTCCCAAAAAACCCTCATCATTGCTGAACTCTTCCTTGAGCACTTTGATTGCCACAAGACGGTTGAGCTTATGGCATTTGGCCTTATATACATCCGACATTCCGCCGGAACCGATAAGTCCTAAGATTTCATAGCGGCCCTGCAAATACATTCCTGCTCTCAGCATGGCCTCACCTCGCTTATCTGGGGATCCGCCACGATCACCGCAATATTGTCGTAACCTCCATGTTCGTTGGCCTGGCTGGCTAATTTTTCCACTTTGTATTTTAAAGAGCCATGTTCCGATAAAATCAGCGCCATCTCTTCATCCGTAATCATATTGCTTAAGCCGTCAGAGCACAGAAGCAGCAGGTCCCCATGGAGCAGTTCTTCTTCAAAAAAATCCACTTCCACCCGGTCCATAATTCCAAGAGCCCTGGTAATAATATTTTTCCTGCGCTGGTAATCCTTGCTGTACCGCTCCATCTGCCCCTTGGCTACCATCTCTTCCACAAAGGAATGATCTCTGGTAACCTGTCTTAACGCTCCTTCCCGAAACAGATACAGACGGCTGTCTCCCACATTGGCCGCATAGAGGGTTTTGTCCTGAGTGGTGGCCGCTACCAGAGTGGTTCCCATGCCGGACAGTACCGGGTTCTCCAAAGATTTTCGATATAACTGCCGGTTTACCTGGCAGATTCCGTCTTTCAGGACCTGGACCGGCAGACCTTCTTCCCTGGCCTTCACATAGTGATTCAGCTCTTCCACCATAAACCGAGACGCATAGTCCCCTGCATTATGTCCTCCCATGCCGTCAGCCACCAAGAGCAGATTGTCCAGACAGCCTACAGGGTCTGATGAAGAATAGATATAATCCTGATTGCATTCCCTCACCCGGCCTACATCCGTCAGTGCATATGCCTCCATGCTGTATCTCTCCCTTCCTCCATAAAGCTTTTTCTAAGCTGGCCGCAGGCTCCCCCGATATCACGGCCCATTTCCCGTCTCACGGTAACGTTAATGCCCCTGCTTTCCAGATAATTCTTAAACTGTTCTATGGTCTTTTCGTCCGACTGGACATACTCTCTCTCCTTAATGGGATTGACAGGAATCAGGTTCACATGGGCCTGCTGATCCTTTATGAGCAACGCCAGGGCCCTTGCCTCCTCCAGATTATCATTCACTCCTCTTACCAGACTGTACTCAAAGGTAAGACGCCTTCCCGTCTTCTCAAAATAATCGTGGCATGCCTTGAGAACATCCCCTAAGGCGTACTTATGAGCCACAGGCATAAGGGTCCTTCTCACCTGGTCATTCGGAGCATGAAGGGACAAAGCCAGAGTAACGGATAAGTTCTCCTTTGCCAGCTTTTCTATCCCAGGCACAATGCCGCAGGTGGACACCGTAAGATTCCTCTGGCTGATATGAAGCCCTTTCTCATGGCTGATGAGCCGGATAAATCTTACCAGACTGTCATAATTGTCAAGAGGCTCCCCGCTTCCCATGACCACCACATTGGACACCCGCTCCTTTATGTCTTTCTGAATCCGGTAGACCTGATCAACCATCTCCGAAGGCCGCAGATTCCGCTCCAGCCCCTCCAGGGTGGAAGCGCAGAAACGGCATCCCATGCGGCATCCCACCTGGGATGAGATGCACACGCTGTTGCCGTGTCTGTATCTCATGAGCACGCTTTCAATAACATGGCCGTCCGGAAGCTCAAACAGATACTTTCTGGTTCCGTCGATCTCCGATATCTTCACATCGACCATGTGCAGAGTCGTAAGCTCATAAGAATCCGCCAGTCTGCGGCGCAGTTCTTTTGACAAATTAGTCATATCCTCAAAGGAATCCACCAGCTTTTCATGAATCCACTGATAAATTTGTTTTGCCCGAAAGGACTTTTCTCCCTGTTCTCTCAACTGTTCTTCCAATTCCTCAAGGGTCAGGGATTTTATATCCGTCTTCTCTGTCATCATATTCGTTCAAACACTGCCAGAAAAAAACCGTCCCCCGGATCAATTCCGGGAAGCAGCTGAAGGGTTCCTCCCTTCATGGTTTCCGACTGTATGTGATTTCCAAACCTTCCCTCTATATTCACAGGCCTGAAGGGATAATTCTCCGCAAACCAGGCCGCATTCTCTTCATTTTCTTTTCTGCTTATGGTACATGTGCTGTAGACAAGGGTTCCTCCCGGCTTTACATACTGCCATACCACTGAGAGAATCTCTCTCTGAAGGCCGGCCAGCTCTTCAATCCCCTTCGGCGTCATGCGATACTTAATGTCCGGCTTGCGCCCGATAATGCCCAGGCCGGAACAGGGCAGATCCGCAATGAGCACATCCGCCTTTTCAAAGGATGCTTCGTCAAAGACAAGAGCATCCATAACCACTGCCTTCATATTGGCGAATCCGGATCTTTTTATATTCTCTTCGATCAGGGCTGTTTTCCTGGCGCTGACATCCCGCACTTCCACAGTTCCTGTTCCCTTCATGAGATCAGCCACATGAAGACTCTTCCCTCCGGGAGCGCCGCAGACATCAATGCAGTAATCCCCTTCCCTGGGAGCTGCTGCCAGGGCCACCAGGCTGGAACTGAAATCCTGCACCTGGATCCAGCCTTTCTGAAAAGCCTCCAAAGCTTCCAGATAGTTGATTCCTTCCAGGCAAAAAACAGCCTGGGAATACTCACTGTCCTTCACCCCGACGCCCTGACTCTCCAGACTCTCCCTTATCTCTTCCCTGGAAGCCCGTCCCAGATTGCAGCGGACAAAGAGTCTCCTTTCCTCCAAAAAAGAGGAAAGCATTGCCTCCACCGTATCCCTGGGGTAAACTGCCTTCCACATCTCAAGAAGCCACAGGGGAACCGAATAGCGCACGGAATCATCGGGAAACACCATATGCTCTTTCTCTCTTGAAACGGTTCTGAGAACACCGTTTATGAATCCTTTCAATCCCTGAAAATGACGTTTCTCCGCCAGTTTCACTGCCTCATTGCACACAGCGCTGTCAGGAATCCGGTCCAGATACAGGATCTGATACACAGACATCCGAAGAAGGGTACGGATGAAAGGCTTCATCTTAGAAACCTTCGTAACAGAATATCGGTTCAGCACATAGTCAATCTGAATCAGGTATTCCAGCGTCCCTTCCGTTATTCTGGTGATCAGCGCCCGCTCCTGCTTCTCTAAGTACTGGTACTTTCCCAGGGCCTGACTTAAAACCACATGGCTTAAGCCGCCCCTCTCCAATATCTCCAACAGAATATTAAGAGCCAGCTCCCTGGCATGGATTCCCTTTCCTGCTTTTTCCTTAGTCACGTCGTCTGTTTCCTCCAAACAGTATAATGAGACGAAGCAGCTGCAGAATAAAAGCCGCCGCTGTTGCCACATAAGTCAGTGCCGCCGCGCTGAGCACGCTTTTTGTCTGCTGTACCTCCTGCCCGCTTAAGATCCCCAGCTGATCCACCAGACCGACTGCCCGCCTGGATGCATTAAACTCCACAGGCAGAGTGATGAGCTGAAAGAGAACCACTGTCAGAAACATCCAGATACCGATCTGAATCAGCAGATTATTGCCGCCCATAAACATTCCCAGAAGAATCAAAGGCCAGGACAGCTTGCTTCCGAAATTCGCCACCGGTACGATTGCCGCCCGCATCCTGAGGGGCACATACCCAAGATTATCCTGAATGGCGTGGCCGCACTCATGGGCCGCCACGCCGATGGCCGCCACAGACGCAGAGCGGAACACATTCTCAGACAGATTCACGGTCTTCGTCGCAGGGTTATAATGATCCGTCAGTTCCCCTGACACCGGCCGTACGCTGACATCGTAGATACCTTGGGACTGAAGGATCCTTCTGGCCGCTTCCTCCCCGGTCATGCCTGTGGCGCTGCGCACTCTGGAATACCTGGAAAAAGTGCTGTTAACCCAGGATGAGGCCAGCACGGACAAGACCGTACCGATGAGAAGCAGGATCATTGTGGGATCAAAAAAACCGTAGTAACCGCCGTACATATTGTGACTCCTTTCAATTTATGCATTGTATAGCTTGTGCAATCCGAGCTTGGCTGAATATTCTCTAAACCTCGGCATTCACCCCCCTAACTTGGCAGGATGGTATGCTCAGCCACCGGATATCCCCTGAGAAACGCATCAGCCGCCATTCTCTTTTTGCCCTCCGGCTGCACCTCCAAAAGGCTTAAGATTCCCTTCCCCGTCTTTACGAGAAGACTGTTTTTGTCTGCGCGTACCACTTCTCCGCAGGCGCCGTCGCAGTCTTCCTCAAGAACCTGAACTTTCCAGATCTTTAAAGTCCTGCCCTTCCATGTGGTATAGGTTCCCGGCCAGGAATTTAAGCCCCGCACCAGACGTTCAATGGCAGCGGCTTCCATGGTCCAGTCTATCTTTCCCATGTCTTTTGTCAGCATCCTGGCATAGCAGGTTCCCTCGTCTGTCTGAGGGATTCTCGTAATGGTGCCGGCTTCGATCTTCTTTAAGGTGGAAAGAATCAGGGACGCGCCGGCTTCTTTTAGCTTGTCGTGAAGACTGTCGCCGGTCTCATCCGGTGCGATGGGCACTACGGTCTTTTCCAGCATGTCTCCCGTGTCCAGTCCCGGATCCATCATCATGGTGGTGATTCCTGTCTCCTGTTCCCCGTCGATGATGACCCACTGAATCGGCGCGGCGCCTCTGTACCTGGGCAGAAGGGAGGCGTGGATATTGACGCAGCCAAAGGGCGGAATGTCAAGAACGGACTTGGGAAGGATCTGTCCAAAGGCTACCACTACCATAATATCCGGGTTCAGTCCTTTTAATACCTCCACGAATCCGGCATCCCTTACCTTTGCCGGCTGATAGACGGAAAGGCCGTATTCCAGCGCTTTTTCTTTGACAGGAGGCATAAGCACCGCCTTGCCTCTGCCTTTCGGCTTATCCGGCTGAGTCACCACACCGACGACTTCATGGCCTTCTTTTACAAGGGCCTCAAGTACCGGTACGGAGAATTCCGGAGTTCCCATAAATACAATTCTCATGTCACTCTTCCTCTTCTTCCAGATCTTCCACGTCTACCAGTTCTCCTTCTACCCTGGAGACGTAAAGCTCTCCTTTTAAATGGTCGCACTCATGGCAGATGGCTCTGGCAAGCATGCCCTCCCCCTCCAGCACAAACTCTTCCATATTCTCATCGAGGGCTCTCACCTTCACATAGTCCGGTCTGGTGACAATTCCTGACTTGCCGGGCACGCTCAAACATCCTTCGTGACCTGTCTGGCTTCCCGATTCCTCCATAATCTCCGGATTAATCAATAGATACTGATCTCCGTCCTCGATATCGATGACCACAATCTGCTTCAATATCCCTACCTGTGGAGCCGCAAGACCGACTCCGCAGTTCTCATACATGGTCTCAAACATATCCTCAATCAGCTGGGCAATCCGCGGCGTCATCACTTTCACCGGTTTGCAGTGCTTGTAGAGAATCTCGTCTCCCATGGTTCTGACCTTTCTTAGTGCCATTTCATTTACCCTCCTATGCCAAGTCGAACTGGATCGCCACATGATGATGCCATACCGCCTGTCTGCTCTCCTGATCCATATGGTTTTTCAATTTTATTAGTATATCATAGTTTTCGTGTTTCAAGTATAAAATTTTTCTATATATATCATTAACTTTGTAGATTGTGGCCTGCGCAGGACCGATGACCTGCACATTTTCTCCTTCCGGGAGCCCTTCCAGGGCTTTAAAAACCTGTCGTTTTAAGTCCTCCATGGCTTTTGCCAGTTCTTCTTCCGAGGCGGATGAGGCCATGACCGCCAGCAGTTCCCAGGAAGGGGGATAATGAAGGACCTCCCGGTATACCATCTCCTGGCGGTAAAAAGATTCATAGTCCTGACTGGCGGCGCAGACAATACTGTAATGCTCCGGGTTATAGGTCTGAATCAGCACTTCTCCCGGAAGCTTCCCTCTTCCCGCTCTTCCCGCCGCCTGGGTCAGAAGCTGAAATGTCCTTTCCCCGCATCGGAAATCCGACGTGTACAGAGACAGATCCGCCGCCAGAACCCCTGCCAGAGTGACTTTGGGAAAATCGTGGCCCTTTACAATCATCTGGGTTCCGATGAGAATGTCCGCCTGCCCCTGGGCAAATGCGGTCAGAATCTTTTCATGTCCTCCCTTTTTGGATGTGGTATCCATATCCATCCTGAGAACGCGGGCGGCTGGGAACATTTTTTTCGTCAGTTCTTCTATCTTCTGGGTTCCTGTGCCGAATCCGGCGATATAAGGAGAACGGCAGGACGGGCATGTCTCAGGAAGGCGGGTCTCATAGCCGCAGTAGTGACACACCAGCTTTTGTCCAAAGTGAAGGGTCAGCGTCACATCACAGTGAGGACAGCGGACCGCCTCCCCGCAGGAACGGCAGGACACAAAACTGGCATATCCCCTCCGGTTCATAAAGAGCATGGTCTGCTCCCCTTTTTCCAGCCGTTCCTCCATAGCCCTTTGCAGGCGGCGGCTGAAGATGGACTTGTTGCCGTTTTTCAGTTCTTCCCTCAGGTCAATGACCTGAACCCTGGCTATCCGGCTGTCCGGTCTGGCTCTTTTTAAAAGACGGTAAAGACGGTATTCTCCTTTCAGTGCTCTGGAATACGCCTCAAGGGAAGGGGTGGCGGAGCCAAGAACCACAGATGCCTCTGCCGCCTCCGCCAGATATATGGCTGTTTCTCTGGCATGGTATCTGGGAGAAATCTCACTTTTATAGGCTGTCTCATGCTCCTCGTCAATGATGATCAGTCCCAGGCTGGAAAAAGGGGTAAAGAGGGCCGACCGGGGGCCGATCATCACTCTTACCTCCCCGTTCTTTGCCCGGAGAAACTGATCGTATCTCTCACCTGCCGACATCCGGGAATTGATCACGGATACCTGTTTTCCGAATCTCCGGTAAAACCGCAGGACTGTCTGGTAAGTCAGAGCGATCTCCGGAATCAGTACGATAACTTGTCTCCCTTTTTCCAGCACATGGCTGATCATCTCCATATAAACTTCCGTCTTGCCGCTGCCTGTTATGCCGTGAATCAGAGCAGTCTCCCTGATTCCCGCATCATATCTTGCGGCAAAATCCGCCGCGATGCCGGCCTGCTCCTCGTTGAGAGCCACCGCCCTGGGATGAAAGCCGTCCCCAATGGCGGGATTGCGAAACACGGTCTCGGATTCCAAAGCGATCATCCCCTGCTCCACCATAGGTTTTATGGTAGATGCCGACAGATTCATATGAGTCATCGCCTTTTCATAAGGAATCTCCTCCCTGCCGCATAAGGCTAAAAGAAGTCTCTGCCTGGCCTGATAATGTTTTTTCCCCGCTTCCTCCGCCGCCTTTTTCGTCTCATCCTCAGAAAGGAGACGGCGGATCCATCGGATCTCTTTCTGCTTTACCTTCTGCTTCACGGGAAGCACGGTCTTAAGAGCCTGATTCATGGTGGAACCGTACCGCTCCTTCATCCACCAGGCAGCCTGAATGAGCCGGGACTCCGCCGTAATGCTGTGGGCGACAATCCCGGCTATGTCCTTGATCCGTCCGATATCAAATTCCGCTGTCCCGGAAAGTCCGACCACATACCCTTTTCTTATGTGATTCCCTGTCCCGAAAGGGATCTGTACCTGGGTTCCTACTTTAACCTGATCTTCCAGCTCTTTTGGAATCCGGTACTGAAATGTCTTATCTACCTTTTCATGGGAGATATCAATGATGATGCTGGCATACATGCTGTGCCACTTCTCCTAACTTCATGGTGTTGGAGCCTTTGAAAAGGACGGCGTCTCCCTTTTCCAGATATCCTGAAAGATACTTCTTAAGCTCTTCCTTCTCTTCAAAATGAACGGCTGTCAGGTCCGGGCGGCGGCTTAAGGCTCCTCTTTGTATCTCCTTTGCCAGTTCCCCCAGTGTAAGGAGCACATCCGTCCTCCCCTGCCCCGCATGCTCCCCCACTTCCCGGTGATACGAAAGGGCGTCTTCTCCCAGTTCCTTCATATCCGCCAGCACGGCGATCCGGCGCCGGCAGTGTTCCAGAGAAGATAAAATATCCAAAGCTCCTTTCATGGAAGCCGGGCTTGCGTTGTAGGTGTCGTCGATGAAAAGAATTCCGTCCTTCTCACAGCGCTCCTGCCGTCCCCTATATCCCTTAAACTGCCCCAGGACTTTCGCCGCATCCGGCAGGGGAACTCCGTACAGATCCGCCGCCGCCAGAGCCGCCAGGGCGTTGCCCACCTGATGGATTCCCATAACTCCAAGCTGCACCGGCACCCTCTGCCCGCAGCACACTGCCGTAAAGGAAGGATAACCGTCCCTCACCTGTATATCCACGGCCCGGTAACTGCACTGCTCTCCGGTTCCGTAATACACGGTTCTGCATCCCTCCTTTGCACGGCTGTTCTTAAGCCAGGGATCGTCCCCGTTGAGGATCAGGGTTCCCCCCTCTTTCATGCCATCCTGAATGCACATTTTTTCCTTGTAAATGTTCTCCTGGCTCTTAAGCTGCCCGATGTGAGTGACTCCGATATTGGTGATCACCGCCATATCCACCTGGGCGATCCGGGCGATGACCGTCATCTCCCCAGGCTCGCTCATGCCCAGTTCAATGACCGCCATCTCATCCTGCTTTTTCATCTCCGATATAGTCACCGGCACTCCCACCTGGCTGTTATAATTGCCCGGAGTCTTAAAAACCCGGTACTTGGCGGACAATGCCGCTGCCACCATCTCCCTGGTGGTGGTCTTGCCCACACTTCCTGTAATCCCTATTACAGGAAGGTCCAACCTTCTGCGGCACTCACACCCAATGGCCTGGAGGGCCTTTTTTGTGTCCTCCACCTTGATCCATACGCCGGACCGGGGGATGCACTGAGCCCCTTCTCTGTGCTCGCTTGTAAGAACCGCAGCCGCCCCGTTGTCCATAGCCTGGGGAATAAACTTATGAGCATCCACTTTCTCCCCAATAAGGGGAACGAACAAATCGTTCCCCTTCATATGTCTGGAATCCAGGCTGATATGGTCCACCGGCGTCTCCGGGTCCCCGAAAAGAATCTCCCCTCCGCATGCTTCTGCCATATGTCCGGCTGTCATATAATCCATAATTTGCCCCCGCATTCCTGTTATAAGATTGAACTGTTACAGCTGCCGCTTAACTGACTCACCACTTCTTCGATTACCTGTCGGTCCAAAAACCGATGCCTCACTCCGTTTATCTCCTGGTAATCCTCATGTCCCTTGCCGATGACGGCGATCATATCTCCCGGCTGGGCATGGACAATGCTGTATTCAATGGCTTCCCTTCGGTCGGGAATCTCAAGATATGTGCCGCCGGCCTTTTCCACGCTGCCCCGGATATCCGCTATAATATCCTCTGTCCTCTCATAGCGGGAATTATCCGCCGTAAGGATGCACAGATCGGCCAGCCGGCCTCCGATCTCCCCCATAGAGTATCTTCTGTCCTTAGACCGGTTTCCTCCGCAGCCAAAGACACAGACCAGGCGCTTGGGCTTATAGTCCCTCAATGTCAGAAGAAGGCTTTCCATGCTGACTCCGTTGTGGGCATAATCCACGATGACCGTACACCGCTTTGATGTGTGGACGATCTCCATCCTGCCGTTGACATAGAGATGTTCCAGCCCATGGCAGATGGTTTCCCTCTCAATGCCGAGAAAGCTGCACAGGCACACCGCCGCACAGGCATTGTACACGTTGAATCTTCCGGGAATGTTCACCCTCACATCCAGCTCTATCCTGCCTTTTACAAGAAATTCCAGGCCCACAAAATCCGGCTCCGACACATACCGGATGTCTGAAGCCATAAAATCCCCCTGATCCTCTAAGCTGTATGTGTACAGCTCACAGGTACAGCCCTTCACAATCTCTTCAAAATGTTCGTCATCCCGGTTCACAAGCCCCACCTTTCCAAGACTTAAAAGCCGGGATTTGCAGTACAGATATTCTTCAAAATCCTCATGTTCGTCAGGACCGATATGATCTCTGGAAATGTTGGTGAAAATCACGTAGTCAAAGTCGATTCCGTCAACCCGGTGCATCTTAAGGCCCTGGGAGGACACTTCCATGATCATATACTGGCACCCTTCCCGAACCATCTGATCAAAATACTGATGAAGCTGGTAGGATTCCGGGGTTGTATTCATAGTGGGATAGGTGGTATCCCCGATGACGGCTCCTGCCGTTCCGATAAGGCCCGCCTTTTTTCCCGCCGCCTCCAATATGGCTTTTATCATATAGGTGGTGGTGGTCTTGCCCTTGGTTCCCGTGACGCCGATACAGATCATTTTCCCTGCCGGATGCTGAAACCTTGCAGCTGACAGCCAGGCCAGAGCCTCCCTTGCGCTGTCCACCCTGAATATGGTGACTCCCTTTGGAAAAGATCCCGGCAGTTCTTCCAGTCCTTTTTCCACCACCAGTACTTTCGTTCCCGCGTCTATGACCTGAGGAATAAAATCATGGGAATCCACTCTGGTGCCTTTTATACACACAAACACCGTGTTTTCCCCGGCTTTCCTCGAATCATAGACGACTTCCTCCGCCTCTGCGTCAGGGTCACCCAGAAGCAGGGTATATTTGATCTCACCCAGGCTTTCCCCTATTTTCATGCCTTCCTCCAAATCTGACTCTAGAATAATCCGGTGATTGCTCCGTCCTCATTGACATCAATGTTATCGGCAGCAGGTTTCTTTGGAAGACCCGGCATGGTCATGATAGCTCCCGTGAGAACCACCACAAATCCGGCTCCCGCCGACACATAAGCATCCCGCACGTTAATGGAAAATCCCGTGGGACGCCCAAGCTTATTCTGGTCGTCGGACAGGGAATACTGGGTCTTGGCCATGCATACGGGAAGATCTCCGAAGCCCATCTCTTCAATCTTCTGCAAAGCCTTTTTCGCTGCCGGAACATAGGTGACGCCGTCAGCCCCATAGATCTCTTTTGCCACGGTGGCGATCTTGTCGGTCAGGCTCATATCATCGGGATAGAGTGGCTTATAATGGCTCTCCTTTGTCTCAAGAGTCTCAAGAACTTTTCTGGCCAAAGCCTCTCCGCCCTCGCCGCCTTTTGCCCACACCTCGGACAGAGCAAACTCACAGCCCTTTTCCTCGCAGAACTGCTTAATATATGCATATTCCGCCTGAGTATCCGTGGTGAAGGAATTTAAGGTCACTACTACGGGAACACCATATTTCTGAATATTCTCAATATGTTTTTCCAGGTTTACAATTCCTTTTTTCAGAGCTTCCAGATTTTCCGCGCCCAAGTCCGCCTTGGCCACACCGCCGTTGTATTTCAAGGCCCGCACCGTAGCCACCAGCACCACTGCATCCGGCTTTAAGCCCGCTTTGCGGCACTTGATATCCAGAAACTTTTCGGCTCCCAGGTCTGCACCGAAGCCTGCCTCTGTCACCACGATGTCAGCCAGCTTCAGAGCTGTCTTTGTGGCACGGACACTGTTGCATCCATGGGCGATATTGGCAAAAGGCCCTCCGTGAACCACGGCTCCTGTGTGCTCCAGGGTCTGAATCAGATTAGGTTTGATAGCATCCTTTAAGAGTGCCGCCATGGCTCCCACTGCATTTAAATCTTTGGCTGTCACCGGTTCTCCCCCATAGTTATAAGCCACAATAATTCTGCCCAGGCGGTCTTTCAGATCCGCCATATTGTCGGCCAGACAGAGGATGGCCATGATCTCGGAAGCTACAGTGATGACAAAATGGTCCTCTCTCACCACGCCGTCGGCCTTGGCGCCAAGACCGACCACCACATTTCTTAAAACCCGGTCATTCATATCCAGACACCGTTTCCACAGAATCTGCCTTGTATCAATATTCAGAGCATTGCCCTGCTGAATATGGTTGTCCAAAAGAGCCGCAAGAAGGTTGTTGGCGGATGTAATGGCGTGAAAATCTCCTGTGAAATGAAGGTTTAAATCCTCCATAGGGACCACCTGGGCATAACCGCCGCCGGCCGCTCCCCCCTTGATTCCGAAACAGGGTCCCAGAGAAGGCTCACGAAGGGCAATAAGAGTCTTTTTGCCCAGCCTTGACAGAGCATCTCCCAGACCCACACTGGTTGTGGTCTTTCCCTCTCCCGCTGGGGTGGGATTGATGGCTGTCACAAGAACCAGCTTGGCATCTCTGCGGTCCTTTACCTCTTCCCACAGCTCGTCTGTCAGTTTGGCTTTGTATTTCCCGTAAAGTTCCAGATCATCTTCCTTGATTCCATAGGCAGCCGCCACATCTTTGACAGGCAGCATGGCTGCTTCCTGAGCAATCTGAATATCGGTCTTCATGTGCATATGTTCCTCCTTTTAATTGGTATCTTGTGACAACAGGTCTTCAAACTCTTCCATAGTCATCAGCACTTTTCTCGGCTTTGTGCCTTCCTCCTCACCTACAACCCCGGCCTCAGCCAGCTGGTCCATAATCCGGGCCGCCCGGTTGAAACCGATCTTGTACATTCTCTGGAGCATACCGATGGATGCTTTTTCTTTTTCTATGATAAATTTGCCTGCCTGTTCAAAATATTCATCCCGGCCGTTGTTCTTCTGCTCTGGTGTAGAGGCAGCAGCCGGCGCCGACATCCTGCTCTCAATATCCGGGCGGTACTCAGTCACCAGCTCCTGGGCAGTCAGAAATTCCACAACCGCCGCCACTTCCTGATCCGATACAAATGCGCCCTGAACTCTCTGGGGCTTGGGAACACCGGAAGGATAAAACAGCATATCTCCTTTGCCAAGAAGCTTCTCCGCACCGTACATATCAATAATGGTCCGGGAATCCACGCCTGACGACACTGCAAATGCGATCCGGGAAGGCACATTGGCCTTAATCAGACCGGTGATAACATTAACGGACGGCCTCTGGGTGGCGATGACCAGATGGATTCCCGCCGCCCTGGCAAGCTGAGCCAGACGGCAGATGGCGTCCTCCACCTCTCCCGGCGACACCATCATCAGATCCGCCAGCTCGTCAATGATGATAATAATCTGAGGCATCTTCTCCGGTTTATTCTCGTCTTCAATATCTTTGATTGATTCCACTTTTGCGTTATAGCCGCTTAGGTTGCGCACATTGTACCGGGCAAACTTGTCATAGCGGCTCATCATCTCCGCCACAGCCCAGTTCAAGGCCCCTGACGCTTTCTTGGGATCAGTGACCACGGGAATCAAAAGGTGGGGAATACCGTTGTAAGCGCTGAGTTCCACTACCTTAGGGTCAACCATGATCAGTTTCACATCATCAGGGCTGGCCTTATATAGAATGCTCATGATCAGAGTGTTGATACACACAGACTTACCGGAACCTGTGGCTCCCGCTATGAGAAGATGAGGCATCTTGGCAATATCCGTCACCACCACCTGCCCGCCGATATCTTTTCCCACGGCAAAAGACAGTTTTGAGGACGCCCGCTTAAACTCCTCCGCCTCAAAGATCTCCCGCAGGAAGACCGTCACATTTTCCTTGTTGGGGACCTCGATGCCAACGGCGGACTTGCCCGGAATGGGCGCCTCTATACGAATATCCGCCGCGGCCAGGCTCAGTTTAATATCATCCGCCAGGCCCACGATCTTGCTCACCTTCACACCCTGTTCCGGATGAAGCTCATACCTGGTGACGGCCGGCCCGCAGCTGATGTTGGTCACCGTGACGCCTACGCCGAAATTCTTCAAGGTCTGCTGCAGTTTAATCGCCGTATCCCGGTATTCCTGTTCCGAATATGCTCCCGGAGGACGTGACCCCCGTTTTAAAAGAGTCACAGGCGGGAACTGATATTCTTTCTTTATGACCGGTTGTTTTGGTATCTCCACTGCCATGCCGGAAGCCGCCTGTTCCTCTTTTGCCTCCCTGCGGCGGGTCTCCACATTTTTCTTCACAATCTCCGTATCGCTCTCGATTATTTTCCCGGAAGCCGTAACCACTCTTCTTGTGTCCGAAGGTCTTGTGACATCATCCACAATCTCCGTGGACAAGGCGATTTCCTCATGCTGTAAGGAAACACCGCGGGCCTCCTGTGCCAGAGCGGAAATGTCTCTGTCAAAGAGGGAACCGGAGTTTGCTCCCCCGCCTGTTCTCCCGGCAGGCTCCGGCGCGGGTTCCGGTATCCAGCAGGACAGTTCTTCGGGCGCAGGTTCTTCCTTATAACATTCCTCTGCATAAGATTCCTCCCCATAGGAGTCCTCCAAGCCGTATATCCCGTCCCCTTCCTCTCCGGATTCCTCGGCGATGGCTTCATCCGCTGCCATCCGCCACACATCCCTCAATGCCTCCTGTGCGGTTATGACATCATCTGCGTCAAAAGGCACAGTGTCGTCTTCCTCATCTATGTACCCGGACGGCATGGAAATCTTTCCTGTAAATACATCCTCCCGCCCTTCCTCGTAAGGCATGTCCTTTGAGGCAGTCTGGGGCACTGCCTTGGTTACAGGGCTGTATTCCTCTTCGCAGCATTCATCAGTCCCATAGGAACTTTCCCCATTATCATATGCCTCATTGTATGAGTCATATTCGGGGCCGTCATAATCTTCCCCACAGGCCCTTTCCTCATAATCCTCATATTCTTCCGGCAGCTCTTCGCTGAAACTTAAGCGGGTGGAATTCAGATTCACTCCCCTTACCCTCTGCTCTTCTCTGAGGCGCTTTTTCTCTTCCTTTCGCTCCTCATGAATGATTCTGCGGCGGTCTGCATCTTCTCTGGCATACTGGTAGGCTTTTCCGCCCCCTTTCTTCACCGCTGCAACCAGGGATTTCTCCGTGACACACACACAGCAGATCAGAAAGATCACAAGAAGCACCAGATAGGTTCCCACCACGCCCAGAACAGACCCCAGTCCCTGGGCCAGAAGTCCTCCGACAATGCCTCCTCCAGTTCCTTTCTCTGCTGACCTGATAAATGCATCTGCGATCTTCTGCCCTTCCTTAAAGCCTCCTCCAAATATCATCTCCGACAATCCGCACAGGGTAAGGGTCCCTGCCACGGCTGCCCCCATCTTTATTGACGCAATGGGATTCCCCTGATTGGACATGGCAAAACATGTCCCTACGAACAAAAGAACAGGTGCAACAAAACCTATCATCCCAAAGATTCCCAGCTGCACCTTTCTCAGATAATCGCCTGCTACACCGCACAAATGAAAATTGCTTAAAAATAATAAGACAGCCAAAGCAAAAGAACCGATGACCAGCACCTCGCCCCGGATAAACTCTGCCTGGGGCTGCTGCTTCTTGCTTTGAGTCTGTTTTTTTGTCCTCGATGACGTCCCTTTTTTGGTGGTCGTCTTTCTCTTCTTTCCTGTCTCTGCCACCAGGTCTTGCCTCCTTATAACGAATACGGCCTCCTGCTCGGAATTGCCAATGAGGATAGTATACAAAAAAAAATCGGAAAATGCAAGAGCGCTTGTTGCCGGGTCAGACAATGAAACGATTTCGCGCTACTGTTCACATGGCATCTTTTTGGCCTCAATCATCTCATGAAGTTTTCTCAAAGCCTCCCGGATCCCCCCCACTTCATTGATAAGTCCCTGGTCCACGGCTTCTTTTCCTACCAAAACCGTTCCCAAATCCCTGGTAAGCATCTCTGTGTTCAGCATCAGGCGCTTGATCTGGTCATAGGCTATGCTGGAATGGCCGGAGACAAAGCTTAAGATTCTGTCCTGAATCATCTCAAAGTACTCATAGGTCTGAGATACGCCGATGACCATTCCCGTCATGCGGACCGGGTGAACCATCATGGTCCCCGTAGGCACGATAAAGGAATAGTCTGTAGATACCGCCAGGGGAACTCCTATGGAATGGCTGCCTCCCAGAACCAGGGAGACGGTGGGCATGGAGAGAGACGAGATCATCTCCGCTATGGCAAGGCCCGCATCCACATCGCCTCCCGATGTGTTGAGCAAAACCAGCATTCCCTCCACCTCATCATTATCCTCCAGGGCTGCCAGCTGGGGCAGTACATGGTCGTATTTGGTGGTCTTTGTGGTGCCCGGAGCATTCTCATGTCCTTCCACCTCTCCGATAATGGACAAAAGATGAATCTTTTGGTGCTTCTTATTGTCCTCTAAAGTCATCTGTCCATATTCTTCTATCTTGGCATCATTTTTTTCTTCAATCTCTTTTTCCCGCTTTTTCTCATCACGATTCATAGGTCCGGCTCCTTTGCAAAATATTCTTTCTCTATTGTGCGGCGGGAGCGTAATTTTTATACCTAAAAAAAGGAACATTCTGCTCGGACGGCAAAAGAGCCCATAGGGATGTCAATTGATATTGCGCTAGGTTTCGTTCCCGAATCTTTCCTTTCTCAGCAGCCAGCGTATATAGGCAAAGGTTCTCTTCTCCCCCTTCCTGGCCAGCATATGCAAAAGTCTCTCAAGAAGAGCCCTTGTCTCAGGATGAAGCAGAATATATCTCTTCTCCCTCTCATAGTACTCCAGGGGACTTCTGTCCGTATATTCTTTCCCTTTGTACACTTTGCTTGCCGCAATCCGGTCCATAACCATCTCAATGACATAGTTGACCGGCATCTTGTGGCCCACAAGACCGTCCTCCTTGTTCACCGTGTAATCAATCCAGTATTCGAAATGATGTTTGTTCCGCCCCTTATGATGGAGCCAGGCTTTGGAAAAGCCGTGAATCTCTCTGGCAGCAGCATGAGGGCTTCTGTTTCCCTGATAATAGTACACCCCGCTTAAGAATTCTTCCGCCCCATACTTTGACAGATCGTGGAGCAGCCCCTGACGGTACAGACCCACCTGAAAGCAGTATTTCATCACCAGCAGCTTGTGCTCTGTAATCGTCCTGAAATGCTTTCCCGCATTCTGAAATTTTATCATCCCCTCGTCCTCCTGCCCTTTTTTGTCTCACACCATTATAATGTATTATTTTAAAGGTGTAAAGGCTGAACCAGGCTGTTTTTAACCGTTTTTCCCCGCCCTGTAAACGTCGACGAAATACTTGCGTAATATCATGCAAAACCATTTGACACTGATTGCCAATTATGCTATTCTTAGGTCAGTTGCAAAATAGTTTTGCAGCAAAACACTTATTTTTATATTTAACTTGGAGGTATTACATCATGAGCAAGGGTACAGTAAAGTGGTTCAACAATCAGAAGGGTTATGGCTTCATCTGTGATGAGGAAGGCAACGATGTATTCGTTCACTACTCAGGTCTGAACATGGATGGCTACAAGTCACTGGACGAGGGCGCTGCTGTTGAGTTTGACGTGATCGAAGGCGCCAAAGGACCACAGGCTACAAACGTAACCAAATTATAATCATCTAGTTATCAGTGTACCTTTCCTATTCTATATATATCTTATCGTCCGGTTAAGTCAGGATGCCCATCCAAAAGAAGGATTCCTTGCGGAATCCTCCGGTGGATATAAGTTATCTATGTAAGATGAAGAAATTGCTACACCGTACTTTGATTAAGCAAAAATGCGCCCCCACGGACGCATTTTTTGTTATACACAGGCCCTGTCATAAAGTCTTTTCAGCTCCTCCACCGTAAACTCATAACGGGTATTGCAGAAATGACAGTTCATCTCGATGGATTTCCCTTCGTCAATCATCTCTTTAAGCTCCTGTCTGCCGATGCTGATCAGCGCCTTCTCCACCCTCCTTTTATCACAGTTACAGTAAAACCCGGTGTCAAGTCTGTCCGTGATCTCAAGGTCCATGTCTCTAAGGATGTACTCCAAAATCTCCTCCGGGGTCATGCCCTCGTCCAAGAGGGAGGTAACCGAAGCCATCTCCCCAAGCCTTGTCTCCAGAGCACCGATGATCTCTTCCGAAGCCCCCGGCATCAGCTGGATGATAAATCCCCCTGCCTGCCTCACCGTATTGTTCTTGTTCATCAGCACCCCTAAGGCCACGCTTGAGGGTGTCTGTTCTGACGTGGCATAATAATAGGTCAGATCTTCCGCAATCTCACCGCTTACCAGAATGGTCTGCCCTACATAGGGCTCCTTTAACCCGATATCCTGTATGACGTTTAAGACTCCCAGTCCCAGGGCTCCCCCCACGTCCAGCTTGCCCTTGCTGTTGCAGGGCAGCACTACCATAGGGTTGTTCACATATCCCTTCACATTCCCCTTAGAGTCCGCCGTCACAGTCAATCCTCCGATGGGGCCGTCACAGTCGATCTTTAAGGTCAGAAGATCATCGGGGTTCTTCATCATGGCTCCCATCATAGCCCCCGCCGTCAAAAGCCGCCCTAAGGCTGCCGTGGCAACAGGGCTTGTATTGTGGCTGGCTCTGGCCTTCTCTGCCATGTCTTTGGTAACTGCCGCAAATGCACGGACCTGTCCTCCTGCCGCCGCAGCTCTCACAATATAATCCTTCATATGTTTTATTCCTCACTTTCTCCCTTTGCATACAAGAAGACATGCTTTCTTGTTCACAGAAAATATCTCCGCATATTACCTCTTCCCCCATTCCCTTGCGATCACATAGATGCGCTGGCTGTCTTCCCTTACCGGCTCCCTGGTAAATGCATCATACATAGCCACAGGTTCCATGCCTGCCTTTTTAAGAGCCCTGATGATCTCCTGATCTGTATAAGCTTTCTGAAAATGGGTCTCCTCATACCGGCTGTAGACCCCTTCCTTTTCCCGGACAAACAAGGTCAGGTCATATTCATTGACCCCTGTTTCTTCATCAAACATATTCTCCCAGATAAAGGCCGAATCCTCCCGGCTCTCAGCGAAGGTGTTATCCCCCAGAATCTCCCGGTATTTGTATGGGGTATTTAAGTCAAAGATAAAAAAACCGCCGGGGTCCAGATAATTGTTCACAAGACGAAATACTTTAACCAAATCCTCATACTCCGTTATATAATTCATGGAATCACAGACAGACACCACGGCTCTCACAGTGCCGTACAGTTCAAATTCCCGCATGTCCTGGCAGAGATAAAGGATATCATGTCCTGACTCCTCCCTCTTTTCAATGGCAGTCCCAAGCATCTCCCCGGAATTGTCCACGCCGATCATATCATATCCCGCCTCTGCCAAAAGCTCTGTCACAGTTCCCGTCCCACACCCCAGCTCCAGCACCAGACCGTCCCGGATGCCATATTCCTCAAGGAGCCCCTGGATATATTTTGCCCACTCTTTATATGGGATATTATCCATAAATGTATCATAAACTTCCGCAAAACCTGTGTATGCCTCCACCTTATCCACTCCCGTCGCCATCTGCTAAAAAAGCAGAGGCCATCCCATGATGTCTCTGCTTTTATATGGTTTTACTGATTCTTTCCGCAGCACTTCTTATACTTTAATCCGCTTCCGCATGGACAGGGATCATTTCTGCCTACCTTATGGCCCTTTACAATGGTTCCCGAAGCCTTCTGTGCCTTATAGAGTTCTTTGCGCTTCTCCTGGGTCAGAATCTCATCCCACATGGGAAGATTGTAAAGCCAGTCAGCTTTGGCCTCCACCATGTTGTAGTACAGCTTTTCCGGGTCGATCTCGATCTTCACCACAGTGTCTTCCTCCATGGTGTCGATAGGGTTCTGATATTCCTTAAGGCTCTCGTTAATTCCATCCAGAAAACCGGTCATAATAAGAATCTCTGTCTCATACTTCTGTGCCAGTTCTTTTACCGTTCCTTCGATAACCTGAGACGGTTCTGATAAGATCTGCTCATAAATCCCCTTCTCAATCGCAAAATACCCGGACCATAATTTTTCTCTCTCTTTATCATTCAGGCCGTCGCCATAGGCTAAATTCCGCCATGTCTCTAATAATGCCATGTTCGCTCCATCCTTTTCTCTTAGAATTCTTTTCCTAGTATATATCAACTTGTCCCATTTTGCAACGACTATTGCAGGTATTTATTCAGCTTTTCATTTAATTTCTTATAGATCCGCTCCTGAAACCATGGTTCCGTGGAGGCGTCTACGGCCTCTGAAAGCCCGAACCAGGCCACGCCGCTGTTCTCATCCGCCTTGATTTTCAGGCTTTCCCCATCATGGGCCTCCAGAAGATATGTCACATTCAGATGGAGGTGGCTGGGCACATAGATCCCTTTTTTCTCATGGCCGTCTACAGTCAGTACTTCCACGGAAAAGATCTCCTCAGACACAGGGGCCACCTGTTTTATGCCGCTTTCCTCTTTTACCTCTCTTATAGCCACAGACAGAAGATCTTCCTCCCCGTCTGCATGGCCCCCCAGCCAGGACCAGGAATTGTAGATGTTGTGATAGACCATAAGAAGCCTGTCCCGCCGCCTGTTCACCACCCATGCAGATGCCGTCATGTGATTGATCAGGTTCGTGCGGCAAAAAATATCCGGCTGGCTCATGAGAGCGTTTAAAATCACCTCTCTGTCCTTACGTTCCTGCTCATTCCAGGGGATATATTGTTCCAATTGGTTTTTTATGTCTGCTTTCCCGTTCATCCTTATGTTTCACTCCTTGTATTGAAAGTATGGATTTCCTACGACAGATTTTAACACGGGATGAATCCTCTGGCAAGAACACTTTCTTTACAGACACAGACAAAGCAGGGCACAGGTTACTGTCCACAGGTACCCTGTGAACAGTAACGGGCACAGCTCTTTGAGGTTAAGGCTCCTGGCTGATCAGAAAAGTGACCGGCCGCGGCTCAAACCTTCAGGCCCTGTGCCCTGATGGCGGATTGCAGGTCTGCAAAATCTGTATCTTTCGTATCAGATAATAATACAGATCATCCCTCCCTTGCTATCGTTAATAATCTTTTGAAGGGTATCCTGGAGTTTCATCTGGCAGTCTTCCGTCAGCTGGGATACTTTGGCCTGAATTCCGTCCTCCACAATCTGCTCAATGGATTTCCCGAAGATGTTAGTATTCCATATCCCTTCATCGCCCTCCCTTGCATTCTGCTTGATATAGGCGATCAGGTCTTCCGCCTGCTGCTGGCTTCCCACGATCGGGGCGATCTCGGTCTCGATATGGGCTTTTATCATATTGATGGACGGTGCTTCCGCCCGCATCTTCACACCATATTTGTTGCCGTGGCGAATGACCTGGGGCTCATCCAGGATAATCTCCGATTTCTCCGGAGTCACCACGCCATAGCCCCTGAGACGGACCTGGGACATGGCGTTCTGAACCTTTTCGTACTCCTGTTTCATTCTGGCCAGAGAGCGGAGCTGCTGCATCAGCTGATATTCGCCGCCTATGGGAATCCCTACATAATCGCTTAAGATTTCAAAATAATAATGGTCATCTACATTGACATCCACGGAGACGGTTCCGTTGGACAGATCCATTTTGTCGGCTTTCATTCCTCTGACCACGTCTGTCACCACATCGCCCAAAGCGCCGGCCACGTCCTTCATCTGGTTAACCTTGCCCAAAAGGTCCTTGACACACTGGATCACTCCAGCCTTCAGCCAGTGGTCAGAAGGGAGTATCTCCAGCCATTTGGGAATGCTGAAATTCATCTGGGTTACGGGAAACTCTTTTAAGATCTGTTCCAAAATATGTAAGATATCTTCTTTCTTAAGCTGCTCACAGTTAATGGGCAGTACGGATACGCCGTATTTTTCCGCCAGTTCCGCCGCCAGCTGCCTGGTATCATCGGAAAAAGGCTTTACGGAGTTGAGAAGCATGATAAAGGGTTTGCCAAGCTCTTTTAACTCTCCCACAGTCCTTTCCTCCGCCGGAGCGTAGGCAGGCCGCTTGATGTCTCCGATTGTCCCATCTGTAGTCACCACGATCCCTATGGTGGAATGGTCGGTGATTACTTTCCGTGTTCCGATCTCCGCCGCCTTGGTAAAAGGAATCTGGTAGTCATACCAGGGCGTCTTTACCAGCCTCTCGCTGTCGTTTTCAATATGACCGGCAGCGCCGTCAATCATGAATCCCACACAGTCAATGAGACGCACGGACACGTCGATGCCGTCTCCGAGAGTCACCTGAGCCGCCTCCTTGGGAATAAACTTGGGCTCCGTAGTCATAATGGTCTTGCCCGCCGCGCTCTGGGGAAGTTCATCCCTGGCCTGGGTCCGGCTGTGTTCGTCCTCCATCTCCGGAAGCACCATAAGCTCCATGAACCGCTTGATGAATGTGGATTTGCCTGTCCTGACAGGACCCACGACTCCTAAGTAGATCTCGCCTCCGGTTCTTGCTTTGATATCATTGTATACAGAAAATTGCTCCATAAAAATACCCCCTTGCTGTGCTGTTACAATATATGCAGGAGGGTATCCGGTTATTCTTTTTTCTCGTCTTCCCAATGAAAATGCCGTCCGTCCCATGGTTTATGCGGCCTTTTTTCGATTTTTGTCTTGACATCAGAGACTATATGGTGTAGTCTGTATATGAAGACTACTCTGTATAGTCTCTGCCTAAAGGGCGAAGAAGATCTGCAGAGTACACTTGTAACTGAAAGGAGGAATTCTATTATGGAAATCCAGTTAGGGGTAATTGAATCACGTTTCGCGGATATGATCTGGGAACAGGAACCGGTGACCACTTCGGAACTTGTGAAAATGGCGGAAAAGACATTTCAGTGGAAAAGAACCACCACCCACACGGTGGTAAAGCGCCTGTGTGAAAAGGGATTGTTTGTCAATACAAAGGGAACCGTTACCTCCCTGATTTCCCGCCGGGAATTTCTCTCCATGCAGAGCAGAAAGTTTGTGGAGGATACCTTTCATGGTTCTCTGCCTGCATTTATAGCCGCTTTTACAGGCAAAAATACCCTGACACCGGAGGAAGCCGCCAAAATCCAGGCCATAATTGACCAGACAGAGGAGGAATGATATTTGGACAGAATTTTTCTTCAGTTACTGAACATGAGCTCTGCCGCCGGATGGCTGATTCTGGCTGTCATGGTTCTGAGACACTTTATGAAAAGGGCCCCGCGGTGGATGAGTTGTATTCTCTGGGGAATTGTGGCGGTCCGACTTTTGTGTCCGTTCTTGCTGGAAAGTCCTATGAGCCTGATTCCAAGCAGACAGCTGCTCAGCCCTTACACGGTCCGATATGCCCGTCGCCCTTCGATTACCAGTGGAATCCCCGAACTCAACGCCGTGGTTAATCCAAGTTTCAGCCATGTCTTTGCCCCCACTCCCACAGCCAGCATAAATCCTCTGCAATTCTGGATGTATGCTGCCGGCATTTTGTGGCTTTTAGGCTTTCTGGCCCTCCTTTTCAGTGCTCTCATAAGCTGCCTTAGGCTGCGCAAAATCGTGGAGGAATCCATCCCTCTCAAAAAGGATATCCGGCTTTGCGACCATATCGGCTCCCCTTTCATCCTGGGAATCTTCCGGCCAGGAATTTATCTCCCCTCCACCATAGGAGAAGAGGAACTTTTCTACGTCCTGGCCCACGAAAAAGCCCATATAAAACGCCGGGACCACTGGTGGAAGCCTTTAGGGTATCTGCTGCTGTCCGTATACTGGTTCCATCCCCTTGTATGGGCCGCTTATGTCCTTTTCTGCCGGGATATTGAACTTGCCTGTGATGAAAAGGTAATCCGGGATATGAATCTTGACGAGAAAAAAGCCTATTCCCAAACCCTGGTATCCTTCAGTATGCAGCGGAGGCTGGTAAACGCCTGCCCTCTTGCCTTTGGAGAAAACAATGTGAAGGAGAGAGTGAACAAAATACTGCATTACAAAAAACCAACCTTCTGGATAATCACTGGGGCTTTGGCCGTCTGCATGGCGGCGGCAGTATGTTTTCTGACAAATCCCCCGGAAAAAACGGATATCATAAAAGAAGAAACCTCCCCGGCCCCTTCCATGATTCCGTATGCAGGCCGGTGGTATCCCAGAGAGGCTCTGACGGAAGATACCATAACATGGCTGGAATGGTACAACCTTCTTCCACAGGAAGAACAGCTTGCCATTGACTTTGTTCCTTGGGATCTTTACGAACTTTCCGGCTTAGGAGACGGTTCCGATCAAGCAGTTACCCTGGAAACAGACCAGGAGAAAGAAGGCGAGACTGCAAAAGAAACTCTGCCGCCTTTAGATCAGGCTATTTATGACGCTGTCATGGAAAAAAAGAAAGGCTCTTACTTACCCGATTTCGATTTCGCCTGCTGCGATTTTCTAATGCTGGAAATGACATCTGCCGCCTCCCCGGAAAACAGTGCTGCCGAAACAATAATATGTTACGGATGGGTACTTTATATGCAATATCTGGTCTCGGAAAAGGGCCTGGAAGACAGGGGTGGCTGCCATATCCCCACTGTGCTCACTTTTTACAAGGATCAGGGCTCCTATATCTTAAAAGAATACTGGGAGCCCCGGAACGGCAGCTATTATGTGCCAGATATCGAAAAGAAGTTTCCGACTCACCTGGTCCGTGACGGTATTGACAGCCAGAAATATATTATCAGACAGCAGCAAAGCTGCTACAGTCAGGCAGTACAGGCCACAGGCCTGGATACAGATGCCGTCATCGGTCGTCTTTTCCAGGACTTGTGTTCCGGCCCCGGCCTTTCCTTTGACCCTCAGACCATCCCCGGCCAGCAAAACAGTGAATACCTGGAACTTAAAAAGTACGGGCAGTACACGGTTTCCTATTGTCTTAGCCAATTTGAGCAGGGCGGGCAAACAGGTGTGAAAGGAAGGATCATGGCTCTCGTCTGTGAGGAAATACTGCAGACCAAAGGGACCCTTCCCCATGACGCCGCCGAGGCGGATACGGGCCAGTTCTGGTATGAGGGCCTTCTTGCCAGTTCCAGGATGATCCCCTTAGTCTCTGAAATTGATTAGGAGGGGCATAAAAACAGGACCTAACCGCCCCCTTTCTCTCTTAAAGCGGTGCCGGTTAAGTCCTGTATCATAAACCATTGATTAACTATGTTATTTACTCGCTCAAATATGCCTTCTTCACAGAATCGTCATTCATCAGTTCCTTGGCTTCGCCGCTGAGAACGATCTTTCCCGTCTCCAGAACATATGCCTTATGGGCAATGGCCAAAGCCTTCTTGGCATTCTGCTCCACTAAAAGAACTGTGGTCCCGCTCTCATTGATCTCCTTAATGATATCGAAAATCTCGTTTACATAGATGGGAGAAAGGCCCATGGACGGCTCGTCCATAACGATCAGCTTAGGATGGGACATAAGGGCCCTTCCCATAGCAAGCATCTGCTGTTCCCCGCCGCTTAAGGTTCCGGCAGGCTGGTTCTTCCTTTCCTCCAGGCGGGGAAACCGTTTATAAATGTTCTCCAAAGTCTCATCAATCTCTTTTTTATCTCTCCTGGTATAAGCGCCCAGTTTCAGATTCTGAAGCACGGTGAGCTGTGCAAACACCCTTCTTCCTTCCGGCACATGGGCAATGCCTAAGGAAACCAGCTTATGGCTGGCAATTTTTGTGATATCATTACCCTCATAGATAATCTTTCCCGCCTTGGCAGGTATGAGTCCTGTAATCGTCTGCAGTGTGGTAGTCTTCCCTGCGCCGTTGGCCCCGATGAGGGCAATAATCTCTCCCTGATTCACCTCAAAGGAGATTCCTTTAATGGCCTGGATCACACCGTAGTATACTTCCAGATCTTTTACTTCCAGTATCGCCATAGCATCCTCTCCTCCTACTCTCCAAGATATGCCGTGATAACCCGCTTATCGTTGAGCACCGCCGAGGTCTCTCCCTGAGTCAGTACCTGGCCGAAATTCAGTACGGTCAGCTTTTCACAGATACCGGATACCAGCTTCATATCATGTTCGATCAGCAATATGGTCATGTCAAATTCTTTCCGCACGAAGCGGATGGTCTCCATCAGCTCCGCCGTCTCATTGGGATTCATGCCCGCTGCCGGCTCATCCAAAAGAAGGAGCTTTGGATCCGTAGCCAGAGCCCTTGCGATCTCCAGTTTTCTCTGCTTGCCGTAAGGGAGATTGGACGCTTTATAATCATACTCATGATCCAAGTCAAAAACCTTCAAAAGTTCCATGGCCCGCTCATTCATCTCTTTCTCCACCTTATAATACCTGGGGAGACGGAAGATCCCCTCAAGGGTAGAATAAGGATGATGATTGTGAAGACCCACCTTTACATTATCCAGTACACTCAGCTCTTTAAACAGACGAATATTCTGAAAGGTTCTGGCAATACCGTCCTGGTTGATCTCAATGGTCTTTTTCCCCGTTATATTCCTTCCGTCCAGATGAATCGTTCCCAGAGCCGGCTTATATACGCCTGTCAAAAGGTTGAACACCGTAGTCTTTCCCGCGCCGTTAGGGCCGATGAGACCGTACAATTCCCCTTTTTCAATGGTTATATTAAAATTATCCACCGCCTTCAGACCGCCGAAGGAAATGCCGAGATTCTTTACTTCCAACATTGCCATAGCTTTAAGCCTCCTTTGCAGCAGATTTCTTGTGCTTGATCTTATCCATGAACACGGAACGCATCTCAATGGCCTTGGGGCTGGAGTTAAACAGCATCATGACAATGAGCACAACAGCATAGATCAGCATACGGTAGTCGTTGAGACCTCGAAGCATCTCGGGAAGGGCCGTCAAAACAATGGCGGCAATCACGGATCCCCTGATATTGCCAAGGCCGCCAAGAACCACAAAAACCAGAATCAAAATTGACTTATTATAACCAAAGTTGGCTGAGGTGGCTGCCAGAGTGGAAAGACTGTGGGCATACAAAACCCCGGCCATTCCCGCAAGGGCTGCAGATATGGAAAATGCCATTAATTTATATTTTGTAATATTGATTCCTATGGACTCCGCCGCGATACGGTTGTCACGGATAGACATAATCGCCCGGCCTGTGCGGGAATTGATCAGGTTCAGCACGATTACCAATGTGATTAACAGCAGGATAATCCCCACGGTAAAGGTGGCGGCTCTGGGAGTTCCCGTAATCCCCTGAGCCCCCTTTACTATAACGACTCCTGTATCATCCATCCCCAGGGATAAGGTGTCCTTAATTGAAAAATGAAATCCCTTTGCGTCCTTTCCTATATACATAACATTGATCAGGTTCTTGATGATCTCTCCAAAAGCCAGGGTTACAATAGCCAGATAATCGCCTTTCAGCCGAAGAACCGGGATGCCGATAAGGATTCCAAAGACTCCCGCTACTGCCGCGCCTAAAACCAAGGCGATAAAAAACCGAAGGCCCACGCTTGGAATGACCTCCTCCATACATCTGGTAAAGAAGGCCCCGGAAAAAGCGCCTACACACATAAACCCGGCATGGCCCAGACTCAATTCCCCTAAGATACCCACGGTGAGGTTTAAAGAAACTGCCAGGATTGCATAGATACACAAAGGAACTAAAAGACCTTTCATCAGGCTGGACACAAGCCCTCCTGCAGACAAGGCCTGAATGATTACCCAAAAGCCCATAACCAACCCATATGTGATACTGTTCTGAATCAGTATTTTATTCTTTTTCATGCTCCGCACCTACACTTTCTCATTAATCTTCTTCCCCATAATTCCTGTAGGACGTACCAGAAGAATAATGATCAGAAGGGAAAACACAATGGCATCCGACAGCTGGGATGAGATATAGGCTTTTGACAGGTTCTCCACAACTCCCAGGATAATTCCTCCAAGCAATGCGCCCGGTATGGAACCGATACCTCCGAACACGGCGGCCACAAAGGCCTTGATACCCGGCATAGAACCGGTATAAGGGGTCAGGGACGGATAAGTAGAGCACAAAAGGGCTCCTGCCACGGCCGCTAAGGCAGAACCGATGGCAAAAGTAATGGCAATGGTTCTGTTCACATTAATTCCCATGAGCGCAGCGGCCCCCTTGTCTTCCGACACGGCAAGCATGGCCTGCCCCACCTTCGTCTTATTAATAAATGTGGTAAGAGCAATCATAATGACGATGCAGGCGGCAATGGTAACCATAGTCTCCCCCGATATGGACAGGCGTCCGTCAGCCAGCTTTAAGCTTGGAATATTCACTACTGAGGTGAACTGGCGGGCATTGGAACCGAAAATCAGAAGGGCCAGGTTCTGCAGAAGATAGCTGACACCGATAGCCGTGATCAGAACAGCCAGGGAGGAAGCGCCTCTCAAGGGACGGTAAGCCACAAATTCTATGGTCACGCCGAGAATGGTGCACACAGCCACTGCCGTGACGACTCCCACCATAGGAGCCATTCCCAAAGTGCTGACCATGGTAAAAATGGCAAATCCTCCCACCATAATAATATCTCCATGGGCAAAATTCAGCATTCTGGCAATTCCGTACACCATGGTATATCCAAGTGCGATGATCGCATAGATGCTGCCCAGGCTGATTCCGTTAATTAAATAAGACAGAAAACTCATATCTTTGCCAACCCCTTTATCATTCTTGTTTTTATGGAAAGGGGCGGATCATCCCCTTCCTATGAACAATATTATGTCGAATTATATCACAGGTAGAAACATTGCGCAAGACCAAAGAAATCATTACAAGAGAAGGGCCGTCATAACGACGACCCTTCTCCGGATCTATGGACCAACCATCTTACTGCATCTCATAGACGCCGTTCACAATCTTAACAGCCTTAGGAGCCTTGTCGGGCTCGCCGGTAGCGTTCCAGGTCATGCCTGCACCAGTCAGACCGTCGATGCTGATCTCGGTCATGGCGCCCTTCAGCGCGTCGCAGACATCAGAGTAACTCATATCAGCCGTTACGCCGGACTTCTCAACTGCTGCCTTGATGGCATATACCGCATCGTAAGAATCGGCGGCAAACTGGTTGGGTTCAATGCCGTAAGCGGCAACATAGTCTTCCGTAAACGCCTTGCTGCTTTCCTCTGTTGTGGAGAACGGGGTAAGAAGCATAAGGCCTTCTGCAAGGGAGGTATCGAAGTTTTCAACCGTTAAGATACCGTCCATACCGTCACATCCGAAGAAAACCGGAGCAAAGTCCTTGTCATGCGCCTGCTTTAAGATTACGGAAGCCTCCTGATAGTAAATCGGAAGGAATACCAGCTCTGCGCCGGCATCTTTTGCCTTGTCAAGCTGTACGGAAAAGTCTGTTGCATTGTCTGCAGTAAATGCTTCGTCCGCCACAATCTCGATTCCCTGGTTTCCCGCTTCCTTCACAAAGGCCTCACGGATACCGGAAGAATATGTTGTGGAGCTGTCATAGATCACGGCAACTTTGGAAGCCAGTTTGTTCTCGCCGATATAAACAGCGGAAGCCGTTCCCTGATCCGGGTCTGCAAAACATACACGGAACACGTTCTCCGGAGATACGCACTCTACAGCGGATCCGGATGGAGTAATCTGGAACATATTGTCATTGGAAGTCTCGGCTGCCACTGCGATACATGGATCGGATGTGGTGGAACCTACGATAGCCTGAGCGCCCCAGTCTTTTAATGTGTTGTAAGCGTTCACGGACTTCTGAGCATCATGCTCGTCATCCTGGGCGTTGGCCTCAAACATAATTCCGTTAGCTCCGCCTGCCGCATTGATCTCTTTTACAGCCAGGTCAGCACCGTTCTGTACCGCAATGCCGTAAGCTGCCGCAGGACCGGTTAAAGGTCCGATGACACCGATCTTAAACGTGCCCCCTGCTGCTTCTCCCGCGCCGGAATTATCCGCCGCTGCTGTAGCGTCCCCTGTGCCTGCCGCTGCTGTAGTGCTGTCTCCCCCTGCTGCCGCAGTAGTGGCATCTGCGCCGCTTCCTCCGCCGCAGGCAGTTAAGGAAGCAACCATGGCTGCTGTCAAACCTAATGTAATCAGTTTTTTCATAATATTCTCCTCCTCATAAATATGCAAGCATTTTATGTAAAACTTTTTACATTATAGCTTTATCATTTTCGCTTGTCAACACTTTCCTTTAATAAAGCCCCTACATAGAAGTTATACGTAATATTCCTTCTGGTTATAATATAATACATTTTGCTGTATAAAATGTGAGAAGAGACAGAGTGAAAGCAATGAAAAAAACATTCCCCTTATCTCTCTCTCAATCCCATGGATACCAACTTGTCATAATTTTTAAAATAGAGATAATACCCGCCAATGTTATGCTGTACATCATCAATTCGGACCCGGTATCCGTCGTGACGTACCATAAATGTATCTAAGATTCTCTGAGGATTTCTCATATACATGGCATACTCCGGATAAAAATAACCGTTTAGCTGGCGGTCTGCTCTTGTATAGATGGTATCCAGAAACATCTCCAGATCAAAGTCCTTGGGCCTGCAGCCATGTTCCGTCATCCGGCAGTACGTCTCAAAGGTTGCCATTAAAAGTTCCAGATAGGTATGATAAGTGGTATCCCGATTATAGATTGTCTCCAGATTCACCTGGGCGTTTTTCAGTGCAAAATCATAGTATTCTTCACAATCCGGCACATATTTTGTAATCTCGTTCATACTGTATGCTACCCAATGATCCTTGTATCTGGTGTAGTCCTCCTGAATAAAATGGTCCACTCCTTTTTTCGCCCCCTGAAGCCACTGGGGATCTTTTGTAAGGCCATAAAGCCGGCATAAGGCAAATGTGGCCTCGCCGTCATAGTAAACCGTGCGGAATTCTTCCTTTCTGGTAAAATCCCCATTGAGAACATGATAGTACTCTCCTGTGGACTGGTCCATCATAGATAAAATTCCGTTCCCCAGATCATGGCACACCTCTTCATATTTGTCGCTCTGAAATACATCCATGTACTCCGTCAGGGCAACTACGGCAATTCCGCAGCCGCCTAACTTGATTTCGTCGTCTTTCTCTTCATATAAAAAGGCACGCCCATGAGAGTCATAGACTACTTTGGCAAGCATGTAATCAATAGTCATGTCAATCTTCTCCTCCAGCTCTTTTTCCGGTTCCAGGCGGTATCTGCAGATTAAGGACCACAGAGTACTGGCGTGGCGTACGATATTGTAGTTATCAATCTCCCTGTCAAAACGCGGATAGATTCCGTAAATGAAAGAACCGTCGTCCTTCACCTGATCCATGAGAAAGGATGAGGCATTCACAATCAATTGTCTGGCATAGTCTTTGTCAATGGGGCTTATGTGCCTCCTTCCATATTCCAGACCGTCCCGACTCAGTTCATACACATGTTTATTTTCATCACAGAGCCACCCCGCACACCGGAAGACCGTATAGACCGGAGGAAGAGTTTCCAAAGGCTTCCTGTCAGCTTTCTCCAAATATCGGTTCAGTTCCTCTATCTGAATGCCGCCGTTGTCATAGTCATAAATCTTTGCTCCGTTTAACTCTGCCTCCAAAAGCGCTGTCTGAAAATGTTTATCAAAAGCCACGCCATACCGGTAAAATTCGTGACGTGCGGCCAGAATTTTCTGAATGAATTCTTCTTCCTCAAGGGTATCGGAAAAGAAGACCACATCGGCTTTTACCCAAACAGGGTCAAAGTTGCTGTTCTCTAAAAAGGCCATTACCTGGGCATCCGCATGTTTCCAGGCAGACAAAAGATCCGGCCCGGTTCCGCAGAATACGCTGGCCCGCTCAGCCGTATTGCAGACAGAAAGAAATACTGCATGTCCGGCCTGTCCGCCGGCAGGACTTTTTCCCAGAAACCTTTCATTCTCCTCTGTCAGTACGGTTTCTTCCAACAGGGAACATTTTTCTTTATAGGATGTTATGCCGGGCTTCGTGTGTCCGCCAAAATGGAGAAACAAAAAAATCGCTGCCCCCACACCGAATAGTGCCGCCGTGCTGATGAAACATATCTTTTTTCTTTTATCTTTACTCATTGTTTTGGCTCCATTTCAATCGTACTTGACTGTGTTCCGTGTAATCGAAAAATTGCGGCCCGTTTATTCGGGCCGCAGCATATCATAGGAACTTGCTTTTTACATCTGATTTTCTTTGTGCCGTTTTCCGTCCAGAGCCACCAGGGCAAGGAGCATTCCGGAAATCAGTGCAAGAAGCCCTGATGCCTGGGAAGTATCCCCTGTTTTGGGAAGACCTGCCAAAGGAACCTCCTCGTCAATAATCATTGCCAGGGGCACAGCCTCATCAGGAATTTCCGCTAAAGGAACATTTTGATTCGGAATGGCTGCAAGAGGAATTACAGTGGGAACCACATCTTCGTCACTGCTGCTTTCATATACAACTCTTGTATACATATTCGTCGGCGGTGTCTCTGTATCACTGCCGGAATCGGAGTCTGAATCGGTGTCCGCATCACTGTCGGCATCTGCATCCGTGTCACTATCCGCATCGCTGTCCGCGTCCGCATCGGCGTCACTGTCGGCGTCCGCATCGGCGTCACTATCCGCATCGGTGTCACTATCCGCATCTGCATCACTGTCGGCATCCGCATCACTATCTGCATCCGCATCCGCGTCACTATCCGCATCACTGTCCGCATCCGCATCCGCGTCACTATCCGCATCCGCATCCGCATCCGCGTCACTATCCGCATCACTATCTGCATCCGCATCTGCATCACTGTCGGCATCCGCATCGCTGTCCGCATCCGCATCCGCGTCACTATCCGCATCGCTGTCCGCATCCGCATCCGCGTCACTATCCGCATCCGCATCCGCGTCACTATCCGCATCCGCATCTGCATCACTGTCGGCATCCGCATCACTATCTGCATCCGCATCCGCGTCACTATCCGCATCCGCATCCGCGTCACTATCCGCATCACTATCTGCATCCGCATCTGCATCACTGTCGGCATCCGCATCACTATCTGCATCCGCATCCGCGTCACTATCCGCATCGCTGTCCGCATCCGCATCCGCGTCACTATCCGCATCCGCATCCGCGTCACTATCCGCATCCGCATCCGCGTCACTATCCGCATCATCATCGGCGTCCGCATCCGCATCTCCCTCAGCGATCTTCTCCCACTTCGCCACTAATGTCTGCTCAACAGTTGGGCCTTTTTCCCAATTCAAAGTAATGACTTCATTGGCTTTATAAACGGTTGTACTCCCATCCGGTCCTTTTACTTCCCATCCGACAAAATTATAGCCGTCACGTGTCGGTTCCTGTTTTGTAATCGTTAAGTTTTCAGAGGTTTTGGGAACGGTTTTTGTTGTTGAACCGATATTGCCTGTACCTCCGTCAAGGTCATAGCGCAAGATATAATCGGCATTAACTGTAACATCGTATTTATGCCAGGAATAATCGGAAGGGATAGTGGTATATCGTCCGCAAGTACAATATCCAGACTCATGCTTTACATTGTAAATGACATAATACTCCATCTCCACTTTTGTTGTGCCTGGCTGTACACTGCCATAATTGAGTTTTATACATGGATTTTGGGTGCCAGGAAAAGTCCCCACTGTATAATTCACATTATCAATAATAGCTCCATTACTGAGTGTAGTAGTTATATTGCAATATTCGTCAGGAATGTACTGGGCAACAACATGGCCGCAATTCTTGCCCACGATAGTATTCGTCGGACAACGATAATAAAATCCATCATCCTCAACCTTTTTGTCAATTGTCCCGCCATAATTGTTTAAATTTCCAGGCCTTCCTATATTGCCACTTGGGGCGGCTGCACCTGGATTGATTGTTACACCGCTTTGTTTAACAATTTCCATGCCTTCGCCCGTAATGACCTTTTCTGCTTCACTTGCGAATGTCGCAGTCCCCAAGCCCAACGTCTCGGCGGCTGCCCCATAGGCCAGCTCCGCCCTTTGCAAAGCAGCGGCCACGCCTTCATAATCTTCCAGCCCGGCTTCCAGAAGCGCAGCATAAGCATCAATTGCAGCGCTGATCTTTTCAATATACTCTTCCAGATTATCCCCTGTAATTTCGGGAATATTGCTTACTGCATCCAGAAATGTCTGAACTTCATCAGGCAAAGGTTCTGCAGGAACAACGGGGATTTCCGGCTTTTCAGGCAATTTCGCATCTTCAGGGAGTTTTGTATCCAAAACATTTCCGTCAGATAAAATATGGGAATTCTCTTTATCATCCGCCTTTGCTTCCGTATCATTCTTCCCGTCAGCACCGTCCGTCTCCTTATTTACATCCGTTTCTGCATTGCCCTCTTCATTCATGTCAGCATTTTCGTTATTATCCATATCCGCATCTGCATTGCCGTCATTGCCAGAGTCCGTATCCGTTTCGGTCCCGGTATTGCCATCGGAATCAGAATCCGTTTCCCCAAGATCTTCCGACCCGGCGTCTGTCTCGGTGCTTCCTTCGGAATCAGAACCGGGCTCTGCCTCTGTACTGCCTTCGGAATCAGAACCGGGCTCTGTCTCTGTACTGCCATCGGAATCAGAACCGGACTCTGCCTCTGTACTGCCATCAGAATCAGAACCGGGCTCTGCCTCTGTACTGCCATCAGAATCAGAACCGGGCTCTCTCTCTGTACTGCTATCGGAATCAGAACCAGGCTCTCTCTCAGCGCTGTCTTCAAGGTCAGAAGCGCCGTCAGTCTCCGCGCCGTCGCCAGATCCGGTATCGGTCCCGGCATCCGTGCTGTCACCGGAGTCAGAATCCGTATCAGTCACTTCCTTGTCACTGCCGTCATCTGCCTCTGTGTCCGTATTCGCCTCTGCGTCTGCATCAGCACCGGTATTGTCTCCTTCCGACGCAGATTCTGTATCTGTGCTTTCCCATGACTCAGAGCCTTCGTCCGAATCCTCGCCGGATAAAGCTTCGCTTACGGTATCCACCTCATCTACCGCACCAAAAACAGTACACGGCACAGCATTGATACTTACCAATGCGGCAAGCAGCAGAGCAAAGCCGCGTCTGCGCAGTCTTTTTAAGGTTTTTTTTAACTTCATATAAATCTTCCTTTCTTTGCTAAATCATCGTTCGGATGCAAAGTATCCGGCGGCTGGGCCGACATGGCATACTCTCCGGATGATTTTCCCGGATTTTATGCTTTAGTCCCCTGGCTTTGCGAAGCCGTCTTTTCAGACGGGTTGCCCCTGTTCCAGCAGCCGGGCTAACATAGCATCGTGTCGTCCGGAACGATACCTTAGTTCCCATAGCTTTGCTGCCCCACGGTTTCCCATGGTTTGCCCCTGCGTCATATCAGATTCTGCTCCCGCCGTCATCGACGCAGTTGACGGCGGGGCATGCCATAGGCATTCTTCCCTGAAGCATACCTTTCCCCCTCTCCCTCTTTTTCTTGTGAACACAACCGGCCCTGCCGAACTTTCCGGACTTGGCGGCTGTCCACGTATGTCAAATACCCGCCGGATTAAGGCAGGATAATGGACATACTCTAAAGCATTCGCTTCGCGCCGCAAACATGCCCCCTTGGCCTGCTGCCTGTGGGGATCAACTGCCGGCAGCCTTTTGTGAGGCCTTGGCAGCAAATTCGCTCAAAAAGCGGTCATGCATGTTTTCCTCCGCCCGTCTGCGGGCTTTGACTGCGTCCTCGAAGTTTTTGTAGCTGCCAAGATAATACCGCTTTCCCTTAAAGCAGATGGAAGCTCTCCACAGCCCTTTGGAAACTCTCCAGTCCACTCCCGGCACACCGCTGGTATTATTCCGTCTCACCGTCTTGGCCCTCAGCATTTCCACACAGGTTCCATCTACATAGGTCAGGCAACCAAGGCCTGCACCAGCTCCTTCCGGCACTATGCAACCGCAGCTGACCGTGTGTCCGCTGCGCAGATGATAGGTTCTGACCACTGTCTCCTGACCGCAGTCGCAGCGACAGAGCCACGCTGTCTTGGTTCCTATATTGGGGGCCGGCTCCAAAACCGTCAGTTTCCCATACCTCTGACCGGTCAGATCCAGCTTTTTTGTGGAATGCCTCATATTTTCACGCCCCCATTCTCCGATTTTCCCCATAGCAATAAAGTGTACTTTTTCGTACACTTTATCTGCAGAGTCCCGGCATGGAGACTTTGGAAATTTTATAGGGTTCAGGTATTGAAAATCCGACTTTTATGTGGTATTCTGTTCTATGTAAAGGGCTGTAAGTCATTTACAAAAAAGTACACATTATTGTAAAATCTTCATTTCCGATCATTTATCTTTCTCATGAATTGGCCCGATACCGAAAGGTAGACAAAGGCATGTTGCAGGCTTTTGCAGCGGCTGTCCCCGTGATTTTCCCAGCCTTCCATAATTGACACATCTCGTAAAAATTGTCCGGCAGAGGCTTTAGCGGACGACCGAACTGTACTCCTTTCGCTTTCGCTGCGGCGATCCCCTCGGCCTGGCGCTGATGAATGCTGCTTCTTTCATTCTCCGCTACAAAAGACAGAATCTGCAGAACAATGTCACTTAAAAACGTGCCCATAAGATCCTTTCCCCTTCTGGTATCCAAAAGTGGCATGTCCAGGACTACGATATCAACGCCTTTTTCTCTTGTCAGAATCCGCCATTGTTCCAAGATCTCCGTGTAATTGCGCCCCAGCCTGTCAATGCTTTTGACATACAGCAAATCCTCTTTTTTAAGTCTCCGAACCATTTTTCTATATTCGGGACGATTAAAATCTTTCCCTGACTGTTTGTCCATAAAAATATTCCTGGCCGGAACGGCAAGTTCTCTCAGTGCAATCAACTGCCTGTCTTCGTTCTGGTCACAGCTGCTTACCCGAATGTATCCGTAAGTATTCCCCATCATCGTCTCCTTTCTCTTTTTTAAGCATCATTAAGCAATTCACATTACATTCATTATTTTGGCACAAAAAAAAAGAAACTGTCGCGCTCTTTCTCGCTTCAGTTTCCATTTTTTTCCATATCATTCTCGATCCCCTGGGTGATTCCACGAAAGCCTGCCGCCGTCCTCGCTGGTCTTATCCCGCATCATCAGCTCCGAAACCGCTGTTTTCGGATCCTTCCCCTCAAACAGCACCAGGTTCACCTGTTCCACGATGGGCATAGATACCTGATACTTCTCTGCCAGTTTCCAGGCGGCTTTGGCTGAGTAGACACCTTCCACCACCATACTCACTTCTTTCATGGCTTCTTCCATGGAATATCCCTTACCCATAAGAATTCCAGCCCTTCGGTTGCGGCTGTGCATGCTGGCGCAGGTGACAATCAGATCTCCGATTCCTGACAGTCCGCTAAAGGTCTCGAATGCTCCGCCCATCTTCATTCCCAGCCGGGCGATCTCGTGGATTCCTCTGGTGATCAGCGCTGCTTTGGTGTTGTCTCCATACTCCAGACCGTCGGCGATCCCCGCCGCCAGGGCTATAACATTTTTCAGGGAACCTCCCAGTTCGATTCCCAGTACATCGGGACTTATATACACCCGGAACGCAGGGCTCATGAACAGGTTCTGTATCCGCTGTGCCCCTTCCCTGTCCGGAGCACCCACCACACAGGTAGTAGGGATTCCCCGGCTTACCTCCTCCGCGTGGCTTGGGCCTGACAGAACCGCCACATATGCTTTGGGAAGCTCCTCTTCGATGACCTGGGAAAGAGTCATGAGAGTGGATTCCTCAATCCCCTTTGCCACATTGACGATGATCTGGCCTTCTCCGCAAAAAGGCGCCATGACCTTTGCCGTGGATCTTACATAGATGGACGGGACTGCCAGAACCAGAACCTCCCTGTCCTCCATAGCCTCCTCAACAGAAGCCGTAAACTCCATATCATCCGGAAGATGAACTCCCGGAAGGTTGGGATGCTCTCTTCGTTCCTTAAGATGACTGGCTTCTCTCTCAAAAGCAGACCATAAGATTACCTCATGTCCGTTGCCATACAGCAGAAGGCCCAGAGCCGTGCCCCAGGTCCCTGCTCCGATGATTCCGATTTTTGCCATATATCCTCCTGACCCTTTTGCTGCTTTCTGCTATGACAGCTTACTTTTTCTTCACACCGATCTTATTCTCCGTCCCATGTAAAAGCCGGTTTAAGTTGGCCCGATGTCTGAGGAACGCAAGAGCCGCGATAACTCCCGCCACCCCGTAAAATTCCGGCAGAAGGCCCGGACGCACCCCGTACTCTCCCATCATCCCGAACACCACCATCCAGGCCATGAAAATACTCACCACAACCAATGAACCAAGAGACACATACCGGGTAGCCGCCACAATCACCACAAACACAATAAGGCAGATCAGCATAAGACGCCAGTCAATGGACGCCAAAAGTCCTGCCGTGCACGCAATCCCCTTGCCTCCGTTAAAATGCATGTAGAAGGGATAATTATGACCCAGAATAGCCCCAAGAGCTGCATAGAGGACTAAGAGATTTACCATATCCGCTTTTCCTCCAAACAGAATCCGGGCCGCCACGCAGGCCAGAATGGTTTTTCCCGCGTCTCCTAAGAACACGATGATCCCGGCCTTCACTCCCATAACCCGAAGCACATTGGTGCTGCCGGAATTGCCGCTTCCCTCCTTTTTGATGTCCACATGATGTTTTTTGCTGTAGAGATATCCTGTTTGAAACAATCCGAAGCAATATCCCAACACAAGGCATATGATTCGTTCCATATATTATGCATCCTTTCCTGAACGTTCTCTGATAATGAACTTAAGAGCGGTTCCCCTGAATCCAAAAGACTCCCGAATCCGGTTCTCCAAGTACCTGGTATATGAAAAATGCATCAGTTCCTTGTCATTGACAAATATTACAAAAGTAGGCGGTTTCACGGCCACCTGGGTAATGTAGTAAAGCCGCAGACGTTTTCCCTTGTCTGACGGAGGCTGCTTGAGGGCTACTGCCTCGGTCATAATCTCATTCAGCACTCCTGTGGATACACGCAGATTCTGATTCTGACGCACCATATCAATGATTTCAAACAGCTTTTCCATCCTCTGACCTGTCACGGCGGAGATGAACACCATCTCGGCATAGGTCATAAAAGAAAGAGTATTCTGAATCTTTTTCGTAAATTCATAGATGGTCTTGTCATTCTTCTCTATGGCATCCCATTTATTCACAGCGATGATAATGCCCTTTCCTCTTTCGTGGGCGATCCCGGCGATCTTGGCGTCCTGCTCCGTCACGCCTTCCGTGGCGTCTATGACTACGATAACCACATCCGCCCGCTCCACGGCAGTAACCGCACGGATAATGGTATACCGTTCCAGTTCTTCCTTGATCTTATTCTTTCTCCTAAGACCCGCCGTGTCAATAAAGACATATTCCGTATCTCCCCGGACTACGTTGGTATCCACCGCATCTCTGGTGGTTCCCGCTATATCGGACACAATCACCCGGTTCTCTCCGGTCAGCTTATTAATAATGGAAGACTTGCCCACATTGGGCTTGCCCACAATAGCGATCCTGGGGCGGTCATCCTCCTCTTCCTCCAGACCCTTTGTGCTGAAATGACTGGTAACCACATCCAGCATATCGCCGATTCCAAGACGGGAAGCCGCGGAAACGGCAAAAGGCTCGCCGATTCCAAGGTTGTAAAACTCATAAATGTCGTTGCCGTACTTCTGTAAGCTGTCCACTTTATTGACCACAAGGACAATGGGCTTTCTGGACTTCCTCAGCATATCCGCCACCCTGAAATCAGAGTCCACCAGCCCCTGGCGCACATCCACCATAAAGATAATCACATCAGCCGTGGAGATGGCGGTCTGTGCCTGCTCCCTCATCTGGGACAAAATGATATCGCTGGTATCCGGCTCGATTCCACCGGTATCAATCAATGTAAAATTCATATTCAGCCAGGTACACTCCGCGTAGATCCGGTCCCTGGTCACTCCGGGAGTGTCTTTCACAATAGAAATCATATCCCCGGCGATTGCGTTAAACAAGGTAGACTTGCCCACATTGGGACGCCCTACGATTGCTACGATTGGTTTACTCATGCCTTGTCTCCTTTTCCTTCCATATATGACAATTCGTATCCGTCGTAAAAAAGAGCTCCT
Organism: Clostridiaceae bacterium; assembly: GCA_910574345.1. Taxonomy (GTDB): domain Bacteria; phylum Bacillota; class Clostridia; order Lachnospirales; family Lachnospiraceae; genus UBA3402. The sequence goes on along the minus strand of CAJSZV010000008.1, from coordinate 177,207 downwards.
TCTTCATTCTGGGGATACAGCACTGCGTTCACAAAATCTTGTCCGCTTGATTTTACAATATTAACCCGTACTTGTAAAGCGGTTTTTACCTCTTCCCTGGTAACATCATCCAGGAATACCTCTTCTCCGCTGCGAAACATGACAGACGGAAGCAAAAGCCGCTCCCCTAAAGGCCTGCCCTTTAACTGCCTGATTAAGTCCCCTCCGGTAATCAGACCGGCCACTGTAATCTGCTCCCCGAAAAACTCATTGACAATCTTGTACAGGTGTACGGTAATGCCCGGATATTTCCCTTTTATCTCTTCGAGAGCCCGGCTCATATATTCATAGGCCAGGACCCCTGTGGCTATGGAGATCTCCCCCTTCCGATCATCTCCCTCCAGCCCTTTTAAGGCTTCCCGGACTTCATCCATAAAAAGCCGGACCATGCCTACCCCGTTCTCAAGCTGGACATATCCGTCATATCTCTCCTCCTCCGGCATATCGTATCCTGCCAGAATATAAAACTCATCGCTGGCATGGATAAAATGAATTCCGTGCTCCCTGCAGATCTTTTCCTGCCACCTCTCCACTATCTCTATGGTGCGGACAGCGTCCTCCTTTGTCACCGGCTCAAGGGGATAAAGGCCTTCCCGAAACTTGGACAGTCCCACAGGAACCACGGACACACTCTCCATGCAGGGAATATAGGCGGTCAGATCCCTTATGGTCCGTTCCAGTTCTTCCCCGTCATTCACTCCTTTGCACATAACGATCTGTCCGTTCATGGGAGTCCCCGCCTCATAAAGCCTGTCCATGATCTTTAAGGCCTCCCCCGCGAACCGGTTGTGAAGCATCTCACAGCGAAGTGCAGGATTGGTGGTGTGGACGGATATGTTAATAGGCGCCAGCTTAAAACGGATAATCCGCTCCACATCCTTTTCTGACATATTGGTCAGTGTAACATAATTGCCCTGCAAAAAAGAAAGCCTGGAATCGTCATCCTTAAAATAAAGGGTATCCCTCATTCCCTTCGGCATCTGATCAATGAAACAGAAAATACATTGGTTCCTGCAGGAACGGTATTCGCTCATAAGCCCGTTCTCAAAGGTAATCCCCAAATCCTCATAATCATTCTCAATATCCAGCTCCCACTCCTCCCCATTCTCCTTTGATATGATCACGGTGACGGCTTCATTTCTTATATAATATTCATAATCAAAGATGTCCTCCGGCTCATGTCCGTTAACGGATAACAGGCGGTCTCCCGCCTCCACTCCCAATTCCTCTGCAATCGACCCCGGATCCACCGACTTGATCACATGTCCTCTTCTCATATCCTTTCATTCCTTTCTCATCTTAAGTTAATGATAGCAAGATTCCCATTTTTTGTAAAGGGAGGGTTCTGGGATTATTCAATTGAAGAATCGCATTCACTTGGTATATTGTGGTGCTTTTAAGGTATTTCCTCTTTGCTATAAAACAAATTTGGCTCCCCGCGTCATATCAACAATTTTTCTGTAATTAAGGCATGGGAATGCGTAGCCTGGGGAGGATTGGTGTATTCCCGATGAGGGATATTTGACCCGCCGGTCCTTAGTCCGCGTATTTTGCGGACTTAGTACCGCTGCAGGGAGCACTCAAACCCGCCACTGGCGGCTTTTCGGCACGCTAGGCGAACCTAAGCGTAAGCGGTCCCGAATGGGAATACACCAATCCTCCCCAGGCGGACCCCTCCCCATCCATAATTCCTACATAAAAATTGCACTTTTTGGGAAACTTCTCTGATATGGATTGACTGGCTTTGTAAAAAAATGGTATAAATAAATTAATCTATAACCTGAAGTCGCCATCACTACGAATATGGAGGAATCTCTTTCATGGCAGATGATTATGTATTTAAGGATTACCTACCTGTGGCGCCGTTAAAACTGGCTGCCCTGGAGGGATGTAAAGAACTGGCTTCACTGGTAAATGAGCATATCGTGGCTTTCCGCCGGCACGATATGGAAGAACTGATCCGCCGGAAAGCGGATTTAAACTACCGCGGTTACGGAGCAGATTCTTATCTTTTAAGTTTTAAGTGTCCCCGCTTCGGTTCGGGAGAGGCCAAGGCCGTTCTTGCGGAATCGGCCCGCGGAACCGACATTTTCGCCATGGCTGACGTGACCAATCACAGCCTGACCTACCGCATGTACGGCCATGTGAACCACATGTCTCCGGATGATCATTTTCAGGATCTGAAACGGCTCATCAGCGTCACTGCCGCCACTGCCCACCGTGTAACCGTCGTCATGCCCTTTCTCTATGAGAGCAGGCAGCACAAAAGAAGTTCCAGGGAATCCTTAGACTGTGCTATGGCTCTGGAAGAGCTGGTCGCCATGGGAGCTGCCAATATCATTACCTTTGACGCCCACGATCCCAGAGTGCAGAATGCCATTCCCCTCAATGGTTTTGATAATTTTATGCCCACTTACCAGTTTATCAAAGCCCTTCTGCGCTATGACCCTGACCTGACCATTGACAAGGAACACCTGATGGTCATAAGCCCTGACGAGGGCGCCATGGACCGGGCCGTATACTTAGCCAACAATCTGAGTGTTGACATGGGCATGTTTTACAAGCGCCGTGACTATTCCAGAATCGTGGGCGGCCGCAATCCTATTGTAGCCCATGAATTCTTAGGTTCTTCCGTGGAAGGAAAGACGGTGCTGATTATTGACGACATGATCTCCTCCGGGGAGAGTATGCTGGACACTGCCAAAGAATTAAAAGAACGCAGGGCAAAGAAAGTGGTCATCTGCTGCACCTTCGGTTTGTTCACAAACGGCCTGGAGAAATTCGACGAATTTCATGAAAAAGGCTACATAGACTATGTGATCACCACCAACTTAAACTACCGCACCGAAGAGCTTCTCTCAAGGAAATGGTATCTGGAGGCGGATATGAGCAAATACCTGGCTGCTATCATCAACTCCCTGAATCATGATGTGCCTATCGGCAAATCCCTGTCTCCCACCCTCAAAATCCAGGAGCGGATTCAAAGATATCGCTCTACCGGAAGCGACTGACATCTGCATCATCAAAAACAGCCCTATTCACGATGATATCAATCATGAAGGGGGCTGCTTTTTGATGATGAGGGTTACCCAATGTCTACCTCAACGAGAGAAACGCCGCCAGATTGCCTCTCTCATTGCCGCAGGTTCTGTGGGAGAACAAATACTCCGGGTTGCAGTGGGTACAGATATCCGTCACTTGGATGTGCTCTTTTCTCACCCCTGCCTCCCCCAGTATGATCTCATTGGCCTTCCACAGATCCAGCTGATACCTGCCGTTATCCTTTTTGTAGAACAACTCTGTCCAATGGCTCTTGTCAAATTCCTTCTGAAACTCCAGAATCACTTCTTCTCCCACTTCAAAACAGTCCTGACAGATGCTGGGGCCTATACAGCACAATACATCCTCCGGCTGCGTGCCGTAGTGCTCCTTCATGGCCGAAAGAGTCACCTGCCCCATGCGTCTTACGGTTCCCCTCCAGCCGGAATGACTCAGACCGATGGCCTTATGTACCGGATCCACAAAATACAGGGGAACACAGTCCGCATAAAAGGTCACCAGGGTGATTCCGGGCACATCCGTAATCAGACCGTCCACCTGGCCGTAATCCCGTTCCTTCACAATCCCTTTTCCGGCGTCCTCCTCTGTGACCTTCCTCACATTGGTGGTGTGGGTCTGCCAGGACAGAACCATACGTGTTTCATCCACTCCTAAAGCCCTGGCCATGCGCCGGTAATTTTCCATAACATGTTCCGGATTATCTCCTCTGGTAAAGGTAAAATTCATGGTGCTGTATTTTCCCTGGCTGACTCCGCCGATTCTGGTAGAAAATCCGTGGCTCACAATCCCTGTCTCTTCAAGAAGTGGAAAGGCAAGGTAGGAAACCCCTTCCCGTTCCACATCCGTCATGACAGGCTTATGGCCTTTTCGTATCCAATCTATCTTCATGATCACATCTCCTTTTCAGACTGCCGGTGTCTTGGGGAAATTCACCCTTATCCTAGAATGCGTTTCTGATGACCCGGATCTCGCTGCCCGTAATGGCTACCACATCAAACCTGCACGGCGTCTCTTCCCCAAGTCCGCGGCTGTACATATAATAGGAAGCAGTACGCCGTATTGTTTTCTGCTTTCCCCCATGAACCGCCTCCTCAGGATATCCCGTCCCTGTGTCTTTCCGATACTTCACTTCCACAAACACAAGGTATGGGCCGTCCCTTGCGATCAAGTCGATCTCCCCCTGACGGTCTCTGTAATTTCGCTCTACAATCTCATACCCCTGATCTTTTAAAAAAGCAGCCGCTGCTTCCTCGTAACGGCTGCCGATGATTCTCCTGTTCTCACGATTCTTCCGTGCCACTCTTGTCCTCCAGGTGAAAATTCTTAAGGAAGGTCCGCCGGTGAATGGGGCATGGCCCGTGTTTATGGAGAGCTTCTATATGCAGGGCTGTCCCATAACCTTTGTGTTTGGCAAATCCATACTGAGGATATATTTTGTCATATTCCGTCATCATCCGGTCCCTGGTCACTTTGGCGAGAATACTGGCCGCAGCGATGGACACGCTCTTGGCATCCCCCTTTATAATAGGAACCTGCATGATGTCAATACCCGGTATGGTCACTGCGTCGTTCAGCAGAATATCCGGCAGGATTCCCAGCTTTTCCACTGCCTGGCTCATGGCTTCATAGGTGGCTCTAAGAATATTGATCTCATCAATGCGTCCCGGACTTGCCATACCGATTCCATAGGCAAGGGCTTTTTTTGTAATCTCCTCATAAAGAAACTCTCTTTTTTGCTGGGAGAGCTTCTTGGAATCATTGAGATACAGAATTTGACAGTCCTTTGGAAGAATCACAGCAGCCGCCACCACTGGCCCTGCAAGGGGCCCCCTTCCCGCCTCGTCGATTCCGCAGATATGGGAACATGCCTCATACGTATATTCATATTCTTTCATGGCCTCCAGGCGGGCCAGTTCTTTTTCAAGCTTTTCGCCTGTCAAAGTTCTCACTGCCATAATCTCTCCATTCCTCTTTCGTGATAGTAACCCTTCAGACAAGGTGTCTTCCTGCCTGTCTAAGCCGGAGGAAATTCCAGGGTAATCCTTCCCAGTTTCCCGCCGCGAAAGTCGTCCAGCAAAAGGTTCGCCGCCTTCTTCAGATCATACCCGCTGCCTTTTACGAGGCATCCCCGTATCCTGGCTATGCTCTTAAGAACCTTAAGACTTTCGTCGTCGTGGGCGGGATCAGCAATCATATCCTGCCTTTCCTCGTCACCCCCCTCTTCTCCCAAGGCTTCTCCAAACCGCTCCTTAAGGACCTGAGGATACCGGCTGTTCAGAAAATTGATCAATTTAAGAGCCAGTTCTTCCTTATCAAGAATCTCGTCATTGATGGAACCGATAAGAGCCAGATGAACCCCTACCTCCTGATTCTCAAACCGGGGCCACAAAATCCCCGGCGTATCCAAAAGTTCCAGAGTCTTGTTCAGGCGGATCCATTGATTGCCTCTGGTCACTCCCGGTTTATTGCCCGTCTTGGCGCAGGCCTTGCCTGCGTAGGAATTGATAAAGGTGGATTTCCCCACATTGGGAATTCCCACTACCATGGCACGAACGGGCCGGTTCAGTATTCCTCTCTTTTTATCCCTCTCGATCTTCTCCCGGCAGGCCTCCAAAACAGCTGCCTGGATCTTGTTAAGCCCGGCCCGGCTTCGGGAATCCAGCTTCACCGTCTGGAACCCCTGGGACCGATAATAAGACGCCCAGGCATCATTCCACGTCTCATTGGCCAGATCTGCTTTGTTTAACAGGACCAGCCGGGACTTCTGGCGCCCCAGCTCATCAATGTCCGGATTCCTGCTGGAATAAGGAACCCTGGCGTCCACCAGCTCAATGATGAGATCAATAAGTTTTATGTCTTCCTTCATGGCACGCTTCGCCCTCGTCATGTGCCCCGGATACCACTGTATATTCATATTCCGCTCCTACTCTACGAGTCCTATATCAATCAAAGGCAGCAGCCGCAGCCACACTTTTCCGCGGATCTGCTCCCTCTTTACATTCCCAATATTCACAAAACGGCTGTCCTCACTGCCGTCCCGGTTATCTCCAAGGAGAAAATATTCATCCTCCCCCAGTGTAACCGGATTCTCCGCGATTCCTGCCAGCACTACCTGGTTCAGTCCGTTTTCCGCCTCAAGAGGTTCGTCATTAATATAGACCAGGTTGTCTATGATCTGAACCACCTCTCCCGGAAGGCCGATGACTCTCTTCACATTGAATTTGTGGTCCTCCCGCTCAAACACCACGATATCAAATCTGGCCGGATCCGTAAAATCGTATGTGAGACGGTCCATAAGCACCACATCCTCACCCAGAAGCTGAGGCGTCATGGACTGTCCGGCCATCCTGACCTGGGTTCCATACCCATAGACTACAAACCATGCCAGGGAGATGACCACTGCAATATCCACAATCCATCCAATCACCCGTCTTAAGGTGTTGGTCTCTTCTACCTGATAAAATTCCAACCTTACACCTGCCCGTATTCCTTTCCGCCCATGTACACATAGGGGGACAATAAATAAATTATTGTCCCCCCTGGTCTCATCTGAAATCTTACTTTACTAACTCTTTTACCTTAGCAGCCTTACCAACTCTGCCTCTTAAGTAGTACAGCTTCGCTCTTCTTACTTTACCTCTTCTTACCACTTCGATATTGTCCACAAATGGGGAATGTACCGGCCATGTCTTCTCAACACCGATTCCGTTGGAATTCTTTCTCACGGTAAAGGTCTCTCTCGCTCCGCCGTTCTGTCTCTTTATGACAGTACCCTCGAATACCTGGATTCTCTCGCGGTTGCCTTCCTTGATCTTGTTGTATACTTTTACAGTATCACCAACATGAAACTCCGGCACAGATGCTTTCAGCTGAGTTGCTTCAATACTTTTAATAATCTCGTTCACTTTGGAACCTCCTGAAAATATATTTGACGTTCTTAATACCTGCATTCCGGTAACAGAGGACCATCTCTTATTTAAAAGCCAACTTATTCTATCACAATATTTTCCTATGTGCAAGCCCTTTTTTCAAACTCCTGCAGCCGCCGCCTTCCCCTCTGACCGAATAGTTTCCAGAAATTCCTGTTCCTTCCTCGTCAGATTGGCATGGTCCAACAGGTCGGGCCGCCGCTCATAGGTTCTGCGGATAGACTCCTGCCTTCTCCAGGTTTCGATATTCTTATGGTGCCCTGACAGGAGAACATCGGGAACTCTCAGGCCCTTATATTCTTCCGGCCTCGTATACTGAGGATATTCCAGCAGGTTGTCGTGGAAGGATTCAATCTCCGCCGACTCGTTGTTGCTCAGCACTCCGGGAACAAGCCGGGAAATACAGTCGATCATCACCATAGCCGGAAGCTCCCCTCCCGTAAGCACGTAATCGCCTGCGGAGAGGTAATCCGTGGCAATAAGGGACAGAGCCCTTTCGTCTATGCCTTCGTAATGACCGCAGAGAAACACCAGATCCTCCTCCTTTGCCAGTTCCTCGGCAATGGACTGGTTGAACACCCGGCCCTGAGGAGTCATGTAGATGACTCTGGGACGCTTTCCGATCCTCCTGCAAAGATCCTCATAGGAATCACACACCGGCCCCGGCTGCATCACCATACCGGCCCCGCCGCCGTAAGGATAATCATCTACCTGCCGATGCCTGTCCTTTGCATAATCCCGTATATTGACCGCATTGATGCGGATGATTCCCCTCTCCACGGCCCGGCCGATAACACTGGTGCAGAGCCCGTTTTTAACCATCTCCGGAAACAGAGTAAGAATATGATAATTCATGGCAAGCCCTTTCTGTAAGCTTCTACAAATCCATCAGTCCGTCCATAACATGAACCAAAACCTTCCCTTCCTCCAGATCCACATTCAGAATACACTGTTTGATTGCCGGAAGAAGCAGGGTCTTTTTGTTTTCCATGGTAACCTCATACACATCGTTGGCTCCTGTCTGAATCACGTCTGTGAGAGTTCCCAGTTCCTCCCCTTCGTCTGTCATGACCTTAAGCCCTATGAGATCCACAATAAAATTCTCATCCGGTCCCAGCTTCACCGCATGGTCCCTGGTGACCAGTAGATCTTTCCCTTTGTAGATCTCGATATCATTTATACTGTCAAAGCCTTTGAATTTCAGGATCACCATGTTTTTGAAGAACTTTACCTGCTGAATTTCCATAGGTATCCGCTCTTTTCCCGTATCCAAAAGCACTTCTTTCAATTGCTTAAACCGTCCGGCGTCATCCGTTGTGGGGAAAACCTTCACCTCCCCCTTTACTCCATGAGTGCTTGTAATCACGCCTACTCTCAATGTGTCTTCCATTGAATACTCCTAAAGAAATGAAGACCGTCTTCCCTGCGGGATCGGCGGTCTTGCTTTTTACTGAATCTCAACAACTACTTTTTTGTCTTCCTTCGAGGCTGCTGCCTTGACAACAGAACGAATAGCTTTGGCGATTCTGCCCTGTTTTCCAATAACTTTACCCATGTCGGAGGGCGCCACTTTTAATTCAATGACCATCTCCCCGTTCTTTTCGGTTTCGGTAACAGAAACTTCCTCGGGATGTTCCACAAGGGCTTTTGCCATTACTTCAACTAATTCTTTCATATTCCTCACCTCAGGTTATTGGATACCGGCGATCTTCAACAGCTTACCGACAGTCTCTGTAGGCTGAGCACCTGTTGCCAGCCACTTCTTTGCTGCCTCCTCGTTAAACTTGATTACACTTGGCTCCTGATTCGGGTCATAGTAACCAATTTCCTCGATAAATCTGCCGTCTCTCGGAGCTCTGGAATCAGCAACAACCACTCTATAAAAAGGAGCTTTTTTATGTCCCATTCTTCTTAATCTCATCTTAACTGCCATGTCAATCTCACCTCCCTTGTAATCATTCTCTTCTATAGACAAACACAGAATTCTCTGTTTTGCTAACCACTTAAAACATGCTTGTCAGAAAGGCATTCTAAACTTTCCAAGCATATTGCCAAAGCCTCCCCGGCGCTTGCCGCCCATCATGCCCGGAAGCTGCTTCATCATCTTCTTCATCTGGTCAAACTGCTTGACAATGCGGTTCACTTCCTGAATGTTCACTCCCGCACCCTTTGCAATCCTCTGCTTTCTTGAAGGGTTCAGGATGGAAGGATTGGCCCGCTCTTCTTTGGTCATGGAAAGGATAATGGCCTCCACCCGGTTCATGGCAGAATCATCAATCTCCATATCCCCTTTCATCTGGGGCATACCCGGCATCATGCTCATAATACTTGCCATGCCGCCCATCTTCTTAATCTGGTTCATCTGATCCAAAAAGTCGTTAAAGTCAAACTCCGCCTTTTTTAACTTCTGGGTCAGCTCTCTGGCTTTCTCCTCGTCCACTTCCAGCTCCGCCTTCTCGATGAGAGAAAGAATATCCCCCATGCCAAGGATTCTGGAAGCCATGCGGTCAGGATAAAACTGTTCCAGATCAGAAAGCTTCTCCCCCATACCGATATACAGAATAGGCCTGCCCGTCACCGCCTTAATGGAAAGAGCGGCTCCGCCTCTGGTATCGCCGTCAAGTTTGGTCAGAATAACACCGTCAATGCCGATTTTATCCTGAAAGCTTTCCGCCACATTCACTGCATCCTGTCCTGTCATGGCATCAACGATCAGCAGTGTCTGATGAACGTCCACAGCTTCTTTGATCCGCCTCAGCTCCTCCATCATGCCTTCATCCACATGGAGACGGCCTGCGGTATCCAGAATGACTACATTATAGCCGTTCTTCTGTGCATGCTCTATGGCCGCTTTTGCGATATCCACCGGATCCTGATGCTCTCCCATGGAAAACACCGGAACGCCCTGCTTCTCGCCGTTAATCTGCAGCTGCTTCACCGCTGCCGGACGATACACATCGCAGGCCGCAAGAAGAGGCTTCTTTCCCTTGGACTTTAACTTGCCGGCAATCTTGGCAGTGGTGGTAGTCTTACCCGCACCCTGAAGGCCGGCCATCATGATGACCGTAATCTCACTGCCGGGCCTTAAAGCGATCTCCGTAGTCTCGGAACCCATAAGACGAATCAGTTCTTCGTGAACGATCTTAATCACCATCTGTCCCGGAGTCAGGCTGTTGAGCACATCCTGGCCGATGGCCCGCTCCTGAACGGAATTCACAAACTGCTTTACCACCTTAAAACTTACATCTGCTTCCAGCAGGGCCATCTTGACTTCCTTTAGAGCAGCTTTCACATCCGCCTCGCTCAGGCGTCCTTTGCCCCGCAGGTTTTTGAATACATTCTGCAGTTTATCTGATAAACTTTCAAAAGCCATGAAATCCCTCCCGGTTCCGATTAGCCTGATGTACAGTCCACTTCTGTGACTTGAGCTACCTGTGTTATCATACACGAAAAGAGGATGGGTGTCAAGTATTTTTTCTTGACGCCAATGGTTAAACCCGATGCTGCTTTAAAAAGTAAGCCATATCTCCCATGGCTTTCGTCAAAGATTCCGGTTCCGGCAGCATAACGATGCGGAAACGGATGTCCTCATGCCAGTCAAACCCTCCGCCGGGAATCACCAATATATGCTGTTCATGGAGAAATTTCATGGCGAAATCACGGGCGTCCTGAAAATCAAACTTACTTTTGTCAAGCCCCGGAAACAGATAAAATGCCGCTTTGTTTTTCACATAACTTACCCCGTCGATCCTGTCTAAAGCCTCCAGCGTGGCTTTTCTCTGCTCAAAAAGCCTGCCGCCGGGCACAAGCATTTCCTGTGTGCTTGCGCTGTCCACAAGAGCGGCGGGAATCACCAGCTGTGTCAGGGCATTGCCGCAAAGGCGCATGGAGGCAAGCTGCATCACGCCGTCCTTAATATCATCCAGCTCTCCTTTCGGACCGGAAAATACCATCCAGCCGCAGCGAAAGCCGCAGACAATGTGGCTCTTTGACAGACCGTTAAAGGTGATGCAGGGCACGTCGGGCGCCAGCGCTCCCATGGACTCATGCCGCAGACCATCCATAATCAGCCGGTCATATATCTCATCGGAAAGCAAAACCAGATGATTCTTCCGCGCAATATCCGCAATCTCCAAAAGAATATTTTTGCTGTAAACCGCTCCCGTAGGGTTATTGGGATTGATGACAAGAATGGCTTTGGTGCGGTCTGTCACTTTGCTTTTTATATCATCCACGTCCGGATTCCATTCATTGGCAGGGTCGCAGCGGTAGAATACTGCCTTTCCGCTGCAGAGATATGTATTGTTGCTCCACAGGGAATAACAGGGCGAGGGAAGAAGAATCTCATCTCCTGTCCCCACCAGCACATTCATCAGCATGGAAGCCGCCTCACTGACGCCGTTGCAGATGAAAACATCATTGGGCATAATGCCTAAAAGCCCCCGGCCGATATGATAGGTGCAGATTACATTCCTTGCAGCCTCCATGCCCCGGACATCACAATAAGGGACCGCCTCATCAATATGAAGAGCAAGTGCCTGACGCACGCTGTTGGGCAGCTTAAATCCGAACCTTCCGGGATTTCCGGTATTTAATTTAAGTACATTAATGCCTTCCGACTCCATCCTCAAGGCTTCTTGATACAATGGGCCGCGAATATCCGAATGCACATGGGCCAATCTGTCAGACCTCATTATCATTTGCTTTTCCTCCCGAACTTTCACAATGCCATGATGCCAGAGTCAAAACGTCCAGTGGACGTTTGTTCAGCGCCGACCGCAGCGGAGCGAAGATGCGGGATCATGAAATGCGGAGCAATCCGCAAGCATCAGGGGGCAAAAGACCTTTTGGCCCCAACATCATGTCACACCATTATAGCGCCCTTGAGGGATGAAGTCAACAAATCCCTAATCCTATAGAACAAAAACGGCTCCCTTCTATAACCGGGAGCCATGTCTGTCCATTCTTTCCGCAATAAATTTTTCCACTTCCTCGGCAGGAATCTCAAGAGGGATGGACAATTCCCTGTACAGATTTTCCTTCGCCTTCCTAAAATACCGCTCATCCACCTCTGTCAGCCGCTTCCCGCGGGACATACGGTCCTTCTTTCGGACATACAAGGTCTTGATCATACCGATCCACTGACGGCAGTCACAGGTTTTCAGCGCTTCTTTATATTTCATCTCCCTCTGCTTGTCGTCTGTAATCCAAAGCTCGTCCACATCCTGGATTCCGTCAATCAGATGATAAGCCTCATCTCTGGACAAAACAGGCCGCATAATACTCTTATTTCCCTCAACAGGAGTCATGATCCTGCTTCCTCTTACTCCCATGGGTTCCAAAATATAATACAGCTTTTCCTGCTGCCGTTCATCCATGGACATGGATGTGATATCTTTTACCTGACATACGCCTGTGGTGCCGTAAACAATGTATTCTCCCTTGCCAAACAATCTGCTCATCCTTTCCTTCTATAATATTCGGTTACAGGTTCAGCTTCTTATATTTCTCATTATAACCATATTTTATCACTTTATTCCGAAAAATGTCAGCAGTTTTTCTTAATTTCACTTATTTTTGGCGTTTTCTCCAAATATAGAGCAAGTATTTTTTGTGCATATTGCCTCATCCCGCATCAGTCCGCCTCAGTCATATCCCGCAAAAGAAGAGTCTTCAATTCCTCGACCGTACCGGCAATCTTCCCGGCTCCCGCTTTCTCAAGCTCCGTTCTGCTTCCGTAGCCGAATAAGACTCCCACAGAGTCCATATGATTCTCCCTGGCCCCTATGACATCGTGCTCCCTATCTCCCACCATCACCGCCTCATAGGCATGTTTGATTCCCCCTGTCTCCATTGCATAAGCAATCACATCCCCTTTCTTCACTCTCTTCTCATCCATGGTTGCGCCGCATATAAAATCAAAATACTGCTTCAGATGAAAATGTTCCAGAATCCTTATGGCAAAAGCCTCCGGCTTTGATGTGGCCACAAGAAGAATCCCTCCCCGTGCCTTCAGTTCCCGCAGCATATCCTCAATGCCGTCGTAGACTTGATTCTCAAAGATTCCCTTGACACTGAAATACTCCCTATATTTTCCGATGGCTTCCTGTGCCTGGGATTGGGAAAAACCATAATATTTCATAAAGCTGTCCTTTAAGGGCGGTCCGATAAAAGGGCAAAGCTTCTCAAGATCCGGCTCCTCAATCCCATAAGCTTTGAGGGCATGCTGAACGGATCTGGTGATTCCCGTCATGGGGTCTGTCAAAGTTCCGTCAAGGTCAAACAATATGTATTTTTTTCTCATCCTGTCCTCCTGTCCGGGCCTGTTTGCATCAGGCATATTTAAAAAAGGACGCAGCCCATGCTGCGTCCCCCTTTGTCATCACTAATTCAGTTCAGATACTACCTTTTCCAGAGCAGCCAGTGCATCATCAGGCAGCTTGTCATAGCCTTCTTTTGCCACTGCAAACTCTTTGATCTCAGCCACGCGGTCATTCATACGGGCCTTCAGCTGTCCTACATAATCAGGATCGTTCATATCCGGGATGAAGCCCTCCCAGTCAAGGATCTCGATGTCAGAGAAGGGTCCCCACTGATGGAAGTTGGCCTTGCCCTCCACAATGGCTTCCAGAATACCCAGAGTATCCGCCGGTTTTACCTTCTTGCCCATGAAATCACCGGTATTGACAATGTAGCAGTCTACATTCTTCTCTTCCACCAGCTTTTTGAACTTCTCATAGTCATTGGCTAAGGGATAAGTTCTGAATGGGTTTGCATAAGGAACCACAACCAGCTTGTTGGGATCTACGCCGGGAGCCAGACGCTCTGCGGAAGAACGCTTGGTAGCCAGAGTTGCACCCATAACCGATGCCAGGGAAGCACCTTTCAGTTTCACTACCGGCGGAATGGTGGGATCCTTCATGATCCAGAAAATGGCGTTAACAGGAGCATCAATTCTGTCTACCCGGTTGGGAGACCACAGTTTGGACTTAATGGCACGTCCGTTACCGTTGCGGATATCTTCTGTCACAAGCTGAATCTTGCCGTTCTCATCCAGAGTTGCGGAGCAGTTCTGCGCAGTCAGCAGATACTGGTTGTCCGGACATCCCGTAGGATAGTCGGCTGTCTTGTCAAAATAAGTAGGCTCCAAAGCAATGGATGCGCAGGTATCCGTATTGATAATGAAAGCGTCGTCATGAAGAACCTTGATCTCATATTTTCCGCCGTGTTTTGCATGGGTCAGAGTGGATTTGCCGGAACCTGACAGACCATATACGGAGGCAACATACTTGCTTCCGTCAGCCAGAGTATACTCCTTCTGTCCGCCGTGGCAGGAAGCGTAACCGTTGCGGTTGGCAATGGCCCATGCCATGGTCAGAGTGCCCTTCTTGTGTTCGCCGAAATATCTCATACCCAGAATGCAGGCGCAGTTGGTCTCTGTATTAAAGTAGCACAGAGTCTTCTTCTGGGGATCGGACAGGCAGTCTAAGGAGACATTGGGACGGTCGGAACCGCACCACTGGGGATCGGAGAAAATATAAATGTCAGCCTCTTTGCCGTCGCCTACGGCTTTGGACTTCTTATACATCTTTACATACTCATCAGACATGTATTGGAAGTTTAACATCCAGTTGTACATGATGTTCTCTTCCCCTTCCGGAATCAGAAGATGAGCTTTTACCATAAATTCAGGATCAAGACCTACGAAAACCTCTGCATGATACATGGTTTTCCAGCGGGACTCATAGACCGCATCCATAGCTACTCTGTCAAGAGCTGCACAATCTACCCCTGGTTCGCCGGAGATGCGGCGTGCGGTGGCATAACGGCCGGTGATTGCTCCGTCATTGAACAAAAGAACCTTGGCGTCTTTCTCAAGGCCAAACTCTTCTCCTCTGTATACAGGCATATCGGTAACAACCGTTCCTGGAGAATTCTTTGCTAATTCATAAGCCTCTTTTAAAGTATTTACTTTAACAACGTTGTTCCCATAGAAAGCGGCTTCAATAATTGATCTGGTAGTAGAAAAACCAGGCCTTCCGGATCCAATTTCACTGATTGGATAATAAGCTTTTGTTGACATGAAAAAATCCTCCTTAGATAAAATCGAAATTTGGTCTTATTATCTCACTTTGTAGAAAAAAAGTCAATCTTTATCGGAGAGAAATTTCATTTCACATGGGGCTCAGCATAAAAACAGTAGTAATATTCGGTGTTTTTCTGTATAATTATGGAAAAGATTGATTTTCAGAAAGGACAGAAAGATTATGACCCGTTATCTCGATTACTCGTCGCCCGTTCATGTCGCTGCAGACGGCAGCGGAGATTTTACTGCTGTCAGTGACGCTCTTGCCTCCATTCCGGCGGAATATAAGGGGGAGGTTACCTTCTGCATTCATAAAGGAACTTATAAAGAAAGGCTTACAGTTGTCCGCCCCCATGTCACATTTGTTGGAGAGTCCTGGGATGAGACAGTTATCTGTTTCGGCCTTTATGCCCGAATGATGATGGAGGATGGGGAAAAGAGAGGGACCTTCCGCAGCTATTCCTGCCTGGTGGATGCTCATGACATTACCTTCCGGAATCTGACCATTGCCAATACGGCGGGAAAAGGACCGGATGTGGGACAGGCCCTGGCGGTTTACGCAGACGGAGACAGGCTTATGTTCGACCACTGCCGGTTCCTTGGAGGGCAGGATACGCTGTTTACCGGCCCCCTTCCTCCCAAGGAGATTGAAAAGAACGGGTTTGTCGGTCCCAAACAGTTTGCTCCCAGAATCAACGGCCGCCATTATTACAGGGACTGCTACATAGAAGGGGATATTGACTTCATCTTTGGAAGCGCAACGGCTTATTTCGAAAACTGCCATATTTTCTCCAAAGACATCGGACAGCCTGTCAACGGTTATGTGACGGCGGCATCCACTCCTGCCGGCCAGGCTTACGGCTATGTGATGAAGGACTGCCATTTTTCAGGCAATTGTCCGCCGGGCACCGTATACCTTGGAAGGCCCTGGCGGGAATTTGCCAAAACGGTTCTCCTGAACTGCTATATGGACCGCCACATTCATCCCGATGGCTGGCATGACTGGAACAAAACAAATGCCAGGGAGACTTGTTTCTTTGCGGAGTACCACAGCTGGGGACCAGGCGCTCAGGGAATCTCCCGGCCCTCCTGGATTCATGAGCTGTCCGATGATGAACTGAAGTTCTACGACCGGGCCGCTGTTCTTTCCGGCAGTGACTGCTGGACTCCCTGGACGGACTGACTTTTCCTGGGCGGACAAACACCGCAGAATCCTGCAGCAAAGCCGTCTTCTGCGGTGTTTGTTCCGTCCATGCTTAATTTTCCTTTATCTTAACCACGATCTTCTTAATGTGAGCCGGTTCTTTGTCCGCTGCCTTGGGCTTGTGGCCGTCCCAGGGCTGGAATATCATATACTCCCCTTCATGTACGGCAACTCTCAGTCCTGCCACAGAATTATCAAACTTTACTACGTCTTTCTCCGCATTGTAGGGGACGGATACGTTCAGCTCCTTCACCGGCGCATAGGTCATGACCTCGCATCCCTCAATCATATACTGGATATCCGTATAATTCTCATGGGCCTCATAGGAAGCCTCCTCCCATGGAATCGTGTCATACTCCATTACATTGGCATATACATTGGCTCCGTCGATCTCATACTTTCCGCAGGGAAGGCTTTTCAGATCTTTACTTTTCAGAAAATCAACTGCCTTTGCATACCTGCCCTCAATCCCTAAGTTTCTGTAGAAATCCAAGTTTGCTGACAAATCAAAAATCATCGCCAGGCACCTCCTTTGTCCTTGTTTGTTTAAGTATACACCACAACCTGTCCTTTTCACAATCCCTTATTTAAAAAATTCATGTCTTTCATGGCTGAACAGATAGGTCAGACGCCCGTCAAACCAATGGACCGCCCCGGTTCTTGACGCACTCCGGTTCATGAAATACAGGGCGCCCTGGGAATAGTCTTCTCCTGCCAAAGCCCGGTTCACACATTCCACTGTCTGAGCCGTCACCTTGCAGGTATTGATGCTGCCGTTGCTCACCGGTGAAAACTGGGAGGGCTGATACACCACGTCTCTTATGGTATCGGGAAACTCATCGCTGCCCACCCGGTTTAAAACCACATTGGCTACCAGAATCTTTCCTCTGCTGTCACAGACTCCCGCCTCCGCCTCAACAATCTTAAGCAGTACTTCATAGTCCTCTTTCGTATAACCGGCGGCGGCTGCCTGCTTCTCTTCTCTCTCCTCTTCCTTTTCGACTTTTCTGGTCATCATATATCCAACCACAAGACCTCCCTTGTCGGCGGAATCCGTAATTTCCAGCCGGTCTTCTCTCTCCCTGTGACTCTCCTCTTTCGGCTGTTCACTCCTTGGCTCCATGCTCTTTGCTTCTTTGGTTTCTTCCATGACAATATCAGCCATATTTTGAGAATCCACAGAGGGCGTCTCTGCAAATGCCGTTAACGCATCCCTTCCTCCGCCGCCGAACCCGCTGACAGTCAGGGCCAGAATGGCTGCAGCCGACAAAGCGGATACAAATGCTCTGGTGTTTCGCTGTGTCTTTATCATAAATACTCCTTTCTTCCCATTTTTTTCAAAAAATCAGGAAAAATTTGAATATTTTTCCCACTTTTACTCTAATTAATCGGTAATCTCGGCTATTATATGGGAATCAGTCACAAAAAGTCAATGGTTCTTCCATGGTTTCGGCAGATTTCACCCCGGTAAAATTTACATATTTATATCATTTGTTAAGTATATACGAATTATTATTCCTTGTTTATTCTCTTTTTATTTAATATTATATGACATATATTATACATATATTACTTTTTTGTTACATTTCAATCAGGACGCAATTTACTATGACACTTCGATGACACAAAAAAAGAACCGACTTTTCTCGGTTCTCTTTTATGTCAAAATACAAGGTTAAACAATCTTTCCGGCCGCAGCACATGCCGCAGCTGTAGCCGGGGAAGCAAGATAGATCTCCACCTTGGAAGTTCCCATGCGTCCCAGGAAATTTCGGTTGTTGGTAGCTACCACCCGCTCTCCGTCACACAGAATTCCTCCTGTCCGCCCGCAGCACAGTCCGCATCCCGGATGAGTGATGATGGCGCCTGCCGAAGCCAGCGTCTTCAGAGCGCCGCAGGCCATAGCCTCCTCGTACACCTTCCGGCTGGCCGGTGTGACAATCAGTTTTACGTAAGGCGAAACTTTTTTCCCTTCCAAAACCTTTGCTGCCATCTTAAGGTCTTCCAGACGTCCGTTGGTACAGGAGCCGATGAATACCTGATCAATGACTGTCCCCTCCAGCCGGCTGACCTCACAGATTTTATCCACCTGGGAGGGGCATGCCATGACGCGCACAAACTCTTCCGCCCTGTAGGTCAATGTCCTGCAGTACACGGCATCTGCATCGCCTGACAGACTCTTCTGAAAGGGATTAAGCTCCGTCTGACAGTAACGGGCCGTCTTCTCATCGGGGGTAAACAAGGCGCACTTAGCTCCCGCCTCAATAGCCATGTTGGCCATGGTCATACGGCTGCTTATGGACATGGCTTCCACTGTGGAACCGCAAAATTCCAGAGACTTGTAAGTGGCTCCGTCGGCTCCCAGATCCCCAATGATCCGAAGAATAATATCCTTCGACATCACATCTTCCTTAAGCGTTCCTTCTATTATAATCTTTATGGTCTCCGGCACCTTGACCCACAGACTCCCGGTGCCCAGAATGGAAGCCATCTCCGTGTAGCCGATACCTGTGGAACATGCGCCCACACATCCATATGTGGTCGTATGGCTGTCCGTGCCGAAGACCACATCCCCCGGTTTCACATACCCCGCCTCCGTCATCAGCTGATGGCATATTCCGTCACTCCGGTGAATATGCCTGATCCCATATTTTTTTGCAAATTCGTCTCCCGCCTTGTAATGGCGTATGTCGTCCAATTGGCTGGGCGGTACAAGATGATCGTAGATCAGGACTACTTTGTCAGGATCCCAGACTCGGTCAAATCCCATCTCCTGAAATTTGTCCACGATAAACGGAATCATAATATCGTCAAGCATGACCCGGTCTGCGGATACCGTCACAATATCTCCGGGGGCCACACATGGTTTTCCCGTATTGCGGGAAATAATTTTCTCAATGATCGTCTGTCCCATTATCTTTCTCCCTTCTTTTCCTCCGTCTTAGTCAAGGCCGTTTCTTTTGCGCATGGCTTTCACCAGGCCGCCTGCATGGATAATCTCCACAAGATTATCCGGGAGAGAAGAGACTTTGTAAGACTTTCCCTGATATGAGATATCCTGATTCACAGTCACCGTAATCTCCTGTCCTTCTTTTATATCATCATATAAATCCGGCTGTTCCATGAGAAGAAGGCCGTTGTTAATGGAGTTTCTGAAAAAAATACGGGCAAACGATTTGGCAATAATGCACCGGATTCCCAATGCTTTGATTACCTCCGGAGCCTGCTCTCTTGACGAGCCGCATCCAAAGTTTCTGCCGGCCACAATGATGTCACCCTTTTTTATCATGGCGGCCAGCTCCGGTCTTAAAGGCGAAAACCCATACTGTTTCATATGGTCTATGGTTTTTAAAGCCAAATACTCTGTAGGGATAATGATATCCGTATCAATATCATCCCCCAGTACCCAGACTTTCCCGGTAAATTGTTCCATGTCTCTTACTTCCTCCTGTCAATGGGATTTTCAGGTGTTTGGGGTCAAAAAAACTTTTGCCCCCGTCCTCATAGCATATCGGCGGTACAGATCTCTCCCCTGACGGCAGAGGCCGCCACTGTGGCCGCAGAGGCCAAGTATACCTTGGAACTGGGATGACCTGCCCTGCCCTTGAAGTTCCTGGTTCCCGTGCTGATCAGCACCTCATGTTCCCCTATAACTCCCTGACAGCTTCCCCAGCACACACTGCAGTTAGGATTCATAATAATAGCGCCGCTCTTCATAAAGATGTCTATCAGGCCTTCCTCCATAGCCTGAAGATAGACTTCATTGCTTGCAGGAACCACCAGAAAACGCACATGGTCGGAAACCCTGCGGTCTTTTACAATGGCGGCCCCCACCCGCAGTTCATCAATCCGTCCGTTATTGCAGGAACCCAGAAACGCCTCGTCGATCTTCACGCCACACACCTCTTTTGCAGGGACCACATGGTCTACAAAGTCTGGTTTTGCAGCCACAGGCTGAATCTTTGACAGATCAAAGGTGTACTCTCCAGCGTAAACGGCGTCCTCATCACTTTTGAACACGGCCTTTGGTTTTCGGCCTCTTTCTTCAAGCCATGCGAGGGCAATCTCATCCGCTTCAAAAACAGCGGTTTTCGCCCCCGCCTCCACTGCCAGATTGCACAGCACCATACGGTCATTGACGCTTAAGGTTTGGACTCCGTCTCCGCAGAATTCCATAACCTGGTAGTTTGCTCCGCTGGCGCCGATTGTTCCGATGATCGTCAGCATCAAATCCCTGGGGTATACCCCCTGTGGAAGCTTTCCCGTGAGATGAAACTTTACGGTCTCAGGAACCAGAACCCAGGATGTTCCCGTTACCATGCCATACAAAAGATCCGTGCACCCTACTCCCGTTCCGAAAGCCCCCAGGGCCCCGTAAGTACAGGTATGACTGTCCGCTCCAAAAATCAATTCTCCCGGACACACATAATGTTCCATCATAATCTGATGGCAGACTCCCTGCCCTTCCCAGAAGTCTATGTCATGCTCTCTGGCAAAATCCCTCATCTTCTTCTGGGATGCCGCGGTCTTCGGACTGTCAGAAGGCACATTGTGATCCACAATAAACACCATCTTTTTGGGATCTGCAATCCTGGGATGCTTTAATTGATTATGATACATATCTACTGTCAGGTGTGTGGTTCCGTCGTTGCTCATCATCCGGTCCAGAGTCACCGTATGGATATCTCCCGCCTTCACCTTATCCGCTCCCGCTGCCAGCGCAATGATCTTCTCAGCAATGGTCATTCCCATAACTTAAACCTCCTCCTTATTAAGCGATGCAATCAAACCGCCCTGATTCAAAATCCGTTGCATATAGGGGGGCAGTTTTGTGCAGGGATAGGTATGCCCCTTTGCCGCAGCCGTTCCCTCTGTCAAAGACAGGTCCATTTCATCCCCGCTGTCCACTGCATCAGGCAGTTCCTTGCACACGATAACAGGAAGTCCGATATTGATGGCATTGCGGTAAAAAATACGGGCAAATGACTTGGCGACCACAGCCTGAACTCCAAGGGCTTTCAGCACACGGGGCGCCTGCTCTCTTGATGAACCGCAGCCAAAATTCTCTCCCCCCACCACAAAGTCGCCGGGGCGGACCTCCTTTGGAAATTCCGGTTCCAGGGATTCAAAGGTATGTACCTTCATCTCGTCAATGGTGGGCAGCAGCAGATATTGGGACGCAATAATCTGATCTGTGTCAAGATCATCGTGAAACTTAAAAATTTTGCCGACAGACATGATGTTCCTCCAAGTTTTGATTTTTTGATTGTATTATACCATTCCTCTTGGTATAATAACAATATATAATACTCATATTTATTATAACAGTCGGTTATAAATTGGAACCGTTTAAACAGCATTCCCATCGGAACTGTTACGCCGCATAAAGAATGAAAGGATCTCATATGGAACAAAATCTCTCCCAATATAAAATCTTCTACGAGGTTGCCAAAGCCGGCAACATCTCCAAGGCTGCCCGTGAACTCTATATCAGTCAGCCTGCCATCAGCAAAGCCATCGGCAAACTGGAGGACAGTCTGGATACCCCTCTGTTTACCCGCAATTCCAGAGGGGTACAGCTGACCGATGAAGGGCGGATTCTGTTTGAACATACCTGCCGGGCTTTTGACGAACTGTCAAACGGGGAATTGGAACTGAAGCGGTCCAAAGAATTCCACATGGGGCATATCCGTATAGGGGGAAGCAATACTCTGTGCCGCTATATTATGGTGTCTTATCTGAAGCAGTTCATTGAACAGTATCCCCATGTAAAAATCACCATTGAGAGCCAGTCCAGCACCCATACCATGGATATGCTGGAACAGCAGAAAATCGACCTGGGACTGGTGGCGGAACCGAAGCCTCAGAAAAATTTAGTCTTTCTTCCTATTATAGAGATCGAGGATATCTTCGTGGCCTCTCCCGCCTACCTGGAAAATTTAAAACTCAGGGAAGGCGCAGATGCCGATGTGTTTCAGGCAGGCAATGTAATGCTCCTTGATCACAACAATATTACCAGACAGCATATTGATGAATACATGACCTTAAACCGTATGGAACCCAACAATCTTCTGGAGGTCACTACCATGGACCTTATCATTGAATTCGCCCGCATCGGCCTGGGGGTGGGAAGCGTGATCAAGGAATTTGTGAAAGAAGATCTGGACAGCGGACAGCTGGTGCAGCTGAAGCTGGACATTCCCATACACAAAAGAACGGTTGGATTCGCATACTACTCCAACCGTCTTTCCAATACCTTGTCCATGTTCCTTGATTCCTGCACACAGCCCAAATCTTAACATTATAAAGCTTTGAGATCCAGGAAACCAGGAACTTTTACGAAGTCATCCAGTCATCACATACTTCTGTTCAACATGCGCCGAAACAAAAAGAGCAGCAAAGCATAGACTGCGCTTACCACCATAAGGGTTCTCACCACTGTCACACTGATGAATCCGCTTGCAAGCATCCCCAGGTAAAGCAGAAGAAACATACTGTATCCCGCATACGCCCAGCACCGAAGGCCCAGAAGACGGTTTCTCTCATCCGTCTCCGCCACCTCCCCTCTCTTTTTTAATGCGGGATCCTTAAGAACCCGCAGATTTCGTCTTATCTTCATCAGGCCTCCCGCCGTCATGCCTATGCCTAAGGCAAAATAAAACTGATAGATAAACTCCCCTGCACTCTCCTGCAGATACAATACAGACATTCTGTCCCTAAAAAATACTGCCGTTCCTATGGCAATTACGCCTAAAACCACAACTCCGATCCCAAATTTAATACGCATCTGACACCGCTTTTCAAAGTTAATCGGCTCATCCCTAAACAACTGATCTAACCACATTTGTCTCACTCCTCAAATAAAAAAATTTCTTCGATTGGTTTTCTGAAATATCTTGCAATCTTGTGGGCTAACTGCAATGACGCATTGTATTTCCCATTTTCCAGGGAGATAATGGTCTGTCTTGTCACTCCCACCGCGTCCGCCAAGTCCTCCTGACGAATCTTCTGCTCTTTGCGCAGTTCCTGAATTCGGTTTTTCATGTCACCACCCTTTTTGCTCCATCTCTTATGATGTTTAGTTTGCTTTACATTTTTGAGTATAGCACGCTTTACATATTATGTCAAGCACATTTTACATTTAATATTTTACCCTACACTTTCACCTTACATTTTCGGGCTCCTGAAAATTGACAACTCCGTCCTCTCATGGTAAACTTAAATCAACAACAAATAGAGGGGGTTTTTATAATGGCATTTCCAAAAGATTTCTTATGGGGCGGCGCAGTGGCTGCCAATCAATGTGAAGGCGCATATCTGGATGACGGAAAAGAACTGTCTGTACCTGACATGCTTTTAGGCGGCGACGTGAATACGCCCCGGACTTTCCTTCCCGTGACCAATCCTGACGCTTTCTATCCCAGCCATGAGGCGATTGATTTTTATCATCATTACAAAGAAGATATCGCTCTGTTTGGAGAGATGGGCTTTACTTGTTTCCGCCTGTCCATTAACTGGGGGCGTATTTTCCCCAACGGCGATGACGAGACGCCTAATGAGGCCGGCTTAAAGTTCTATGACGATGTGTTTGATGAGTGCAAAAAGCACGGCATCGAACCTCTGGTAACCCTGTGCCACTATGAGATTCCCTGGAACATCGTTACCAAGTACCACGGTTTTTCCAACCGAAAGACCATCGACCTGTTTGTAAAATATGCCGTTACCTGCTTTGAGCGCTACAAAGACAAAGTAAAATACTGGCTGACCTTCAATGAGATCAACATCCCCTACATGGGAGAAGGCGGCATCGGCAATCTCTACGGCCTGGGTCTTATGGCTGATGAAGATATCAAATCCACACAGCCCATTAAGCTCAGCGATTTAAAATCCGATCCTCAGTCTACTTTTGAAGCGCTCCACAACGAGTTTGTGGCAAGCGCCTTGGCCGTCCAGAAAGGCCATGAGATCAATCCTGACTTTATGATCGGCAATATGATTGCCCATGTAACCCTTTATCCCCTGACTCCCAATCCAAAGGATATTTTTGCTGCCTACACGGAGGACAACTTCAAAAACAATATCTGCGGTGATGTACAGATCCGCGGCGAGTATCCTACCTTTGCCTATAAGTATTTCAAGGATCACGGCATAGATACTTCCTTTATCACCGAGGAAGACAAAAAGATCATCAAGAAGGGAACCGTAGATTTCTATACCTTCTCCTACTACATGTCCAACTGCGTCACCACCGATGAGAATGCTGAGAAGACAGCAGGGAATATGTCCGTAGGCGCCAGGAATCCTTACCTGAAGGCATCTGACTGGGGCTGGCAGATTGATCCCCTGGGCCTGCGCTATACCTTAAATGTACTTCATGACCGCTATCCCCACACCCCTCTCATGGTAGTGGAAAACGGGTTCGGCGCTTTCGACAAAGTGGAGGAGGACGGAAGCATTCACGACAGCTACCGAATTGATTATTTCCGCGAGCACATCCGATGTATGGGAGATGCCATTGAAGACGGCGTGCCTCTGATCGGTTATACTACATGGGGACCCATTGACCTGGTATCTGCCGGAACAGGCCAGTATGCTAAGCGGTACGGTTTCATCTATGTCGACCGTCATGACGACGGAACCGGTGATTTTTCAAGAAGCCGAAAAGATTCTTTCTTCTGGTATAAGAAAGTCATTGAGAGCAACGGGGAGAATCTGGATTAATCGGAAATATATAAGCATCACTGGAGCCAGGCCCATGAATGGGCCAGGCTCCGGTGATGCTTTTCATCTGCCTAGTACTTCATTTTCTACAATTATGGTCAGGGCATCTGTCTTTATCTCTATATGTCCCAACCGGTTTTCTATTTTACTCAAGCGGCCATCGACTCGGTCTAACCGTGTCTCGGCTTTGTTCAGACGGTCTTCGACCTGATCTAAACGCTCCTCTATTCGGTCCAGCCGGTCCTCGCCTCTGCTTAAACGTTCATCCAACAGCTGCAAACTTTCACCTCATCTCCATCCATATTAACTTGTAATTTACCTGAAAATTTAATCGAAATAATCAAATACATGGACAGCCCCAAGGCAAACTCCATTAGAATACTGAAAACAGAAATTTTCTGACAGGCAGACACATCGACGGTTGGTTTATTCTACCACAATCCTATAAAGGGACAAAAAAAGAAGCCCATACTCAGACTTCTTTTCCTTTATGACCAATCCGGGAATCGAACCCGGGTTTACGCCGTGAGAGGGCGTCGTCTTGACCGCTTGACCAATTGGCCTTACACTGTTGTTCTCAACGCTTTTGTATTATAGCATGTCTATCCGAACTTTACAAGTCTTTTTTACAATTTTTTTGCCTCTCGTAATCAATCAGTGTAATAGGCCATTGCGAAACCGAAAAACTTGGCGAATATTCTGATAACAGATTCTCTCATCTTTGACTTTCGCAATCACCTGAATCGGTATAACCGTTCAGATTCTGCATCGGATGAATATCCCAGCTTTTGTACGGCTCTGCCGGCATCCTGTCCTGATGCCGGCAGCTCTTAACAATCCTCTTCTTTGCTCTCCATCTGTCTTTCCGATTATTCCATCCAAAATACCTGCTCCAGCAAAGGCTGGGCCCCTGTCACCGGATCCTTATCCATAATAAGAATCCCTTTCATAGACTCATCCCAGCGCTTCACCACCGGACTCTCCGCCTGAACTTTTGCGGCATATTCGATTCCCTTCTCGCACTCATAATATCCGAACAGCTCATGATCTGTAAGCCAGATGCTGTAATGACAGATTCCCGCGCTTTTTAAGACTTCCACCATCTCCGGCCAGATCTCGGCATGACGTTTTTTATATTCCTCTGTCCTGCCGGGCGCTACCCGTCCCTTCCACGCATATCTTTCCATGATCTTATTTCTCCTCAAATTTTTAATGTTTCTCGTACAGGAACTTCTCCGGAAGCGTCACCTTAAAGTCCACAGCCAGGTTCCTGAAATCATCCGGCTCTATGGTCTGGCGCTTATTGGGTGTCATAGAAAGAACTTTCACCAGAATCTCCGCCGATTTTTCCACAGTATGCATCAGACCGAATGTCAGATCAAAGTCTTCTCCCGCGCAGAACATGCCGTGATGCGCCCAGACTGCCACATCATACTTCTTCATCAGTTCACTGGTAGCCACTGCAATATCGCGCCCTCCCGGAACCATCCAGGGAACGATACCAATGCCGTCAGGGAACACCACCGGACATTCCGTGGCCATCTCCCACAGCTCCCTTGTAAATGTCTCATCCTTAAGGGGCAGCACAAAGGTAAGGGCAATGGTATTGGTGGTATGGGCATGATAGATCACCCGATACCTTCCGCCGGTCACATTTTTTTTCACCTCATGATTCATCAGATGGGAAGGCAGCTCGCTGGTTGGCTTCCCTCCGTTTACAAGCCCCCAGCAGATCCGGTAATTCTCCCCCTTCTCGTCCAGTTCAATAATACAGATGGAATCCTCCGGCTTAATGGAAACATTTCTCATATACTTTCCGGAACCGGTAACCAGGAAATATTCCTTTGCCAGATCAGGAACACTTGTTCCGATGGGCTGCCACTCTCTCCTGGAAAATTCTTCTTCCACCGATGCAGCCTCCTCCGGCTTTATGCGATAGCTTAAGTTTCCGCCGTTTCTCTCATGCCATCCCTGATCCCAGCCGTCCCCAGCCATCCTTATAAATCCTCTCACAAACTCCGCCTCTAAAACTTTCATGATCCATACCTCCTGCTCATTTATCCTATTCTTCTTATACAGCTTAAGTCTTGCTATCTTGTAATAATCTCTACCGGCACGTTAAATATCTTTGCCACCTTCTGAATGGTATCAATATGCCTTCCCACTGCCGCAGCCATGTGATGGGTCGGACCGGCCTCGCTCCACCTGTTGCAGAATTCTCTGGCGCCGCAGGCAAACCTGGTCCTCATGTTGGTATCCCCGAAGGTAAAAATCGGGCCGTCCTCATTAACGCCTTCTGCAGCCACAAATTTAAAGTTTCCATTCTTATCCTGAGTGATTCCCAGATAAGTAACCGGGCCTGCAGGCGGATAGAACTGAGTCAGATACCCGCCTCCCGTCTTTCCGTGGAAGACAGGGACAATCTTCATCGTAGGCTTCTTTGCCTGAGAAATATCAGCATCGCCGGAACCGGAATGGCCGATAATGCAGATGTCTTCATTAAAATCAATGGAATACATCTCCGAGAGCTGTCCTGTTCCCGATATGGTCTTTAAAATGGACATAGCCATAGCCACCTTGATATCCCCTTCTACCGCACAGGCGGTTCCCTGCTTGATCAGCATGGAGAAGGCGGGAATCAGCATACTGTCCAGTTTGCCTGCGATTCCCTGAGCAAATCCGTCATAATGGGAAGCGACAAAACCAAGTTCCTCCTCCTTCACCCACTGCTCAAAGGCCACCACATACTTAGCCATATCCCACACCTTTTCAATGCTGCCGCCGCCTTCGATGTCAAAGGTATCCAGTATCTCCTGTGCCTTGGCGCGGATTGCCGTCTCATCAGTAACGTCATCGGCGATAACCCACATTTTCTCCCAGTCATACTGTTTGGTGTATACCCACATTCTGTGATACAGGTTTGTCTCGTCAATATACAAATCCATCATTCCGGGATAGGGCCTTCCGATCTGAGCAAGATTGGTGCTGCGGAATCTTCTGCGTACCTGGGCTGCCTTGCACCATTCCTCTAACTCTGTCCGAACATAAGGGTCTCCCCCTTCCATAACCCCGGTGATTACTGCATGGCGCTTGCCGGCCCTCTCCAGATCAGCCACCATTTCTCCCACTGCACCGCAGGCATAAAGCTCGCCCAGCCATTTCGGCGTATCCGTGTTGGCGTAATCCGGCGCTTTCAGCTTCTGCACATTTACCAGAATCACGGGAACATCCAGATCCCGCACTGCCGGAAGCATGTTATAAGATGTGGCATAGGTAAGAAGCTGCAGGATAATGAGATCCACATCCGCCGCCCGGAATTTATCCCCGGCAGCCTGGGACAACTCCTTGGTAGTCACGATTCCTCCGTCCACGATGTCCACTGTATCCGGTATCGTCTTCTTAAAAGTCTCATACTGCGCCTCAAATTCCGGTATCAGAGACGGAAACTGGGGCAGATATGCGCCCAATGCGATGGAAAATACACCGATCTTCGCCTTTGTGTTCACTAACATCATAAAATGTCTCCCTTCTTTTTATGGATTTTTGCTTATCAGCCCAAAGTTATCATACGGTCAGCGCAGCAAGCGGACAGACCTGCCTAACATATTTCTTTCATATCAAAGCTTCTTCTTATGGAATCTCTTGCGCTCTTAAGATCCTCAAATTCGCCGCCTGCAATAAACTGAATCATCAGATTGCCGATTGCCGTCCCTTCAACCGGACCTGCGTAAACGGTCAGCCCGGTTATTTCGGCTATCATATGGTTCAGATACATGTCCTGGCAGCCGCCGCCTACGATGTGGATGCATGTGTAATCCCGTCCCGTCAGTCCGCTAAGCTTTTCGATAGCATCTTTATAGCAGAGCGCCAGACTTTTATAGACGCACTGCATCAGTTCCCCCACGCTTTTTGGCACAGGCTGATTGGTATTGCGGCAGTAATCACATACCGCATCAATCATACTGTCCGGGGCCAGGAAACTCTGATGGTTCACATCCACCACGGAGGAAAACCCTTCCGCCCTCTCAGCCTCGTCCGCCAGATCTTTAAATCCCCACTGTCTGTCAGATTTGTATTTGCTTTCATGCCCGGCCACATATGTGGTTCCGTTCAGTTCCCTGCGGATGGACTGAATCATCCAGAGCCCCATAATATTTTTTAAATACCGGTAACGATACCAGGCTCCGCCCTCATTGGTGAAATTTTCCTCTCTGGACTCGTCCGTAGTGACAGGCATCTCATTTTCCACTCCCAGAAGACTCCAGGTTCCGCTGGAAAGATAGACTGCCTGGTTATGCTGGGCGGGAACGGCAAGGAAGGCTGATGCCGTATCATGAGTCGCCGGAAGAATCACGACCGCTGAAAAGCCGACCTGCTTCCTGATCTCATCCGTCAGCTCTCCCACTGCGGTCCCAGGCATGGAAAGAGGACCGAACAGCGCCTTGGGAAGGCCCAGGGCTTCAATCAATGAATAATCCCATGTCTTTTCCGCAGCATGAACCAGATTGGTGGTAGTGGCGTTGGTGTATTCCTGCTTCATGACTCCTGTTAAAAGGAAATGAAAATAATCAGGAATCATCAGCAGGGATCTGGCCCTGTCAAGCTCATCAGGGTTCTCCTTCTTTAAAGCTGTCAGCTGATAAACGGTATTGAAGATCTGTTTTTGAATTCCCGTCTTTTGATACAGCTCCTTTTCCGACACTAGCCCTTCAACAATCTGATCCGCTCCTTTTGTCCGTTGGTCCCGGTAAGCGACTGCATCTCCGAGAAGTTCATGGTTCTCATCAAGGAGCACATAGTCTACAGCCCATGTGTCGATTCCTATGGTCTTCGGAATTTTGCCAATCCTGCCGCAGACCTTCATGCCCTCTATAATCCCGTTCCAGAGGTTTTCCAGATCCCAGCATACATGGCCGTTTTTCTGTATCTGTTTGTTATCGAACCGGTAGATCTCATCCAGTTTCATCTTCCCGTCTTCCACAGAACCCAGGATATGGCGTCCGCTGGAAGCTCCGATATCAATAGCCAGATAATATGTCTTCATGTAATCTCCCCTTTTTGTTTTTCTGGTTTCTGTCTGTATTATACGGTTTTTTCCTCTTTCTTTTTAGGTCTTTATCTCATTTTTACAGGGACCTTTCTTGCAAAACCGGCAGGGACATGGTATGCTGATTTATAATGACGCTGAAGCCAACGATCATGTATGACGTTATTGTTCCCAGGCTCCCTGTGAACGTAACTGCATGACATCATTGCGGGATCACAGAGGGAGGAATTGTGCCTGTATCACGGGACGGGCAGAGGACATGTATTATGAAAGATAAAATCATTGAATATCTCGGACAGATCACAGAAGAAGAACAGGCGATTTTAGACGGGAACCGAACGGTACAGAGAGAACTCTATACATCTGAACATGAATTTGTCGTGGACAGCAATAAATTCCTGGCTCAGGGGAAATTCATCGACATTCGCCCCCATACCCGTTTTACCCATTTTCCATTGCATCGCCATAATTATATCGAAATGCTGTATGTCATCCAGGGGCAGCTGATCACCATTGTAAACGGAACTGACCGCATTTCCATGTCACCGGGAGATATTCTGTTTCTGAACCAGCATGCCAGCCACGAGATTCTGCCGGCCAGGAGTCAGGATATTGCCGTAAATTTTATTATTCTGCCGGAATTTTTCCGCTATCCAGTGAGCATGATGGACCGGGAAAATGTCCTTATGGATTTTATTCTTTCCAGTCTCTCTGATCCGGATCCGGTCTCCAGCTATCTCTATATTCAGGCAAAGCAGATTCTTCCCGTAGAGAATCTCATGGAAAATATGATCTGGACACTGGTGGACAGGACATCCGCTTCCCACACGATTCTTCAGGTTTCCATGGGACTTATTTTCCTCAATTTATCCCGGTATGCGCAGTTTATCAACCAGAATACGCCGGATTCGTCTGATACGAATCTCCTCTTCTTTATCTTAAATTATATTGAACAGCATTACCGGGACGGAAACCTGCAGAGCATAGCAGAGTCCAGCGGGTATCCTGTCTATTATCTCAGCCGTCTCTTAAAGAGACATACGGGACTGAATTTCAAGGAACTGCTGCAAAAAAGAAAGCTCCAGCAGGCCGTCTATCTGCTGGAGCATACTATCTTATCTGTAGAACTGATTATGGAACGGATCGGATATGAGAACAGCAGCTACTTTTACCGCAAGTTCCGGGCGCAGTACGGCTGTTCTCCTACGGAATACCGAAAACGGCATTCCGTCATTACATGACGTCTTTAGAAGTGTTTTGTTCCTGGTCCTGACGGATAAGCAGTTTCAGCGCCTCAATGCCTGTCCGGACGGCACAGGCCGTATCTTCGCTCATGTCCTGGTCCAGACCGGCGCTCTCCCGCTCCTGATTCCAGATCACATGAAAGACAGAACCGCACCGGCACCTAAGGGCATCGGCCACCACAAAGAGGGCTGCCGACTCCATCTCGCTGGCTTTCACGTGAAGGCGCTTCCAGGCTTCCCACTTATCCAGCAGCTCGTAGGAAACAGGCATCTTCGCCGGTGAGTGCTGGCCGTAAAACGCATCTTTGCACTGAACCACGCCTACATGATAGGGCTTTCCCATGGCCTTCGCCGCCTGAACAAGGGCGGTCATGGCCTCGTAGTTGGCCACTGCCGGATACTCAATGGGGGCATACTCCCGGCTGGTATGTTCAAACCGAATGGCCCCGGAGGCGATAACCAGATCTCCCGATTTCACATCCAGATCAATTCCTCCGCAGGTTCCCACACGAATAAAGGTATCCGCTCCGATATTATGCAGCTCCTCCATGGCGATAGCTGCAGAAGGTCCGCCGATTCCTGTGGAGCACACCGTAACTTTTTCTCCCAGAAGCATCCCTGTATACACTGTATACTCCCGATTCTGGGATATGAGCCTGGGACTGTCAAAGTAAGCAGCGATAGCCCCGCACCGTCCCGGATCGCCCGGCAGAATACAGTAACGGCCCACATCGCCTTCTTTGCAGTGGATGTGAAACTGTTTTTCTAATTTTTGCATGGTCATCCCTCCGACTTTAAAATTAACTCTGTCACTAACCGCTTTTACAGTAAGTATACTATCGAAAAAACAATTCGTCAACAGCCCTTACAACGTCGGGAATCCATAGCGCTCCCATGATACTTTCCATATTTCCTGTTTTTTCTTCCATTAGGGTAAAGGAATTTTCTGCAAAATATGGTAGACTGATTGCATATATCAACTTTTTGGATGCAAAGGAGTGTTTATCTCATGGCTATTCTATTCAATGAAAAAGCGAAGACCTTTACCCTTCATACCAGAAACACCTCTTACCAGATGAAGATAGGCAGCTTTGACTACCTGCTTCATCTGTATTACGGTCCTTGCGTACCGGACGAGGATATGAGCTATCAGATCATGGAGTATGACCGGGGATTTTCCGGCAATCCTTACGAATCCAGGAATGCACGC
This sequence comes from Clostridiaceae bacterium, assembly GCA_910574345.1. GTDB lineage: Bacteria > Bacillota > Clostridia > Lachnospirales > Lachnospiraceae > UBA3402. The sequence goes on along the minus strand of CAJSZV010000008.1, from coordinate 144,667 downwards.
ACCTTCTCCCTGGACGCCCAGCCCCAGGAATTCACCACCTACCGTCAGGGAGATTTCCGCATTTCAAGCATTGAGGTGATCAACGGAGACGGAAGCTACTGCTACCACGGCAAGCCCGTGGATTACAAGATTTCCCAAGGCAAATACAAACTGGACACCCTGCCCTGCGTGTTCGCCTCTGAGACGGACACGGTACATACCTTGGAGGTCACTCTGTGCGACGCTGCAAGCAATCTGAAGGTGATTCTTCTCTACAGCGTGTTCGAGGAAGCCGACATCATCACCCGGTCGGTAAAGGTACTAAACGCCGGTGACAAGGCGGTTCATCTGAAAAAGATCATGTCCGTCTGCCTGGACTTTTTAAACGGGGCCAACCTGGATCTGGTAAGCCTTCCGGGGCGCTATGGCCAGGAACGCCAGGTAGAGCGCCAGCCCATGACCCACCATATCCACTCCATAGGCAGCATCCGCGGCTCCTCCAGCCATCAGCAGAACCCCTTTGTGATTCTCTGCGACCGGGAGGCCACGGAAGACTATGGCTGGTGTTACGGTTTCTCCCTCATGTACAGCGGCAACTTCTTAGCCGAAGCAGAGCTTGATCAATACGACCAGCTGCGCCTGGTAATGGGGATCAATCCCAATTCCTTTTTGTACGAGTTAAAACCAGGCGGGACTTTCGAGGGCCCTGAGGTGGTCATGGCCTTTACCTGCCGCGGATTTACGGCCCTAAGCCATATCTACCACGATTTTTACCGGACAAACCTCTGCCGCAGCAAGTTTGTAGGGGAGGTGAAGCGGCCCGTGCTCATCAACAGCTGGGAAGCGGCCTTCATGAATTTTGACGATGTAAAACTGGTGGAGATCGCCAAGGCGGCAAAGAACATGGGTGTGGACCTTCTGGTCATGGACGACGGCTGGTTCGGTAAAAGGGACGACGACAACAGCGGCCTGGGAGACTGGTATGTCAATGAGAATAAGATCAAATGCGGCCTCCACAGGCTGGTGGAACAGATCAACGCTCTGGATATGAAATTCGGTATCTGGTTCGAGCCGGAGATGGTGTCCGAGGACAGCGACCTTTACCGTGCTCACCCTGACTGGGCCATGGAGATTCCCGGCAGACACGGCGTCCGCAGCCGGAACCAGCTGGCCCTCGACATGAGCCGCCGGGATGTTCAGGACTATCTCATCGAAAAGATCAACGCCATCTTGGATGATGCCAATATCTACTATGTAAAATGGGATATTAACCGCTCCCTGGCTGATATCTGGTCCAACAGCCTTCCTGCCGGGAACCAGGGAGAAGTCTGCCACCGCTACATACTGGGCCTGTACCGTGTCATGGACGAGATCATTTTAACTCATCCTCATATTTTATTTGAAGGATGCAGCGGAGGAGGCGGGCGCTTTGATCCTGCTATGCTCTCCTACTATCCCCAGTACTGGGTCAGCGACAACAACAATCCCATAGACCGGTTAAAGCTCCACTACGGAACCTCCTTCGTGTACCCCACCTGCACCATGGGAGCCCACATCTCCGACAGCGGCAGATTCGTGCCCTTGGAGACCAAAGCCGTGGTGGCCATGTGCGGCACCTTCGGCTATGAGCTGGACGCCACCCACCTGTCAAAAAAAGAACAGAAGCTCTGCAAAAAACAAAGCGACCTGTTCCGCAAGTATTATCACATTACCTTTTGGGGGGACTTTTACCGTCTCACCGACCCCTTTAAGGCCGGCAATATGACAGCCTGGCAGCACGTGACCAAGGATAAGAAAGAATCTCTTTTAAGCGTGGTGGTCACAAGTCTTACCTGCAACGGTCCTCAGGAATATATCAAAGCCAAAGGCCTTGATCCAAAGGCCATGTATTCCCTTAACGGAAGCCGGGAACTTCGGTCCGGGTCGGCCCTTATGAATGCAGGGATTCCCATTAACCGGGAAGTGCCTGAGTATTCCGCTTTTCAGTTCCATCTTGTGAAGGCAGATTAGGTCTGTCCGGGCAGGCGCAGATGATATATGGGAACATGAGCCCCAGTCCTGCCTGCCCGTCTCGTTTCCGTCCTTGTATCTTCTTCAATACATAGGAAATTAATGGTAGTAAGGATGCTGATCTTATGATAAACTATTACCGATTATACCTTGCGTCTATTATCCGGAAACCATCAGGAGGACTATCCATGAAGCATCTAGGAAAAAAGAATTCCGATGTACAGAATTTTATCTTCAGCACCGCCATGCTGCTGGAGCTTTTAGTAGCCCTTATTGTGATTATCGCCCTCATTATCATGTTCGCCCATGTGCCTGTGGATTTGCAAGTATTGGTAAGCAGCGGCGAATTCAATCAGTTCTTAAAAAAGATGTTCGATTTGATTATCGGAATTGAGCTTCTTAAAATGCTGTGCCGCCATGATCTGGATTCCATTGTGGAAGTTCTTTTATTCTCCGTGGCAAGGGAGATGATCATTGAACATATGCCCATCTATTTAGAGCTGGTGGGAATTATCGCCATCGCCATTTTGTTCCTTGTAAGAAAATATCTCTTTGTTTCGGCGCTTGATAAAATAGAAGAAAAATAATATGTTATGGAGAGAGAGTTATGAAAAAGATATGGTGTAACTTTTTTTCGGCTTTTGCATTAGCCCTGTGTTTATCCGGATGCCAAAAAGGCAGCGGGGAGCCTTCCAAGGCCGACCCACCTCCGGAATTTCCCACAGTGGAACTCACTGTATGGGGCGCCGAGGAAGACAAAGAACTGCTGCATCAGATTTTTGAAGATTTTCAGGCAAAATACGGGGAAGAAGCCGATTTTATCATCACTTATAAACCCCAGAGCGAAAGCAGCTGTACCGATGCCCTCATGGCGGATCTGGAACAGGGAGCCGATGTATTTGCCTTTGCAGACGACCAGCTGAACACCTTGGTAGCAGCCGGCGCCTTAGAGCCTGTGGAGAACGGGGATACGGTGAGAACAGAGAATCTTCCGGAAGCTGTCACGGCGGCGTCGGTGAATCAAACCTTATATGCCCTGCCTCTCACGGCGGACAACGGATATTTTCTCTATTATAATAAACAATACTTTTCCGAACAGGATATTGAGTCCTGGGATAACATGCTTGCCATTGCAGCAGAACACGGTAAAAAAGTTTCCATGGAATGGGCCTCCGGCTGGTATGTGTATTCGTTTTTCGGCAATACAGGTCTTACAGTGGGCCTCAATGATGACGGCATCACCAATTACTGCACCTGGAATGCTGCAGACGGAGACATCAAAGGGACGGATGTGGCAAAAGCCATGGTGAATATGGCAGAACATCCAGGTTTTGTCAGTGCCGACGATGCCGGATTCCTTGAAGGTGTGAAAGATGGTTCCATTATCGCAGGTGTCAACGGTGTGTGGAATGCCATGGCTGTGAAAGATGCCTGGGGCAGCGGCTACGGTGCGGCAAAGCTTCCATCCTACACCTGTGCCGGGCAGCAGATTCCCATGGCCTCTTTTTCCGGCTATAAACTCATCGGCGTCAACGCTTATTCCAAACAACCCGAGTGGGCGGCAAAACTGGCCCAGTGGATTACCAACGAACAGAATCAAAAACTGCGCTTTCATCTTCGCGGCCAGGGCCCTTCCAACATAAAGGCGGCAGCTTCCCAGGAAGTACAGAGTGCTCCTGCCATTGCCGCCCTTTTAGAACAGTCCGAATATTCCTGCCTCCAGCGCATCGGCGGCAATTTCTGGGATCCTGTTGTGAAATTTACGGCTAATATTCTGGCAGGCAACCCTTCCGGCGACAGTTTGCAGCAGCAGCTTGATACCATGGTGGAAGGGATTACCGCCCCATAAAAAGGAGTTCCTGTTATTATGAAACATATCAGTTTAAAACACCGCTTGATTATCCCCATTGCACTTCTGGGCATTGTAGCGCTTTTATCCAATGTTCTTTCCATTATCAACATTCACAACGTCAATGCAAGTGCATCCAGGATTGCCGACGATTACATGGCCGGCAATAACCGGCTGGCCGATATCTGCCAGTCCTCCATGAATATCCACAAGATGGCTCTCAGCCACATTGTGGCCACGGACTACAATACCATGATTCTCCTGGTTCAGCAGATCAAAGAGGAGGAAGCCCTCCTGGACCAGATGCTGGTGGAATATGAATCCTATGTCATGCCAGAGGATCAGGCTATGTATGAATCCCTTCTGTCCAATTATGATTCTTTTAAACACGCCCTTGTCCACTTAGTCTGCGCCAGCGCCAGCCACAAGACCCAGGATGCCTATGGACTTGCCAACGGGGATGTGGCCTCCTATGCCCAGGCCATGGAATCGGATATGGATGCCCTTACTGCCTCCGTCAGTGAACAAACAGCCAAGGCGAGGACCCGTCTCTCTATGGTATACCTTATATCCCTTGTGGTCGGAGGGGCTGCAGTAATTGCCTGCATCTTCCTGGTGTTTGCGGACTTAAAACTGATCAGCAACTATGTGGTAATTCCCATTAAAAGTATTCTCGGAACCATACAGGAAAGCTCCGGCCGCATCAACCACATGACTGGTGAAGTCTTAAAAAGGACTAGGGCCTCCAAAGGCAGTGCCGCCGGTCTCTCTTCCTTGGCGGAACAGCTCTCGGCCACTTTCCAGGAAGTGGCTGGCAATGTGGCTGTAATCAACAACAATACGGAAAACGTGAGACAGGATGTGCTCAACATAGCAGAAGAATGCGGGGCCATTACCTCCTACACCATTCATATGAATAATCGAGCCGATGCCATGGAGCAGTCTGCCAAGAACAGTGTGGATGTTACGGGCGCCAAGGCGGAAGAACTCCTGTGCGCTCTCAACGAAGCCATCGAAAAAAGCAAAAGCGTGGACCAGATCAAGACCTTAACCAGCGATATCCTCACCATATCCCAGCAGACACGTCTCATCGCCCTCAACGCTTCCGTGGAAGCGGCCAACGCGGGAGCGGCCGGAAAGGGTTTTGCCGTGGTGGCCAGGGAAGTGCGGAATCTTGCCAACTCCAGCCAGGAGACGGCCAATCATATTCAGGCTGTCAATGATATAGTCACTTTTGCCGTGCACAATCTTTCCGAAAACGCGCAGCACCTTATCGACTATATGAGCCGGTCTGTCCTTACGGAATTCCAAGCTTTTGTCCAGGCCGGCAGTCAGTACAAAGAAGATGCCGCCTATATCCGCCGGGCCATGGACGAATTCTATGAGAGAACGGAACGGCTTAAGAACTCCATGTCGGAGATTGCCGATTCCATCGCCACTATCACAAAGTCCATTGACGACGGAGCCGGCGGCATCGCCGGTGTGGCAGGCAATACCCGCAGCCTGGCGGAGGATATGGAAGATATTGCCAGGCGCATGGGAACCAATAAGGAAGTGGTGGAAGGTCTGGAAAAAGAGACAGTGGTGTTTAATAACCTGTAATGGAAATGTTTGATGAAATAAAAGCCCGGCAAAGAATTTTTCCCGGATGAAAACAGCCAAGGGCCTGCCGTCACGGCAGGCCCTTAAATCTTTCTTTTCTATTCACTTACAAGCGAAGGATTCTGATATGGTTTTCTCTCGATCTGCCTCCTTTTTTAGCGATGCGCGCCGGTGTATTTTGTGTATTTTCTTTTTGTGCCGCATCTACCAGATCATCTAAAATCGCCAGCTGGTCAAAAAGATAACAATTGATCTCTCAGCCTCTCTCACTCCACCGCCTCAAACCGATACACCACAGACTCATAGTCCTCCGACGTCACCGGCAGGGCCAGACCCGCCTTCATAAGCACGGCTCCTGAAAACCTTTCTTTGCTCTCCTTTTCCCTATAGATCAGATCCGGCAAAAGCCCTCTGAACCGAAGGAGATTCACCGGCGGGTTCACTTCACTTCGAAGCACCACTCCTGCTACCAGCACATCCCTTTTATCCTTTGACACAAACTCCCAGAACACGGAATTGCTCCTGTCTCCGGGCGCAGACAGCCGATAGTAGTCCCCCTGCTGTACCAGTTCCTCCGCGTCCTTAAACTGAGCGATCTGCACCTTGGCGGCATCCTTTTCCTCCTGATCCATGTGCTCCAGATCAAGCTCATAGCCAAAGGTGCCTGACCCGGCCACAATGCCTCTGGTTCTAAGAGAGGTGGTACGCCCTGTCTGGTGGTTGGGACACACGCTTACATGGGCTCCGAAAGTGCTGATGGGATAAAAGAAGGAAGTTCCATAATGAATCTCCAGCCTGTCCGCCGCATCCGTGTTGTCGCTGCACCAGATCTGAGGGGAATAGTAGAGCATTCCCGCGTCAAAGCGGCCCCCGCCTCCTGCACAGGTCTCAAACAGAAGATTGGGATAACGACTGATAAGCCGCTCCATCATATCATAGACTCCCAGCATATGGCGGTGGAAGATCTCCCCCTGCCTTCCCGCCTCCACGCCCTGGGAATACACATTGCCCAGGGCCCGGTTTACATCCCATTTAATGTAATCCGCCTGGCAGCTGTCGATGACCTTGAAGATCTGTTCCATAATATAGTCCCGGACTTCTTTTTTGGTCACGTCAAGGTTTAGCTGGGACCGGCTTCTCACAGGCAGCCTTCCCGGCACTCTGAGGCACCAGTCCGGGTGTCTTCTGTAAAGGTCGCTGTCCTCCGACACCATCTCCGGTTCCAGCCAGATACCAAACTTCAGTCCCAGTTTCCGGATCTTTCCGACCAGCTTGGGAAGCCCTCCGTGAATCTTTTCCTCATTCACATACCAATCCCCAAGGCCGGTGTAATCGCTGTCCCGCTTGCCGAACCATCCGTCGTCCAGCACAAACATTTCCAGCCCCACATCCCTGGCAGCCTTGGCAATGCCATAAAGCTTCTCCTCGTTGAACTCAAAATAAGTGGCCTCCCAGTTATTGACCAAAATAGGCCTGGGCTTTTTCACATAGCTGCTGCGGATGAGATGCTCCCGAAACCCGTCATGGAAATGATGGGAAAGAGCCTCCAAGCCTGCCCCGGAATAGGACATGGCCGCCTCAGGGGCCGTAAAAACCTCCCCCGGCTTTAGGGTCCAGGCAAACTGATAGGGATGGATTCCCATAACCACCCTGGTCTGGTCCACCTGGTCAAGTTCCGCCTGGCAGATAAAATTGCCGCTGTATACAAAAGCCACTCCAAAACACTCCCCATAATCCTCGGTGGCAGTGTGGTCGCAGAAGATCACAGTCGGATTGTGGTGGTGGCTGGAAATTCCCCGCTTGCTCTCCACAGACTGGATGCCGTGATGAAGAGGCTGACGCTCCGTAAGCCGCTCCATAGAATGCCTCCCGTAGAAATGAATCATGTCCATAGGCCGTTTTGGAAAATCCAGCTCCGCAGACATGACTCTTCTCAGGGTAATACTCTTCTCCCCCCGGTTTACCACCTCCACAGTCCTGGTAATAATATCACAATCCCACAAGACACCATAAAGCAGTTTCACACAGAGACCGCTGAGCTCGTCCCTCAGCACAATCTCAAGGGTCTCCCCCTCATCCTCCCCTGCAAACATGGCAGGCATGCCTGCCAGAACATATTTTCCTTTTTTGATTTCATGAGAATCATATTTCAGCTGCAGAACATGGCTTCCATCCTCATGCTCCGCCTCAATCCCCTGAATCCGGTAATCCCCGTTCCCTTCGGCCGTATACTCCTGGGGCAGTACGTCAAGGGAAAACTTCCGGTCCCTGTCCGCCTCGTAAGGATTGCCGGAAAATCCCCGGTCCAGATTGACGATGCTGTGAATCACCTGGGCGTCTCCCAAGTCCGCACCATAATACAGATGCAAAAGAGTCCCGTACCTTCCCACCTGCATCTGGTACATGGTGGTCCTGGTATGTAGTGTAAATACTTTTGTCTCTTCATGAAAAGAAATATATCCCATATGCCGCTTTTTCCCTCCGTCAATATATTGCTCCTGTCCGGAACCTGATCTTTTACGGTTTGATTATACTATCGAAGGGACAATTAATCAACGAAAAAAGTTTTTCACTATTTTGCACAAATTCTAGGGTGATTTTTAATGATTAATCCAAAAAATATATGCAAAAATGCACTCTATCTTTACAAAAATGTGACTTTTGCAAAATTTTTATATATGTTGGGCACACTTTTTAATTTACAGATTAGTGCACTTTTATTATAATTTAACCAGTTTGAGCAGGATTGTATGAAAAAAGCAGGCCCGGGCTGCTTTTTCTGGTATGACTGCATAATCAAACCGTAAAATACAGATAAAAGGAGTGGAGTTATGAGAAAATCATCCCGTATGGCAGCGGCCACCCTGACGTTGGCTCTGTCACTCTCAATGACCGGATGCGGCGCTTCCGCAGACGGAAAGACCCATCTCACCTTCCAGATCTGGGATGTCTATCAGCGCCCTGGAATGCAGGCTATGTGTGACGCCTATACTGCCCTGCATCCTGATGTAGAGATTGAAGTGCAGGTAACCAGCTGGGGCGAATACTGGACGAAACTGGAGGCTTCTGCCGAAAGTAACACCATGCCAGATATCTTTTGGATGCACACCAACCAGCTGCTGTACTATGCTGACTTTGGTATGCTGGCCGATGTTACTGACCTCTACAACGATGTAGAGCCTAACTACTATGAAACTCATTTCTCTGAGATTTCCCGCAGCAATGCCAGCGGAAGCGACGGCCGTCTCTACGGTGTTCCGAAAGACAAGGACAACGGCCTGCTGGTATATAATAAAGAGATGTTCGATGCTGCCGGTGTACCTTACCCCACAGATGACTGGACTTGGGACGATTTAGTGGATGCTTCCCGGAAAATCTATGACGCAACGGGTAAATACGGATATATGGCCTATAATGATGATCAGCTGGGTTACTGGGCCTTTGTCTACCAGGCCGGCGGCCATATTCTCACCGCAGACCGTACCAAGGCCGGCTACACCAACCCCGGTTCCGTCAAGGGAATGGAATTTTATGTAAATATGCAGAAGGAGGACTGGTGCCCGGATCAAACCTATTTTACAGAGACCGCACCTGGAACCGCCTTCTTCTCCGAGGCCGGCTCCATGTATCTGGAGGGCAACTGGAACCTGCCTCAGCTTATGGAGAACTACCCCGAAATGCGCGGCAAATGGGATCTGGCGAAACTGCCCAAGTGCCCCGACCCCATTGAAGACAGCGAAAGCTTAGATAAAGACGGAAGGGCTACCATGTCCAACGGCCTGTGCTACTCTACTGCCGCCCATGGGAAAAAGCGGGACATTGCTTTAGACGTCATCAAGTTTTTCGGTACTGAGGAGGCTCAGCGGATCCAGGGAGAGAACGGTGCCGCTATCCCCGCCTATATCGGCTGTGAGGAAACCTGGCGCGCCGCCTTTGCCCCCTATGATGAGAAGCTGAACCTGGATGTCATTTTCGAGCAGTTTGACTATGCGGTTCAGGCTGTCTACAATTCCGCCAGTCCCAAGTGGAAGAGCCAGGTGTTAGATGAACTAACTCGTGTTTACTCCGGTTCACGTGACCTTCAGACGGGCCTTGCGAATATGGAGAATATTGTCAATACGGAAACTGCCAAGAAATTGGCAGATGACTGAAAGGAGGGCTTTTGATGAAACAAAAACTGACACCTGCTGAAAGACGGGAAGAAAACTGGGGCTGGATTATGGTAGCCCCCACCATCATCGGCCTGGTTGTTTTAAACCTGTGGCCCTTTGTACAGACATTGTACGCCAGTTTCTGTGAGCATTTAGGCTTTGGCCATTACAAGTTTATCGGTGTGCAGAACTACATTGATATGTTCGGCAATGCGGAATTCTGGAAAGCTACCTGGAATACAGTTTATTTCTGTATCCTGACGGTTCCTGTAGGGGTTGCCCTGGCTCTCATGATCGCACTGCTCCTCAATGCAAAAGTGAAGTTCAAAGGCGGTTTCCGGACCATCTTCTTCCTTCCCTTAGTCTGCGCTCCCGCTGCCGTCGCCATGGTATGGCGCTGGATTTTCAACGGCGAATACGGAATTCTCAACCAGATACTGGGCATGAAGATTCAGTGGATTACCAACCCAAGGACAGCGATTCTGGCAGTTGCTATCGTGTCCGTATGGAGCAGTGTAGGTTATGATGCGGTTTTGCTGCTGGCAGGTCTCCAGAATATCTCCAAGACCCTTTACGAAGCCAACAGTATTGACGGTGCAGGCAAGATCCGGCAGTTTTTCACTATTACCCTGCCTATGGTTTCCCCTACCCTGTTCTCTGTTATGATTATGCGGCTCATGGCTTCCATGAAGATCTACGACCTCATCTACATGATGGCTGACGATACGAACCCGGCCCTTGTGGATATGCAGAGCCTTATGTATCTGTTCTACCGCTCCTCTTTCGTGGCAGGAGACCGTGGTTACGGTTCCGCTATCGTTATCTGGACTGTCGGCTTGATCCTTCTCGTGACCCTAATACAGTTCTGGGGCCAGAAGAAGTGGGTTACATACGATATTTAAGGAGGGCCTAAAATGAAAACTGATTCTTTAAGACGTTCCTATATGATCACCAAATGCGTTACCTATTTTTTCTTGATTCTGGGCGCAATTATTATGGTCTTTCCGTTTGTATGGATGATTTTGACCAGTTCCAAGACGGTTCCTGAAAGTATGCAGATTCCGCCCACCATCTTTCCAAAGCAGATCATGGCAGACAATTTTAAAGACGCTATTGCCAGCCTGCCCTTTGCCAATCTGTATTGGAACACCATTCTCATGGTGCTCTTCCGTGTGCTCTGCGCCGTCCTGTTCAGTTCCATGGCAGGCTATGCTTTCGCAAAGCTAAAATTCAGAGGCAAGAACATCCTCTTCGGTATTGTACTGGTTCAGATGTCCCTGCCCAGCCAGATTTTCATTATCCCGCAGTATCAGATGGTAGCGAAAATGGGTATGGCCAATACCATCTTCGCCCTTGTCTTCCCCGGCCTTGTCAGTGCCTTCGGCGTGTTCTTCCTGCGCCAGACCTACATGAGCATTCCGGAGGAAGTAGGCGAAGCCGCTTACCTTGACGGCTGCAATCAGTGGCAGACATTCTATAAGGTAATGTTCCCTCTGACCACTACCTCCGTAGCTGCCCTTACCATCTTCACTGCCGTCTTTGCATATGGAGACCTGATGTGGCCTCTGGTAGTGAACTCCGATTTAAAGATGATGACTCTTTCCTCCGGTCTTTCCACCCTGAAAGGTCAGTTTACCACCAACTTCCCGGTACTCATGGCCGGTTCCATTCTGGCCATGCTGCCCATGGTAGTTCTGTATCTGATCTTCCAGCGTCAGTTCGTGGAAGGTATTGCCGGGACCGGCGGAAAATAAGCATTTTTTCAGAAGCAGTCCCGGCATTTTCTGCCGGGACTGCTTCTTCCTCCTTTGCCTGAAAGCAAAAAAATGAACCGGCCCTATGGTCAGTCCACCTTGGAATCATATTTCCTTCTCCACTCCCTGGGCGGCAGTCCATAACATTTCTTAAAAGCCTGGGAGAAGTTAAACTGGTTTGTGTAGCCGCACTGGGCGGCTATGACCTTGACGGGAAGGTCCGTACGCTGCATTAAGTCAGCCGCATTGGTCAGGCGCTGATGGATCAGGAACTCCTGAGGAGTACAGCCCATGGTCTCTTTGAACTTGCGGCTGAAGTAACTGCGGTTCAGTTTACAGAAATTGGCCACCTCGTCTACGGTGATCTCCCGGTGGTAGTTCTGCTGGATATAGACCACAGCCTCCTTAATATAAAAGTCCTGCTGGCTCGGTTTCCCCACGTCCCTCCGGCTGGCCGAAAACTGCACCAGATCATCCAAAAACAGGAACAGCCGGCCTACCAGGTGCATGGGTGACTTAGCTGTATTCTCCGTAAAGTAAAGGAGCTCATCCCGAAGCCGTTCCCCCTCCTTTATGCTCCGGGGCTGATAAATAGGCTGATCCTGTTCCAAGCCCGCATGCTTAAGACACTCCTCCGCCCGCATGCCGTCAAACTCGATCCAGACATATTTCCACGGATCTTCCTTGTCTGCGGTATACATATTCACCTGTCCGGGACAGATGAGGAATCCGCTGTTGGCCCCTAAGCTGTATTCATGTGCATTGCCGCTGGTATTGTGGGAAGACAACATCCCTTGACCGCTGATAATGTAGTGGAATAAATAATGATTGCGGACAGAAGGTCCAAAAGAATGGAGAGGCGCACACTCTTCCCAGCCATATTGATAAGGGCGGATGTCAAAAAAATAATCATTAGGGAATAGCGAAAAGCTATATCTTTCCATAGTATGCAGCTCCCTCCAAATATTAGTAATACCAGGTTCTGTGACAATTGATTATGACCATTACTTACGCATATTATTACAAAACAGTTCACACACCTGAAGCTTATGTCCCTGTACCACATCTATGGCTTTTCGCGCCTCTTTATCAATACAAGATTAACTGAGAGTATTCCATAGCTGTCTTTCTATACCGCAATTCTCAGAAATACATGATAATATAGTATACACTCTTTTGCCAATAGTGTCAATATTAATTTTTATCTTCGGGAATAAGCATATATTGCAACACAATTTGCCTTTTTTTTCGTGAATTTATGGAAAAATGAATTATGATATGGTAAAATGATATCAAGACACCAATACCCTACCAGGAGAACCATTATGAGAAACATCAAATACACAGATTCCGCTCAGTTCCAATGCCTGGAACATCTCAGGGAAGCCTTCATGGACCTGTATCTGGTCCACTGCGGCATAGAACACTGCCAGCCTTCCCATTCCTTTGGCCCCGCCTTCCGCGACGAATATATTATTCATTTTGTCCTGGAGGGCAAAGGCAGCTACACTGCAGGCGGCATCACCTACTTTTTATCCAGCAGCCAGATGTTTTTGATCTACCCCGGAGAGGAAATCCGCTACAGCGCCGACCCGGACGAGCCCTGGACCTACGCCTGGATCGGTTTTAACGGCATCCGCGCCGAATCCACACTGAAAAACTGCGGTTTTTCCAGACAATGCTATGTTCTCCCCTTCAAGATGCAGGAAGACCTGACTGGGCATATTTCAGGCATTCTGAATGCCTTCCAGCTTTCCTTCTCCAACGATTTAAAGAGAAACGCCTTCCTGCTTTTCATCTTCTCTCTCCTTGCAGAGAACTACAATCATATTGCCGGCGCTTCCAAAGGCGGAGAAACCCGGTATGATTATGGAAGCAATGTGTATGTGGAACAGGCTATCGACTACATCAAGTGGAATCACAGCCACGGCATCAATGTGACAGATATCGCCGACTACATCGGTATCAGCCGAACCTATTTAAATCATATATTCCAAAAAGAACTTGGGATTTCCTCCCAGAAGTTTTTAATGGATTTTCGTCTCCACAAAGCAGCCAATCTTTTGATCTCCTCCGACCTTCCCGTTGCGGAGGTGTCTGCCCAAGTGGGATACGACGATTCCCTGGCTTTTTCCAAAGCATTTAAGAAAAAATTCGGCCTCAGCCCCAAGAATTACAGAAGCCATAAGGAAAGTCTGGACCGCTTCTCAGAGAAGCAGCCCTCCGTCAATGAGCTTCCTCCTATCACCACCCCTAAGGACAGGTAAGACATATGGAACAATCTCTCGTACTTCAGCTGCCCAACCGCCAGATTCAGGATTTTTACCTCTGCTTCTGCGGCTATGCAAAATGTGACCCCCTCCACAGTTTCGGCCCCGGAGTCAGGCCCAATTATGTGATTCACTACATATTGGAAGGAGAAGGGGTCTACCATGTGGATGATCAGAACTTCCGCCTTCACGCCGGACAGGGCTTTATCATCGAACCGAATATTCTCACCTTTTACCAGGCCAGCCAGGCCCATCCCTGGTCCTATGTCTGGGTTGGCTTTTCCGGCCCCAGGGCGCCGGAATACTTATCCTATCTGGGCTTTAACCATAACCATCTGATTTTCAAAAGCTCCGAATCCCAGAGGATCCGGGACCTGGTATTCCAGATGCTGCGCTCCAACCAGAACAGCCCCAAAAACGAGTTTTACCTTCACGGCCTGTTTTTCGAGTTCTTCTCCTGCCTCATTGACGAAAACGCCCCCAGGCAGCAGGAAGACCTAAGCCATGACAGGGAAACCACCAACAGGTATTTAAGAGAGGCCATCGCCTACATCCAGCAGCATTTTGACCAGGGCCTGCGGGTATCGGATCTTGCGGACCATGTGGCTGTAAGCCGCGGATACCTCTATCAGATCTTCAATGAAACCCTGGGCATGTCCCCCAAACAGTACCTGACAAACTTCTGTATGACCAGAGCCACAGAGCTCCTTACCCTGGACGACGAACCTGTGGAAGTAGTGGCCAAAAAGTGCGGCTATCCTAATCCCGTCGCCTTTTCCGCCCTCTTTCGCAAACGCATGGGGCAGTCCCCCACTCAATACCGCAACCAGCTGTCCGCCGAGTACCGGGAACGGCTGAAAAAAGAACTGGAGAGTCTGCAATGATGAAAAAACATATGATATGGGATTTATTTTTTACCTTTATGAAAATCGGCCTCTTTACCTTCGGCGGCGGCTACGCCATGATCTCCATTATCGAGGACTGCTGCGCGGAAAAAAAGTCATGGATCACCCATGAGGAGATGATGGACATTACGGTTATCGCTGAATCCACCCCAGGCCCCATAGCCATCAACTGCGCCACCTATATCGGCTGCAAACAGGCGGGTTTTACAGGTTCTCTTGCCGCCACGGCAGGGATTGTGGCCCCCTCCTTTTTGATTATTTTCTGGATTTCCAGATTCCTTGACAACTTTCTTGAGATCCCCCTGATTTACCGTGCCTTTCGGGGCATAAAAATCGGCGTGGGGCTTCTCATTCTGGATGCCGCCCTGACCATGATCAAAAAGATGAGAAAAAAAGAACTGCCCATTGTCATTATGGTCAGTTCCTTTGTCCTTATGTTCCTTATCAATCTTTTTTCCTGGAACTTTTCCTCCATCAGCCTTATGACGGCGGCGGGCCTTGTAAGCCTGGCTGTGTTCCTCCTTGGCGGCGGTTCCAAAAAGAAAGGCGGTGCCCTGTGATCTGCCTTCATCTGTTCCTTGGATTTCTGAAAGTGGGATGCTTTGCCTTTGGAGGCGCCTACGGCGCCATTCCTCTCATCCGCGATGTGGTCCTGTCTTACGGATGGCTTACGGATGAATCCCTGACTTACATGATCGCCGTCAGCGAGAGCACTCCAGGCCCCATTATGGTCAACTTAGCCACCTATGTAGGCAGCAGCCAGGCAGGCCTTCCCGGCGCCCTTGCAGCCACCTTTGCCGTGGTGCTCCCCTCTTTCCTGGTGATCCATTTCATCACCCTGGCTTTAAAAACCCTCATAAAAAAACCTTATGTCCAGGCCGTCCTCCAGGGTCTCAAACCATGCATCATAGGAATCATCCTTGCCACAGGACTGTACATGACCCTGAATCACTGTATATCCTTCACAGAAGGGTACATTTTCCATGTCCCTGAGATGGTAATCACAGCCCTCTTATCAGGGGCCATATGGGGAAGCCGGCGGTTTCAGAAAAAAAGGCTGTCCCCCATTGCCCTGATCCTTATCTCCGCCTGTCTAGGAGTAATCCTGTACGCCTAAGCATCCCAAAGGGCACCTGTCCTCACTGGGCTTTCAGCACATAAATCTTAGACCAGAAGTCCGTGCAGTGATTGCCCGGATAGGCCTGCCCTGACGATGGATCACTGGTGACAAGACCTGCATGCATAAGCTCGTCCCCGTAGAACCATTCCTTTTTATCATCCACCAGGTAGCGGACATCGGGAAGAAGGCCTTTGAGCTTCATCCTTCGGAATTCACAGTTCACGTCATTGAGGATCTTATAATATCCCACAACTGCCGTCTTCTTATCTTCTGACACGCTCATCCATGCGGCAATATTGTTCTCAAAAGGACTCTGCAAACGGTAAAATGTTCCGAACTGGATCACCTCACGGTACTGCTTCATAAAGGCGATCTGGTCTCTCACGATCTTTCTCTCATCCTCTGACAACTTCTGAAGATCCAGCTCATATCCGAAAGCCCCGAAATAAGCCACGTTCCCTCTGGTCTCAAGAGGCGTGAACCGGAAAAGCTGATGGTTCGGCACTGCGGACACATGAGCTCCCATGCTGACTACAGGATAGCCGAAGGAGGTGCCGTACTGAATCTTAATTCTCTCTGCAGCATCGGAATCGTCGCTGGTCCAGCACTGAGGAGCGTAGAAAAGCATTCCCGCGTCAAACCTGGCGCCGCCGCTGGCGCAGGACTCAAAAAGAATCTCCGGGAAATTCTGAATCAATCTCTCATAGAGACTGTATACCCCCAGGATATACCGGTGAAAGATCTCGCCCTGACGGTCAGGCGGAAATGCAGCGGAGTAACACTCCGTTATGGACCGGTTCATATCCCACTTAATATAAGAAACCTTTGACTCCGACAGGATCCCGGCGATCATATCATAGATACAGTCCACCACTTCTTTCCGGGAAAAATCCAGAACCAGCTGGTTCCTTCCCTGGGAGCTTGTCCGTCCCGGCGTCTGAAGGGCCCAGTCAGGATGGGCTCTGTAAAGGTCGCTGTCAGGATTTACCATCTCCAGTTCCACCCAAAGGCCAAACTTCATTCCCAGGGCTTCAATCTTCTCTGACAGGCCCTTGATTCCCCCCGGCAGTCTCTCTGTGTTGGCATACCAGTCTCCAAGGCCGCTGGAGTCGCTGCTCCTTGCCCCGAACCAGCCGTCGTCCAGCACAAACAGCTCTACGCCGTCCTCCTTAGCCGCTTTGGCAATGTCTACCAGTTTCTCCTCATTGAAATCAAAATAGGTGGCTTCCCAGTTGTTGAGGAGAACCGGGCGGACCTTATCTCTCCACACTCCCCTGGCAAGGCGGGTCCGGTACAGCCGGTGAAGGGTCTGGCTCATGCCGTTGAGCCCCTGGTCGGAATACACCATAACCGCCTCAGGCGTCTGGAAGGACTGACCGCTCTCCAGCTTCCAGGTAAAGGAGAAGGGATTGATGCCCAGCATCACTCGCGTCACATTGTAGGTATCCACTTCCGCCTGAGCCAGAAAGTTGCCGCTGTACACCAGAGAAAATCCCAGCACTTCCCCCTGAAATTCATCTGCAGTGGGACGTTTCAGCACAATAAAGGGATTGTGGTTGTGGCTGGAGTGGCCTCTTGTGCTGCTCACTGCCTGAATCCCCTGCTCCAGACGGCGGACCTTCACATGCCTCTCCCTGGACCATGCCCCTGAAAACTGAATCCAGTCATAATCACAGTCCGGCAGATCCACGCTCATACTCATGGCCCTTGTAATCCACACCGCCTTTCCCGAAGGATTCTCGAACCTTGCGCTTCTTGCAACTGCCCCTTCCCCCTCAAAAATACTGTACAGAAGAATCAGCTTAATATTCAGAAGTTTGTCCCTGAGGGTGATCTCCAGAGTATCCCCCTCCTTCTCATCCTCCATATAGGTGGCCGGAAGTCCGCAGAGAACCGGTTTCCCTCCAAAAATCCGGTAAGATTCATATGTAAAATTCGTCAGCCTGCTTCCGTTGTCCTGGAGAATCTCAAGAGCCGGAAGCCTGAAATCCGTGGTTCCGTAAGACGGGTACTCCTGGCGGACATGCTCCAGGGAAAATCCGAAATCCTGCTGCAGAGCAGCCATGGGGCGGGCGGCCAGCTCCAGAAGATGGCCAAAGCTTTCCCTGTCATGGATCCGCTTTCCGAAATAAAGCTGTCCCAACTGGCCATTTTCCATAATTTTTATAATATAGCTCACCTTATGGTTATACAGATGAAATTCTCTTGACGACTCATGAAAAACAATACCCATATCCACATCCTCCAATTAAAATTTACCCCCATTATAATAGAAAAACCGAAAAAGGGAAATAGGAAATATGTCTGACAAGGTATCGAAAATGTAAGATTGATGCTGTTGATTTTTACCCTTTCCTTTGCTATACTGATAGCGGAGGTGAATTGTTATGGATATTGCAGCAATGTCTCTTTCCTTGTCAGCCTGCTCCACCAACACAAGTATCAGCCTGGCCATGATGTCCAAGGTCCTTGATACAGCCGAGGTCACCGGTGAAGCCCTGACGGAAATGATTGAATCCATTCCCACACCGGGACTGGGGGAACACATTGATATTCTTGCATAACCGGCCTTAAGGGAAGAAACTGAACTTTCATGGGACAGTTTCTTCTTTTTTTCTTTTCTTAACCGTTTGTAAGAATCCAGTCAGGAAATATTCATTCTCATTTCCTATGATAAAGACAGCAGCAAAACGGATTTTACAAAACAAAGAAAAGAGGGGTTTACAAAATGATTGCACTTGTTGGTTTTCTTATGATTATTTTAATCGTGCTTCTGCTTCTGAAGGGAAAGATGTCTCCCATCGTTGTTCTGGCCCTGATTCCCACGGCGGCCGCGTTGATCCTGGGTTATGATCCAAAAGAAGTCGCCGGATTCATCAAAGAAGGCATCGGAACCACTACCAGCAACGGTATCCTGTTTATTTTCTCCGTAATCTATTTTGGTGTCATGTCCGACACCGGCATGTTTGACGTGATTGTGAACTTTCTTGTGAAAAAGGCTGGCAGCAATGTGATCGCAGTCACAGTGGCCACCGCCATTATCGCAACCATCGCCCACTTGGACGGAACCACTGCAACTACGGTTCTTATTACCATTCCCGCCCTGTATCCGGTGTACAAAAGAATGAACATCGATCCCAAGATCTTACTGTGTCTCACCGGCGCCTGTATGGGTGTGATGAACCTGCTTCCCTGGGGCGGTCCTGTGGCCCGTGCCGCCACGGTTCTTGCCATGGACGCCAATGAACTGTGGCATATCCTCATTCCCATTCAGGTTGTGGGATTTATCTTTAACATCGCCATCGCTGTTCTCCTTGGCATGTTTGCCGTCAAACAGGGCGCGGGAACGGGCAAAGGCGAGGAAATAGAAGTCGATGAGAAATCCCAGGAGGAAGAGGCCGCTCTGCGCCGCCCGAAACTTTTGTTCTTCAACCTTCTCCTGACTGTGGGACTCATTGCCATTCTTTCCGTGGGATACATAACCAGCTATGTGGCCTTCCTTTTGGCCCTGAGCCTTGCCCTGGCCGTAAACTATCCCAACTTAAAACTTCAGGATAAGCTGATCAAAAAACATGCTCCCGCTGCCCTCATGATCTCTGCCACCCTGTTTGCCGCAGGGGCTATGGTAGGCATCTTTGACGGAACCGGCATGCTTACGGAGATGGCTAATACCATTATGGCGGTTATCCCCGGATTCCTGGGACGTTTCATCCATATTATCTTCGGCATCCTGGCTCTTCCTCTGGGACTGTGCATCGGCACGGACGCTTACTTCTACGGCATTATGCCCCTTGTCATGCAGGTAGGCGAGACCTACGGCGTAGCATCCTTAAGCACGGCTCTCACTATGGTTATCGGCAAGAACCTAGCCCTCATGGTAAGCCCCCTGGTGCCAGCCACCTATCTTGCCATCGGTCTGACAGGCACAGAGCTGAAAGACCACATGAAATTCAGTATTCCTGTATACTGGATCGTCAGTATCTGCATGCTGGTCATCGGAGTCGTGTTCACCATTATACCGATTTAGCCCATTACTTTTGTCTCTCAGGGATTCTGCCTTGCAAAATCCCTGTTTTCCCGATTTCTCTTTGGTTTCTGCTGAAAATACGCTATAATAAAAGCAGTTCCTGTTTTTGTTCATATCACACGAAACGAGGCCTCTCCTATGGCAAACCATGAAATATTGATCGTAGACGATGAGCTTTCTATCCGCATGGCTCTGAAAACAGCCTTCACCAGAGAGGGCATGTCCGCCAGGGAGGCTTCCTGCGGCGCCGAAGCCCTGGCTCTTTTGTCCTCCAGAAAATTTGATCTCATTGTCCTTGATATTATGATGGAGGATATGGACGGTTACTCCATTCTCCAGAAACTGCGCTCCGACGGCAATATGACGCCTGTCCTCATGCTGAGCGGCAGGCAGGAAGAGACGGACCAGGTCTTAGGCCTTGGCCTAGGAGCCGATGATTATCTGACCAAGCCCTTTCACTTGGCCGTCCTGATACAAAAGGCAAAGGCCCTGATCCGGCGCAACAACATATACAGCCGGCAGCCCCAAAACGGCCTGGTTGTAGGTCCTTTTCGCTTTGACACCATGAAACTGGAATGTTATAAAAATGACCGGCTTCTGAAACTGACTGCCAGGGAACTGGTCCTGTTCCGTTTCTTTTTGGAACATCCGGGACAGACCTTCACCAAAGAACAGCTTTACCACCAGGTATGGAACGAATATATTGTGGACGACAACACGATTATGGTCTATATCAAACGCCTCAGGGAAAAAATTGAGGATGACAGCAAAAAACCGGCCTACTTAAAGACAGTCCGGGGAATAGGATACCTTTTTGATGGAAAAGCGTAAAAAAAATATGTTCATACTCTGTGCCGCCAGTCTCTTGTCAGCCGCCTTTATTATTAATTTCAGCCTGTTCTTCTATCGAAGCTATCAAAAGGAGCTGATCCGCACGGAACAGGACCAGCTTTTAACCATGGCAAGAACCGTGGGACAAAGCCTAGTCAGCTATATTGAACAGGAACTGACGGCTCTGGATCTGTACTTTGAGCCGGGCAGAAGCTTTATGACAGATTCCCATGAGCAGGCGCTCTATGAGGCGGCATTGGATTTTCTGAAAAAGAAAGGCAGTGTCTATGACGCCATGGCCTTATATGGGCCTGATGGACGCCTGGTGTTCCAGGAAGGGGAGGGGAATTTTCACTTTTCTGACCTTTCCCTGTCAGAAGGGGATGAGGCCCTGGTCTGCGGCAAAGAACTCTCCCCCAAGGGATGGTATCAGATGTTTCTCTCCCGCAGCTTTTTATGGCAGGGCTCCCTATACCGCATCGTCTATGCCATGAATCTCAATGAGCTCTATGAACAGATTGTGGCTCCTGTCCAGATCGGCCAGGGCGGTTACTCCATTGTCAAAGACAGGGAGCTTAACATTATCATGCACCATGCACCTGACCAGATCGGAATTGATGCCATCTACGACAGAAGCCGTCTCTATCCTCAGCTGGACTTAACCGATCTTTTTTCCTGGATTGCCCTGCAGCAGTCTCAGCCCGAAGGCCAGTCTGTTATCCATTCCTATATATGGGATGATCCTGACCTGCCGCCTCAGAAACGAATCGTAGCCTATACCACCATTCAGGTTCCCGGAGAAGAATGGATAGTCAATTCCACCCTTCCCCTTGAAGAGCTGGACCAGCCTCTTTCTCATATGATGCAGCGGCTCATTGCCCTCAGTGCCTCTTTCCTTATGCTTCTTGTGGCCTTTGTCTATTTTATGACCAAAGGCATGGACCGGGGTGAGGCCCAGAGACGCCAGATCGCCTATTTAAAGGAGATCAATGAGGGCATGGAACTTCTGCGCCGCAAGGATGAAGAACTCCAGCGCTATCACCGGATGCAGTCCATAGGCCAGATGAGCAGCCATATTGCCCATGAATTTAATAATTACCTGACCCCGGTCATGCTCTATGGAGAAATCCTGGAGAATGACGACTCCATAAGTTCTGAAAATCAGGAACTGATCCGCGGCATTATTGATTCCGTGGAACAGGCAAAGGCTTTGTCCCGGAAGCTTCTGGATTTCAGCCGCCAGGACAGTTACGGAGCCTTGACTGAACAGGATCTGGTGGAAGAAACCGCCCTCGCCGCCCAGGTAGTCCGCCATATGGCTCCCAAGAATATTACGGTACAGATCACCCTTCCTGACACCAGCCTTTTCGTGCGGGGCAATAAGGGCATGATGAGCCATGTGCTGTTAAATCTCTGCAACAACGCCTTTCACGCCATGGAAGGAAAGGAGGGTACTCTGACCATCTGTCTGGAACAGAAGGGGCCGGACAAAGGTCTTCTCTCCGTCTCGGACACAGGCTGCGGCATCAGCAAAGAGGCTATGGACAAGATTTTCGAACCCTTCTATACCACCAAGCGAAGCGGCAAGGGCACGGGACTTGGATTGTCTGTGGTTCAAAATGTCATGGACTCCGTCAACGGCCAGGTTCAGATTGAGAGTCAGGAAGGCGTGGGAACGACCTTCTGCCTCTCCTTCCCTCTGATCACCCCTGCTGACCACATGCCCTGCAGCGGGAAAAGATATTTTCACAGGCTCATAGTTGTGGACGATGACAGGACACTGTTAAAATGCCTGAAAGCCGCCATCGCCTCCTTCTCTTCTCAGGAAGCCGACGAAACCGGAAGTTCCCATTGCCCCCATGAACTTCACGCAGAATATTATGACCATCCTGCTGCCGTCCTCTCCCTTCTTGAGCGGGACAAAAACTTGTGCGACATCCTTCTCACCGATTATTCCATGCCGTCAGTCAACGGACTGGAACTGGCTCAGATGGTGCGCCGGCTGAATCCCGATATCTATGTGGTACTCATGAGCGGCTCCGACAATATGGAATTTGAGCCTTACTTAAAAAGCGGCGTCATCGACCGTTTTATCCCCAAGACAGAGCTGTCCGGCCTGCTCTCCCGCCTGCTGTATCCCGATTCCTCTCTCTAGAAGTCCGGGCTGCCTGGCGGACAGACAAAGCTGCCGTTCCCTTTTTGAGAACAGCAGCTTTATCTGTACTGCCAGATTCCTTTTTCCTTCCTCATTCATCTCAAAGAATGGAATATGGGCTCCATCTTCTCATAGGTGCAAAAAGAAGAAAAACCTATGGATCTCAGCAGTTCTTTTGCCTCCTCCACATATGCTCCCAGATGCTCCGGCTTATGGCTGTCGCTTCCGATGGTGACAATCTTCCCTCCCAGTTCATGGTAAAGCTTTAAGATATCCCTGGAGGGAGTGGAATCCCTAAGACCGTATCTGTGGTAGGAGGTATTTACCTCAATGCCCTTTCCGTCTGCGATCACCCTCTTTAAAATCTCTTCCACATAAGGCTTTACCTTCTCAAAAGGATAGACTCCTTCATCGTCATAGCGGACAATCAGATCCATATGGCCAAGGACACTGTAATCTTTGTAATGGCTGACCACATTCAGCAGTTCTTCATAGTATCGTTCATTATATTCCTTCTGTGTCCTGCCTCTCTGAAAATCCTGGGTCCAGAATTCCTTATCCTCCACCTGGTGAATGGACAGGATAATAAAATCAAAGGGATATCGCTTGTAAAGGGCTTCAAACTGGGGAATAGTGTGCATCTGTATGCCAAACTCCATCCCCATACGGACGGTAATCTTATCCTTATACTGTGCCTGCAGCTTTTGGATCAGGGCCGCGTACCTGGGATAATCCACATTGGCTATGGGTTCCCCGTTCCTGTAAAGAATCTCTTTTCCTGAGTCCCAGTCGTCCTTCACACCGTAATCCACATGGTCTGTGAAACAGATCTCATTCATTCCCATACCCATGGCGTCCTTCACCACATCCTCCATGGGATACACGGAATCATCGCTGAACTCCGTATGTACATGATAATCAGCAAACATGTTCTCTTCTCTCTCTTTCTAAATCAGTCCCAGATGCTCGAACCCTTTGTAGAGCCCGCCTTTGTCCACATCATCGGTAACATAGTCTGCTATCTTCTTGATCTCCCTTCCGCCGCTGCCCATGGCTACCCCCACGGCGCAGTATTCCAGCATGGGAATATCAATCTTTGCGTCTCCGAAAGCAGCGGTATCCTCCCTCTTTGCTCCCAGATAATCCAGCAGATGTTCGATGGCATTGGCCTTGGTAATCCCTTTCACTCCCAGATCTCCAAAGAGGGCCGTCTCCCCTGCTCCGCCCCAGGTCCCGTTCTCCATATCGGGGAATGCTTCCCTGGCATCCAGAAAATCCTGGTAAGAATGCAAAAGATAGCTGACTTTATTTAAGTCCCTTCGGTAAAGCTCTCCGCCGAATATCATATCGGGAAATGCCTGGCGGACCGTGATTTTGCCGGCATCCAGCTTCCCCTTCCTCCGGCTGTATTCCCGCATGGCAGGCTCCGCCGCTTTCTCAAAATTTTCGCTGGCAAAGAGGCCGTTGTTGCTCTCCAAGTAAAATTCCAGTCTCCGGCTGTGAAGCCAGTCTACAATCCGCCTGGCCTGTTCCTCTGTAATCAGCTGGTGCATGACTACATGTCCATGATCCTCCACGTAGTTTCCGTTGCCCCCGATCATTCCGTCCAGGCCTATATCCCAGATATCTTCATACACCTCTGCCTTGCTGCGGCCTGTGCTGATGTACACCCGATGTCCGTTTTTCCTGGCCCGACGGATCGCTTCCGCTGCCGAGCGGGGAAGATTGCCCTCGTAATCTACCAGAGTTCCGTCCACATCAATAAAAATAATCTTTCCCATATATGTCCTCTCCCTCTTTTCCTTTGCATCTTAATCTAATGGTATGATGTTGGGGGCAAAAGGTTTTTTGACCCCTTTGATACCGGATTGCTCCGCACTTTGTGCTGCCGCAATCCTCAAAAATATGGTCAGAGTGCTGCTGCCCGATTGCTATGAGGTTTTATAAACTCTGACCAAAGTAATGGAATTTTTTTCATCCTCCTGTTTACAAACCGTTAAAAAATTGTTAAAATTAGGGTATAAGAATTACGAATATTTTCATAAAGGAGGTAATATTTTTATTAGTTTTCAATGACATCTAATATTTTTTCTGAATTTAACACATAAAAATGGAGGCCTAATATGCGAAAAAGCTATAAGATGACAGTGATACTATTGACCGCCGCTATCATAGCCGGTTGTTCCTCAAGTCAGAATTCCGTGGAAGTAATGGACTTTCAGGCAAAAATGGAACTAAAAGCCCCCAGTCCGGCGGTCGGCGAAAAGCCAAGAATTTTATTTGTAGGCAACAGCCATACTTTCTACAATGACCTCTCTGGAATGTTCGTAAACATTGTCAGCGCCTTCGACCATAAAAGCAATGTGAATGAACTGTCCACAGGATACTATACACTGAAACAGTACGCAGACACCGATGACCAGGGCGGCGCTGTCCTGGACGAAGCGCTGACAACAAAAAAATGGGATTTCGTTATCCTTCAGGAGAACACCTCCAAAGCCCTGTCATCTGCAGCTGAGGATGAGATGTTTCCCCCCGCCCGTATACTGGATGAAAAGATCAAAGCCGCCGGCGGCCAGACCGCATTTCTTATGACCTGGTCCCCGAAAGACGGCATGCAGAACGGAAGAAAAAAGCAGTCATGTCAGGTAATCCAGTCGGATCTTGCCGCCAATTATATGGCCATTGCCGATGAACTGGACAGTATCCTGGTTCCCGCCGGCGTAGGCTTCATGCGCTGTCTGGAAGAATACCCGGAAATTGAGCTGTGGGATAGCGACGGACATCACCCTTCCCCTGCCGGAACCTATCTGACTGCCTGTATTATCTACGCAGTCATCTACCAGGAATCACCGGAAAACTGTACTTACATTGATGGTCTGGATGAAGAACAGGCCCGAAAGCTGCAGCATGTGGCCGCAGAGATGATATTGAAATAAGATTATGTCACAGCCAAAACAGCCCCGAAAAGCCTGATGTGCTCTGCACCTGATCGGGGCTGTTCTGCTCTGTTTTATATCCGTTCTTACGCGCCTTCACGGGAAAGAACCTTTTTCCCGTCTTCATACCCCTGTTCCATACGCCGTTTGGCGCCTTCCCCGGAGAAATCCAGAGTCCCCGTCACAAAGTCCCCCTGTTCCCTGGAGGGGACAATCTGAACTATGGCCGCTCCCGGAAACTCCGTCTCATCAAGCTCTCTGTTCCTGCTAAGATGAACCACAATAAAATCACGATACCCTGCGTTGTACAAAGGCCGAATGGGAACATTGTCTTTCAGCCCTCCGTCCAGATACATACTCCTTCCGAATTTAACAGGCCCGAAGATTCCGGGCAGCGCAGAGGTGGCCAAAAGTATGGTCTCCATATCGTTCTGTGTCATTCCCATAATATTGATATAATCCATAAGATTTTTGCTCACATTATAACAAGCCAGATAACAGGGAATCCTGCTGCCGGCAATCTTGTTCACATCCAGTTCCCGGCGAATAATCTGTACCAGTCCGTCTCTGGAAAAAATGCCCTCCTGCATCATGGCCTCCGCCTCCATAACAGGCCCTTTCTCCATAAACTCCTGAATTTCTTCTAAAAAATTTCCTCTGCCGGATGTAAGAATCTTCTGTGCATCCATGGAAAGCCAGATTCTCTCGGCCCTCTCGCAATCCCCCTGGACAAACAAAACCCCGTTTAAGCCTCCCACAGAGGCGCCGGACACTGCGCGAATCTCCTTGTCAATCCCCAGCTCTCTCATGGCCTTCCACACACCGATCTGGTAAGCGCCTTTTCCTCCGCCTCCTGCTAAAATTAAGGCAGTTCCTTTCATAGTCATTCCTCTTTTACTCTTATTATTCGTTACTGTTCTATCATACGCAGATTACCCCGCAATTTGTGCCCCCTAACCTTGCGGCTCTTGTGTCAATGTGATAATCTATAAGAAGAAATTTTACACAAAGGAGTCTCTCATGTCAAATATTATCCCTGTCACAGATTTTTCCGCCCCGGAGCTGGATGTCTATGCACGTCTTTCGGAGACACAGCTCCTCCATTATTATGAACCGAAAGAAGGGATTTTTATCGCCGAAAGCCCAAAAGTTATTGAGCGCGCCCTTGACCAAGGATATACTCCCGTCTCCATGCTTGTGGAAGACAAACACATCGCCGGTCAGGCAGGCCAGGTCATTGCCAGGTGCAGGGATATTCCTGTCTACACTGCCGGTTTTGATGTCCTCACCAAGCTCACGGGATTTCAGCTGACCCGCGGCGTGCTGTGCGCCATGAGACGCCGCAGACTTCCTTCCCTTAAGGAGACCTGCCAAAATGCCTGCCGCATCGCCGTTCTGGAACATATTATGAATCCCACCAATGTGGGAGCCATCTTCCGTTCTGCCGCCGCTTTAGGATTCGATGCCATTCTCCTGACGCCTTCCTGCACAGACCCTTTATACCGCCGCGCCCTGCGGGTCAGCATGGGAACCGTTTTTCAAATTCCCTGGACTTATCTTGACCAGGAACTGCCTGTACCTGTCTTAAGAAAACTGGGATTTAAAACCGCGGCCATGGCCCTCAGCGATCAGTCCACTGGTATTGATGATCCCCGGCTTATGGCTGAGGATAAACTGGCCCTTATCCTGGGCTCGGAAGAAGAAGGACTTAGGGCAGACACCATAAAAGACAGCGACTATACCCTGTGTATTCCCATGGCTCACGGCGTGGACTCTCTCAATGTGGCAGCGGCCGGCGCCGTTGCATTCTGGCAGCTTAAGCGGAGATAACCCTTACGGTGTTTACCCCAAAAGCAAAGGAAGTCAGGGACAGTCACTTTCGCGCTGATCCCTGACCTGTTTCCTTGTGTTCTTTTTAGTTATTGATCAGCTTGTCACTCTCATTATTCCAGCTGTACAGCTTGCGGATCTCCTCGCCGATCTTCTCAGCCGGATGCTCTGCAGCCAGTTTTCTCATAGCCTTGAAATGCACCTGGCGTCCAGCCGGAGACATGTCCAGAAGAAACTCTTTTGCAAAGGTGCCGTCCTGAATATCGGACAGGATCTTCTTCATGGTCTTCTTGGTCTCCTCCGTGATCAGCTTCGGCCCTGTCACATAATCGCCGTACTCAGCCGTGTTGGAGATGGAGTATCTCATGCCGGCGAAACCGGACTGATAGATCAGGTCAACGATAAGCTTCATCTCGTGAATACACTCAAAATAAGCGTTCCTCGGATCATAACCGGCTTCCACCAGAGTCTCGAAGCCTGCCTGCATCAGCGCGCAAACACCGCCGCAGAGAACAGCCTGCTCTCCGAAAAGGTCTGTCTCCGTCTCAGTACGGAATGTGGTCTCAAGAACACCGGCTCTTGCACCGCCGATAGCCAGAGCATATGCCAAAGCCATATCCAGAGCCTTTCCTGTGGCATCCTGCTCCACAGCCACCAGACAGGGAACGCCTTTGCCCTCCTGATACTCAGAACGAACGGTGTGACCCGGACCCTTTGGTGCAATCATGGTAACATCAACATCCGCTGGCGGCTTGATACATCCGAAATGAATGTTAAAACCATGAGCAAACATCAGCATATTGCCGGCCTCAAGGTTTGGCTCGATATCTTTCTTGTACATGTCGGCCTGCAGTTCGTCATTGATCAGAATCATGATAATGTCAGCCTTCTTTGCCGCCTCTGCCGCCGTGTAAACCTCAAACCCCTGAGCTTCGGCCTTTGCCCAGGACTTGCTGCCTTCGTAAAGGCCGATGATCACGTTGCATCCCGATTCCTTTGCGTTTAAGGCATGGGCATGTCCCTGACTGCCGTAGCCGATCACTGCAATGGTCTTTCCATCCAGCATGGCCAGATTGCAGTCTTCCTGATAATAAATTCTTGCCATAGTAACTTCTCCTCCTAAGATTCCTGAATAATTCCTTATTTGAGACAGCCTGTACCGCTTTTATCCGGCCTAAGCCGCCCCTATATGTTTAAAGCATATGGTTTTGAAACCAATGCCTCAGCATATGAACTCATTAACAATCCGGCTCTCCCTGGCCCTCTGCTCATCCGTGCGCGGGCTAAGGCAGATAGCGGATATCATCTGCACCTCTGGAAAGTCCCGTAAGTCCTGTTCTGGCCAGTTCCAGAATTTCATAATCTTCCAAAAGATTGATCAGGGCATCCAGCTTGGACTGATCTCCCGTAAGCATGACAGTCAAAGACTCCTTCCCCACATCCACAATGGTCGCTCTGAAAATATCGGAAATGGCGCTGATAGCCTGACGTTCACTGGCGTTGGCGCGGACCTTTACCATAATCAGTTCCCTGTATACGGAATGTCCCGGTCTCAATTCCTTAATATCCCTGACATCCTCCAACTTGCGAAGCTGCTTTTCGATCTGCTCTAAAATCTCCTGGTCCCCCGTGGACACTACGGTCATACGGGAATACCTTTCGTCCGCCGTAGCGCCTACAGTCAAACTTTCAATATTATAACCCCGGCGGCTGAACAGGCCGGCCACACGGCTTAAGACGCCGGAAGTATTATCCACCAGCAGTGACAACACAATTCTGTCCATAAATACTCCTACCTTCTTTTTGTGTATATGTTCTTTTCATCTTATCAACAGGAGTCCTGTTTGTCAACTATATAAAAGGAATGGATATCATAATTTTGAGTTATGAAAAAAGGCGGCGCCCCATAATGGGGAGAATTTATCTAACGGCTTTACTTTGTCCAAGATTTAAGATAGACTTATGATAGACTCAAGACAACCCATGGTTCCATGAACAAAAAAGAAGGTGATCTATTATGACCAATACAAAAAGGAATCCAATCCATTTCCTATTAGCTGTTATCTTATTAGGGGCTGTCCTTTCCGCAATCCCCATGTCACTGGGCATACCGGGTTCGAAAGATATCGTGGCTTTCGCCCGGACACGGTCCTCTGTCACGGAGCCGGCAGGGAACCTGACCGCTTCCCTTCCTCTTTCCGGCACTGCGGGGAATACGGCATCCCCATCTGTCTCAGGAAAACTTCATGTTAATGGAAGCAAACTCTGCGACAGCAAAGGGCAGCCTGTCCAGTTAAGGGGAATCAGCACCCATGGCATAGGATGGTTTCCCGAATATATTAACGAGGAGTGTTTTGCCCAGCTCAGAACCCAGTGGAATGTGAACGTCATGCGCCTTGCCATGTATACGGCCGAATATAACGGCTACTTAAACGGCGGCGATCAGAATCAGCTGAAAGCCCTGATTCGAAACGGTGCACAATATGCCGCGGACCATGATATGTATGTGATCATTGACTGGCATATTCTGTCGGATTCCAATCCTAACCAGCATATAGAAGAAGCATGCGCCTTCTTTGACGAGATGTCAAAAGAATTTGCCGGCCGCAGCAATGTGCTCTATGAAATCTGCAATGAACCAAACGGCGGGACTACCTGGAACGACATTAAAACCTATGCCTCCTCCGTTATCGGCATCATCCGCAAAAACGACAAGGACGCCGTGATCATCGTAGGAACGCCAAACTGGTCACAGTATGTGGACGAAGCCGCCAAGGATCCCATTACCGGCTACGACAATATTATGTATGCCCTCCACTTTTATGCTGCAACCCACAAAGACGACCTGCGAAACAGAATGGTATCCGCCGTTGAGGCCGGGCTTCCCATCTTTGTGACAGAATACGGAATCTGTGATGCCAGCGGAAACGGAACCATTGACAGAGCTGAGGCTGAACAATGGGTTCACCTCATGGATCTCCATGATGTAAGCTATGTGGCCTGGAATCTTTCCAACAAGAGCGAAACATCCGCTATTTTAAAAAGCTCCTGTACAAAGACCAGGGATTTTACGGAAGATGATCTCAGCGAATCAGGGAAATGGCTCTATGATATGCTGACGGGAAAAGACCTTTCCCCTACTCACTGACCGGGATCATGACCAGTTCCTGCATATGGTTTTCATCCTGTGCAGTGGAACAGAACAGCTGTACGGAATAAATGTCCCCCGCCATCGAAAAGCCATGGCGGCGGCAGATTTCCAGAGGGTCCTCCAGAATCAGACTGAGGGCCCTTTCCCGGTCTCCCAAGTTCCGTTCCCTCTTTTCCCGCACATGATAGACCAGACATTTCTTCAATTCCACTAATTTCACCGCAGGGTTGCAAAAGATTCCCAGCCTTTCCCCTGTACCTTTTCCGATTCGCAGTCCCATATTCCACTGTCCTATGGATTCCAGGCATGGTTTGGAATCAAGACACTCAAACCGCGCACAGGTTTCCACCATGGGCATGTATTCATTCCACTTTTGAGCCGCTTCGTTCTGCTCCTTGCTTCCTGTGAATCTGCCCTGAGATGCATTTTCCATATAATAAAATCCTTCCGGCTTGATGATACTCCACTCCTTTGTCTCTTCCTTCAAAAAATCATTTCCCCCTTTGCCTGACAAATAATCCAGATATTGAATCATCTCTCCGTACAGATGGTACTGCCCCACAAGCAGATCCCGTTTTTTCTCAAACAAAGAACCCATATCCGCAGATGACGTGTGGTTCAGAATGTCGGATATCTCCTTGCTGGTAAATCCCATGGCCTGCAGGCGAAGGCACTGCACCACCTGCATTGCCTGATAAAACTCATAATACCGATATCCCGATTCTGCAACCTGCGGTTTCAGCAGGCCGTATTTCTCGTGGTGCTTTAAAAACCCAATACTTACTCCCAGGTTTTTCGCAAATTCACCGATCTTGTAACGCTTATCCATTTAGATATCATTCCTTTTCCCTGTTTTCTCTCATGTTGATTCTTTTTAAATTGACATGCCATGGTTGATTTTTCTATATGTTATTTTGCCTCTTGTCCGGTAAATTCCGTTTTTCGGCGTTTTTTTAACAATTTCATCCCCTCTTATTGACTCGGCACATGGTTCAGGTTATATAATCATTTTACATTAGGATAAAGGCAAATGCAAAGCATTTTTGAGATGCCGCATCTAATAGTTAGCAGGAGGAGGATGAGGAAATATGTCTGAACAATTAACCCGCCGCAGCTTTTTAAAAGGAGTTGCAGGCGTCGTAGGCGTGGCCGCCGTCAACTCAATCGCAGGCTGCGCCGCCAAAGAAACCCCCGCCACCAGCGCCGCCGCCGAGAGCACCACTGCTGCCGAGACTACCACTGCAGCTGCCGCCTCTCCCGCCGGAACATATATTCCCGGCACTTACACCGGCACTGCTGACGGAATTCACAGCACAATCACGGTTACCATGACCTTTGACGAGGAGAAAGTAACCGATGTTGTTCTGGATGTGTCCGGGGAAACTCCTGGGTATGGCCAGGATGCCGGGGATGCCTTAAGGGAAGCTCTTCTAGCCGCCCAGAGTACGCAGATCGACGCAGTGAGCGGTTCTACCATAACCTCTCAGGCTGTTATCGTAGCTGCCGACAAATGTTTTGCCCAGGCAAGAGGGGAAGCGGTTGTGGAAGTTATCACCGTTGACAAAGGAAGCGAGGAGGACTGGCTTGGGACAGAGCCCAATATCGACGAGGCTTCCGTCTCCGAGACCTGGGATACGGATATCCTCATCGTAGGAGCCGGAAACGGCGGCATGTGCGCCGCTGCCTACGGAGCCCAGAAGGGCTTAAAATTCCGGATTATCGAACAGAATCCCGTGGTTCAGGACACCCGCCACTGGTACGGCGCTATCGACAGCTCCGAGTCCAAAAAAGCCGGGGTAACCGTCAACCGCAAGAAGCTTCTTGCTGAGATCAGCCGCTATGCTTCCGGCAAATGCGACCAGAAAGTGGTGAATACCTGGATCAATGAATCCGCTGCCATGCACGACTTTGTAGCCGGGATCCTGGAAAGTGATCCCTATAACTATACCTGCGTCTTCACTGCCGGTGAGGAGGCCCGCTGGCCCCAAAGCGACGACAGCCCGGATTATATGTTCCCGGAACAGGAGCACACCTATCACGGTTCCGAAATTCCGCGAAATGAAGTGTTTCAACAGTACATAGAAGGTCTTGGCTACAGTGTTGACTTCAACACCAGCCTGGTAAAGCTTGAAAAGAACACAGAGGGGCGGGTTACAGGTATCATCGCCCAGAAGAGTTCCGGAGAATTTGTCCGCATCAATGCGGCCAAAGGCGTTCTCTTAGCCTGCGGCGGATATCCGGGCAACCCCTATATGATGGAGGCCTTGGATCCCTTGGGAACCAGCGTTACCACAGCCTGCAGCTTCAGCCCCAGCGACCAGGGCATGGGAATCCGGGCAGCCATGTGGGCAGGAGCGTCTCTTGACAAGGAAGCCGCACCCATGCTCTTTGACCGCGGCCTGGTAGCCCCCGGCGTAGACGGCGGTTATGTGGAAAGTCCTGCCTCTTTCGGCGGCAAGGCATTTCCGGGCACTGTAAAACAGTATAATCCGGGCACACAGCCATTCTTAAAAGTAAACCGCAAAGGGCTGCGTTTTACCAACGAATCCAGCCCTTACAACGATACCTCCTACGCTGCCGGCAACCAGCCCGGACGGGTATATGCCCAGATTCATGACGCCAATTACATGGAGGATATCAAGCGGTTCCACACCATCGGCTGCTCTGCCATGGCCCGCAACGTTCCCGGCATGATGGAAGGACAGATTGCCCAGTACGTGAAGGAAGGGCTGATCTTTGAGGCCGACACCCTGGAAGAACTGGCTGACAAGCTGGGCTTTGACTCAGATGCCAAGGCCAATTTCCTGGCCACAGTGGAGCGCTACAATGAACTCTATGACAAGCAGAGTGATGATGATTTCGGGAAGATGGCTCCCCGATTAAGCGCCATCCGCCAGGCTCCTTTCTATGGCTGCTGGCTGGGCGCATCCCTCCTTACCACAGAGCAGGGCATCGCCATCAACGAGAACACCCAGGCTCTGGACGAAGACCGCAATCCCATTGAAGGACTGTATGTAACCGGCGATATGTCCGGCAGCTTCTTCGCCAACAACTACCCCTGCCTGATGCCGGGCGTGGCCTGCGGACGTACCCTGACCTTTGCCATCAAGGCCATGAAGCAGATGGGCGGATTGGAATAATCGGAAAAACTATAATATTCCCGGTGGAATCCAGGTTCTCCTGGACTTCACCGGGAATTCTTTTCTCCGCCTGCCATCTGTCTATCCGTCAACATCATACGTGATTTCGATTGTGGCATTACGAACTTTTGTTCCGGTAACATATATGGTATATTCCTCATCCTTTTTCAGATTTTTCAGTGGAATGGAAATCATTTCGGATTCAATCATTCCCTCCCACGTATCGCTCCACAGGACTTCATTTGTTTTGTTATTCTTGACTTCTAATGTTTTGCGCTCTCCATCCATTTCCAACATAATCTTGACCGTTAAGGTGTCCATATCTTCCGATACGCAAAACAGCCTTCCATAAGTGTACAATTCCGGTTCATCAGTCCTTCTGTCCAGCTCCATTTCCATAATTGCTTTACCTGTATCTGACGTTGGGACCTTTGAAGTGTTCTCACGGGCACTTGTGCATGATGTAAAAACGGCTATATGGATGAGCACGAGTATAAAGAGTATGGTTTTTTTCATATCACTCCTACTGCAGTTACTTAATCACTGCCAATTGTGTGCCGTTCTTCTTTTGCAACAAACTCACTATTGCAGACTCTGGCTGCTTCGATCAAAGCCTTTACTTGTATTTCACTAAAAAGGGTTTTTGTATAATTTTGTTTTAATGCCTCATGAAGCATCAAAAGCATCTGTCTCCTGTAATTGTTTTTCTGTTTCGGTATATCTGCCAGCATCTCTCTTATCTCATCAACCAATTCCCCCACGATCTGCACCTGAAGCGTCTTATCCTCAATCCCGTTTAATGTCAATGCAATCGTTTCCAATGTTCGTTCTGCAGGCTTGTCCATCCTTTTGCGATTAAAACGATCTTCGTATCTTATATTTTCATTATGTCTAATTGCCAGACGTTGATTATCATTTGTCATGTGATTTTCCAGCTGGAACCGTTCACGCAAATCATTCAACCCACTTTCGACATCTATCATTCTTTCTTCAAGATTATCTAATTTTACATACTCAATCGCTTTCATAAACTTTAGACATACATCAAAATCTATAGGGTATGTATTTATCTTCCGTTTTTCCTGCACCAACACTATAGTACACCACCTTTAAAGCATCTGCTTTATTTTTTCTAATTTTTGTATTAAATATTCAATATCCGACTTATCACATATAAATGTAATGCTCTCTTTATCCTGGTTAAACATACCGTTCAAAATACTGGATACAGATTTGTCTTGAAGCTCAGAACTTACGGACATACGAATCGTAGTATATATAATTTCTTCCTCATCCATGGTCCGACTCAATTCATAATCCATATCCGACAATCTCTTTAAAAAAGAGCGGTTCTTCAAATTATAACGGT
This sequence comes from Clostridiaceae bacterium, assembly GCA_910574345.1. Classification (GTDB taxonomy): domain Bacteria; phylum Bacillota; class Clostridia; order Lachnospirales; family Lachnospiraceae; genus UBA3402. Next base: position 109,585 of record CAJSZV010000008.1, on the reverse strand, counting down.
TCCTCTCTTTGACACCTCCCAGATGCAGGTTCACATATCTGCCTTTATCCAATTTTAATTTGATAATTTCCTTCTGTGATTCCTCAGGAACCTTTTTTTCGTTTAAAAAACTTTTCAATCCCGAATCTGTATCTTTGTCAACACCTTCTTCAAAGTTCTGTCTCAGAAGGTAGATGATTTCGCTATTCAATATATCAATAAAATCATTCCAGCCAATTTCTTTATATTTCTGCTCAAAATCATCCTGCGAAATGAAAACTTCTGCTGAAATCTCATCAATAAATTGATATAGAATAATCATTTCTTTCCTTTCAAGCATTACTTTTGTACAATCTACTGCTGCCTTAAACAATTCCATATCACTATTATAGCGATATCCATCGGGAAATTGTATTGTATTGCCCATATATCCCTCCCATCTATTTTACTTTTTTCGACTTTATCAGTAATTTTCGACATGAAATTTTTACAAGTCAATCATAGCATGTTTCCGTTTTCCCATCAAAGCATTTCTGTCCGTCCCATACGCGTTACTGCTCATGTATGATCACAACAGCTGACAAAAATCCACTTAATCCCCCAAATGCGTCTCCACAAGCACCGCCACCCTCTGTATCTCATCGGGAATCCGAATCCCCTTAGGGCACATAAAAAGACAGGGCATATCCGTACATTGCCTGCAGTACAGGGCGCTCTTTTCAATCCCCAGATTCAGCTTGCCCAGAGCCCAGTGGTCTTTTCCGAGAAAATAGTAATGGTACTGCCTGAAAATGGTATGAATCTCCGTTCCATAGGGACATATGCATCTCTGACAACGGTCACAGGGAATGGGAGCAAATTCCTTTTCAAGAACCGACAGCACCTGTCCGAAACCGGGCACAGGCGGCTCAGGAGAGGCGCCGCGGCAAAAGGCGGCATCCGCCTGCCACGCAGTACCGATTCCGATGAGAGCGCTGGATACAGGGTAGGACAAGACGGCTTGAATCAGGGTTTCCGCGGAGAAAAAACGGGGGAGAAGCCCGGCGGCATAGACCTTATTGATAAAAATCCCCTTCTTTTCAAAGGCAGGTTCCCGCCCAATTCTCTCAAGCATTCCCCGCTCTAAGAGATTACCGCTTGCCTGAAGCACGTCTACTCTGAAATCCTTCGCTCCTCTAAGAAGAATATCATAATAGTGGGACGCCAACCCCACAAAACGAATGCAGCCCTCTTCCTTCAGCTGACAAAGCCCGTCTAAGGCTCCCCCTTTCTTAAATATCTCCTCTTCATGGTCCCGATCCGCCTGGTGGACAAAATAGATATCCGGCCATGTCCCAAGATTTTTCCGTGACTCAAGGACTGCCATATACATCCCATTGCCGTCATAAAACCGGGCTTTATCGGAGATGATAATGGATTCCCTTTTATGGCCGGACACAAATTTCCCAAGCTTTAGTTCCGCATCCCCATATTCAGGAACAATGGCCGTATCATAAAGATTGCAGCCCAGAAAGAAGGCGTGGTTCATGACAGCCACCGCCTCCTCATCGCTGAGATTGTAATAACCCGGAAGCACAGGAACACTGCCTTTCAGCAGGGGAATGGTGCCGAAACCCACCTCGGAGACCATAAGCCCGGTACAGCCTAATTTACGATACCTCATAATCCCCTCCTTGTGCCGTTCCCACAAAGGCCCTCTCTCCTGTCCGGATATGCTTCTCCAGAGACGGAATCTCCAGATTCTTACAGAATGCAAAGGCCTCTTTACCAATTCGTTTCAAGGTGGAGGGAAAATGAATCCTTTCTAAGCTGCAGCACCTGAAAAAAGCCCGGTCAGGAATCTCTTCCACTCCCTCCGGCAGAAAGATCTCCTTTAAGGAGGTGCAGTTTTCAAAAGCCCTGGGGCCTATTTCGGACAAACACTCTGACAGTTCCATGATCTCCAGGCTTTGGCACCCGGAAAATGCCCTGGGGCCTATGGTTTTTACTCCCTTTGCCCCATATACCCTTTTCAGCCATTTGCATCCGGCAAAGGAACTGCCGCCGATAGAAGTCACGGTCAAAGGCAGCGTGATTTCCGTCAAAAGATTACCGTCCTGAAACACACGGTCCCCAATGGCCCTGATACCGTGGGCAACCAAAAGCCTGGAGATATTGCCCGTACATTCCACCAGAACATCATGTTCATCTGTCTTAAAACAATTAAGCATTTCCCGGACCGCCTGGGCGGCCACGGATGACAGTTCTCTCTTCCGGTCAGAGATTCCCTGAAATACTGTGGAAGAACCATCAGCCATCACAAGTTCTTTCAGACAGATGCAGTTTCGAAAAGCATAAGGTTCTACCCTTACGTTCTGAGACAGAAACCGTATTCTTTCGATTTCCGTCCCTCCCGCAAATGCCCACCCGCACACCAGGCTCACATCCTCCGGCACCACTGCCTCCCCCACGCAGCCGGAACCGTCAAGAAGCATATGGTTTACCCTTACCATAGGAGACTGTTCCCGCTGTTTCTCCATCCATGCCGTCTTATGAAATGCCCGCGGACCGATATATTCCACGGTTTCCGGAATATATACTTCTTCCAGCATGAGAATATCCCGGAATACCTCCGCCTCAATCCGCCGAATCCCTTCCGGAATTCTTATGATGCGCCCAAGACCTCTGTAACCACAGAGAATTTCCTCTTTTTCTATGTAAAAACAGCTGAGAGCGCTGTGAAAAACCAGCCGCACCATCTCAGGAATCTGCTCCTGCAATATGTCTTTATAGACATCCATCTTCCAGAGTTTCCCCTGATATATGACCTCCCTAAGCTGTGTGCAGCCCGACAGAGCATACTCACAAAGCTTTAAGCCTCCCTGCCTTCCAGGAAGAACCACCCGTTCCAGACGCCCGCAGTCCTCAAAGGCATGGGGACGCAGAAGCGTATCATCCATGAGGGCAATCTCCCTTAAGCCATAGCAGTCCCCGAATCCATAGCTGCCGATCTCCCTGATCTTCTGAAAATCAAAATCTTCCATCTCCTTACAGCCCCTGAAGCAGTTGTCCTTGACGACAAGAGCCTGTTCACAGACACAGACCTTAAGACTGACACAGCCCTCAAAAAGCCCATGCTCCAGAAGGGAAAGTCCGTAAAGAGCGGCTTTCTCAAGAGACAGACAATAGGCAAAGGCGCCAGGGCCCGCCCAGGAGGCGCATCCATGGATTTCCTTGATTCCCGTACATTTTTCAAAAGCGCGCCCGCCGATGATACAAGAGCCGGCAGGAAAGCGGATATGAGTAAGTCCGCAGCAGCCCCAGAATGCCCCTTCCCCGATGGAGTCTAAGGTTTCCGGGAGAACCACTTCGGTAATCTGACGGTTGCCGGAAAATGCAAAAGGCGCTATGGCTGTGATTCCTTCCGGCACCCGGACCTCTCCGGTGCAGTTTTTGCCGGACAGAAGGACTCTGCCAAGGACACCCATGCCTGACTCATCCTCCGTCCCCTCCACTCCCAAAAGAGCTCCTTCCCCTGCCTGCCTTAAGGAATCCGCTCTTTTCGGCGCCAAAGAAATACAGCCGCAAAAAGCCTCCTTCCCAATACTCTGAATCGCTTTCCATGAAACATGCTTCAGCTTCCTGCAGTTGTAAAAAGCCCTTTCTTTGATAAACTGCCAGGGAACAGCCGGCCCATCCCATGACTCCGGCCCCAAAGCAATGGTTTCCAGATTCCTGCAGCCGGAAAAGACTTCCGGTTCCGCAGTGGTCACTGACCCCGGCCATGTCACGCGACTCAGGAAAGTACACCCTTTAAAAGCGGCGCTGCCCACCCATGTGACCTGGTCAGGAATAGAGACTGCCAGGAGCTGTCGGTTGCCATAAAAGGCCCCTCCGGCTACGATTCTTGTCTCTTTTGGAAGGATGACTTCCCCTTTCCTGTTCCTCCCGTCCCAGAAGATCTCCCCGTGCTCCTTATCTTCGTTCTCCAGCCAATGATTCAGAAAAGGGGTAAACTCCCACACATTTCTTCCCACTGACTCCAGCGTATCGGGAAGAATCACCTGTTCCAAAGCAGTACAGCCATAAGCCAGTTTATGGGGAAGAGACCGCACCCCTTTTTCCAATATCACCGTGCGCAGACTGGGACACTGAAAAAAGAGAGCCTCTCCATACCGGCTTCCCGCTCCTTCGATCCGAACCCTTTTTATACCGCTCTGTGCAAATGCCAGACTGCCCACATAGTCAATTCCCGGCAAAAGGCGGATCTCCTCAAGAGACCGGCACCGGTAAAAAGCCATGTCCCCCACAGAAACCAGGCTGCTGGGAAAGGATACCTCCTTTAGAGAGGAACATCCGTAGAAAGCCTGTTCCCCTATGGTCTTTGTCTGCCTCCCAAAAACAGCCTCTTTCAATCGGAGGCAGCGTTTAAACACCTGATCCTCCACATGTTCAAGGCTGTCAGGAAGCAGGGCACGGAGAAGCTTCACGCAATTCTCAAAAGCCCCCTTCCCTATATACCTTAAGCCGGGCGGAAAATGGATGGTCTGCAGAATCAGACAGTCCCGAAAAGCCATTGCCCCGATCCCCTCCACAGAGTCGGGAAGGATCACCCGGTCAACAGCCTCGTTTCCGGCAAAGGCCTCCTCTGCAATCCATGTAACGCCGTCAGGGACCACCACCCTGGATTCACTGCCAAGATATTGAAGGAGCACCCGGCCGCTGAGACGAAAATTACCAAGAACCTGTCTCTGGAGCGTCTTTATCAGAGAAGGAATCCCCTCCTTAGAAACACTGCGGATGCCGTCAAGTCTATAGGAACCTTTGTCCTGAATACAGACTTCCTTCAAAGAACTGCAGTTTTTAAAGGCATCCTCATGAATCACCACATCATCCGACTGAAATGTTACGGATTCCAGACTGATGCAGTTGCGAAAGGCCCGGCTTTCAATCTCTTTCAGAGTGGAAGGAAACTTCACGGAGATGATTCCTCTCTTGTCAAAGAATGCGCTCTTTCCTATCTGTTCCAGCCCTTCGGGGATCTCCACCTGTTTCAGATTTGTAAGAAATTTGACCAGACACCGATTCTTAAGCTCCATCATCCTCAGAACGTCAACTGCAATGGCACGAACCAGGGACGGCACCTTCCGCTCCCCTGCCACTGCCTCCACTGCGTTTGGAAATACAAACCTCTCCCCGTCAAAAAAGGAAATTTCTGAGATCCCGCTGCAGCCTGTGAACACATCGCAGATGCACCTTTCCTCAAGCTCCGGGGAAATCTCCAGCCTTTTCAGCCTGTTGTCATTGACAAATACCTGCTTTCCCAGCCGTTTCACTCCGGGAATCCCTGCATAGGTGAGACTGTCGCAGTAGAGAAACACACAGTCTCCCAATTCTTTCACAGATGCCGGAAGAGAGATGGATCTCAGGCTGTGGCAGCGGTGGAAGGCGTAATCGCCTACATAGGCGACACCTGAGGGGATATGGACTTCCTCCAGCCTGCGGCATCCTTTAAATGCGCCGGACATAATACGGCGCAGATTAGAAGGCAGAATCACTTTTTTCAGGGATACGCATCCTTTAAATGCTCCCTCCCCAATAATTTGAACATGTTCAGGAACAATCAAAATCTCTTCTCTTCCGGTATAAGACATTAAGACGCCGTCTTCCATGAGAAACTCATTTGTCATAACATAAAACTCCTTCACCAATCTTTCTGTATCTATGAAACTCTGTGCAGACACCTTCGCCGGACTATGCCCTTACCGGTCACAGGGAAAAATCCGTACGATGATTTCTTTCAGCTCCTCTAAACTTCCGCACCCATACATCTGTTCTTTATACCGCTTGGTTCCCTTTCGCCCTTTCATTCCATAAGAAATCAGCTTTTGAATATAGCGACTGGTAAAGGTCTCATCATAGCAGGCGGATGCCAGGTCCATCTGTTCCAAAAGAATCCGGGCAACGGTCTTTTCTGTGCTTTTCCCCGTTAATTCGCTGAAGATAAATGGATTTTCCAGGGCATAACGGGCAATCATCACCCCATCGGCTCCGGTCCGTTCCATCATCTTGTCAGCGTCTTCTGCTGAAAAGATTCCTCCATTGGCGATAACGGGAATGGAGACCGCAGCCTTGGCCTGGGCGATTTCCTCATAGCAGCAGGCGCCGTCATACATCATGCTGCGGCTTCTCCCGTGGACCGTGACCATATCCGCCCCGGCGTCTTCGCACATGCGGACGAATTCCGCCGCAAACATATGCTCCTTCTGAATTCCGGTACGGCACTTAACTGTAATGATCTTCCCGCTCTTTTTACATCCCCGGATAATGGCGGATGCCCGCCTCTGATCCAGCATCAGGGCGCTTCCCTCCCCGCTTTTAAATACATTGGGGACCGGACAGCCCATGTTGATATCAATGATATCAAAATCTTTCAGAAGATTGGAACACGCCATCCGGGTCACGACTGCCGGGTCTCCTCCTAAAAGCTGCACGGCTTTCACTGGTTCCTTCTCTGTGGTAAAGAGAAGACGCCTGGTAGCCTTGTCCGCGTATTTTAATCCGTTGGCGCTGGTCATTTCCGTAAAGCACAGGCCTGCTCCCAGCTCATAGGCCAGAATCCGAAAAGGATAGCAGGTATATCCGGCAAGGGGAGCCATGAGAACATTGGAAGGCAGCAAAAGACCGCCTAAACGTAATTGTTTTATTTCCATAAGGTCATATACTTTCTTTGTCAGGAGTATTTTGTTCTATTTTAACTGATTTGAGACAGGATGGCAATGGATTCCATGATTTCATTCACAGGCGGAAAGCAGACACCGTCCCGGCAGATGTAAAAGGTAGTGCGGTCATTCATAAGAGGATAATCCCTGGTTTCCGAAGCAACAGTCACATTGGCCAGAAGGGGCAGTCTCCCCTTAATCCCCTCCAAGTCCCGGCTGTCTTTTAAAGCGATGACCATGTGCACAGGCGGATTCTCATAGATCAGCTTTGCAAAAAGGAACATAGCATAACCCGCCGGATAGTTCCGGGCCTGGGCAGACATATAGGAAATCTGTTTCTCCGCCAGTTCTTTAAAAAGATGTTTTTCCGTCAGCTGATACAATCTAACCAAATTATAAGCCATCATGGAATTGCCGCTGGGAACAGCCCCGTCATAGGTTTCTTTCGGGTTCATGAAAAGTTCCGTGCTGTCTGAATCCGAAAGACAATAACCTGCTGTTTTCTCATCTGCAAATCGGTTCACAGCCTCCCTGCATAATTCCTCCGCCCTTTCAACATAGCTTCTATCCAGAGTGGAATGGTACAATTCTGTCAAAGCGGCTATATAGTAAGCATAATCATCTAAAAATCCCTTTTCCGACCGTTTTCTGCCGCGCCGGCTTGTATAAAGGCAGGTGCCTTCACATAGATTCTTTTCTATAAACTGCTGCGTCTCTATGGCTTTTAAAAGATAGTTTTCATTTTTTGACGCCCGGTACAGCACTGCCAATGCCCCTGCCATCATGGAATTCCAGGAAGTCAGAATCTTATCATCCACATGGAGCCGGCAGCGGTTCCTTCGATATTCATACAATCTCTGAATATGGCGGTCAAAATCAGCAGATCCGCCGCTGCTTCTCAAAAGATTCGGTATATTGACTCCCTCAAAGTTTCCCTCAGGCGTGATATCAAAGACCCCGGCAAACTCCTTCCCTTCTTCCTCTCCCAGAACATCCATAATCTCCTTCCAGGTAAAGGTATAATATTTTCCTTCCACGCCCTCGCTGTCCGCATCCTGCCCGCTGTAAAATCCTCCCTCCGGGGAGGTCATTTCACGAATCACATAGGCAGCCGTCTTCTCGGCAATATCCAGATATAGGGGATCCGCCGTGGCCTCATAAGCCCCGGCATAGGCTGTGACGAGCCAGGCATTGTCATAGAGCATTTTTTCAAAATGAGGCGCAAGATAATACTTATCCGTGGAATATCTGGAAAATCCGCCGCCGATATGGTCAAAGATGCCGCCTTTGTACATCTGTGCAAGGGTTTTCTTTGCCATCCCCAAGATATCCGGCTTCCCTTTCTGCCCGGCATAGAGCATAAGAAACAGCAGGTTGTGAGGCGCCGGAAATTTGGGCGCGGCTCCAAATCCTCCGTTGATCTCATCAAAACCGTCCGAGAATATCTGTAAGGCTTTTTCGGCAAGGTTTTCATGGTCTTTGTCATCACAGAGAGATTCTCCCTGCCCTAAACCGGCGATTATCTCATCAGCTGAGTTCAGGAGATCTCTTCGGCCTTTGGTCCACCGGTCCGCCAGAGCTCTTAACAGTTCTGAAAATCCCGGCCTGCCGTACCTGGAGTGAACCGGAAAATAGGTGCCTGCAAAAAAAGGCTTTTTATCCCAGGTCATAAAAATGCTCATAGGCCAGCCGCCGCTTCCGGTGAAGGCCTGACACACCGCCATGTACACGCTGTCAATATCCGGCCTCTCCTCCCGGTCAACCTTTATGGATACAAAAAATCGGTTGAGAATATGGGCTGTCCTGCTGTCCTCAAAACTTTCATGGGCCATAACATGGCACCAATGACATGTGCTGTAGCCGATACTGAGAAAAATCGGCTTGTCCTCTTTTCTGGCCTTTTCAAATGCTTCCCTGCACCATGGATACCAATCCACAGGATTTTCTGCATGCTGCAGCAGGTAGGGACTTCCTTCATCTTTTAAATGATTGCTCATGTTCAACCTTCCTTTCCTGTAAACAGTATGGTTGCCAAGGCAAAGGAATATACCCAACAGGCGTCCCATGTCTTTTCTTCACACAAAACAGATTGCTGTCCAACAGAACCCATATTATCTGTCAAAATATCAGAAAGATTACCGGTTACTCCTTGCCATAACTTGCTTTTCATGGTAAAATTCAGATATGTAAGTCAGGTGTATCAAATGGCTGTAACAGTGCTTCAAATTATAATGTCGGGGCAAAACCTATGCTGCCCCCTATGGAACCGAGGAAGAGACGGACATGAAAAACGAAAAACTGCTTGCACTTATGGACGCCAAAGGAATCAGCAGGGCCAAACTGGCCACATTGTCAGGAATTCCTGCCACCACGCTGAACCGCATCATCAACGGTCAGATCCTTCATGTGAAGACCACCCAGATGCAGGCCATTGCCAAAGCCCTCAATACCAATGTTCATACGATTTTCCAGATTGCTCCCAGAGAGCTCCCCCTTTCCCTGGCTATCCGGCCGGAGGAAGCAGGGGATTCTATCACCAAGCTTTTGACCAATGACGAATCCCTGCTTCTTTATTGGTATCAGAATGCCCTTTTGGAAGGGCGGACCGCTATCTTAAACCGGGCCCAGACAGAGTTTCACAAAGCCCAGATGGAGATCTCCCAGAAAGCCAGCGGGCTGAAATCCTCTGCCAAAATCTCTGAAACCTATGAACAGCTCACATTGAATTTTGCAAACACCACTTCCGAAACAGGATGATTTTCAATATACCGTTGTTCCAAACGGCATCAAAGCCAGTTTGGCCAGTTTAAACTGCTGCACTCCAAAAGGGATTCCGATAATCGTGACGCAGAGTACCGCTGCCAGCGCCAGATGTTCCAGTGCCAGGGGAAGCCCCGACACCAACAGCCAGATCACATTAAGGAAAAATGACCCAAGGCCTCCCCCATAGCGGACTTCCCTTCCAAAAGGGAACAATGTAAGGCCTGCAATCTTAAAGCACTGCACTCCCACGGGAATTCCCACAATGGTGATGCACCACAGGCAGCCTGCCAGACACCAGCTTAAGCCGCTTACAGCGCCTCCAAAGATAAACCATAACACATTTCCAAGACATCCCATGCCTGTCTCACTCCTTTCTTATTGGTTCCCCGCCTGATTTCCCAATATACAGACTAAAGGCACAGTTAATAGCCGCTCCTCATCTGCCCGATCAAGGCTTCCACTTTCTCAATGGCATGGTCCACCTGCCTTATGGCATCGCAGATCTTACTCTGTACCATACAGTCGGCCACCAGCCCATCAAGGAAAAAATCAGCAAATGAAAGAAAACCGCCTATGTCAATTCCCAGGCAGGAAAAGTCCGGGACATCCCTTAATTCCCTCTGAAAAATCCGCAAATCCATCTTGGCCCTTTCCAGGTAAGAAGAGGCTTCGTTGATTCTGGAATGCTTTGCCATGCTGCTTATGAGTCCTCCCCCTATAATATCCCAGATACCCCAGCTCTTTGCGCTGGACAGCTTGTCTTTTGCTGCCTTAAGGCTGATTAAGGCCTTTTCCCCTGCCTTTACTGCTTCTTCGATTTCCTGTCTTCTTGTGTTTTCTGTCATCATATTCTCCTCTCTTTGTGCCGGACTTTCCGGGGCAGATGCTTATGGGTATGGGACCATTTCCATCATGCAAAAAAGACCTTTACCATGACATCTGCCACAATAAAAGTCTTGCTTTCTCATTTGATACGGATACCTCTCGGTATCGGGTGACGGTTTCAAACCCGCTTCCTCAACGGATGCGTTTCGCTACTCCCTTTCATTTGCTTGTTAATAATATATCACACTTTGCGGTGCCTGTCAAGATTTATTGATGCCGGATCACCTCAAAACGTTCCAGCTCTGCCTCTTCCCAGTCCTCAATCCCTGCCTTCTTCTTTGCTATGGCGATCTGCTCTTCTACCTCATCCACACCCTCCAGATTGGGAAGCAAAAGTCCCCGCTTAGCCCCCTTTGTCACGATCACTCCATATTTTTTTACATCAAGCTGTTTTCGGGAATGGATAGGTTCTGCATCTTTCAGCACATCCACATGGATGATGAGCCGTTTTAATTCTTTCTCTTCTATGGGAGTGAATCTTGGGTCACGGCAGCATGCACTGACTGCATTTTGGATGATCTCTTCCGCCACACATGACTGAACTGCCTGAATGGTCCCCATACATCCGCGAAGCCTGCCGTCCTCCTTCACCGAGACGAAGACTCCTGCCCTTCGGTCATACATTTCTCCCGGAAGGCCCACGGGCAGAGACAGTCTTGTCCCTGTTCTTACATAGGTCTCTATGGCCTGCCGTGCCAATCTTACATATTCATCTTCCCGCTCTCTCAACACCCTCTGTCTTTCCTCTTCCTTCCCTTCATACTGTTCCAGGAAATTCCGCCGGGAATCCATACCCGCCGCCTCATAGGTGCAGATTCCGTATCCCACGCCAAAAGGCCCTTCATAGGAAAGCCTCTGTATCTTTACAGCCATGCGGTCCAAAGCGCCTGCCATCATGGTAAAGGAGCCATGGCCGCATTCCCCCGCCTTCTCACGAAAATCCTCAGAGAATTCCAGAAGTTCCCCGAAAGCGCCTCTTCCCATCACATCCATGATCCGGCTGTCATACTCCGGTCCTTCTTTCTGAAAACCATAAGGGCCGTCTTCTCTCAGCCTGTGGGACAAATCGCCGCTGGCAATCACAACCGTCCTTCTGCCTAAGATCTCCGCTGTCTCCTGGATACACTGTCCCAGTTCGTAATGCATCCTGAGAGGGAGGCCGGACAAGCCGATTCTCACCAGTTTATAAGCCCTTAAGCGCTGATTGACAAAGTACAGAGGAACCATGGTGCCGTGATCCAGCCTTCTGTCCTGATCTCCCCTCACTCCCATAGTGCCGGCAAAAAGTCCCTGGGCCTGAGTCTGCCTGCAGAGTTCACAGACAAATTCCTCATCATAGGAAACGTGAAACTTTACCTGTTCCGCCCGAAACTGCCCCAAATCCCCCTGAGCGCCCGCTCCCGGCGAGATGTGAAAATAATCGGCATACATGACCTGATGGGGCGAGATGATCACAATGGTATCCGGGCCCAGGGCAGCCATGTCCTCAGCCGCTTTTTTGTATGCGCTGACCGTGCTTTGCAGGGCGCCCTCAGCCCCTCCTCCTATTTCCGGTACAATAAGAGGGGGATGGGGAACCATGTAAGCTGCTAAAATTCCCATATTTATCCCTCCTGGCAGTCAGGCAGGGGAGGCTTTTACCCCTGCCGGCCGCGGCGGGCACCCGTCACCTTTTCTGACAATCTTCTTTTGGGTGCCCGTGTACATAAAGGCAGCCGCCTTCTTACAGCGGTTCGTCCTTGTCTCCTTAAACGATGGTAAGTAATAATAAACCTGCTGTGTTGGCAAGATTATTTTTGTGGATTTCTGATATAAGATCTTTGTAAAAACGCGGATTATGCTCGGTCAGTCTGCTGAGACAGGAGATAATGCACGCGTACTCCTCCTGGGTAAAGCGGCCTTCCGCAAAAGAAACCATGGCGATCATCTGGAATAAAGCGAATTCCACAGCGATATAGATAAATTTCTCTTTTGCTTTCTCATACTCAGGAAGGGAAAGGGTATCGGAAAAAATACGGTATACCCAGTAGTTGGTATAAAATCCGTCGTAGGTCTTAAGAACTTCTTCACGAAACCTTTTAAGGTCTGACAAATACCTGTCCGAATATCCCTGGCTAAAATAAGCTGCCGCATGTTGAACCAGTTCAAAAAAGCGGTCCTGTTCCCTGTATCTGCCGGCAATGGCCAGAATCCTCTGTAAAAACTGATACCGTTTTTCCTCGTCCACAGCCCCTGTCACCTGGCCGTCTATGGCGGCCAAAACAGTCGCCTGTACATAGGCATTGACCTTCATCCGGAATCCATCTGTATCCATCTGATCACTTTCACACATGGCAATGGCTTCTTCCAAGATGGTAAAGGCGGCAAACAGCCTGGTATTTAAGGAAATACCGGGCATATCCTGAATAACCTCCACCATACTGGCCCGGACTTCCGATTCGAACAAGTATAACTCTTTGTTCGGTTCTTCTGCCGCTGCCTCATCATCCTCCGCGAAGTCAAATTCAACAGACTCCTTTTCCATAAGGCGAAGCACCACTTCAGGGCAGGACATATTCAGATGTATCTCCATGGTGTCGCCGTATGCTTTAAAAATTCTGGGATACAATTTGCATGTCTGGCTTAAATACTGGGGTCCCAACTTCAGTACCACACGGCACAGGTTCTGCTCATCCAGCATGGGGCATCTTTCCTGGTCCAGTTTTACAAAGGTGTAACCGTCTTTTTTAAACAGCCAGTCTTTTGCGGGAACCCCCAGTTCCTCTTCTTTCTCCACCATCTTTTCGTGGGTTTCTTCGTCGATAAAGACATCCCACCGGGCACAGCAGGTATTGGGACAAGCATGGGCGCTGCACTGAAAATCCCGGTATAAGTCAACTGTAATATATCTCATACTTCATCAATAGCCTTTCCAATATCATGTCTCATGTATTTATTGTCGAATTTCACCCACTCCGCCGCCTTATAAGCATTGGCTCTGGCTTCCCTCAGATTCTCCCCCAGGGCCGTCACTCCCAGCACTCTTCCCCCGTTGGTCACAAGTCTGCCTTCATGGTCAAATTTACTTCCTGCGTGGAACACATAATATCCCTCCCGGTCCTGAAATGCATCCAGCCCTGATATGGGAAGCCCTTTTTCATAGTGCTCCGGATATCCCTCTGAAGCCAGAACCACGCAGACTGCCGCATTGTCCTCAAAATCCAGTTCTATCTCATCAAGAGTTCCGTCGATACAGGCCTCAAACACATCCACAATGTCATTCTTCATTCTGGGCAGCACCACCTGTGTCTCAGGGTCGCCGAACCGGGCGTTAAACTCCAGAACCTTCGGCCCTTTCTCTGTCAGCATAAGGCCGAAGAAGATGATTCCCTTAAACTCTCTCCCCTCCTGCCTCATAGCGTCCACTGCAGGCTGGAAAATATGTTTCCTGCAGAATGCATCCACTTCTTTTGTATAGAAGGGGCTTGGTGAAAAGGTGCCCATTCCGCCCGTATTCAGTCCCTGATCTCCATCCTTGGCCCGCTTATGGTCCTGAGCGGAAGTCATAACTTTTATGGTTTTGCCGTCCACAAACGACAGCACGGACACTTCCCGCCCTGTCATGAACTCTTCCATCACGATACGGTCGCCGGCAGCACCAAACTGCTTATCCATCATCAGGGTTTTTACCCCTTCTTTCGCTTCCTCCCTTGTCATGCAGATCAGAACCCCTTTTCCAAGGGCCAGCCCGTCCGCCTTCAACACGATAGGCATATCCGCCGTCTCCAGGTAAGCAAGAGCTTTTTCGGGGGAGTCAAAGGTCTCATAAGCCGCTGTGGGAATGTTATATTTTTTCATCAGATCCTTGGAAAACGCCTTGGAAGCCTCCAGGATGGCCGCATTCTGCCTCGGCCCGAACACCCTGAGTCCCGCTGCCTCAAAGGCGTCCGCCGCGCCTGCCGCCAGCGGGTCATCAGGACCGATAATCGTAAGGTCGATGTGATTTTTTTTGGCAAAATCCGTAAGGCCATCAAAGTCCATGACGCCTATGTCCACACATTCCGCAACTTCCGCAATCCCACCGTTGCCCGGCGCACAGTACAGCTTGTCAACCTTTTTGCTCTGGGCCACCTTCCATGCAATGGCGTGCTCCCTTCCGCCGCCTCCTACGATCAATACTTTCATCTTATCTCCTCCTTGTCTCATTCCTTCTATTACAAACAGGCCGGAATCCCGCCGGCCTGTCTTTCCTTCTCTATAGCTTTCCGTCAGCAATCATCTGAATCGCCTGGGGCAGAATCTTCCACTCCGCCTCTTCCATGACTCTCTGCTGAAGTTCCTTCGGCGAATCCCCCGGCAATACCTGGACCGCTTTCTGAAGAATAATGGGACCGGAATCCATGCCTTCATCCACAAAATGCACCGTGGCTCCAGTCAATTTTACTCCTCTTTTTAAAGCGGCTTCATGAACCTTTATCCCATAATACCCCACACCGCAGAATGACGGAATGAGGGACGGATGGATATTGATGATCTTATTTCTATACTTCTGAATCATAGCTACGGGAACGGTCACTAAAAAACCTGCCAGCACGATTAAATCCAAATCATATTCGTCTACCTTGTCCAAAAGGGCCTCATTGAAAGCATCCCTGTCAGGAAAGGATTTGGGAGAAAGACACACTGCTTCAATTCCGTGATTCCTGGCGCGCTCTAAGGCATAAGCTCCGGGATTATTGCTGATGACAACCTCCACCCTTGCATTTGTAATGGTTCCATTGTCTATGGCGTCCAGAATCGCCTGAAGGTTTGTTCCGCCTCCTGACACCATAACCCCTACTTTCAGCATAAGGTCACCCCTTTTTCCCCCTCTTCAATAGCGCCGATCACATAGGGGACGTCTCCTGCCGCCTTTATGGCTTCCATGGTTTTGTCAGCATCATTCTTGTCAACAGCCACGATCATGCCGATTCCCATATTGTAGGTATTATACATCATTTCCTCCGCGATGTCGCCCTTTAGCGCCAGCATATGGAAAATAGCCGGAACCTTATAGCTGTCTTTTTTAATCACCGCTCTCGTTCCCTCTTTCAGCATCCGGGGTACATTCTCATAGAAACCGCCGCCTGTAATGTGGCAGCATGCCTTCACTTTCACGCCGCTGTTCTTCACAGACTTTAAGGCCCTGACGTAGATCCTGGTAGGGGCAAGGAGGGCCTCCCCCAAAGTTTTCCCTAACTCTTCATAATAGGTATTCAGTCCCTCTTTTGTCAGTTCCTTCTCAAATACCTTCCGAACAAGGGAGAAACCGTTGGAGTGAACGCCGGAAGACGCCATGCCGATGAGCACATCCCCGGCTTTTAACCCATCTCCGGTGATCATGTCCTTCTTGTCGCAGACACCTACAGCAAACCCGGCCAAGTCATAATCTTCCTCCGGCATGAGTCCCGGATGCTCCGCGGTCTCGCCTCCGATAAGGGCGGCCTCTGACTGAATGCAGCCTTCGGCCACACCTTTTACAATGTCTGCAATTTTCTCCGGGTAATTCTTGCCGCAGGCAATATAATCCAGGAAAAACAGAGGTTCCCCTCCGGCGCAGGCAATATCATTGACGCACATAGCCACCGCGTCAATGCCGATGGTATCATGCTTATCCATAATGATCGCCAGTTTTACTTTGGTTCCGCATCCGTCCGTACCGGACAAAAGCACCGGCTCTTCCATCTCCTTGATTTTAGACAGGGAAAATGCACCGGAAAATCCTCCAAGACCTCCCAGCACTTCCGGGCGCATGGTGGCCATCACATGCTTCTTCATCAATTCCACTGACTGATAGCCAGCTTCAATATCCACTCCGGCTTTCTTGTAATCCATAGTTTCCTCCATTCTGTGCAGATTTCCCACCTTTCTATGCCCTGTCTCACAGGGCGCGGCAGGCGTTTTTATTTTTTCATCTGTGTTAAGTATTCCTTGTATCCGATACGGTCAAGCTTCTTTGCCTTGGCAGCCACATCATTTTTCAAAGACTCTGTATAATCCTTCAGCCTGCCAAGGAGCTCTGCGTCGGACACGGCCAAAATCTTAGCCGCCAGAATTCCCGCATTGGTTCCGCCGTTAATGGCCACCGTAGCCACAGGAATGCCGGAAGGCATCTGTACTATAGAATAAAGAGAATCCACGCCGCCAAGGTCGGAGGTCTTCATAGGAATACCGATAACCGGCATGGGGAAAAGAGCCGCACACATACCCGGCAGGTGAGCCGCCTTTCCTGCCCCTGCGATCACTACTTTCACACCTTTTTCCTCCAAAGATTTTGCATACTGAAAAAAGATATCCGGCTCCCTGTGGGCGGAGATCACCGTCATATCATAGTCAACCCCCAGTTTCTCCAGGATATCCGCTGCCTGTGCCATAACAGGCATATCCGAATCGCTGCCCATTACGATTCCAACTTTAGCCATAGCTTTTCTCCTTTTCTTCTCTGTCGGGTATCTGCCTTCAGAATCCCCATATTTTTATTATCAGAAGTAATGTTATTAATAAGCTGTATTTATAATTTCGTCTTATTAATAAAGTTTTACTTATGAAACATCATACAGTTTTTTTTTAAGGACGTCAATATGTTTTACGGTAAACTTCAACGGGACCTTTGACGCTGCACCTGCCATATAGCACAACAGGCCAAAGAGCAAAAATCCCGGCTTTGCTGGAAATGGGGCAAAGCCGGGTATTTCTCCATCATATATTCCCGCCAATGCGGCAAGATTAGGTTTAGCTTCCTTGACTTTGGCGGTGCTGTGGGCCAGTGACCGCACCATCAGCGCCGGCCGAAGCAAATCCCATGCCTGTATATCACTCTTCCATGCCCAATAAAGCTCTCAATCTTTGGATTTCTTTTTTCTGGTTTTCGATCTCATGGTTCTGCTTCGCTATCTCATGGTTCTGCTTCGCTATCTCATCGTTCCGCTTCGCTATCTCATCGTTCCGCTTCGCTATCTCATGATTCTGCTTCACAATCTTATCGTTTTGCTGCTGAATCTCGCTGTTTTGCTTCGCAATCTCGTCCTTTTGCTTTTGAATTTCCTTCTCCTGTTTCCGAAGTTCCTTCTTCTGCTGTTCCACCATATACTCGACCATATTGGCATCCATGATACGGAGTGCTTCTGAATACATACTTATCAACTCCCTCTTCTGATATCGAAACTCAAACACTTCCTTATACAGCCTCTCAAATTCCGGATATGCATCTATCAGACTCATAATATCTTCCGGACTGTCTGAACTGATGAACATAAGCCATGCTTCCAGCTTATTCTCCGGCCCTCTTCTGTCTCTACTTTGAAGGATTTTCTGAAAGATGTCAAGAGGTATCATGAGATAGTTCTGCAGCATATTCAATTTCAGTCCTGTGCTGCTCTCCGGTTTTATATAATGAAGATATTTCTTGGGAAATTTCTGAAACTCCGCTGTGCTTTCCTGGAGCAGTACGATAATAAAGACGTCTTTCATATCATGATAGGAAAATTTCTGTCCCTTCCTTCTTCTTTCTTCCCTCACCTGAGAATACTGACACATCAGAAGGTCACTGGCATAGCAGGCGCACCTGGCTCCCGGAAAAAGGTAGCCGATCCTCTGTATCTCAATGTTAACCAAAGTACCTGATTCCAGCTGTACCAGGATATCCATGACTAATAAAGAGCCTTCCTCCGTCAGACGCTCCGACTCGTTTGGCATGGCCCGAATAATCTTAACTTTCTCCCCCAGACAGAGGCTTAAAAACTCCTCCAGCCTTTCCGGCCTGTACTCAGGATTAAAAATCTTTTTAAATACCGGGTCATAGGTGATGCTCAGCCCCCGAACTCCCATACAGAATTCCAGAAACTCTTTCTGAAGCCCTCCAGACAGCTTTTGGAACTCCCCATAAATTTTCGGTTCCTGTTTCAGTTCTCCCATAACCTGTTCCCGGCTTTTTTCCGGGCCAAAAATATTTTCCCTTTCCGAAATAATCTGATGCTTGCTTGATTTCATAGACATTCCTCATCGTATAATCAGACAGCGCCTCTTCGCGTTCCCTTTCAGTCAACAAGTCAGCACCCTTGCGAACAGCCGCCAAAGTCAAGCCGGCCGGCCCTGGCTGCTGCCCCGCCGTCCGAACGGTTACAAAAAATTAATGTGAATTTTGCAGTGAGCCGCTGCAACAGGAATATAGAAATTCCAGACAACCTGCAGATAAGAAATCTGCTGAAATTGTAAATTGATGCCAAAGTCAAAAGGCCTTTTGACCCCTGATGCCAACGGATTGCTCCGCATTTCATACATGACCTTTTGACCCTGGCATCATCATATTATAGATTTAGTATAGCAAAGCATTAATCAGGTGGCAAGTGTCAATTGAAAATTCCCTATACCCAACGGAAATTTTCCCTTCCCGCACCCAGTTCGAAGTGGTATTTCCCGATGCCCAGATCAACTCCGGCAAAATGTCCGCTGTCACAGATAATAGAAACCTGGTTATCATGTCCCCTGACAGTAAACGCCTGTCTGTTGAGAGCTGTGGGCGCATATAACAGCGCCTGGACACCGTCTTCAAACCATTTGGGAGCTGTGCCCTCATAATGGCTGATCTGCTCCATAGTTTTGGATTTGTGCGAAACTCCCTGAGTCGCTCCATAGCCAAGGGCGATTATGCCGTTGACTTTGGCAGACACATTCTTCAGATTCTTTCTTGTTCCCTTTTTGCTGAACATACCACCTATCCACCAGGTATTCAGTCCGAGAGTCTGAGCATAAATCATCATATCCGCACCGCAATATCCCAGCTTTTCGTCAAGATCAGGCGTATCAGGGCCTGCAAGAATCATATAGTTGTTCACACCCTTTGCCAGCAGCATCCTGGCCAGACCGCTAAGTCCTTCGGAATTGCCTGTTACCAAAGCCAGATTCAGCCCGTACCTCTCGTTATTTTGGGATATCCTTTCATTCAGCCCATTAATCAGTTCTTTCGCAATCGGCTTGTCCGTGTATCTGCGGACTGTATGCCTCTCCCTCATCGCCTCTATCATCATCATAAAATTCTTTCCCCTCACCTGATCTGATCCAGAATAAACGGATCCTTAATCTTCTTATCCTCCGCCAGCAGCACGATCTTGGACATGATCTCCGCCGTCTTGGGGTCCTCATCCACAAATGGCAGGAACAATTTCCCTCTCTTCTGGCTGTGTACAGGAAGAATGTTGAGCATGGCGCCGCCCTCCTGGTGCACCACGCCGCTGCCAAGATGAACCGAATAATGTGCCCGGCTTCCTGCAATCAGGGCATGGCTGTCCTTTAAGGTCACATTTTTCAGCCCGAACAAAGGCAGGTTGAACTCCACAATGGCTCTCCTCATCTCAATGGTGGAATGGCTGGTCTCCGGGTCCACACCTCCCGCATGGGCCACGCTCACCGCCAGGTCCACATCCCTCATGACCTCGCTGTAGATCAGCTCCGGCACCTCCTCTATGGTGAGAGGCGCAAAGGTCTTCCTGTCAGAAAATTCCACCCACTCCAAAGTGGGGGCCTCCACATCGCTGGGAGAGAACCAGTCCGCCAGGGCATAGATTCTGGCAATGATATTTTCCTTATAATAGATCTTCTGAAGCCCTTCCTCGTAGTCCGCAACCCAGCGGCGGTTTTTCAGGCATCCCACAGTCCTCTGAGGCTGAATCTGATTGCCTGCAAACATCCGGGAGTATCTCTGCCCCAGCTCCTCCGGCAGCTTCACATACAGCTCCCGGAATACCTGCTTGAAGGGCTGACGGAGCTGACGGTCAAAGAGAACCCTCTGATACTCATGCCAGGTACCCGCTTTGTACAGGTCTAAGGGGTGGGCGATGCGGAGCTGGTCATTACTTGAGAGGGCTTCCGTCTGGCCGTCCCAGGATATGAGATACAGTACCCCTGCCTTCATGGCTCCGGAAGTTTCCAGGGCCTCTGCCGGCGTCCCGTTTTTCCTCCTCTTCCGCTCCGAATCCGTTTCTCTTGCCTCCAAAGCCTGCTCCCCGGCTTCCCTCTGCCCGGCGCCGGACTTTGCCTGGCCTGTGTCCCTGGTCGTGCACACAAATCCCATCTTCCCCTCACTTACAAACACCAGAGGCTCCAATATGGCCCTCACCACCGGATTCCCAAGAAGCCCCAGAGTCTCC
Organism: Clostridiaceae bacterium; assembly: GCA_910574345.1. Lineage (GTDB taxonomy): Bacteria > Bacillota > Clostridia > Lachnospirales > Lachnospiraceae > UBA3402. The sequence continues at coordinate 89,094 of CAJSZV010000008.1, read as the reverse complement.
GCCGCCGTAAACAAGGCCCCGCTCTCCATGGACTCCTCCATGAGCTTTTTAGCCCGGACATACTGATCCTTCAGCTTCTTGTGGGCATCCTTCACCTCCAGCACATAAGGATTCTTTCCCAGTCTGGAAGGCAGAGACTTGAGCATCTTCCCGCCCTTTCGGCACAGGATGCTGCTCTTCCCCTCCCCGCTGATCTCAAGGCACACCTCCACATCATCCACAGGCGTCCACTTCATAAAAGGCTCGAACTCCCGCACCAGCTCCGTCTCCATATTCAGCGTCAATCTGGTCACATCGGCAAAGCCCGCGTGGACACTTAAATTTACCAGAGCGATCTCCGCTGCCTTAGTCTCGCTGGCCCGCCTCTGGGCCCCGAAATTCTTAGCCTCCTTCCCATAATTCTGGATAAACTGATACCGGTCCACCATATCCCTCTTCTCATCTTCGGCAAATGGCACCAGTCCGCAGCTCATAAGCAGGTCCTTATTTCTCTTGGCCTTTATCTCCCCCTTTAAGGCCTCCAGGGTCACCTTCCCCGCAGCCGCATCCGCATACTTCCTGGCTCTGGAGTGCTTCTGCCCATCAGAAATATACTTGGCCGCCTTGTAGAGAAGGCTGAAATTCTTCTCCCCCAGCATCCCGTAGCACTCCTTAAACCAGTCGATATCAAAAGCCCCGCTCTGAAGCTCCTCCGCCGACAGAGGCGTATACTTGGCAATCATGGCTTTCTTCTGCTCGTCAAACCGCTCATTCATATGAGCCATAAAATAATAGCAGCCGCTCTTTAAGCCCTTCCATCCCAGATACTCCTGAACAATGTCAATCCACTGAGGCGCATACATGGCCACCTCCACCAGCCGGTCCGCCTTAATGCTGGTTCCCTTAAGGGCCGCCTTTAAGACCTTACCATCATCCTCCTTCGCCGGATAACAGGATTTCAGCAGAAGGCTTAAGACATCCTTCTTGGTATTCTTGGAGGTATAATACCAGGAATAATAGGTCTCCCGGCTCAACGGGTCTTTCCCCAGAGCCATAAGAATCCTCACCAGGTAAGGAATCCCCTGAATATAGGAAATCCCGATCATATCCGCCGACACAGAAGTCTCCGCCTCTCCCCTGCGAAGCTCCATATCCACAAACACCGGCACAATTGTCTCATATAGCTCCTGCACCAGCTTCCCGCACCAGGTGTCCGGCCCTACAAGCTCTGCTCCTTCCTCCGACACCCGCGCCCCCAGCATGTCCCCGAAAAACTTTCTCCACAGCTGCCGGTTCTCAGGTTTCGTGTACTCCCCCTTCACCAGCTGGGTCAAAGCCCGCAGGCAGGTAGCCCTGTGATAATAGTTCAGCACTGCCTTGTACAAGATATCTCTGGAAATCATCCCCATGTGGTACGCCTTTAAGAACCAGTAAGGCTTCATAGGCGTCAGCTCCCGGTTGCCGTTCATACCCGTGCCGTGGCCATCGGCGAACTGAGTCCGCTCCCGGCTCTCCTTACATTTCAGCTCCAGACCCCATGCGGCATAAAAGGCCCGCTCAAACTCCTCGTCCGTCTCCCAGTACCCAAGTCCCTCCAAAAACCGGTCCACAAACCGGATTCCACTGAAAGGCACAGAAGAATTGTACAGATTATTGTTCCACCCCTTATAATGGTAGGATATGAGCATATTCTTCTTATTCACAATGGGCGTCAGGGCATGAGCCGCCTCTATCCCCGCCTCAAGCAAGAACTTTTTGTCCCTGAATTCCATGCGGTAGAGAATGCGGATCTCGTTGACCTGCTTCGGATACTCCAGGCTCAAAGGCTCCACCTTAAAAGGCATCCTCCCAAAAAGCGCCCGGTAAAACTCCCTGCTGTTCTCATAGAGCTCCTCATTTCCCAGAAGCTGTCTGGCCTCCAGCTCCACAAAAATACCGTAGTCCCCGATCTCCTTCTCATAAAACTCCCTCAGTTCCTTTTCAAGAGGATAACTCTCCAGGCCGAACCGGTATCCCTCCTTAGGCTCACTCCCCTTTTTCCGCCAAAACGAATTGCCGATGAGGGTCTTCTCCCCTGTGGCAGACTCATACTCATCATCCTTGTGGGCCTTGACGAGAGCATCCAGTTTTTTGATCTTTCCGATAATCTCCTTCTCCGACAGAAGAAGGCACCCCTTGATCATCCCCTTCCCCGGATCTGTCTGAGGAATCTCCTCCTCCGCATCCGGGTCATAGAGGCCGAACCCCTTCTGGTCCCCGGCCGAAGCCTCATTTTTCCCAAGGATTTCCCCTAAAAGCACCTTCTCCTTGTCAGAAGGATTCTCCACCAGAGAAGCCAATGTCTTCACTTTGCTGTAAAATTCCGCCTTATCCTTGTCCTTGGAAATACGCAGAAGAAGATCCAGACCACCGCTGCGCTTCTCTTCCCTCTTATCCGACAAAAGCCTCTCAAGACATGTTTCCATGTCTCCTTCTGACTGCCCCATCAGGAAATTCAACAGCTCTTTTCTGAGAGAACTCCTCTTAAACCGCAGCATATCCTCCATGAGCTCATAGTCCCGGCTCTCCAGAGACAGACCTTTCACCAGAGAAACTGCCTTTTTGGAGGTAGATTCCTCCGTAATCCCCATGCACTGAATCAGCATATCCCTCTGGGTCCGGTTCTTCGGGGCATGCAGCAGAAGGGTCAAAAGATCCGCCCGTCCATAAGTACCCGACATCTCCGAAAGCAGCCCCGCTGCCTGGGTGATCCGCTCCTCATTCCCCAGCACATAAGCCAGAAACGCCAGCTGCCGGATCACATCCGAAGGCATCAGCTCCACCCGGTGCCACGGAAAGATACAAGGATCCCACACCAGCCCCTTTTTCGGAAGCCTCTCATAGATCCCGTAAAACTTCCCGTAAAGGGCTTCCGCCTCCTGCCTGCTGTCATAATAGTCCGTAAGCACCGCCTTCTTAGGCTTGATCTCCCAGTCCACGCCGCCGGTCTCTCGATCAAAAAGTCCTCTCACCCAGCTGTAAAATTCCGCGGAATAAGCGGGAAGGAATGCCGCTGCCAGCTCCAGATCGTCACTAAACTCCAGAATCACCTTCTTAGCCGTCCTCTGCCGGAGCCTGCTGTCAAAAAGATTGTGGTTATAGTAGGACGCCGTCAGCTTCTGGTTCTTGGTCCCGCAGTCAATGAGCCTCCCCATGGCCTCCACTGCCCTGTCCGCCTCGTCAAATCCCAGGGCCCACAAGGCCACACTAATCTCAACAGAATCATTGCTTGCAAGCAACTTCCTGCAAACACTCCCATCCCTCAGACACTGCCCCATAAGACCTAACATCTTGTCCGTCAGCCGGTCCACGCTGTTTTCCCCGAAGATCCCGATCCAGGTGCACACCGCTCTTCTCACAGAAGAATACCGGATCAGGTTGTTGTCCTCAATCACCTTAAAGAGTACCAGAAAGGCCTCCCTGGTTCCCTCATCCATGGCCTCGCAGATACACTGGCGAAGCCCCTCCTGGAGCCTGGCCGCCAGAAGAAGATCTCCTAAAAGCTTATGTAACTCCCCGTTGTCCGACCGGATGATTCCCAAGATCATCTCCCGGTTTAAGTAGGCCGTGTTGCTCTCGCTTAAGATCAAGTCCTTTAAGGCATTGATCACCTTCTTGTTGCCCCGATCAATCTCCGCAGCATAGATATAACTGAAATTCCGCTCAAACCCCCAGTTATGCCTGGCATAATCCAAGATCTCCTCATCCACGCGCCCATAGATGTAGTCCTCCACAGACACCTTGCAGTACCTCAGATTATCATAAACCCTCAGAATAGAAAACGCTTCCCTGGCACAAGGCCCGTACTTTTTCGTCCTCACCGTCCTCCGGTTCCACCCGTTGGAAAAAGGAAATCGGTTCAGCTTGTCGATGATATACAGAAAAGATTCCCTGTACTCCTCCGGCACAAAGGCCTTCACCAAATCCCTTCCCCCAAACCACGCCGAAGGCTTAAGCCCCTCTGACCTGTAAAACGCATTGACCGCCTCCGCCACATCTTTCCCGTTTACTCCGTAGTCCCCTGCCAGCTCCAACGCCAGGGCCTTGTCCCGGCCCGAAAGCTTGCCAATGCGCTTTAACCGCTCCTCCCTCCTGGTCTTATCCAGCCTTGCCCTGGTATTCCCATCGTACTCCGCCATGTTGCTGTAACCTCCTCCTATTGTTTTGATTCCCGCGAGTAATGAGCCAAGTAGGCATGCCTGCATGCACATTTGACGACTGCCGCGGGGGTGCTATGCGCCAGTGGCGCATGGTTAGCCCCGACCGAAGCAGGGCGCAGACCACATATCCCGCTACCCTGCAGCGCTGCAAGTCCCGATTTTCTATGAGTTTCTGCTTCATATATGCAGAGGATGCCAGTGCTGCTTTTATGACATCCGAATACTCTTCAGAAGGTACCTGTCCTTCCAGATATCTCGGTATGGTCACCTCCGATTTGTCCCCTGGTTATTTGAAATAGTATGTAAGCGGATACTTCTGTTCATAGAACGAGATAACGATCACAAAACGGTTCTCCAACTTGTTAAATTTGATATACAGAGATACTGTTTACTCTCCTGTTCCATTCCTCTCCAAAAGAATTACATCCTTACCGAATACATGCATGTATGATGTGATTTTTCTCTTTTTCTATCATTAGTGTGCGTCAATGATTGTTTTTTGCCAATATCATATCACGGAAGACAACCGGATTATTTTTTGAAATATCATTTTCCATTTAATCTTTTGGCAAACATATGTTGAACATCTGACAGCGCAAACAATGACGAAACTACCTCATTCATCCTTGTTTCCACAGGACTCATATATTTTTTCAGCAATCCATCATAAAGAACACTCTTCAGCAAATACAGCGACCTTTTTTTAGATCACTTGAAACAGTTGTCAAAAATGTTTCTATTTGTGTATCCGCACTCTCCTGATATTCTTGTTGATGTGACAGGAACGCAGCCTTCAGATGAACATATGCAAATCTTACCTACTTAAGCATTCCGCCACAGACGGCTATACATCTTCGTCCTTATGGTTCCCGGATATTCCAGCACACCGGAAGGAACTGCACCATTCTCAAAGAACTTGCCGCATATTCTTCCGTGGCAATCGCCAGGACGATAGCATTTTTCTCCATAGCGATCGGGCTGTAGCCAACCAGACTATCAATCCCAAGCCCCGGATATGCAACACGTCATGCGGCTGAAACCTTACCGTCCTGTCCACAGACTTATCCCTGCTCCTGAATGTCCCGCTCAAAACCTCATGTCCGCCTCTTTTTTCAATAATTCTTTAATCTGCAGCATATTTTTGTTGACCTTCACCACTTTCAGGTTTATACTTTAACGATCTGGAAAATCCAGTTGGGCGGCCTGGGACATAAGGAGGACTTTCTATGCATCATTTCCAGTACGTTTCCAAAAAGCAATGGTCGCCATTCCGCAATGAAATTATTGAATTGCTCCATGATGTCCAAAACGAGCTGCGGAAAAAATTCACATTCCAGTACCAACTCATAGGCAGTGCATCCCGCAACATGGTCACCATGGATCCGGAAACAAATAACGGTTTTGATTTTGATTTCAATATCATAATCAACAACCCTGATTTATTCCCGCCAAAACAATTTAAGGAAATGCTTATCGGACGGATCAACAAACATTCTTCAAAATATGGATACGACTCCGCAGAGGACAGCACCCGTGTTATTACAATCAAAGTAAAAGACAGAAAAAACGCAAAGATTTTACACAGTGTTGATTTTGCAATCGTTTATAATTACACTGACGATAAATGTTACGACTGTCAAAAGTATATCCATAATGACAAACCCACCAACAGATATCTATGGGAAGAGCAGCCATCCAGCTACTATGAACTTCCGGACAAGATTGCTTTCTGCAAGGAAAATGGTCTTTGGAATAACGAGGTAAAAACCCTTTATCTACAAAACAAAAATAACAACAAGGATCCCCGCGAAAAATCAAGGAGCATTTTTTCGCAGACTCTGAATACCGTCTGCCAACGCAATGGATACTAACCTTAAGGCCGCATCATGCGGTCTTTTTTATCAGAAAATTTGTTTTTCTACTCATGTCTTCTATTTGATTAAAAGTCGGATTTTTTTACTTGTCTTCCAATTATACAATAGCTCAATAGCAGAACTCACTATATCTTCAAATTAAAGGGTATTTAAGATCCAATTGATTTTATCATTGAACACTATGAGGAATTTTTGTCCTTTGATGACGTGAAAATCTACTACGATAATGGCCAAGTCGAAATCAACAAGATTCTCTCATCAGTCTTCAATGCCTTATTGCCAAACTCTACCTTCCGCAAAGTCATGCCTGAGTAGTATAAACTTTTTCAAGCTGTAGATCTTTTATGTACTTCGATATTAGTCAAGCTAAAGTTGCAGAATCATTTATTTTCCAAGTCTGAAATGATATTCTTTGGCAGTATCCGTGAATTAAAGAAAAACTATTTAAAACCACTTACTTTAAAAGTCCGCCGCCGATTAGGCGGCATGCATTCAGGTATGCCCAATGCGCCTGCCAGACTTCCATGGATGGTGGCGCACCCGTTCGCCGGACGCATGCAGGATTTCTCACCACAACCGTCCCGTAAGCATAGTCAGCCGCACAAAGGTGAATGTATTCTCATCAGTAACCCTGATCTCCTCCTCCAAGGATTCCAAAGACCTTTCATCCAGAAATATCCGGTAAATCCCATCCTCAAAGCACTGAATGGCATTGTCCGCCGCCTTCTGAAAATCCGCCGCCTTCTCCCCATAGATCACACCAAAAGAAACCTTGCCTCCTTTCGCCTGATCCTCAATATTCTCCTTTGTCAGACACTTTAAGATCTCCGGCTCCTCAAGACGTCTGTTATAATCCTCCACTCCGGCTCTGGTCAGCTCCGTCACCAGCTGTCTCACGGTGAAGGCGCCCTTCTCTCCCAAAGGCAGGTCATACATCACCGGCTCCACAGACTGTTTTCTCTTTCCCATTGATTTTATATTGACCTTTATCTCCATATCGTCACCTCACATCATCCGCCTACATTTACCAATTCAGGCACTCCTCCAAAAAATCGGCGATCCCATCCTCGTCATTGCCCCCTATGACCAGATCTGCCGCTCTCTTCACCGGCTCCAAACCATTTCCCATGGCGATTCCCATGCCGCAGAGCTTCAGCATCCCTATATCCACCAGATCATCTCCAAAGGCAATGATCTCCCTGGGGGAGATACCGCATTCTATGCACAGGGGCCAGAATCGCCTGCTCCTTGGCCGCCGATTTCCTGGTGAATTTATACCAGCTTCCCTCCGAAAAACGAACACAGTCCCAAGCCGGATATCTTTCCGCTGGAAATCACCATATCAGGAGCCAATTCCCGGATAAATCCGGCGGAATTTTTCTCACTCCTGGAGGTGGAGACCCCAAGAAGGAGTCCCCTTTTCCTGCAGCGCTCAAGGACTGACAATGTGCGGGCTGAAATACGCTTGTCACTTCTCAGCAACGTTCCATCCAGATCAAAGAGCAATACCCCGTATCCCTTAACTGACATAGCCCCTCCGTCCTCACTCACACCCCAAAAGCGCCTCATTGAGCATCTCGCTTCCCGGCGCCGCAAATTTCCCATCCGCAATCACCGGCAGCTTCTCCCCCTCGGCCGTCACCCCGTAGATCTCATCCAACTCCCTGTAGGGAATGGTAATATCCGTATGACAGTTAAAATACGCCTTGGATAAATCCTCCTTCCTCAGAATCGAGATCTCATTATCCCTGGCAATGATCTCCTTCCCGTCAGGATTGTAGAGAGCCGTGTCCTCTGACCAGCTGTAGCAGGTGTCCCCCACGGCAAAGTGAGGCCCCATCTTCTCCACAATAAGAATGGGCAGCTTATCCACGATTCCATATCGGTGAGCCATGGCATAGGCCACGGTGTTGGTTCCGATGGCAAACTCTCCCATGGGAAGGGTCTCATGATTCTTTAAGATCATCTGCTTGATGAGAGCCTTACCCGCCTCCGGGTCCTCAAAATTGTCACAGGAGTAGGACAGGATCTTCCCATCCCGAAACTCCATGTTCAGATTCTTAAACTGATAATCCCCGATATAGACGCTGCCTACCTGGAGCCTTCCTTCTGTCCCTGAAAGAACAGGCGATGTAAAGACCTCCCCTAAAGGAATGTTCACATCTGCCACGCAGTTTTCAAAATTCGTCTCCTTTTCAGGGTTTCTTAAGGTGTGAAGCTTCACCTTTAAGTTGGTCTTATTCTCCCCTTTTCCCGTGATCACCACATAATCCGCTAAGTCCAGCCGGTCGATAATGGCCTGCTGGATCTTCTTGTACACCTCATAGTCTAAGGTATTGATCCTGATGGTCTCATGGAAGATCTCCTCAAAGCAGTCCCCGATGGAAGGCTTCGGAAAGGCGATAATGGTAAAGCTGGTCTCATCCCCCGGTATATACTGGTTCGCCACCTGGGTAGACTCCCCTGCATAGGCTATGGTCAGCTTCTCCTGCTTTTCACTCAGACAAAATGCCTCCGGCTTATTCACCGGCTCAAAGCCCTCCTCCCCGAAGGTCTCTATGACTGCGGGGCCGGCATAGTCCGCCGCCTCCTTCCTCAGGGCCTCGTAGGAAGTCTTTAGAACCGCAAGCTTCCGGTCCGTAAAGGCCTTCTTCAGATATAACGCCGAGTCGTACCTGTGGTCATACTCATACTGTCTGTTGGGGGAGGTTCCATGAAATCCTCTCTTCCTGTTGGGGCTTTTGTTGACAGACCATACGGGGGCGCGGAATATAATAGGCTCCAGGCCCATTTCCCGGAAGTCCTCCACAGCCCTTCTCACCATCCGCTCAAAGCCCAGCTCAAAGAGCACGGCCACGGACCGCTTCTTTGACAGATCCCGCCCCATGACCTCAAAGCCTTTTTGGTACCCTTTCGTATAGGTGTGGGCCATGCTGTCTATGGTCTCCTCCGGAAGACTATTTAAAAACTCTGCAATCTTAAGCTCCTCCTCAGACACATACTCTCCGTAAAAATACAGATAGCGAAGATCCTGAAGGTCGCTGTCCATGACAATCTCTTTTCCAAAGGAAAGAGATGGATCCAGCACTTCTCTGGTGCGGTAAGCCAGTGTCAGGTCCGTATAATCGCTGTTGAACCAGTAGACGGCCTCCTTCACCTTCTTAATATCCGGGACTTCCCCTTCAAAGAGATTATAAATCTCGATAAACAGCTCATTTAAAATGGTAATCTCCGTCAGACGGCTCTCCATGGCAAAGACGATCTCTCCCCGAAGCTCTGCAAAAAGATAAGCCAGCACCGGCCCCATATCCTCCCCAAGCTTCTTTGCCCCATAAGCGGGATTCGTATAACTCTTATCATAATGATCCGGCAGAATATCTCCGTAGAGCCGTTCATTCCACTGTCTCAGCTCCTCAAGAGTCTGACTTTTGTAGCTGCCGGATTCCACCAGGTCATACAGCCTGCCTATCATCAGAATAAACTTGGCCGCCTCCTTGAAATATAGTAAAAAAGGCTGCTCTACGGTCTCTTCCGTCTCTATGGACGCGATTCTCTCCATAATCAGGTGATATCTCTCCCGAACCCCTTTATTTTCCTGTGCAAATAGTTCCCGATAATCCATATCCTTTACCCTCCAAGTCCTATGATAATCACTGCCGTCCACCCCATCAGGAGCAGCCCGCCTATGGCAATCCCCAGTTTGGCCAGAATATAATTCTTGTCATCTTCCCAAAAAGAGATGATGCCATACCACACGGCGATCAAAGATAACAATAAACTGCAGAACCCAAAGGCCCCGCTGGTAAGAGAGGTGTGTCCCTGTGTGGCCACGCCTTCATAGATTCCCGCACCGCCCAAAATCAAAGCGGCTGCAGACAGAAGGACGGACATGCGGCTGCGCCGGGCAAATGGCTTTCTCACATAGGATACGCGGCTGGCTGCCGTCTCCTTTCCAAGCTTTCTGCGCCGCTCTTCCTTAGCCTGCTTGGCCGCCATGATCTCACGCTTCCTAATCTCCAGCTCCCTCTCATGATTGCCTTCCGGTTCCAGATATTTCTGGATAATGCTGGTCTCCCCATAACGGCCGGAGGTATACCTGCGGGAGTCTTCTCTCACTCTCTCCCGATCAGGTTTCTTTCCCTGTCTATTCCCCGAAATATGCCGTTTCCCTGTCCTTTTTGGCACGTAATTTCCTCCTTATGCGGATTTTCTGTACCAGCCGGTAACAGAAAAATCCAAGAATTCCTCCAATGGTATTCAACAACAGATCATCCACATCAAAACTCCCAACCTTAAACACCAGCTGAGTGACCTCGATACAGAGACTTAAGAAAAATCCAAGAAAAAATGTATTGTACCACTTTCTCCCCCTTCTGCTGACAATAGGAAGAAAAAATCCGAAAGGCATAAATCCAACCACATTGCCTCCCAGATTCAGCGTCACCGCTTTCCACCCCAGCTGTTCCCGATAAATGTAAAAGCGTTTAATCTCTTTAAATAATTCCAGATTATAGGCATATTCCCCTCCTGTGTTGCCGGTTCTTCCCATAATCTCAGCAAAAAACATCAGATATGTTAAGGCGATCAGATACAAAACAAACAGTACCCAGCCGAATTTTTGATTTCTTGTAGTGTTTCGAATCATCCAGATACAACTCCTGCCATCTTCCTTTTTCAATCCCGCACCCCATGAAGCGGCGTTTCTTTGTAAGCACACCGCCCATGATGTTCTTGGCGCGCAGACACACAAAGGCAGTATCCCCCTGTGAAGATACTGCCTTTCTCCTAAAACGTAATTTCTGATTTTCTCTTCAGCAAAACAGCGCCGGTAACAATGGATACAATTCCTGAGATTACACCAACACTGATCAATACAATACCTATGGCAATATTGGCGGCGCCAATATTTCTCATCGTCTTATAGATTCTTTCCATGTCTGCTCTCCTTTGCTTTTACTTTGCACCGTACTGCTCATAATATGCATCAATGGCAGCCTTGATTTTATCATCGATGACGATCTGACCCAGGCATTCCTTGTTATAGAGATGTTCCACCACATCCTTCATGGATACGATGGCATTGGCTTTGAAGCCGTAAAGCTCCTGAATCTCCTCCAGGGCGCTCTTATGGCCTTTTCCCCTCTCCATGCGGTTGAGGGACACCATAAGCCCCACAATCTCTACATCCCCCTGAGCTTTTATGATGGGGAAGGTCTCTTCAATGGACTTGCCCGATGTGGTCACGTCTTCAATGATCACCACTCTGTCCCCGTCCTTAATGGGACTACCAAGGAGAATTCCCGCATCTCCGTGGTCCTTCTCCTCCTTGCGGTTGGAACAGTACTTAATGTCCTTTCCATAGAGCTCGCTAAAAGCGATGGCAGCGGCTACACTTAAAGGAATCCCCTTATAAGCAGGTCCGAACAGCACATCAAAATCTTCACCGTAATGGTCATGAATCGCCTTGGCATAATACTGCCCCAGTCTGCGCAGCTGAGAACCGGTAACATAGGCCCCGGCATTCATAAAAAACGGGGACTTTCTTCCGCTCTTCAATGTAAACTCGCCGAATTTCAGCACCTGGCTCTCCACCATAAATTCGATAAACTCCTGCTTATACTTCTCCATATGCCGCCTCTCCTTTATTCATGGGTAATTTAAACTCTTTTTACTCTCATATCTTACCAATTTTATCATATTCCATAGGCATATTCAACCGTTTTTCCTTGGATTGTCAAGCTGACCTGCGGATCGCCCGAAAGACTCCCGATTGTTCCAGCGCCCATGTCATGGTGTAAAAAAGGAAAGAATTTACCGGCCACATAGCCAGATTTTTCATCACCCTCACAGGCAGCAGCACAAAAAATCCTTTCCCGTACATGATATCCAGCCACAATGTTCCCAGAATCATGTTGCAGACAACGGATACGGTCAGCTCCGCAGCCAGCACCCGCCAGATACTTAATTTCTTTTTATAAAAAAAGCATCCGTAGATAAGACCTGCAAGCATGGCACCCACGGTCCATCCTGGAAAAAAGGCACCTGTGGGCTTCACCAGATATTTAAGAATATCCAGGGCGCCTCCGAAAAACATGCCTGCTGCCGGCCCGAACAGATAATACACAAATTGATTGGCAATCGTGGAAAATCCGATCTTAATAAAGTCGCCGATCTGGATGGTCAGGGAACCCAAGATAATACCCATGGCGGCAAACATGGCCATGGTGGTTACTGTCCTGACAGATTTCAGTTCATTGTAAGAATCCTGGAACAAAGTTGCCAATTTTTTCATAAAAAATTACCTCCTTTGCAGACCTCTTACCACAACAGGAGATAATCCTATCTTCCATTGCAGCGGGATGCGGCCCATGCACCGCAAGAAATCTCTTTTCGTCCGGCTGTCAACTCCCCGTCCAGCCGGCACTTAACGCGTATGGGCCTACTCTGCTCTTCTTATTTTATTTTCAATCTATTGTACTGTAATGTTTCCTAAAAATCAACTTCTTTTTCGTCTTAGGGCACTCCGGGACCAACTTCCTGTGTCTCTATGACAGGTTTTTCATCATATACCTGAGGTCCGGCATGAGACGGCTCGGCATCCGGATTGTCAGAACCGGAGGAACCCGGACCGTCATTATCTGCTTCTGATGAGCCGGGATTTAAACTGCCGCTTCCAGGGCCGTCAGAGTTCGCAGGATTGGAGGCGGGACCGCCGGGGCCGTCACTTTCCGGATCCGATGAACTGCTGTCTTCCGGCATAGGAACCACTGTTTCTTTCGCTCCTGTGGTCTCTTCTTCTGAACTGCTTTCTTCTGAGGATTCCTCTGCAGACTCTTCCTCATAAATGCCTTCCGAAGGAGCCTCCGTTTCCGGCGGCTTTGAGGGCGCTGTCTCAGACGGCATCCCCTGATTATCTCCTCCGCCGGAACCTTTTCCCGAACTTTCCGGTGCATTTTCCCCTTCCAGAGCCCGCTGTCCCAAGATTTTAGCTTCCGGAGCATTTTCTGCCACCTGACCCATTCCGCTGTCAGAGGCAATTCTGGCACTGATCTGCCTCACGGTTTGGGAAGGCACATAATTCTCGGTCCCATACAGAAACTGATGAAGCTGAACCACATTGCTTTCCAGGGTCAGAGGAATGACACAGTCTTTCTTGCCGATGTCGGTCTCCCCCCGTGAGAACGGAAAGCCTCCTGTCTCCCCGATATGATACTTTCTGACATTTTTCGCCATGGGAAGGAGATCATCAATGCCAATGCTGGTGGACAGCTGGGGGATAATGGCCTGCACAAGGGCAATGCGGGTCTTCATATCTGCCTCCTTCGCCTTATTCAGCGCCAGCTGAATGACAAGACGCTGCCTGGCAGTCCGGTTGTAATCCGTATCCATCAGTCTTAAGCGGGCATATGCCACAGCCTGTACGCCATCCAAATGATTCATCCCCCCATGTTCCAGGTGGTGGGAGCCAAGTCCTGTGGATTCCACGGTCTCCGTGATAAAACCGTTGATGTACTGAAATTCACTGTCGGAGATCTCCAGGTCAATGCCTCCCAGAATGGTGATGGCATCAGCCACGGCTTTCCAGTTAAATGTAGCATAATCATCAATCTTCACATCCAGATTGCGTTCCAGAGCCTCTACAGCCTGTTCGTGACCGCCTTTGAAATAAGCTTCGTTGATTTTGTGATAGGTTCCGTCAGGATGAATCTCCATGTAAGTATCACGATATACGGACAGCAGCTTTATCTCACCGGTTCCCCGGTCAATAACACAGAGCATCTCCACATCGGAGAGAGCTCCTTTTTCCAGGCTTCCGTTTCTGGAATCCACACCGAACACTGCCACGGTCCAGACTCCTGTTCCCGTCCACAGGAATGTATAGGCCAGATATCCGCCGGCTATGAGGATGCAAAGCATAAGAAGTTTCAGGAAACCAAATCTGCGTTTCTTTTTTCGCTTGTTCTTACGCTTTTTTGATGATCCCTTTGATGTCTTTTCATATTCTGTGTCATCATATTGAATTTCATCATAATCATCATAATTGATTTCCTCATATTCTCTTTCCTCATAGGCTCTTTGCCTATAGGCCCTGCCATGGTGTTTCGGCCTGGTTGCTTTTGGCCTTGGGGACTCCAAATCATCAAACTCTATAATGTTTAACTCTGCCTCTCTCCGACGGCGGACCTCCCTGGGGGGCACCGACCTTTTCGGCGCTTCCTTAAGCTGTCCTGAAGAGCGCCTCCCTCTCTGCCCTTCTGAGCCTGTCCTCTGTCTGCGTCTGCGCATCCGCTCTAATTCATCATCATATTCCATACATTATCCCTCATCAGCCTGCCTTAGGCTTCCTTGTATTATCACAGGCCGGCACAAACCGTGCACAGCTTGTCCATCAATCAGTTACCAAACTTCTATAATAGGGCAAATCCAGATCATAGGTATTGATCGTTACATTGTTGACCGTCCCTGTGGTCTCATGAATCAAATACATGGAGCCGTCCCCGGCCCATGCCAAAAACATATATACATGGCGCTCTTCGCCTCCCCGAATGAGAATGTCTCCGGCCTGCAGGTCTTCTTTCGCGACTTCCCTTCCGCAGCCCATAAGACCGGCAGTACTCTCATAGGGCAGACGTTCCCCCAATGCAGTCCAGTAGACCCAGTTGATCCAGCCGGAACAGTCCAGTCCCCTTAAGACTCTTCCGTCTTCATCAGCCGGAACAACAGTCCCGAAACCATTTCCCTCGAACCCTCCTGCTGAAGGTTTCCCTCCCCAGTAGTAGGGAATGCATCCCACAGACATAAGAGCCTGCTTTACAATCTCCCGCCGTTGGGGAGACGTACCGGGAGGAATCATAGCCAGATAAGCCTCCACTTCGGAAGCTGACAGCGGATTGCGCACATACATGCTGTCGGAACCGGTCAGTCCGTAACGATCATACCAGTCCTGCTCCGCTATGGTTTGGACATATGACCTGGCAGTCTCATCCCATCCGCTCCATAAACTGTCCTCCGTTCCCTTTTTGCTCCCTGTAAAATCCACGGAATACAAGTTTCTGCTGCCTTTGAGCCCAATGATGCTCACGGAAATATTCAGATCCACATGGCCTTTGCAGGCCTTTTCCTCTTTGCCGTTCTGAGATACGGCTCTGGCAGCATTTAAAGGGGTTGCATTCTCAGCACTGCTTTGAGCCTGGAGGCCGTTTTCCTGATCATTCCCGCTTTCCTGAACATCCTCTAAGTCAGCCGCTTTGCTGGTTTCGGCTGTCTCTTCATCCGAGCTGCTTTCACTGTCTACACTGCCCTTTTGAGCTGTCCCGGTTTCCTCTTCATCCGAGCTGCTCTCACTGTCTGCACTGCCCCTTTGAGCTGTCCCGGTTTCGGCTTCACCGCCTGCCTCGCTGCTTTGGGCTGCCCCTGTCTCACTGCCTGCACTGCCCCGTTCCGCTGTTCCGGTCTCAACTTCTGCACTGCCCCTTTCCGCTTCATGGCCTGTCCCGCCGCCTTCGGCTGTCCCGGCTTCACCGTCCAGGCTGCTTTCGCCAGCCCCGTTGTCCCCGGCTGTGCCGCTTTCCCCGGCATATCGGTCATCTTCCCTAGGGCTTTCTTCCTCTTCCGCATGCCTTACGGCTGTCTCCACAGCCAATTCTTCATCGCCGATATCCTTTTCGATGTACCTGCATTCCCCCTGACAATAATACACATCACTCATGGACATGGTATAGGCATGGGAGTTATTCCACAATCTGTCCCCGTAGGACCGGAAGAAAGCAGGGTCTTTTATCTCATGAAAATAACTATATACACTGACCATGGACAGTATCTCTTTGGCATTGGAATAGCCGCTGATCGGAACACGGTCGCCATTGCGGAATGTGACATTGATTCGATTCCACTCTGATATGTTCGGATCAGGCGCCCCAAGGCGCAGCGCCATATTTTTCGGCGGAATCTGTCCAAGACTGTAAATCGCATGAATCCACTCCGAGTCTTTCTCCCACAATGCCTTATAGATTCGTCCCGCAACACTTTCAGAGACATCATCACAAGGCGTTCCGCCTTCGCAATAAAAGGCGCTGTTCAATCGGTCCGGCGAATCCGTCTCGTTCCTGAAAACTCTTAAATCCTTAGGATTCCAAATACCTGCTCCGTCAAAAACTTCCTCTCTCCTGCTTTGTCCCTCAGACAGCAATCTATATTCGCTTCTGCTTTCCGGCTGCCAGGCAGCCTTTTCCCTTATACAGGACAAATGAACTGTCCCTTCCTCCTTACGGGAGACCTCCGCATAAAAAGGCCTTATCTCAGCTCTGGAAATTTTCACAGAGCAGACTCCCCCTGCAATCATGCAGGAAGTCCAAAACCACAGAGGCAGAGACCTTATTCTTTTTGACAAACGATTTTTCATATATGCAGCATCCTTCGCGAGAATAAAAGAGATATTTTGACTTTTCAACCTTGGTATCATATCACATTCCATTTACAAAATACATGACAAAATCATTAAAAATTAATTAAAACCCTTTTCAAAAGGCAAAGAAACTTATTGACGCATATGATAGATCAAGATATAATAGACGGAACCTTATGAACAGGAGGCATAAGTGTCAATAACAATCTTAAGCGCCATGCACCTGAATCTGCGAACGTGAACGGAGCCATCCGGCAGGCTCAGGTTAACGAGGTGGAGGGTTTATCGAATCTTCGGCGGATGCCCTTCCGTGCCGTTTTGGGCACGTCATGCAGTGTGAAATATGCGGGTAACCGCAAAACAAACGGACTGCAGCCAAAACAGCCAGACAACAGCCAAAGCCACAGAGCTGGGGCTTCTTTGTTGTGGAAAAATACGCAGTTGCGTTCACCGGACGCCTGTGAACGGCAGCAAAAATATGGGACCAGATTGGAGAATCAAAGATTATGTGTGGAATTATTGGATACAGCGGCCCTTTGGAGGCCGGAAATATTTTATTAAACGGACTGTCACAGCTTGAATACCGCGGATATGACAGTGCGGGAATCGGTTATTTTGATACGGCTTCCAAGGTACATGTAGTAAAAGAAACGGGAAAAGTTGCAAAATTAAAAGAAACCCTTTCCTCTGCCGGCGACGGATCCCACTGCGGGATCGGTCACACCAGATGGGCCACCCATGGCGGAGTCAGCGATGTCAACGCCCATCCCCACAGAGCAGGGCGCGTCACACTGATTCACAACGGAATTATCGAAAACTATCACAGACTTACTCAGGAGTTTGACTTAGAATCCAGTCTCCTGTCCCAGACCGATTCGGAGGTGGCAGCCTGGATTCTTGACCGCTTCTATGACGGAGACGCCCAAAGCGCCATCAGAAAGCTTGCAGAGTGCATTGTCGGTTCCTACGCTTTCTGCATCATGTTTGACGACCGCCCCGGAGAGATCTACGCTATCCGCAGCGTAAGCCCCTTGGTAGCATCCTATACTCCCTCCGGCGCTCTCATCGCCTCGGACTTAACCGCCCTCATTCCCTATACCAAAAGTTATTTTGTGGTCCCCGAAGGTCATATCGTAAAAATCACCGGCTACAAGATCTCTGTCTTTAACCTGGACGGCGAAAAAACCGCTCCTGAGATGATGGAGATCAACTGGAACACCGATGCAGCCATGAAAAACGGCTTCCCCCATTTCATGCTGAAAGAGATACATGAACAGCCGGAAGCCATGAAGAACACCATCCTCCCCAGAATGGCCAAAGGTCTCCCTGACTTTACGGACGACGGGATACCTGATGATATCTTTGCCGGATGCAGCCAGATTCATATCGTTGCCTGCGGAACCGCCATGCATGCAGGAATGGTGGCCAGAGCCCTGATGGAACCGGTTTTAAGAATTCCCGTTATGGTGTCCATTGCCTCGGAATTCCGATATGAGGAGCCTCTCATCAATGAACATACTCTGGTAATCATAATCTCTCAGTCAGGAGAAACCATTGACACTTTGGCAGCTCTGCGTCTTTCGAAAAGCTACGGCTCCAGGACTCTTTCCATTGTCAACGTCAAAGGTTCCACCATCGCCAGAGAGAGCGACTATGTATTGTACACTCATGCCGGTCCTGAGATCGCCGTTGCCAGTACCAAGGCTTATTCCGTACAGCTGGCCGCCCTCTATATGATCAGCTGCCGCATGGCCCTTGTGAGAGGCAGCTTTACGAAAAGCCAGGCATCCGCCTTCTTAACGGACCTCCTGGATGCCATTCCCGCTATGGAGACCATGATCAGCCGGAAAATCGAAGAAAAAAATATGGTGACCCACCTAATCAATCAGCAAGATACCTTCTTCATGGGCCGCGGTCTGGACTATGCGTTCTCCTTGGAAGGCGCGCTGAAGCTGAAAGAAATCTCCTATATTCACGCAGAGGCCTATGCCGCCGGGGAGTTAAAACACGGAACCATCGCCCTCATCACTCAGGATGTGCCTGTGATCGCCATCGCCACCCAGGAGCACGTATTTTCCAAGATGATCTCCAATGTGCGGGAGGTAAAAGCGAGGGGCGCTTTTGTCATCCTGCTGACCAAGGAACATGCTCAGGCGGACCAAGGCCTGGCGGACATTCATATCCGAATCCCTGACCTGGACGATCGCTTTACGGTCTTCCCCATTGCGGTGATTCTCCAGCTCATCGCCTACTATGCGTCTGTGGGTAAAAATTTAGACGTGGACCAGCCGAGAAATCTGGCCAAATCCGTTACGGTTGAATAAATCAATTATATGCATAAACGGCGCAGGATCACTCCTGCGCCGCTTATGCACATAAAGCCTATCTCTTATTGGCCAACTTAATCTTCGCAAATTCCTGAATGATCTGAACCGCTCCGTCAACACCTGTAACGCTGCTGTTGATACACAGATCATAACTCTTGGCATCGCCCCACTTCTTGCTGGCATAGTAATTATAGTAGCTGGCCCGCTGCTTGTCAGTCTTAATCATAATGTCTCTGGCTTTCCCTTCCGTAACATTGTACAGCTCCTTCAGATATGCCAGCCGGTCTCCCTCATATCCCGTAATAAACACCGTAACCGCATTGGGATCATCAGCCAGAGCGTAATCCGCACAGCGTCCCACAATGACACAGGACTCCTCACTGGCCAGCTTTTTGATGGTATCAAACTGCGCCAAAAAGATCTTATGGTTAATAGGCATATCCATGTAGGCCGAAGTAGTATAGCCCAAAGAATAGGTATCCATAACCAGTGAATATAAAAAGCTGTTGGTCGGCCTCTCATCATGAGTCTCAAACAGTTCTTCACACAAACCGCTGTGCTTCGCCGCCTCCGCCAGAAGTTCTTTATTGTAGCACTTTACTCCCATAACCTCCGCCAGCTTTCTGCCGATCACATTCCCTTTTGCCCCGCAATGTCTTCCGATTGTAATGACTAAATGTTCACCCATGAAACCCGCTCCTTTCCAAAACCCTATTGTTGTCATACAAATCAAATATTTATAACTGTATTATACAACAAAATTCCGAAAATGTATACATTTTCCTCCCTATTTTGCGACTTTTTTAGGATGATTTTTACATATCAATGCCTCAATTCCCCGACAATCCTCATTCCCTCCTTCGTGGCCGCCAATCCGCCTTCCCCGGTCTCCCTAAGGGAGGGGTGCATCTTCTCTCCCACCTCTCTCATGGCATCAAAGACCTGATCAGCCGGAATGGCGCTGGCAATGCCTGCAAGAGCCATATCCGCACAGGCCATGGCATTGACCGCTCCCGCCACGTTGCGCTTGACACAGGGCACCTCCACAAGGCCTGCCACAGGATCACACACAAGTCCTAAAAGGTTCTTCAAAGCCATGGCGGCCCCGTGGACGATCTGTTCATTGGTCCCGCCTTTTAAGGCCACCAGAGCCGCCGCCGCCATAGACGAGGCGGCGCCGATCTCCGCCTGGCAGCCGCCGGCCGCTCCCGCGATAAATGCCCTGGACGCAATCACCTGGCCGATTCCTGCGGCCACATAAAGAGCCTCCACAATCTGCTCGTGACTTCCCTGTCCTGAACGATAAAAGGGAATCAGCACAGCCGGAAGCACGCCGCAGGCCCCCGCCGTAGGCGCCGCCACAATCCGCTTCATACAGGCATTGGACTCTCCCATCTCCAGAGCCTGTTCTATAACCTGGTTCAGATAATCTCCGCAGAGGGTGTCTCCTTTTTTCCGGTACTCCTCCACTGCCGCCCCCTGGCCTCCCACCAGGCGGCTGGCTGACCGGGCCTCTTTCTCATAAGACGTCCCGGCCAAAAGCATGGCATCCCACATGTCGTACATCTCTTTCAGAGACTCCTCACGGGATACCTTCCTCTCCTCCATATCATCTTCAAGGACCGCCTCAAAAAAACGCTTTCCCTGTGCACGGCAGTATTTCAGAATCCCCTCAACAGACTGGTATGCCATCAGCCTTCCTCCTCTCCCAAATTCAGACACGTCACTTTCATGATTCCCTCAACCCTTTTTAACCATTCCAAGGAAGAGGCCGGAATATTCTGGTCCGTCTCAATCACCATCACCGCATCACCGCCCCGCTTGTTCCGATACAGATTCAGGGTTGCGATATTAATGGATTTATGAGCCAGCATGGAGGTAACCTCCGCCACATGTCCCGGCTGATCCAGATTGTGGACGATCAGCGCAGGCCGCTCCGCAGTCACATCAATCTGAACTCCGTCCAGCTTATTCACCATAATTCTCCCGCCGCCTAAAGAGGAGGCCTGAACCGCCACAGTCCTTCCGGTACTGTCCCAGACTTCCAAAAGGGCGGTGTTGGGATGCGCTCCCCTGATATTCTCGTGGATAAACGAGAACTCCATTCCTTCTTTTTTCGCATACTCAAAACTTTCCGGAATACAGATATTGTCCGGCTTCATTCCCAGAAGACCGGCCACCAGAGCCCGGTCCGTTCCGTGTCCCACACCGGTGGCGGAAAAAGAGCCTGACAGGGTAATCACCGCCTTCACAGGAACAGCTCCCAGAAGTTTTTTTGTCACCAGTCCGATCCGCACGGCGCCTGCCGTGTGGGAACTGGAGGGACCCACCATAACCGGCCCTAAGATATCAAATATGTTCATACATTCCCTTCTTTCCATCTACATCCCCTCAAGTTTCCTCAAAAGCTCTTCAAAATACTGGGGAAGAGGGGCTTCAAATTCCATATACTTCCCTGTTCCCGGATGCACGAATCCTAAGACTCCTGCATGAAGCGTCTGGCCCTGAAGTCCAAAAGGACATCTCTCCGGTCCATAAACCTTATCCCCCAAAAGAGGATGGTGAATACTTGCCATATGCACCCGGATCTGATGGGTCCGCCCTGTCTCAAGAACACATTCAATATAGGTAAATTGGCGAAACCTCTTCAATACCTCATAATGGGTCACAGCCGGACGCCCGTTTTTCTCGTTGACGCTCATCTTTTTCCGGTCCGCAGGGTGCCTTCCTATAGGCGCGTCCACACATCCTCTGTCTTCCTTTATGACTCCGTGGACGATGGCTCGGTAACGCCTTGTTACAGA
Organism: Clostridiaceae bacterium; assembly: GCA_910574345.1. Lineage (GTDB taxonomy): Bacteria > Bacillota > Clostridia > Lachnospirales > Lachnospiraceae > UBA3402. Next base: position 67,506 of record CAJSZV010000008.1, on the reverse strand, counting down.
GTGTTCCTTTAACTGAGCCGCTATGGAATGATGGGCCCTGTCATTTTTGCACACGATCAGCACGCCTGTGGTGTCCATATCAATGCGGTGGACAATCCCCGGACGCATAATCCCGTTGATTCCCGAAAGCTGTTCCCTGCAGTGAGCCATAAGCCCATTGACCAGTGTTCCGCTGTAATGCCCTGCTGCAGGATGTACCACCATACCTTTCGGTTTATTGATGAGAATCACATCCTCATCCTCATAGAGGATATCCAGATCCATAAGCTCCGCTTCGATCTCCGGTTCCACCCCGTCGGGCGCCTCCACGCGGACATCGTCCATGGGCACTGTCTGATAGCTGGCTTTCACTGTACGGCCGTTGACCGTCACGGACTGGGACTTTAAGAGTTTCTGAACATAGGACCGGGACATGTCACAGGCCTCTGTGAGAAACACGTCAATTCTCATGCCTGCTTTCTCCAAAGGAACCGTAAGAGTCTGTATCACACCTTCTCCTTTCTGCCTGGAAACAGCATTTCAAACTCTTCATCCCTATAATAGCACAGGAAAAGAATCATCAGCACGGCTGTAGCCACAGTCACATAACAGTCGGCCACATTAAAAATAGGAAAATCAATTAATTTAAAATACAGAAAGTCCACCACATAGCCCTGGGAAACCCGGTCAATCATATTGCCTGCGGCGCCGGCACTGACAGCCGTCATGCACAGTTCAAGAGGGACAAACCGGCGGCTTGCCGGAAGCCTGATGAGGACATAGACCACAGCCGCAAAGACACAAAGGGCAATCACAAAGAAAAATGCCTGTTTTCCCTGAAGCATGCCAAAAGCAGCCCCTCTGTTCTCCGAATAAAAGAGTTCGAAGACCCCTTCCCAGATCACATAAGGACTGTTTCCCATAAGAGACTTCACCGCAAGGCTTTTGGTCCACTGATCAAGCAGTGTAAGACACACAAGTCCCACCGCAAACCCCAATATATGATTCCTTTTTTGACTCATACCATAAACTCCTTGTCGTAAACTTCCTTTCTTTCCTGGGGATATGGCCTAAGAACCGCGGAAAGCCCATCCCTCATCTCATCTTCTGTGACAGTACAGTCAATAAAAGCCTGTCCTATATCTTTTAGAAGAATAAAACGAATCCGATTCCCGTCCATCTTCTTATCGCTTTTTGTATCCATGATGATCTGATCACTGCAGATTCCTTCCACTGTCACAGGCATGGAAAACCCTTTCATAAGCTCCTTTAATGAGTCAAAGGTCTCCTTAGGAATATATCCCCTCTCAGCTGAGATTTTTACTGCGCCCAGGCATCCCAGTCCCACACAGTGTCCGTGAAGCATGGAAAAGGAAAGACGCTTTTCCATGGCATGGCCCAGAGTGTGGCCAAAATTCAAAAGAGCACGGCGGCCCTGTTCCCTGGGATCCTCCTCCACAACCATACGTTTAATCCGGTCACTGCCTGCGATCATCTCAAGACACACTTTAAGATCACGGTCCATGATCTCCTTCCCATGATCCTTAAGCCAGTCATAATATTCCCTGTCAAGGATCAGCCCGTGTTTTAAGACTTCCCCCATTCCGGAAGAATACTGTTCCCTGGAAAGGGTCAAAAGAGTCTGTACATTGGTGTACACGAGTCTCGGCATATGGAAAGCTCCCACCATGTTTTTATAAGAAGCAAAATCCACCCCTGTCTTGCCGCCGATGGAACTGTCCACCTGAGACAAAAGGGTAGTCGGGATCTGGATAAAGGAGATGCCCCGCAGATAAGTCGCCGCACCGTAACCGCACAGATCTCCCACCACACCGCCGCCTAAAGCCACCAGCCAGTCCTTTCTGTCAAAATGGTTCTTAATCAAAGTCTCATACAGCTTCTGCACCGTGTCCAGGGTTTTGGACTCTTCCCCCGCCGGGAACACAAAGACACAAACCTCCCTGCAGCACAGCCCCAGGATATCCTTTACCTGCTCCAAATAAAGGCCCGCCACTGTGGAATCCGTGACAATACACATGCGCCGCCCTGAAACTCCCAGATCCGCCAGCTCTTTTCCCAAACTGTCAAAAGAGTCCTCAAACACAATGTCATAGATAGCCTGTCCGTTCTGATGAACGGTTAATCTCTCTGCCATAGATCATTTCTCCCCATTATGAAGAGAGCAAACGGCCTTCTATGCCCGGGGCATAAAAAATCGTCTGCTCACCTTAAATTTTATCACACAGCAATCCTACAACCGCAGATTCAAACCTGACATGTCAAGGCTTCCTGAGCCTCCCCCCAGCAGATCCTGAAAATCTCCTGAGAGTTCCACAGACTCCGGTGTAGCAATAAAAATATAATTTGAAATCTTCTGCAGGTTACCGTTCATAGAGTAAGTCGCACCGGAAGAAAAATCAATAATCCTCTGGGCCACCTCTGTATGTAATCCCTCCATATTCAGAACCACTGCCTTTCCGGCAAGAAGATAGTCGCAAATCTCTTTGGAATCTTCCATGGAAGTAGGCTTGATCATGGACACTTCCATATTCTTCTTCATGGGAACTACTTTACTGCTGCTAGAAGAAGAACGTCCCAGGAATCTTGGCTTTGATGTCTCTTCCGGATCTTCATCGTCGTCATAATACTCTTCGTCTCTTTTCCCGAACAGGCTTTTTCTGGAAGGTTTCTCATCCTCTTCATAGTCGTCATCTAAAAAGTAATCGTCGTCGTCACCTTCGCTTAACCGCATGCTATCCATAAACTTCCCAAACAGACTCATTGCTATTCTCCAATCTTCTATCTTACACCGAAAATTCCGGTTCCCACTCTCACCATGGTTGCCCCTTCCTGAACAGCTACCTCATAGTCTCCGGTCATTCCCATAGAAAGAACAGTCATATTAACATTATCAATGTTTTTACTTTTCATGTCAACAGAAAATTCATATAATTTTCTAAAAATAGGACGATTATCCTCAGCATTAGCTACAAAAGGGGCTATGGTCATCAGTCCTTTCACCCTCACATGGGGAAAAAGACTGATCTGGCGGAGGGCTTCCTCCGTATCCTCTAAGTAAAAACCAAATTTACTGTCTTCCCTGGCTGCATTCACTTCCAGAAGAATGTCTGTCACCAGATTATGTTTTTCCGATTCCCTCTCAATCTCCTTTGCCAGTCTTATGGAATCCACAGAATGGATCAGGGTTGTCCTTCCAATGACCTGTCTCACTTTATTGGTCTGCAGATGGCCGATTAAGTGCCACTTGATGTCTTCCGGCATCTGAGGAATCTTGGCCGTCAGCTCCTGAACTTTGTTTTCCCCAAATTGCCTGGCTCCCGCCTCGTAGGCCTCAAGAAGCATCTCCACAGGCTTTGTCTTGCTGACTGCGATCAGGGTTACCTCATCAGGACTGCGTCCTGCTATTCTGCAGTTTTCTTCAATCCGTTTCCGAACCTCTTTTAAACATTCTCCGATTGCCATATTCCTGCATCCCCTCCTTTACTGATAGATTAACACCCCTTCATCCTCAATGAGCGAAGCATTGAGCACGATATGGTCGTAGACGCTGAGGCCGTAACTCATATTCTTCTTTATGGTATAAAACTCGTCGCTCTGGGCCAGCACCTCGATCTGTTTGAACACGGTATAGCCCTTATTGATATTGTAAACTCCCTGAAGAGAGGCTGTGATGCCCACCTGGAACCGTTCCGCCGAGTCCTGCTTTACCAGATAATCCCCGGCCTGGATCGTCTGGTCCTTATCACATTCAATATAGTAGTATTCGTCGTTGGAATAATAGATGGTAGTCGGGACAAATACCACCGATGTCCCGCTTTCCGTATAGATCTCCTTATTAAATCCGTCTTCCAGGCCATCGCCGCCTTTTGTAATAAAATCCACAGGCACCAGATAAAAGTTTTTGGTGGTGACGGAACTGATGGGAATCTTAAGTCCTTCCGTGGTGTTTGTCTCGATCTTAAAATCCACATACCGGTCCGACACAAACTGAACCATATACTTGTCAAAATCCAGTTTTCCGTAAGCTTTTCCGTCCCCTCCCGTAATCAGGGAAAATATGCCGTTTGTCTTAAGATCATGGCCGGGAAAAGAGACCTTTAGGGTCCCCTTGGAGCCGAAATCCACAGCGTCCTCCTCTGACAGGGGAAACACCACGGACCAGTTATCATCCGTGATCACCTTATAGATAGGCGTTCCCGCCTCCACCCGCTGCCCCGCTTTCGTGATGGCCTTCGTGTACTGGCTGCGGTCAAACATCTCCTCCGTAATGCGGGAACTATCCAAAGTCTCATAAGTATCAATAGAATAGGACACCACACCGCTTAAAGGTGTGGTCACCTGCTTAAAATTGATTCCCAGCTGATCCACCATCTCCCCCTGATTCTCCAGAGTGTTAAAATTCACATACTCCATAACCATGGCTTCCAATGTGTACCTGGTGTCATAGACAGCGTCAAAGGTCTCATCCGTATAAGACAGCGTATAGGTATCCAAAAGCTTTCTCACATCCAGAAGATCCCGGTCAGTCAGCGCCCCGCCTGCCTCGCTCTGCTTCTCCAGAAAAGAGGTCATGGCGCCGCTCTCGTCAATGGAGTAGATGCAGGTATTCACGGAAGCCCGTTTCCCCTCCCTGACATAGTAATTGATGATTCCTGCACTGTCCGCATACTGAGTGGTCTCATTTCTCAGGATGATACCGCTGTAGCTTTTGTCCTCCACGATAGAGCCGTCAGCCACTTCATAGAACTGAACTTTTTCTTTTGTTATGTAGGTATACACGCTGAAGACCATATAGACAAAGATGGCCGCAAAAATCAGCATTCCGATATTCAGGTTCAAAGGCTTACGGTATCGGATAATCTTTTTATTTTTCCCCGCCACGAAAAACCTCCTTCCCTGCCTCTCATTTTTTACGCTAAAAGGGGCCTTTACCCAGGCCCCATCTTATGTACTGCTTCCTTTTATTTATAAAGAGATGATAACATCTTTTTTTGCATTCTCAGGTAAATCATCAGCATCCAGGGATACACTCAAAACGAAATCCACATGGAACTTGTTGCTGATTGTCTCTAACTCCGCGATCGCCCCGGAGATATCCTCACCCTCCAGGCAGGAAAGTTTCAAAAAGCTGTCCAGGAACATGGTCTCCAAGTCGTGATCCTGTGAAATAATACCGCAGACAAAACCGATAAAACCGGAACAGTCAGTAATATCAAACCCCTTAACGTTAATTAACCGAATCTTATTGTTCAGTTCATACATATGCTTTGAACTTTTATCCAAATAGACAATGGAACCGCTGGCATCTTTAATGGCTGAATTGGCTTTCTCCAGCAAATGCTTGGTCTTACCCTTACCCTTATTCCCTGCTATAATCTGAACCATATCCGTGTCCTCCTTGAGTTTATTTGTTTTGTATAAAAAGACGATTAATTTACTACTAATTATAGTATAAATAAATAGAAAAGGCAATGACTTAATTGACAATTTTGGAAATTATATTTGTCATGTTATCATATAAATTGTTCCGGCTTCCCGCCTTCATGATCACAGAGATATATTCTTCATCCGTGCCGTCCTTTCTTGACGCCATGATCAGACAGCAGCCTGCAGCCTGGGTCGTACCGGTCTTGCCGGAGAATACACTCACTCCTTCGGGAGCTTCTCTCCTTCCTGTCAGGTACCAGTTGCCGCCCTCCCAGGTCTTGTTCACCGGATTCCCGTCTTTGTCCTTATAATCAGCAGCATAAACCGCAGTTTTCGTTACTTCTCTGAATTCCGGATATTTCAGGGCCTCCTGGAAAATCAGATATAAATCGTAAGCGGTGGTATAATGATTTTCATTGTGCAGTCCATGAGGGTTGACGAAATGGGTTCCTGTGGCGCCGAGACGGGCCGCCTCCTCATTCATCACCTGTGCAAAGCCTTCTATGCTCTGAGACATGTGAACCGCAATCGCCGCCCCCGCATCATTGCCGGAAGGAAGCATGAGTCCATATAAGAGCTGTCTGAGAGTCAGCGTATCGCCCGGATTGATTCCGCACAGGGTAGCGCCTGCTTCCGTGATCACCGCCTCATCCGTCACTGTGACCACATCATCTAAATTGCCGTATTTGACAGCGATAAGGGCTGTCATAATCTTTGTAGTACTGGCGGGATAAAGACGTTCAAAGGCGTTCTTGCTGTACAGCACACTCTTGTCCCCCAAAGAAAACAAGGCGCCTGCCTCCGAATTCACATCACTGCCGTCAAAAACGCTTTCATCGGCAACCACACAGAGATCCTGTGCAAACAGCGGAACCAATGACGACGGATTCTCCATGTCCTCCCCCAGAACAAAGGGATGCTCTTCAAAGACATACGGCTGCTCCAGTTCCCCTTTGGAGAGAGCGCTGCAGCCGGACAGGCTTACCATCCATGCCCCCAGAAGAGCCGGCAAAAGGTATCTTGCTTTTCTCTTTACTTGTACATCTCGCGCCATTCCAGATCCCCCCGCTCCAGTGCCTTGATGAGCAGCTCCGCCGTAGCCACATTGGTGGCAAGAGGAATGTTGTGCATATCACAGACACGGACAATGGGACTGCTGTCCGGATCCAGCCGCTTTGGCACATCAGGCTCCCTCATAAAAATGACAAGATCCAGCTGGTTCTGTTCAATATCGGTGCACAGCTGCTGTCCGCCTCCCAGATGGCCTGCCAGATACTTGTGGACGTTTAAGTTGGTCACCTCTTCGATCAGCCTTCCTGTGGTGCCAGTGGCGTATAGCGAATGCTTGCTGAGGATCCCCCTGTATGCAATACAAAAATTCTGCATCAATTTTTTCTTTGAGTCATGGGCAATTAAACCAATATTCATGTCGTTCCTCCTTCATTCGTTCTTAGACTTTCGCTGAAGCCCTACATTTAATACAACTCCCATGCCGATATAGATACTCAGCAGAGAACTTACGCCGTAGCTGACCAGAGGCAGCGGCAGCCCCGTGTTGGGAAAGATCGCCGTGGCCACTGCGATGTTGGCAAAACTTTGAAATGCAAACAGGGTCGCCATACCGGCGCAGATGAGTCTTCCCTGCAGGTCTCTGGCCCTGTTTGCCATGAGCAGACATTCGAGTACAATAAGCAGGATCAGGGCGATGACCGCCACAGCTCCCACGAACCCCATCTCTTCTCCCACAATGGCGAAAATAAAGTCCGTCCGCTCTTCAATCAGGAAGTTACCGTTCTTCACGGAGGCAATCTCCGTATTGCTTAAGCCTTTCCCCCAGAGCTGGCCGGAACCGATGGCCATAATGGAATTCTCCTGCTGATAATAGGCTTCCGCATACTGCTCCGGATCAATCCATGCCAGAATGCGGTTCGCCTGATACTGCTGAATAAAGGGAAGCATTCCAAGGCTCAGCATATAGATCATCAAACCGCCTGCCGGAATGAGAACCGCCAGTACTCCCAAGATCCATTTGTAGCTGACGCCTGAGGCAAACACTACGGAAGCGATAATCACCGCAGTAACCAATGTGGTGGACAGATTCGGCTGTTCCAGGATGAGAACCGCCGGCACGGCAAAGAGAAAAGCGCCGATCAACAGGGTGGAAACCTGATTCTTCTTTTCCTGGTATTTTCCAAAATACCAGGAAAAGAATACGATCAGACCGATCTTTACGAATTCCGCCGGCTGCAGCTGCCCAATAACGGGAAGTACGATCCACCGTCTTGCAATCCCTCTTGCCTTTCCCATAAGAAGAACGGCCAGAAGCATAATCACACAGGCCAGATAGATAATGGTGCTAAAAGATAAAAGCCTGTGGTAATCAATCAGTGACAGCGCCACTGCCAGGGCCATCCCCACGCCGATTCCCAGAATCTGCTTGTTGACCACAGACTGATTCTGGTTGGTGGCGCTCCAGATAGCCAAGACGCCTATGGCACTTAATATCAGCATATAGATCACTACACGGATATTGTATCTTTTGAAATTATAGTCAAACAACATATCAGATAATCCCCTTATAAGACAGGCATCGTATCGGTATATTTGTATAAAGGGCCGGTACGCTCTCCAGCGATCCGCAGAAGAAGGCCTTTGTAAGTCCCACCTCAATCTCGCCGGCGTCAATGTCCACGTATTTTGAGACGACCTGCAGGATATCGTCTTTTATCATCTCCAAAAATTCCGGAGAACAGTTGGTCTTGTCCGCTACCAGAAGAAGCTTTAACCGCTTTCTGGCGATTTCTCCGGAACGTCTTCCAAAAACACGCCTTACAGGGTTCATTCTTTCCCTCCTAAGCCCGCTTTAACAATCCTGTAATCCTGGAGAGCAGACCTCTTCCTGTCCCCGGAAGGGAGAGGGGAATCTCTTCTCCCAGAAGACGCTTGCATATATCAAGGTAAGCTTGTCCTGAGGGAGTATCCGTGCCTGCCAAAGGCTCCCCCTGATTGGTGGAAACTACAATGGATTCATCATCGGGTATGGCGCCAAGCAGCGGAACCGCCAGAATATCCATCACATCATCCACGGACATCATGTCTCCGCGGCGGACCATATCCGTCCTGACCCGGTTGACGATCAGCTGAATCTGACCCATGTCTTTGGCTTCCAAAAGACCGATGATCCGGTCCGCATCACGGATGGCCGACACCTCCGGCGTGGTCACTACCAGTGCCCGGTCCGCCCCTGCAATGGCGTTGCGGAATCCCTGTTCGATTCCAGCCGGACAATCCAGCAGTATGTAGTCAAAATCATCTTTTAAGTCTTCTGTTAATTTTATCATCTGTTCGGGATTTACTGCGGACTTGTCCCTGGTCTGAGCCGAGGGAAGCAAGTATAAGTTCGGGTATCTTTTGTCTCTTATCAGGGCCTGCTTCATTCTGCAGTTTCCTTCCACCACGTCCACCAGATTATAGACAATCCGGTTCTCCAGTCCCATAACCACATCCAGGTTGCGAAGGCCGATATCCGTATCGATTAACGCCACCCGCATTCCTAACATGGCCAGGCCGGTTCCAATGTTGGCAGAAGTTGTGGTTTTACCCACCCCGCCTTTTCCGGAGGTAATAACAATGACTTCACTCATATTTCATTCCTCCTGCAATAAATGCCTAACATCATTATTCTACTCTATATTTTATAATATTTCCAGTATTAAATGGATTTTATCACATTTAAAAAACTTTTTTTTATGGGAGTGACACAAATCTCCCCCTGTTCAATGGCTGCGGTCATGGGGCCCCGCCCCATACGGCGTCCTTTTTCGTTGATTTTTGTAGAAAGATTAGCGATCTTCAGCTGATAGGGCGCCATGGTGAGAGCCACTATCACCGCCAGTTCATTGCCGGCGGCACCTGCCACCACGGTTCCCTTAAGTTCACCGAGAACGACCACATTGCCCCTGGCAGTAACTCTGGCTCCCTGCTCCACATCCCCGATGATGACGATGCTGGCTTCAGACTCCAGGGATTCTCCTTTTTTTAAGCACCCTCTGTAAAACTGTCCCGTAGCTGCCGACAATTCCATCAGCTTTTCATTCAGGGCCTTCTCGCACCTCTTCGTCCGGTTGCTGTCCAGATCCACCAGACAGACAATCTCAATCTGGGAATGATCCATGATCACATTGGCAATCTGAAATTCCTGTTCCGGAGTCAGGGGGCGTCCTGCCAGGGTCAATGTCATCTGAACGGCCCCCCAAAACCTGGTGCTGTCCTCGAATTTAACGGCAATATCCCGAAGCAGCTGTTCAAAGGGAACCTCCGGAGCCAGGATCACGGTCATCCCCGACTTATTGCTTTTGATTACCACCGTACTTTTCATACTTCATATACCACCTTTTTTACTGGATTTTACTGCATTCTCTAATCTCCAATCACCACGTTGGTTGCCGCAAGAGCACCTGTATTGATGATCTCTTCCAGATCCGTATATCCATAATAAAGCCTGTACACCGATTTTGCAACTGCCGCCGCGTTGGATGAGGCATAACCGTAAGGAATATTCACCGTCACGCTGATCTCCGGGCTGGCATAAGGGCCGTAAGAAATAAAGAACGCGTGATTTGCCCTGGTATTCTCCTGGGCCGTACCGGTCTTTCCCGCAATCTCCACTTCCAGATCCCGGAAAATATTTCTGGCGGAACTGTTGGTAACCACCCGCCGCATACCGCTCTGCACCGCATCCCAGGTGCTGTCGGCAATGTTTACATGATTGGAAACTTCCGGCACGTTGTCTTCTACTATGGTTCCGTCCGATTCCGTGATCTTGTCAATAAGACTCAGTTCAAACACGGTTCCCCGGTTGGCAAGGGCCGTCACATAGCGGGACAGCTGTACATTGGTGTAAGCGTTGTTTCCCTGTCCCATGGCGGAACGCTCTGGATCCTCTGTCGTAAGCTGAGGAGAACTCTCGGCAATCTCAATTCCCGAAGGCCTGTCCAGGCCGAACATGGATGCATATTTGCGGATCTGCTCCAAACCTCTGTCTGTAGAGTACACGCCCTCTTCATTGGTGGAAAGGCGATGGGCGACTTCCGAGAAAAAGTAGTTGCACGAATTCTCAATGGCCCCCGACACATCCAGGTCTCCGTGGTATCCCGGATTGATCCAGCACCGAATGACAGGGAAGACCTCCTCGTAGATTCCCGTACATTTTATCTTGTCCACAGTATCGATCACCTGCTCTTCCAGTCCGGCGATGGCGGCAATGGGCTTAAAGGTGGAACCCGGCGCCTTCACAACCTGTGTGGCATTGTTGTAAAGAGGGAGGGACAAATCATTATTCAGCTGGCTGAAATAGGCGGCGTCCACGGTTCCCGACATCAGATTATTGTTATAGCTGGGGTAAGTTACCAGGGCCCGCACCTCTCCGGTTCTCACATCGGTCACCGTGCATCCTGCGGTACACGGGTCAAGGGCCAGCTGAGCAGGCGTGATCTCAAGGTTGGATATCTTTTTCATCATAAAGGTAAAGGCATAGTCTGTTCCCCCTGATGTGAGAAGGCTGATCTCCTCCTCGTCGTACTCAAGGATTCCCTGAGAATACAGGGCCAGACAGAGTTCCCTGCCGGTAACGATATCCTGATTGATCAGATACCTGTATATCCGTTTTGTAAAAGCGGTATCGCTCTCCAGCTGCCGGATCACGTGATCCACCAGGGCCCTGAAGCTGTCGTCCGCATTGGAATAGCGGTTCTCCATCTCCAGCTTTGTGGTATCCACCCAGCTCTCGGATATGCCGTAATACAGATAATCTCTGAGGCTGATGGTCTCCTCCTGCCAGGCTACAGCCTGAGGACTGGTCCCGTCGATCTTATCCCTCTGGACGATCTCCACGGTGGAGGACGCCAGATAGCTGTACACATACTGCATATAAGCCTTCATATCTTCCGGCAGTTCCCCCATGGAGGGGGCCCCCGGACTCATAAGCTGCTCTCTCATGTTCGACAAAATCTGCTGTCTGGAAGCGGCGAATTTGCTGTATATCTCTTTTTCGATGCTTCCCGCATCCTCTTTCTCCATAGCGCTTAAAGACAGCACATTGTTGTTGATCAGCTGATAGTAAGCATCCTTTATGGGAATCTTCTTCTTACTGGAGTCCCGGTTCTCCGCCTCCGTCACATCACGGTTAACCAGATGATTCGTAGTCAGGATTCCTGCCAGATGCTGTTCCAGAAGATGATAGATTCCGATCTGCAGGTCCCGGTCCAGAGTCAGATAGATGTCATGGCCTGCCTCCGGTTCCGTGGCGTCGTCAAGGACTTTCAGCACATGTCCCACACTGTCCACATACATGTTGGTAACGCCCTTTTTCCCCTGGAGTTCATGTTCCATGGTGGACTCAATGCCGATTCTTCCCACCGTGTCATTGAGCTCATAGTTCTCGTCAATCCGGCGCAGCTCCTCAAGCTGTTCCTCGCTCTGCACCTTTCCCGTATATCCGATGACCGGCGCAAAGTAAAGGGCGTCTTCATAGACTCTGATCGTGGATTCCGCAATATTCACTCCCTGAAGTTCCGGTGTGTGCTCCAGAATATCCGCCACGGTTTCCTCCGACACATCAGAAGAAACCGTAGTAGTCTTATAGCTGGTGTAGGATACCAGGGACATGGCATAACGGATATTGCCGATCTTAAGAGCCTCATCATCTGTCAGAATCCGGGGATTCCCCACCCCGTCTTTAAACTGGTCCAGCTCAAACCGGGCTTTCACCTTTTCAAAAAGTTCCCTGGCCGTTATGGCGGAGGGGTATTTGCCTGCCTCGTCATCCAGCTGCTCCACCGAGCGGAGGCCGTAGAAATCTCTGAGAAAACGAAGCCTTGCGGCCTCCGATGATGTGGTATAGAAGAATTCCCCGTCCTGGTCAAGAGCGATCTCCAATTTCCCCTCAATGCTCTCCCCATGGCGGTCCAGAATCTGAATCAAATGCCACAGCATTAAATTTCTGGTCTGATGGGAATTATAAGCTCCGATATCCTGGATAGTCACGGAATACGCCAGTTCGTTACGGGCCAGCAAAACACCGTTATGATCGTAAATATTGCCTCTTGTTCCCGTAGTGTACACGGTCCTTAAGATCTTCGACTCGTACTGGGTCATAAACTCTTCCCCTCTGACGATCTGCAGGTCAAAGAGACGGCCTATAAGAACGGCAAACATCAGGCAGAATATAACCGCCAGAGCAAACAGTCTGGAGGTGATCACTCTTTTTATGGCTATCTGGGTAATTTCTAATAAATCTCTAAACAATGGTAGTATCTCTCCCGTTTTCAAACTCGGTTATGCGTCTGTCAATATAGAGCAGCAGACGGTAGATAAACAGTGTGGTAACAACCGTAAAGATGGTCTCCGGAATTACCAGTTCCTTAAAATAATAAAACACGTTCAATCGTCCCCTGATCAAAAAGCGGAATACATAGATGTAAAGATTGTAGGCCAGCTCATTGAAGATGCTTAACACCAGGGGAAGAGTAATATATTCTTCGTAATAGTACTTGGTACAGATCCCGTTCACATACCCCACATAGACATAGAACAGGGTGTAAAATCCAAAGGGACCGCTGTAAAACAAGTCCAGCAAAACGCCTGCCAGAACCCCATAGAGCATTCCCGCCTTCTGCCCTTTCATGAATCCAAAGGAAAAGGTCAGAATGAGAAGAAGGTTAGGGGAGGCAGACAAAAAAGGTATCAGAGGAAACACACAATTCTGTATGGTAAACGCCACAATGATCAGAACAAGATTGATGACAATCCGCTTCATATCTATTCTTCTCCCGTCTCCTTCACATCCGTGATAATTAACACTTCCTGAAGATTGGAAAACTGAGCTGCCGGAACCAGATAACCGGAACTGGTCAGCTGATTGCTGTCAATAGAAATATCCACTGCATATCCCACCAGAATTCCCGGAAGGAATCTGGAACTGATGTTGGAAGTGACAATCCTGTCCCCCTCCTTAATGTCCCCGTCCTTTTTGATATTGGTGATACGCAGGCGCCCGTCCTTATAGAGAGTCAGGTCTCCGCCTACGATGCAGGTGTCCCCGGACTGGAGCGCCATGGCGCTGACCCGGCTGGAATCGTCTATAATGGACCGGACCGTAGCATAATGGGCTCCCACGTCTGTGACGATGCCCGCCAGGCCCCCTCCTACCAGTACATTATTGCCCACCTGGATGCCGTCCGCCGATCCCTTATTGACCCGAAACACCTGAAACCAGTCTCCGGAATCGTTGGCGATGACTCTGGCAGCCGTCTTCTCATACTGCATGTACTGCTCGTCCAGTTCATAAAGCTGTCTCAGCCGCTGCAGCTCAAACTGTTCCGAAGTCAGCCGGTTGTTCTCCTCTATAAGACGGTCGATCTCCTCCTGGAGCCGGCGGTTCTCCTCCAGGGCGCCCTTTAGCTTCCCATAATCCGTGAGCTCCTCATAGATGGAGAATCCCACCTTATTCACGCCTGACTGAATGGGGATCAACACATAGCCCACACCGGTCCTGAGAGGCGCCAGCCACTCGTCATTGATGGACGTAAGGCCGATGAGAAGAACGCAGAAAATCGTAAGTCCCACTAAAATATATCTGTTTTGCTTGGATTCCATCTATAACATTCCTTCTTTTTTAAAACTGCAGAAATTATTGTCTCCGATGACAATATGATCCAAAAGCTGAATTCCGATGAGATTCCCGGATTCAGCCACCCTTCTTGTCATCTGGCTGTCCTCCCTGCTGGGAGTGGAATCACCACTTGGATGGTTATGTACCAGAATAATTCCTACAGCCTGATAGCGAAGAGCCTCTATAAAGATCTCCCTCGGTGATGCCAGGGAAGCGTTTACCGTCCCCTTTGATATGAGCAGATCCCGAATCAGCATTTGTTTCGTATTGAGAAGCATCACATACAGATGTTCCTGGGTCAGATGCCTCATTTCTTCCATATAGTATTCCACTACGGACTGGGGGCTGTGAAAGGTAAGATTCCTGGCAATCGCCGACCGGCGGCTGATCCTCTTGGACAGCTCTCCGATGCACAAAAGCTGGATTCCCTTCACATCTCCAATGCCTTCAATCTTTTTCAGTTCCGGAAGTCTGAGACGGCACAAGCCCAAGATACCGTCTTCCGGGTAATTCAGTTCCAGCACCTGTTCGGCCAGCCTTAAGGAACTGGAAGTTCTGCTGCCTGTGCGGATAATCACCGCCAGCAGTTCCGCGTCGCTAAGTCCTTCCGGGCCCATGCGAAGACACTTTTCGTACGGGCGGTCATTCGCCGGAATGTCCTTTATCTTTGTATGCTGCAAATTGCTCTCCTTGCCGCGCGACTCTCCCTGTTACGCAAAAATCGGAGCATGGTACTTTGGTGTTGTCTTATGTATTCCACCCAGCCTGGACACATTTTACCATAAGTTGGAATCTGTGTATAGTTACTTTATAAAATCTTAATGGAATCGGCCCTGGTCCGTTATATTCCCGCGTCGCAAAGTTTCTGAAGGGATATTAAGATCCCCAACTTGGCGTGATACCAGGTAAGCCCTCCCTGAAAATATACGGCATAGGGCGGCTTTATGGGCGCATCTGCGCTCAGCTCTATGGATGAGCCCTGGACGAATGCTCCCGCCGCCATAATTACCGGAGAGTCGTATCCGGGCATGTCCCAGGGCTCCGGGGTTACGAAGCTGTCCACAGGGGCTGCAGCCTGGATCCCCTGACAGAAAGCGATGACGCCTTCTGGATTCCCAAAGGTGATGGACTGAATAATGTCATGGCGCTCTTCCGTGCCGTTTGGGACAACGGAAAAGCCCAGCTTCTCATACACATTGGCAGCGAAAACGGCGCCTTTTAGGGCTCCGGCCACCACCGTGGGAGCCAAAAACAGCCCCTGGAAAAAGGACTGATTAAGCCCTAAGCTTGCCCCTACTTCTTTTCCCAGGCCAGGAGCGCTCAAACGGTAGGAGGCACGGTCAATGCAGTCTTTCCGCCCCACTATGTAGCCTCCGATGGGAGCCAGGCCTCCTCCCGGATTTTTGATCAGAGAGCCCACAGCCATATCGGCGCCCACCTCCGTGGGCTCTTTTGTCTCCACAAATTCTCCGTAGCAGTTGTCCACCATACAGATGAGATCCGGTTTGATCTGTTTTGCAAATGCGATCAGTTCTCCAATCTGGTCCACGGAAAAAGAGGGTCTTGTGGCATAGCCTTTGGAGCGCTGGATTGTCATGAGTTTTGTCTTCTCATTAATGGCCTTTTTAATATTTTCAAAATCAAAGGTCCCGTCAGGCAGCAGGTCTACCTGGCGGTAAGTGACGCCGTATTCCTTAAGGGAACCTGCCGACTCCCGGATTCCGATTACCTCTTCCAATGTATCATATGGTTTGCCGTTGGGAGAAAGAAGTTCGTCTCCCGGACGCAGATTGCCGGACAGCGCAATATGAAGGGCGTGGGTGCCGCTGATAAGCTGAGGACGCACCAGGGCGCTCTCGGCACGGAACACACTTGCAAACACCGCCTCCAAAGTATCTCTTCCCAGATCGTTATACCCGTATCCTGTGGTGGCGGCAAAATGAATATCGCTGACCCTGTTATCCTGCATGGCCTTAATTACTTTCAGCTGGTTATACTCGGCTCTCTCGTCAATATCCTTAAACCGTCCTTTTAAAGAATCCTCCACCCTTTTTCCAAACCCCAGCACTTTCTCGCTTATTCCGAAGGATTCATAGATTGTCTCTAATCCCATCATGTCTTTCACTCCCTAATCTCTGCAAGAATATACTCCAATATCCTTTTCGGGCTGCCTTCAAACTCTTCCCAATTCAGCCATCTCACATCTCTCTCCCGTTTAAACCAGGTAATCTGGCGTTTTGCAAAATGTCTCGTATCCCGCTTAATGGTGTACACGGCTTCATCAAGGCTGCACCGTCCTTCCAAATAGTCCAGAATCTCTTTATAACCCAGCCCCTGCATGGACACCATGTCCCTGGTACAGCCAAGCCCGGCAAGATGCTTTACTTCCTCCACCAGCCCCTGTTTTATCATCTCATCTACCCGCCTGTCAATGCGCTCATACAAAACCTTTCGGTCTATATTCAGTACATAGTAGAAAAGATCATAAGGCGTCTGCTTCCTGCGCTCCGTCTGGTTATGTTCGGAAATTCTTCTCCCTGTTTTTTTGTAAAATTCAATGGCCCGAATAACCCTTTTTATATTGTTGGCATGAATCTGTTCTGCCGAAACCGGATCAATCTCCCTTAACATCTGATGAATGTACTCAGGCCCCTTCCCGGACGCAGCCATCTCCAGTTCCCGCCGCAGACTTAAGTCGGAATCATTTTCCGTAAAATCAATATCATAGACAAGAGACTGAATATAAAAACCGGTTCCGCCTGCTATCACGGGAATGCGGCCCCTCTCATAGATCCGGGTCAATGCCTCTTTTGCCATCTTTTGAAAAATAACTACATTGAAATCCTCAGTCGGCTCCAGCACATCAATGAGATGATGGGGAATCCCTTTCATCTCCTCCCTCGTCACTTTTGCGGAACCGATGTTCATGTGACGGTATACCTGCATGGAATCGGCACTGATAATCTCTCCGCCCAAAGCCCCGGCAAGCTCGATTGAAAGGCCGGTCTTGCCCACGGCGGTAGGACCCGTAAGAACAATAAGGGGTCTTGCCATTTTACCACCTCTTCATATTTCTGTTATGTTTCTCCGTGTAGATTCTGCTTATATCCTCCGGTGTAATTGAATAGCAGAGCATCAAGTCATTAAAATACATAAGCACATCCGTCATTTCCTCAATAAAATCATGGCGCATATCCGGCTCTTCCATAATGGCCTTATCCCCCTTCTTCTTAATGATATCCGCCACCTCACCGGCTTCCCCCATCATCCACAGCAGAATATCACGGCCGATCTTCGGCGACAGGGGCCCCCATTTGGCTTCATATTTCTCATGAAGTTCTTTCTGCATCTGCTGCATCCTGACAAAATCCAGGTTCTCCATGTTTTGTCCTCCTAAAGAATACGTTTGAATTTTTTTTCCAGTTCATGTTTGCTCATGGAGACAATGGTTGGTCTTCCATGAGGACAAGCATAGGGGTTCTCCAGTTTGAGAAGCTGATCAATAAGCCGGTCCGCCTCCATGGGCGAAAGGCGGTTGTTGCCTTTTACCGCCGCCTTACAGGACATGCTTGCTACTTTCTCATAGATCATATCCGGATTGCCCCGGAACATATCCTCCGACAGACTGTCCAGCATCTCTATCAGAAGTTCCTTCTTGGCAATGGAAAACAGATTGTCCGGAACCCCTCTGACAGCATACTCCTTTCCGCCGAAATGTTCAATCTCAAAACCGATTTCCGTGAAATAATTCATATATTTATTAAGAATCACCTGCTCTTCGCTTCCCAATGTAAGGATAATCGGCGGATTTACCATCTGCGAGGTATACTCCCTATTCTTAAGGGTATTCATGGTCTTCTCATACAGAATCTTCTCATGGGCGGCATGCTGGTCAATAATATACAGCTGGTCACGGAATTCAACCAGCCAGTAGGTGTCAAACAGCTGGCCTATGAGCTTATGCTTATATCGGCTCTCCGGAGACAGGAGTTTCTCTTCAAACAGGTCAAGCTGCCTGGGAGAGTCTGCATCCTTTCTGCTGCCTCCGGAGAAAACGGGGGTAGGTTTATCGGCGGCAGAGGCCGGGGCGGCTTTGTCGGCGCCAGAAGCTGAGGCGGCTTTGTCGGCGCCAGAGGCCAAAGGGCGGCTGACAGTATCTAAGGCCTGCCAAGTTTGACCGCAGAAAGAGACTGGTTCCTGTCTGCTTGCAGGATTCGCTTTTCTCCCGATCTCCGGCCTGCCCTCCGGTTTCGCCCTTTTCCCGGTCTCCGGCCTGCTCTCCGAATCCGCCCTTCTCCCGGTCTCCGGCCCGCTCTCCGGATTCACCTTGCTCCTGGTCTCCGGGCATTTTGCACCTTCTGCGTTCCCTCCGTCCCACTCTGGCTGCCTCTCCGCTATAGTTCCATAGATGGGATTGATCTCATAGCTTTTTTGTCTCTTCACCTCAAAGGGCTCCGGGCGGGGAAGTCTCTCTTCCTTCTCCCTCTCCTTGTTTTGCCCTTTTCCGGAATTTAAGCTGATCTGAGGTATCAGCTCCTTTTCCTCCAGAGCATGGCGGATGGAGCTTAAAATCAGCTCATAGATTCTCTCCCCGTCCCTGAACCTTAGTTCCATCTTGGTTGGGTGGACATTCACATCCAGATACTCCGGCTCAATGGTCAGGTGAAGGAGCACAAAGGGATATTTGTGCTGCATCATATAGGGTTTATAAGCCTCCTCAATGGCCTTTGCCACCAGACTGCTCTTTACATACCGGCCATTGATATAATAATTTTCAAAGTTTCGGTTGCTTCTGGCAATCACCGGTTTGCCCGCAAATCCCCTGGCCTGCAGAATCTCATCTTCGCAGGTCACAGGGAGAAGATTGGCGGCGATTTCCCGACCAAAGACGGTGTATATAATATCCTTCAGATTATGATTTCCTGACGTATGAAGCTTGTTCTGGTTGTTCTGGATAAAACGAATGGAAATATCAGGACGGGACATGGCGATTTTTTCCACAAGGGCCGCCACATGAGCGCCTTCCGTCTGGGCAGTCTTTAAAAATTTCTGACGGGCCGGCGTGTTGTAAAAAAGATTCCTCACCAGAAAAGTAGTCCCCTCCGGCGCTCCGATCTCCTCCATGCTCCGTTCCTTCCCGCCGTCAATCTGATACCTGGCACCGGAAAGCTGCTCCGGCGTCTTGGTGATCAGTTCCACCTGGGATACCGCGGCAATGCTTGAGAGGGCCTCTCCCCGAAATCCCAGGGAAGCCACTGTGAACAGGTCCTCCACGGATTTGATCTTGCTTGTGGAATGCCTGAGAAAGGCCAGTCCCACCTCGTCTTTCGGAATGCCGCAGCCGTTGTCCGTCACCCGGATAAAGGAGATGCCGCCATCCCGGATCTCCACTGTCACCGCTGTGGCCTGGGCGTCAATGGCATTTTCCAGAAGTTCCTTTACCACCGAAGCAGGACGCTCGATGACCTCTCCGGCAGCAATCTTATTGATGGTGCTCTGATCCAGTATTGCTATGTGGGGCATTTTTCCCTCCTTTTTGCGCTCTTACCATCTGTTTTTGAGTTTTCCCTGCATCCGGCTTAAGATATTAAGGGCTTCCATGGGCGTTATCTCGTTGATCTCTATGGATTCGATCTCTTTAATGATATCCTCATTCTTCACCGTATCAAACAAAGTCATCTGATTTAAGTCTACTTCGTCGGGCCTGGTCACTGCTTTATGCTGAGCTGCTGTGGCATTCTGCCGGGCGATCTCCCTTGCTTTGGCAGTGATATCGGCACTGCTTAACTCCTCCACCAACTCCTTGGCTCTCACAATGACCGGATCCGGAACTCCCGCCAGCTTAGCCACCTGGATGCCGTAGCTCTTGTCCGCTCCGCCCTTGACAATCTTTCTGAGAAATACGATATTATCCCCCTGCTCCTTCACCGCGATGCAGTAATTGTTGACGCCGCTCATGGTGCCTTCCAGCTCTGTCAATTCATGATAATGGGTGGCAAATAAGGTCTTGGCTCCCAGTATCCTGGTATTGCTGATATGCTCCACCACAGCCCATGCAATGGACAGACCGTCAAATGTACTGGTGCCCCGTCCGATCTCATCTAAGATAATCAGACTGCTTCTGGTAGCATTGCGGAGAATATTGGCCACCTCCGTCATCTCCACCATAAAGGTACTCTGACCGGAGGCCAGATCGTCAGACGCCCCCACTCTTGTAAATATCCGGTCGCAGATGCCGATGTCCGCCTCGTCCGCCGGGACAAAACAACCGATCTGCGCCATCAAAACGATGAGGGCTGTCTGCCGCATGTAAGTGGATTTACCGGCCATATTGGGGCCGGTGATAATGGAAATCCGGTTCTTTGAATTGTCCAGCACCGTGTCGTTGGACACAAAAAGATCGTCCTTCAGCATCAGCTCCACCACCGGATGGCGGCCATTATTAATATGAATGGTTCCCTTTTCGTTGATCTTCGGCTTTATGTAATTATTTCTCGTAGCCACCAGAGAAAGGGAACAGAACACATCAATTCCGGCCAGAGCCTTGGCCGTCTTCTGAATCCGGCCAACCTCAGCGCCGATCTTGTCCCTGACTTCACAGAACAAATCATATTCCAGGGAGAACAGCTTGTCCTCCGCTCCAAGAATCACATCCTCCAGCTCCTTTAACTTGTCTGTGGTGTAGCGCTCCGCATTGGCCAAAGTCTGCTTCCGGATAAAATACTCCGGCACCATATTTTTAAAGGAATTGGTCACCTCAAAATAGTAGCCGAACACTTTGTTATACTTGATCTTTAAGTTCTTGATTCCCGTCTTGTCCCGCTCTTTGACTTCCAGATCAGCCAGCCAGGTCTTCCCCTCGGTCTTGGCGTGGCGAAGGCGGTCAGCCTCCTCATGATACCCTTCTTTTATGATGCCTCCCTCTTTCATGGCGAGAGGCGGATCGTCTGTGATGGAGCAGTCAATCAGCCGGTAAAGGTCTTCTAAAGGATCCAAATCATCACAAATATGTTTAAGAACCTCCCCCTTCATTTCCCTCAGAAGAGATTTAATGAAGGGAAGCATCTCAAGGGAATTCCTGAAGGATATGAGATCTCTGGGATTGGCTGATTTGTAGCTGATCCTTCCCATAAGACGTTCCAGATCATAGACCGAATTTAAATATTCTCTGATCTCCTCCCTGGCAATATAACTCATATTCAGCTCTTCGATGGCACTCTGACGGTTCAGAATCTCTGCTCTCTGGACAAGGGGCTGCTCAATGAGAGTTCTCATAAGCCTGGCTCCCATGGCTGTCTTTGTCTTGTCAAGAACCCAGAGAAGAGAGCCCCGCCGCTGCTTTTCCCGGAGCGTTTCCACAAGCTCCAGATTCCGCCTGGTGGATGTGTCGATAATCATATACTCCCCCGTGGTGTAGGGGGTGATGGTGGTAATGTGGTCCAGGGTATTTTTCTGCGTCTCGTACAGATACTCCATGACCGCTCCCGAAGCGATGACTCCCGCATCGTAATCCCCCAGTCCCAGCCCCTCAAGACTTTTTACATGAAAATGCTCTCTCAGCACTTTCCGGCATAAATCATCGGAAAAGTAATGGTTGTCCAGGGATGAGACGGCCACGTGATACCGCCCCCGCAGATCGTCCAGATCCACGCCGCACATATAAAAGGCCTCGTTGCAGATAATCTCCGAGGGGGCGAATTTGTGGATCTCATCAAGGAGGTTCCTCTCCCCGTCCACCTCTGTCACCAGATAATCCCCTGTGGTAATGTCACAGACCGAGATGCCGAAGGTATCGCCGATATACACGATTCCCATAAGATAATTATTCTTTGTCTCATCCAGGGCCTGACTGCTTGTGATGGTTCCGGGAGTCACCACGCGGATTACCTCCCGCTTCACCAGACCCTTGGCCTGCTTCGGATCCTCCATCTGTTCAGCAATGGCCACCTTATACCCTTTCTGCACCAGCTTGTACAGGTAAGCGTCCACAGCATGGTAGGGAATCCCGCACATAGGCGCCCGCTCTTTGAGACCGCACTCCTTTCCCGTCAGGGTAAGCTCCAGTTCCCTTGAGGTGGTGACGGCATCCTCAAAAAACATCTCATAGAAATCTCCCAGCCTGTAGAAAAGCAGACAATCCGGGTATTGCTTCTTTGTTTCCATATAATGAACCATCATAGGTGATAATCCGGCCAATTTTTTATCCTCTCTTCTGTTTAAAATACCTGTTCCCTTGTACCCAGAAAACTCCCGAAAGATTTCCGGGAGTCATATGGCACAACATTTTTCATTGGTTTTCGGGCTCCATACGGCCCATATAATAAAATCCTTTTGATTCCTCCAGCCGGACCGGCACAAGGGTTCCCACTAAAGATTCCTCCCCCGGAAAATGAACGACCGTGTTGTTGTCAAGGCGCCCTGTGACAAATCCCTCCAGGTGATCGTCCAATCCCTCCACCAACACGTCCTTTGTGGTATGCAGATCCCTTGCGCACACCTGAGAGGAAATCTTCTGCACCTCAAAAAGAAGCCGGTCAAACCGGGCTTTCACCACATCCTCCGGCACCTGATTCTCCATGGAAGCCGCCGGGGTCCCCGTTCTCTTGGAGTAAATAAAGGTAAACGCACTGTCAAACCTTACCTGCCTTACCACGTCCAGGGTATCCTCAAAATCTTCTTTTGTCTCCCCCGGAAATCCCACGATAATATCCGTAGTCAGAGAGATATCCGGCACTGCCGCCCTGATCTTTCCCACCAGTTCCAAATACTGTTCCTTTGTGTATCTGCGGTTCATGGCTTTTAGGATACGGGTACTTCCCGACTGCACGGGCAGATGGAGATGATGGCATACATGTTCTGCGTTCTTCATGACCTCAATCAGTTCATCGGACAGGTCTTTGGGATGAGAGGTCATAAACCGAATCCTCTCAAGTCCCTTGATCCCGTCGATTCTCTTAAGAAGCCCGGCGAAGGAAAGTGGCTCTTTTAGGTTCTTTCCATAAGAATTCACATTCTGCCCCAGAAGCATGATCTCCACCACGCCTTCTGACACCAGTTTTTCGATCTCCGCTATAATATCCTCCGGATTCCTGCTCCTCTCCCGTCCCCTCACATAAGGAACGATGCAGTAACTGCAGAAATTATTGCAGCCGAACATAATATTGACCCCTGACTTAAAAGGGAACTTACGCTCTGTCGGAAGTTCCTCCACGACCTGATCCGTCTGCTCCCAGATATCAACCACCATTTTTTTGTGCTGCAGACGCCCATGGATTAATTCCGCAAGTTTGAAGATGTTGTGGGTGCCAAAGATGATATCGACAAAACCGTAGCTCTTCTTAATCTTTTCCACAACATGAGGTTCCTGCATCATACAGCCGCACAGGGCGATGATCATGTCAGGGTTTTTCTTTTTCAGTGTATTTAAATATCCCAGGCGTCCGTAAACCCTCTGATTGGCATTCTCCCGAACGGTACAGGTGTTGTAGAGAACAAAATCTGCATGCTCGTCCCCGGTCTCATGAAATCCGATCCGCTCCAGGATTCCCATAAGCTTCTCGGAATCTTTTGCGTTCATCTGACAGCCGAAGGTCTGAATACAGGCCACAGGGCGGCGTCCGTTTTTTTGTTCAAACGCCTGAACCCACTGCCGGCATTTTGCCATGAAGTAGTATTGGCGGGCCGGCTCTTCTGTGGGGGGAGCTGAATTTATATCTATCTTATCCAAATCAATGTTGTTATGCATTTCTATTGACTTTTTTCCTTTCTATCATTAGAATATATAAAAAGAAGCGAGTTTTTACCGTACAGCTTTATGGCTCAAGCGGGGTACTCGTTTCTTTTTCTATATTTAAAGATCATACAAATACAACTTCTTGTTCTCTGAATGTCTTATTATCAATTCCGCATGAAACACATTATACCGCAAAATTTCTCCCGCGTCATCAAAAATCAGAAGGGCAAATCGGAAATCATTATGCACCTCTACCGACCTTTTTCCGCCATGGAATTCCTAAACAATCTTAAGCATTATAGCACAAATTATCCGAAAAGTCACCCCAATTCAAAATTACAGTGAAACTGCTGCAGCACTATAAATCCAAAGGCTGAATAATTACAAACTGCTCATAGCACTGCATCAGCAGCCCTTCTATCTCGCCACAGCCTTTTCCTTCAAGCTGACTCATATCCATCCATTGAAATCTTGCGATTCTTTTCGTAAGTTCCATATGTTCATAATAAGTCTCCAGAAATCTCAGAAATTCCTCCTCTGTGAGAGTATTGCCATTGCAGTCCTCACTTGTCACATGAGCCTCATGCTCTTTCCCCTCATAAGTAAAATCAACCGCTGGACCTGGCTTCCCACACCATACGTACCCTTAAGGTCATTGAGATACTCTGTATAAGTCCCCCTGCTCCCGTCAGATCGGTCTATTACACGTATTATTCTAACATGCCGTATAATAAATGGCAAGGTTAATGGGCAGAAAAGATAACGCAACTATATTTAGGGGTTACTATTCGCGGGGAGAAGAAAACGGATAAAACAGGTGTCAAGCTTGCTTGTAAGACTGATTTTATCCGTTTTCACACATCAGGCGAGCGCATGATGCTTTTTGTCCGGAAGAGTCGGACAAGACGTTGTCCATGAACAATAACTATCTAAGGAATTAGATGAACAGATTTTCCAGAGAAAAGAAAGCCCTATTTCTTTCTTGCAGCCAAACTCCCTATTATACAAAGAACAAAATCCTCAGCCAGTGACATAATTATACAAATATAAATGGGCGTAAATATGCAAAAATCTGCATTTAATCCCAATAAATATCCCAATCATGGAGTAGAAAATATAATTGAGAAAACCATTAAATATTTGGCATTTTTTTCACTATTCTGCTCATCATATACAAAATACATGATTAAAGGTATAACCATATATACTGCTACGTAACGATGGCTATTAGGTACAAATGTAGCGGGTATCACTGTCAGATAAAATATATTTTTCCATTTATCCTTTGTAGCCATAAATGAAGCCAGCATTAGAAATAAATATACAATCTCTACAAACTGTAAGCCTGCTGAAGATATAACTTCTATGTTTATTCCAAATGTATACAACAATGCAAATAAATAATTCTTAACATTTGTCCATCTTATACTGCGCATTTTTCCAAACGTTAAGAGAATATTTAGATAAGCCTTGAAACCTGACATTCCCCCTGACAAGGTAAACGGTACAAAAAATATTATAAGGCCATATATTATTAATCGAATCGATTCTTTCCATCTTTTTTCCTTAATATACATAAGGCCAAATATTGCAGGATAGATTTTCAAACCGGATGCTATTGCTATTAAAATCATTGCCAGTTCTTTTTTTACTTTATTGTCAGAGTCTCTCCAGACAATTGCAAGTAAAATGCACACCATGGCAACAATCACCATATTTCCTCGCTCAAAAGCTCCATCCCACATGAAAGGCGCTGCTATAACAGAAAGATATAACAATCCCTTGAATATATTTGAACATTTTCCCTCTAAACAATAGTCAATAATCCAATAAAGACTTATTCCCACAAGCATAAAAAGAAGAAAAAAAATCAAAAGATTATTATTTCCCTGCGCCTGTCTCCAACAGTCTAAACTGATTTCATCAAAATCAATTGGATTTATCCGATAGAGAAGGTTAAAAAAGCAATAAGTAAACGGTGGAAATGGCGCATCTCCTGTATTTAAATAAATACGTTTTATGTCTGATGCATATATGATCTGTCGAAAATAATCAGAAAATTGCCAATTATAATTTTCCTCCATAACAAGCCATAAAAAGCAGTCACCTTTGGTTATTAGTGATAGGAATATAAATATTATGAAAGCAGACAGCGTAATTCCAAGATAAATTTTGACATAATTTTTTTTGTTGCTTTTCATTACCAATCTCCCAACTCTCTTTTATTCAATTATTCTCTTTTATAAATCTTTCTTCCGTCAATTTCATTTGCACAAAAATAGTTATTATTATTTAAAAACTTCTCCATATCGCCTATTTCTTCTGCTATAATCACGAATTTAGGAAGCGTAATTTCTAATTCTTCAAAAAACTCTATTAATATCTGTCTATCTACCTTCCCTATTGGAAATTGATACGAATATTTAGATGCCGGAAGCCTTTTACTTAACACATAAACGATATTCCAATTACCCCAAACTATAATTTTATCATTTTCATCTGAATTAGTTACTACATACTGAACTATCTGTCGTGTCGGATCTTGTCTTTGTTTTCTCTTCTTGAAAACAATATTCTGCCATTTTATTCAATCCGGATATCCACGACGGGATCGTATAAGTAATAACCATGCATAACATAAATGCAAGTATCCAATGCTTTTCTTTTATCACTTTTTTAGATAAAAGCATTGATATTGGATAGATAAGTACAGGAACCAAAATCATTCCATAATGTTTATATTCGTTTCCGGATATACACACGGATACTAACGTTAAGAAAATATAAGCCACATATGCCATATGAAACAATGTGCGGTCCTTACACATATAAACAGAAACCAAAATTGCTAAAATAATATAAAAATCATTTATAAACACGCTAAAGGTATTATATTGAGCAAGCAAAGACACATCAATATATTGAACATTAAAGACAAAATATTGTTCCAAAAAATCTTTGAATGCTCCATGAATTATTATCCAAAAAAGAGGCGGAATAATTATTGCAAAAAATCCAATTAAAAAGTACCAAAGAAATTCATAAACATTTTTAATTATCTTTTTATGTACACATTGAATTAATACTGCAATACAAAAAACGAGCCATATTGAAATCATATTTATTCGCAGCATGCATACAGCCCCAAAAAAGCTACCGCACATTATCAATCTTGGTTTTGAAATATAATCATTTAAAAAATAGTCCATAAAATAGTATAAGGAACCTACAATAAATGGCAGCGCATATTCTTCTGTCAAATTTCCCCATTCAAAATATGAATAGAGCGAAGCCGAACATATCAATACCACAACCACTGAAAAGAATCTTGTGCATACAATCCCTGCTGCTTTATATATATATACAAAGCACACAAAAAGTGAAATAAACTCTATTGCCCAAATGCCTCTCCAATATGCTATTTTCATGCCTAACCAATTATAGATATAAATAAGCGGTCCTTTATGGTCGAAAACATCTCTATATGGCATTAATCCCTTTTCCATACATAATGCTATTGTTTTAAATACACTGGAATCCGTAGCTGAATTTCCATTTGGCAATAGTATATTAAGGGGACTTTGCATTAAAAACACAAATGTTATCATAAACAGAATACAACCTATTCCTATCTTTAATCCCCATTCCTTCTTCTGCAAACATATTTTCATTATTATTTTCTCTCCAAAAGGTATTCTTTTCCTATAGTCAGCAGTTTTTCATACTTTTTCTAAATACTCTAAAATCTCCTAAAGCCCTCCATCCTATTCCAATAATCTTTAAAATATTAATCGAATTATACCCCCCTGCCTCTGTTTGAAAGATATTTCCTTAAATAGAACAGTTTCTCCATAATACGAAAAATATGCAGTTAACATGATATTAGGCAAATTATAATCATCTGGCAAATTATAAAGATATTTTTTTATCGTATCCGTTTTCATCAATCGAAATGGAGCGTTAGTATCCGGAATAGATACGTTAAAGTATATTTTTACTAAAATACAAGCAACTTTCTCTATAAATGATCTTGCTTTTCCATCCCCCCGGATACTTCGTTTTCCAAATATTCCATCATACTTAAGCCGTTCCTCCCAAAAAGCATCAAATTCTTCTGGTGATGTCTGCCCGTCTGAATCTGTTTGAAATATATAATCTGCTTCTTTTTTTATTGCATAATCATATAATCTCATCAGCTTAGGCCCATGCTGTTTTCCGGTGTCCGATAGGATTTCTAATTTAGAATAATTTTCCTGTAACTTTGCCAGAATCATATGTGTTTTATCCGTGCTCCCGCTGTCTGCTACCACAAGCCGTGATGTTTCTGCCTTCCCATTTAATAACGGATACCATCCTTTTATCACATTTTCAATCGTTTCTTCTTCATTATATGCCGGCATCACGATATATAAAGTTTCTTCCACCATTATCCTCCATATTCACACGTTCTTTCTGCTTTGTCTAAAAACCTACCTGTCTTGTATCCGAAAGCTGACAAAAAATAAAAATATATCTGCGATTATTTTACTGATCACTTCATTCAGATTCATAACACTTACTAATGTATATGTTAAAAAGCCTGAAGCAGTTGCTTGTCCTAT
Organism: Clostridiaceae bacterium; assembly: GCA_910574345.1. Lineage (GTDB taxonomy): Bacteria > Bacillota > Clostridia > Lachnospirales > Lachnospiraceae > UBA3402. The sequence goes on along the minus strand of CAJSZV010000008.1, from coordinate 39,074 downwards.
ATATAAAGCTGTATATTTAGCAATTGCCCATATATTACCATTCTTTCGTTTAAAACCCAGATTTTTATTAACAACATATGTATATGTGCAAGATATAATTTTCGATAAATATGCCGATATAATTATATAATTATGTATGAAAAGTCCTTTCGCTGCTGATAAAAAAAAGCTGAATGCAATAATATCAACTAAAAATGCTGATAAAGATGATGCAAGATATTTTAATATCAGAGAATATATCCTTATAGAATCCCTCATGGGACTAAAATGCGACGTTTCATTTTCATTGATATAAATTGTTCTTATTGGGAACTGAAGAATTTCAACTCCTTTCCTTTTGGTTTCCAACAAGACACTGCTTGCATATTCAAATCTCTCCCCTGGCGTTTCCATCAGGCATGGTATAAATGACTTCGGAATTCCCTTTAATCCGGTTTGTGTATCTTTCAGATTCAGACCGCAAAAAAGCTTAAAGACAATTGAAGTGCTGTTATTTCCAAATCTGCTTCGCAAAGGAATATCCTTATCAGAAAAATCCCTTACGCCTAAGATGAATTTGTCAGGATTGGAGCGAAGCAGCTTTGTGCAGCGGTTAATATCCTCTACACAATGCTGTCCGTCACAATCACATTGTATCACTCCTATGGAATCTGAAAACTGCCCCCCCCCATTTTGACTCGGATAGATAGTAGTTAAAACCCGTTTTATAGGCTCTCCCCTGCCCTAAATTAATGCTGTGGGAGACAACCCTGCAGCCATATTGATCTCTTGCCATATCAAAATACCTTTTAGTATCATCACGACTCCCATCATCGATTATAATGATTTTGTATCCGTTCTCTGTCAAATCCGATACAAACTCTATGAATTTATTATCCGGATTATATGCCGGAATCATTATAGTAATGTCTTCAATCACGATTATCTCCTTCCCTGTTATGACTCCCTCAAAATATATATTCCTATTTCATCATATCACTGCAGGATTTTAGAAAGCTTAGCCTCCCGTCTTCTTTATTAACCTGATATATTGTTTTGTCATATATCTTTTTAGGATCCTCAAACGCAGAAGCAAAATTATTCAAAAAGTATTCATCAGTCTTAGCAATCACCACATAGTCATATGATTCTTTGAGCCTTCTCATCCATTCATCAACATCAAAATCCCCCACATACCAATCGTTTACACTCTTCGATAAATAAAATGGTTCTTTTGCATATGTGCTCTCATCAGGGAGTGCATAATAGTATAATTCAAGGGCAGTTTGCCCTGCGCCGCTTATATACACATCTTGATAAATATAATAAATATTGTTGATTTCTCCATCTACATGAACTGATTTCTCCAGATCTATTAAGTCTTGAAAACCTTCAACATATTCTATCGTATATTTAGCATCGTCTCTTGAAAGGAATGTAATAATCCCGTTAAAAGGAGCCACAGATATTAGGAATCCTATGACCAACACCGACCAGTCAGAGATTGCTTCCTTCCCTGATGATTTTATCAGGTACAGTATGGATGTAACTGTTAAAAACAAAATCGGCATCAAAGCCGTATTGAAATATCTTTCAAAGCTGCTAAGTGAAACCGATTGGTCTTCGCCAAATTGAAAAAGATAAGTAAAGAGCATCCCCATATAAAATATAAGCATTTGTATAAGCGACAGACACAGGCATAAAGTTCCTGATTGTGCCTTAGAATTTTCGGTCCTCCTTAGTCTCTTGGAAATTACAATAATAATGGTTATACAGCAGACAAGTATAAAAAAATAGCTTAATTTAGTATTTATATTCGAAAATTCAATGCCCTTATGAAAAACGGATATTAGAAAATTATTCCAAGTTTCTGTTCTATATGTATTGTCTTTTCCAAACATAATTCTCAATAAGTACCGCAAATCTACAGGCTTTTCGTTGGCAGGCATCTTGTTTGACAGTGATGTTTCAATTTTCCATGAAAGCCATATACCAATAATTGTAACAATTTCAATCCCTTGCATAAAAATAGTTTTCTTATTTGGAGAAACAAGACGCCCTTCCTGACGTTGTTTGTAAAATCTATTTCGTTGCATCCCCAAAAGTATAACGATTGAAAATAGAATCCCTGATACTTTCGTCAGAACGAGAATAAAAGCCACTGAGAAACTATATATATCAGCCTCTATGTCATTGCTATCCGATAAAAAAATCATGCATATGCCGCACGCACTTGCAACTCCAATCAGGCCATCAATCTGCAGTGAATAGAAGAAATTCCTGTAAAGTAATATTCCCAAACAAGAAAACAACATATAGATGAACGAAGATTTTAAAAATTTTTTTCCTATTTTGCAAGACACAGGTATGATAAAACAGGCAATCAAAGTGTTATGTACCAGAAAAAGACGCCAGTCACTAAAAGCATACTGACCACGAAACATCTGAAAAATTTCCTCACAGTAATACTGAAGAACAGACACTCCTGGCGGATAATTACTGGCGGTCAATGTAGTTGCATTTCTTGTACCGAGGTCATGGGTAAAAATCATGGACTTTACTATGGCACCCCAATGTACAAGTTCATCTCCTGAAAATACTTTCATTCCATTGCAGCATATATTCATAACTGTGAAAGAAGCAAAAAAGAGAATCGTTCCTGGTGATAAGATAAGGTTTTTGACTATCGACTTATCTCGCATAAAAAGTATACAGCCAAGGGCAAATGCGAACACCGCAAAACATAATACAAAATAATATCCTGCATGAAGTTTTCCAAGCAAGGCAAACAAATACATAATCCCGATAATACATGCAGATGATAATGGTAGCGTTGTCTCAAATTTTATGTGTTTTATTGCAGCAAGCAGTATGCTTACCGAACATATTGAAATGAAATATATGATATTGATTAGCACTTTTTACGCCCTCATTCTTTCCATTATCATTGCAATACAAATTATTTACGGCTTTTTATATTGTATATTTTTACTTTTTTGAGAAATCCATGATGAAGCTGATATTTCCGGATGTTTTATCTACCTCATATAATGAGTAGCTTCTCAAATCCTCATCTTCCACATAGGTCTTGTACTTACTCTTGAATCCATCAGAAAGTCCCGAAAAGACCACATAATCATAATTATCGTAAAAGGATTCAGAAAATGTCCCATCCACCATATACTCTTCAAAATTAGTAGATGTATTATAACTTGCCACTCGTTTCCCATTAAAATACATGGAATCAAAGTTAATCATCCACCCATCCTGCAGCCGATCACAGGCAAAAAGAACTCTGCCTGCTGGTATTATCTCATCAATTCTTACAACAAGGTCATCTACAGCTCTTCTGAAATCTCTCGATACGATAACAGACTGACGTGAAAAGAAATCCATTAACTCATTTTGATCTGTTATACAAATTAAGGATACCGCCAAAACTATTGCATATCTCTCCCATTGTGATACAAACAAAAATAAAATCAAAGCGATTAAATATATCCCGCAAAGAGAGATAAAATAGTATCTGTCAAAAGAGGGGAGAGTTGCTCCATATCCTTCTGTATCCCAACTTGTTGCATAAGTAGCCGCAAGCCCTAATATATATACAAAAGATGTCCCAATTAAAACCCACCAGTCACCTCTTGGGTTCCTAAGTTTCTTTAAAAAAAGTGCAAGCAAAATCGCTGCAATTATAAATAGTGAGAAATAACTCAAATTGATTCCTGTAGTTCCAAAAACAAACTCATTTGAAAAGATTTTGTCTCCATACTTTTTCAGAACTTCTTTAGAATAATTTTCTCCTCTCTGAAAGGCATCCAAAAGGAACTTGCTAACATCTACAGAATTTAGCGACACATTTGAGTGTTCAATCACTAATTCCCGGTTCCATAGGAATTTAAATACACCGATTGGAATCATAGCAATAATCGGCTTTCGTAAATATCCCCAAATCGCTCTGATCTTTTTATCAGCATCAAACGTTCTAAAACAGCTAAGAGTATCCACTATACTCAAAATTGCTATAGAGGCTGCAAAAAGGATGCCTGTTGCTTTTGCAAGACCGATTACCACCATTCCAAATGATACTCTCATCCAAAATGTCACATCTCTATTGGGATTCAAAAGAATGTCACCTGCACAGCATGCATAAAGTATCGCAATGAACTGATCAATATAAATGCTGGTCAGATAGTTCTCATAGAAAAAAGCCGGAACCACAATGAATGACAAACACAGTACCGGAATTATGGCCTTTTTTCCTGTTTTTTTCTCCATGGCAAGTTCAAGTATTGGGCAAAAAAAAGACCATTGTAAAATCTGATATGCAAAAAACAATCTCCATTCGCTAAACTCAATTCCCTGGAAATCAATTGCCAATACTTCCAAGAAATACTGGAACAAAGACATGGATGGAGGATAGTTCTGATACAATAATCCTGACGCTCTGTTAGCACTAAAATCATGGATTATGGTCATGGATTTTACAACCGTTGCCCAATGGGTAAATTCATCAAAGCCGCTGCACAGCCTGGCATTGTGAAGATATGCAAGTCCGGCCCCTGCCGTGCACATGATGAAACAGACCGGATTGAAGAGCAGACGAAGCCGGGCAATATTTTTATTCTTTATCAATACCAAGATAGATACTATCATAAGGGTTATCGAATATATCAGTACAGCATAGACTCCCAAATGAAGCCGATTGAAAAATCCAAAGATCAGCAATACAATAATTACCAATGCCGTTCCGATAGGAAACATATACCCAAACTTCTTTTGACATACCAATGCCCCAAATACACAAACTGATCCAATAGCAATTGCAAATAGTAATAACGATATCACCCTATTCTTCCTCCTTAGTAAATACAAATGTTCTTTGTATGTAATAGTTCAAGAAGAACAGCATAGTATCTACCACTATTTTGCATGCTGCCGGATAGATACCAACATAAGAATAAAGCAAATTCACAACAACTCCGGAAACTGTGGCCGATGCAGCTGCCAACAGTATGTATTTAATAAACTGAAAACGGATATCTCCCTTATTCCTGAATACAACGCTTCTGTTAATAAGAAAGTTTGCTATTGATGAACATGCTCTTGCAATATATGTCGCTTTTATTATAGAAATGCCCCATGACACAAGAATAACAAACATTCCATAATCAATCAGCAATGACAACACAGAGGCAGCGCTATACTTTAATACCACACGATATATCTTTATAGAGTCTGTGATAGGATTAAAATGCGACGACTTATTCCCCTCCTCATAAATGGTTTGTATGGGTATTTCTATGATTTTAAATGCATGATCTTTGAATGAGATAAGCATATTCGTCTCATACTCATACCTTTCTCCTTCAACAGAAAGCATAAGCGGAATCTGACTGTAATGAAACCCTCTCAGTCCTGTTTGTGTATCTGTTACATTAATTCCGCATGCATATCTGTAAATGACCTTTGAAACATTATTTCCAAATCTGCTCCTAAAAGGAACATGCTTCTTATCAAATTTCCTGACTCCAAGGACAATTGAATTTTCATCTGAATCGGAGAGGACAACAGCAACATTTTTTATATCCTCTATCACATGTTGACCATCTCCGTCTACGGTTATTACCCCCCCCCCGATCACAAAAGTTACTACAGTTCAGGCAATAATTAAAAGCTGTTTTAATTGCTCTCCCCTTCCCCTGATTCATTGCATGCCGCAGTACTGTTATTCCCGCAATATTTTCAATCTTCTGAAAAATATCTTTATACTCCCACCCACTTCCGTCATCTACGACTATGATTTTATTGAAACTATCCGTCAAATTCTTTGCAAATAAAATCAGTGATTCCGATGGTTGATATGATGGTATGATAATGACCTGCTCTAACATCTTGCCTTCTTCCTTTATAATTCTAATAATTCTGCACTGATATTTTTCTTGGCTCTTTCATAGTCCTCCAGGAAATCCACTTCACCCCAGAATCTGCCTTTAGTTTCAATCATCCGCACATCATACTTTTTCATGTCAAACACCCTTTGGAGGGCGCCTTCAAAGTAGGATGAGAAGATTTTATCCCTAAGAACACCTATGGTGCTTGCATTCAGATCATCGATCACACTTTTCTTAATCTTGGCAATACCAATAAACTCGCCGGCAGCATCTTCGACAGGCATCTGCTTCGTGATATCTACAATTTTTCCCTTTTCAATCCGTACTTTCATTGCCTCGTCGTCACAAGGTTTTGTATCAATGGGCAGCACAATATCCCCATCAGACCTTAATAATTCATCAAAAATACCAATTTCGCATATGGTGTCAGCATGCAGATAAATAAAATCCTCATGCAGCTGCTTCATTCCCATGTAATAAGATCCGATAACATTGGTAAATTCATAGAACGGATTGTAAACAAGGGTTATTCCAGGAATATCTTCCGTTACTTGGATAAACTTTTCATCCTGGTATCCTGTAACTATTGTAATGTCCCAGATACCATACTTGTGAAGCATTGCGATATTGATATCCAATAATTTCTTTCCTTTGATTTCAAGCAGGCTCTTTGGAATATTTTCAGTCAAACTTCCCAATCTGCTTCCTTTTCCAGCCGCCATTATAATTGCTTGCACGATTTTTCCCCCTTCCCATCACATGGACTCCTGATACAATTTGACAATGATCCCTTCTTCATCAGCCAGCTTGTCATTTTTCAGATTTCCCGTAACTTTTCCTGCAAGGACATCTGCAGTCAGGGTGTTCCCAAGGTCTGCCATGGTTCTGGAAAGATTCAGATTATCCAACCATTTTTTTATCCTTTCACCGGCATGATCTTCTTTTTTGCATCCAAGCCAATCCAAGATTCTGTTTATGCGTTCCTCGTTTACATTTTGCTCATATTTCATCCATGCAGGATACAAAGCAGCCAGCCCAGCCCCATGACTTGTTTCTGTTGATATACCGATTGGATACTGAAGACGGTGAGGCAGACAATTTCCTATGTTTTTCACATTGAAGCCCATGATGTGGCTGGCAAAACTCATCATTTCACGTGCTTGGGTATCCTTTAAGTCCTTACTTAATCTGGGCAAAGCCTCACCTACTATTCTTATGGCCTTTTCAGAAAGCATCTCGGAAAATGGATTGGCATTTACTGAACAGTAGCTCTCTGCCGCATGAGTAAACACATCAAATCCTGTTTCCATTGTTATATTCATAGGAAGTGAAAATGTATATGTCGGATCTACAATCGCAACAATGGGAGTTACTCTTTCTCCCCGAATACCTGATTTGATTTTTTTTTCGCGACTGGAAATAATAGCGCCTTTACTTAGCTCTGCTCCAGTTCCCGATGTTGTCGGAATCGCAATAATAGGCAGTGTTTCTTCTGGAGGGATTATGTTCTTAAGCAAATAATCTTCTATATCAATATCAGAAGCGATGCCGACTGCTGCAGCTTTCGCAGCATCCATAGCACTGCCGCCGCCAAAACCGATTACAGAAGAAACACCACATTCTTTTCCAATTTTTACAGCTTCTCTTATTTCCATAACATCAGGATCAGCAGTTACTTTGTCATAACAGATAACTTCTGCATCCAACCAGCAGATCATTTCATCAAGAAATCCAAGCTGTTTTAGGACTCCGCCTGTAGTAATAAGGAGGGGCTTATCTCCTAAAGTTTGTTTCTCTTTCTTAACTGCCTCTTCCACACATCTGTTGCCAAAATATGTTCTCGTAGTCATCGTTAACGTATAGGCCTTCATTGCTATCTCCCTGTTATAAATTTTCTATCTGTGTTTCTTTCGGATTTCGGATTGTGTCTAACAGTTCAATTCTTCTGTCAAACATCGGTACTAACTGTTGATATGTTTCTTTAAAGAGCTTATAAACCACATTATATTTCTCACGGTTTTCCATGTCTGGATGGATTGTCATACGGCTTTTTGAGAATTTCTTTGCTAACTCCGTAAATGTAGTTCCCTCCTGCCCATTCAATACCATCATAGCCGCCCCCGATGCAGTTGTCTCAAATTCAGACAGTACAATCACCTCTTTTCCGGTCACATCTGCTTTGATCTGAGAGATCAGATTGACTCTGGCAAGTCCGCCGGACAGTCTCACTGTGGTCACATGAGCAGACGTTTCTCCGATAGCCTCCATCATAGTACGGTCTATAAATGCAGCCGCTTCAAATACTGCCCTAGTCATATCCTTTCTTGTATGCATTCTCTCAAGGCCGAAAAATGTTCCTCTGGCATTGTCATTCCAAATCGGAGCGCGCTCACCGAGAAGATATGGTAAGAAAATGATGCCTCTTGCACCGATATCCGATTCTGCTGCCTCCTTTTCCATAACTTCGTATGGATATTCTTCTTTCGCATAGTAACATTGCTTTACCCACTCGATTAGTCCGCCTCCAAGATTGTTGGAGCCGCCGATAATGTTAAAACCACCTTGTCTGAATGGTGTGGTATATACCCTGGTACTTGGCAACAATTTATCCTTCCTGCTAAGCATTCGAAAGACAGTCACAGTACCGGAAACATCACTTGCCTCTCCTTCACTTGATACCCCGCTGCCAACAAAAGAACAGATGGCATCATAAGAGGTTATCACAATCTTTGCCTCCTTCTGGCATCCTATCTTTTTCGCAATCTCCGGTAATATTGTTCCTGCCACATCACCCGTTTTCATTACAGCTGGAAGCTTATCTTTTGAAATTCCCAATTCGTCAAGAAGCCCGACCGGATAGGAATTTCTATTAAGAGAGTAGTGATACTTTAATGCATTGAGTTCATCTGTAACCACATTTCCGCATAAGTGATAAATCAAATAATCATTGGGTGTTAAAAAATATCTTGTTTTCTCAAACAAATCCTGTTCATGGTTCTTAACCCAGAGGATCTTTGGCAGCATCAAACTGGCTGACATTTCCAGTCCTGTGTCTTTCTCTAAATCCTCATAGGATACACTATGCTTTATTTCGTCAGCTTCAGCCATAGCTCTCTTGTCAGAAACCATGATCGCATTACCAAGAGGATTTCCATCACTATCTATACACGCAAGACAAGAAGCCGAAGTTGTTGCGGTTATGTAATCAATGTCCCTAAGTTTCCCATCTTGAATAGAAACTTTCATAACCTCCATTGCCTTCTCCCACCATTCATCCAGATACTGTTCAACCCTTGTTTCATTGATTGCCGATGTCAGTGTTCTGGAGGCGCTGGACAATTTCTTTCCATTTTCATCGAAGATGATACTCCGTATACTTTTCATTCCCATGTTCAGCACTAATACATTCATTACTCGCTTCCTCCGAAAGTTATTAGCTTCATCTTCGATATCGCCACAGTCATGATCTCATCGTGGATGATCTCTGACACCTTTACGGGCTGGGTCCAGTTATGAACCGACTTTTCCATTCCCTTTTTGTATGCTCTCTTAAGGTCTGTCGAGATATTCAGCTTTTTTACGCCTTTCATTTCAAGCAGCCTCGTCAATACTTGATCCGATAATCCGCTTCCTCCATGGACAACAAAGGGCTTGTCTATAATGGATGTGGTATACTCCACAAGATCATAGCGAAGATTAGGCGCAACCTTATAATCTCCATGTGCATTTCCAAAAGCCACAGCAATGAAATCAACATTTGTAGATATAAGGAACTTCTCTATAGCATCTCTTGATGCTATCCCCTCCTGCTGTACCATCACCTCATCCTCAATCCCTCTCACCTGACCGACTTCAGCCTCCACCAGTACACCATGGGAATGAGCATAAACAGTCACTTCATTCGCAAAAGCTATATTTTGATCCAAAGGCATAGATGAACCGTCAGCCATAATCATATCCCATCCGTTATCCACTGCTGAAAAAAGCATTTCCTTTTCCCGGCAGTGATCAAGGTTAAGCCATGCCTGAATTCCTCTAAACTCTGAATACTTTTTTACAAAATCAGAAAATATCCTCGCCGGCAGCTTTCTGAAAATACCGGCGGAGGTCTGCAAAATGACATCTTGTTTCAGAAAAGCGGCACCATCCATTACAGCCTTTGCTGATTCAAAATCCCATATATTAAAAGCAAAATGTTGTTGATTTCTCATTTCCATCCTCAATTTTCATTAGATTTCTTTTTCCTGTAATATTCAGTATATGGAATATCAGGTTCAAATACGATCTGCCCTTCATGCCATTTTCCCCGCTCCGACACGGGAGGAAATTTCATGTAATCGCCATATATTGTGCTAAGTATCTGGTCATAATTCTGTGGAACCGGAATCATAATATTTTCGAAAGGTACAAGTATTAGTTTTTCTAAATTCTCCCTGGCAATCCAGTACTTCTTAATCACATCAAGAGGATGTGTCATAAGAGTAAATTTGTCTGCTGTCTTGTTATACCGTTCCAGAACATTCCAGTATCTCTTTACCGAATCCTCATAATTAGTCACCAACGACAGAATCATCCGCAAGCTTGTTTTAACCGTTTTACGTAAGACAGAATTGCCGCTTCTTAATGGCAGAAACAATTTTGCTAAGCGGTTTGCAAAGTCTCTATCCTTTATTTGATTCCTAAAAAGTTTATCATCATCTATTAATCCATCAATAACCCATATATCAATATAGATGCCATTGTTATAGTTTTCATCCTGCCCTTCGATTATTGCTGTTGTAGTACTGTTCCTTAACCTCCCATAACCACAAAAATATCTTCTATCACTTAAGGCCGTCTGAAAAAAATAGGGATTCTGAAACTCTTTATCTGCAATTTCAAGAAGTTTATAGAAATCGTTTCGCAGCATGCAAAAATCCATATCATCATCCCATGGTATAAACCCCTTATGTCTTATTGCACCAAGCATTGTGCCTGCATACCCGATAATTCTTATATCATACTTGTTACATACATAGAGCAGCTTATTTGCCAAATCAAGTTCGCACGCCCAAATTTTTTTCTGCTTTTGACTAACCATATACTCACAGCGTATTTCTTCGTCAAAAAAGGTTTTGTCAAAATTCATTTCTAATTTCATTCTATCCACTCCCTATGACTATTTGTCAAACTATTATATTCCCCTACCGCAATCCCATTTTACTTAGTGCTGTCTTTACAGCATCCTTAAAATGCACCAAATTATCATATTTAAGTTTTATCCATCGATTCCGATAAACCGATCCTGAATATGCTGTCTCTTCTATACTATGAAATCTTTTCTTATATTCGTGGTCTCCGCCGCCAAGGAAAATCTCTTTCTTGTGCTTTTCTATTAATTTGCTGAGACAATACTCATAGCATGAAAAGCCAACAGAATACTTTGAATAGTCCATATCGTAAGTGATATTCTCCAGATAGACGCACTCACACTGCTCGCATGTAAGGGCAATTCCTATAATCATCCTATCCAGCATCACAAGATATACATCACTGATACAAGCATCCTTCACATATGTGTTCTTACGCATATGCGGATTATAACCGTGGGTTTTTTCCTTTAACTCGAAAAATCGTTTTATGGCCTCTGGCGGAATATCTGGACCGCTATAATGAAGATACAAAACCTCCCCCAGTTCGCCAAGCATCCGTCTCTCTCTAGTCAGATTGTATCTTCCTTTTTTATTCATTCTCCTAAAGAGTTCTTCCTCTGTCTTCGGCAATATTACACGATAATGGTTAAATGGTAAAAACTGTCCCTCATAGTTATTTAAACTATAAAAACAGCGGATCTTATCTACTCTTTTGTATCTCTTCAGAACAAACCTTATAAGACCATCAAATACAAACTGTGGAATCTCAACAAGATATAACCCAAGGTATGCCGTTCTATGATCTATATGAAGGGGAATCATCCATTGCATGTCTGCTGATGAACATAACACCTGAGTATCATCTCCATACTTTAAATCAAACCTATTATAAAGAACGTCAGGTTGTGTTACCCCCCCCCCATGTATCACGCTGTATTTTATCGTGTCATTCATAACCTATTACCCCTTTCTGTTCTTCTCTCCGTCCTGGCAATTCATTTTTTTTCTTAAGAAATCCCATACATAAATCGGCATTATGACATTTGCTCCTGTGCAGCATATCAATGTTGCGATTTTAACACCAATAATTCCCATTCCGCAATTTTGAGCCAAAAAGATAGATAATGGGATATTAAATACAGCTTCAACAACTGCCATTACTAATTGAAGCTTAATGATTCCTATTCCATTTGCAACATTAATGAATATTGCTCCGAATGTTCCTGCCAAACTATACACAGCAAATAAAACTATCATATCCCATGAGTAAATTATCGCCTGATCTCCTAGCCAAAGCTTAATGAGCAGATTAAACCATATGGCTACGGCGATAACTCCTATTGCAAATAATCTCCAAATTTTTATAAGGCTTTTTATTTTGCTAACAATCCACATATAATTTTTTAGATTATATTGATATGTAACAGCTGACCAAAGGCTCACTAACAGAATCGAAAACAAAGTTTCCCCAGTATTAAACACTTTGGTAATTATAGAATAAACTGTAACATCTTCGCTTCCAAATAATCCATTAATGATTACATTATCAGTGGAATAAAGAACTAATCCACATAATTGTAATAAAAAAAATTGCCCTCCAATACTCATGACTGACCTAATATATGACTTATTAATTTTTCTTAAGTTAACAGATATCCTGACTTTATGAAGAACGAATATGATCAGAAATATATGTGCTATTGTGTTATTCAGGCCATTTATTATTGCAAATATTATAAGATCTGATTGCATATCTGTAAGAATCAGAATCCAAACAACTAATACATTCAGACTCGTATATAGCAGCTGCGAAAGAGAAGAATAATAGCTAAGCTGATATGCATGAGATACAGAAGCAAAAATTCCTAATACAAAGTTAAAACACATAAAGACATTGGTAATATATAGTGGAATTCTTACCTCTTCCTCAAGTGCACCAAAGGCAACCATTATTTCTGAAACCACCGACAAAATGACAAATATAGCAGTTGAAACTTTAACTAACGCTATAATCGCTGTGGATATAAGTTCTTGCTGTTTGTTTATATCTTTATCTGCATATGCTTTAGCAAGCTCATTTCTTAAGCCGTTTCCTATGCCCAGATCTCCCATGGCTGCCCATGAAGCAATTGATGAAATAGTAATCCATAATCCATAATTTGAGTTTCCCAGATATCTTAAGTATATATTTACAGTGATAAGACCAAGGAGAACAGATGCACCTTTCACGATCATGCTAAACACTATATTTTTCTTGAATTTTATATCAATATCTTCTTTCTGCATGGAAATCCCTTCTGCATGGAAAATAATATTAAGCTTTTAATATTTTCACTAATCCATTTTCGACACTTTTTGTGAAACATTTTTTGCTATGATTCTTTTTTGCATTTTGAAAGGCATTGAAACATTGTTCCCTAACCCAATCTTTGTCCATATTCGAGTATTTTCTAATGAATGCTTCGATCGTTTCTTTTTTGCAATCAGGCAGTAATATGGCATCCTTTAAATCATATCCGCACTCTTTGCTGACAATGGAAATGATACCAGCCGACATTGCAGTGACGACAGACCCCGCCTGCCCTTCTGCACATGAGGGAAGAATAGAATAAGCGCATTCATTTGCTAATTTTTCGAAGGTTTTACTGTGCACATCAACAAACCCCAATGTATGGATATTATCTGTAGAATACAGTTCATCTGTATATTCATGTTCGAAATCCTCTTCATTCCTAAGTGCACCACATACATACAGTTCACATGGGAAATCTGCCTGTGAAAAAATTTCCAACAGTAAATCCAATCCTTTATGAACCTGACCTGCACTGCCGAAATACAAAAATTTTCTCGGATCCTTATTAAAATTAATTTCAAAATCAAAGTCATATCCGTTGTTTACAATGTAATAAACCGGCGGCATATTAAACTCAGCATAGGTTCTGAAATTGTAATCATTTCCAAAGAATAAAGCCCCGTCAAAAGACTCAATCGATTTTGAGATTGTGCCACCTTGTCTTCTGGGCTTTAAGCTGACTCCGCGCCTTTTATGCAATTCCTTTATTCTGCCAATCTCCCGCTCCCCTGAAACCGCTAAATTGGAACTTGTCAAATAAGCTATTTTTTTTGCATCCGGGCAAAGATGGGAAGAATAAACATCTATATTTCTAGGTATTAATCCAATGACCAGATCATATAATCCCCGCGGCCTGGTATAAGGATTCTGATAATCAATCACATCAACCTGATATCCCTGCTTTCCGATTAATCGGGCCAGTTCCTTTGCTTGCCAGAAATTCTGATGTCTGTCAGAGGTCAGCTTATCCTTAAAAGGAATTGTAATATATACCAGCAGGCATCTTTTATCATAATTTTCGTGATTTACATTTTTTACAATATCAAATCCAAATATTCCACACACTTTTCTCTTGCATATAGAAAGTTTCGTTCTTAATGATATATTCTTAGGCATTTCAATATCTCTTTTCCTGTTTCCTCATTTTCTGACAGAAATCATCTGTTTCATTTTTCTACATCCCCGATAAATAAGATTTGCAATATTACACCATATTGGCACTTGATCCATAAAGGAAAAATCAATGGTCTCATAATATGATGATACATTATAGGTGTGAACACCTATCAGTTCTTCATTTCCAGTCCTTTTAAGATGTTTATCGAGTTCTGATGTAGAAAGACTTCTGATTTCTTTCTCACTATATGGTTCAACTGAAACAACGGAAAAGAAAATCAAACCCTTGCCATATATCCCATCTGTACAATTCTGTCCAGGTCTTATCTGCATCTCTCCGTCATAAAAACAAGCTCCTGCATTCCTGATTCCATAGTCTCCTTCCCCTATATATTCGAATTTATCTTTGTCTATATGAATGACACCATCATAAACAGCAAAACTCTTATTCTTTACATAGCAGGAATGAATGATGCCTTCAGGTGCGGGACGGAACATTTCAGATGTAAGGAGTTTATAAATACTGTGGTCTCTAAATATCCAAATAGAATCACAGGAATATATGTCATCCAGAATCTTGATTCTCTCCCACTTGTCCGGAAAATGTATTGCCCTATACACTGAAATCGAAAGATCATCAGCTGATTCCGGCATCATATAAATACCTCCCTTATACTCAAATACATAGGGGAAAGAGAGATGATGCTTTTCTTCTAATACGATTTGAGGCTCAGTTATGATTCCCTCTGAATCTATAATACTATATCCAATAAGGCCTTTTCTCTTAATACGGTCATAGACTTCATAGAAAAGAAAAGTATTCTTTCCATAATCAAAAAGAAAGGGGTCAGCTATCCAATATCGTTTATTTTTAGGTTTGTATTCAACAAACTGATACTCCTGATCATTCCAATAATGATCTTTCTTCCTCTTTCTCAATCCTACATAATAGCTTTTTGCTTTCATCTTCATTTTCTCCGTTCATGCATGCTGCACTTTCAAACCCAGTGCGTTGTATTTATCCTCGCATCCGGAGATATTGTAATTTTATCCGGATTATCATTCAGGTAGGCACCCCACCATCCAAAGGAACTGTTTGTAATAATATTATGCTTGCAGTCAGTCATAAGCTGCATATCCCGATAACTATCTGTTCCCAAATTCCAATCAACAAACTCCACCTTATCCTTTTCAAAATTCAGTCCGAAAATATATGGATTTTCTTTACACCACTCCACACTTCCCGGATCGCAGAAAAAGACAAATACTGGGGCGGAAACTTTTTTCCTAATAAATGACAAAGCCCTTCTAAAATAACCAAACTTATAACAATATGCATTATGTCCTAAAAAGTCGCCTCGTCTGGCATGGATAGCAACGGAATTTACTTTTTTAAGTTTTTTAGCGAACTTGGCATTTTTTTCATCATATACAGGAAACTGAAAAGCTGCTCGAATCTGTCTTTCAATTTTGTCAATCTGATTTCCCTTATACATTAGTTTCAGGAAATGTCCATTGAAATCATCTGTTATGCTTCTAAAATATATACGGTCTGGTATTGCTGCATTATTTTCCTTGCTTTTTAATATCCTATAATATAGCTGCCTTACTATATATTTTGAATATTTCATTTCCATAGGCAAAACCTTAAGGCCATTGTGGATCCTGGGATTTCTGTCAATTAAATTTAATCCATGCTTTCTAAAAGCCGTAGTAATTGCGTCAGAATAGGTCCATCCATCATTCCAAAACTCAGATTTCAGAACATCCTGTATAATTTCTGCCCACTCTTCTTTATTAAATAAGGTTTTCACGTTATTAGGATGCAGACCAAATACACGTTCCAGCTCATATCCATTCCACATTGCAATTTCATCCTGAGCTTCACCCAACTCATATAGGATTGTCTCAATATAGTACTCATCATTATTACACGATGCGGATGCTATCATATCCGCATAATCAAGCATTTGATTACCAAGTCCTGACTCAATATGGAAAACCTTCATAATCCCTACTACTGCTCCTCTATAAACTCAGATATTGCTCCCAAGTTCCTTATAACAATCAACATATTTCCGTCCCATGGCGTCTGTAGAAAAGTCCTTAGCTTTCCTTTTTATATCATCTTTATCCCATTTTTTTCTTATAACAGCGCAAATACCCTCTGCTAAAGATTGATCATTTCTTTCTGATACGCAGATACTTGTCTCTGGGAAACAGACATCCTTTGTTGATTCTATATCAGTGAATGTCAATGTAGGAATCCCCATATGCATGGCCTCAACATAAGGCAGGCCAAAAGGTTCCTTGGCGCTCACAACGGCATTTGCGTCTGCCGCGGCGTAATAACTGGAAATATGGTTATGGGATACATATCCTGTTTTTTGGATATGCTTTCCTATAAAATCATCCGCTAACAGGTTATTCAGGTTTTCTAAATATACCCTATCATCCGAGTCAGCTCCTATAAGAAGAATGTAAATATGCTTTTGTGCCTCTGTGCTCAATTTCTTAAATGCTCTCACCAACTGAATCTGATTTTTTCGTTTTGATAAAAGACCGGCACAAATAATCAATTTTGAATCCGTGGGAATACTATATTTCACTCTTATATTTTCACTGTTTACACTATCTGTCCTTAGATCTGATGTATTCAGTATTACCTTGATCAAATCGGGCTTGTCCACATCATACCAATCCAAAAGCTTTTCCTTCATTTCAGTACTTATTACGGAAACCGCACACCCGTTACTGATACTTCTGGGAACGTATATAGATTCCCATTTGCGTGTTTCATCTGTTCCAAAAGGTGAATCTTTTGTAAGTGTGTGCAATGTCAGAACATACTTTTTCCCTAGCTTTTCACATATATCCATCCCATGTACCGATAGATATCCCAAATCATGAAAATGCACAATATCCGCCCATTGCTTAATGGTATATTCCAGATATGAAGTATTTAGCGCATAATATGCACTTTTAAGTCTGCTTTTTGTTCCTGATGGTTTAATAAGATTATGAAAAAAATCATCTATATATCTTATCTTAACGTGTAAAATCAAATCTTTCACTGTATGGGAACGAATTTCATATCCGTTAATATTTTTCCGGGAGCTTATGGCATTTGTATATATCTGCACACTCATTTCAGAATCAGATGCAACCGCTCTGGATATGGTTTCAACCATAATACCCAATCCTGTTGTATTTTTACTGAATTCCGGGTATTCAGGAAGAAGAATATATGGCGCAACTATTAATATGTTCAATTTATCCTCCCATACTCATATATGATTTTCCCTACTTCTTTTACAAGTATTATTATTAAATTTACTTCTTCATATTTAATGAATAAAATACCAAAATCAGCATTAAATATGTACAAGACATTTCTTGAGCCATAGTAACTCCAATTAAGGCTATCCAAATACCTAGTGAAACAATTAAATGCTTTCCTACCTTCTTGGAAAAAAAGATAATCCCAAGATTCATAATTAATCCGAAAAGGAATCCATAAAAAGCAAACCAATTTAATGGGGTTGCTGTTAGAATCGTTCCTTCTATCAAATACTCTGCTGTAATTTCACTACCAGACCCAAAGGGAAAATATTGCTTAATTAAATTAATAGCTATACGAATTGCTCTCAGCCTCCAGGACGTTGACTTAATATTGCGGCCTGCACTTTGCATTTTTAAAAATACATAATTTTTTTGCGATAGAAACCCAAAGAAATACGAATAGAGAATTCCGACCACTGCAATCAATAACCATATCATATAAATTCTTCTCGATCTCTTGGTCATTTCTTTTTTATCCAATACCAGACGTGCTCCAAATGTAATAAGGAGGACTGCTCCAACAACATATCCCGATGTAGAGAATGTCGTTATGTAGGCTAATATGATTATTAAAATTCTTTTTAATTTTACTTCATCGGTACAAAACAGTTCAAAAACAAATGCAACACTAAGATAAACACAGTACATACCAGGTTCTTGCCAGCACCCGAAATTACGAAAATATTCCTTCATTGTTACCGGTATAAGTGAAAAAAAAGCATTTGCAACTGGTGCAGTCCCTTCTATCATCGGAAGATGGTCAAATATTGAGGGTGCAAGGTAAAATAAAGCAAACGTAATCAATGAATAGCATGTAATAAAGAAGAGCAAATTTTTATAACGCTCTATAAATGTTTCTCGTCTCATCAATCCACAAAACAAAAAACAGATGGTAATTGATAATATCTTACCAATATCTATGAGAATATTTATACCCCCAAAGATCATTGAGAGAAAATACGAAAAAAGTAATCCCAAAAGAATCAGGATCATTTCTCTGGATACATATATTTTTTTCTTATATGCAAACCACAAAAATAACATAGCAAGTATAAGAATCCGGCTTACACCCTGACCTATAAGCCATGCAGGCCAATAAGCTATCATAAAAAATAATAACGCATATTGAAATAAAGCTTTGCTATTCTTCCATACACAATGCATTAATCTGTTTCCTCATCTAAATCAGTAATTTCTCTGCTATTTCTCTTATAACACCCTCTCCGCCTTTTGAATTTGTTACATATATAGCTGCCTCCTTGGCTTGTGGCGTAGCATCCTGTGGTGCACAGCCATACCCGACTGCTCGAAGTGTATCCACATCATTAATATCATCTCCTACATAACAAACATTTTCTAAGTTAATACCCCTCCGGCTGCAAATTTCTGTTATTCTGCTTAACTTATCCGTACATCCAGATTCAAAAATATCAAGCCGTAATTTTTCTGCACGTCTGCGGTTTAAATCAACATCCTCACTGGTAATTATTCCTGTAAGAATTCCCTTCTCTCGAAGCAGCTTAAATCCCATGCCATCACGAGTGTTGAACTTTTTCAGTTCATCACCATGTTCAGAGTAATACATTCCTCCATCAGTCAGGCAGCCATCACAATCTGTAAGAAACAATCTGATTTCAGGAACATCTATGGGCGCTGATATTCCTTTTCTTTTCATTAAAGTCTCTATTATCACCCAATCACTTGGCTCATCAATTTCAAAAAAAGTATCTTCGTCCATCTCTACAATTTTGATATTTCCAGACACACGATTTTGATACTTAATAAGGGCCTCTTTTGAAGTAATATAAAATGCACCATTTTCCACAAAATATCCGTCGAACTCCTGACGGCGAGGTCTATGAAACACATCATAGTTTGTAGGATGATAAAAACCTGCCTCATCATTTCCCCAATGGAAACGCTTCTGGCGAACTACTGACAGAACAGAGTCGGTTTCCTCCTCGTTATAAACCTCAAAGCCTCTGTCAAGATCTGTGGTCTGTAATAATGGAGATGTGGCTTGAACAAGGACTATATTATCAAACTCATAATTGCCGGCAAACTCAAGCATTGCAAACTCTGTAGAAGCGGTATCGGATGCTGATTCTCCCGAACGCCCAATTACTTCTGCCTTCGCAAACAACGCGGCCTGCATCCCCATCTTAAAAGATTCAACAGTTTCTTTAATTTTATCGCTGTCAGTCGCTATATACACTTTATCTATATATTTGCAGCCACATGCGGCCTTAACCGTCCAATATACAAGCGGCTTACCATTAATAGGTCTAATGTTTTTTAAGGGAATAGATTTGCTTCCACCTCTGACCGGTATGTACGCTATATTCATCGCTTTGCTCCTAATGCTTTCTGTACTTCAATTTGTCTCTCTGCACCTGTTCGATCGGAAGAATTTCTTCTGACTTATAGGTAAGGCCCTGATAAACAGCCTGCAGATTACGTACTAATTTTCTCATGCCATCCGGTTCAAGAGATGCTGCATGATCAGTTCCTTTCCAAGTTCGATCAAGAGTATAGTGACGTTCAATATACTCAGCCCCCAGTGTATAGGCAGATACATCTACAGCAATTCCAAGATGATGTCCAGAAAAGCCAATAGCCTTGACACGTCCCTCATATTGCGCTTTCATGCGGCTGATCTCAAGAAGGCTGATATCCTTGAACGGAACAGGATAACCGGAAGTGCAGTTATAAAGAATCAAGTCCTTTGCCCGTCCGTTCTTTTCAAATAAATGCACAATCTGTTCTTCTTCCTCCTTTGTAGTCATACCAAATGACAGCTGAATCTCACCCTCATAGTTGTCACACAGCCATTGAAGCATTTCAAAATGAGTATTGCATGCAGAAGGAATTTTAATAAACTGCGGGTGTAGAGAAGCAATCTCCTTAGCACTTGTCAGATCCCAAACAGATGTGGAATAAATAATCCCCGCTTCTTCGCACCATTTTTTCAGCTGTGCATGCTGATCTACATCAAACTCAAGGAATTCCCGATGGCTTCCATAAGTATCGCCATAAGAATTTTCCGGATTAGGATGCGGAGCATTATATTGCTCCAGTGTGAGAAGTTCCCTCGGACAACGTTTCTGAAATTTGATAGCGTCAGCTTTGCAGAAATGAGCTGCTGTTTCAATAAGATCTTTTGCAATCTCCATCCTTCCCATGTGGTTGCATCCTGCTTCAGCAATCACAAATGGTCTATTGTAAACTTCCATTATTTGTATCCTCCTAAAAATTATAAGTATAGCTTTTCTATTATTTCTTCATCAAAATCATAAGCGTCTATCAGACTGCCTTTGGTGATATTTTTTATCGCTATTCCTTTGTCATCTGCATACCGTTTTAATTCTGAATGAGAATTTGCAATTAAAGAGTAACAATATAATTCAAAATCCAATTTCCACAAACGCTCTGACCTTTCATCTTTATAACAATGGTTGGACACAGGAGATGCAAATGAATTAAAATCGCATCCCAACAGATATATCTCCTTATATTCACAATATATGGCAAGCATAATTGCAACATTTACTACATTGTTTGCAATAGGTAACACTTTTGTAAAATCTACTTTTTTCTTATGTGTAAAGGCGCCATTCCACATATATGAATAGAATAAGTGCTTATGGGATAACTCTTTATCACACCACGGTTTATATAGGCCATTTAAAACGAAACAGCTGCCAGGGTACTGATAGACAGCCGTCTTTAACTCTTTAGCCGCATTCCTGCCAAAAAATGCCTTATCTAAAACACAATAATATGTGGGTTTCCGCCTTTTCTCCGAATCAAATTTATAGTAACGGTTAACAGTTACTATATCTCCATCCAACATGTCCAGATTCACATACTTAAGAGATGGTCCCAGGCCTATCACATAACATGTATCTGATTTTTTATATTTTTTTAATTTAATATTATTTTTTCTAACCTCCAAGCTTTCTATTTCTTTCGGAATTCGTACTACTCTTAGTGCCTTATTGGAATAATCAAACATTCTATTATTGAGATTAAACAAAATCTCCAGCTTATCCATCTACTTCCTCCAGAAATGCAGAAATATTATTGAATTTATCGGAATATTTCTGTATTTTTTCTTCACTCCATTGCCACCATTCTGTCTTTACAAGTTTCTCTATTTCCTCATCTGTAAATCTTTTTTTAATCAGTTTTGCCGGATTGCCTGCCCAAACCTCATAAGGCCCCACATCATGGGTCAATACGGATCCCATTCCTATAACTGCGCCATCACTTATCTTTACTCCTGCCCGTATCAGACAGTGTGATCCAACCCATACATCATTTCCAATTATCGTCTCGGCAAATGGATTGTATGGCATATCTGTGATTCTAAAATTCAAAATACTCTTTGAATTATTAAAGACAGGAGAAGTGGAAACCCAATTTAACGGATGACCTCCGCCTCCTATTGCACAATAATTTGATATAGAACAGAATTTTCCAATTCGGGTATGTAATATGGTACTGTTGGCACCAATATATGAATAATCACCTAATACAGATTCAACCAACGCTGAAAACACATCAACCTTTGTATGCTGTCCCAGAATAGACTTACTTATCGCTGGTCTGCCAAATATTTTTCTGAATCCCTTCGCTACAACATAGCTAACATTCATTATTCCTGCTCACAATCCCTATAAACATTTGATTTCCGTTATATATTTTCCAACACTTGCATCCTTGGTAAGATTCCTAATTAAGTACTTATATCCAAGTTTCCCCATCTCGGTAAGTTCATTGTTATCAGCATGAGAAAGAAACCAGAATATGTTATTTTCTATAGCTTTGTAATCTCCAGGTTCCGATACCTTCCCGCAGCCGATCTCATTGATCAGCATTTCAATTTCAGATCCTTTCTCTAAAACGCCGAGAATTGGTTTTCCTACACCTGCAATACCATAAAACTTACTTGGACAGCTAACGCCCTTAATGCCTTTAGCATTTACACACCAATGGACATTTGCAGCATTCAAAGAATAGATCAGATTATCCTTATCCTGATAAGGAATAAATACCACATTATTGCAATCATTTGCTGTCTTATACTGAATCAGTTTATCCAACATACATCCGGCTCCGACAAATGCAAACACAACATCCCGTCCATCAGTAGTTTTAGCTCCTTTAAATTTTTCAATAACCTTAATAATTCCTTCCAAATCGTAATACAATCCTATGTTTCCGCTATACATAATAATAAACTTATTTTCCAGTCCATATTGTTGTTTGAATGCAGACACACCTGGATCCTTAGGGGGAAGCGGATAAATCTCTTTATCATTTATCCAGTTATTAATGATTGTATGCCTTGGAACACGCTCTCCCATAAATCTATTCTTCAGTGTTTCTGCCATATCTCGTCCAACGGTAACCACAAGATCGCTTTTCCTGCAGCTCCTCTTATCCAGCCACCGCATCGCACTTAAGACAACTTTATTACCAAAGTATGCAACCGCTTCTATCTGCTCTGGATTAAAATCCTGAATGCAATATATCATCTTTGTACCGAGCTTTTTTTTACCATAGACTCCGAGCATACCGCCCATGATTGGAGGTTGAGAAATAGCCAATACATAATCTTGAGTTCCAGCTATTCCAGTGGCTCTTCGAGCCCCAAGATAATAAGCTAATAGATTCTTTATACGGCTTTTTTTACTGCTTTTCCTAAACTCCGGTACCGGAACTCTCAGTATTTCTATTCCGTCAATTTTTTCCTTAAAAATTTTTTTCTCCCTATATCCTTCCTTTATGACACCTTCGTATGAAGGAACCGTGCATATTACCGTAACATCAAACTCACTTGTCATTTCTTCCGCCATATCTTGAATAATTTGTCCTGTAGACGCAACGTCAGGAGCGTAATAATGGGCATAAATCAAAATCCTTTTCTTCACTTCATCTCTCCCATTTTTTTGATCACTTTGGCCGGATTCCCGGCAATAATACAATTGTCACCGAACTTACCGGCCACAACTGCTCCGGCGCCGATCACACAGTTATCACCGATCACAGTACCTTTAAGAATTATGGCATTACACCCTATAAAGCAATTTTTACCAATCGAAATTGGACGAGCAAGTACAAGATCAGAATCTCCTCCTTTTGGATCTGCAAGAAGTTTTATTCTATCTTCTGTATTAACAGGATGAAAATCATTGTCTAGAATTTTTACATTTCCACCGATTGCCGTATTATCACCTATGGTGACTTCTTTCCTTGCGTATATTGTTGCACCGGAAATACCCACATCATTTCCTATCTTTATCTTTGCCCCACGAACACGAGTTACTATAATAGAACGTGAATATAGCCCCACAAGGTTGGAAAGGAATGATGACTTAATCGTTACATTATTACCTATAGATATCTCTGCCCCTCTTTTGTTGAAAATCACAGGAATCCCTTTAAGCAAAAGGCTCTTACCATATTTTACGTTTGTGGCCTTCATCACCACTTTGAACCAGTTGCTGTTCATACCTTTCTTCCCTTTCTCTATTTTTTCTAAGATACAATTATAATCTACTCTCACCCCAACTCTATTACCATATCTCTTGCATATCTGCCTAAGCTATTTTTCAAATCCTTCGGCTTACAAACTTTCTCAATCCCTGCAAGTTCCCGATACTTATCAAAAATATTAATTATCATCTTCATGGAAAGAGGTCTCCCCATCTTCGATATAAACATTCTGCCTTCATATATTTCCGCGCCTTCCCGTTCAAACCACCTATGCTCATTCTGCCATTCTTCCATCTGCCTCTTCAATTTCTGGGAAAACAGCTTCACCTGACGAACCTTTCCTCGCTTCCCCCGGATGGTTAACACTGCTTCTTTTCTGTTATAATCCGCCACTTCCAGCCGTATCAACTCGCTGACCTCTATTCCATGATAAAACAATAGCTTCATCATCACCTGATCCCGAAGGCAGACACGTCTGCGAAATTCACTGTCTAATTCCTCATACTCCCTGTCCATCGCCTTAAAAAGCAGATCCACTTCTTTTTTTGTCAAAAGCCTGTCTTCCGGCTTTTCCTTCGGCTGATCCACAGGTTTCAACGACTCATACCGATTCAAAATTCCCTGAGACTCCAGGTAAGCAAGGTAGCTTCCGAAAACCCGCTGTTTCCGACAAATTGTGGAATAGCGAAGTCCTTTTTCCTTGAAAAGATAATCCAAATACGCTTCCATTTCATCCGATACGGAAACGTTATATTTTCCCTCTCTCTGCCACACATCATTGGATACCTGTCCATTTACATCAGCTTTTTCCTCTGATTCCAACCATAGATAAAATCTCTCCAGATCCAACCTGTATGCTTTTGCTGTCCGTTCATCCAACCCTCTGCCAACTACCTGAGTACTGATAAATCCTTCTGTCATATTTTGATGATTGCGATTTGATATCATTATGGATCCCTCCATTTCTCACCAAAATCCTTTTGACTCCCTATTCCTGTTTTCCTTTGTCTATACCGGCCTATAGTTTCGCAGATTTTCCAAATCTGCGAAATTCTCTCTATTTCCCCTATAAATCAAGACTTTTTCAGCTGGCCTGACCATAAATCTGACCATAAAACAGAGAAAGTACATCCAAATAATTCAGAAGCTCGCTGAGACTTTTCACAATAATCGGCCATGCAGCCTTTCACTCTGCAAGTGCTACCGTATAAAAACCATTGTGTCAGATTTTCCTTGGATTTTGACCACGAATCTGACCCCAAAAAACTGACATATCACCCATTTTTATGCGATATTGGCCTATATTTACAAAAAAATATGAAAATTTAAGTAGCATTTTCCACTGACATGTGGTAGAATTACTTCGATGTTAGACATATGAATTAAGATTTGACCGTTTTATATTAGTAAAATCCATAATTTTTCTTTCGCAGATTTGGAAAATCCACGAAGAATTAAGACAGCAAAAAAGCTCTCAAAACAATAAGCGTCTCTAATCCACTTATTGTTTTGGAGCTTTTCTATTAACCTCATACAGATATTTTACAATTTATCCGATGACCACCGTCTTCCCCTCGAAAGCGAGTCCATACTTGCGGACCCTCTCCTTCTCAATCCCTTTAGCCAAAAGCCCTTTCTCATATCCCTTGTCCTCAATCTGTTTCAGGGCAGCTTTCACCGTATCTTCCAGAGTCTTCTCCCTCTTCGGCTTGCGGACCTTGAATTCCAGGATAAATGCCGGATCTTCCCTACTCTTCGGTTCCAGCACCACATCATATCTACCGAAACCGCTCTCCCTGTTGGAAGTTATGATATAGCGCTCCGACAGATCCACCACGAGTCCCAGAACAAACCCGTGATAAAAACGCTCCGGATCCGAACCGGAAGGATTCTTTCCTGTATCAAAATAGCTGAAGGACTGTAATGCCACGTCATTCATGAAGTCATTCATGGCCTCCAGATCATCTAAAAGCATGGCCTTTATAAAATCATTATAAGCCGTAAGGGAATCCGAAAACCATTCGTCAATCATCTTCTCGAACATGAGCCGCACTTCCAGATTGGTCAACAGCAGGCCATATTCCGCAATGCCTCCATGGTCGGCGGTGCGGATATCTTCTGCTTTCAGATATCCGCCAGCCAGAAGAAGACTCCAGACAGCAGATATCTTAGTGTCTAATTGACTGAACACCACCTGCTCATCAATCTCTGTCCACAGCATCCTGCCCTGCAAAAGTTCCTCCATGGCAATTTTAACATCTTTGTTCCCCTCTTGTATCAGTTTGCTCACCAGACGGTTGCTGCTGGTATTGGCCCAGTAAGGGGCAAATACCTTTTTGTCTAGATAATTTAAGATGGACCATGGATTGTAGATATCCTTTCGGTTGCCAAAAGTAAATCCGTCATACCATTTCCTGACCTCTTCCTCCCTCTCTTTAAGTCCCTGCTCTTCCAGGGCGCATGTAACTTCTGTTTGGGTAAATCCAAAAGAATCTTCATATTTGTAAGATGTTGTAGTCACCACTTCAAGATTATTCAAATCAGAGAATATAGACTCCCGACTGATTCTTGTGATTCCTGTCAGGACAGCCCGCTCCAAATATGGATTTGTTTTAAACGCGGCATTGAACAGATTTCCGACAAAATCCGCCATCTCCTTCCAATAACCTCGGACATATGCCTCCTGCAGAGGAGTATCATATTCATCCAGAAGAACAATGACCCGTTTCTTATAATAACGGTTTAGATACCAGCATAACTCATGAATTGCCATAGATGCTGTCACGTCTTCCATGTTCATAGTCACTGACTGAAAATAGTCCATTTCTTTCGCATTCAGCATTCCCTTATCTAATAGGAACTGATGTTTGGAATATAAATCTGACAACACCTGACAGATCTTTTTCCGTGCCATGTCGTAGCTCGTATCTTTCACATTGGCAAAACTGATAAAAAGAACCGGATAGGTTCCTTGAAGTCTTCTAAAATATTCCTCTTCCCAAATGTACAGCTCCTGAAACAGTTCTGCTCTGCCCGCATATTGAAGGGAGAAAAATTTTTCCACCATACTCATGGCCAGCGTTTTTCCAAATCTTCTGGGACGGGTAATAAGGGTTACTTTGTCCCCGCTTTCCCACCACTCTTTGATAAAACGTGTCTTATCTACATAAAAATAATCCGCTTTCCGTATTTCTTCAAAATCTTCATTCCCAATTGCCACCCTTCGTCTCACACCGTTTTATCCCCCTTCCTATTGTTCTGTCTCCCGCTTTCTTATATATCCGTCTCCCAAAGTCTCACCCGATGACCACCGTCTTCCCCTCGAAAGCGAATCCATACTTGCGGACCTTGATAGATTCCTCTCTTGGCCATCCTGCCACCGCCTTCCTCTTCCCAACCATCCTTTCCTTAATTCTAACACAGCAAAAAGAGGACTGTCAATCCAGCCGGTTCTTCACCGTAAACACTGCCAGCTGGGTTCGGTCTTTCAATTTCAGCTTTTCAAGTAGTCTGGAAATATTATTCCTCACCGTCCCCTCGGCCAAAAAGAGCTCTGCCCCAATCTCCTTATTGTCCATCCCCCTGGCAACACATTTCATAATATCCAGCTCTCTGGGAGTCAGCCCTTTAGCTTTCTCTTCCCTCTCCTGCCCTTTTTCCTCTTCCGCCGCCACATGCCTTCGGATTCCCTCAAACACATTGCCTCCGAAGACCTGCATTCCCGCCTGCACCATTTTCACGGACCTGATCACCTGATCATCCTCCATCTCCTTTAAGATGTATCCGTCGGCGCCGCTTTTTATGGCCGCATCCACGGTCTCCTGATCGTCAAAGGTGGTCAGCACCAGAATCTTCACCTTGGGAAATGCTTTTTTGATAGCAGAGATTCCCCAGCTGCCGTCAAACTCCGGCATCCGCATATCCATGAGAACCACATGGGGACACTTCCCTTTGCAGCATTCCAGGGCCTCCTTCCCGTTGGATGCCAGACCTGTCACTTCAATCTCTGGATCCTGGCTCAATATAGCTTTTAATCCCTGTCTCAATATCTGGATATCGTCTGCAATCACTACCTGGATCATGATTTTTCCTCTCCCTGTCTTTATGTTTCCTCATTCCCTGTCACGGGAAGCTCTATAAATATCTGAAATCCTTCTCCCTCCGACGAAAGGAAGCGCACCTGCCCGCCGGCTTCTTCCACACGCCGGCGAATTCCCGAAAGCCCATGATGT
Source organism: Clostridiaceae bacterium (assembly GCA_910574345.1). Classification (GTDB taxonomy): domain Bacteria; phylum Bacillota; class Clostridia; order Lachnospirales; family Lachnospiraceae; genus UBA3402. The sequence continues at coordinate 10,525 of CAJSZV010000008.1, read as the reverse complement.
TCTTTCACAGCAGCGCATCCCTGCCCATTATCAAATATATACACATTAATCAGCCTTTCTCCAAATTTCACAATCACATCCATATGGGATGCATGGGCATATTTCAGGCAGTTGGTTATGGCCTCCCTCATGCACCGGTACACAACGGCGGACAGATGGGAGTATCTCGGACCGTCCTCCCCCTGAATCTCCACCTCCACATTCATTTCCTTCACGCTTCCGGCCAATTGATTCACTCCCTGGGTTACCAGCTCATAAGCACTGCACTGCCTTAAGTGGTTAATAGACCATCGAAGCTCCCTGATTCCTCCGGAAGCCAGTTCCTGGGCCTGTTTCAGATATTCCGTAAGCTCTTTACTCCCCTCATCCCCCGCTTCCTGCTGATACTCAATGCGGATCAGCTTAATCAGGGACTGAATCATGGTCAGAGTATGGCCTGTGGTATCGTGAACCTCCTGAGCGATCCTGTTCCTCTCCTGCTCAATGGCCAGACGCTGCTCCGACACGGCCAGTTCCCTGCTCTGCCTCAACAGTTCATAATATTCCCCCACGTCCGTCAGAAGAAGGACTCCGCCTGTCTCATTTCCCTTTCTGTCACGAAGAATGTAATGCTTTAACCTCACTTTATCCCCGCCGGGCAGATCAAGAACCAGCCCCTTATCCTGGGCCTTTCCCCTGGCCTTTTCCCGTTCCAGCTCCCCTGCCGGCATATTTTCCCAGAGCCTTTCCCACACATACTCATATTCATCGCCGTTTTTCACATCCGTCAGGCGGCAGGCGGCTTGATTGCAGTAGGTAACCCTTCCCCTTTTATTGCAGACGATGACTCCCTCCGAGACAGAAGCAAAGATATGTCTGGATGCCGCTACGTTGATATCCAGAAAATCGTATCGAAAAACTGCCGTCAACATCAAAAAACTGGACAGCGCAAACACGGGAGGCGTCAGATCAAATCCGGCTTTCACTGCGCCGGACAGATAGAGCATGTTAAACAGGAGCGGAACCGCCGCTGCCAGAACAATCACAAGCACATGAACTCCTGCCACCCGGTTCTTTCTGAAATGTCTTAAAACCGCCCCCATTCCCAGGACCACGCAGATATAAGTAAAGGCCATATGGAAATAAAACACAGGCCCGTAGACAACTGTCTCCAACCCGAACTCCCTGTAAAACAGATGGTGGAATCCATTGGTCAAAAACATGCCGTAATCGAACAGGGATATTCCGGCCAGCAGCAGCCTGCCCCCAACGTTCACCTCTTTTCCGCAGTAGAAGAAAGAAAAAATAAGCCAGGCCGAACCGATGAGACTGATGCCTATATACGAAATCCCGTAAAGCCCGTACTTCATCCCGGCGCTTGTGACAAAAGCCAGAAACAGCTGAGGCAGACACCATATGATAATCAGCATCTGGCAGACTGCAAGCGCCTTTGTAACCTGGTTTCTGTGGGCCTTAAGCACCAGCCATCCCAAAGTGCAGAGACTGAACCCGATAGCTCCAAGATAAGCCAGATGCAGCAAAATCACCGTCATGATGTCTTCCTCCTTTCATCGCCGCGCCCTATCTCTCCTTTTTCTCCATAATCCCGGCCAGCACAACCAGGCCTATGCCGGCTCCCAGCAGATACACCCACCAGGAAATACTCAGCCAGAATCCTCTTGTCATAAATAAGGCCACCCCAAGGCTCATCCCTCCCAAAAGCCGCACCCACCAGACATGTTTTTTCACCTGAGCCCACACAAACGCCCCAAGACAGATCCCCTCCAGCAAGAGCGCATCCACAACCAGCCCGGAGATCACGGCATCCAAAAACAGAAGAGACAGACATATGACATACCCAAGATTCCTCATGGCCAAAATCCATGGAGTCTGATCCCAGATCCTTCCTGCACTCCACAGAATCCATACCACAGGAAGCAGACTCATTTCCAGCCTGATGACCTGAGGCCAGAAGACAAAGGGCTGCTGCCAGAAGGCCGCTGCCGCAAAACAGGCGGATAAGGAAAGAGCCTGCCGCCTCACAGACTCTTCATGCCGATACAGAAGGCAATCTGCAGCTGCCATCAAAAGATACACAAACCGCCATGTATCATTCCCGGTCACAGTGGTGATGATGATACTGAACAGAACGAATACGCCTTCACAGATATCCCAGAACAGGCCGGGGAGCTTTTTTCCTCTTTCCTTCTCATAATACCGCACAATCTGTATGAGCAGAAGCGCCTGGTTCACAAGAGCCATTCGATACACAGAATCATCGGTGAGCCACCCTGCCCCATACATAATGGTTTGAAGCGCTGCCAGAGAAAAAAGATACTCGTAGTTTTCCGTCCTCCTTCGCCGAACCATCACACCGGTTCCGGCCGTCAATGCCGCCATGGCCGCCATGCCGGACAGCGTAAATGAGAAAAACCAACCGCTGCAGGGAAGAGAACCGCTGTACCCTGTGGCCCAAACCGCTGTCATGATCCAGACGGCAGACAAGCCCCGAATCATGGTGAGCGCTGCAAAAAACCAGAAATGAACGGGAGCGAAATATCCGAAACCATCTGAAAGAATTTCCTTAAATCCTCTCTCCTCACAGTCAGCATCCCCGCTGCAGGCAGCGGGGTATGGGACCCTCGCCGCAGTCGCCAAATGTGCATGCAAGCATGCCCCCTTGGCTTGTTGCCCGCTGGAATCAGGGATGCTGCAGTCCTCCAGATATTCCCGCACCCCCACAAGAACTGCCGAATATACCATCATAACCGCTGCAAATCCGTCCCATCCGAAAGAACATGCCTTTGCCATAAAAAACAGATGGATACTGACTCCCCAGAGACATGCCTGGGTGTAGATTTTATCATCAAACCGCTTAAGTCCTGCCCAAAATGACAAGACAGTCACAGCGCTTCCCACCCACAGAACTTTCCACCTGTTTCTTCCCTCTAAGATAAACTCTGCTCCCAGCAGTTCAAAATATGCCGCCGCCAAAACAGCAAGGAATAAAAAGATACTTCCCAATATATAGCAAGCATTGCTTGTCTTGTGAACGCCAAAGCGCCTTTCGGTCATATAGCTGACTCCGAAAAACAGAACCGCACACCCAAGAACCGAAAACACCTTGCAGATATCTGGCAGGATACGCCATGTGGTGGTTGCAAAAATAAGACCTGCCAAAACGATAAAGACCACGCCCAGAATCAGAGCAAACATCCCCAGATAAGATGGCTGCATTCCTTTGGCTTTTTCCGCCTTTCTGGGCGCATCCATTTCTTCGCTTTCCTCCTTTCGGGACCCATGGATTCCTTCGCTTTCTTCCGCCTTCCGAGGCCCATGAATTTCTTCGCTTTCTTCCGCTTTCCGAGGCCCATGAATTTCTTCGCTTTCTTCCGCCTTTTGGGCTCTATGCATCGCTTCGGCTTTCCAGGCCTCCTTCGACGTCTGCACCTCGACAGCCGGCTCTGCTTTATGCCATTCCTTCTCTCTGTTCGGGGCTCTCAAGCCAGGCTCCTCTGCACTCATCCTCTCCGCCCTTACCGCTGTCTGTCCTGCCCCGTTTCCATAGGTTCCCACAAAAGCGTTCCGGCTCATCCTGCCCCGTTCCAGCTCCTGAATGCGGGCTTTGTATTTACTGTTTGTGATTGATAAGGCAATAATAATCCCCAATTCCGCAAAAGGCGCTATAAGCCATATAAAAATAATTCCAACCCATGTCATATCCATTCTCCTTTCTCTCTCAACTGTCTTTATTATAGGAAATGGAACCCCGACATGGTAGATGTCACCCGTCATTTCGGCAGTGACATTTGTCACTCTCTATTCTGTTACCAAAACATAACTGGCGTTTCCTGAGAATTTATACTGCTCCTGATTCTCCTTTTTCCACTCAGCCGTAAATTCATATACTTTACCCGGCTTTAAATCCAGAAAAGGAACCACATGGTAGTACACGAATATACATTCCGTCTCCGCCTCCTCTTTGCCTATGTCTTCTGCCGGCCACTGCCGCACCACAAGCTTGTCAGGCTGAATCGTCGTTGAAAAAGAATATCCCACAGAATCTGTTCCCTGGTATGACGGCAGTTTCAGCGGCTCTCTGATTTTCATAGCCGCTTCCTCAAGAGGCGCTGACCCGCAGGCGATCTGTGCGCCTCCCACTCCGTTTTCCCTGGAATCCCACATATAATTGCCTGATTTGATTTCATAGGGATCATAGACGCTGGACAGCACATCTGTCAGCATGAACGCCGGTGCGTCAGTCAGAATAATATCATGCCTTCCCTGGTTTTCCTCCGGCGGCAGGGCACAATACTTCTCTGCCCGATATCTGTCAATCCCGTCCTCTCCCTTCTCCTTCATATCTTCCATCAGAACAAACACCGATAGGCCTCCTTTCAGTTCTTCAGGCGCCGCCAGTTTTTGGGCGCCGTAAACCCAGAACACGCCCGGAAAATCATCTGTGTCGGAGCTGATCAGAACCCGGTCCTCCTGAACCTCTTTGACATGTCCTTTCATGCCTATATAACAGCGGACGCCTGTCCCAAAATCCCCAATAGTTTCTTCCTCCTCTGTCCGATTCTCTAAAGGATCCTCTGAAACTTCTTCCTCTGTCTTCGCAGAGACGGGGGCCTGGCTGCTCTCCTCCAATGTCTCACCTTTTGTCGTTTTCATGACCACCGACATGTCTCCGGGCTTTCTGCATCCCGCTAAAAGCAGCAGCGCCGCCATAAAAAGAAACCTTCTATTCCATCCTGCTTTCATAAACACCTCCTGTACGATTAAACTGTGTTTTGCGGCTTTAAGATCCTGATATCATCATATCACATCCATATGAAAAAACTTGTGCTTTTTTCTTATATTTTTTTGACAAGTTATGGAAAATCTTTTGCATTAATTCGGAAATTCATAAGTTCTCCAATTGAAAGTTTCACATATATTTGATAAAATTGGTATACATGAAATCGGAAGGATGGAGTTTATGCAGAAACAAGACAAGACTAGACGGCTCTCTTTGAGTCTCAGCGAACAGACTTTCCCAATTATCGAACAGATCACCACAGGAATGCCCGGTGGTTTTTTCATTTATCATGCTGATGGAGATGAACAGCTGATCTACGCCAATCAAGCCCTGATTCGGATATATGGCTGCGAAAATCTGGAAGAATTTAAAGAGTATACGGGGTATACCTTCCCCGGACTGATCCATCCCGATGATTTAGAGATCACGGAACAAAACATCAGCCGGCAAATCTTTACCTGCAGCCGTGATCTGGACTACGTGGAATACCGTATCATACGAAAGGACGGTTCCGTTCGATGGATTGAAGACTATGGACATTTTGTCCACACAGATATGTATGGCGATCTCTTTTATGTCTTTGTGGAGGATGCCACGGAAAAACATCTGAAAGCCATAAACGATGCCCGCATAGCGCGCCTGGCCCAGGAAAGGCTGGAAGCGTTGGAAGCTCTGGAGCATGAGACTACAGCCCTGAAACTGGTACATGAGATCCTGCGTTCCGGCATGTGGAATATGGAATTTGACCAAAAAGGTCAGATGATCCGTGTCTTCTGGAGTCAGGAATTCCGCGCCATGATCGGATACCACGACGAACAGGATTTTCCCAATACCCTTTCCTCCTGGTCAGACCTCCTTCACCCGGAGGACCATGACCGGGTACTCAAGCAATACTACGCTACCATAGACGACTACAGCGGCAGAAGCCTTTATGATGCCGAGTACCGCCTGTTGACCAAAGACCGGGGCTATCGCTGGTTCCGGGCTACAGGCAAGCTTTCCCGGCGGGATGACGGCACGCCTATCACCTATGTAGGCATGTTCGTGGACATCACAAAGCACAAGGAAACCACTGAGAAACTCAAAGAGCAGCACAAACTTCTGGAAGATGCCCTGGCCAGTGCCCAAAAAGCCTCTCAGGCCAAAACCATGTTCCTCAACAATATGTCCCACGACATACGCACTCCCATGAACGCCATCATCGGTTTCACCAATCTGGCCGCAACCCATATGGACAAGCCGGAACTTGTGAAGGACTATCTGAATAAAATCGCCGCTTCCTCCAGCCATCTTCTCAGTCTCATCAATGATGTACTGGATATGAGCCGTATTGAAAGCGGTAAGGTTGCCATTGAAGAAGGTCCATGCAGCCTGCCCCAGCTCCTTGAAAATCTCCGGTCCATGATTCAGAACGATCTCATAACCAAGGGTTTGCACTTCCGCCTGGAGGACCACGGCCTGATTCATCCCTACGTGGTCTGTGACCGGCTGCGTCTGAACCAGATTCTTTTAAATGTGTTAAGCAACTCGCTGAAATTCACTCCTGACGGCGGGCATATCTCTGTCTCTGTCACGGAACGGCCCGGAGATGTCATCCACACCGCTGTCTATGAATTCTGTATCCGGGATACGGGCATCGGCATGGAGCCTGAGTTCCTTCAACATATGTTTGAGCCTTTCGAGAGAGAACGGACTTCCACTGTCAGCGGCATTCAGGGCACAGGGCTTGGCATGTCCATTACGAAAAATTTAGTCACGCTGATGAACGGCCATATTGCCGTGGACAGCCAAAGAGGCCGCGGCAGCACATTTACCATCACCTTTGCCTTTCGATTCTGTGACGCGCCTGCCGAGCAGAAAGCACCGGATCCTGTTCCTCTTAATAACCATAAGAATTGGCATCTTTTGCTGGCTGAAGACAACGAATTGAATCAGGAGATCGCCGTTACCATCCTGGAAGAGGCAGGATGCACCGTTGACGTGGCCTCGGACGGAGCCGAAGCGGTGGAAAAGGTGCGCTGCTGTGCAGGCCATCCCTATGATCTGATTTTGATGGATATTCAGATGCCTGTAATGGATGGCATTGAAGCTGCCAAAACAATCCGAAGGATGGATGATAAATGTCTGGCTGGCCTGCCTATCGTAGCTATGACCGCCAACGCTTTCGAGGAGGACCGCCAGCTGGTTCTCTCCGCCGGTATGAACGGCCACCTGGGCAAGCCTATAGACACAGACAAGCTGTTCGCCGTCTTGCAGGATCTTTTGAGAGACCGTCATTTGACATCGTCTTAATCGTCTCTCCATGGACAAGAGAGAAAATAAGCAGACATACTCTCACCGGAATATGTCTGCTTTCTTAATTCTTAGAACATCTTATCAGATATTCAGCATGTCACTGAAGACTTTCAGTGCTCCATCCGTCTCATGGGCCAGTACACGTTTGGCCAGTACTTTCCCAAGCTGAACACCTTCCTGGTCAAAGCTGTTCACATTCCAGACAAATCCCTGGAACATTACTTTATTCTCAAAATGGGACAAAAGCGCTCCCAAGGTCCTTGGATTCAGCTGTTCGCCGACAATAATGCTGGATGGACGTCCTCCCTCAAAATTCTTATTCCGGTTCTCATCGGACTTGCCGCATGCAAAGGCAACGATCTGGGCGGCAACATTGGCACACAGCTTCTGCTGGCTTGTGCTGCCCTGAATCACCACGTCCGTGCCGATCTGGCTGTTCTTAAATCCGATAAACTGCAGAGGCACAACTGACGTTCCCTGATGAAGCAGCTGATAGAAGGAATGCTGTCCGTTAGTTCCCGGTTCGCCGAAGATCACAGGGCCTGTCTGATAGTTTACCGGCTCGCCGAAGCGGTTCACGCTCTTGCCGTTGGACTCCATATCAAGCTGCTGCAGATGAGCCGGGAAGCGGCTTAAGGCCTGGGAATAGGGAAGGACTGCCGTACATGGATATCCGAGGACATTGCGCTCATAGACACCGATGAGGGCGTCAAGCATGGCAGGATTCTTTGTAATGTCCTCATTCATGGACAGCTTGTCCTCTGCTGCTGCGCCTTCCAAAAATTCCTCAAATACTTCTGGTCCAAAGGCCAGAGACAGCACGGCGCCGCCTACTGCGGAGCTGGAAGAATACCGTCCGCCGATATAATCATCCATAAAGAAAGCAGACAGGTAATCGTCGCTCTTTGCCAGCGGAGAGGTCTCGCTGGTAACGGTCACCATATGTTTGGAAGGATTAAGGCCTGCATTCTTTAAGGCATCCTTGACAAAGGACTCGTTGGTCAAAGTCTCCAGAGTGGTTCCTGACTTGGACACAAGAACAAAAAGGGAGTGTGCCACGTCAATGGAGTTCAGCACGGCTGCCGCATCATCGGGATCTACATTGCTGATGAATCTGGCTTCCATCTTGAGAGTATTGTTCTTCCTCGCCCAGTTCTCCAAAGCCAGATAGATGGCGCGGGGACCTAAGTCGCTGCCGCCGATTCCGATCTGAACAACTGTGGTGAATTTCTCCCCTGCTCCGTTGGTAATCTCCCCTTCATGGACTTTTTTTGCAAATTCCGCCGCCTTTTTCTGAACGCCCACATAAAAGTCACGCTTGTCAACGCCGTCGGCCACAACCGCATCCCCTAACTGCCCACGGGTCATGTGGTGGAGCACCATCCTCTTCTCCCCTGTATTGATGACTTCGCCGTTATAAAGGGCTTTGAATTTTTCTGTCAGCTCGGCCTCTTTCGCCAGTTTGCCAAGACCTTCCAGTACCTTATCATCCACCTGCTTGGCCGCATAGTTGTAAACCATTCCTTCCGCCATGGGAACACTGTACTTTTTCACACGTTCTGCGCCGTTCTCCCCATCCATCACCTGGGCCAGATTCACCTGCTCTCCTTTCAAAAGCTCCTGGAATGAAGCAAGGGTGTCCATATTGTTCCAGTTGACCATAACCATGTCCTCCTTGGATATTAATGTATTTTACTGGAAATAATTATACTATTAATCTTAGGTTTATTCAAGCCCAGCCTATAATTTTCCTTTATCTATTCTCCCGTCTATAGCTGCCATCTTCCGGTCCTGTACTCCCTGTAAGAGATCAGATAGTTGGCCAGCCACCCTACAGGCACTGCCATCCATACAAAAGCGATTCCCCATCTGGGGGCACAGGTCACTGCGATCACTACACGAATCCCCAGATTGACTAAGTTAGCTATGGTAAACATTTTCATATCCCCGGCGCCCCGAAGCAGACCGTCTGTGATCATCTTGAGTCCGATGAGAGCGAAAAACCAGCCGATGAACCTTAAGTAGTCCGTTCCGGTCTGAAAAGCCCCAAGGCTTCCCTTATCTCCCAAAAACATCCGGATCAAAGGCCCGGAACAAGTCTCCAGCCACAGACAAAGGACTGCCGCAAAGGAAAACACGATGGCATAACCTGTCCGGTATCCCGCACGGACCCGGTCATATCTTCCTGCCCCTATATTCTGAGCCGTATAGGAGGACATGACATTGCCCATAGCAGCCATGGGAACCACACAGATACTCTCCACCCGCATTCCCGCCGAGAATCCTGCCAGCATCTGGGCTCCGAAACTGTTGACCACAGACTGGACAAGCATCATTCCGATGGATACGGTGGACTGCTGAAGAATGGACGGAAGGGCGATCCCGGTCATGTTGAAGAACTCCGTTTTATTGAAAATCCCTTCTGTCCCCCGCCCCTCGTATTGTTTCATCTCTCTCAAAAAGAGCATTGCAGAACAGGCGGCTGAAATTCCCTGGGCAATAAGAGTGGCCCAGGCCACGCCGGCCACTCCCATCCCTGCATTCTTAACTAGGATCACATCCAGGATCATGTTAAATACGGATGAGAAAATCAGAAGGCACAGAGGAATCTTCGACTTTCCCAGGGCATTGAACATGGAGGACAAGATATTGTACATAAAGAGAAAGGGCAGTCCCAAAAAATAGATCCTCAAATACTCTGCCGCCGAAGAAAGGGCTTCCTCCGGTGTGTTGAGCCAGATCATAATCTGTCTGGAAAACAAAAGACCGAACATGCCCAGGACCATACTGAGAACCGCAAAAGCGGCCAGGGCTGTTCTTACAGATGATTTCATCTTTCCATATTCTCTGGCCCCAAAATACTGGCTGGTAATTACGGAAGCGCCCACGCCTCCCCCTATGGCGACGGAGATAAATACCGTCGTAAGGGAATAGGAAGCGCCCACTGCCGCCAGGGCCTGCTCTCCCACGAATCTCCCCACCACTACAGAATCCACCATGGTATAAAACTGCTGGAACAGATTGCCGATAATCATAGGGATTGCAAATACAATCAATGCCTTCAGAGGTTTTTCCTGAATCAAATACTCTTTTCCCATTGCGCGCTCCATTTTTTGCCATTCTTTTATTTACTTATTATAACCCTTTATCCATCTTTTTGCTATGATTTTTCCGTTGTTTTTTAGCTATCGGATGATATGATGTTCAGGCGGAAGGTTATATCCCGCTGCGAAAGACAGCCGAGAGACAGGGGATCTCGGAGAAATATCTGGAAGCCATCTTGAAAATCCTTGTTAAGAACAAATTTAAGAAGTACGGACAACCTCCACGGACGCATTGCCTACCATTATGAGGCCGGGTTTTCGACACTTGCTTTTTTTCGTAAATTCAAAGAATCCCGTATTTAAGCCATTTGTGGCTTATTTTTTTGTCAATTTTTTGAATTTTATA
>CAJSZV010000007.1 GCA_910574345.1 Clostridiaceae bacterium | reverse complement strand
CCGGAAAAGGGTAGGTAATCCATACTGCACGTCGAACTTACGTTCTTATCAGGCCGTAGGTCTATTAAGGTTACCCTTTTTTACCCTTTTCCAGAAAAATCTTTTTCATTTTCCTCTTGACATATTACCAAATTGCTTTCCAGGTAAACTGCAGACAGTTAAACTATTTGAGTCCCGCCTGCTTGTAAATACTGTTTAGGGTTCCCGGCTTCAAGTCCCCGCTGTGATTTGGGACAGTGATTTTACCGGGCTTTGTCGGGTGCTTCAGGCTTATGTGGGAGCCTTCCTGATTGGTGGTGTACCATCCGTCTTTGCGAAGCACCTTTAGTATTTCCCGAACGGTTATATGGTGTCCTCCTTAATACTATCTATTATACGCCCTTTTTATACGCCCGTCAACAATAAATACGCATAAAATATGCGCATTGCCGAAACCCATTATGTCAGGATTGCTATCTTTCTGTTTACAGCCCATTTTCAATATGTTAAAATCAAGAAAGCAAAAATCTGGAAGGAAGAGGAACAGTATGGCGGAAACCATAAAGATCAAATATTTTACGGACAAAATAGATAAGCTTGCTTATATAGGAGGAAAGTCCGACTGGATTGACTTAAGGGCAGCTAAGGATGTGGATATGAAGGCAGGGGAGTTTAAGATGATTCCTCTCGGCGTTGCCATGAAGCTTCCCAGGGGATATGAGGCCCATTTAGTACCCAGAAGCTCCACGTTCAAGAATTTCGGCATTATCCAGACCAATCATATGGGAGTCATTGACGAGACTTACTGCGGAGGCAATGACCAGTGGCATTTTCCGGCTTACGCCTTGAGAGACACCCATATAAGCGTCAATGACCGGATCTGCCAGTTTCGGATTATGGAGCATCAGCCGGAGGTTGTATTTGATGAGGTTTTGGAACTGGAAAGCCAGGACCGAGGCGGCTTAGGAAGCACAGGCATTCAATAGGAGGAAGGCAAATGCGGAGCATTTTTAGGATGCCTTCCGACGTCATGCCGCTGAACCGAAGGTGAGGGGGCGAAACCCTGAAAAAAGGAGGAAGGCAAATGGGAAGCATGTTTAAGACTGGCTGTAAGGCTTTAAAGAGCAGGGCCGCCAAGGGACTTTCTTTTATGATAGCCTGTTGTCTTGGGGCATCCCTCCTTATGTCCGGCTGCAGGAATAAGGAGCAGGAGAGAAGAGAGCTGCGGATTCAGGGCATCGAACAGCTGAAAGCCGAGAATTACGAGGAGGCGATCCAGTCTTTCGAGCAGGCCCTTCAGAATAACTCTAATGGGTTGGTAGGGGAATTTGAACTGGATATTCTGAAGTACAGGGCGGAGGCGGAGTACAGGGCAGGGGATTATGATGCGGCCGCCTATACATATGAGATACTCTTACAGGTGGATGAGGAAAATGAAGAATATCTGATACGCATGTGCATGCTGGCAATATCAGGGGGGCAGCTTGACAAGGCAAAGGAAGGGTATCAGAAATTATATGAAACCAAGCCCCAGCCTTCTGAGACGTCCCGGATTCTTTTGCTTTTGGGACAGGCTCTCACCGAGGCGGACCGCTTTGACGAAGCCCAGGAATTATATGAACAGGCTATGAATGGAGGAATCCAGAGCGGGGAAATTTATAACCGTATGGGTCTGTGCAAATTAGAGGCCGGGGAGATTGATGAGGCGATTCGGTATTTCGAACAGGGGCTTTTGATCGGCGACGAGTCAGCGTCGGCACTGATGTTGAATCAGGCGGCGGCTTATGAGAGAAAACTGGATTTTGCAAGGGCCCTGGAGATACTCAGACAGTACGGGGCGGCTTTCGGCGTGACACCGGAAGTGGAGAAGGAGATTGATTTTCTGAAAAGCAGATAAAGGAAGGAGAATTGTTTGGCGGAATTAATTGAACTGAAAGACATAGAGGAGCGGGTGATTCTTATAGGCATCTCCACGGAGGATGGGGACGACACTAAGCAGTGTCTGGATGAACTGGAAGAACTGGTGAAGACGGCAGGGGCTGCGGCAGTGGATAAGATCATCCAAAACCGGGAAAGCGCCCATCCGGCTACTTACCTTGGAAAAGGAAAGATGGATGAGGTGAAGGAGAGACTCTGGGAGCTGGACGCCACGGGGGTGGTCTGCGACGATGAGCTGTCTCCGGCCCAGCTTCGGAATCTGGAGGATGCCCTGGAGACAAAGGTCATGGACAGGACCATGGTGATTCTGGATATCTTTGCGGCCAGGGCCAAGACCAGGGAGGGGAAGATTCAGGTGGAACTGGCCCAGTTAAAGTACCGGGCAGCCAGGCTGGTGGGACTTCGAAGTTCCCTTTCCAGGCTGGGCGGCGGAATCGGCACAAGGGGGCCGGGGGAGAAAAAGCTGGAGATGGACCGGCGGCTGATTCATGAGCGCATCAGCCGGCTGAAAGAAGAACTGAGGGAAGTGGAGCAGCACAGGGAAGTCTTAAGGAGGCAGAGGGAGCGGGCCCACACGAAAGTGGCAGCTATTGTGGGATATACCAATGCGGGAAAATCCACTCTGCTCAACTGCCTGAGTGATGCGGGGATTCTGGCGGAGGATAAGCTCTTTGCCACCCTGGACCCTACCACCAGGAACGTAAAGCTTCCGGGAGGGCAGGAGATTCTTCTGACCGATACCGTAGGATTTATCCGCAAGCTGCCCCATCACCTGATTGAAGCCTTTAAGAGTACCCTGGAGGAAGCCAAATACAGTGACATCATCCTTCATGTGGTGGACTGTACCAATCCCCAGATGGATATGCAGATGCACATTGTCTATGACACCTTAAGACAGCTTGAAGTGACGGATAAGATTGTAGTGACGGTGTTCAATAAGACAGACCGATTGGAAGAGGATGTGATCTTAAAGGATATGTCCGCCGATTACCAGGTGAAGATATCGGCAAAGACGGGGGTAGGAGTGGACAAACTTTTAAAACTTCTGGAAACCATTCTGAGAAACCAGCAGATTTATCTGGAAAAGACATACCCATATGAAAAGGCCGGCAGGATTCAGGATATCCGCAGATATGGGGAGCTTTTGGAGGAAGAGTATACCGGAGAGGGAATACACGTAAAAGCTTATGTTCCGGCAGAACTTTACGGACAGATCATATAATATTGACAGACAAAGGAGTAAGACAAACATGGAACGAGAAAAATTTTCTTCCAGGCTGGGGTTTATCCTCATATCGGCGGGATGCGCCATCGGCCTGGGAAACGTGTGGAGGTTCCCCTATATCGTGGGAGAGTACGGAGGAGCAGCATTTGTGCTTATCTATCTTGCATTTCTTCTGGTTATGGGACTTCCCATTGTGGTCATGGAATTTGCGGTGGGGCGGGCCAGCCAGAAAAGCGCGGTGCTGTCCTTTGATATCCTAAAGCCTGAGGGGACAGGATGGAAGCTTGGCAAATACATTGCCATAGCAGGCAATTATCTTTTGATGATGTTTTATACCACAGTGGCCGGGTGGATGGTTCTCTATTTTGTAAAAATGCTTATGGGAGATTTTACGGGCATGGACGCGGCAGCAGTGGGAGCAGAATTCGGAAGTATGCTTTCCGACCCCATTATCATGATGGCTATGATGGTTATTGTGGTGCTTCTGGGATTTGCCGTGTGCGGAATGGGGCTTCAAAATGGTGTGGAGAAGATTACCAAGGTTATGATGGTATGCCTGCTTCTTTTAATGTTTGTGCTGGCCGGTCACTCCATGCTTATCGAAGGCGGGGGAGTGGGACTGGAGTTCTACTTAAAGCCTGATTTTTCCAAGGTAAAAGAAGCGGGAGTGGGAGAGGTGGTCTTTGCCGCTCTGGGGCAGTCCTTTTTTACCTTAAGTATCGGTATCGGCGCTTTGGCTATCTTCGGAAGCTATATCGGCAAGGAGAAGAAGCTGACCGGGGAGGCGGTGAGCGTGCTGTGCCTGGATACCCTGGTAGCCTTTATGGCGGGGCTCATTATCTTTCCTGCCTGCTTTGCCTATGGCATCGAGCCTGACGCGGGACCTTCCCTGATCTTTATCACCCTTCCCAATGTGTTTAACCATATGGCGGGGGGCCGGATCTGGGGAAGCTTATTCTTCCTCTTCATGTCCTTTGCCGCCCTGTCTACGGTGATTGCCGTATTTCAGAATATTGTGTCCTTTGCCACGGACCTGACAGGCTGCACCATAAAGAAGGCAGTGGTGTGCAATACATTTGCCATGATTCTGCTGTCCATTCCCTGTGTGCTGGGGTTCAATGTGTGGAGCGGGTTTATGCCTTTGGGGGAGGGGACTGGAATCCTTGATCTGGAGGACTTCCTGGTAAGCAATAATCTGCTGCCCATCGGGAGCCTTGTCTACCTTCTGTTCTGCACCAGCCGCCGGGGATGGGGATTTGAAAATTTCTTGGGAGAGGCCAACCAGGGCACGGGACTGAATTTCCCCAGGAAAGTGAGGGTATATGTAAGTTTCGTACTGCCTGTGGTGATTCTGGTTATCTTTTTACAGGGGTATTGGGCTAAGTTTGCGGGATAGAGAAACAAAAAGGGCTGACGCCGGTTTTTCACCATGAGAATTTCCTTATTGACTTCACTCTGGCAAAATGATATGATGAACTTGTAATTGAAAAGGGCGGCCATAAAGCTGCCGCCCACTGGTGAATTACTGATTGCTTGTGCAATCATCATTCGACCCATCAGATGCCGGCAAGCTAGCTGATGGGTCTTTTTCTGTCTCTGCCTTCTGCCGATCTATGTAAGATTTACACTTCTGGACTAATGCGATCAGCCCGTTAAGGCCTCCCACAACGCCTGCAAAGATACTCACAACACGGTTCAGGACTTCTAAGAAGAACATAGACCAACATCCTCCTTTCTCTGGTGTTTACACACCTGCGGCACTGGTCTAAGTTGAATGAAACCAGTCCCGAAGGTGTGTATCCTCCAAATAGGGGTGCTGCCTGCTTTCTCCGATGTAAGACCATTATAAACGATTTAGGGAAAGAAGGGAATGCCCTGGAAGAAGAAATTTGTCGGAAAACAAAAAACCCACTGGAATTTCTTCCAATGAGTTTAATAGACCACTGTTGAGCGTTAAGGGGCCAACCGAATGCCGCCTCCCAAAATCACCGCCCAAGCTGTTCCAATATATCCAGATACCGTCTGCAGTCCTGAAAATATTTGGAGGTGTCGACATCCACATCAGTGACGGATTTGGCATATTCATACCAGTTTCTGTAGGAATTAAAGCCTCCGGTTTCCACCATGGTTCCCACGCCCTCGAACAAGGCGGCCAGGCACATGGGCGGCTCGTAGGCTTCGTCGCACTTGGTGAGAACGCTCTGATTTTTTGTCAGATCAACCTTGCTCTCGTCAATGGGGATAAAGCCATAGTAGATATCCCTGGCCCTGCTTGTAGTCATAATCCCTGCTTCTACCAGTTCTCCCATGAATGCCACGGTATCTTCCTTTGACATGTTTTTGGAGCTATACCTGCTCTTTAACCGCTCCAGTTCCTCAGCCGAAAGCTGGTCTTTTTTGGAGCCTTCCACCCACTTGGAAGCCTGTTCCCAGAAGTATGAGGGTTTACCGGGCTTTACTTCCTTTGATGTGACCGCGTAAATGGGAAATCCGTTGATTGTCGTCATTGTCATAATCTAATCTCTCCTTTATTCTAATAATTTTTTTAATTTTTCCGCTTCGGCTTCCGATAGTTTTTGTTTTCCGGTAAATGCCATGACAAAACTGTTGATGGAATTGTCGAAGTATTCCTCCACTACCTTTCTTGTCCAGCCGCGTATCAGTTCTTCTTTGGTGCAGAGGGCGTAGTACAGATAGTGGGGAGTGGCGCGTTTGTCGATTCCCACCAGCCCGATTCGCTGCAGGTTGTTCAGATAGGTATTGAGAGTCTGTTTTTTCCAGTTTTTCTTCCATTCCTCGTTGGCATATCGAATCAGTTCTCTGAATGGAAGGGGTTCTTCGGCCTGCCAGAGAAGTTCCATAATCTCCATCTCCGTGTTGGTCAAACCATAATTTTTTCCCATGGTGGAGGCTCCTTTCGTGGTGTGTCGGGTGATTGGGGGAGGCAAAGTTGTCGGGAATATATTGTCAGAATATTCGGCAAGGTTTTTACTTCCGGAATCGTCTATGTGTCATGGGGATATCCGTAAGTGTGCATACATGGATAGCTGGTATATTCTCCGACGCTTACCTCTGCCTCTGTGTATCCGCACAGGGCGCATCTCCACCCTTCATACAGTGTGGTCCTGCAATTTCCTGTGCTGTCTTTTCGGTGTTCGCATGCCGTTCCTTCCATGGGGATATGGCGGCTGCAGGGATTTGGTGCCGGGCCGGTGCTTTGGGGGGTTACCGTCCCAAGGTCTTTGTCAATCCAGTAGTTATCAGATGGAATCAGGATAATCCTGTTCCCGTTCCGTATAGATCCGCATTTGGAACACTTAAGGGCTTCGTAGGCCATGGAGCCATAGGAGGGGCTGCCTTCATGGAGGTACAGTTCTCCGTCCCGGCAAAATTCGTGGCTGCAGGCTTTGTCATGGACAGGGGATTCGTCCGGACTGTGAATTTCGCCGTTTTTATCGATCCAGTCATAATCGGAGAGAAGGAATTCCGTAAAGACGATTTCTTCTTCCCCCAATCCTTTGACAGTATGGAGAAGGATTTCTTCTCTGCTTCCCCTCTCTTTTTCCGCCATGGGGGACAGAATTCTGGGGCCTGTATAAGCGAAGCCTGCAAGAAGTCCTGCCGTGGCTATGAAGGCCGTAAGGAGGGCGGGAAAGAAGCGGGTTTTCTTTGGGCTTTTCATGAGGGCTGAAAGTCTTCGTTTCATTACATATCTGCCGCTGCCATGGAGCAGGCCTGAAACAAAATGGGAGGCATCTTCCGTTCCTCTTTCCGTGGCCAGGTTAAGAAGCAGTGTTCCGTACTCCTTTTGGGCGTTCTTGTCTTTTCCTTTTATAACGTCACTGTCGCAGCACATTTCACTCATATTCATCAGTTCATAGTAGAGAATATAGCAAAGGGGGTTGAACCAGTGAAGGGCGAGGGCGGCAAAGCCAAGAAATTTTACAGCCAGATCATGGTTTCGGATATGGAGCAGCTCATGTCTCATTATGTATTCATCGGAGACATCCCCTCCCTTATCTTTAAGAGGAAGCACGATCATGGGTCTTAAGATCCCCATTACCACAGGGGACTTACAGGAATCGGAACATATGAGCCTTACCTTTCGCCTCAGCCCCAGTTCCTGTTTCAGCCTGAAACATAAATTCTGCCGGTCAGCGTCTGCCTCCTTTGCATTAAAAAGACACAGCCGTCTTGCTTTTTCATACCGAATCAGATTCCATGTAAGCAGGACAAAAACGATCAGGAGCAGGAGGGCTGTAATGGCCGCCATGACTTTTAGTTCCCGCGAGAAGACAGCATAGCCGGAATCGTCAATGAGCACGGATAATTTTTCCGCCTGTTTTCTTATGTAAGGCATTCTATCCTCAAGGGGAGGAAAGAGCTTTCTCATAAGGGGATTCATCCTGCGAAGCCGGCGAAGGGTCAGGGAGTGTTCCATATAGAGAGGAAAAGGAACCAGATAAAAGACAACTGCCAGCTTTAAGATCAGAAACTTCCATTTCACAGGAACGTATGGTTTGGCCAGAGGACAGGTTATGAGGTAAAGCAGGACGATTACGCTTCCTGACAAAGACATGGCCAATATAAGATTCTGGATGATCATTTGTCTTTACTCCGTTGTATTATTTTAACTTAGTACAAATGATAACCTTTTTTTCTGTTTTTGTCAATAGTTCCCAAAGGGGACAACGGTAAAAAGTTTCCAAAATAAAAAAGTGTAAAATCCTTGATCATTCAATAGATTTTACACTTGGATTTGTGGGTTGTTTATGAAATTGTGTTATGATTAAAGTGTCAAATCTTCAATGTTAACACCAAAGCTGGATAACTTTGCAACCAGTCCTTTTATTTGATAATCCAGTTCTTTATTTTCGGTATCGCCGTTTGCCTTTTTGATGCGCTGAAGATTCATGTAATTATCAATGGTTACTGTAATAAGTTCTTTTTCAGTCACTTCCTGTACCATTCTTTCACCGCCTTTAGATTGCTGATTTTTATTGTTGCAACCTTATTATAGTGGATTTATTGGAATGTGTAAAGTCTATTAAAGGAGGCCTTAAGCGATAAAGGACGAGCCTAAAAAAGAGATTGATTATGTGGCCCTCCGGTGGTATTATAGATACTGCTATGCCGGATTATTTCGGCTTAACTGAATATTTTACCAAGGTACTCCATGGCAAATCCTATGGAGGCCAGACCGACTTGGCAAGATATGATACATATTACTACCAGGAGGAAGCAGCTATGATTATGATGGAGGACATCTGCAAATCGTACCATGTTGCAAAAAGAACGGGAGGCTTTAAGGAAGCCTGCCGCACCCTGTTTCACAGGGAGTATGAGACCATAAGGGCTCTGGACCATGTAAGCTTTACCATTGAGGACGGAGAGATGGTAGGCTATATCGGCCCCAACGGAGCGGGGAAAAGCTCCACAATCAAAATTCTAAGCGGAATACTCACACCGGAGGAAGGAACCTGCACAGTAGACGGAAAAGTTCCGTGGAAAGACAGGGTGTCCTACGTAAAGGACATAGGCGTGGTGTTTGGACAGCGTACCCAGCTGTGGTGGGATGTTCCCGTCATTGATTCTTATGAACTGTTAAAAGACATTTACAAAATTCCAAAAGAAACGTATCACAATCACCTGGAAGAACTTGTTTCCCTTTTGAACCTGGGGGAGCTTCTTAAGACGCCTGCCAGGCAGCTGTCCTTAGGACAGAGGATGCGGTGTGAGATCGCTGCGTCCCTGCTTCACGGCCCGAAACTTTTATTTCTTGACGAGCCTACCATCGGCCTTGACGCAGTGTCAAAGCTGGCTGTGCGGGAGTTTATCCTGAGGCAGAACCGGGATCACGGCACTACGGTGATTCTTACCACCCACGACATGCAGGATATTGAGGCATTGACCCACAGGATCATTCTCATAGGAAAGGGAAGGGTTCTCATGGACGGGAATCTGAATCAGATTAAGAGGGGCACAGGCAGCATTGACGAGACCGTGGCAGAGCTTTACCGGTCCTACGAGATTGCGGAGGTGGGATCATGAAAAAATATCTTTCCTTCTTCCGGCTTCGTTTTCTTATGAATCTTCAGTACCGGACTGCGGCATGGGCAGGCATCGCCACGCAGTTTGTGTGGGGAGGGCTTGAGATCGCCGTGTTTGGAGCTTTTTACAAGACCCAGCCGGAGCAGTTTCCCATGACCTTTCAGGCCACGGTGAACTATATCTGGCTCCAGCAGGCATTTTTGGCATTGTTCGCCGCCTGGATTTTGGAAAATGAGATCTTCGAGTCCATCCGCGACGGCAACATCGCCTATGAAATGTGCCGTCCCCTCCATATCTATCCCATGCTCTTTGCAAGGGGGCTGGCAGTGCGGGTCTCCAGGGCGGTTTTAAGATGTTTTCCGGTCCTTTTGTTTGCGGTTGTGCTGCCGGGGCCTTACGGGGTGTCGGCGCCGGAGAGTGCAGAGGCGTTGTGTCTGTTTTTTATCACCATGATTCTGGGGGCTTTGGTTACAGTGGCTTTTGGAACCCTGATCTATGTCAGCGCTTTTTTTACCATATCTGCCCAGGGGCTGCGTCTCATGGTCACCTGCGTCATGGATTTTTTTAACGGAGCCATTATTCCGCTGCCCTTTTTCCCGGATAAGGTGAGAGCGGTTATGGAACTTCTGCCTTTTGCCGCCATGCAGAACGTGCCCCTAAGGGTTTACAGCGGGGATTTGGCAGGACGGGAAGCGCTGAGGGCTGCCACGCTGCAGATATTCTGGCTGTTTGTGCTGGCGGGGGCGGGACAGCTGCTCATGAAACGCGCAGAACAAAAAGTAAGGATTCAGGGAGGTTGAACTTATGAGAGATGCTGTGAAATTATATGGCCGCTATGTGTCCATTCATGTAAAAAGTCTTATGCAGTACAAAGTCTCCTTCCTCCTTATGGCCATTGCCCAGTTTATGGTGTCCTTCAATGTGTTTTTGGGAGTGTTTTTTATGTTTCAGCGGTTTTCAGCTGTGGGAGAATTTACATACAGCCAGGTGGTTCTGTGTTTTTCCATCTTCCTTATGGAGTTTTCTTTGGCGGAGTGTGTGGGCAGAGGATTTGATGTATTTTCTACTATGGTGAGAAAAGGAGAATTTGACCGGGTTTTAGTAAGGCCCAGGGGACTGATTTTACAGGTCCTTGGAAGCAGGTTTGAACTGACCCGCATAGGAAGGATGATTCAGGCTCTGGTCATGTTTGTCTATGGAATCAGGGGAAGCGGGATTGTGTGGAACGGGCCTAAGATTATGACTGTGGTCTTTATGCTGATCGGGGGAACGGTGCTGTTCTTCGGGATTTTCCTGGTGGGTGCGGCTCTGTGCTTTTTTACCCTGGAGGGTTTGGAGATCATGAATATCTTTACGGACGGAGCCAGGGAGTATGGGAAATATCCCATGGGAGTTTACGGAAAACGGGTTATTCAGTTGTGCACCTTTATCATTCCCTATGCTTTGGTGCAGTATTACCCCCTTTTGTATCTTCTCGATAAGAGAAGGGAGCCGTGGCTGGCGGTACTGCCCCTTCTGGCCGCCCTGTTTTTGATTCCCTCTTATGGGTTCTGGCGGTTTGGGGTGAGAAGGTATCAGTCGGCGGGGTCATAGGTTTTGCCCCGCTTCCCCTGCCGCCTGGGGCTGCTGCACAAAATTGTGTGGCAGCCCCAGGAAACTAATTATATTCAAGTTTCCACCTCTTTTCTGGTTTGGCTTCATACATAATCAGGTACAATTTTATTATATAAAAAAGTTTCCCAGGAGTAAAGGAGAGAAAATTGTGAAAGAATATATTGTATTTCCCCACCTGGTATATTATAATAAATCGTATTCGTTTCAGATGTGATACTACTTATTAATAAGAAAAGGACAGGTGGATACAAATGGAGAAAAAAGAACTGCTGTATGAAGGAAAAGCAAAAAAGGTTTTTACAACGGAAGATCCGGATACATTGATTGTATCCTACAAAGATGATGCAACTGCATTCGACGGACAGAAGAAAGGAACCATCGTAGGAAAGGGCGCCATCAACAACCGCATGACCAACCATATATTTAAACTTCTGGAAGCAGAGGGCGTGCCCACCCACCTGATCGAAGAACTGAATGATAGAGAGACAGCGGTGAAGAAAGTGGAGATCGTGCCCCTTGAGGTGATTATCCGCAACTTCAGCGCCGGAAGTTTTGCCAAGAAGATGGGCATGGAAGAGGGAATCCAGTTAAAGCAGCCCACCCTGGAGTTCAGCTATAAGAATGATGATCTCCATGACCCGTTTATCAACAGGTATTATGCCCTGGCTCTGGAACTGGCTACGGAGGAGGAGATTGATGCCATCAGCAAGTATGCCTTCAAAGTGAATGAGGTCATGAGAAAGTATTTTGCCAGCCTTGGCATTGAGCTCATTGACTTTAAGATCGAGTTCGGACGTTTCCACGGACAGATTATCCTGGCTGACGAGGTTTCTCCTGATACCTGCAGGCTGTGGGATAAAGAGACCCATGAGAAGTTAGACAAGGACAGATTCAGAAGAGACTTAGGCAATGTGGAAGACGCTTATGAGGAAGTGTTCAGACGTTTGGGAATTAAGTAGTGACTGCCAGTGAGAAAAAGGAGCCGGATTCAATGAATGACAGATATAAAAGCCCTCTTTCCGAGCGGTATGCCAGCAGACAGATGCAGTACATTTTCTCTCCTGATATGAAGTTTAAGACCTGGAGGAAGCTGTGGATTGCCCTGGCGGAGACGGAGAAGGAATTGGGATTGCCCATAACCCAGGAACAGATTGATGAATTGAAAGCCCATAAGGATGATATTAACTATGATGTGGCAAAGGAGAGAGAGAGACAGGTCCGTCATGATGTCATGTCCCATGTCTATGCCTATGGACAGCAGTGTCCGAAAGCAAAGGGAATTATCCATCTGGGGGCTACCTCCTGTTATGTGGGGGACAACACGGATATTATTATTATGACGGACGCCTTAAAGCTGGTTCGACGGAAACTGATCAATGTTATGGCGGAACTGGCAAAATTTGCGGATCAGTATAAGAATCAGCCGACCCTGGCATTTACCCATTTCCAGCCGGCCCAGCCCACGACAGTGGGAAAAAGGGCTGCCCTGTGGCTTCATGACCTTTACCTGGATCTGGAAGATCTGGATTATGTGATTTCCACCATGAAGATGCTGGGCTCTAAAGGGACTACGGGAACTCAGGCCAGCTTCCTGGAGCTTTTCGACGGCGACCACGACAAGTGCCGCAGAGCCGATGAGATCATCGCGTCCAAGATGGGGTTTGATTCCTGTTATCCGGTGTCAGGCCAGACTTACTCAAGAAAAGTGGATACCAGAGTTTTAAATGTGCTGGCAGGCATTGCTCAGAGCGCCCATAAGTTTTCCAATGACGTGCGCCTTCTCCAGCACTTGAAGGAAGTGGAGGAGCCTTTTGAAAAGAATCAGATCGGTTCTTCTGCCATGGCCTACAAGAGAAATCCCATGAGAAGCGAGAGAATCGCCTCCCTGGCCAATTACGTTATGTCCGATGTGATGAATCCCATGCTGGTGGCAAGTACCCAGTGGTTTGAGAGAACCTTGGACGATTCCGCCAACAAGAGGCTTAGCATTCCGGAAGGGTTCCTGGCGGTGGACGGAATCCTGGATCTGTATCTCAATGTGGTGGACGGCCTGGTAGTCTATCCCAAGGTTATTGAGAAACACTTTATGGCGGAACTTCCTTTCATGGCTACGGAGAATATCATGATGGATGCGGTGAAGGCAGGCGGAGACCGGCAGGAGCTTCATGAGAAGATCCGTCAGCTGTCCATGGAGGCAGGGAAGAATGTAAAGGAAAAGGGGCTGGACAACAATCTCCTGGAGCTTATTGCCGCGGATCCGGCTTTCGGGCTTTCTATGGATGAGCTTAAAAAGGCCATGGAGCCAAAGCGCTATGTAGGGCGGGCGCCGGAGCAGGTGGAGGAGTTCCTTCGTGAAGTTATCGGGCCGGTTCTTAAGAAGAATGAAGAGATACTGGGAATGACGGCAGAGATTACGGTATAGGGAGGCTTGTTTGCTGGGGGATCGGCAGGGGGCCGTCTTGCCGGAGCATAGATATCCATTCGGGGACCGCTTTCGCTTTGTTGCCTCAGCAGCGGTACTAAGGTTGCTGTTCACATGCGTTCACAGCAACTGGCAAAAATCCATGAAAATCGCCTGCGGCGATGGGATTTTTGCCCGCAAGCCAAATTATCGTACGGCCAGCGCAGCAAGTGCACAGGCCTACCCGAACACTAACATCCTAAGAGCTTTGGAAGACAGGCGCTAAGGACCGGCGAGGCAAATGTCCCCTCATCGGATATCTATGTTCCGGCAAGACTACATTCCTGGCGATTCAAAAGAAACGCGCCGGCAGAGGGGAATCCTCCCGTGAATATGTTGTCGGCTTTTGTGCCCCCTTATAAACCCTTAGGCATTTAATATACTGAGAGCCGGCTTTAACGTAGCAGAAGCCGGCTTTTCGTATACACAGGGGTGCGTAAGGATATTAGCAGCTTTGCTGCATGCACTCTGTGGGTTGAGCAGGGGGAGAAAGAACTTTCCCTGCTCGATTTAGAATGGAGACAGAAAAGAACAGAAAGAGAGGAGATCACCATGGAGAAATTTTCGGATATTTTGTACGTGAGGCCGGATATGGAACAGGCGGCAAAGGAGATGGAGGAGTATATTAAGGCCCTGAAAGGGGCCGGGTCTTATGAGGAGATGAGGAAGCTTTTCCTTGAGGAAAAGGAGAAAGAGTATAAGAGAAGTACCATGTCTACGGTAGCCAGCATCCGCAATACTATGGATACGGGTGATGCGTTCTATGAGGGGGAGATGAATTATCTCAACCAGGAGGGGCCGAAGATGGGGATTCTGTCCCAGAAGGCGGAGAAGGTGATCTTAGAGTCTCCTTTCAGGAAGCAGTGGGAAGAGGAGTTCGGCGAGTTTTATCTTAAGGCTATGGAAGTGAATCAGAAGCTGTCTGATCCGGTGATCGTTAACGATCTGGTGGAGGAGAGCCGTCTGACTCAGGAGTATGCCAAGGTGTCGGCTGGGGCATCCACAGAGTTTCAGGGGGAGAAGTGCAATTTCTACGGATTGTTAAAGCATATGCAGAGCACGGACCGGCAGGAGAGGAAGGAAGCCATGACGGCCTGGGGAGATCTGTATGAGGAGATCGCCCCGAAGCTGGATGAGATCTACGATAAGATGGTGGTCCTTCGGGCCGGTATGGCGAAGAAATTGGGGTTTGACTCCTATATTGACTATATCTATCTGGCAAGAGGCCGGTATGATTACGGCGCCAGGGATGTGGAGGAGTTCCGCAGGCAGGTGAGAGAGGTCATTGTTCCTCTGTGCAGGAGACTGAGGGAAGAGCAGGCGGCCCGTCTGGGCGTGGAGAAGCTGTGCTATTATGATGAGGCTCTTGTATTTCCTGAGGGAAATGCGGTGCCGGAGGGAGACAGGGCGGAGCTGGTAGAAAAGGCCCGGAGGATGTACAGGGAGCTTTCAAAGGAGACCGGGGAGTTCTTTGACTTTATGGCGGACCACGACATGTTTGACTTAGAGACCAGGCAGGGCAAGAGAGGCGGCGGCTACTGCACCTTCCTTCCGGAGTACAAGTCTCCCTTTATCTTTGCCAACTTCAACGGGACCAATGCGGATGTCAATGTGCTGACCCACGAGGCGGGCCATGCCTTTGAGGCCTACACCGCCTCCAGGAACATAAAGCTTATGGATATGGTATTTTCCAGCTATGAGGTGGCGGAGATTCATTCCATGACCATGGAGTATTTTACTCATCCGTGGATGGAGCTGTTCTTCGGGGATAAGGCAGGGAGATATCTCTATTCCCACGTCATGGAGGCCCTGGAGGCAGTGCCTTACATGGTATGTGTGGATGAGTTCCAGCACAAGGTATTTGAGAATCCGTCCATGACGGCTTCTGACAGAAGGAAGGTATGGAAGGAGCTGGAGAAGGTTTACCTGCCATGGCGGGATTATGATGGCCACAAGTTCCTGGAGGAAGGCGGGTTCTGGATGCAGAAGCAGCACATCTTCCTGTTCCCCTTCTACTATATCGACTATGCCCTGGCCCAGATGGGTGCCTTCGAGTTCTACGGCCGCATGAAGAAGGACCGGGACCAGGCCTGGAAGGATTATTACCGTTTGTGTCAGGCGGGGGGAAGCAAGGGATATTTTGAGCTTCTTGACCTGGCGGGACTTAGCAGTCCCTTTGCGGAGGGAACGGTGAAAAGGGCTGTGGAGGGGCTTATGGAAGATTTGTTTTAAGAAATCGAATTTTGAAAGGAAGGCTGAGAATGGAAATAACAAAAGTTTCTAGTAAAGGTCAGATAACCATTCCTATATCTGTAAGAAATAAAATGAATTTGAAGGCCGGAGATAAAATAATAATTTTGGAGGAAAATGGAAGATTTTATTTTGAAAATTCCGCAACGCAGGCTTTCAAAAGAGCAGAGAAGGCATTTGAGGGAGAAGCCGAAAAAGCAGGGTTTCACTCTGAGGAAGAAATGCAGGAATATATGAAAGAGATCAGGAAGGAAGTAAGGGGGTATTGATTTGAGAGTAATGCTTGATACCAATATTTTTGTCTCTATGATCTTCTTTCCTTCCAGGCAGACAAGAGAATTTGCAAAGCGATTGACAGAAAATCATGAGATTGTTGTGTGTGATTATGTCATTGAAGAATTACGCCTGGTTGCCAGCAGGAAATTTCCTGCCAAGAGAAAATTTATTGATATGTTTTTCCTGGAATTACCCTTTGAACTTGTGTATACCCCCAAAATGTTGGACTTAAATGGATTCCCAGAGATGCGTGACATGAAGGATTCGCCAATTTTGGCAACAGCGATACTGGAGAATGTTGATGTATTTGTAAGTGGAGATAAAGACTTCCTTGTTTTAGATGTTGAAGCTCCAGAGATTCTTACAATTACAGAGTTTTTGGACCGATATTAATGAAACGGCGGACAGGTGAATGGACATCAGTTTAGAGTATTACCGTGTATTCTATGAGGTGGCAAGGCTTGGGAGCATCACCATGGCGGCGGAGCAGCTGTGTATCTCCCAGCCTGCCGTGAGTCAGGCCGTAAAGCAGCTGGAGACTGCCCTAAGCTGCCGGCTTTTTGTGCGCACATCCAAGGGCGTTCACCCTACGAAGGAGGGAGAGCTTCTATACGGCTATGTGGAGAAGGGCCTGGAGATGATCCTGGACGGGGAACGGACCCTTAAGAGAATGCAGGACTTAGACACAGGGGATGTGCGCATCGGAGCCAGCGATATGACGCTTCAGTTTTACCTTCTGCCCTTTCTGGAACGGTTTCATGAGACATATCCGGGAGTTAAGGTCATTGTGTCCAATGCCCCCACCCCGGAGACCATAAGCTCGCTTGAAGAGGGAAGGATTGATTTCGGTGTGGTTACCACCCCGGCCCAGGTTCCTGACAATGCAAAGCTGATTCCGGTCAGGACCGTCCGCGATGTGTTCGTGGCAGGGGAGAAGTTTGCATATCTTAAGGGTAAATGTCTGGGATACCAGGCATTAAAGGAGCTTCCCTGCATCGTCCTGGAGGGCAGCACCAGCACCCGGTCATTTACCGATGGATACTTGAGGGAACGGGGAGTGGAGCTGGCGCCGGAATTTGAGCTGGCCACCAGCGATATGATCGTGCAGTTTGCCGTAAGGAATATGGGAATCGGCTGCGTGGTGGAGGATTTTGCAAAAGAGAAGCTTGAGAGCGGTGAACTGTTCTGCTTAGAGTTTGATCATGACATGCCCCGGCGGCAGATGTGTATCGTCACCCATCAGAAAAGTCCCATATCGCCGGCGGGGAGAAAGCTTCTTGAGATGCTGGTAATGTAGAAAGCCGCGGCTGCCATGGCAGCCGCAGCTCCGGCGCGGACGTAGGGGGAGAAGAAGCTTTTTAAAACTCGGTCAGCAAAAATGCCATGTACAGGGGAAGGGTAAGTATCTGTCCGAACTTTCCCACATGATAATCTCCCAGTTTAATGGCACTGGAAACATGATACTTTTCAGGGTGATTCAGAATGGTTTTTGTACTTTTGGTATTTCCTGTGGACGCTTTTACTTCTACAAGGGTGCATTCTCCCTTATAGCGGATAATAAAGTCAACTTCCAACCCGGAATCCTTGTGAAAGTAATATAATCTGCGTCCCATTTTTGAAAAAATATCTGCAACAAGATTTTCAAAGATAGCGCCTTTATATCCATAGAGACTTCCCTGAAGAATATCGTACTGAGTACCATCCTCCAGCATACTGACAAAGAGCCCGCAGTCCCTCATATATACTTTGAACACGTCGCCTTCGGCATTCCCTTCCAGGGGCAATTCCGTGATAGAGAGATTGTAGCATCGGGAGATGATTCCGGCGTCTTCAATCCACTTAAGACTGCCTGCATACCTGGCTGCAGAAGATCCCTTTTTTACCACAGAATATTGAAATTTTTTATTTTCTTTGCTTAACTGTTTAGGGATGGATTCAAAGCATTCCTTGATACAGGATTTATCTTTTTTTTCGGCATATTTTATTATAGAAACTTCCTAAGCTGGCTATTTGCGAAAAACCCAGTAAAATCAATACTTTTAAAAGCGGTTAGAAGTGGTAAAAAGCAGGGAAATGTATGTAAATCGTATATTATTCCTGCACCACTCCTATACCAATATTCCTACACAAAAGACATTCTATTTTATTTTTTCTATTTCCTCTCGCAGCCAGTCAAACTCTCTTGCTGTATACACTTTTTCAGTGATGTCAGAAATCTTATGTCCGACCATATATTTGATGGCGTATTCATCGACGCCATATTTTTTTGCCATGCTCACGAAATGTTTTCGTCCGTCATGTGGCCTATGGTCCGGATTCAACTTCAGTTCATCACGGATTCTTGTAAATCCCTTTTGATACCGGTTGTATGTGAACTTTATATTTTTCCGGTTGCTGTCTGGATCAGTGCAGTTGAAAAGGTATTCGCTCCCAAGAGTTTCTGCCTCCTTATATTTTCGGAGAACCAGTGATTGTATCCTTGAATGAATCGGAACAACTCTATCGGTACCGGCATCTGTTTTCATACCGCCTTTGAAAGTCCAATTCTCCAAATCAACATCTTCCAACCGTATCAATCCAAGTTCCTGCGGTCTCCATCCAGAATAGCATTGAATCAAGATTGCGTCAACATACCGTTTATCGTCCACATGTTCCCAAAGCAATGCAATTTCTTCATCCGTAAACGGGATGTGTTCCTTTTTAACGGTCTGGATTTCTTTGATGGTTTCTTCTGTCAGATTGAAACTTCTGGAGTAGTTGCGATCAACAATCTCGTATTCCAAAGCGTAATCCAGCATGAGGTTGAACAAGGATTTAATTTTATTTTTCATGGATGCACTTGGCCGCTGCTCTTTTCCCCTGACTACAGCTACGCCTTCTTCCATGCAGCCTTTTACATGGCGTGCCCGGATATCCATTACCCGCATATCATAAACCGACGAACAATATGCCCAAGCAGAGGTAACGGCTCTTGCGCTCGCATCGTTCTTCAGAGTCTTGAAATATTCTTCTGTCCATTTTTCATAAAGTTCTCTTGCTGTTATGGCTGGCTCTAAATCATATGGATTCTTGTTATATTCTACCAAAGCAGCATAGGCATCATTATAAGTGGGAAAGTACGACTCCGGTTTGAGCGGCTTACAAATAGGTCGTCCAGTCGGAGTCTTTCCAACTGTAACCATAGCACGAAACGGATTCCGAAGATTTCTTCCTTTGATTTCGCTTATCTGTCCGAATCCGTTTGGCAATCTTCTTCGCTTATTGGATTTGCGAGGTTTTCTTGGTTTTAGGTCCGGCTGCATTGGATAGCCACAATGAGGGCAGTAGGTTGCCTTATCACTTACTTGCAGTTGGCATTCTGGACATTGCATCAGCATGGTGCGCTCACTCCTTTCTTGACAAATCTCTGAGTTTCTGTTGATTTGCCATTAGTAATCATATATCATAGTGTAGGAATTGTCAACTACTCCTACACTTATTTTTTCACTCTGGAGGTGATGTATATGATTACTCATGACGAATCAACCTGTCCTGATTGCGGCGGAGCGTTGAAATACTACGACAGCGTTCCGAGAGTTGTACGGACAAAAAGGAGAAGTACAAACTGGATTAAGGTCCGGAGATTACGCTGTATCAAATGTGGACATTTACATAGAGAGCTTCCAGATGATATTTTTCCGTACAAGCAGTATGAGGCAGAAATTATCCGAGGCGTGATTGAGGGACTTATTACTTGCGAGACGATCGGATACGAGGATTATCCCTGTGAGATGACTATGATTCGGTGGATTTCTCAGAAAGTGCAGATTCCCTTGTAGTCACTAAACCACCGAGGTTGTTTTTACTAAAAGCAGTTCTTATCCTAGAATAGCCGTTGAAAGGAGGCGAGAGCCAATGGCAGAAATTATATTTGAGTCGGGTTCGGTGCCGGTGGTCGTCGCAGCCAGAGTGTACGGTAAGGATGCATCCTGGGTAAGAGCCGGAATCATATCTGGATGGCTTCCAATTGGAAAGGCCACTCGAAACGGCAAACTTGTAACCAACATTGAGGAGATGAATTCGAGGTACGGACGTATCAATTTCTATATTTCTCCGAAGCTCCTCTATGAAGAAACGGGCTATTTGTGGAAAGGAGAGAAGCGCTGATGGGAACAACGATACGGCCGGAGCTGTCTGAGAAGAATCCATATTGGATTGAAAAACACCGTTATTACGAGCTGAAGCATTTTTGTCTCCAGTACCCTATCTGGAAGAAAGCATACTTAGCCTTGGACGGGTTGGCTAAGAGACCAACCGATTTAGTTTTGTTTTCAAATCGGCAGCATCTTGGCGATCCGACAGCGAAATGTGCAGAGGCGAGGATATTTTACTCCGACAGAATGGATTTGGTGAAACTGGTGGCTGAAGAAACTGACGCAGTGCTTGGAACTTATATTTTGCAGGCTGTTACGAATGGCATCTCTTATGACTGTTTGAAAGCTAGATTAGATATTCCATGCTGCAAGGATGTCTATTACGACTTGTACAGACGATTCTTCTGGCTGCTAAACAAGGAGCGTGGTTGATATGAAGATCGTAGACATTGCAGTAAAGAAGGTCTATCGGTTCAACTGCCCGAATTGTCAAAGCCGGTTGGAAGCGGACAGTCAGGATTTGGAAGACATCGGTGGCAAGGTAATTAAGTTCTTCTGTCCAGTCTGTAGGAAGAAACGTTATATTTCGTGGTCTGATTTGAGAAAGAAAATCATCTATGAAGGTGAGGGTTCGCAGAAATAGCAGCTCCTTTTATGAAAGGAGACGTGATTTTATGTTAAATGAAAAGAGACGAGAAGAACTAAATGAGCTTTTAGTGGACCATCGTGAAACTTTATGTGCATACTGGGGAGAAGGAGTTAGATCTGGATTGCACAAAGGTTACGTTATTGGTGCTATTGGAAGTACAATCTGTTTTGTCACTGTTTACGGTATCATAAAACTCGTATCACGACATAAAAGCAGGAAGGAGTCCTAACAAGGGCTCTTTCTTTTTATCCTAGCTTAGAAATCCAGTACGCAGGTGACGGAAAAACGTGGTATTTTGATATCTGAAAAATTCCCGGGTGGAAGATTCTGAAAAACATTTTGAAAGGAGAACTCTATGGAACTTATAATCATCTTTGCAATCGGTATCGTGGTTGGCTCGATTATAACCAGAATGGTAACCAAACCTTTGGATTTTGGCACTTTACGGATCGATACCTCTGACCCGGATGGACCATTTATGTTTCTGGAACTGTCCAAGGATGTAGATGCCGTAGCATCCAAGAAGTATATAATTCTTAAAGTCAACCTCAAAAGTTATATTTCGCAGAAATAACAGTTCCTTTTATGGAAACTGATAAAACCGATGAAAGGAGAAACAAAATGGAAGAAATTCGCAACTTGTTGGATGAGGAGATTAGAGCAGAAATCGAAGCATTATCTTCTCTGCAATTTGGGAGCAAAGAGCATTTAACGGCGACAGAAAATCTGGCAACGCTGTACAAGCTGAGGGTCGATGAGACTAAAACGGCGCTGGACTTTGAGGAGAAATCGGAAAATCGTAAAAACGATGATGAATTCAAGAAGAACCAGTTAGCCGAGCAGGTCAAAGACCGATACTTCAAGCTGGGTATAGCTGCGGCTGAGTTGGTGCTGCCGTTGATGTTCTATGCGGTATGGATGCGCAGGGGATTTAAGTTCGAGGAGAACGGAACATACACCTCAACAACATTCAGAGGATTATTTAACCGTTTTAGACCCACAAAGAAATAAGGAATTTGAAAGTTCCAGAACGAGAGGACGTGTGAAAAGCATGTCCTTTTCGTTTTTTCTTCGTGATTTTTACAGCCCCTATTATGGAAAGGAGATGCAAAAGAGCTCTTTATCTCTTGACTTAATACAGAGAGTAACCGTACAATAATACCGTTACTTTCAGATTATCAAGGAGGTAATGACTTTATGAGCCAAAAAATTATCAGACCCGAAGGTATGGAATTGGTAGAATACCTGAATAACGGGTATGCGATTTGCAACAAATGTGGGGCTGTAATGGAACGCTGGGAAGATCCAAACGGCGGATGTGATATTTACGCCTGCCCATCATGCGGATGGGAAGTAGATGAAATGGAGTATGAGTACGAAGATGACGAAGAAGTGGAATGGACATCAAGCGTACATAAGAGTTATGGAGGCGATATTCCGCCGGCGGGATGCAGAGCCTGTGGAGGTCCGTATCCACATTGCAAAACGTCATGTAAACTATTTGACGATTAAAGAATTATCAACACAAGAGGGAGTCCTGACGAGGGCTCTTTCTTTTGCTTTTAGGAGGCTGGCATGAGATATCATTACAAAAAGCCGACTATTTATCTTTCTATGTATGGCAAACTTTATATTTGTGAACATCCGGTTTATAACAGTTGCACCCTCTTTCAAATAAATGATAAAGGATTGGCTGTTATTCAGCAGCGATATGATTCTGAAACAAAGAGTACCTGGTGGAGTGAGGTTGACCCCTGGCTTACGGATGATTTATATTTACATCCTGGATTCAAGAAATACTTTGACGAACGATCTGGAGAATGTAAAGATGGTCTCTACCCTACTGTTACCGTCCGGCAGATTATGTGGGCGTTGAAAATGAAGCCAATTGCGAGAGAACGATGGGAGACGGTCTTTGACAGACGTGATATTTAGACGCTAAATTTACAGCTTCTTTTATGGAAAAATCAACAGATTTTGAAAGGAGTAAAAGGAGTATGGACGAAATGAAGATCGTGTCTAAATTCACAACGAATATGATTTCAAAACTGGTAAAGATGGTATTACGAAAAAAGCTCGGATATGATATTGATATCCAGCTTAATGAAATAAAAACCACGATTACCGATGGTAAGACGCATGTTCATCTGGATGTAGATGCTGAACTGGAAAAGGAAGAACTCGTGAAGATTCTGAAAAAGATTGGTTTGAGTTAAAGGAAATTGGGCCGTTATCAGCGGCTCTTTTTCTTTTTACGCGAAATTTACAGGTTATATTATGGAGAGACAGTAGCTCAATTGGTAGAGCGCCACACACCCGTGGAAGTTATAAGTTCGAATCTTATCTGCTTCTCTTAGATTTGGAGTCGGCAACGGCTCTTTTATTTTTTGCCAAAATGAAAGGAGAAAACTTATGAATAGGCAAATTTATATTCATTATGGGGCAACACAGTTTAATCCTCTTTTAAATTTTCCAATTAAAAACAAACGTTGTTGGGTAAAACCAAAAGGTGGTCTTTGGGCGTCGAGAAAAAACGCTTCTTTTGGTTGGAAGAATTGGTGTGCCATAGAAGAATTTAGAGAATGTAATGAAGATTGTTCTTTCGAATTTGTCATGAAGGATGAAAGTAAAATTGCGATTATTAGCACACCGTCACAACTTAGTAGACTTCCCTGTATTAAGAATTCGAGAGTTAGTTCTTGTTATCTTATCGATTTTGAAAAGTGTGTTCGTCTTGGAATTGATGCGATAGAACTTTGTTGGTACGGGGATGAGTATGCAGATACAGCTTCTGGTAACTTACATTTTGAGTTGTATGGCTGGGACTGTGACTCAATGGTGGTGTTAAATCCGGATGCCGTTATTCCAAGATGAAATTCTATATTTGAAAGGAGAAAACATATGGGCAAATTCACAACGGGGTTACGACGATCATCCCCAACAATCCTAACCGCTTTAGGAATCGTCGGCGTTGTTGGTACGGCTGTAACGGCAGTACGGGCAACACCCAAAGCGCTGCGGCTTATCAAAGCCAAGAAAGATGAGCTGGAAACGGATAAGCTTACCCCTATGGAACTGGTGGAAACAACTTGGAAATGTTATATTCCGTCAGTCTTAATAGGCGTTGGGACTGTTACCTGTATCATTGGTATTGGTGTGATGGACAAACGAAATCAAGCAGCTTTGACGAGCGCATACGCCATGCTCAACGAATCCTACAAACAATACCGGCAGGCAGCTAAAAAAGTCTATGGGAATGATGCGGATGATAAAATCCATGCTGAAATGGCAAAAGACGCAAAAGTTGCTTCGAGTGATTGGGGTTATCAGGTTTATAACATGGATATGGACCCGGAAAGCGAGCAACTGCTCTTCTACGATCTTATATCGAAGAAGTATTTTACCACGACGATGGCGGCTGTATTAAACGCTCAATACCATGTGAATCGGAATCTTGCATTGAGGGGCGACTGTTCTTTAAATGAATACCTATCATTTCTTGGCATTGATGGGGTTGCTAACGGCGATGAGATGGGATGGGACATAACCTACATGGTTGAAGAAATGGATGCCTATTGGTTAGATTTCGACAATCAGAAAACGATTTTGGAAGACGGACTGGAATGCATCACCATTGACACGATGGCACTTAACAAATTTGAGTAGTTCGCAAAAATTGCAAGTTCTATTATGAAAAGGAGGTAATCGCTTTATGACTACTAAAAGTAAATTGATTAAAGTTCTTGGTCTGGCAGCGACTGTGATCGGAGTGGCGGCAACGCTTGTAACCGATTGGGTCAACGAGCAGAAGATGGATGAAAAAATCGAAGAAAAGGTAAACGAAGCACTTGCCAAAAGAGATGACGAAATTGAGGAGTCCTAACAGGGACTCTTCTTTTCTGTTCGGGAGGACCCTATGGACAGTCGAGTTATTTCAGTAATTGAAGATTATATGTTCGACTTGTTTGAACCGGAAAGAAATTGGCCAAAGTATGAGTTTCGAAAAAGAAGCTATGGACGATGGGCGGCAGAGGAAATCCTTAAGAGCATTCAACACCATCGGGATATTTCGCCAATGGAGGTTGTAGAAGAATTTGTCCGAAGG
Organism: Clostridiaceae bacterium; assembly: GCA_910574345.1. Taxonomy (GTDB): domain Bacteria; phylum Bacillota; class Clostridia; order Lachnospirales; family Lachnospiraceae; genus UBA3402. Next base: position 216,379 of record CAJSZV010000007.1, on the reverse strand, counting down.
ACGGATGAATTTTCAGGTATCGAACATGACGAACGAAACGACAGTTTTATATTTTCAGTTGCGCATGACGTAGCCACAGATATTCTTGATATTCTGCGAGCTATGAATTAAATAAACACATGCATATTTGAAAGGAGAAAAAATCATGAAGGTAGCAAGAAAGGTGCAGTTCAAGACAAACGAAATTTGTGTAGGAGATCAGATTACGGTGAGGCTGAGCGGCTTCGGAAAGTTTACGGCCACGGCTCAGAGAGTGACGGACAAGGGAATTCTTTTCCTGTTTGACGATGTTATCGCCCGGCATCCGATGAATGAGACCAACACCAATGAGGGCGGTTTCGACAAATCGGATATGTGCAGGTGGCTCCGCGAAACGGTTCTTCCGGCATTTCCGGAAAAGCTGAGAACCAAAATTCGTGAGATTACGCTTCCTACATACGGGGAGATTTTCGGCCATGACGATTTTTACGAAAACTTTGAGCCGGATAATGATGAGCAGTTCGAGCTTATGAAGCGGCGTGGAAACAGAGTCTGTGATTTTGAGGATGACTGGTGCTGGTGGTGGCTTCGCAATGCGGCCAAGAGGAGCGTTTCTTCGGCTCATTTCGCTCTTGTGACCGGCAGTGGCTATACGGCCTACCACGCCGCTTCGGCCTCTGACGGGGTTCGTCCGGAGTTCTGGTTGGTTAAATAATCGCCGCCCCTTGTGGGCGGATTTATATTTTTGAAAGGGGATGCGCTTATGTGCGACCAGATTCGAAAGGAGAACATCAATGGACAAAAAAACAATAGCGGCAGCTATCCGAAACATGCGGACTGCCGTGAAAAAACACAGTCCGGAAATTCTAACCGGTATCGGGATTGCCGGGATGATTACAACAACCGTGATGGCGGTCCGGGCTACACCAAAAGCTCTAATTCTCATTGAAGAAAGGAAGAATGAGCTGGAGGTGAACGAACTCACTCCGAAAGAAACCGTTCATGTGGCGTGGGCTTGTTACATTCCGGCGGCTGTTATCGGAACTGTTTCAATAGCCTGTTTAATCGGAGCCAGTTCAGTAAATATAAGGCGAAGAGCAGCGCTTGCTACGGCTTACACGCTTTCGGAATCGGCTTTGAAAGAGTATCAAGAAAAAGTGGTAGAAACCATCGGGGAGAAAAAAGAACAGGGTATCCGTGACGCGGTTGCCAAGGATAAAATCGAGAAGAATCCGGTAAGCAATCGTGAGGTGGTTATTCTTGAGCGTGGAAATACCCTCTGCTTTGATACGGTATCCGGGCGATATTTCAAGTCTGATATCGAGAAGATAAAGAAAGCCGTCAATGAGCTTAATCTACGAATGCGGGATGAGATGTATATTTCCCTGAACGAGTTCTATTACGAAATCGGGTTGAATGGGACTTCTATCGGAGATGAGCTCGGCTGGAATATCGACCAGGGATATATTGATGTGTCGTTCAGCTCTCAGTTGGCTGATGACGGAACGCCTTGCCTTGTAATCGAGTATCACATCGCTCCGAGATACGATTTCAGCAACGGTTAATGCGCGAAAAAAACAATGGCTTTAATGGAAGAACCACCTATTTTTCTAACTATGAAAGGAGAACAAAAATGGAAGCTAATGAAATTATGACGAACGAAGAGGTTATGGAAACCACTACTGAGGAAATCGTAAAGGCAAGTTCCGCTGGCGGCTTTAAGACCGCGGCTGTTTTCGGATTGGTGTTTATTGCCGGCTATGTGGCTGGTAAGTACATCATCGACCCGACGATAGCCCGCATCAGGGCCCATAAGTTGAACAAGCAGACGGTCATGCGGGATGATTTCGACGACTTCGAGGAAGCAACTATCGTAAGCGAAGAAAATGTTGAAGATCCGGAATAAGGATTAGAAAACAGGGGTCGGATGAGGGAGAGTACCTGAAACAAGGTGCTTTCCCTTTTCCTTTTTGCAGGAGGTGTTTTTATGAACCAGTATGCGTATGACGGACCGGTTATGGAGTTTGAAAACTGTGTCGCGCATCGTTGGAAATCGACCACCTATGCCGTGTCTGAGAAAAAAGCAAGGAGTAATCTTGTGTATCAATTTAAAAAACAGCACAACAGGCTTCCTAATACGAGAATTACGTTGCCGGGTAAGCTGATTGCTGCTGACGAAAGGAGAACGTAAATGGAAGAATACAAGCCGAATTCTCATAAATCCAAAGAAGAACAGCGAGAATCCGATGCTTTACCTGAGAAAAAAGTAGGGAAAGTAATCACCGGCTCTGCCAAATCAAAAAAGAAAGGTGAAATGCAGAAGTTTGCCGATATCTTTATTTCCGAGGATGTCGGGAATGTCAAATCCTATATCATTATGGAGGTTCTGGTACCGGCGGTAAAGAAAGCAATCTCAGATATCGTGACAAACGGAATTGATATGATTCTTTACGGTGAGACAGGGCGCACCAAGAAAAGCGCGACGGCGTCCAAGGTTTCTTACGGAAAATTCTATGACCGGGATTCAGACCGAAGGAGGGATTATCGTTCAGCGGGAACGAGGGGCGGGTATGATTATGATGACATTATATTTGAAACCCGTGGAGATGCTGAGTCCGTTCTCGATGCTATGAACGACATTATCAGCCAGTATGGAGTGGTCAGCGTTGGCGACTTGTATGACTTGGCTGACGTATCAACAAACAATTATGCCGTGAATAAGTACGGCTGGACAGACATCAGCGGATGCAAGCCCGTTCGGGTAAGAGACGGTTATATTCTCAAGCTGCCTAAAGCGCTTCCGCTGAATTAGGGAGGGATTTGCTATGTATGAATCAAGGGACAAAATGGTATCCCATCCCGATCACTACCAGTCAGAAACCGGGTTAGAAGTAATCGAGGCAATAGAAGCTTTTACGTTCGACCTCAAGGGTATTGAAGCGGTGGATACCGGTAACATCATCAAATATGCGTGCCGTTGGAAGAAAAAGAACGGAATCCAGGATTTGGAGAAAATCATGTGGTACACGCAGCATCTTATTGACCATCTCAAAAATTTGGAAAAGGAGAACAATTAACCATGAAAAAAGAAGAAATCATGACGAAGGTAAGCGGAACCTTCAATAAAGTCGGCTTTCAGTTAAAAAAGCACAGCCCTGAGATTCTCATTGTGGCGGGCATCGTCGGAACTGTAGCGAGTACGGTCATGGCGTGCCGGGCGACAACGAAGGTCGGAAAAATCATCGACAAAACGAAGAACGATGTGGATGAGATTCACGATGCAACAGAAAAGGGAGTCACCAAGGCGGGCGAAGACTACTCCATTGAGGATTCTAAGAAAGACCTGTCCGTTGTTTATCTTCAGACCGGAGTTGAACTTGCCAAGCTGTATGCTCCTGCTGTGGCTCTTGGCACTTTATCTATCACCAGCATTTTGGCATCGAACAATATTCTTCGGAAAAGGAATGTCGCTCTGGCTGCGGCTTATGCAACCGTAGATAAGAGTTTCAAGGAATATCGGAAACGAGTTATCGAGCGCTTCGGCAAGGAGATCGACCGGGAGCTTAAATACAATATCAAAGCGGAGAAGGTAAGCGAGACCGTTATTGATGAGGAAACCGGCAAAGAAAAGAAAGTGAAGAAAACCGCTTTCGTTGTCAACCCGTCCGATGTAAGTGGATACGCTCGATTCTTTGAGAAATACACGATGGACGAAGACGGAAACAGCGTCCTGAATCCTCATTGGGAAAGCAACAACGAATACAATCTGATGTTCCTGAAAGCACAGGAAAAGTATGCCAATGATTTGCTCAGGGCAAAGAAACGCCTTTTCCTGAACGATGTTTATGACATGCTGGGGCTGCCTCCGACAAAAGCCGGTCAGGTTGTTGGATGGGTTTATGATGCGGAGCATCCCATCGGCGACAACTATGTTGACTTCGGTTTGTATGCGGACAATCTGAGCTATTCTGATTTTGCGAATGGTTTTGAGCCGGCCATTCTTCTGGATTTCAATGTGGACGGAAACATCTGGGAACTGATGTGACTGATAGATGGACTGGATGGCGTTGGCTCAGGGAATCCCTATCGGGATATGGTAGACTACCCGTGGCTCGGTTCAAAAGACTGGCGAAGGGCAGCCGGATATTTTTAAGGAGACGTACATGAAAAAAATAACTGTATTAGCTTCAGCTTTTTCTTTGTGCGTGATTCTGATATTTTCAATCACCACACACTCTGCCGGAAGTGAAATCTCTGCTGATTCACAGACAATAGAAATCACTTCGGTATCTATGCCGGTGGTTACTTATATTCCGATAGAGGAGATTTCAGAGTCAAGTACGGAAGAAGTTGCAAAGGAAGAACTTTTATCTGAGGAGGATATTTCGCTGATAGCATTGGTAACGATGGCAGAGGCCGAAGGAGAATGCGAAAAAGGAAAGCGATTGGTGATTGACACCATACTCAATCGCATGGATTCGGAGCATTTTCCCGATACAGCTTATGACGTTATCTATCAGCCATATCAGTTCTCCTCAATGTGGAACGGACGTGTAGACCGCTGTGAAGTTCGGGATGATATTTGTCAGCTTGTCAAAGAAGAATTGGAGGTTCGGACAAACTACGACGTTATGTTCTTCACCGCAGGCTGTTACAGCGATTACGGCGTTCCCATGTTCCAGGTAGAACACCACTATTTTTCAAGTTATGAATGAAAGGAGATTAACCTTATGAATGGCTTTTTAACATTGGTATCTTACACACTGGCTGCTATGGCCGGAATCTGTTTTGTCGGCGGTCTTGCCGTGTTATCCGGCGGAAAGGAGCAGTAATCATGGATGGAATCGGGAACCTGATATCCATGCTCGATTATGTGCTGGATACAAAAAGAAAAAGACATATTACCGGAGGTATCTTGCTGAGCGTATCCTTACTCTTCGGAGGATTAGCGCTTACGGTAATGACAATCAAGAACGAGGAGGACGAGGAAGATGAGTAAAACAACGGGTTTTGTGATGTTTGTTTTAGGCGCGGCTGTCGGCTCCGTAGCGACCTGGCAATATGTCAAGAAAAAATATGAGCAGATTGCCCAGGAGGAAATTGATTCGGTAAAGGAGATATTCTCCAGACGGGAATCGGCTACGGATGTTGAGATTGTCACTCCTGAGCCGCAGACAGCAAAGGTCGGTAAGTCGGAAGAAAAACCGGATATTTCCGAATACGCTGCAAGGCTGGAACGGGAAGGATATACCAACTACTCGAACGCAAGCGCCGGAGAGAAAAAAGAGGAGCAGGAAGCGATGGAGATGAAACCCTATGTAATCTCACCGGATGAATTTGGCGAGTTTGAGGATTATGAACGAATCAGTCTCAGTTACTATGCAGACCAGATTCTGGCAGATGAAGATGATGAAAAAGTAGAAGATGTGGATAATGTTGTAGGTCTGGAATCTCTGGCCCACTTCGGGGAGTATGAAGATGATTCAGTCTTTGTCAGGAATGACAGGCTGAAATGCGACTACGAAATCCTTCTGGATCAGAGGACTTATTCGGACGTTATTAAGCAGAGGCCGCATCAGACGGAGGTATGATGACAAGGAGCGAGCTGAATAGCGAATACTTCGATTGGATGTGTCAGCTCGTATGCAACCGCCGGTATACCAGAGGTCTGTCCTATCAGAAACTTTTACGGTTCCTCCATAACGTGGATTTTAATTACACGATTGAAATGGATGGAAACCGAGAAGAAGATGGGATAGATCTCCGGTATCGGTTTGGCTACGAGAATTCATACGAAAACGCCATGATTTCAAGCTACTTGGACAATAGCCCTTGTAGTGTTTTAGAAATGATGATTGCTCTCGCTATTCGTTGTGAAGAACATATTATGGACGACCCGGATATCGGGAATCGGACCGGACAATGGTTCTGGGGTATGATTGAGAATCTCGGTTTACGGAAAATGACAGATGCAAGATTCGACGAGAATTATGCGGACGAGATTATCCAGAGATTCTTAGACCGAAGATACAAGCGAAATGGAGAGGGCGGTCTGTTTACGGTAGAACACTGCCGACGGGATTTGAGAACGGTAGAAATCTGGTATCAGATGTGCTGGTACTTAGACGAAATCGTATAGTTTGGGAGGTTTCGTATGACTCGCAACGAAGTATATAAATGGTTTGAACTATATTTTCCGCTTTATGCGGGTGAGAATGCTGCCACATGGTTTCCAAACGGTAAAAACAGCATCCGGGTCCGGCAGACCAATGGCGCTGAATTTATATTTACCTATGGCGGCAAAGACGACTGGCGGTTCGAAACCGCTACAAGTTTTATCAAGGGCATGAAAGGAGGAAAAGGCTGATGTGCGAGATGCTTGGTTATATTTTCGGAAGTTTACGGTCATCGGAAACGGCAATTAAGGGAATCCGTGTCACTCTTAAGCATCAGAGCAGGTTCAACCGCAATGTCGGACTTTGGGCCTGCGCCATGACCGCTTATGTAGTTATGACGGAATTGAACCGCCGGGAACAGAACAAAAAAATAAAGGAACTCAGCAATGAGATTAAGGAATTAAAGCGCTCGGAAGGAGAGTAAAAAATGCGATGATCGACTTTTTGATGATTTCAACACGTAGTACAAAGCGTGGTGTAATAGAAATCTATCCGAAGTTCATTATTAAAAAAAGCTCCGATCTGATGATTCGAGGTGGTGACTTCTACGCTATCTGGATTGAGGAACGTGGTTTATGGTCTACGGACGAGCAGGATGCTTTGCAGCTCATTGACCGCGAACTGGATAGATACGCAGAAGAAAACCGCCGGCGCTTTGACTCCGATATAAAAGTCCTGCATATGTGGGATGCAGAATCAGGCATGATTGACTCCTGGCATAAGTATTGCCAAAAGCAGATGCGGGACTCATTTCATATGCTGGATGAAAAACTTATATTTTCCAACACGGAGACCAATAAAAAAGATTACGCCAGTAAAAAGCTGAATTATCCGCTTGAAGCTGGCGATTTGTCTGCCTATGAAAAGCTGATGTCAACTTTATATTCTGAGGAAGAACGGCAAAAGATTGAATGGGCGATTGGATCGATTGTGTCGGGAGAATCCAAACGGTTGCAGAAATTCATGGTGTTATATGGAGCCGCAGGAACGGGTAAATCCACAGTGCTGAACATCATTCAGCAGCTCTTTGAAGGGTATTACTCGGTATTTGATGCGAAAGCACTGGGTTCATCCAGTAATTCTTTTGCGTTGGAGGCGTTTAAGAGCAATCCTCTTGTGGCGATCCAGCATGACGGCGACTTGTCCAGAATTGAAGATAACACAAGGCTTAACAGTCTGGTTTCTCATGAACTTATGACGGTGAACGAAAAGTTTAAATCGACCTACTCCAACCGGTTCAAGTGTTTTCTCTTTATGGGGACAAATAAACCGGTGAAGATTACGGACGCGAAATCCGGTTTGATTCGGCGATTGATAGATGTTTCGCCAACAGGTAACAAACTGAATCCGAACGATTACAAAGACATTGTGAAGCGGGTTGGGTTTGAACTGGGGGCGATTGCGTATCACTGTCAGGAAGTATATTTATCCGCGCCGGGTATGTATGACGATTATATTCCGATTGCCATGCTTGGGGCGTCCAATGATTTCTATAACTTCATTGTTGATTCATACCATGTGTTCAAAAAAGAAGACGGGACGACAATGAAAGCGGCATGGGAGATGTACAAGACTTACTGCGACGAAGCAAAGGTATCTTTTCCATTCTCCCAAAGAATCTTTAAGGAGGAATTGAAAAACTATTTTCGGGACTATAAGGAACGGTTCAATCTTGAAGATGGTTCGCGGGTTCGCAGTTACTATTCTGGATTTCGGACTGAGAAATTTGAAGCCGAAAAAAATCCGGTAGGTGAAATTGTGGAAACAAAACCAACATCCATCGAGTTCAAAGAGCAGGAATCCGTTTTCGATAAGGAATGTGAAACCTGCCCGGCCCAATACGGGACGGATGCCGGTACGCCTGGGAAAAAGTGGGCGAATGTCAAAACCACTCTGTCCTCTCTGGATACTTCGCAATTGCACTATGTCAAGGTTCCCGAAAACCATATCGTAATTGATTTTGATATTCCAGACGAGGAGGGAAATAAATCTTTTGAAAGAAATGTAGAAGAAGCAAGTAAATGGCCGCCGACTTATGCGGAACTCAGTAAAAGCGGATGCGGAGTGCATCTGCATTATATTTATACGGGAGATCCGGCAAAGCTGAGCCGCATTTATGACGACCACATAGAAGTTAAGGTGTTCACGGGCAACAGTTCATTAAGACGGAAACTGTCGAAATGCAACAACCTGCCTATCGCGACAATTAGCTCTGGTTTACCGCTGAAAGGAGAAAATAAAATGGTAAATTTTGAAGCGGTTCAAAGCGAGAAAGGGCTTAGAACACTGATAAAACGTAATCTCAATAAAGAGATTCATCCGGGTACTAAGCCCAGTATCGACTTTATTTACAAAATACTGGAGGATGCATATTCCAGTGACTTGAAATATGATGTCACGGATATGAGGAATGCGGTATTGGCATTTGCAGCGAACAGCTCTCATCAGGCCGATTACTGTATCAAGTTAGTAAACAAGATGCAGTTCAAATCCGCCGATACGTCCACAGCCGTGAAAAATGAGAATGCGAAGCTGATATTTTATGACGTTGAGGTCTTCCCTAACCTCTTTCTTGTAAACTGGAAAATCGAAGGCGAGGGAAAGCCGGTTGTACGGATGATTAACCCGACCCCGTCCGAGATAGAGGACTTAATGAGGTTCCGTTTGGTTGGCTTTAACTGCCGGCGGTATGACAACCATATTCTGTATGCCCGGCTTATGGGGTATTCCAATGAGCAGCTCTATAATCTGTCCCAGAAGATCATCAATGGCAGTGCAAACTGTTTCTTTGGAGAAGCCTACAACGTCAGTTATACGGACGTTTACGACTTCGCTTCTGCCGGGAACAAAAAAAGCCTGAAGAAGCTGGAAATCGAAATGGGAAATGTCACGGAAAAGGAACTGAAAAAGAAAGGGTTCTCCGATGACGAAATTAGAATCATCAAAGCGGGAACTCATCACCAGGAGCTTGGCTTACCGTGGGATCAGCCTGTACCGGAAGAACTCTGGACAAAAGTTGCTGAATACTGCGATAACGATGTAATCGCTACCGAGGCATCCTTTGTTTATTTGAAAGCGGACTGGACGGCAAGGCAGATTCTGGCAGATTTGGCGGACATGACCGTCAACGATACAACGAACAGTTTGACTACCAGAATTATATTTGGAAACAACCGGAAGCCGCAGGACCAGTTCCATTATCGTAATCTGGCAGAACCAGTATTTGATTTGGATGAGGAAACCTATTCATTCCTTGCCGAAGCGTGTCCGGAGATGATGGAACGAACCCACGGTGAAGCAGGCAGTCTTCTTCCCTATTTTCCTGGTTACAAGTTCGAAAATGGAAAATCCACTTACCGCGACGAAGAAGTTGGCGAAGGTGGGTATGTCTATGCCGAACCTGGGATGTATGGAAATGTGGCGTTACTGGACGTTTCCTCGATGCATCCGCACAGTGCCATTGCAGAAGTCCTGTTCGGAGTGAAGTTCACAACGGCGTTCCGAGATATTGTTGAGGGACGTGTAAGCATTAAGCACGAAGCATGGGATATTGTCAATACGATGCTGGATGGAAAGCTCACGCCGTATATCCAGAAAGTAATTGACGGTGAAATGACATCCAAGCAGCTTGCCGATGCTCTGAAGACAGCAATCAATTCGGTTTATGGTCTTACTTCCGCCTCCTTCGAGAATGCGTTCCGCGATCCGAGAAACAAAGACAACATTGTAGCCAAACGAGGAGCTCTGTTCATGATTAACCTCAAACATGAGGTGCAGGAACGGGGCTTTACTGTTGCCCATATCAAGACAGATTCCATCAAGATTCCTGACGCTACGCCGGAAATTATCCAGTTTGTTATGGATTATGGTAAACGGTATGGGTACACATTTGAGCACGAGGCTACATATGACCGGATGTGCTTGGTGAATGACGCGGTCTATATTGCCAAGTACAAAGATGGTAAGCACGCCGGCGAATGGACAGCTACCGGTACCCAGTTTGCGGTTCCTTATGTGTTCAAGAAGCTTTTCAGCGGAGAAGATATCGCTTTTGAGGATATGTGCGAGACCAAATCTGTAAGCAGTGCTTTATATTTGGATATGAACGAAGGGCTGCCTGATGTGTCTGAACATGAGAAAGCATTCTCTAAAGCTGAGAGCGATTACAAAAAGGGGCTTCTTTCGGATACAACTTTTGAAGCGACCTGCGATGAACTTCGTCCACAGATTGAGGAGGGACACAATTATCGTTTCATCGGAAAAATTGGACAGTTTTGCCCAATCAAGGACGGATGCGGCGGCGGACTCCTGATGCGGGAGAAAGATGGAAAATACTATGCCGCTACCGGTTCAAAAGGATACAGGTGGCTGGAATCGGAAATGGTTCGGGAGCTGGATAAGCAAGACGATATCGACCGCAGCTATTACGACAAGCTGGTTGATGATGCAGTTAAAACTATTTCGGAGTATGGCGATTTCGAATGGTTCGTGTCTGACGACCCGTATATTAAGGAGCTTGGCGCCAACGATGCCGATGTTGATTCTGAGGTTCCGCCGTGGATGCCGCCTTGCGGGGAAATGAAATACGCGACGTGCTTTGACTGTCCGAATTTCCATAATGACAAGTTCCATATGGATTGCAACCTTGGGTATGATATTTCGGATGTGATTATGAGCCATTCCATGAATCCGCCGGAAGACGATCCCGATGAAGAATATTTACCATTTTAAAAGAAAAGGAGAACGATTATGTCTAAAAGAGTAAACGACAATATCATCATGGAGAATGCCCGTATCATCTTCCGGAACTTTTCCGGTAAAGAGGGAAAGCATAACAGAGCTGGGAGCCGCAATTTCTGTGTTGTGATTGACGACCCGGAACTGGCCCAGAGATTGGCTGAGGAGGGGTGGAACATCCGTGTTCTTACCCCGAAGGATGAGGGCGATGAGCCGAAGCACTATCTCCAGGTCGCGGTAAGCTTTGAAAATATCCCGCCAAAGGTGTTCATGATTACCAGAAGAACGAAAACGCAGTTGGACGAGGAGGCGATTGACTCTCTGGACTATGCTGAGATTCGTAATGTGGATTTGACCATCCGCCCCTACAACTGGGTAATCCAGGAAGGAACGAAGAACGAGAAATCGGGGGTTAAGGCATATTTAAAAAATATGTATGTCACCATCGAGGAAGATGAATTTGCGGAAAAGTATGCCGAAATGGAGGGCCCGGACGAGCTTCCGTTCAACTAAGACTTATATTTTTGAAAGGAGAAACTATGGCGTTTTGGAAGAAAAAGAAGAAGCAGACCACAGCCAAAAAGAAAACGCCTGCCACTTCGCCTAAGACGGATTCGCCAAAAATGAAGCCGGTTCCGGAATGGAAACCTACGATTTCAATGCCGACCTACAAACCGCCGAGCAAAGATGTTGATTCAGAAGTTCCCAAAAAGCCGGAGCCGAAACCCAAAACAAGTCCCAGAAAAAATGACGGTAGAAAGGAGTTCTTGGATTCTTTCAGAAAACTTACCTATCGTCATAGAGCCTGGGATATTTGGAGGGATTTCGTAATCATGTTTGCCTGCTCGCTCTCGAATCCAGTGGATAAATTCCATTATGATGAGCGGGAAGCCAGATATATGAAAATCATCAAGAAATACAATAAACAGGAACAGGCGATATTTCCTGAACTTGCTGCTCAGACGGTCTTGGCCTTGGAAGAAAGCCAGGAACAGGACTTTCTGGGCAGTATTTTTATGGAACTCAATTTAGGCAATGAGTCCGGAGGGCAATTCTTTACACCGTATCACGTTTGTGAACTTATGGCGGAAATTGCCTTAGGTGATAATGTGGCTCAGCAGGTTAATGAACAGGGCTACATAACTATCTGTGACTCATGCTGTGGCGCGGGAGCCACTTTGATTGCTGGTGTTCATGCCGCAAGAAAGCAGTTGGAGAAGGAACATTTGAATTATCAGAACCACGTTTTGGTAGTTGCACAGGATATTGACGAGATTGTGGCTCTGATGTGCTATATTCAGCTTTCTCTGCTGGGCGTGGCAGCTTATATCAAGGTCGGTAACACCTTTACAGAACCTATTGCCGAGGGTGACTCGACGGAAAATTACTGGTTTACAATGATGTATTTTTCCGATGTGTGGGCAATGCGAAGAATGGTTCGTAAAATGGACGAGCTTTTGAAAGGAGAATCTGATGAAAGAAAGACTGACTAATCTGCTGAGTGAGATTGATTTCTTCTTGAACAATTCCCCCATAGAAGATGACTGCACTAATAAGGAAAACGAAATGTATTCCGATATGGCGAATCTGAAAAACAGCATCGAAGCGGTGCTTGAAGACATGTAAACAAAAATTGAAAGGAGAAAAATCATGAGCAAGGAAATGAACGCACGCGAGTTTATGAAAACCATGGAGGGGTTGATCAACTCTCCGAATCAGAAACTGATTGGCGACATGAAAGGCGGTTATGTATACGCAGCCGATACTGATAAGCCGGAATTGATGTATGCTACCACTGAAATCAGCAAAGCGAACCGGAGAGCAACGGAGGCGGAAAATCGTCTTGATGCTCTTAAATATGCGGTGAACGATATGTTCGGTACCGCAGAACTGCATAGAAAAATGGCACTGGAGATCAAGAAAGTCATCTTCAACAATCCTGCAACCATTGTCTTCTGGGCAGATGGCACTAAGACAGTAGTAAAGGCGGAAAATGAAGATTTTGACCCGGAGAAAGGTCTGGCGATGGCTATTGCAAAGAAAGCGTTGGGTAATAAGGGCAGCTATTTCAACAAGATTAAAAGATGGACCAACGACTACCATGAGGAAAGCTGATTATGGCGGGGGTGCAGCTCTACGACTATCAATTGGATGCTGTCAAGAAGATGAAAAATGGCTGCATTCTTTGTGGTGGCGTAGGTAGTGGAAAATCACGAACTGCACTTGCTTACTATTATATTTGCAATGGCGGAGAAATCGATACCGAGGAGTATGCTGTGATGGATGATGTTGGAATTAAAGACCTTTATATCATCACAACTGCTCGGAAACGGGACACGAAGGAGTGGGAGGGTGAGTTATCGCCCTTCCTTCTTTCTACTTCTCACGAATTCAATCTGTATCGAAACAAAGTAATTGTAGATTCGTGGAACAACATAAAAAATACGCAGAGATTACGGACGCCTTCTTTATATTTGACGAGCAGCGCGTAGTTGGCTCTGGTACATGGGTAAAGTCATTTCTGCGAATAGCAAAAAACAATCAGTGGATTCTTCTTTCCGCTACTCCAGGAGATACTTGGCAGGATTATATTCCGGTCTTTATTGCGAATGGGTTTTATCGGAATCGAACCGAGTTTACCAGAGAGCATATTGTTTACAGCCGATTCAGCAAATTCCCGAAAGTGGACAGATATTTGAATACTGGTCGGTTGATTCGGCAGAGGAATAATATTTTGGTAAACATGGATTTCGAGAGGACTACTGTTTCTCATCACGAAGATGTGTATGTTAAGTACGATGTTGAGAAATACAAGGATGTGTCTCGGACTAGATGGGACCCATACAAAGAAGAACCTATCATGAATGCCGGCGGACTCTGCTATGTTTGGCGGAAGATTGTGAATACATCGGAAGCCCGACAGGTTGCCTTGCTGGAAATTGTTGAGAAACATCCGCGAGTCATCATTTTCTACAATTTTGACTATGAACTGGAAATTCTCAGGGAGATGTTTCTCGGTCGTGCAGATTGTGGGGACACTGGAGATTTTGAAATGGCGGAATGGAACGGACATTCTCATCAGCCTGTACCGGAAGCTAAGAGCTGGGTATATTTGGTTCAGTATAATGCAGGAGCTGAGGGTTGGAACTGTATCAAGACTGACACGATTATATTTTACTCTCAGAATTATTCCTACAAGATTATGCAGCAATCAGCAGGTCGAATCGACAGGCTAAATACGCCCTACAAAGATTTGTACTACTACCACTTGAAATCCCGTTCTGGAATTGATTTGGCTATCAGCCGGGCATTGAAAGATAAAAAGGACTTCAACGAAAGTGGGTATGTAAAATGGTAGAAAAGGAGAATCGAATGAAAGGAAAATCTGACACTATCCTGGTAAGCTTCGACTATACGCATGGAGATGTTCCGGTGTTGATCGTCGGAAGAAAGAAAAAAGGCGAGATAGAGGTTATCAACGCTTTTAAGGATGAGGAGGCAAAAGAGCTGTATCAGAAGCTCACAACGAAGAAAGGAGAAGTATGAAACAACCGAAAAGATTAACTTGTGCGCAGAAGCAGTGCCTGTCAGCACACAGTCTCAATTGGAAAGACTGGATGTTTGTTGAAGAAACTGAATTCTGCTATCGTATCATCAATAAGAAAACGGGTGCTATTAAGAGTGTGGATAAGTTTAGAGGGAGGCGGTGAAAAATGGGACTATCACGGTTATCCGAAAAATGTCGGAAGTGCCCCTTTGTTGATAAATGCAATCATAAACGAATGGAAGCTCTGACATATTTACCAGAACCGCAAATAGCAATGAACGTTGCTCAATCTGCGGGCATAGATGCAGCACAACCTCTGCTTCGTGAAACCATGACAATTCATATAGCAGGAAAACCGGTGGTGGTCTATAAGGATGAGATAGAAAAGCAACTGTACAGCCATTTATATTCTCATCTTGGACTACAATATGGAGGGTGATTCGATGACTACAGACGAATGGAACGCGTTACTCGATAAGCTCACGGAAGCATGGGAACAATTTGCAGTTACTGTTAAGCAGGCTGTGGACGCACTTGAAAAAATATTTGGACAGATTCGTGATGAGGAAGAAAAACGCGCCAAAGAAAAAGCAATGTTTGTGCCTCATTGTAAAAAGAATCAGTATCTAAAAAACTACACGCCGAGATATAAGGTGGAAAGGAGAATTCAAAAGCATCTCCCCTATCAACGGCGTAATTACTAATTGGTTTTCTGAAAGGAGAAAAAGAGATGGAAAACAAAATTATTGCGGTGGATTTTGACGGTACTTTGTGCAAAAACAAGTGGCCGGAAATCGGAGAAGCAAACAAAGAGATGATTACATATCTGAAAGACCGGCAGGCGAATGGAGACAAGCTCATCCTTTGGACATGTCGGGTGGACGATATGCTGAAAAATGCCATTGACTGGTCTGCTGAGCAGGGACTCATATTTGATGCTGTCAATGAGAACCTGTCGGAGATTGTAGCATCTTTTGGGACAGACACAAGAAAGATATTTGCGAATGAATACATAGACGACCGAAATGCTTGGCTTCCTTCAAAGGAGGTAGCGGATATTCTCTATCTCTGTGACGGAAAGCAATGCGGCGATTCCTGTCCTTCTACGGAATGTAAGCATACATCGGATATAACCCATGCCAAAAACTTTATAAAAGGCGATTACGATTCTTACTGGGAAAAAGAAAAGAGGGACAGCAATGAACCGAAATAGATTTATTCAGGGGCTAAAAAGCGATATCCAGTTTTCAGAAAAAGAACGCCAGCGAATTATTCGGAACAGCATCAAAAAGTATCCGTGGAAATTGAAATGCACGGTTGCTATGGAAGAATTTGCCGAGTTGCAGCAACAGGTCAGTAAGCAGATTCGTGGATACGGCGACAAACTTGGACTCTTGGAAGAGATAGCAGATGCTTATATTTGTCTGTCTTTTCTGGAGTCCATTTTTGATGTCAAGCCGGAGGATTTGCAGAAAGCTATTGATGTGAAATTGCAGAGAGAAAGAGAGAATTGCCGATGAGTGATGTGAAAAATTGTACCACCTGTGCAGAAGCTGTATTTTGTTCTTCTTGGGGCAGGTACAGATGTAAAATAAGAAAGATACGAATTCGACCTGATGATAATGAGTGTGCATACTGCGGCTTATATAAGAAAGGAAAGCCGGATACCGATTGCCGTTGCAAAGTGTGCGAGGAAAGGAGCAAAGAAGATGATTAAAATTGAAAAGGTAAGCATTCATGGTCTGGAGGAGACCATCAGAGGGATGCGTAACCCGATGAACAGTTGGGCTAAGTCCGACAGCGGGATTTGCAAGGGCGGGGACGATGGTATCGGTTGTAAGAACTGTGCCAACGAAGTTCCTTGCGAGCATACATATGACCACTCTTTTCAGCTTGGCAAAGCCGATCATGAGCTAATGATGAAGCTGGCAGCAGGTGGACCGGTTCATGCAAAGTACCGCCGGATGATTACAGTGTACCTGGACATTACTGCTCCGCTCTACTGGTGGAAGGAGTTTGATACATATAAAGTTGGTACCGTTGCCAACTCCTGCTCTACTATGCATAAGATTCAGGCGAAGGAATTCACATTGGAGGATTTCAGCCATGAACATCTACTGGGTGATCCCGGCGAGGGTGTACTACCGCCATTGTCTGTACTTAAAACAACAATCGACACTCTAAACGCTTATAGAGCACTGTATGTTTCAACGGATACAAAACCGAATCGGGATGGTACAGCATTATCAGAAGAGTGCTGTAGAAAACTAAAGAAGGATATTTGGTGGCAGATGATTCAGCTACTTCCCTCTTCCTACAACCAGAAACGAACGGTTATGCTGAACTACGAAGTGCTTGTTGGTATTTATTGCTGGCGCAAAGAGCATAAGCTGGATGAGTGGCGTGAATTCTGCCGGTGGATTGAGCAGCTTCCGTACAGCGAGATTATTACGGGCGCGTGAAAAACATCCCCTATAATGGAAAGGAGGTTGCGTTTATGGATTACTTTTTAGCTGTAAACGATAAGCAACTTGGCATTTGTCTGAGAATGCTGTACGCTGAGAAGATTCGAGGCTTTGTCGAAACCGTGATGAACGAGAAAGGCAAAATCGAGTTTCATATCAGCATAGCAGCAAGTCCCGACATGTTTGAGGAGCTTAGGGAACGGTATCAAATACTGATTTCGTAAATCAGCTTCGTTTCCGGGTAAAAGGTCTGTAACATGGCCTTTTACTTTTTCGGTGAGTTGTGATAAAATAGGCAAAGGAGGCGATATCCGTGAAAGTCAACTCAAGAATGGTTTGTCCTGTCAGGCAGGCTGATGGAAGCTGGACCACCGAAGTAAAAGAGTTTGAGGAAGAAATCCCCGACCTCGGTAGACACTCGATGATTTGCAACAAATGCGGAGAAAAATCATATCCTGAGTGTCGGAAATGGTGCCCGATGGAAAAAGAACATGAGTCTAAGAGCTGAGAGAAATCTTGGCTCTTTTTATTTTTAAAAGGAGAAAATTTATGAGCTTTGTACAGTATGTGATTGCTTTCCTGATTCTCTATATTTGCGTATATGCGCTGATTAACCGGATGTGCCAGTGTATTGAGCACTGTGCAACCGCCAGAGCCTATTCCAAATTCAGAGAAAACGGTGTGCTGGTAAAGATGGATGATGTAGAGGCAGGTATCATGAAATCGAAAAAGGAGAAGGACAATGTCAAAGAAACGGTTTCGTAAATTGATTCTTCATTTTGTTTCGGCGTTGACGGCGATTGTGGTCTTATTGATTACAATCGCTTTTTTCGTGGCTTGGATTGCCTGGAGATCGGGCGCACCGTTGCCGTCGTAAAGGGAGGATATTATGTGGAAGCGCGAATTGATAAAGAACAAATTATATTCCGCTGCGCTTATCTCTCTGGGAGCTCTTAGCATCCCGATTGAATATGATGCAACGGCTTTTATATTTACCCTGATAATGGGGCTACCGCTCTTCTTTGCAAAGGAGAACTGGATTATGTGAGGAGGGCTGTGAGATGCAGATAAAGAAAGCTGCTGGGAAAGTATACGGAGCTGCCATGACCGTTGCTGAGAAAAAAGCCATGAACCTTGAAATTCAGAGGCAACTCGCAGAGTACGATAAAAAACACGCGACAGAAATTGACGCGCTTATTTTATGGGTTCTCCATTCAGAGTTCGGTTTTGGAGAAAAAAGGCTGCGTAGGTTCTATGACCGATTCAACAAAGCTATAGCAGAACTTCTCGAACGATATGCTATGGAGGAGGACGATAAAGTTTGGCTCTGTACATATTTATTGAAGCAATATGGAATCGATCTGAAAAAATGGCGCGAAGAAGGAGGTGAGAAGTCTTTTGACGGATAGAGATTTACGAAAGAACGCGGAAGGATATTCTGACCCGACTGCTTATGAGGCGATGAAGAATCTGGATAGAGAGGACGAGCGGTTTCACAAACTGCTGCATACCATCTTTGATATTTGTGAACTGGCCGGCTTCCATCTGGAGGAGCGAATCGTTTTACGGGACGAGCAGACGGGAAAGATTTGGAGGTGATTTTGTCGTCCGTACTGGTCTTTGGAGTCCGATGAAGTCCAATCTAGGTTAAAAATCTCTGCCCACTTTTGGTTTTTGAAAATGGGCTTTTGGCCAGAAAAAGTGGGTTTGGGGTAAATCTGGGTAGAATTTGGGCGGTCTTTTCGGGCTTGTACGGACGATTTTACCCAGATTTCTGCCCACTTGCCCACTTTCTGCCCACTTTTAAAACATGGATTTGGCCACAAATTTGGAGATTTGGCCATCGAAAAACCCAGTATTTATGCGGGTTTGCGGGTTTTGAGAAATCAAAAAGCCCACTTGCCCACTTTTTTTCTTAAACTATTATGATAGAAAGTTTAATAGTATATATAAATAGGGGCAGAAAAAGTGGGTTTTTGGCCACAAGCAAGAAAAGAGGTGTTCTATGAGTAAAAAAGTTACATGGCTTGAAATCTACCAGGATTTTCAGAGGAGATTTCCGAGGCTGTCAAAAAATGCTGCCCGCTACCAGCCGAATGGGTATCTGTCCATTCTAGTGTATTTTATGGACGGGACAAAAATGGTCTACGACTACATGGAGCAGCGGGGACGATTGATTACAGCATGATGCCTATAGCACAAATTTCGGGAAATGTCAAGCGATTGGGGAAAAATTTTCTGGAAAGTGTTTCTTTTTTCGGGTGGTTGTGCTATACTTATTCTGCGACACAATTCTATATCGATCTTAATCACGGAGAATAACCTTGGCAAAGGGTGTATTCTCTCTTTACTCATGCCGTGATTAGGATGGGATTGTGTCGCAACAATGAGGGATTCACTTTTGCAGGTGCGTCTCATCATTGGGGCGCACTTTTTTATTGCGCTTTTATATCTTCTGATATGGAGGTAATGTATGGGAGCCAGTAACAATAAAGGAAATAGAAACCTGAACGGAATAGCGGGTATCATTACAGCAATTGGTACAGTAGTAACAGTTGCGACGCCTTTGATTGAAAAAGCTATAGATAGTGCAGGTACCGAGACAAAAGTGAAAGTTGAAGATAAAGTCAAAATCCCCGAATTGTATAGAAAAGGATTTCCAATCGACCTAGAACAAGCGATTAAAATATTGGAAGATTGTGGACTTAAAAGTTCAACAAGTAGATTAACATTAAGAGAATCAAATCCTAAGTACAAAGATTGTTTTGATTCGCAAGTTATAGATTCTAATCCAAAGCAGGGTACTACCGTTAAAATTGGCTCCACAATATGCTTGAGATACATACCAAATGAGGTTATTGTAGAGAGTCAAAGGCTTTTTGATGAAATGGAACATACTAAAGTTGAGGCTAGAGAAAAGAAGGAGATAAAGAAGCTTGAACGAAGAGAAACGATTGATAAAGCCGCGCAAGGAGTCAGAAAAATATTTAAGCGAAATAGTAAAGACAAAATCGATAAGGGAGGAGAAACGATAGATGAGCAAGAAGGAAAAGAAAAAGCGTAGCACTGCTGGTTTGATTTTGGATGTGTTCCTCACATTCTTCACCGGAGGTCTGTGGCTTATCTGGATACTGATACGGTATCTAAGAAACAACAGCTAACACCGCAAAAAACTGCATATTGATTTATGGGAGACAGAGGTGCTTTTTCGGTATCTCTGTTTTTTTACGCTTATTTTACAATGCCTTTTATGGAAATACCTATTTCGAAAGGAGAATAATTATGGATATTACAAAAAAAGTTGCAAAAATGAGATTTATCTATCACACAAATATGCTTGATATTTGTAATGTGCTGAATCAACTTGGCATATTGAAAGACGAAAAAGCGGAGATTGTGATGAAAGATCACTGCATGAAATCTTTTGACTGTATGGAAAGAATGGGTCTTGACGTAAGAGGTTATTTCAACAAACACAAAAATGAGACGGAGTCCTGATAGGACTCTTTCTTTTGCTCTTTTTTAGCCCGCGAAAAAAACATTCCCTTTTATGAAGAGAGAGGATAAAATAGCCATTTTTAAAGACTACATTCTCTTTTTCGTTTTCTGAAAAACAAAGAAAGGAGGCTCGCTGAAATGTTGGAGAGCAATTTTCAGGCGCAGTTGATAAAAGAACTGAAAAAAATGTTTCCCGGTTGCATCGTCACAAAGAATGATTCCAGTTATATTCAGGGTATTCCCGACCTGACCATCCTTTACAAGAACAAGTGGGCTTCCTTGGAATGTAAGAAAAGCGCTGGAGCAAAAAAGCAGCCAAATCAAGAATACTATGTCGGATTGATGAACGAGATGTCATTTTCAAGATTCATCTGTCCGGAGAACAAGGAGGAAGTGTTATATGAACTTCAACAATCATTTGAATCTTGAAGGGCAACACGCTTTTCTCGGCGCAAGTAAATATCATTGGATTAACTATGATGAGTCCAAGGTTGCCGAATCCTATTCAAAGTTTTTGGCAACACAAAAAGGAACCGTTCTTCATGAGTTCGCAGCACAGTGTATTCGGTTGGGGCAAAAGCTGCCGAAGTCGCAGAAAACATTAAATATGTATGTGAATGATGCTATCGGATTCAAAATGGTTCCGGAACAGGTTCTCTTTTATTCGGAGAATTGTTTTGGAACAGCGGACAGTATTGCGTTTAGAAACGGTTTGCTTAGAATTCACGATTTAAAAACCGGTGTGATTCCGGCACATATGGAGCAGCTTATGATTTACGCTGCTCTTTTTTGTTTGGAATATAAAGTGAAGCCTGGCGAGATTGAAATTGAATTGCGTCTGTATCAGAACAACGAAATTTTGTATCACACGCCGACGGCTGAAGAAATTGTTCCAATCACTGACAAGATTATCACCTTTGATAAGATTATCAACAAAATCAAAGAACAGGAGGGCTAAGCCATGAATTCCATTGCGGAAGAAATGTTAATGCATTACGGGATGCCGAGACGTTCCGGCAGATATCCTTGGGGTTCTGGAGATAACCCTTATCAGCGCAGCGGAGATTTTTTGAGCCGTGTTGAGGAACTAAAAAAGCAGGGACTCAGTGAAACGGATATTGCAAAATCGATGGGTCTTACCACAACGCAATATCGTACTCAAAAATCGTTAGCCAAGGATGAAAGAAGAGCTCTGGATGTGGCGAGGGCAAGGTCTCTTCGTGAAGACGGAAAGAGTCTGAATGAAATCGCAGCAATTATGGGGTTCTCCAACGATTCCTCTGTTCGCTCTCTTTTGAATGAAAATTCAGAAGCCCGTATGAATCAGGCTAGGAAGACAGCGGATTTTTTAAAAGAACAAATCGAGAAAAAAGGAATGATTGACGTTGGAACCGGTGTTGAGCGAGAACTTGGCATTTCAAAAGAGAAACTGAACCAGGCGCTTTACATATTGGAGTCAGAAGGTTATCCGATTTATGGCGGCGGCGTTCCCCAGGTTACAAATCCGGGAAAACAGACAAATATTAAAGTTATCTGTCCTCCTGGAACAGAACATAAGGAAATCTACAATTTTGAGAATGTTCATTCGTTGAGTGATTACGTTTCTCATGACGGCGGTGAAACCTACGATCCGAAATATGTCTATCCCAAAAGTATGGATTCCAGTCGGATTCAGATAAGGTACGCTGAAGATGGCGGAACTCAAAAGGATGGTGTTGTTGAGATTCGAAGAGGTGTCGATGATCTGTCTCTCGGTGAATCTCACTATGCGCAGGTTCGGATTCTCGTTGACGGTACGCATTACATTAAAGGAATGGCTATTTATTCAGATGATCTTCCCGATGGTGTAGATGTTGTGTTCAATACCAATAAGAAAACCGGAACCCCGATGCTCGGACCCAAGAATGACACCGTTTTGAAACCTATTGGAAAAGACCCGGATAATCCGTTTGGTTCGCTGATAAAAGACGGTATCGTTGACCCTGATGACCCGACTTCTAAAAAAGGCGGACAGAGTTATTACTATGACAAGGATGGTAAAAAACAGCTTTCGCTTATTAACAAAAGAGCGGAAGAAGGAGACTGGGGTGAATGGAGCGACCATCTTCCTTCACAATTTTTGTCGAAGCAAAGTATGACTTTGATTAAGAAGCAGCTTGGTTTGGCTACCGCTGATAAGCAGGCAGAATTTGACGAGATTTGTTCTCTTACGAATCCCACAGTCAAAAAGGCATTACTGAAATCCTTTGCTGATGATTGTGATTCTGCGGCAGTCCATCTACAGGCAGCGGCTTTACCGAGACAAAAGTATCAGGTAATTCTACCAATCACCTCTATGAAAGATAATGAGGTGTATGCTCCTAACTACCGGAATGGAGAACAGGTTGCTCTTATTCGATTCCCTCATGGCGGAACCTTTGAGATTCCGGTTCTTACTGTAAACAACAAGCAGGCCGATGCTAAAAGAATTCTTGGTAATGCTATGGATGCTGTTGGCATCAACAGTAAGGTTGCAGAAAGATTATCTGGTGCCGATTTCGATGGCGATACCGTTATGGTAATTCCTACTGGCGGTAAAGTAAAGATTACATCGACTCGTGCATTGGAAGGACTGGAAGGATTCGATCCGAAGCTTGAATATGGCGGGAAACCTGAAGGCAGCTTCAAGCCCATGAGAAATACTCAGACCGAGATGGGTAAGATTTCAAATCTGATTACTGACATGACGCTTCGTGGCGCTGTTCCTGAGGAACTTGCTCGTGCAGTACGGCACAGTATGGTTGTTATTGATGCTGAAAAGCACCATCTCGACTATAAGCAAAGCGAGATTGACAATGGGATTGCGTCTTTGAAGAAGAAGTATCAGGGAAGCTATGATGAAGATGGTCGGTATCACGAAGGAGCCGCAACTCTGATTTCAAGAGCCAAGTCTGAGACATCGGTATTGAAACGAAAAGGAAGTCCTATCATAAATCCGGAGACAGGAGAGCAGACTTACAAAGAAGTTTATGAGGAGTACACCGACAAGAATGGAAAAACAAGAGTCAGAACTCAGGCAAGTACCAAGATGGCTGAGACTAAGGATGCATTCACCCTCGTTTCCGATGCAGATACTCCCCAGGAAAGAGCCTATGCTACTTATGCGAATGAGATGAAATCTCTTGCAAATCGGGCTCGTAAGGAGATGCTCAGTACCGGTAAGATTGCCTACTCCGCCTCTGCTAAAGAGACATACCAGGAGGAGGTAGATCATTTGATGGCCCAGTTAAATGTGGCACTTAGGAATGCTCCTCGTGAAAGGCAGGCCCAGGTTATTGCGAATGCTACCGTAGCTGCTAAGAAACAGGAGAATCCCGACATGACAAGGAGCGAGATTAAGAAAGCATCCCAACAGGCGTTAACGGCGGCTCGTACCACTGTCGGAGCGTCGAGAGAAACAATCTCGATAAGCGACCGTGAATGGGAAGCTATTCAGGCTGGCGCTATCAGTGAGAACCGGCTTACACAAATCATTAACAACGTTGACATCGATACTCTTAGACAGCGCGCAACACCTCGCTCCACCACAGTTCTAAGTACAGCCAAGGTGAACAAGATTGCATCTATGAGTGCCTCTGGGTACAGCACTGCTGAGATAGCCGAGGCTCTTGGAGTATCCACATCGACCGTGAACAAATACCTAAAATGAAAGGAGTGAGCTAAGTATTTATGGAAAGACGATGTGCTTTGACAACGATTGACAATCCTTTCAATCCATTCGAACAGTTCACTTCTTGGTTCTTGTTCGATGAGGAAAAAGGCTATCACTCAAGCGCATACTTGGGAAGAATTGCTCGAACTTCCGATCAGCTTTCGGATGAAGAAAACAATCAGGAAATTGAAAGAGCAATTGACGAGATTATCAAGTATGACTTCACCAACATCTACCGAAAAGTGATACAGCAAGTTGCGACTGCTTGATAAGAAAAATAAAAAAGTGGGTTTCTGGCTATAAAATTGCTTTTCGACACAAATAGGGCTAGGACAGCCCATTAGACTGGCAGATAAAAGACATAGGGGGGAGGGTCGCTGAAAAGGCACCCCCTCCCACATCGCGGTGGTCTTCAAAAATTCTCCGGGGGTATATTTTGGCTTACCCCTCTTCGTTCTCCTACGGTATTTAAACGAGCTCGCGGGGTTGGCGTGGCATTGGCTGTGGTTCTTTTGCTCTTTTTCTCCTTTCAGCGAAAAAGTATATTTGCCGGCTTCGTGAGTTCTTTTAAATACCGTAGGAGAACCATTCTAAAAGGCATGAAAAACAAGTAACAAACTAATCGAGAGGAGGCGGCA
Organism: Clostridiaceae bacterium; assembly: GCA_910574345.1. Taxonomy (GTDB): domain Bacteria; phylum Bacillota; class Clostridia; order Lachnospirales; family Lachnospiraceae; genus UBA3402. The sequence goes on along the minus strand of CAJSZV010000007.1, from coordinate 191,648 downwards.
AGTATGGGAAAAGCCAAGGCTGCAAGCTCTTCCAATTCTTCAAGAAAGATGCGACCGGCGTTGACACCCGAAGCGAGGGAAAATCAAATGATTTCTCTTGCGGTAGATCTTGCTGAGAAACAATTGATGGAGGGAACAGCCTCCTCTCAGGTCATAACACATTATTTAAAACTGGGGTCTACGAGGGAGCGTCTGGAGAGGGAGAAGATAGAACGTGAAAACGAGTTATTAAGGGCAAAAGTGGAATCACTGCAATCTTCACATCGATCAGAGGAATTATACGAAAATGCACTGAAAGCGTTTCGACGGTACAGTGGAGAGGAGGATTTGGATGAAGAAGACTTATAGCGAGTTAATCCGAATTCCAACTTTTGAGGAACGATATCAGTATCTCAGACTTTGTGGAAAAGTTGCAGAAGAAACTTTTGGTTTTAAACGTTGGCTTAATCAGGAATTCTATCATTCCGACGAATGGATAAGATTCAGAAACAAAATCATCATTCGAGATAATGGGTGTGATTTGGCTTTAGAGGGATTTGAGATTTTTGGGTCGATTATTATTCACCACATCAATCCTATAACCTATGAAGATATTCTGAATCGGAATCCATGCGTGTTTGACCCAGACAACGTTGTGTCTACAAAACTTTCAACCCACAACGCAATTCACTATGGAGACGAAACTCCAATCCCCCATATTCCAGTTGAACGAACAAAAAACGATACCTGTCCATGGAGACATTAAGGAGGAAACAAATTATGGAATCTAAAGAAATGACTGCAACACAGAAAGAGCCTGTAATCGGTCTGGTGAGCAATTGTGTGAATCTCAGAATCCGTAAAGAACCAGATGACAAGGCTGAGGTTCTTGGCACGATTCCGGTCAATACGGAAGTCATGGTTGACAAGGATAAATCTATCGGCGAGTTCTACAAGGTTTATACCGATTCCGGTTTGGAAGGCTTTTGTATGAAACAGTTCATCACGGTTTAAGTAAAAAGGAGGACCGCGATGGAAAAGAACATACCAAGCATACTGACATCAATAAAAAAGTTGCTCGGAATCGCAGAAGAATACCAAGTATATGATGCTGACCTTATTATGCACATCAACTCTGTGTTTTCAATTTTAACTCAGCTTGGTGTCGGTCCTGCTGATGGATTTTCCATTGAAGACGATGACGCTTTGTGGACCGATTTCATTCCTGAGAAATCCAAGATTGAATTCATAAAGTCCTATATGCATTTGAAGGTTAAACTTCTCTTTGACCCGCCACTTGCGTCTGCGGTTATCGAATGCATGAACCAGCAGATAAAAGAACTTGAGTGGCGTATTCTTGTTGCGGCCGATCCGAGTGGAGAGGAGGAATATCAAAATGGATAATAGTTTATCTCATCATGGCGTTCTCGGAATGAAATGGGGCGTTCGGCGTTACCAGAATGGGGACGGAACCCTTACGGTTCAGGGTAAGAAAAGATATGACCGGGATGTAAGAGACAATTTGGCAAAAAAGAAAGATTCAAGAATCGACACCAGCAATCCTGATCCTAAGCGTTGGGTAAAGGAAGATATGGAGCGTTCAAAAAGAACGATAGATGCCGGCGCAGATTTAGTAAGAGAAGCAAAAAAACTGGAGCGTGAAAGCAGTCCGAAGTCGACCAAACCGAAAATGGATCTTTCGAAGATGACCGATAAAGAAATGAGAGAACAGATTAACAGGGAACTGTTAGAGCAGCAGTATAACAAACTTTTTGGGAAAGAAATGCAGCCAAATGTTTCAAAAGGGCGTGAGTACGTCAGAAATACGTTAGAAGTCGTTGGCGATGTTTTAACCGTTGGAAGTTCGGCTCTTGCCATTGCTTTGGCTATCAAGGAACTAAAAGGGTAGGTGAATAAATTATGGCATTATCAAACACTGCCGTTCCGAAATATTACGGCGCGTTTAGAGATGCCGTAATTCGCGGAGAAATACCCGTCTGCCGTGAAATCGAGATGGAAATGAACCGGATCGATGAACTTATCGCAGACCGTGGGATTTATTACGATGATCGTCCGGTTGAGGGGTGGATTGCATATTGCGAAGAGGAACTTACTTTAACTGATGGCGCCAAACTTGTTATGCTCGACACATTCAAACTTTGGGGTGAGCAGATATTTGGTTGGTACTACTTCGAGGAGAGGGAAGTGTGGGAACCGAACCCGAATGGTCCCGGCGGGCATTTTATAGTGAAAACTATCAAGAAGCGGCTTATCAATAAACAGTATTTGATTGTTGGGCGAGGAGCCGCCAAATCTTTGTATGATTCCTGCATCCAATCCTATTTCGAAAACATTGACACTTCTACCACTCACCAGATAACAACTGCTCCGACTATGAAACAGGCGGAGGAAGTAATACAGCCAATAAAAACAGCCATCACAAGAGCCAAAGGCCCGCTATTTCGATTCCTTACGGAAGGTTCTTTACAAAATACCACGGGTTCCAAAGCGAACCGTGTAAAGCTTGCCTCAACCAAAAAGGGAATCGAAAACTTTTTCACGGGTTCTCTGATAGAGGTTCGTCCGATGTCTATCGATAAACTTCAAGGCTTGAGGACTAAAGTATCAACAATCGATGAATGGCTGTCCGGTGACGTAAGGGAAGACGTGGTTGGAGCCATTGAGCAAGGCGCTTCAAAACTTGACGATTATCTTATCATTGCGACCAGCTCTGAAGGAACTGTCCGAAACGGCAGCGGCGATACAATCAAAATGGAATTGATGAAAATCTTAAAGGGCGAATACCCGGCAATCAATACTTCCATTTGGTGGTATAAGCTCGATTCCATTGACGAGATTTCAGAGCCCAACAAATGGCTGAAAGCCAATCCTAACCTCGGAAAAACCGTCACTTTTGAAGTATACCAGCGTGATGTTGAAAGAGCCGAGAATGCGCCGGCAGCTAGGAATGATATTTTGGCGAAGCGGTTTGGTCTGCCAATGGAGGGTTATACCTATTACTTTACTTATGAAGAAACTTTGAAATATCGTAAGCGGGATTTTTCTGGTATGCCTTGTTCTATGGGCGGCGATTTATCAAGAGGCGATGACTTCTGTGATTTTACCTTTATGTTTCCTTTATCAAACGGGACATTTGGAATCAAAACTAGAGCGTATATTTCGGACCTGACGTTTCGAAAACTTCCGTCTGCAATGCGCAGTAAGTATGAGCAGTTCATACTGGAAGGCAGTTTGATTGTCATGGAAGGCACTGTTTTGGATATGATGCAGGTGTATGAAGACCTGGATAACCATATCGTAGAGCGTGGGTACGATGTTCGTTGTTTCGGGTATGACCCTTACAATGCCAAAGAGTTTGTTGAGAGATGGGCATCCGAAAACGGACCGTTTGGGATTGAGAAAGTAATACAGGGGGCAAAAACAGAATCCGTTCCTTTGGGAGAGTTAAAGAAACTTTCCGAGGAGCGGATGCTTTTATTTGACGAAGAATTGATGTCTTTCTGTATGGGTAACTGCATTACCATCACGGACACTAACGGAAACCGGAAGCTTTACAAAAAGCGGGGCGACCAAAAGATTGATGCTGTGGCGGCTATGATGGATGCTTATATCGCCTATAAGCTGAACAGAGATGCGTTTGAGTAAAGGAGGTGAGCGCGTTTGTCAGAGATGATGGAACACCATGGGATTTTGGGACAGAAATGGGGCATTCGCCGAACCCCGGCTCAACTCGGAAATCTCAGTAAAAAAGACGCAAATTGGGTCAAGAAGAAAAGCGAGAAGATTACGGAGCAAGCTCGCAGAAAATCTTCAAAAGAAATGAGCCGATATGCGAATGAAATACTTCGGACTCCCGGAGCTGTAAATAAATCCGGAAAATTGAGTTCTTCGGCGATCAATGCCTACAACAAGAAAATGGCCGAACTTATGAGTCAGTCGGCTTCAAAGATTCGGTCTCCGTCTGGAAAAGTCGTTCAGTTTGTAGCAAAACGTGGGGAAGTTGGCGTTATGATGGCGCTTGCCGATGAAGGTTACAACATGGCGCAGCTCCGAAATGGTGTATGGGCTTCCGGTCGGGTTGCTTACAAAAAGACAGTGCTGGATAAGGCATAGGGAGGTGATGAGAAAATGGATATAGCGATTGGTTCCAGGTTTAAACATGCCTGGAACGCTTTCCGAAGTAACGGTCAGCAAAACTATTACCGCGATATCGGAACGGGATATTCTTACAGACCAGATCGCCCCCGTCTTACCAGAGGAAACGAGAGGTCTATTGTCACTTCCGTATACAATCGTATTGCATTGGATGCGGCTGCCATCAACATTCAGCACGTCCGTTTGGATGATAATGAACGATTTCTTGAAGTTATAAAGTCCAGTTTGAACAATTGTCTTTCTTTGGAAGCCAATATAGATCAAACTGGGCGTTCTTTTATTCAGGATATTGTCATGTCAATGTTGGATGAAGGATGCGTAGCCATCGTACCTACCGACACCGATGATGATCCGGAAGACGGAGTGGCAGGTTCATTCGATATTGACAAGATGCGAACTGGAAAAATTCTCGAATGGTACCCGAAGCATGTTCGTGTTCAGGTTTACAATGAAAACACCGGTTTGAAAGAAGACATTCTTATGCCAAAGGAAGCGGTTGCGATTATTGAAAATCCGCTTTATGCGGTTATCAACGAACCGAATTCCACGATGCAGCGGTTAATCCGAAAATTGAATCTCTTGGACGTTGTCGATGAGCAAAGCAGTTCCGGAAAGTTGGATTTAATCATTCAGCTTCCGTATGTTATCAAGACGGATGCAAGGCGTCAACAGGCCGAAAAACGGCGTAAAGATATTGAGCAGCAATTGTCCGGTTCTAAGTATGGTATCGCTTATACCGATGGTACGGAGCATATCACGCAGCTAAATCGTTCCGTTGGAAACAATCTAATGTCTCAGATTGAATACTTAACGAGTATGCTATACAGCCAGTTGGGAATCACTCAGAGTATTTTAGATGGTACAGCCGACGAAACGACAATGCTCAATTACTACAACCGAACGATTGAGCCGATTGTTTCTGCTATCGTTGACGAGATGAAACGGAAGTTTCTGACCAAAACTGCCCGATCTCAGAAGCAGTCAATTATGTTCTTCAGAGACCCGTTCAAACTGGTGCCTGTTACGGAATTGGCTGAAATCTCTGATAAGCTGACTCGTAATGAGATTGCGACTTCGAATGAAATGCGGCAGACGATTGGATGGAAACCGTCAAAAGACCCGAAAGCGGATGAACTTCGGAATAAAAATCTTAACCAGACAGAAGGCGAGGTTAATTCCGGAAATCCGACGATGGCTGACGAAGGAACTTCAACTGGTGAGAGCGAACAGGACCGCATCGTAAATGAATTGCTGGATAGTCTTGAATCTGAAATAGAAAAGATAATCGGCGATTATATTTCCGATGATGAGGAAGAGGAGGAGGATTCGTAGATGGACAATAATCTTCAGCATTATGCCTCTCCCTATTACGACCCCCAAAAAGCTCATGAATATTACATGCGAACCAGGGAATTGAAAGGACGCCGCTCAGCTACCAAGCTTTCGGATGAAGGAAAGAAAGTCTGGTCCTATACCAAAAACGAAATCAAAGCCGAGAAAAAGGCCAAGGTTGAGGGGGAACAGGAAAAGCGAAAACAGACTATAACAGCGCTTAGAGAAAGAGCATCGGCCACAAGGGAACAAATCTCTGCACGTCTGAAGGAGTTGAACGATGCTCTAACCAAAAGGGCATCTCGTAAAAAAGAGGCAATCGATTCGGATAAAAAATCCGATTTGGAAGATATCGAAAAAACCTCGACGGCAGAGAAGGAAAGGATAACATCCAAGACTAATTCTGCGATAGAACGTCTTATGGCTGAAAAGATTCCGGACAGTTTGCCAAAAGCTGAACGAGCAAAACGGATAGCCGAGCGTAACGAGAAAATTGCCAAGTTGCGTTCGGATTCGAAAGCGGCAAAATCGAAAGTAAGCGAAGAATCCCAGTCCAGTAAAGAAGGTGTCCGTTCCGATGCCACTGCGAGAAAGCAACAGGTGTCAGAAGAAACAAAAGAAGACCGCGCGGCTAATTCTGCCAATGCTTCGGCTGAACGAAAACAGGTTGCCAGCAGGTTAAAATCGGCAATCTCCGCAGCGAGGGAAGCCTATAAAGCCGCAAAGGAGTCTTTGGACTCTTCTTATGAGGAAATTTATCAAAAGGAGTTTGACAAGATTGCCGCCGAGATGCCGAAGGTGTCCAAGCGCAAGCGTAAATCATCACAGAAAAAGAAGTAAGGAGGAAAATTCAAAATGGCAAAATATGATTTCAGTGGCTGGGCCACGAGAAATGATTTGCAGTGCGCCGACGGAAGAATTATCCGTAAGAATGCTTTTAAACAGCAGGACGGCGAGACTGTAAGCCTGGTTTGGAACCATCAGCATGATTCCCAGAATAATGTTTTGGGGCACGCATTGTTGGAAAACAGGGATGATGGGGTTTATGCCTACTGTACGTTTAACGATACGGAATCCGGACAGACGGCTAAAAAGTTGGTTCAGCACGGGGACGTTGTTTCCTTGTCCATCGCGGCAAATCAGTTGAAGCAGATGGGGAAAGATGTCGTTCACGGTATCATCCGTGAGGTGAGCCTTGTTCTGGCGGGTGCAAATCCCGGAGCCTACATTGACACTGTTATGAATCACGGCGTTGCCGTCGAGGATGAGCTGATTATCAATTACAACGAAAACATCATGCTCTATCACTCTGATGAGGGCGAAAACAAAGACAAGAAGCCGGACGATAAAGGCGAATCCAAGGACAAGAAACCGGACGACAAACCGTCTGAAGACGACGAAACCGTCGGCGAGGTCTTTGACCGGATTTGTAAGAAGCTCGACGAAAAGGAGCAGAACGTGATGTTGGCTATGGTCGGGATGGCTCTCAGTGAAAATGGGGAGCCGGAAGATAACAATGACGATTCTAAAGGAGGAAACGAAGATATGAAACATAATGTGTTTGACAACAAGGGTGAGACTCAGGAGAATGTTCTCTCTCACGCGGCTCAGAGTGAAATTCTGGAGATCGCTAAATCCAGCAACGTTGGTTCGCTCAAGCTTGCTATGAAAATTTATAGCGAGGAGCATGGTCTTCAGCACGCCGATATCAGTGGCTTTATTCAGACCGGCAACGGAAACATCACCACCATGTTCCCGGAGTATGTTGAGGCGCATCCCAGCCGCACTCCCGAACTTATCACCAATGATATGGGATGGGTTGACGCTATCATGGCCAAGACTCAGAAAATCCCTCACGGTCGGGTTCGTACTTCTCATGTAGATATTCGGAACATCGACGCACTGTCCGCCAAGGGTTATCAGAAAGGAAACGAGAAGAAAATCACCGGCAACTACGAGCTGGTAAGGCGTACCACGGACCCGCAGACTGTATATGTCACTTCCGAACTGCATCGTGATGATGTGGTGGATATCGAGGATTTCGATTACGTTCAGTTCCAGTATAGCATCGACCAGATTTCTTTGAAAGAAACGCTGGCTGTTGCTACCATGCTGGGTGATGAGCGTCCTAACAGTGACCCTGAGAAAATCTTCCCGGACAAGATTCGTCCAATCTGGACTGACGATGAGCTGTACACCATCCACAAGGATGTGGACTTTGCAGCCATGGCAAAAGAGCTTCAGGGTGCCAACACCGAGCAGTATTTCGGCGAAAGCTTCATTTATGCAGAGGCTATGGTTACGGCTCTGCGTAAGGCTCGCAAGGACTTCCGTGGTACCGGTAAGCCGGATCTGTTCATTACCACTGATATGCACAACACCATGATTCTCGCTCGTGACCGTAATGGCCGCCGTATTTACGAGACGGATACCGAGCTTGCTGCGGCTTTGGGCGTTGCCAATATCTATGAGGTTACGCAGTTCGAGGGGAAGGTTCGTACCGATTCCGACGGCGTCAAGCACAAGCTGCACGCGATTTGCGTGAATATGGCTGACTACGGATACGGCGCTTCCAAGGGTGGGGATGTGACGCACTTCACCGACTTCGATATCAAGTTCAATCAGCTTCAGTCGCTGCTGGAGACGCGCAAGTCCGGTCAGCTTACCAGAATTAAGTCTGCTATCGTCATCGAGGAGAAAGAGACGAATGCGTCTGTCAGCGGCTAATGTTCGGAGGTGAAAATTCAAAATGGCGAAATTTTACGGACCAATCGGCTATGCTGAAACAGTGGAAACGAGACCTGGTGTGTGGGAAGAGCAGATTACCGAGCGTATGTACTATGGTGATTTGACTCGTAATATGCGCAGGCTCCAAAGCGCTGAAACGCTCAACGACGACATCAATGTTGCAAATGAGATCAGCATCGTTGCCGATCCGTTTGCCAATGAGAATTTTCATTCGATGCGGTACGTTGGGTTTATGGGCGCTAAATGGAAAATTTCAAATGTAGAAGTTCAGTACCCAAGGCTGATTCTGACAATAGGGGGTGTATATCATGGCGACGAACAGACGTTTTCTGCTACATGAGATATTCTGTGAGATCCTTGGAACGAGGAATGCTTATTTTCAACCCCCAGAATCGGTTAAGATGAATTACCCCGCCATCGTATACGGTCTTGACGGTATCGAGAACACGTATGCGAATGACGGGGTTTATTTGTCTCATCGAAAATATTCGGTAACAGTCATTGATAAAGATCCGGATAGTCTACTCGTAGGTAAAGTAGCTGCTTTGCCTACTTGTCGGTTTATCCGGCATTACGAAAAAGACAACCTGAATCATGATGTCTTTACCATATTCTTTTAAGGAGGAACAAATCTATGAAACTTGTTTGGGATAAAACTGGCGAGCGTCTGTATGAGACCGGTGTGGATCGCGGCGTTCTTTACCCTATTCAGGCTGGCGGCGTTTACAGTAAAGGTGTCGCATGGAATGGTCTGAGTGCTGTATCGGAAAGTCCTTCCGGAGCGGAAGCTTCTCCGATTTACGCAGATAACATCAAGTACCTGAATCTGATGTCGGCGGAGGAATTTGGGGCTACTGTCGAGGCGTATATGTACCCTGATGAATTTGCGGAGTGCGATGGCTCGGTCGAGGTTGTGCCCGGTATGTTTGCAGGTCAGCAGTCCAGAAAGACGTTCGGTCTCTCTTACCGGACTATTCTGGGCAACGATGTGGACAACAACGACTACGGCTATAAGCTGCATCTGATTTACGGTGCTTTGGCTGCTCCGTCCGAAAAAGGCTATTCTACCATCAACGACAGCCCGGAACCTATCACCCTCTCCTGGGAGATCAGCACGACTCCGGTGGCTATCAACACGGTTATCGATGGTAAGAAGCTCAAGCCGACGGCATGTCTTACTTTCGATTCCACCAAGTTTGACGCCAAGTTCATGGCTAAGCTGGAGGAGATTCTGTACGGTACAGAGCCTACCACCGAGGGCGGTACGGATGGCGTTGACGCAAGGCTGCCGCTGCCGGATGAGATTCTGAAGCTTTATCAGGAGTTCCAGACAGCGGGCTAATTCACAACTTCATATTTAAGTAGATTGGGAGCCGTTTCAGTGTAAAAGCTGGCGGCTCCTTTTTTTTTTATTGTCGAAAGGAGAAAACATTATGTTAAAGAAAGCGATAACCTACAAGGATTACAACGGAACTGAGCGCACGGAAGACCATTACTTCAATCTTTCCGAGGCGGAATGTATGGAGATGGAAATGGGGACTACCGGCGGGCTGTCTGAGATGATTCGGAGAATTGTGGCAGCACAGGATACTCCGGCCATCATCAAGATTTTCAAGGAACTGATTCTCAAAGCATACGGCGAGAAGAGCCCCGACGGGAAGCGGTTTATCAAATCTGATGAACTGTCCAAGGCTTTTTCCGAAACGGAAGCTTATTCTGTCCTATTTATGGAGCTGGCAACCAACGCTGATGCGGCGGCAAAGTTTGTGAACGGTATTGTTCCGAACTCCAGACAGGGGGCAGCGCCGGCATTGACTCCGGTAGCGAATTAAATCTGAAAGCAAGAGGAGGTGAAGGGAATGTTGCGAATTACAATACCTGCTGGCGAGGAACAATGGGATGAAATAAACCAGATGTTTATCTACCCCAAAGAGCAAACATTGCAGTTGGAGCATTCCCTTGTCTCCCTTTCAAAATGGGAATCCAAATGGTGCAAGCCCTTTCTTACCAAACAGGAAAAGACGCTTGAGGAAACATTGGATTATGTGCAATGTATGACACTCACGCAGAATGTGAATCCGGAAGTGTATAACTATCTGACAACATCTTGTATCGACCAAATTAACCGATACATCGATGCTCCGATGACTGCTACTCATTTTACGGAGGAAAAGGCAGTAAAAGCCAGCAGAGAACAAGTTACGGCAGAGATTATTTACTACTGGATGATTGCTCTGAATATTCCGTTTGAGTGTCAGAAGTGGCATCTTAATCGTCTTCTTACTCTTATTAAGGTGTGCAACATTAAGAATTCGCCACCTAAAAAGAGAAGCAGGAGAGAAATTATGAAACGCAATGCCGCTTTAAATGCAGCACGAAGAAAACAATTAAATTCGAAGGGGTGATGATTATGCCTAAAAAGTGCGGAATAGATATCTCAACCTGGCAAGGAAATATTGATGCCGGGAAGGTTAAGAATAGTGGAATCGAGTTTGTAATTCTCAGAGAGGGTTACAGACATACAGTAGATTCCAGATTCTTTGAAAATGTAAAGAAGTGTAAGGAAGCGGGTCTCGCCATTATGGGTGTGTACCACTTTTCTTATGCACTCAATGTCGAAGAGGCGAAGCAGGAGGCGCGGTCATGCATCGCGAATCTTCAGAAAGCCGGTCTCGGTAAAGAGACCATCGTGTTCTTCGACTTCGAGTATGACACAGTCACAAAGGCAGCGGCTTCCGGTGTGACGCTTGGGAGAGCCGAATGCAATGCACATACAAAAGCGTTCTGTGAAACGGTGGAATCTCTCGGATATAAGGCTGGAGTCTATTTTAACATTGACTACTACCGGAACTGGTACGACCACGCTCTTCTCGACAAGTATATCAAATGGCTTGCTGACTGGAGCGGCGATGCAGATTATCCGTGCTCTTTCCATCAGTACAGCAGCAAGGGCAGCGTTCCCGGAATCAGCGGAAATGTTGATATGAACTACTATTTTTCAGAGGAGAGCAATACTGTCAAAACCGGGATAACGGCAAACACTGTATTGGATGTTGCCCGCGGCTGGCTTGGATATTCCGAAGCAAATGGGAAGTTCAAAGAGATTCTGGATACATACAACTCCCATAAGCCGCTTGCCCGCGGTTATGCAATACAGACCACTGATGAATGGTGTGATGCATTCGTATCCGCCTGTGCAATTAAGGCAGGGGCTGTCGATCTGATCGGGACCGAAGTGGGCTGCGAGAAGCACATCGAGATCTTTAAGAAAAAGGGCATCTGGATTGAGGATGGTTCTGTGAAGCCTGAGGTCGGGGACGTAATCCTGTTCAACTGGGACGATTCCACGCAGCCGAATGACGGTTATGCAGACCATATCGGTTATGTGGAGCAGGTATACGGCGACACGATTGTCTGTATCGAGGGTAATAAGGGCGAAAAGGTTGACCGCCGTACCATCAATGTCGGCTGGGGGTATATCCGTGGGTTCGCCCGTCCGAAATATGCCGCCGGCACTTCAACCGTTGTTTCTCCGGAAACGAAGAAGACCGTAGATGAGATTGCCAACGAGGTGATTCATGGAGCTTGGGGCAATGGCGATGCTCGTAAAAACGCCCTTACTGCGGCTGGTTACAATTACGCTGAGGTCCAGGGGCGTGTAAACGCTATCCTTTCCGGAAAGGCTGGAGTTTCCAAGAAGTCCGTAGACGAAGTTGCGAAGGAAGTAATCGCCGGAAAATGGGGCAACGGTGATGCCCGTAAAGAGGCGCTCGCCAAGGCCGGCTATGACTACAGTGAGGTCCAGAACCGCGTCAACGCTCTCGTCTCTTCTTCCAAGAAATCGGTTGATGCTGTGGCTCGTGAGGTCATACAGGGAAAATGGGGCAACGGTGATGCCCGTAAAGAGGCGCTCACCAAAGCCGGCTATGACTACTCTGTGGTTCAGAGCAGGGTAAACGCGCTTATGTAGAGGAGAATTTTATATGATAACGTTCAGACAAAAGGGCGACTTCTCTAAATTGACAAGGTATTTAGAGAGGGCAAAAGAGGTCGTTAAACTCGGAGACCTTGATAAGTACGGTCGAGAGGGAGTAGCCGCCCTTGCGTCTGCAACACCTGTCGATTCGGGAAAAACCGCCAGTTCATGGCGATACGAGATTAAGAACAAGAACGGGTCGGTAACGATTTCGTTTTACAACTCAAATATTCAAAATGGAGTTCCGATTGCCATCATCCTGCAATACGGGCATGGAACAAGAAACGGCGGCTGGGTACAGGGGCGAGATTACATCAATCCTGCTATCCAGCCTATTTTTGACAAAATCGCAAATGAAGCATGGAGGGAGGTTACGAAGCTATGAGCAAGACAGTTGACGAAAGAGTTGTCGAGATGCGGTTCGACAATAAACAGTTCGAGCAGAATGTTCAGACCAGCCTCTCGACTCTTGACAAGCTAAAGCGCAGTCTGAATTTGGACGGTGCTGCAAAGGGCTTGGAGAATGTAAATTCTGCGGCAAAAAACTGCAATATGTCAGGGCTTACCAGTGCGGTGGAAACCGTCCACGCTAAATTCTCGGCGTTTGAAGTCATGGCTGTAACCGCTCTTGCCAACATTACCAATTCGGTTATCAATACCGGAAAGCAGATGCTTCATTCGCTTACTATAGAACCAATCTCTCAGGGATTTGAAGAATACGAACTGAAAATGGGTTCGATTCAGACAATCATGATGAGTACCGGCGCTTCTTTGGAAGAAGTGAATGGATATCTCCAGGAGTTGAATACGTATTCAGATAAAACGATTTATTCGTTTCAGGATATGACTTCGAATATCGGTAAATTCACAAATGCTGGTGTTAAACTGGAAGATGCTGTAATGGCGATTCAGGGTATATCGAACGAAGCTGCCATTTCCGGCGCGAATGCAAATGAGGCTTCCAGAGCCATGTATAACTTTGCGCAGGCTTTATCGGCTGGTTATGTAAAGCTGATTGACTGGAAATCCATTGAAAACGCAAACATGGCAACAGTGGAATTCAAGACACAGCTTTTGGAAGCGGCTGTTGCGGCAGGAACAGTGGAAAAGACCGCTGATGGAATGTATCGTGTGTTGACCGAAAACAATCAGGGCTCCACCATGGACGAGGCTATCAACGCCACGAAGAATTTCAACGACAGCTTGCAGTATCAGTGGATGACCACAGATGTTCTTGTCAATACCTTGCGAGATTATGCTGATGAGACTACTGAAATTGGTAAGAAGGCTTTTGCTGCCGCTCAGGAAGTAAAAACTTTTAGCCAGTTGATGGATACGCTGAAAGAGGCTGTCGGCTCTGGTTGGGCCATGACCTGGGAAATTCTGTTCGGTGACTTTGAAGAAGCGAAAACCCTTTGGACAAGCCTGAGTAATGCAATCGGAGGGTTTATTGATGCTCAGTCAGATGCCCGTAATTCCATGCTGCAAGGATGGAAAGACATGGGCGGACGTACTGCTTTGATTGAGGCGGCTAAAAATGCTTTTGAGGGTCTTGCCAGTGTTGTCAAACCGATATCTGAGGGATTCCGTGAGATATTTCCACCCATAACTTCAGAGCGGCTTTATAACCTTACAGTTGGACTAAAGGAATTTACCTCTCATCTGAAACTTAGCGAATCCGCATCCAAAAATCTGAAAAATACCTTCAAGGGATTGTTTGCGATTCTGGATATTGTGAAGCAGGCTTTTTCAGCAATATTTAATGCAATAGTTCCGTTGTTCGGAGGATTGGACGATCTTGGAGGCGGCATCCTGACTGTTACCGGCGGTATCGGAGAATGGCTTGTATGTCTCGATGAATTTATCAAGAAAAACGATATTTTCAACAAAGCGATTCAGGGTGTTATCGGTTTCGTAGGAAAGGCAGCGGGTGCTTTTAAGGATTTTGCCAAAGAAGTAAAGGATAGATTCAATCTTCCAGATTTAGATAAGGTAAAGGAATCAGTAAAAGAATTCTTGAACCTTGTCAAAGAAAAAATTAAACTTCCGGGCATGGAGTTCATTCATTCTATGCTTGAACGGATTCATGAAAGAATGTCACAGGTTGGAGAATCTACCGGGAGTATGAAAAGTGGGTTCCTTAATGCTGTGGAAGCGATGGGGAATGCCTTGGCAAACTGTAAACTCTTGCAGGTTCTTCAGGCTTTATGGAATGGGGTCAAGGCAATTGTCGGCGGCATCGCAAGTGCTCTTGGCGGCTTAGCGGATACTCTCATCGAAAAGATGGGCAATGCAGATTTTAGCGGGATTATTGATCTGCTGAATGGACTTTCCATTGGCGGAATTGCTCTCAGTATAACCAAGTTCCTAAAGAGCTTTACCGAACCGCTTGAAGGATTGCAGGGGATTTTGGATGGCGTGACCGGAATTCTTGACGGTGTCAGAGGTTGTTTTGAAGCATATCAGACACAATTAAAGGCGGGGGCGTTAATTAAGATAGCAACTGCAATTGCAATTCTGGCGGCTTCTATCGTTGCGATTTCGTTAATTGACAGTGAGAAACTTTCAGCATCGCTTGGAGCAATCACCGTCATGTTTGCAAATTTGATGGGAGCTATGGCGGTGTTTAATAAACTTGATGGGGTTACTGGAAAGGGCTCTACAAAGTTAATTGTATTTGCTGGTGCGGTTCTCATCCTTTCAAGCGCCGTAAAGAAACTGGCAGATTTAAGTTGGAAACAACTGGCTGCTGGTCTTGTCGGAGTTGGGGTTCTGCTTGCCGAATTAGACGCTTTTATGGCTACCGCAAAGTTTAGCAAAGGGGCCATTTCCACCGCAACCGGAATGCTGATTCTTTCCGCAGCTATCAAGGTTCTTGCTTCTGTTGTAAGTGACCTTGCAAAATTGCAATGGGAGCAGTTAGCAAAAGGTCTAGTTGGAGTCGGTGTGTTGCTTGCTGAGGTTGACTTGTTTCTAAACACAGCCAAGTTTGGCGGTAAAGCCATGACTACGGCAACGGGTATGGTTATTCTTGCGGCGGCGATGAAGATTCTCGCATCTGTTTGTAAAGACTTCGGAGAAATGAAGTGGGAAGAGATCGGTAAGGGTCTCGCTGCTGTCGGAGCACTTCTTCTTGAAGTAGCAGCGTTTACCAATCTTACAGGAAATGCAAAGCATGTTATTTCTTCCGGTCTCGCATTGATAGAGATTGCAGCAGCGATGAAGATATTTGCTTCGGCTATGTCGGACTTCGCAAAGTTCTCATGGGAACAGATTGCCAAAGGATTGGTTTCAATGGGCGGCGCTTTGGCAGAGGTTGCAATCGCTACAAAACTGATGCCTAAAAACATGGTTGGTATCGGAACGGGTTTGGTTATTGTCGGGGCAGCGCTTGAAATCGTAGCAAACGTTCTTGGAAAAATGGGCAATTTCTCTTGGGAGCAGATTGCCAAAGGACTTGTAACGATGGGCGTTGCGTTGGCTGAACTTGCAGTCGGGCTGAACTTTATGAAAGGCACGCTTGGCGGTTCCGCGGCAATGCTTGTGGCAGCGGCTGCTTTGGCAGTATTAACTCCGGTTCTTTCTGTTCTGGGCGCTATGAGCTGGATGTCCATTGCAAAGGGATTGGTTACAATCGCTGGAGCTTTTGCGGTTCTCGGTGTTGCTGGGGCCGTCCTTACTCCGCTCGTCCCGACAATTTTGGGATTGAGCGGTGCTTTCGCACTTATTGGCGTCGGTGTTCTCGCTATCGGAGCAGGGCTCTTGGCTGCCGGAACAGGGTTATCGGCTTTGGCAGTAGGATTTACTGCTTTGGCTGCGGCTGGAGCTGCCGGTGCTACTGCTATCGTCGCGTCCCTGACGGTTATTATTACAGGGGTAGCGGCGCTTATTCCGGCTGTGATTGAGAAAATTGGCGAGGGGATTATCGCATTCTGCCGTGTAATTGCAGAGAGTGCTCCAGCTATTGGAGAGGCTATCAAAGCTGTCGTTCTGTCTCTGCTGGATGTTCTCTTAGAGTGCGTTCCACAGATTGCAGACGGTGCGCTTGCACTGATTGACGCTGCATTAGCGGCGCTTGTCAAATATACACCGTCGATTGTCGATTCTATCTTCCAGTTTTTAATCAAGGTTCTGGAAGGAATTGCAAAGAATCTGCCGGAACTCATAAAAGTTGCGATAGATGTTCTTATGTCTTTCTTCTCAGGTATTGTCGATGCGCTTAGCGGTATTGATGTAAATGTCCTGCTGAAAGGCATTGTTGGAGTCGGATTACTCTCTGCTATTATGCTGGCATTGAGCGCTGTGGCGTCTTTAGTTCCCGGTGCTATGGCTGGTGTGTTGGGCATGGGTGTGATTATTGCTGAACTGGCTCTTGTATTGGCAGCAGTTGGCGCGTTAGCGCAGATTCCAGGATTGTCCTGGCTGATTGGTGAAGGCGGTAAATTGCTGGAAGGTATTGGGACAGCAATCGGTCAGTTTGTCGGCGGTATCGTCGGCGGATTCATGAGCGGCGTTTCAAGCCAGTTCCCTCAAATCGGAGCAGATTTGTCTGCTTTTATGACAAATATCCAGCCGTTTATCGAGGGTGCGAGCCAGATTAGTCCGTCTACGATGGATGGGGTTAAAGCCCTTGCCGAGACCATTCTCATTCTCACAGCAGCGGATATTTTGCAGGGATTGACCTCTTGGATTACTGGCGGCTCATCATTATCGGAGTTCGCGACAGAGCTGGTGCCATTTGGCGAAGCAATGAAAGAGTTTTCGGTAGTAATCGCTGGTATGGATGGAAACATCGTGGCAAATGCCGCGACCGCAGGCAAGACTCTGGCTGAAATGGCCGCAACACTTCCGAATAGCGGCGGTGTAGTAGGATTCTTTGCCGGTGAAAACGACATGAAGGAGTTCGGCGATCAGCTTATTCCGTTCGGCGAGGCGATGATGGGCTTCTCTCTTGCTGTGAAAGGATTGGATGCTGATGCAGTAACAGCGGCGGCGATTGCCGGAAAAGCAATGGCTGAAATGGCTACTACTATTCCGAATACAGGCGGCGTTGTCAGCTTCTTTGCCGGCGATAATGATATGAAGGCGTTCGGAGAGCAGTTAATCCCGTTTGGCGAGGCTATGATGGACTTCTCAACGGCTGTAAAGGGATTGGATGCTGATGCTATTGTTAATTCGGCAACGGCGGGTAAAGCTTTAGTTGAATTGGCAAAAACGGTTCCGAACAGCGGTGGTGTGGTTGGTTTCTTCGCTGGTGAGAACGACATGGATATGTTTGGCGAACAGCTTGTTCCGTTTGGAAAGGCAATGAAGTCTTACTCGGATGCAATATCCGGAATTGACGTAGATGCTATAACAAATTCGGCAACGGCAGGAAAGTCTTTGGTCGAGTTGGCGAACACATTACCGAATACCGGCGGCGTTGTCAGTTGGTTTACCGGAGATAACGATATCGGAGCGTTTGGTGAAAGCTTGGTACTGTTTGGCGAGAACTTTTCAAAATACTCCGATTACATGAAGAATGTTGATGCCGGTATCGTAACATCAACTACCAATGCTGCAACTTCGATTGTTGAGCTTCAAAAGAGTTTGCCGAAAGAAGGTGGCTGGTTCTCCGACGACAAAACGCTTGCTGATTTCGGCAAGGATATGAGCTCTTTCGGTTCGTATTTCAGTTCATACTACAGTTATATCAGCAGCATTGATACCGGACTGTTATCCAGCGTGATTACACAGACAAACAGATTGGTTGATATGGCAAACGGTATGGCTGGATTAGATACCAGTGGAATGACATCGTTCAGTTCCGCACTGACAAAACTCGGAGAGGCTGGGATTACCGGATTCATCAATGCGTTTAATAGCGCAAATTCAAAGGTGACGGCGGCTGCGTCTAATATGTTGACAACATTTGCAAATGCTGCAAACGCCAAGAAAGGTACGTTGACAATAACATTCACAGCGTTGGTTCAGGCGGTACTTACGGCTATCAATGCGAAGCAGCGGGATTTCCAAACTGCTGGTTCTACTCTGATGGTGAAATTCATTGCAGGGGTAAAAACCCAGGATAACAGTGCTCGGAGCACATTCACGAATATCGTCAGCGGCTGTTTAACAGCGATTAAGAACAAGTATTCAGAGTTTCAGTCGGTTGGAACGCAGACGATGGTGAAATTCATTGCAGGTGTTCGAGCAAAGGATACGGATGCCAGAAACACATTCACGAACATCATCAGCGGCTGTCTAACGGCGATTAAGAACAAGTATTCAGAGTTCCAAAGCGCAGGCGAACAGTGCATGGTGAAATTCATTGCCGGAGTGAAGAGTAAAGATGCTGACGCAAAGAATGCATTTACGTCCAGTCTTGGTGGGGCTATCTCTGGAGTTAAGGATTACCATAGCCAGTTCTATGATGCGGGTTCGTATCTTGTAGACGGGTTTGCAAATGGTATCAGTGAGAACACATACAAAGCCGAGGCAAAAGCAAGAGCTATGGCGGCAGCGGCAGCAAGGGCGGCGGAGAAAGAACTTGACGAGCACTCCCCTTCCAAGGTGGGGTATCGGATTGGTGACTTCTTCGGTGTGGCGTTTGTAAATGCGATTGGCGATTACACAGAGAAAGCGTATAAAGCCGGTTCCGGAATGGCGAAAGCCGCGAGAACAGGACTCAGTAATGCGATCTCCAAAGTCAAAGATTTCATTGACAGCGACATCGATACTCAGCCGACCATTCGTCCGGTTCTTGATTTGTCGAATGTGGAAGCCGGAACGAGCAGACTGAATGCGATGTTCAGCAGAACGCAGGCGTTGTCCATCAGTACCGGCATGAACCGGCAGGATACCGCAGATGTTCAAAATGGAGAAAATTCTCCGAATGCAGGTAACACATTTACATTTACACAAAACAACTATTCGCCTAAAGCACTGTCGAGAGTTGAGATTTATCGGCAGACAAAGAATCAGTTCTCGGCGATGGAAAGGATGGTGAAAGCGTGATTAAGTCAATCACCGTTACAAACTATCTTGGCGATAGTATCAAGCTGGTACTTGCGAGGCCGGAGGAATCCGGTTTCGTAGTTACCTCTGTAACCGGTCTGGGGTCTGGAAAAGCGAACATCAATACCACCGAAATTGCTACAACTGACGGGGATTTGTTCAATTCTGCCAGGCTCCAGAAACGGAACATAGTTATTTCTTTGAAGTATCTCTGGAAAGATTCGATTGAGGATGTTCGTCAGTTATCGTATAAGTATTTTCCGATAAAGAAGAAACTTACGCTGCTGATTGAAACGGATAACCGTTCGGCAGAAATTGACGGGTATACCGAATCGAATGAACCGGATATATTCAGTAAAGATGAGGGTTCGGATGTCTCCATTGTGTGTCCGAATCCTTTCTTTTACTCTGCCGGAGAAGATGGGATCAATACCACTATTTTCTATGGCGTAGAACCATTGTTTGAGTTCCCTTTCAGCAACGAATCCTTGTATGAATGTTTGCTGGAAATGGGAGAGATTCAGAACCAGATGGAAAAGACGGTTGTGTATAGCGGAGATGCTGAGATTGGTGTGACAATTACTATTCATGCTATCGGCGAAGCCCGCAACATCACCATATACAATACCGGAACTCGTGAGATTATGCGCATTGATACTGATAAGATGAAGGCTTTTACGGGTTCCGGAATTGTAGCGGGCGATGAAATTACTATCTGTACGGTCAAAGGGAAAAAGTCGATTACCCTTCTGCGGAACGGAAAAACAACCAACATTCTTAACTGTTTGGATAAAGCGGCCGATTGGTTCCAGCTTGCGAAAGGCGATAACGTGTTTGCGTATACGGCGGAAGAAGGAAGCAGTAACTTACAGTTCAAGATAGAGAATCGAATCATTTACGAGGGGGTATAGTGATGGATTTGATAGTTTTAAACACAAATCTGGATGCAGTCTCCATCGTGGATGTGTACGAGTCCTTTATCTGGACAGATCGGTATTACGAGTATGGTGATTTCGAGCTTTTCACATCTATGACAAGCACGATTCTCAGCTACATACGGCAGGATTACTATTTGCAGAATCGGGAATCGGAGCATTGCATGATTATTGAAAAGATAAGAATCACTTCGGATTCCGAGGACGGAAATCATATTACTGTAACCGGTAGGTCGCTGGAATCCATCCTGGACAGGAGAATTGTCTGGGGGCAACGGACCATAAGAGGAAATCTTCAAAATGGAATCCAGACACTCCTGAACGAAAACATCATCTCCCCTTCCGACAGTAGCCGCCGAATCAGCAATTTCATTTTTGAAGCATCTACGGATCCGGCGATTACAAAGCTGACAATTGATGCTCAGTATACGGGGGACAATCTATACGATGTGATAAACAAGATTTGCAGCGAACGTGATATCGGTTTCAAGATTACACTGAATGATAAAAAGCAGTTCGTGTTTAAACTTTATGCCGGTGTTGACAGGTCTTATGACCAGACTGCGAATCCATATGTGGTCTTTTCCCCCAATTTCGAAAACATCATCAACAGTAATTATGTTGAGTCAAAGTCAGCGTTGAAAAACGTTACGCTGGTTGGCGGGGAGGGAGAAGGCTCTGCAAGAAGATACACGACGGTTGGCGGCGGAAGCGGTTTGAATCGCCGGGAACTTTTTACAGATGCAAGAGATATTTCTTCGGATGTCGGCAACGATGTCACCTTAACCGATGCTGAATATACGGCATTGCTGCAACAAAGGGGGAGAGAAAAGTTAGCGGAGAATACGGATGTCACATCGTTTGAGGGCCAAGTGGAAACCACCGTTATGTTCAAATACGGTGAAGATTTCTTCAATGGTGATGTCGTTCAGATTGCGAACGAGTATGGGCATGAAACGAAAGCCCGGATTGTCGAAATCGTTATGACTGAAGATTCCGATGGTGCATCTGTATACCCGACATTTAAAACAACGGAAGGAGGCGATGAATAATGAGTGTTACCTATGGATTTTACAATTCCAAAAACCGTGATCGAAGATACGATGCAATTCAGATGTCCAGTATTTTTGACGGGATTATCCGGGACGGTGTATTGCAGCATTACGGCACCGCCATGATGGTTAAGGAATCTGAAGGCATGACGGTGAATGTCGGAATCGGCAGAGCATGGTTTAATCACACATGGACATTGAACGACGCCCTATTGCCTCTGACCCTTCCCTTATCGGAAGTAATTCTGAACCGGATTGACGTGGTTGTGTTGGAAGTCGATGCTAGGGAATCGGTGCGGGCAAATTCGATAAAGATTGTCAAAGGGACTCCCGCATCCAGCCCGAAGAATCCGACGCTGATAAAGACGAATGACCGCTGGCAGTACCCGCTTGCTTATATTCGTGTGAATGCCGGCGTGACAGCAATCAGGCAGGCGAACATTACAAACTGTGTCGGTACATCGGCGTGTCCGTTTGTCACAGCCCCACTTGAAAAGATGTCTATCGATGCTTTGGTGGCGCAGTGGGGGGACCAGTGGAAAGCGTTCTATGGTGCTCAGACTGCCGATATGGAGTCTGCAAATTCTTTCTGGAAAAATCAGTGGAGGATATGGTTTGAAGCTCAGACAACAGAGATTCAGGAAGCCTATCTGAACTGGGAACATCAGTGGGAGGAGTTTTATAACGCACATGTGAATGAAATTACCGACACTGCTGATTACTGGAAAGATATGTGGCAAAAGTGGTTTTACGACTACGTCAACAACAGCAGCCGGGAGCTGGCATACTGGAAAAAGCTTGTAACCGATGATTTCACGGAGTACAGCTCTTTCTGGAAAAATCAGTGGAGGATATGGTTTGAAGCTCAGACAACAGAGATTCAGGAAGCCTATCTGAACTGGGAACATCAGTGGGAGGAGTTTTTCAGCAGCCAGACCACCGAAATGCAGGAAGCGAACGCCAATTGGAAAGCGCTTTGGAGCGGTTGGTTCTACGATTATGTGAATGCTAATACCAAAGAGTTCACTGATTGGAAGAATTCCATCGACAAGGACTTCCGGGACTGGTGGGACTCCATTAAGGATCTCATTGATGGAGAGGACGTTTCGGCATTTGCCAACGAACTTGTCGTTCTCAATGAACGGATAAATAAGCTTGTGGATTTTCAAAATGAGCTTACAAATACCCACTCAATTTATGACAGCCTTAATGACTCTTCCGATTCATCAGTTCTGGATGGCGATAATAAGCCGATTGAGGGGAAACGGGTTACGTTCGTTGTCAAAAAGGGGGCTGATGTAGACGAAGAACTCGAAGATGTAAAACGACGGTTAGCAGCTATTGAACGGGCGTTTGACGGACTCGCCAACGAATTCACGGTTTATCAGATTCTGACCGATGGCGGTACATGGCTGTATGTGAACAATCCGGAGGCAGATCGGACAGAGCAGCTCCTTGATGATAAAGGTGATGTCATCAGAGGCAAAACCATATTTGTCACGAAATAAAGGAGGAGCCTATGTTTGATAACGTCTTTGTGTTCTTATCAGCAATTACAGATGCGGAGAAGAATCCGGTTATGGATAACAATGAGAATCCAATTGAGAGCCGGACCTACTCTGACCTGTTGGCTAAATTCATGGAAGGCATACCGAAAGAATTTCAAGTGTCCAGACACCTCAGAGATAATGCAAGAAGAGGTTTATATTCTGTATTAGACTCGGTGGAGGATGCTGTAAAAGACAGCGATTCCAGGGGCTTGAACGGTCGGTCTTATTCAACCGAACAAATTCTTGACAGCGGGAACAACCCGATTTTCAGTCAGGCTATATTTGTTAGAAATTAAAGAAAGGCGGATTAAGTAATGAAAATTACAGACTACGAAAAAGTAACGCAGCTCCTCGCCAACAATGTTCTGCTTGTGGACGGGGACGGCGGGACAAAAACAATTCTCGCAAGGGATTTGCTTGCGGCACTCGTGGCGGTTAGTTCTTCCCAGGACTATCTTGCCAAGATGGATGTCTCGCAGCTCACCCAGGTTTCGTCGGTTTCTGCGACGGACAAGCTGATGGTTTCTGCTGCGGACGGCAATAAGGGCATTACGGTCAACGATGCTTTCTGGGGGATTTTGGATGCTGTCATCTCTGTAGAGCAGCGCCGGAATATTTTCCGTGGAAAGAATCTTGGAACGGCTTTGACTACGGCTCAGAAAGCCCAGATCAGGGCTGGCACATTCAAAGGGTTCTTCATCGGGGATTATTGGAGCATCGGAGACAGGATTTGGAGAATTGTCGATATCAACTATTGGTTGAATTCTGGCGACACTTCCTGTACAACTCCTCATCTGGTAATTATGCCGGATGCCGCTTTGTATAACGCCAAGATGAATGAAACCAATATCACCACCGGCGGTTATGTCGGCTCACTGATGTATACGGCTAATCTGGCCAATGCAAAGACTTTGGTGAACTCGGCTTTCGGTTCTACCAATATTCTCACACACAGGGAATATCTGACTAATGCCGTAACCAATGGTTATCCTTCTGCCGGCGCCTGGTACGATTCTACGGTTGAACTTCCGAATGAAATCATGATGTATGGGAGTCTGGTGTTTACCCCTGCCGGAGACGGTTCTTTCATTCCGAACCGTTACACCATCGACAAGACCCAGTTGGCGTTGATGAAGATGTATCCGAGATTTATCAATCCTGGGAGATACTGGTATTGGCTGAGAGACGTCGTTTCTTCGGCGTATTTCGCTTTTGTGCACGCCGGTGGCAATGCGGACTACTACCTCGCTTCGCTCTCTTACGGGGTTCGTCCGGTCTTCGGGTTGGTTGGCTAAATCTGGGGGCCTCGTGCCCCCCTCGCTCCGAAAGAAAACACCATACTCAGGTGACAGAATCTTGTGTTATAACAGTAAAAAATTAAGTGAAAGGAAGAATCAAAATGGATGAGAAAACTTATAGAATCACCCTTGCCGATGGAACTGTCCTTGACAACCTTACCATGAACGGGAACAATTTCATTTCCGAGGAGGCTATTGACGCTTCCATCTTCGACGGAACGTGTTCCCCTGTCATCATCAACGACGGAACCAATGAAGAAATTCATGAACACATGGATTTGGTTCAGGTGACGACTGTTGATGAAAAGTCGTGGTTTGTCCTTCGGGATATTCCGCAGAAAGAACTGGAACAGGCAAAGCTCAAGTCCGACCTCGAATATCTCGCTATGATGTGCGACGTCGAGCTTTAAGAAAAGAAAGGAGAGCACCATGGAACATAGCAAGAATTACGACAAAGTAAAGGGTTTCTACAACAGAAAGCTGTGGGATTTGACCCGCGTTCGTAATGCCGTAGTAAAGGGCTGGATTACCGAGGAAGAGTTTGCTGAGATTACCGGAGCCGCTTATTGATGAGTGTTCTGGCAAGCAAACGGAAGGAATCCAAATTTGAGGCCATTACCTTCTCGATAGATTTACATGACATGCTGCTTGACTTCATGCAGAGAAGTTTTGGGGTAAAAGATTTAGACCATCTGGTACGGGTCCGTTATGCCTATGGGAAGGATGAGACGGAAGACTTTGCGAAGTATCGATATTTGATGACTAATTTCAAAAATCGAATCGACCAGTTAGCATCCCAATTGACGAGCAACGTGAGGGCGGCTAATTCGACTTACCCCACTTCTATGCGTGAGTATGAACAGCGGCGGGACTACCAGAACAATGCAATTATAAATTGCGAGCAGATTCTCAAAGAGCTTCAGCGAATTGTGGAAATCTTCGAGGTGAACGTTAATACCTATGGCAGATATGTTAATGCTATCGACCGAGAAATCGGTTTGATAAAGAAATGGCGTCAGCGTGACAACAAAATCAAAGCATACCTACAGGGCAATGTCTAAATCGCGTCGTTTCTTCGGCTAATTTCGCTAATGTGAACAACAATGGCAATACGAACTACAACAACGCTTCGAACTCTAACGGGGTTCGTCCGGATTCTCTGTCTAACCAACCGAGAAGGAGACGTTGTCCTTTCCGTCAAGGATAAATGACAAAGCTGGACGCAATTTACTACGGTAAGTATTGCTATCACGGTGAATAATTATGACGTATGAAGAGATTTTGTCTGACGCCAACAACTTGTATAGGGCTTACAAGGCTTCCGTAAAAGGCAGTAAATGGAAAGAAACGACGCAGAAGTTCATGATGAACTTTCTAAGGTACATATTTTCTATCCAGGAAGACCTTCTTAACCGGACTTTAGAAAATGGTCCTGTTGATGAGTTTTCTCTGTCTGAACGGGGCCGAGTAAGACCTATATCAAGTATCCGAATCAGAGACCGTATTGTTCGCCATGCTTTATGTGACGAGATTTTGTTACCAGAGGTCAAGAAGCATATTATCTATGATAATGGCGCTTCCATCAAAGGTAGAGGAATTTCACACCAAAGAGAGCGTTTTGAGGTGCATCTCCGACGGTACTACAAGCAGTATGGCAACGAAGGATGGATTCTGTTCGGAGACTTCTCAAAATTCTACGACAATATCATTCATGAGATAGCGAAACGGGAACTGTTAAAGCTCTTTGACGATGACGAGTTTATTGACTGGCTTCTAACACTTATATTTGACGGGTTCAAAATTGATGTTTCTTACATGACAGATGAAGAATACGCCAATTGTATGACCGAAACGTTTAACAAGCTGGATTACAGGGAAATACCCAAGGAACAATTAACCGGCGAGAAGTGGATGGAAAAATCGGTAAACATTGGTGATCAACTTTCACAAGTCATCGGGATTTACTATCCATACCGCATTGACAACTATGTGAAATATGTAAGAAGCCAGAAATTTTACGGTCGTTATATGGATGACTGGTACGTCATGAATCCAAGCAAAGAAGAGCTGGTAGACTTGCTTGAGCATATTCGTGTAATCGCCAAAGAACTGGGTATTCACATCAACGAGAAGAAGACTCACATCGTTAAAATATCCAGTACATACAAATTCCTGCAAGTGAAATACACACTTACCAAGGATGGAAAAATCATCAAAAGAATCAATCCGGATAGGGTTACGACTATGCGCAGAAAATTGAAGAAACTGGCTGTTAAAGTTGCAAACGGAGAAGTTCTCTATGAAAATGTGGAGAATATGTTCCGTGGTTGGATGGGTAGTTTCTACAAGATTTTATCCAGGCAGCAGCGTCAAAATCTTATGCGGTTGTATGAAGACCTATTCGACAAGACAGTAACAGTCGTAAACAAGAAGCTGGTTATATTTGATAGGTCGCCACAAAATATTTTACAGGAGGTATGAGATGGAACAATGGTTTCAAATATTACTTACCATATTTAGCTCAGTTCTTGCGTCTTCTGGGCTGTGGGCCTATATAACAAAGCGGCTTGAGAAAAAAGACGTGAAAACGGAAATGCTCATAGGGCTTGGACATGACCGGATTATGTATTTGGGCATGGTCTACATAGAGAGAGGCTACATTACCTCGGATGAGTATGAAAATCTCTACGAATATCTTTATAAGCCTTATGAAAAGATGGGCGGAAATGGCTCCGCCAAACGGATCATGAACGAGGTAAACAAATTACCTATACACAAGTCACAATACAAGGAGGAAACCAATCATGAAGATGAGTAACAAAACCTACGATACCCTGAAATGGATTGCGCAGTATCTGCTTCCGGCAGCCGGCACTTTATATTTTGCGCTGGCCGGCATCTGGAATCTGCCTTGTGGTGAGCAGGTAGTCGGTACCATTACGGCTGTTGACACTTTCCTGGGCGTTCTTCTGGGAATCAGCGCCGCAAACTACAACAAGGACACCAAGTAATATCGCAAACGCAATCTTTACGGCTATACTCGTCTATGATTTGCTGCCTATCGTGTGTGGGCGGCTTTTATTATTGTAGAGGGTATAGCCGTTTTCGATTGCCAGACAGAAATGGGAGGAGAGCTATGAGCTATAAGGTTTCCGGAACAACCATTACTCTTACGCGAGGCGACACTTTCATGGCTCAGATTTCTATTAGCCAATCAAATGGAGATCCATATGTGCCATCCGAAGGGGATTCTGTTCGTTTCGCGATGAAAGCCAACTATACGGATGAAGATACTTTGTTGGTAAAAGATATTCCGATTGATACGCTGAAACTGGTTTTGAACCCGGAAGATACAAAAGACCTCGCTTTTGGAACTTATGTGTACGATGTCCAATTGACGAAGGCGTCCGGCGAAGTGGATACGTTCATCACTGCCTCTAAAATTAAAATAACAGAGGAGGTGTGCTGATATGAGCGGTATACGGGCGCTGGATTCGTTAAGCGGAAAAATATCGGGAGAATCTGTTCTGAAAGGGACTCTTTCTGGGGTTGAAAGTCTGAATGGGTCAATCTGCGTGACAAGGGAATATGACACTTACTCCGGGGATTATAAGGTCGTTCCCAGAGCATACGGTTCTCAGATTTTGAACACCGCAAATAAGGTGCTGAAGGAGGATATTTTGGTTACGGAGGTTCCCTATTGGGAAACCAGCAACGAATCCAACGGCACGACCGCTTATATTGCAAAGGAGGTGGATGCAAATGGCGATCAATAAAGTGATTTACGGGGGCAATACTTTGATTGATTTGACCGGTGACAGTGTTACAAAAGATAAACTGCTGGCCGGTTATACTGCCCACGACAAGAGTGGTGAAGTAATCGAAGGCACTTGCCTGTTTGATGTGGATTCTACGGATGCTACTGCAACCGCTGCTGAAGTCCTCAGCGGGCAAACAGCATATGCAAGAGGTAACAAAGTTTCCGGTACCATGAAGAACAACGGAGCCGTTTCCGAGGAGATTACGGACAAAGATTCGGTCTATACGATTCCAATCGGTTATCATGACGGCTCAGGAACGGTACAGCTTGATGCAACTGAAAGGGCTAAGCTCATACCCGGCAATATTAAGAAGGGTGTCAATGTTCTGGGAGTAGAGGGTGACTGTGAACCATCTTCGGACGTTACGGCGCAGGCAAAGACCGCGACGCCTTCTACGGTAAAGCAAACAATCCTTCCTGATGACGGAGTTGATTATCTGTCCCAGGTTGTGATAAATCCTATTGCCTACGTTGAGTCTGCTAATTCGGCAGGGGGTACAACGGTAACGATTGCGGGGTGATTAGATGGCTGTAAATAAGGTCGTTTACGGTACAGAGATTCTAATCGACCTCACGAACGATACGGTTACTCCCGATACCTTATTCAAGGGTTGCACTGCACACCTGGCAGATGGTACAATAGTTACCGGAACGTTGTTCAGCAATTATCCGGACGAACAGTGCTTTTACGATACCCTTCAGGATTTGAATGGGAACAACATTGAAGATATTTCCGGCTCTGAAATAAAGGGTAAAACAATGTATCGGAAAGTGTAGAAAAGTCGTTTATTTCTTGACTATTCCTACACTTCACCGATGAAAGCATTGAAAATACTGGATTTTTTGTTTCTATCATATCATCTTTGTAAGAGCGGACAATATCCCGCTGGATATGAAGTACTTCATTCATCTGTTTAGTATCCACGAAGGTCTGTACAACCTCCGGCATTCCCCCGACAACCGTATATTGCAGAAGCAGTTGACGCATCCGATTGTGGAGGGCATCCGGTATGGGCGTACATGCCTCCAGATATTTTTTTAGCATGGCTATCATGGGCTTTGTAATACCATTGGCCCACAGAAATTCCTCAAAATCCAGGGGATACATGTCAATTACTGTCTCAGAGCCTACAGGGATAGACTTTGGCTCTTTTCCATAACCTTTTACACCAAGAAGAGAGCCAGTGCCAATAACATCAAACCGGCCATCTATATGGAAAAATTTCAGGGCTGTTCTTGCTTCCGGACAGTCCTGAATCTCATCAAGAATCAGCACGGTCTGACCGGCTTCAAATACTGCAGTATCAGGGAACAGAGCGGATAACATCATAATCATATGATCAATATCCAGGGAACCGGAAAAAACCGATGCATAGTCGGGATTCTCAAAAAAATTCAGATAGACAACATGCTTATAATGTCTTTTCGCAAAATTCAAGACAGAAAAAGTCTTTCCGCACTGCCGGCACCCTTTTATGATCAGAGGTTTATGGGAAGGCCTGTTTTTCCAGTCTGTAAGGCATTGCTCGATCTTTCTTTTTAGCATGAAAATACTCCTTCCTATTTGGTATTAAGGTCAGTATATATGGGATTGCAAAAATTTTCAAGGGACTTTTTAACAGAAATATAAACTTTTTCAAGGGACTTTTGACGAAAATATAATATTTTTCAAGGGACTTTTCCGCCCGGCCGCCGAGAAAGGCGGCTGGGTGGTGCAAAGAGAGGGAGAATTCAGATGCAGAACGCGGCAAAGAGAGGAACCGTCTTCTTCCCATCCCCGAAACCAAAATTTTTGGCGGAGAGCTTGATGGTGTGCCATTTGCGCTGGGGGATAATGCCCATATAGGCATGATATCTCACCTGAATATAACGAATACACATTCTGCTTTTGGAATTGTATAAACTATGGTATAATTTTGTACAAATCAGAATTTGCGAGGAAAAATATATGATTAGAATAAGACCATATAAAGCTTCGGATGCAGATACGGTATTATCGTGGTGTCAAGAAGAAAAATCATTTTACCAATGGACAGCGGGTATACTCGGTAATTACCCTATAACCCCAAAAGAATTTTCTTTTGTTGAATCTCTAATGCCGTTTACTGCGTTTGATGAAACAGGAATTGTCGGCTTCTTTACACTGAGGAACCCTGATGAATCATTGGATGAATTGCGCTTTGGATTTGTTATTGTAAATTCTCACAAAAGAGGAAAAGGCCATGGAAAGGCTATGCTCCAGCTGGGTCTGAAATTTGCCTTTGAAATATATGGAGCAAAAAAAGTATCATTAGGTGTTTTTGAGAATAATCTTCCAGCTTATTACTGTTATAAATCAATCGGTTTTAGAGATGCAGTTCTTGATACAACAGAAAAATATCGTATTCTTGATGAAGAATGGAAGTGCAAAGAATTGATTATGGAAAATAGATAAATTTCCGGTTTGCAAAACCAATTTCCAATCTGCTTCCATGGCCCCCAGGCTGCCTGTCGGAACTTTCCGGCTGATACCATCAAGATTTTTCTGCAATTAAAATACAATGACCGGCCTGCAAATCTGCAAAAGTTACCAAAAAGTAACCTGGGTTATAAAAAAGTGCGTACTTGCGGGAGAGAAAAAAATTCTTATAATAAGAATCACAGAGGACAGCGGTCTGTTCAGAAAGTAAGGATTTAAAATAAGGAGTACGGGAGGATAATTGATGGATGCAATAACTTGTCTGGAAAAATTAAAGCTTGTAGGTGTTTTATCTTTTGCAACAATTGACGGTCAGGGCAATCCGCAGATTCGGTGTATCAGTGCGATTCATTTTGATAAAGACAGCTTTTACTTTTTTACTGCGAGAGGAAAAAATTTCTGCCATGAACTCCTTGGAAACGGAAAGGTTCAGATACTGGCTTATACACGCTTCAAGGAAATGATACGGCTGTCCGCAAAAGCTGTGCCTGCCCCTGAGTCGGAGCAGAAAGAAAAGATTGACACGATCTTTTCCGAACAGCCCTATCTGGCAAATGTTTATCCGGGAGACACCCGAAAAATCGGGATTATCTTTGAGGTGAAACATGGCGAAATGGAATATTTTCATCTCGGTGTAAATCCAATTTTCCGGGAAAGTTATAGTCTTGGGGCGGGGAAGATTTCGGAAAAAGGGTATTTCATTGCCCATAACTGCATCGGCTGCGGAAAATGCCAAAAAAACTGCCCTCAGAGGTGCATACACCAGGGAAAACCCTATTATATCCAGCAGGAACACTGCCTGCACTGCGGAAGCTGTTATGAAAGTTGTCCTGTAAAGGCAGTTCAGAAACGAGGTGGGAAATGAAGCAATCTACAGAAAACTGCTTGGAGCAGATTGAAAAATTGAAAAAAGAACTTGCACAGGCGGATGCGGTGGTTGTCGGAGCCGGCGCAGGCCTTTCTGCTGCTGCAGGTTTTGTATATACCGGAGAGAGATTTAAGCGCTATTTTTCAGACTTTGAAGAAAAGTATGGGTTTCACGATATGTATTCGGGAGGATTTTACCCCTATCCCGCCATGGAAGAGCATTGGGCGTACTGGAGCCGTTATATCTATATCAACCGATATATGGATGCGCCAAAACCCGTATACGACAGGCTTTTGCAGCTTGTGAAGGATAAGGATTATTTTGTGATTACCACCAATGTGGACCACTGTTTCCAGAAAGCGGGATTTGACAAGAAAAGATTGTTTTATACCCAGGGGGATTATGGTTTATTCCAATGCAGCGAACCTTGCTGCCAGGAAACTTTTGAAAATGAGGATATGGTACGCAAAATGATGGAGAGACAGAAAAGCATGAGAATTCCCTCCGAACTTCTGCCAGTCTGCCCCCGCTGCAAAAGACCATTGACCATGAACCTGCGTTCGGACGGCAGATTTGTGGAGGATGAAGGGTGGCATCTGGCGGCGGAGAGATACAGGGATTTTATACGCACCAGGAAAAATCTGCGGATTCTGTTTTTAGAACTTGGGGTTGGATATAATACGCCGGGGATTATCAAGTATCCCTTCTGGCAAATGACGGCGGCGAATCCGGAGGCGGTGTACTCTTGCGTGAATAACGGGGAGGCAGTCTGCCCGAAGGAGATTGCAGGGCAGTCTATATGCATAGACGGGGATATGGAATGGGTTCTGCAGCAGATCAGAAAGTAAGAAATAACATACTTGATATGCCAAAGGGAAAGGCTGTCTATGTCCCGACAGCCTTTCCGAAAACATTTTTAATCAGTCACGGTAAATAATCTCATCCCTTCCGGGTCCGTTAGAGACCATGGTGATTCTTACACCAATCTCCTTCTCAATAAACTCCACATAGTCCCGGCATTCTTTGGGAAGCTCCACGTATTTCCTGATTCCCCTGATATCACATTTCCATCCCGGAAGCTTTTCGTATACCGGTTTGGCCTTCTCAAGCTGAACTGTAGTCGGGAAATCCCTTGTCACCTGACCGTCAATATCATATCCCACACAGACAGGCAGCTCGTCTAAATATCCCAGAACATCCAGAACCGTAAGCGCCACTTCCGTGGCACCCTGAATCCGGCAGCCGTAGCGGGTGGCCACTGCATCAAACCATCCCATACGTCTTGGACGTCCGGTGGTAGCGCCGAATTCTCCGCCGTCGCCGCCTCTCTTTCTCAGC
This sequence comes from Clostridiaceae bacterium, assembly GCA_910574345.1. Taxonomy (GTDB): domain Bacteria; phylum Bacillota; class Clostridia; order Lachnospirales; family Lachnospiraceae; genus UBA3402. The sequence continues at coordinate 159,122 of CAJSZV010000007.1, read as the reverse complement.
TTGTCAGCCTCCTCGCCGAAGATCTCGCTGACGAATGCACCTGCGCCCACGGCGCTTGAGTAGGCCTTTACCACGGCGGTAATGTTCTTGATCTCATAGGGCGGAATCCCTGCGCCGATGGCTCCATAGGCAGCCAGGGTGGAGGAGGAAGTTACCATGGGATAGATACCGTGATCCGGGTCCTTTAAGGAGCCTAATTGTCCCTCCAGAAGAATATTCTTGCCTTCCCTGATGGCATCATAGAGGAATTTGGACACATCGCAGACATAGGGCTTTACCATATCGCGGTATTCAAGCAGAGTCTTAAACAGCTCTTCGGGATCAATGGCCGGCTTGTGGTAGAGATGCTCCAAGAGAATATTTTTCATCTCGCAGACTCTTGCCACTTTCTCTTTCAAGGTTTCCTCGTCGAATAATTCACTGACCTGGAACCCGATCTTTGCGTATTTATCGGAATAGAAGGGAGCGATGCCTGATTTGGTGGAGCCGAAGGACTTGCCGCCTAAGCGCTCCTCCTCATATGCATCAAAGAGCACATGGTAAGGCATCATGATCTGGGCCCTGTCGGACACCAGAATTCTGGGAGCAGGCACGCCCTTGTCCGTGATAGACTTGATCTCATTGAACAGATAGGGGATATTCAGTGCCACTCCGTTGCCGATAATACTGGTGGTATGTCCATAAAATACGCCGGACGGAAGCAGATGGAGGGCGAATTTGCCGTAGTTGTTGATAATTGTATGGCCTGCATTGCTGCCGCCCTGGAAGCGGATGACAATGTCAGATTCCTTTGCCAGCATATCCGTAATTTTCCCTTTCCCCTCATCGCCCCAGTTGGCGCCTACGATTGCTCTTACCATTTGTCCAAATCCTCCTTTGGAAATCCTTTGTCTTGCAATTGGGAACAAACACAACACTATTAGCATACATGGAAAAGTGTCATAAGTAAAATCAATATTAATTATAGTAGACATAAGTATATCTTATGTGCCTTGATGACAGGGCAGGTCTTGGTTGAAAATATAAATTTCCTATGCTAGAATAGATATTAAAATAAGAAAGAAGCGCAAAAGGGAGGGACAGCATATGAAGACAAGTAAGAAACGAATTTATTATTTATGGTCAGCGGCAGTTTTGGCACTGGCTTTGGCAGGGTGCGGGAAAAAGACTCCATTGGATCCGGACAATCCGGTTTCCCTGACCGTGTGGCATTATTATAATGGTTCCCAACAGGCCGCGTTCGACTCTCTGGTGGAGGAATTTAACGATACCGAAGGAAGAGAGAAGGGGATCTATGTGCAGAGCTACAGCCAGGGTTCCGTATCGGATCTTGAGTCTGCAGTGAGGGATTCCATAGAAGGCAAGGTTGGGGCCGATCCCATGCCCGATATCTTTTCTTCCTATGCAGATACAGCCTATGAGATCGAACAGGCAGGAGCCCTGGCCAATCTGTCGGATTATCTCAGCAAGGAAGAACTGGAACCCTTTGTGGACTCTTATATAGAGGAGGGCAGGATCGCTTCTGACGGCAGTCTGCGGATCTTTCCCACAGCCAAATCCACAGAGATTATGATGATTAACAAGACTGACTGGGAACCTTTTGCAGAGGCCACAGGCACAACCCTTGAAGACTTAAAGACCATGGAGGGCGTTACCGCCGCCGCGAAAGCCTATTATGAGTGGACCGACAGTCAGACTCCGGAGGTGGCCGGAGACGGAAAGGCATTCTATGGCCGGGATGCAGTGGCCAACTATTTTATCATCGGCATGGAGCAGCTGGGAGTGGAGATTTTTCAGGTGGAGAACGGTCAGGTGACTCTCAATGTGCCCAGGGAAGAACTGCACCGTCTGTGGGAGAATTATTATGTGCCCATGGTTAAGGGATATTTCGGCGCTTACGGTTCCTTTCGGTCCGACGATGTGAAGACAGGAGAGATTCTGGCTTATACAGGTTCCACGTCTTCCGCCATGTATTTTCCCAATCAGGTGGAACTGGACGACAAGAGCTATGCCATTGATTATATTGTGATGACGGCGCCTGTGTTTGAGGGCGGCCGCTCTTATGCCGTCCAGCAGGGCGCAGGGATGGTGGTCAGCAAGTCCGATGAAAAGCATGAGTATGCGGCAGTGGAATTTTTGAAATGGTTTACTCAGGCAGAAAACAACCTGCAGTTTGGATGTGTGTCCGGTTATCTGCCGGTGTTAAAGGAAGCCAACAGCACAGAGAAACTAAAGCAGGTCATTGAAGCCGAGGAACTGACCGTGGCTCCCAAGACCTATGACTGTCTCACCACCATATTCCAGGAGATGGACGGCCTGACGCTGTACACCAACAAGAGCTTTGCAGGCGGTTCCGGGGCAAGAAAGGTTTTGGAGTATCATCTGGCGGATCAGGCAGCGGAGGACCGAGGGGAGATTATAACTGCCATGGAACAGGGCAAAAGCCTGGAAGAAGCCTCCAAAGACTATGTGACGGAGGAAGCTTTTGAAGCATGGTATCAATCTTTTTGTGACGCACTGAAAACAGCAGCAGGCAAGTAGGGATGAGATGAAGGGTAAAGGTAAAAAAAGAAGGAAATCGACCATATTCAGGATCTTTCTGTTTCCCTTGATCGCCATCATGATGATACAGAGTATCATTACCATCGGAACGTTAGTGGTCAGAAGGACCACAAGGATGCTGGAAGAGTATTCCAGCGGTATGATGAACCGGTTAGTGGAAAACAGGGCGTTGATCCTTACGAATGACATGAATCAGCGATGGGCGGCTGTCTATGAGCAGGAGATCTCCATCAATGAAACCTTGAATCAGTTTTTGGAAGAACACCATATGACCATAGATCAGCTGTCTGTTTCCGGTGAGAGCAGGAGCAGTCTGTTGGAGCGCTTTTTCCCGAAATGTCTTACAATCCTGCAGAATAATTTTTCTACAGGGATCTTTGTGATTCTGTCCGGGGAAGACATGGAAGCACCCGGTGAGTTTGACGGTTTTTTTATCAGGGATTCGGATCCTAACACGAATCCGGCCAACTATACGGATCTTTTGCTGGAGAGGGGCAGCAAGCAGCTGTCCAGAGAGTGGAATATACCTCTCGATACATCCTGGACTACCTATTTCCATATGGATGGTCAGGGGAGGAATCCTTCCGAAAAATATTTTTATGAGCCCTGGAGAGCCGGGACAGAGTACAGGGATGCAGATATCCGCAATCTGGGATATTGGTCCCTTCCCTTTTATCTGGAAAAGGGGACTGCGGATTCCTATGAGATGATTACATATTCCATACCCTTAAGATACGAAGGGACCGTATATGGAGTTCTTGGAATAGAGATATCCAGCAGAAGCCTGTACGATTATTTCCCGGTGTCGGAATTAAATGACAGTCAGCAGTCAGGGTACATGCTGGCCGTGGAACGAGACGACAAAAACTATGTTCCCCTGGTGGGAAAAGGGGTGCTTTATAATCTGGTCCGATCCGCAGGCGATACATTTTCCCTTCGGGAGACAGGCTACGACAATCTTTCCCTGGTGGAAGATGTGAAGATGAACAAACAGGGAATCTATGGCGTAGTCTGTCCTCTGAATCTGTACGACAACAACGCGCCTTATGAAGACACCCAGTGGGTTCTTTTGGGGCTTGACACGGAAAATGATCTTTTCGGAATGAGCCGCCAGCTGTATGTTTGGATGATCGCCGCAGTCATAGTAGGGCTGATTTTCGGAGTGTTCGGCATCTATTTTTTGGTACGGCATTTAACCAGTCCGGTCCAGCAGCTGATGCAGTGCATCAGGAAGGGGAGCGCCGGCCTTATGGAATTTAAGCCCTCCAATATATTGGAGATTGACGCTCTCTATGATGTGGTGAGCGGCCTGACAGACCGGCAGAAGGAAGCGGAAAATATTCTTCTGGAGGAGAAAGAACGATACCGGGTGGCGCTGGAGTATTCCAAGGATATCTTCTTCTCCTATGATCTGGAAAGTCATATGCTGGATATTGTCAATCCCAAGGCCATGAGCGGGCAGTGGCTGTGTGAGGAGTTTGAAAAAGGCTTTATCAAGCCCTTTTATATCTATGAAGGGGATCGGTCCCTGGTTTCCGACTGTTTTAAGAGCAGGGAGAATAAACTGTTTGTGGAATTTCGGATGAAGCGGCCCGGCGACGTGGATTTTACATGGGCGGCCCTCTCAGGCAATGTGGTCTATGACACCGACGGCAGGCGCCGGAAACTGGTGGGGAGTATCCGGGATATTCAGGAACAGAAGGAAAGAGAAGCCCTTCAGCTTAAGAAGGATACCATTGATGCCATTACCGGCCTCTATGTGTTCAGCGCCGGTATGGCGCGTGTGAAAGAGTCCAGAGACTGCCAGCCCGAAGGTGTTATGGTGAATCTGTTTCTGGATCAGTTAAAACAGATCAACGAGAAAAACGGCATTGTGTTCGGCGATATGATTTTGGAGGAACTGGGCGGGATTATTCACAGCAGCTGTGAGGAGATCACCGGAAAGAAGAAAGGGCAGATCATGACGCTGCGCCTTGACGGAGACGAATTTTGCGTGTGGCTGGGGGGATGGTCAAAAAAGCAGGCTGCACAGTTTACGGAAGCTCTTCTTGACAGGATCAGGCGGGGCTTTGAGCAGGAACGGTTTTTTGTGGAGATCCATGGGGGTCTGGCTTTGGGAGACCGGGAAATACCTACGGAAAAACTGATGTGCATGGCCAAGCTGGCCAGCTGTCTTGTGGCTGCCGGCGTGACCAGGCAGTATCTGTTTTTTGAGGATATTCCGGAGAAGGAACGAAAGAGCCTTCCGCCGCTTCTGGGACGTGATATTCATTCCATAGATTACAGCGAGAATGTGAGTCTGGCATCCCTGGCCCTGAATCTGTTCGGCAGAGGAGCGGATTTCCCGGCTCAGATGATGCTGCTGCTTCACAAAGCGGGAAGATTTTATCAGGCGTCGGATGTGCTGATATCCGTGCTGCGGGTTGATTTTAATTCGAATTATCTGGAATATCAGTGGCATCGGTACGGGGAGCCGATTACAGAGTGTGTAAGGAAGCACAAGGAAGAAGACAGGGAAAGGTTCTACGACTGGCTGGGTCAGGCGGAGATCCGGTATGTTACTGAGGAGGACAGCCGGCAAAAGGTGCTTCAGTGCTTTTTAAATATTTTACCGGGACAGTACGGGGTGGTTATGCCCATGTATGATAACGGAAGTTATATGGGCAATATCTGTATTCTAGGCATAAAACCTGGGATTATGGAAAATCCTGTGGAGTATCAGGAGCTGGCGGAGCTTGGAAGAGTAATCCAGGGACAGTTAAATCAGGAACAGCACGATATTGCCAGCAAAGCCAAGTCAGAGTTTCTCTCCCGCATGAGCCACGAGATCCGCACGCCCATGAACGGCATTATCGGTATGACTGCCATTGCCCTGCAAAAAGATCAGAATCAGGATAGAATCATTGACTGCCTTGAGAAGATCCGATCATCTTCCGATTACCTGCTGGGACTGATCAACGATATTCTGGATATGTCCAAAATCGAGAGCGGTAAGATGAAGCTGGAACCGGTGAATTTTAGTCTCTATGATATGCTGGATACCATCAGGGAACTGATTGCAGGCCAGACTGCGGCAAAAGAAATCAATTTTATTCAGGATATTCAGATGACCCACAGCTGGTTCATAGCCGACAAAATGAGAATCAGCCAGGTGCTCATCAATCTTTTGGGAAATGCGGTAAAATTCACTCCTGTAAAGGGGAGAATCACTTTGACGGTGAAGGAGACGGAAACCGTAAACGACAAATCCCTTGTGTTCTTTTCCGTAAGCGATACAGGAGTCGGGATCGCCAAAGAGGATCAGGAGAGAGTGTTCCGGTCCTTTGAACAGTCTTCCAACCGGGACCCGTCAAAACAGGTGGGAACCGGGCTTGGGCTTTCCATCAGCAGCCGCTTAGTGAAGATCATGGGGAGCCATATCCGTCTGGACAGCGAGCCGGGAGAGGGCAGTACATTCAGTTTTTCCATTCAGTTAAAGCTTGGTGAAAAGATCGAAAGCCGGATAGAAGAGGAAGAGATATCTTTTGACGGATATCATATTCTGGTAGTGGAAGACAATGAGCTCAACGCCGAGATTGCGCAGAGCCTTTTGGAAGAGCGGAATTTTGAGGTGGACTGCGTATATGACGGCGCTCAGGCTGTGGAGCGCATGAAGAACACGAAGCCCGGCACCTATGATGTGATCCTTATGGATATTATGATGCCGGTTATGAACGGGCTGGATGCGACGCGGGCCATCAGAGCTATGGACCGGGAAGACTGCCATACCATCCCCATCGTGGCCATGTCGGCCAACGCTTTTGATGATGATCTGAAAAAATCCGTGGAATGCGGCATGAACGGGCACTTGTCAAAACCTGTGGAGGTGGATAAACTGTATCAGACTCTGCGGCAGGTGATAGCAAAAAAGCCATAGCCGCAGCTTTTGCATATTCTGTCTTTGCTTTGGAGATAGTAACAGTGAAAACAAAGCAAAAGGAGCAGAGAGAAGAATATGCAGAAAGGAAAATCCAGTATTGAGTTCGAGACTCCGCCCATTGTGGCCAGTTTCGCTTCTGTAGCCGGGAAAAAGGAAGGCGAAGGGCCTTTGGGAAAACTGATTGACGTGGTAGAGCAGGATGAGATGTTCGGCACGGAGACTTGGGAGCAGGCGGAAAGCGCCATGCAGAAGCAGGCATCGGATCTGGCCCTGGAGAAGGGAGGAATCCGCCGTCAGGAGATCCGCTATCTTTTTGCCGGGGATCTGTTGGGACAGCTGATCGCCACATCCTTTGGAACTGTGGATATGGAGATTCCCCTGTTCGGTCTGTACGGAGCCTGTTCTACTATGGCGGAGGCCCTTTGCCTGGGCGCTATGACGGTTCATGGCGGATATGGAGATAAGGTCCTTGCCGTGGCATCCAGTCATTTTGCCACGGCGGAGAAACAGTTTCGGTTTCCCCTGGCTTACGGTAATCAGCGGCCCTTTTCTGCCACCTGGACAGTAACCGGGGCAGGAGCTGTGGTGCTGGCAAAAGGAGGCGGCAAAGGAATCGCAAAAATCACCGGCATTACTCCCGGGAAAATCGTGGATTTCGGAAGCCGGGATTCCATGAATATGGGCGCGGCCATGGCGCCGGCGGCTTTTCACACCATCAAACAGAATTTTGAAGATTTTGGGGTAGATGAGACTTACTATGACAAGATCATCACCGGAGATTTGGGAGAAGTGGGAAGCAAGATCCTTCTTGATATGATGAAGCAGTCCGGAAGCAGCCTGGAATCTGTCCATATGGACTGCGGAATCGAGATCTATGAGAAGGAGAAACAGGACACCCATGCCGGAGGAAGCGGCTGCGGCTGCGCGGCTGTGACTCTATGTGCATTGATCCTTCCAAGGATACGGTCAGGGGAGTGGAAGAGGGTTCTTTTTCTTCCTACGGGAGCCCTTCTGTCCACTGTGAGCTTTAACGAGGGACAGAGTATTCCGGGTATTGCCCATGGCGTTGTGCTTGAGACTTGTCAGTAGGAAGGAGAGTGTGAAGACGTGGATTATGTGAAAGCGTTCATAATAGGAGGCATTATATGCGGTCTGGCTCAGATCCTTTTGGATAAGACCAGGATGATGCCGGGAAGAGTCATGGTAACCCTGGTGATTTCGGGAAGTATTCTGGGAGCCTTAGGGATTTATGAGCCCTTTGCCAAATGGGCGGGAGCAGGAGCCACGGTTCCTCTTCTGGGATTTGGCAATACCCTGTGGAAAGGGGTTAAGGAAGGAATTGGAAGTGATGGATTCTTAGGTGTTTTTAAAGGCGGCTTTACGGCAGGCGCAGCGGGAATCTGCGGCGCTCTGGTGTTCGGATATCTGGGAGCCCAGATATTCAAGCCGAAGATGAAAGGATAGAAGTTTCACCATAGGGTGAGAGCGGACTCAGGAAAAACCTGAAGGTCCGCTCTTATTTTTTGATCTTCAATGTCCATAGGGATTTATATACTGCACGGAAGACGGAGGCGCCGGTACAGTGGGTGCTGATGCTGAATCCCCTGATGGGGTTACAGAGGGCGGCGACACATATCCGGGACCATAAGCCGGCCCTATAGGATAGGAGGGACTTTCCTCCGTATTAGGATCCAGAATCATGGAAGATTCTGAGTGGATGGTACACGTTCCGGGAAGGGAGAATACGGAATCATCGGTCTCCCCTGACTCTCCTGCAGGAATGGACAGAAAGACTCCCGTCCGCTTCTCCGGGCAGAATTCTGTGGGAAGCATGCCGGACTCCGCACAGACTGTCGCCGATACGTGATTGTTGCACACCTCTGTGGGCACGGTTCCTTTTGCAAAGTATTCGGTATAGACCGCATTGCCTCTGGGATCTCCGCTGCACACGCCGGCTACAGCCAGCTTGCCGGACTTGCGGCAGATCTGCGCGGTCTCTACGCTGTCGGGAGGAGTAAAGCCGGGGTCGGCAAGTCCTTCATGGACTCTGGTCATGATATTTCTCCAGATGTCCTTGTGGAAGGAGGTCTCGGCTCCCTGGACCAGTTTCTGGTGCCGGTCGTATCCGGCCCACACGCCGGCCGTGTAGTAAGGCGTGTAGCCTACAAACCACACATCATTGTTGCTGGTGGTAGTACCGCTCTTGCCTGCGCAGGACATGCCGGAAACCTTGGCTCTGGTGCTGGTGGAAGAGGGGCCGGAGCCGGCTCTTGAAAACTTCCGGTTGCTGATCATGGATTCGGACATAGCGTCAGTGAGAAGGAATGCGGTGGAATCCTTTAACACCCTGTGGGTCTCCGGTTCCATGCTGATCAGCACTTTGCCGTTGCGGTCCAGGATCTGGGTAAAGAAAATAGGTTTGGTGTACACGCCGTTGTTGGCGATGGAAGCGTAAGCGGCTGTTAATTCCAGGTTGGTGACGCCTTCGGTCAGACCTCCAAGGGCAGTGGACGGGTTGTAGTCCGTATCCGTCAGGGTGGTGATGCCGAAATTCTTGGCATATTCCACTCCCAGCTGTGGGGACACGGTCTCCATGAGACAGCGGACCGCCACGATATTCATGGAGTAGATAATGCCTTCCCGAATACTGGAATAGCCCTGATACCCGCTGGAGTACCAGTTGCGGAAGGTCTTGGTGCCGATGGTGTAGGGCGCGTCATAGTAAACCGTTCCCAGGGTGGCGCCTCTGGTGTCAATGGCCGGCGCGAATGCGGTGATAACCTTGAAGGTGGAGCCGGGCTGCCTGGGCACGCCTGTGGCCCGGTTCAGCGTAAGGCTGGCGGTCTTTGGGCCCCGCCCGCCGCTTATGGCCTTTACCTGGCCTGTGGCCTGGTCCATAAGGACAAAGGATACCTGGGGCTGTAAAGTCATGGTGACGTTTTCTCCGATGACCGTATCTCCTTCCTGGAGCACGGACGCCTTATAATTTTCCGCGTCAGCCCTGGCTTCGTCTTCGCTGTCGTAAAGAGCGTCAAATCCCGTGTTGCCGTTCTGACGGTGCCATGCCTTCAGATTCTCCTGGGAATAGTGGATGGTGGTGCCGTCGCTGTGGGTGATGGACAGGCGGTATTCCATGGAATATTTTACCGTATTATAGTTCTCCGGATTGTTTACCTCCTCGTCCACAATGGCCTGAAGTACAGGGTCCTGAGTGGTTATGATCTGGAGACCGCCGCTGTAGAGCAGGTTGTGTGCCTGGGTGGAGCTGTACCCCAGTTTGTCCATAAGGGCGTCAAGAACCTGTCCCACCAGCTCGTCGGTAAAGTAGCTGTAAGGGATGGAAGTCTCGATGACAGAGTCCACGGTCTGGATTCTGGAGTACACATCGTCAGCCAGAGCTTCCTCCTGTTCCTCCTTGGTGATGTAGCCCTGATCGAACATGTACTGAAGGATTACCTTGCGCTTTTCCGCGTTTCTCTCCTGGCCGGAGATGGGATTGAGCCGGGAAGGGTTCTGGGTGATACCGGCGATGACGGCGCATTCCGATAAAGTCAGGTCGGAAACTTCCTTGTCAAAATATCGCCGCGCCGCAACCTTGACTCCGAGACAGTCCTTGCCCAAGTTGATGGTGTTGAGGTAGTTGGTCAGTACTGTCTCCTTGCTCATGGTCTTGCTTAACTGCACGGCCAGGTACTGTTCCTGGAACTTTCGTTCCAGAGTTTCGCCGAAGCTCTGCTCCCGCCCCCCGTTAAAGACATTGTTCTTAATGAGCTGCTGGGTCAGGGTGCTGCCGCCTCCGGCGGAAGAATCGCCGGTGAGAACGCCTTTCACGGCCCGGACAATGGAACGGGGGTCAATGCCGTTGTGAGTCCAGAACCGGGCATCCTCAATAGCCACAAAGGCATCAATCAAATCCTGGGGCAGTTCCTCATAGGTAACAGGGTCCCGGTTGGAACCGGCGGTCACCAAGGTGTCCGTTAAGTTGCCAGCGCTGTCATACACCGTAGTGGCAAATCCCTGGGGAACGATACTCTCTATATTGATCTCAGGCGCACTGTCTATGATGCCTTTGATCATACCGACTCCAATGCTGGTTCCCACGGCTATGACCATAACCATACACAGCAGCAGAGTCTTGAAGAAACCCAGGAAAAGCTTACTGGCATATCTGTGAGTATTGGAAGCTGACTCTTTCAGCTTTTTTTCCGTAGCTTTTTTTCCGTAATTCATAGAAGTCCTCCTTGCCACATCATTATAACAAAATTTTCCTGTCAATTCAATAGAAGGGATTCTTAAGGCTTTCTTGTCTTTACTTTTTACGGCGATTTTGTATAATGAATATATGACCTTTTGGCCCTGGCATCATATAAACGGGCGTTTAGACAGATGAATAAGGAGAGTATGCAAATGTTGAAAGAACAGGAGAGACAGCAGGTAATAAAAGCCGTTGCCGAGACCAAGCCATTGATTCTGGATGAGATGAAGCGTTCCAAAGTGACGGTAAAGGGTGCCGCCGATTATGTGACCAATGTGGATCTTGCAGTGCAGGAGCATCTAAAAAGGAGACTGGCAGAGCTGTTTCCCCGGATCGGCATGATTGCGGAGGAAAAGGGCGGGGACTTGGAGCGGACCCCGGACGGCACCTACTGGATTCTGGATCCCATTGACGGAACCACCAATCTGATACACCACTACGGCTTAAGTGCAGTAGCGCTGGCTTTGTACGAAAAGGGGGAGATCACTCTGGGAGTGGTCTATAATCCTTTTTATGACGAGTTGTTTTATGGGGCAAAGGGCTGCGGCGCATATCTTAACGGGGAGCCTATCCATGTGTCCTCTGTCCCGGAATTGAAAGATGCTGTGATCTCCTATGGTTCTGCTCCCTACGAAAAGGAGTATGCAGATGAGCTTTTCCCCCTTTTTTGCCGGATATTCAAAGGATGCGCGGATTTCCGCCGGTCCGGTTCCGCAGAGCTGGATATGTGTTATGTGGCCTGCGGCAGAGTAGAGGGATATTTGGAGAGGAACTTGAAACCATGGGATTATTCCGCAGGTTCTCTGATTCTTGAGGAAGCCGGCGGCTGTGTGTGCGGCTGGAAAGGGGAACGTCTTTCCTATCTGACCAATGCCGACGTGTTATGCTGTGCCGGGCAGTTTAAGGATGAGCTGCTTGGAATGATAAAAGGGTAAGGGGATTCTGTTATAATAATGGTCATACATGACAGCAGGCGGACTTACAGCCTTGCAGGGAGGAGGGGATCACATGACGGAAAAATATAAGATTCTGTGGGAGGGAGGAAGGGGAGAACTGGTGGAGAAGAAATCCCGCTTTATCGCCCAGACAAGACCGGCGGAGTCAGAGGAGGAGGCCCTTGCCTTTATCGAGGCCGTGAGAAAGCAGTATTGGGATGCCAGACACCACTGCTTTGCCTATGTAATCGGGGAGAGGAACCAGATTCAGAGGTGCAGCGACGACGGGGAGCCGAGTCAGACCGCGGGAAGGCCCATGCTGGATGTGCTTCTGGGGGCAGAGGTTCACAATATCTGTCTGGTGGTGACCCGGTATTTCGGCGGCACCCTTCTGGGAACCGGCGGTTTGGTACGGGCTTACTCCGGAGCCGCCCAGGAGGGACTGAAGGGAAGCACCATTGTGGAAAAGTGTCTGGGCGTGCAGATTGCCATTACCACGGATTATACGGGAGTAGGAAAAATCCAGTATATTCTGGGTCAGAACAAAATTCCTGTTTTGGACAGCCAGTATACAGACAAAGTAGTGATTACGGTTATGTCCCCCTTTTCAGAGACGGAACGCTTGAAATCTCAGCTGACGGAAGCAACAGGAGGCAGAGCTGTTCTGGAAGAGATTCCCCCTGTGTATTATGGAATGATTGATGGGGAGGTTCTGGTCTTTTGAGTCGGAATCTTTAAGACGGACCATATTTTTTTCAAAATTTCTTGCATTCGCTTTCGGATAATGCTATAGTAGAGAACTGTTAAGAAGAGACAGAGACTAAGGGCTAGTACTACATTGCGGAAATTTCGATGAATTCAGCACCCACTCTTTGCGCCAGTGCCGCGTTGTCGTCAGTCAACGATGCCACCGCATCGTCTCCTTCCTCCGCCTTGCCCTGACACAAATATCGGGCACTGATATTCACCGTTATTTCCGCAAAGCAGTACTAGGTCCTTAGTTTTTTGCAATACAGGATTCAGGGCATAAACCCGGGAATCACAATAGAAAAGGAAGAACAGCTGCTATGAAGATGAAGAGAGATGATGTAAGAAATATTGCGATTATTGCCCACGTTGACCACGGCAAGACCACTCTGGTGGATGAGCTGTTAAAGCAGAGCGGCGTGTTCCGTGCCAACCAGGAAGTGGCGGAACGAGTCATGGATTCCAACGATATTGAGCGGGAGCGGGGAATCACTATTTTATCTAAAAATACAGCCGTATTTTATAAGGATACGAAGATCAACATCATCGACACTCCGGGACACGCGGATTTCGGCGGCGAGGTGGAGCGTGTGCTTAAGATGGTAAACGGCGTGATCCTTATGGTGGATGCCTATGAGGGAGCCATGCCTCAGACGAAGTTTGTGCTGAGGAAAGCCCTGGAACTGGACCTGTCGGTAATCGTGTGCATCAATAAGATCGACCGCCCCGAAGCCAGGCCTGAGGAAGTGGTGGACGAGATTCTGGAACTTCTTATGGATCTGGACGCTTCCGACGAACAGCTGGACTGCCCCTTTTTGTATGCTTCCGCAAGGGAGGGGTATGCCAAGAAGAACCTGGATGATCCCCAGGTGGATATGGGGCCTCTTTTCGAGACCATCATTGAACATATTCCGGCTCCTGAGGGAGATCCTGATCAGGGAACTCAGGTGCTTGTCAGCACCATTGATTACAATGAGTATGTGGGACGCATCGGCGTAGGCAAGGTGGACAACGGAAAAATCCGGGTGAATCAGGAATGCGCCCTGGTGAACCACCACGATCCCGGCAAGATGAGAAAGGTGAAGATCGGAAAGCTCTACGAGTTTGACGGCCTGAGCAAAGTGGAGGTCCAGGAGGCCCGCATCGGTTCCATCGTGGCCATCTCCGGCATTACGGATCTCCATATCGGAGATACCTTGTGCGATCCGGGGAAGCCTGAGGCCATTCCCTTCCAGAAGATCTCCGAGCCCACTATCGCCATGAATTTTATGGTCAACGACAGTCCCCTGGCGGGACAGGAGGGAAAATATGTGACTTCCAGGCATATAAGGGAGCGGCTTTTCAGGGAGCTTAACACGGATGTAAGTCTTCGGGTGGAGGAGACGGAATCCCCTGACTGCTTCAAGGTATCGGGCCGGGGCGAGCTTCATCTGTCCGTGCTCATTGAGAATATGCGCAGGGAGGGCTATGAGTTTGCCGTCAGCAAGGCGGAGGTGCTTTACAAATACAATGAGAGAAACCAGAAGCTGGAACCTATGGAGCTGGCTTATATTGACGTGCCGGAGGAATTTGCCGGAGCTGTTATCCAGAAACTGACCACAAGAAAGGGAGAGCTTCAGGGCATGAGCCCGGCCAACGGCGGTTACACCAGGCTGGAGTTTTCCATTCCCGCAAGAGGGCTCATCGGATACCGGGGTGAGTTTATGACGGACACCAAGGGAAACGGGATTATGAACACTATTTTTGACGGCTACGGGCCCTATAAGGGAGACTTAAGCTACAGAAAGACAGGTTCACTTATCGCCTATGAAAGCGGGGAGTCCATTACCTATGGTCTTTTCGGCGCCCAGGAGAGAGGAGCCTTGTTTATCGGACCAGGGGTGAAAGTCTATGCCGGCATGGTGGTGGGACAGAATCCTAAGGCGGAGGATATTGAGATCAATGTGTGCAAGACCAAGAAACTGACCAACACCCGTTCCTCCAGCGCGGACGAGGCTCTGAAGCTGACCCCTCCAAAGGACATGAGCCTGGAGCAGTGCCTTGATTTTATTGATACGGATGAGCTTTTGGAGGTGACGCCTAAGAACTTAAGGATTCGTAAGAGAATACTGGATCCTACTTTGAGGAAGAGGGCTTCTTTTAAGAAAAATTAAGGGCCGAATCAAGGGGAGATATCGGGGCGGGGGGATATCCCCCTCCCTTGGGGGAGGAGGGGCAGGATTCCTTATTCTTCCTTATCCTTTCCGGCCATGGCTCTTATTTCCTCCATGGTTTTTCTGACTTCTTCCATATCTTTACACCCGGCAGATTTGTCTGCTACTAATGTGCTGACATGTTCATATTTCGCCAAATGAACGTGTCAGTACACCAGATTCATAATAACTTCAAGCTGTTTATCTGTCATTTCGCTGCATCTCCCTTCCGGATATTTCTATGCTGTTTTCATTATAGCAAAATTCATGATTTTTCAATGGCATAACATGCCGGAACTTTTTTGGCGTCTCTTTCTGTCGAAACTTCACGACGTCTTTTTATCATGGTTTCCCTTTCCCCCGCATACATTTATTATTAGCTGCAAGGCAAAAAACTAATAAGGGATTGAAGAGGAGAAATACTATGTCAGAAAAAGCCATTGAAAACAACAAAGTAACGGTAATTGGAAAAATCGTGTCCGGATTTACATTCAGCCATGAAGTGTTTGGAGAGGGATTTTATGTGGTTGACCTGGAGGTGAGCCGGCTCAGCGAACAGTCGGATATTATACCCCTTATGATATCGGAGCGGCTCCTGAATATAGATGAGGATTACATAGGCTGTACCGTGGAAGCCATAGGCCAGTTTAGGTCTTACAACCGCCATGAGGGAGCGAAAAACCGTCTGGTTTTGTCCGTGTTTGTGAGGGAGATTAATTTTATGGAGGAATTTACGGATTACACCAAAACCAATCAGATCTTTTTGGACGGTTATATCTGCAAAGTGCCGATTTACAGAAAGACGCCCCTTGGGAGAGAGATCGCCGATATTCTTCTGGCCGTCAACCGTCCTTACGGGAAATCCGATTATATTCCCTGCATCGCGTGGGGAAGGAATGCCAGGTATGCCGCCGGTTTTGAAGTGGGAGTCAGGGTTCGCATCTGGGGAAGAGTCCAGAGCCGGGAATATACAAAAAAACTCAATGACAGCGAGTGCGAGAAGCGCACTGCTTATGAAGTTTCCGTAAGCAAGCTGGAATTCGGCAACAGTTCGGACGGCAGGGATCAGATGTGAATTTTGCCCGTCAAAGATGGGCAAGGAGATGGACCGTCTCAATGACTACCGGAATTTGGGGAATACCAACAGAAAAATCATAAGAAACCTTGCAAATTTTAAAATTTTATGCTACGATATGCGGACAATGTAATCTATGGCACGAGGCGTACATTCCAGGAAGAATATGGAAGCCGGAAGATGAAGAGGTGCAAAAGAATGAAACATGGCAATATAGAAGTGATCTGCGGGAACGGTAAGGGAAAGACGGCTTTAGCCGTAGGGAAAGGAGTCATAGCTCTCACCAGGCAGAAAAGTGTGATTATGATCCAGTTTTTGAAAGGCAGTCCCAAACAGGAAGGTCTTGAGGTTTTAAAATGTATGGAGCCTCAGTTTAAAGTGTTTCGGTTTGAGAAGGCGGATATGCATTTTGAGAATCTTTCTGAGGAGGAGAGACAGGAGGAACTGCTCAATATCCGAAACGGATTTAATTTTGCCAAGAAAGTAGTGGCGACGAGAGAGTGCGATCTTCTGATTCTGGATGAAGTCCTGGGGATCCTGGAGAAAAATATTGTGACCTTTGAGGAGTTTAAAAAGCTCATTGAGGGCAAGGAAGACGGCATGGGACTTGTACTTACGGGAAGAGTGTTTCCGGAGCAGCTGCGCCCCTATGTGGATGCCGTTTCCAGCATTCAATATGTTGAAGTTGACAAACAGAACCAGGAATGATAGTATAGATACATGAATGGAGAGTAGAGGTTGCGCGAATCAAGAGTACGCCGTCTGATGCAGCAGGTGCAGGGGAGGATGGAGGAAAGGGAGAGCGCCGAAGAAGAGTACCGCCTGACAGTACGAATCTGGGCATAAGGTGAAGAGCCTTATGACTGTCATCTGGGGACAGATGGGGAGCTACTTAAAGACGACTTTAAGAACCGGCTCCGGCTGGTTCTTTTTTTTCAAATAATACCAATGAATAGAAGGAGGATTTTTTATGGCTATTTTTGAAGGCGCAGGAGTTGCACTGCTGACCCCCTTTGACCATAAGGGAGAGGTGAATTTTCCTAAATTATCAGAGCTGATCGAGGAACAGATTGCGGGAGGTACAGATGCTATTATTTCCTGCGGAACCACAGGAGAGTCTTCCACCATGTCCCACGAGGAGCATGTTGAGGTGATCCGCTATACATGTGAAGCGGTAAAGGGCAGAATTCCCGTGATTGCAGGAACAGGGTCCAACTGTACAAAAGAAGCCATCCATCTGTCGAAAGAGGCCGAGAAGGCAGGGGCGGACGGACTTCTTCTGGTGACTCCCTACTATAATAAGGCGACGCAGAACGGACTGATCACCCACTATAAAGCCATTGCAGAAGCCGTAAATATTCCCATTCTTCTGTATCATATTCCTGGAAGGACCGGCGTTACCATGAAGCCGGAGACCATAGTGACACTGTGCAGGGAAGTACCTAATATCGTAGGAGTGAAAGAGGCCAGCGGTAATTTTTCCTCCATAGCCACGATGATGCATCTGGCTGATGGCTGTGTGGATTTGTATTCCGGCAACGACGATCAGATCGTGCCTCTTCTGGCTATGGGAGGAAAGGGCGTGATCTCTGTTCTGTCCAACGTAGCTCCCAGACAGACCCACGATATCTGTCAGTTTTTCTTTGACGGCGATGTGAAGAGAAGCCTGGAGCTTCAGTTAAAAGCAGTTCCCCTGATCACCCAGTTGTTTTGTGAGGTGAATCCCATTCCCGTAAAAACCGCCATGAATCTTATGGGAAAAGAAGTGGGACCTCTCCGTCTGCCTCTCACAGAAATGGAGGCTGCCAACCAGAAGAATCTGGCTGCCGCCATGAAAGAATACGGCATCTGATATCGGTTCTGGCTGACACGCAGAATGGAGGAGAACAATGGTAAGAATGATCATGCATGGCTGCAGCGGAGCCATGGGCCGTACCATAACCGGGCTGGTATCAGGCCGGGAAGATATTAAGATTGTGGCAGGGATTGACAAGAACGACAGCATCTCTCAGGATTACCCCGTATATACTTCCCTGGAGGAATGCAGGGAGGAGGCTGACGTTGTGGTGGATTTCGCGTCGGCTGCAGCTGTTGACCATCTGCTGGAGTACTGCGCCGCCAAAAAGGTGCCCGTGGTGCTGTGTACCACAGGACTTTCCGACAGGCAGATTGAAAAAGTGAAGGAGACAGCGAAAGAGACGGCGGTTCTTCGCTCCGCCAACATGTCCCTGGGCATCAATCTTCTTTTGAAGCTGGTAAAAGAGGCGGCTAAGACCCTGGCGGCCGCGGATTTTGATATTGAGATCGTGGAGAAGCACCATAATCAGAAACTGGACGCTCCAAGCGGGACCGCTTTGGCTCTGGCAGATTCCGTCAACGAAGCCATGGACAGCCGGTATCACTATGAGTATGACCGCACGAAGAGACATGAGAAGCGGGGCAAAAAGGAGATCGGCATCTCGGCGGTGAGGGGCGGCTCCATTGTGGGTGAGCATGATGTGATCTTCGCCGGAAAGGATGAGGTGGTCACCTTCAGCCACACAGCCTATTCAAAGGCAATTTTTGCCAAAGGAGCCATTGAGGCGGCAAAATTCCTGGCAGGAAAAACGGAAGGACTTTACAATATGGCAGATGTGGTCGGATAGAATAAATCATTCTCCTTGCGTGCATAATAAGCACAGAAAAAAGAAAGGAGAATGCCATTATGAAAAAGATCAAGATCTGTATATTTGCAATGATGTTAGCTGTGTCCCTGTTTGGGCTGACCGCATGCGGGAGCAATAAGGATCAGGGAAACAACCCGACGGGCAGCACCCAAAGCTCATCCTCATCTCAGGGAGAGACAAGCGGCGCTTCCACCAACGGCACTGCGAACACGGAGGGAAGCAGTTCTGCAGGCACAGGCAGCTCAAAAAGCAGCAATTCCACGAAAAACGGCAGTTCAGATGAGAGTACAGGTGTCCTTGACGAGCTGGGCGATGATATAGAAGACGGAATGGATGATCTCATGAATGGTCCTGGTGCCACATCCGCCTCTGACCAGTCCAGGTAAGTCTGAATTTGATCCGTATGTACGACATGTGATAACAGTCAACAGGCTGCGGCCTCATGAGGGGCCGCAGCCATTTTGAAATAAGAGTAAGAATAAATAATGAAAAAAAGAAAACCCTGGAGAAATTTCCGAAAACACCGTGCCTCAAATCGTCTCATCTCCTTTCTCTGTCTTCTGATTTTCCTCGCAGAGCTGATTATTTTCAGCACAAATCATCTGCTGCCTGTTCCGGCCATTGAAATCAGCGAACATAATGAAGTCATAATCTATCAATTCCATGACGGCTCAGAAAAACCGGACAACAAAATTTATGGTATCCGGATTCGGCTGAAGGAAGGCATCATAGATTTTTACCGCCAGTCGTATCTAAATGTGGAGTAGGACATATAATTGATATAACATATCAATATTTTAAATCTGTAATCCATGTAGAAAATCCAATAATATAATATCAGTATTTTTGTATGGAGAAGTATTATGGATAACGAAAGAGTGCTGGAAAAGATAGAAGAACTAATGGCGCTGCATGGGTATACCAGGTACAAGCTGGCCAGATTAAGCGGAATCAGCAAATCCACAATTACAACGATATTCAACAAAAGGAGTACAGTAAGCTTAAACAATTTATACCTGATCTGCGGCGCATTTAATCTGACATTATCGGAATTTTTTGCTATGTTGGAGGACCATAAGGAGAATGAGCGGATCATCGCGGATTTTCCCACGGAGTGGTGGAACAATCTGGACCCGGATATGCGCCGGAAAGTGAGCGTTATGATGTTTACCATGGCGGAACTGCTGGAAAAATAGAAAGAAAGGTTGACAATTGGAGCGGCAAGAGCGATAATAAGGTTATCCCCGATGCGTAGGATACGGTTACTTCGATTAAAGATGTTGTTGCAGGTTCGAGACCTGCCTGCCCTTTGGGGCAGTAGCTCAAGCGGTAGAGCGCATATACCGTTTCCGCTTTTTCTCGGGGATTCATTTGAATCATAAGGATAACTTTCAGACCCTGTGCAACTGACAACAGCTGTTCAGGGTGTTTTTGCAATTGACGTTCAAAGGAGGTGGCGTGATTGAGCCGTTTTCGGGAAGTATTGCAGCAAAACCGTGAGGGAGAGGCAGCCAGAAAAGGGGAAACCGTAATGAATTTCATGGGCGGGGAGTCTTATGAGATCAATGCCCTTGACACACTAAAGATGGTTACTGCTTCCTCTGTTTTCGGGGAGCCTTCGTATTACCGCCAGGCAGGATTTAAGGAGAAAGGCAGGGATATGCCTTACAGAGCCTGCAGACTTTTGGAAGGATACCTGATACATAAAGATTTCTGGGAAGGGAAGACTACTACAGAGATTATGGAACAAACCATAGACCATGCTCTGGGAGAGGATTTTGAAGGAACCCTTGAGTGGGCCGCGGCTTTGCGGAATACGTTTCTTATGAGATTGAATCCTCAGGTGATTATGGTGCGTGCTGCTGTTCATGAGGGGAGAGAAGATTTTACTAAGGAGCATCCGGGTCGGTTTGGCTGGTTTGAAGATCAGGTTATGAGGAGGGGAGATGATGCCCTGTCTCAGCTGGCTTACTATTTATATATGAATAAGGGCAAGAAACATATGCCCAGTATCTTAAAGCGGGCCATAGCCAAAAAGCTTGGCAGTCTCTCACCCTACGAGGCAGCCAAATATAAACACGGAGAGATGGGCTTAAGAGATGCTGTCCGTATCACCCATGCCAAATCTCCGGTAATAGACCAGTTTATGAAGACAGGTTCCATTACCCTTCCGGAAGAAAAGAAGACATGGGAGAACCTTAGATCTCAGGGAAAACCGTGGAAAGATATTTTTTACGGCATATCCATGGGACACATGGCTCTTGTGAGGAATCTGAGAGGTGTGTTTGAGGAGACCGAGGACCGGCAGTTCTTAGATGACTACCTTAAGCGGCTTAAGGAGGGCGTGGCAGGCGGCGGACAGTTCCCCTTCCGCTATTACAGCGCCCATGAGGCTGTGGAGAAAAGCGGCTGCTATCATCGCCCCCAGATCCTGGAAGCTCTGGAAGAATGCGTGGATCTGTCCATGGAGAATCTTCCCAGGTTTAAGGGAAAGACTATGTGCCTTTCCGACAATTCCGGTTCCGCCTGGGGCCTCATTCCCTCTGAATACGGCACTGTACAGGTGGCGGTGATTGACAACCTGTCATCGGTCATAGCCGCCGCCGTCTCTGAAGAAGGATATGTGGGCAAGTTTGGGGATACCCTTAAGGTCTTCCCCATATCGAAGAAGAGAGGAATCTTAAGCCAGTGCCGGGATATCTGCCGCGGAAGGAACGGGGACGTAGGGGCAGCCACGGAAGGCGGCATCTGGGAGTTTTTCCTCCATGCCATAGAGAAGAAGGAGCATTGGGATCAGATCTTTATCTATTCGGACCAGCAGGCCGGCCACGGCGGACTGTACGGAACGCCGAAACAGCTGGAACGATATGGGAGCATGGGATTTAGCTGCAGTCCGGGAGCGAAGGCCAAAGGCCGGTATATCAATGTGTTTGAACTGATTTTGGAATACCGGCGTCAGGTAAACCCGGCAGTCAATGTGTTCTCCATCCAGACGGCAGGCTATAACAACATATGTATTCCCGAATATGCATACCGCACCTGCATCCTCTACGGATGGACAGGGAAGGAGCTTCTCTTTGCAAAAGAGATGGCAAAGTTTTGGGATAGTCAGGAGGCCGTCAGTCAGTCAGCTCATCTAAAAAATCAAGAAGAAAGGTCTCAGGCACCACATCAGGCATCCGGTTAAGAATCCCCTCAGCCTCTTGGCGGGCTTTTTGAAGGGCCTGATTTAACACTTGTCCGTCCAGGAAATGTTCAAACTTGCTGATCATGATGTAGTCCGGAATCTCATCATAGGAGATGGTGGAAAACATGCCCTTTTCCTTGTTGAGAATCAGAGTTTTTTCGCAGTTGTAAGGTACATATCTGCCGTAGAGAAGGAACAGGTCATGATCTACAGGAAAATGGCAGGTCTCGGCCAGCTGATAGAGGCATGTGTCGGAGGTTTTCTCCAGCCTGTGGAAAAAAATGTCGTGTTTCAGGCAGTCCACATAAAACCGGTGATACATTCCTCTGGTGAGATACAGGGTGTTAACCCGGACGGACAGAGCCGCGCTGAGGAGAGGATCGGAACCGGAATAATGAATCCTGCACTGGTATTCCCCATAGGCAAAAAGCATGTCAAGAACCAGGCCGGCCAGTTCCTGTTTGGAATGAAAAAAATGGTTGGTCAGTCCCAGGCTTACACCTGCCTGGTCTGAAATCCGGCGTATGGTAGCGGCCTCATAGCCCTGGAACAAAAACAGGGCGTGGGATGCCAGAAAGATATGACGGTATTTCTCGTTTTTTTCCATAGTAATTCCTTTCAGGATAATTTCCTTTTCCGTTCTCCAAGTCTGCTGAACCGGTGGAAGTAGACAATGAAAAGAATGGTGGTCACAGTCCAGGTCAGAGGATAGCTGAACACCACAGTGGTAATGTCTCTTCTTAAGGGCACGGCCACTACAATCCACAGAACACGGAGGGCACATACTCCAAGCATGGTAAGGACCATGGGAACCCAGGAATCGCCGATGCCTCTCAAAGCGCCGGAATAGATCTCGATGGTGACGTAGGTGATGAAGGTGGGCACCAGGAATTTCAGGATCTCCATTCCCTTTTCAAGGACAGCAGGATCCGTGGTAAAGATTTCAAATATATAGAATCCGAATTGATACAGGAAGAAGGACAGCATAACAGAGGATGCCAAAGTCATCATAAGACACTGGCGGATGCCCTTCTTTACCCTGTCCATCTTGCCGGCGCCGTAATTCTGGCCCACAAAGGTGGTGATAGAGATGCCGAAGGCATTGATGATCATCCAGAAGACACTGTCGATCTTGCCGTAGGCAGTCCAGGCGGCAATGGTGTCCGTGCCCAGGCTGTTGACGCCGGACTGGATGATCACATTGGACAGGGAGTACATTACGGACTGGAGACCGGCAGGCAGGCCGATGCGGATGATGCGGTTTAACATACGCCGGTCCAGGCGGATGCGGGAGAACCTAAGGCGGTACATTTCCTCTGTGCGGGTCAGCACAATGATCACAAAAAGGGCGCTGGCCGTCTGGGACAAGATTGTGGCAGCGGCGGCGCCGGCAACCCCCATATGCAGGTATACGACCAAAACTACGTCAAGAACAATGTTGGTGACGCAGCCGGTAATCAGAAAAAAGAGGGGACGCCTGGAGTCGCCTGCAGCTCTTAAGATACCGGAACCCATGTTATAGATTAAGTTGGGAATGGTTCCCAGGAAAAAGATCCTCATATAGAGGATGGCATAGGTAAGAATGTCCCGGGGCGTACCCATGGCGGACAAGGCCCAGGGAGCAAAAAGGATGCCCACCGCCATAATGCCGGCTCCGCACAGAAGGGAGAAGGCTATGGAGGTGTGGACGGCGAAGCCTACCTTGTCCTCCCGTCTGGCCCCGTAAAACTGGGAGATGATCACGGTGGCGCCGGAGGAGAGACCTACAAAAAAGCCTACCAGGAGATTGATCAGAGTTCCCGTAGGCCCTCCCACGGCGGCCAGAGCTTCTTTTCCCACAAACCGTCCCACTACAATGGCGTCTACGGTGTTGTAGAGCTGCTGAAAAAAAGTTCCGAACAGAATGGGAAAGAAAAACAGCAGAAGCTGCTTCCAGATCACGCCTTCCGTAATCTGGTTTTGTCCTTCCGTAATCTCTGTCTCTTTTGTCTTTTGTTCCGTCATCATTTTCCTGCCTCCTCTTTGGCCTGTTTTGGCAAATCAACTGATATGTAATGGATACTATAGCACAAGCCATATGGGAAAACAACTGTCTAATTTCTTACTTTTGCTTTTTCTAAAGCCCTGTCAATGGCTCCGATCAGGGACTGGGAAGTGTAGCGCGTCTCAAGGGAGTAAGACAGATTCTGGGTGGACTGGTTTTTCACAATCTGGTCCGCCAGGTCTTCCATGACAGGCTGCATGAGAGGGTACATGGTGGTCACTGCCTCATCCAAGGACACAAAGCATACGGACTGAATCTGCTGGGCGTCTACTGCCACCTCCACATTCAGGTTCTGGCTTCCCAGGGTGATGGAGGAAGTATAGATTCCGGGAACATAGGAGGCGGGCTGGGAGGGGGAAGCAGCATCGGGTTTCGGGCGGAACATAACCAAAAACAAGGTGATTAAAACCACTGCAAGACCGAGAAACACGGCAGTATAGATCAATTCTTTCATTCTGAGAACTACAATTTTTGTCTTTGAACTCATAGGGAACCTCCGGCGATAATGGTGCATAATGATTTGTTACAGTCTATTGCCCGGCCTGCCGGATTATGCTTGATTAAATGCTTGACCCTCCTTTTTTTATCCGATACAATAGAAAACACCAGAAAAAGAGAAACGAGGCGTGCCATGTCCCTTCAATTTATAATAGGAAGTTCCGGCTCAGGAAAAACCAGGCGTCTGTATGAGGATTTAATCCGTCAGTCCTTAGATCAGCCGGAGCTTCAGTATATTGCCATTGTGCCGGAGCAGTTTACCATGCAGACCCAGAAAGAGATCGTAAGCCTTCACCCGGACCATGGCACCATGAATATTGATATTGTCAGTTTTCAGCGCCTGGCCTACCGGGTGTTTGAGGAACTGGCCGTGGAACATCTGGAAGTACTGGATGACATGGGCAAATCCATGGTCCTTCGAAAAGTGGCTTCCGGGGAGAGAAAGAGGCTGAATTTGTTCTCCGGCCATTTAAACCAGACCGGGTTTATCAATCAGCTGAAATCCATGCTTTCGGAGCTGTACCAGTACGGCATCAGCCCTGACAGGCTAAAGGAGGCGGTTTGCCAGGCAAAAAGCCCTCTGCTTTCGGAAAAGCTTGGAGATCTTCTAGTGATCTATGAGGCATTCCAGAGGGAGATCGCCGAGAGATACATTACTGCCGAGGAGATTTTAGACGTGCTGTGCCGGGTGCTTCCCGACTCCCGGCTGATTAAGAACAGCATCATAACTCTGGACAGCTACACAGGATTTACGCCGGTGCAGTACCGGCTTTTGGAACTTTTCATGATCCATGCCCGGAAAGTGATTGTCACGGTCACCGTGGATCCTGGGGAGAATCCCTACAGGGAGGCCAGAATCCAGAACCTGTTTCATATGAGTAAGCACATGGTGTGCCATTTGATCAAGCTGGCCCAAAGGCAGAATGTGCCGAGAGAAAAGGATGTGGTTATGAACCTGGCCGGGGAAGGAAAGGGAAGATTTGTGCTCAGTCCGTCCATTGCCTTTATTGAGAACCATCTCTACCGGTTCAGCACGGCTAAGTATGAGGGGGAACCAAAAGAGACGGAGATTATGGCAGGGGCCACACCGGGGCAGGAGACGGAGGCAGTGTCCGCCCGAATCCATGATCTGGTTCAGAACCACCAGGTCCGCTATCGTGAGATTGCAGTCATAACCGGAGCCCTCTCGGAGTACGGATATGAGATCGCCAACCGGTTTCAGGCTGAGAATATTCCCTATTTTATGGACGATAAGAAGAGCATTATGGAAAACCTTATGGTGGAATTCATCCGGGCGGCCCTGGAGGTCATTCAGAAGGATTTTGATTATGAGAGCGTATTCCGCCTGCTTAAGACAGGGCTGGTGTCCTCTGAGCAGGAGAAGACGGACCGGCTGGAAAACTATGTGGTGGCCTTGGGCATCAGAGGATATAAGAGGTGGTGTGAGACCTGGGAGTACACTTACCGCGGCGGAAAGAATCTGAACTTAAAGGAGCTCAACGAGTTCCGCCAGAGCCTGGTGTCTGTACTGGAGGACTTACGGACTTGCCTGAAAGACAAGGAGAAAACCATCCGCTCCATGACGGCGGCTGTGGTCTCTTTCCTGGAAGAATGCCGGGTTCAGGAGCAGATGGAGGATTACAGGGCCTGTTTTGAACAGGCGGGGGAATACCGGCTTGCCAAGGAGTATGGGCAGGTATATGAACTGGTCATGGGGCTTTTTGACCGTCTGGTACACTTGCTGGGAGAGGAGAAGGTGAGCCTTAGAGAGTACGGCCAGATTTTGGACGCAGGTTTCGGGGAGATAAACGTAGGCGTTATCCCGGCTACGGTTGACCGGGTGGTGGTAGGCGATATCACAAGAACCCGTCTGGACCAGATCAAGGTATTGTTTTTTATGGGGGTCAATGAGGGAATCGTGCCTTCCAAAAAGGATGGCGGCGGGATTCTCACGGATATGGACCGGGAATTCTTAAAAGAAATGTCTGTGGAACTGGCGCCCACGGCCAGGGAGGACAGCTTTCAGCAGAGATTTTATCTCTACCTTATGATGACAAAGCCTTCCAGGCTTCTGGTGATATCCTATGCGGCATTCAGCCAGTCCGGGAAAGCCAGAAGGCCTTCTCCCCTTATCGGGGAGCTTAAAAATCTGTTCCCCCATCTTAAGGTGAAGGAGTTAAAAGAGGAGAAGAAAGGCATCGGTTCCCCAGCAGAGGGGCTGGAACGGCTCATGGAAGGCCTGCGCAGCTATGAGGACAGAAGAGAGGATCCTGTATTCATAGAGCTGTACCGGTATTTCGCCCTTCGGGACGATTACAGGGAGCAGGTGGAAAAACTGACGGAGGCGGCTTTTTATGCCTACGAGGAGAGAGGAATCAGCCGGGCGGCGGCCAGAGCCCTGTACGGAAAGATTCTGGAAGGCAGCGTCACCCGTCTGGAACAGTATGCCTCCTGCGCCTACGCACATTTTTTAAGTTACGGAATGGAGCTTATGGAGCGGCAGGAGTACCAGATCGGGGCAGTGGACATGGGAAATCTCTTCCACAGCTCCATAGACTTATGTTTTAAAGAGCTGAGGGAGAATCACAGGAGCGCCGCCGGGATTACGGAGGAAGAGCGAAAGGCTCTGGTGAAATCCTGTGTGGCCAGGGTTACGGAAGAATATGGAAATACTATCTTAAAAAGCAGCGCCAGGAACCAGTACTTGGCAGGCCGGATCGAGAGAATGACGGACCGAACCATGTGGGCCTTGTCAGAACAGCTGAAAAAAGGGGACTTTGTGCCTGTAGGGTTTGAGGTGTCCTTTTCCGCCATTGACAACCTGAAAGCCATGAAAATCCGTCTGTCGGAAGATGAGGCCCTTCATCTTCGGGGCCGCATTGACCGTCTGGATCTGTGTGAGGACGAACGCCATGTGTATGTGAAGATCATTGACTACAAATCCGGCAGCACCAGGTTTGACCTGGCCGCCATTTACTACGGCCTTCAGCTGCAGCTGGTGGTGTATATGGATGCGGTGACAGAGCTTGAAAAACGCCGTTTCCCTGACAAGGAAGTGGTTCCCGCAGGAATCTTCTATTACAATATTAAGGATCCGGTCATTGACAGGGAGGATGCGGTGGAGCCTGAGGACGTGGAAAGGCTGATTCTGGAACAGCTGCGCATGAACGGCTTGGTCAACAGCGACTTAGAGGCCATCAGCCATTTAGACAGGGAGATCAAGTCCAAATCCCAGATTATTCCTGTGTCCATGAAGGACGGAATGATTCAGGAGCACTATTCTTCCATAGCCAGCAGCAGGCACTTTGAGGCCCTGAAGCAGTATGTGAGGGGTAAGGTAAGGGAGGATGGGCAGGAAATCCTGGCAGGCAGCATGGCGGTACTTCCCTACAAGCAGGGTAACCGCACGGCCTGCGATTACTGTCCTTATCACGGTGTCTGCGGCTTTGACTTGAAAGTTCCGGGATACCGGTTCAGGCGTTTTCCCGGTATGAAGCCGGAACAGGTATGGGAGGAGATCATTGAAAAAGGAGAGAAAGAGGATGAAGTGGACCAGGAAACAGAAGGCGGTTATTGATGCCAGGGGAAGCAATCTTTTGGTGTCGGCTGCGGCGGGAAGCGGAAAGACTGCTGTGCTGGTGGAGCGGATCATCGGACTGATCTGCGATGAGAAGAACCCTGTGGATATTGACCGGCTTCTGGTAATGACCTTTACCAATGCCGCCGCCGCCGAGATGCGGGAGAGGATCGGCCAGGCCATTGAGAGAAAGGTTTATGAGGAACCAGACAGGGAGCATCTTCAGGTTCAGGCCGCCCTGGTCCACCGGGCCCAGATCACCACCATCGACAGTTTCTGTTTAAGCCTGATCCGGGATCATTTTAATCTTCTGGATCTGGATCCTGCCTTTCGGATCGGGGATGAGGGGGAGCTCATGCTTCTGCGGGCCGATGTCATGGCCGCTATGCTGGAAGACTATTATGAAAGGGGAGATGAGGTCTTCGGGCGGTTTGTGGAGACCTATGCCACGGGAAAGTCGGACAGCGGCATTGAAGATTACATTATGCAGGTCTACACCTTTTCCCAGAGCAATCCCTTTCCTGAGGAATGGCTGGCGGAGTGCCGGCGGGAACTTGAGGAGGCAAAAGATAAGGACCTTAACCGGACGGAGTGGATGGGTTACCTCATGAGGGATGTCCGAAACCAGGCGGAGGAACTGGCCGGCCAGCTTGGGGCGGCGGTAAGGGTCTGCAGCCAGGAAGGGGGGCCGGAAGTCTATATTCCCACCCTTATGGCGGAGATTCAGATGCTTAAGGAGTTTGGAAGGGCAAAGGATTATGACGAGCTTTATGAGAGGCTTGCCGGCGCCTCTTTCGGAAGGATTCCGGCTGCCAGGGGAAAGAATATAGACCCGGAGAAAAAGGAGTATGCCGCCGCCTCCAGGGACAGGGTGAAAAAGGCAGTGGGGAACTTGAAAAATCTCTACGGCCAGCAGTCCTTAAAGGAGGCCGGGGAGAGCGTTTGGGGCAGCCGGGATGTGACCCTCAAACTTCTGGAGCTGGCGGAGGAATTCCACAGGCGGTATCAGGAGAGCAAGAGGGAAAAGAACATTGTGGATTTCAATGACCTGGAGCACGAGGCCCTTAAGCTTCTGGTAAAAAAGGAGGACGGTATCCTTTCCTACACGCCTGTGGCCGATGAACTGAGCAGACGGTATGCAGAGATTCTGGTAGATGAGTACCAGGACAGCAACGATGTGCAGGAGACTTTGATTCAGAGCCTTTCCGCCGAGAGGTTCGGCAGGCCCGATGTGTTCCTAGTGGGGGATGTGAAGCAGAGCATCTATAAGTTCCGCCTGGCCAGGCCGGAGCTGTTTATGAAGAAGTATGACTGTTTTGAAGAATATGATGAACAAGGTCCAGGGGAAAGCCAGGAGGAAGGTCAGGAGACGGAAAAGGAGGGAGTCCTGGGAAGAAAGATTGAACTGCAGCAGAATTTCCGCAGCAGGGCGTCGGTTCTTGACAGTATTAACTATGTGTTTTATCAGATTATGACGAAGAATCTGGGGAACATCCAGTACACGGACCGGACAGCCCTCTATGCAGGGGCAGCGTTTGCCGAGACCAAAGAGAGAGCGGGCACTCCCACGGAACTTCTCATGGCTGACACAGGCTCCAAAGTCATGGGGCCGGCCGATGAAGAGCTGGAGGAATACACAAGCCGGGAGATGGAGGCCAAGATGATCGCCATGCGGATCCGGCAGCTGACGGATCCGGCGGATGGCCTGTCTGTGTGGGATAAGGAGACAGGGTGTTACCGCAAGGCCCGGTACGGGGATATGGTGATTCTCCTTCGAAGTGTGGCCGGGTGGACCGATTCCTTTCTCAACGTCCTGGCCCATGAGGACATTCCTGCCTTTGCCGAGACGGGAACCGGGTATTTTGACACGGTTGAGGTGGAGACTGTCCTGGCCATGCTGGCTGTCATAGACAATCCCATGCAGGATATTCCTCTGGCTGCGGTTTTAAAATCTCCGGTAGCCCGTATGACGGAGGAGGAACTGGCCTGGCTTATGGCGGTGCAAAAGAAAAACAGCGCCCAGGGGCAGGACAGAGGAATCTACGGTGCCTTAAAGCTGGTCCTTTTCGGATGCCGGGCCGGGGAGAGGGAGCTTACATGGGAAGAGCTGGGGGAGGCAGCAGGGGTTCCGGCCCCCATAAGAGACACTTTAAAGGCCAAGGCCAAAGCCTTTTTCGAGCTCCTTGCAAACCTGCGCAGGGAGGCTAAGTATGTTCCCATCCATGAACTGATTCACCGGATGTACCTTGTGACAGGATACTATGACTATGTGTCCGCTATGCCTGCCGGGGAAGTGAGGAAGGCCAACCTTGACATGCTTATGGAGAAAGCCTGGGGGTATGAGAAGACCAGTTACAGAGGGCTGTTTCATTTTATCCGGTATATCGAGAAGATGAAAAAGTATGACACGGATTTCGGGGAGGCCACGGCAGGAGGGACTTCGGGGCAGATGGTGCGGATTATGAGCATCCACAAGAGCAAGGGCCTGGAGTTTCCCATCGTATTTTTGGCAGGCCTTGGAAAGCCTTTTAACAGGCAGGATATAAGGGGGAAACTTTTAATTGATTCGGATCTGGGAATCGGAACCGACGATCTGAATGTGGAGACCAGGGTCAAAACCCCCACTCTCAAGAAAAATGTTCTGAAGCGGAAAATGGATCTGGACAATACAGGGGAGGAACTTCGCGTCCTGTATGTGGCCATGACCAGGGCAAAGGAAAAGCTGATCATGACCGCGACGGACCGGAATCTTGCCAAAAAGCTGGAGAAATGGCGGATAAAGACCTGGGAATCCAGGGAGATTCCCTACACGATCCTGGCATCCGCCGGCTCTTATCTGGACTGGATTCTCATGACCGATCCGGCATGTAGCCCCCTTTTTTCCGTTCAGGAGATCACCGCACAAGAACTGGTGGGAGACACAGTGGAGAGAAGGATACAAAAGAGCGTGTCTCGGGAAGAGTTAAGGAATCTGGACCTTTCCCGCTCCTATGATCCCGGAATGCAGGCTTTTCTGGAGGAGAAACTTTCCTATGAGTATCCTTACCGGGAGGATATCAGCCTTCACACCAAGATGTCCGTGTCGGAACTGAAAAAGCAGGGCCAGGACATGGACGACAGGAACAGTCTTTTTCAGCCGGTAATACCTGAGTTTTTGAAGGAGGACGCCCAAGGAAAGAAGAAGGCAGGCTATGGCGGGGGAGCTGTCCGGGGCAGCGCTTACCATCGTGTTCTGGAGATTTTGGATTTTTGCAAAATAGGCTGCAAAGAGGATGTGGGCAGGTGGCTGAAGGAGGCAGTGTCAGAGGGAAGGATTACAAAGGATATGGGCCGTATGGTAAAATCGGAGAAAATATGGACCTTTCTCAGCACTTCCTTAGGACAGAGAATGGCACAGGCCCAGAGGGAGGGAAGACTTCACAGAGAACAGCAGTTTGTCATGGGAGTGCCGGCAAAGGACATGGGCCTTGGAGATTCAAAAGAGCTGGTTTTGATCCAGGGCATTATCGACGCCTGGATGGAGGAAGAGGACGGGCTGGTGCTCATCGACTATAAGACGGACCGTGTGGGTGAGGGACAGGAGGAGATTCTCCTAAAGAGATATGAAGTGCAGCTTGAGTATTACAAGGGGGCTCTGGAACAGATGAGGAAGGGGAAGGTGAAGGAGACCATCATCTATTCCCTGAGCCTTATGAAAGAGATTCCCGTATCGTTTCCGTGAATCTTTCCCATGTTCCCTGGGGGAAGGCGAAGAAAAATGTAGTGTGGTCCTCAAGTTCGCTTTCCCATGTGATGGTGATATTATGGCGGTCGGCAATCTGCTTGGCGATGGGGAGGCCCAGGCCGCTTCCGCTTTCGTTTTGTTCCGAAGTCTTTTTGTAGAACCGGTTAAAGATATAAGGAAGGTCCTGAGGCAGAATACCGTTGCCATAATCGGTAAAGGAGATTATGCAGAGAGAATTTTCGCAATACATCCTTACATTTATGACCGTGTGCGGAGGTGAGAATTTGATGGAGTTGTCAAGGATGGTAATGAACATCTGCCGCAGCCGGTTGTAATCGCCGGAAATGACCACCAGCCCGGCCTGGTTGTCCAGTTGGATACCCACATGCTTTCCCCCGGCTATCCGCTGCATGGACCGAACGGTATCGGTCAAAAGATCCGTGAGACTTAAGTCGGTTTTAATGATGTTAAAATCGCTGTTTTGAAGCCTGGAAAGTTCTAAAAGGTCGTTGACCAGGCGCTGTAAGTGGAGGGTGTCAGATAACATTTGCTCATAATATTCGTTAATCTCTCCGGGGTCACGGATCAATCCTTCTTTCAGAACTTCCAGGGACCCCCGGATTACAGTAATGGGGGTGCGCAGTTCGTGGGAGATGTTGGATGTGAAATCCTGCTGAATTTTATCCAGTTTTTTCCGCCCTTTTTCGATGTCGGAGAGCTGGGCAAAAAGTTCATTGATATTGTCGGCAAGGTCTCCGATCTCATCATTCTGGTTTACGCGGGCCCGGGCGGAGTAATCTCCCGCCATAACCTGTTCCGTGGCCTGGCCGATCTCCTTTAAGGGAGTGATAAAATGGCGTGCAAGGAGAATGGAGAGGGCAAAGGCAAGGACAAGGGCGAAAAAAATACAGGCCGTCAGAATGACAAGGCTTTGCTGTTCTGCGTCTTTGATGCCGTTTATCGGGCTGTGAAGAAGGAAAGCGCCGGAGACCGTCCCTTCTTTGTCATATACCGGTGCGCCTACGGTGATGGAAGGGACGCCTAAAACAGAGGAGAACACCCTGCTTGACACCACATTGCCTTTGAAAATCTGCCGTATCAGTTCTTCGGCGCCGGGGGGAAGGGTCTCGTAGGACAGGGAATAGTTGGGTGTGCTCAGTTCAATGGTCTGGACGTCTTCGTCCACCAGCCACGCCTGGGCATCGGAGATATCGTCAATAAACCGGAGGTAGGCGCCGAACCCCTGGCCGCCGCTTGACCGTCCGGGGTGTCTCTGAAGAAAAATGGAAAGGGTATCGGCTATGGAGACCGCCTGCTCCCTTAATTCTTCCTCGTGGATTCGGGCCGTGTGCCGGGTAAACTGAACGGCGAACAAGGCGCCGATGCTTATGGAGAACAGGATAAGAACGGCGGAAAAATATGCCACCAGGCGGTAAGTGATCTTATACTTCATGCTGTGCCCCCTCAAACTTGTACCCCATGCCCCAGACGGTTTTGATCTGCCAGTCAGGGTGGGGAAATTTGTCCAGTTTGGCTCTCAGCCGTTTGATATGATTGTCAACGGTACGGCTGTCTCCGGGATAGTCATATCCCCACAGGGTACTTAACAGGTTGTCTCTGGAAAAGATCTTTCCCCGGTTGTCCAAAAGGGTCCAGAGAATCTCCAGTTCCTTTTTGGTCAGTGCAACCCTCTGGCCGTCAATGGTTACCAGGGCATTGTCCAGGGAGATAGTAAGGCTGCCGTAGGCAAGGCATCGCTGGGTTTCCTGTCTGGAGACATCCACCCGGCGCAGAACAGCCCGGACTCTGGCCATGACCTCAATGGGTGAAAAGGGCTTAACGATATAATCGTCCGCCCCGATATCCAGGCCCATAATCCGTTCAAAGTCTTCCCCTCTGGCCGTTATCATAATAATGGGGACATTGGAAACCTTCCGAATCTCCCGGCATACCTCAAAGCCGTCTTTTTTGGGCATCATCACATCTAAAAGAATCATGGAAAACTGGTCCTGTCTGAATAATTCCAGAACCTCGTCCCCGTTGTGGACAGTCACAGGTTCGTAGCCCTCTTTTTTGGCGAATTCGCTGAGAATTTTCGTTATCTGAAGATTGTCGTCTGCAATCAAAATCTTATCCATACTGATTACTCCTGTAAATTTTGTTACGGTATAAATTTACCACAAAATTGTGTCTTTTTTATGCCTTTTTCATTCTGTTTTGTTACAAAATAGAACCATTTATAACATAATTTCGGTATGATTTGTCAGTATGATAAGAAGGAACGGTTATTATGAGCGTTTCGGCTCAAATGAAAAAAGCGGAGGATTTATTTCATGAAAAGAAAAGCAGGAATGATAGCGGCATCATTTATGGTTATGGCACTTGCAGCGGGCTGCGGACAGAAGGAAGCTCAGGCATCGGCTACTACGGCTGAGCCGACTACAGCGGCACCTACCACAGAAGCTGCCACTACGGCGGCAGAGACCACAAAGGCTGAGGAGACCACAAAAGCCCAGGAGACAACGGCTGCGAAGGAGGAGTCCAAAGGGGCTGAGGGCGGTTACAAGACAGGCCTTGCCATCGTATCTTCCATGGCCAGTTCAAAAGAGCCGGCGGACGGAAAAGACGGCACGGCTCAGGTGGATTCCGTAGCGGTGGCAGTGGTAGTGGACGAGGACGGAAAGATTGTGAACTGCTACATAGATACGGCTCAGAATAAGATGGGATTCACTGCTGAGGGAAAAGCGGTGATAAAAGAGGACTTCCAGACCAAGAAGGAACTTGGAGAAAAATACGGAATGAAGGCGGCTTCCGGTATTGGCAAAGAGTGGGACGAGCAGGCGGCGGCCCTGGAAGAATATGTAATCGGCAAAACTGCCGAAGAAGTGGCAGGCATTGCTGTTGACGATACCACCAAACCTACGGATGTGGATCTTGTGGCAGGCGTTACCATTAAAATTGGCCAGTATAAGGAAGCCATTGTGGAGGCTGTTCAGAATGCAGAGGCTGTGGGAACTCAGCCGGGGGACAAACTGGGCCTTGGCATCATCACAGACATGCATAAGTCCAAAGATGCAGAGGGAGACAAAGAGGGACAGTGCCAGGCTTATTCCACTTATGTGGCCGTTACCACGGACAAAGACGGGAAGATAACGGCCGCTGTCATTGATGCTACCCAGGGAACCGTTAAATTCGACGCTTCCGGAAAGATCACCTCGGATCTGACTTCCGGCGTGAAGACCAAGAGACAGCTGGGCGAGGACTACGGTATGAGAAAGGCTTCCGGTATCGGCAGGGAGTGGTTTGAGCAGGCAGGGGATATGGAGGACTACCTGGTAGGAAAGACCTCCGGTGAGGTGACGGGGATTGCCGTGGACGGAGACGGAAAGGCCACGGATCCTGATCTTCTGACAAGCGTTACCATCTCTGTGGACGGATATCAGACAGCGGCCGTAAAGGCAATGGAGAATGCAAAATAAAAGAATAGGGAAAGCAGGCGGCGGAAACCGGGAGGGTGGAGGCCGTCTGTTTTTTATGTTTGGCTGAGAATAGAGATTGCAATCTTTTCCTGTCTGGGGTATGATAGAATCATTATAGGCAATGTGCAGGTGGAAAACGTGGCGAATCGATTCGAAGATAAAGTGGCTTCTGTCAGCAAGGCACTGACAATTTTAGAGGTTTTGAGCAAAGAACCGGAGGGCATGGGGCTTATTGAGATCAGCAGTCAGGTGTCCATGAACAAGACGACGGTGTACCGGCTTCTGACGTCCCTCATGGAGAAGGATTTTGTAGAGCAGAATGAGAAGTCCGGGAAATACTCATTAGGTCTTAAGATACTCAGCATTGCCAGCGCATTGTATGAGAAACTGGATATCCGGGCCATTGTGCGCAAGCATGTTCAGCAGGTGGCGGACCGATTCCAGGGGACGGTGCTGGTTACGAAGGAGATGAACCAGGAGTATCTGGTGACGGACTGCATCCATATGGGGAATGAGATGGTTCCCGGAGTGTATGAAGGCGAGTTTTTGGCTTCCGGCCAGGCCATACAGAAAGCATTCTTAGCCAACGCCGCACTGTGGCAGTCAGGGAGGAATGCACGTTCCGTGCCGAAGAAGGAGAATGTGTCTCTGCGGCAGGAATTAAAGCAGACAGCTCTTCAGGGGTATGCGGAATGTATGGAGGATATAGGAGGAATCCCGGCAGTGGCCGCTCCGGTCTTTAACTTCTCAAGAAATGTGGTGTATGTGGTCAGCCTCCATTCCGAGAGTTTACGGGACCGCAGTGTGGAGGCAAAGTGTATTTTAATTCTTCTTGAACTGGTGGGCAGAATTTCCAGCGATTTGGGATTTGTGAATTATATATAGAATTTTTGACAGGATACCTGAAAGGGTATCCTTTTTGTATAAAAACATTGACTTTTTCTCTTTTATGGTGTATTCTAAGACTACAAGTAGTTTCGTATTACGAAACAGAGTTTCTAAATTTTAGAAAGGAGAAGGAGATGGAAACATACACCGGAAAGATAACCTCCGCTTACCGGGCGGATGTGGTGGTATGCGGAGGCGGATGCGCAGGGGTGATGGCAGCCATTGCCAGTGCCAGGAACGGAGCCAGAACCGTTCTTTTGGAGAAGACATCCTGTGTGGGCGGCACCGCGGCCAATGGGCTCGTGGGGCCTTTTATGACCTGTTATGACCCAAAAGGGGAGACGCAGATCATAAAGGGTATATTTGACGAGATGGTACGGCGGATGGAGAAGAAGGGAGGCGCTATTCATCCCTCCAGGACAGGGCAGGTCAGTTCCTATGGCTGCTATATCCGGTTAAGGCACAACAATCTGACCCCGTTTCACCCGGAAGTGTTAAAAATGGTTATGCTGGAGATGCTATTGGAAGCAGGGGTCAGGCTGCATCTGGGGGTCACTGTTTTGGATGTGGAGAAAGAGGGCAACCGTATTCACTCTGTGGTGGCATTTGACGGGAATGGTTTGGTAAAGATTGGCGGGGAGGTATTTATAGACTGTACCGGAGACGGGTATGTGAGCTTAAAAGCAGGAGTTCCCTGTGAGATGGAAGATGAGAAGACCGGACTGCAGCCCATGACCTTATTTTTCTGGATCTACAATGCAGATGACAAGCGGATAGAAGAGTACTTAAGCCAGGATGAAGAAAACAGATATCTGCCTTATCATAAGCTTAT
The DNA here is from genome assembly GCA_910574345.1 of Clostridiaceae bacterium. Lineage (GTDB taxonomy): Bacteria > Bacillota > Clostridia > Lachnospirales > Lachnospiraceae > UBA3402. The sequence goes on along the minus strand of CAJSZV010000007.1, from coordinate 122,542 downwards.
TGAGGAGGCCAGGGAGAAAGGGAAGTTTCCCATTAACCGAAATAAGATCGGTCTGTATCACATGCCGGAGGAAGGGCAGTGGCGTCTGAATACCACCAGGATCCAGGGATTAAGTCCTGTGGAAGAGAGAAGCATGACGGAGGCCTATATAGAGGGCATGAGACAGGTGGAATTCCTTATGGATTTTTTTAAGACTCTTCCGGGACTGGAACATGCCAGAATCGCTCAGAGCGGAGCCTGTGTGGGCATCCGGGAATCCCGGAGGATCCGGGGACATTACATTCTTACGGAACGGGATCTTGTGGAGAACACCAAGTTTGAAGATACCATAGCGCTGTGCAGTTATCCCGTGGATCTGCACCCTTCTTCGGGAAGCGCCACGGGAACCAGTTACAAAAAGGAGAGAACCGATGTGGCCGACGTATATGAGATTCCCTACCGCATTATGCTTCCCCAGGGAACAGAGAATCTTATGACAGCCGGGAGATGTGTGTCGGCGACCCATGAGGCTTTAGGGGCTATCCGGATTATGCCCGCTGTCTTTGCTATGGCTCAGGCTGCCGGCACAGCGGCAGCGCTGTGCATAAAACATGGCTGGAAGCCGGAGGATGTAAGTCTGGAGCTGCTTCAAAGAACACTGAGAGAACAGGGCCAATGCCTGAAATATGAAACGGAGGTAAACAGATGAATCTAACCACATGGTTAATTATAGGAATATTTCTTTTGATCGTAGGACTTATGGTTTCGGACAAGATCAATGCAGTGGCGGCTCTGCCTCTCATGGCAGTTTCTCTCTGCCTCATTGCCGGCGTGCCCTTTAAGACTGTTGTGAATGACGTGGTGGGAGGGGGAATATCGGGGCTTTCAGGCGCTATTTTTTCCACTCTTCTGGCAGCGGTCTTAGGAGAGGTAATACGGAAAACAGGAATTGCCGAAAAGCTCATCCGCAGCGCGGCGGAGCTGGGGGGAGATAACCCTTATGTCATGGCCATTTTGTGCTTCATGGCCTGCGGGTTCTGTTTCATCGGCCTTAACGGTGTGGGAGCGAAGATCATGCTGGGACTGATCGTATTTCCCATTATGCTTTCTGTAGGCGTGCCAAGGGTCATTGCCGCCTTTGTCATGCTGGCGGGAACTTCCGTGGGATACTTTATGAATGTGTCGAGATGGACCTTTATCGGCAATCTGGTGGGACTTGAGGCTGCGGATGCTCTTGTGAAAAAGACGGCCCTTATGGTGATTGTTCCCTGCACCATTATCAGCATTCTTCTCATTGTGGCGGGAATTAAGGTGAAAGGCCCCGTGTTTTCATGGGCGGCGAAGAGGGAAGACGGCGGCAAAGGAAAAGACGTACCCCTATACGCAGTCTTTGCGCCTGTAGTGCCCCTTTTTCTGGTACTGGCTTTTGAGTGGAATGTGAATGCGGCTCTGATTGCGGGAATTCTCTACGCCGTGTCCGCCACTCAGTGGAAGAATCGTTTCCATGGCGTTCTGGACCTGATTAACAAATCTGCTTACGACGGCTTTGCCAATGTGGCGGTGACGATTTTGCTGATGATGGGAATCGGTATGGTCCTGGCGGCGGCGAAGCAGGAGGCCCTTTTAGCTCCCGTCAAGGAGCTTTTAAACATGATCGTGCCTTCCTCTCCCCTTTTGGTGATTCTGCTGTTCGGAGTGGCGGGACCTTTCCTTACGATGTACCGGGGTCCCTTAAATCCCTGGGGACTGGGAGCGGCTCTTATCGGAATCCTTCTTACCACCAGCCTTCCTCTGGGGCTCATCGTAACCCTGGCATGGCTCTATGACTATTATGTGGCAGTCAATGACCCTACGGCGTCTCAGGTTACATGGGCCTGCGGCTATCTGCAGATTTCCGTGGGCAAATACACAAGGGGCACTTTTCTTGTGGACGCCGCCGCGGTTCTTGCAGGAGTAATCTTAGGGGTAATCTGTTTCATGGCATAAGGAGAAAAGAAGAGTATGGCAGGAAAAATCAGAATTGGAATTGATGTGGGAGGGACTTTTACCGACGCCATTGCCCTTGACAACGATACCTACGAGATCATCGGCAGGAAAAAGGTTCACACGACTCACCAGGCAAAAGAAGGGGTGACAAAGGGAGTTATTGACATCTTAAACCTGCTCTTAAAAGACATCGGCAGGGATGCTGGGGACGTGGTTTTTATCGCTCACGGAACCACGCAGGCCACCAATGCCCTTTTGGAAGGCGATGTGGCGGATATCGGAGTCGTGGGTATGGGAAAGGGCATCGGCACGGCTAAGATCAAGGCGGATACGGACGTGGGAGAGATCGCCTTGGAGGACGGGAAATCCATCAAAACTTCCTACCGGTTTTTAAATACGGAAAAGGGACTGGAAAGGGAGCATGTGGAACAGGTCTTGGAAGAGTTCAGACGGGAAGGAAAATATGTGATCGTGGCCTCGGAAGCATTTTCCGTAGACGACCCTTCCAATGAACGGAAGGTGTCTCGAATCGCGGCGGATCATGACATGATTTCCACGGCTTCCCATGAACTGTCCAAGCTTTATGGGCTGAAGGCGAGGACGAAGACGGCTGTAATCAACGCTTCCATTCTTCCGAAGATGATGCAGACGGCTTCCATGACGGAGCAGGCGGTGAAGGACGCCAGGATTAAGGCTCCCTTAATGATTATGCGCAGCGACGGCGGAGTCATGCAGGTGGGGGAGGTGAAGAAACGCCCCATTCTCACAGTGCTCTCAGGACCGGCTGCGGGGGTGGCGGGAGCATTGATGTATGAGAAAATATCAGACGGCATTTTCCTGGAAGTAGGCGGAACCAGCACGGACATCTCGGCTATTCAAAACGGAAAAGTGATTACAAAATATTCGAAAATCGGCGGCCATAATACTTATGTCAGCTCCCTGGATATCCACACCGTAGGGATCGGCGGCGGAAGCATGGTGCGTTATAAGAACCGCTCCGTCATAGATACAGGGCCGAGAAGTTCTCATATTGCAGGGCTTGAGTATGCCTGCTTTGCGGACCCTGGGAAGCTTAAAGGAGCGAAGGTAGTCAGCGTGTCCACGCCCAGGGACAGGACATGTGATTTTCTGGCTCTGGAGGGGCGTGACAAAACCCGCTATGCCGTGACCCTGACCTGTGCGGCCAATTTCCTTGGGCTTGTGGAGGAAGGCGACTATGCAAAGGGCAATGAGGAAAGCGTAAAGACAGTCTTTGGGATTCTGGAAGAGGAATTTCAAAAGCCTGCCGGGGATTTGGCCTGGGACATTGTAAACATAGCTGCAGGGAAGGTAATTCCGGCAGTGGAAGAATTTATAAAGGAGTACAGTCTGTCCCGGAATTATCTGGTTCTCACCGGAGGCGGAGGCGGCGCCGGCGCAGTGGTTCCGGCAGTGGCCAAAAAGATGGGGCTGAAATATAGGATTGCCGAGAACGCTCCTGTTATCGCCACCATAGGAGCGGCCCTGGCTATGGTCAGGGAAACTGTGGAGAGAACGGTGATTAATCCTTCCAGGGAGGATATTCTGGCCATTCGAAGGGAGGCGGAAGCAGGGGCAATCCGCCTGGGAGCCTCCCCCTCCACCATCGAGGTGACTGTGGATATTGATGCGGCAAAGAATACAGTGACCGCAGTGGCTATTGGGGCTACGGATTTAAGCGCCAAGGCGTCTGTGGGAGAGCGACTGGGACCCGGGCAGTTAAAGGAGAAGGTGATAAAAGCCTTTGACCAATATGATGGAATAAAAGGAGAGCTGGTGTTTGATTCAGGGATTCTCTATGCTTTTCATCTCACGGCCCAAAAGCCGTCAAGGATTCCCTTTATGAAGCGAAAGATTGACATGATCTGCGTCATTGACAGCAGCGGCGTTATCCGGTTCCATGGGGAGAACGCAGATTACCTTGAATTGATAAAAGGGGATATGGAGAAACTGGAAGAAGCCCTGGAGGAACATATGAAATTTGACGAGTCGGGCAGAACATCTCCGGAAATTTATCTTTTGATCAGCGGAAAACTTGCGGATTTGTCAGGCCTTGACAGCCCGGAGCAGATTCTTTCCCTGGCGGATCTGGAACTGAAGGGTTTGAAGGAAGAGGAACCTTATCTGGCAATCATGAAAAAAAGATAGGAGGAGATCATGGACAAAGAAGCTTTGGATCTGGATGGGGCCATGAAATATTTTAATCTGTCTGTATACGGAGATCTTCTTGCCAGGGAAGACAAGGAGACGATTGCCATGGATGCTATCCTTCTGGGAAAGAGCCGCGCTCTTGAGATCCGAAAAGAAGCAGGCCCATGTTCCGCCCGGCAGCTGATTCAGGCTTTGGGAATTGCTGTAAGGGAGGAGCATGGAAGAAGGGGATGGGATCGGGATTTTGTAAAATTCGGAGAGTATTTGGCCAGGACAAAAGAGATCCGGCTAAATATGGAAGCCATCGGGGTCGTGGGAAGGACAATGGGGACGGAACTGGTGAGGGAGATCGTGTTAAGCCACGAACTTTATCATCATTTTGAGTGTACCAGATGGGGATTTACGTCAGAGCGGTTTGTGAGAGAATTAAAAATATTTTCCTGCATTCCTGTAAAAAGAAAGATCCTTCCTGCAGCTGAGATCGCGGCAGGCGAGTTTACCAGAGAGTTTTTGTCTCTGGATTACAGACCGGGAATCATTGAGGAGTGCTATTTTGAGGAGGCAGGGCATCTGTGAGCACAAAAAGGGGCCGGAAAGACCGGTCCCTTTTGTGATGTTTTCAGTTCATAGGAATTGCGTCCTATGAGACAAAAAGGCTCCCATTAGGATGCGCACTGCGCGCAAAGGAAGATGGCTGGTGCCGCAGCCGCGCTCCGGCGTCAGATTCCGGCTCGCCAGTCTCTTTATTCTTTAAAAAAAAAGAAGATTGTGGTATACTGACAGAAAGCAATTGCAGTGCCAATATTTTATAAAAACAGTAGGAGGAAAGCGCCATGCTAAAGAAGTTCACATTCGGCACCCCCATAGAGACGGAAGCCGTAATCTTCGGAGAGGTCATAACCGGCTCACAGGAAAGCACACCGTATTTTTCCATAGGTCTTTCCGGTAAAGACCAGGAACAAGCCCATGTCCTTACCTACCGGATGGGAGATCACGACATCATCTACGGCCTGGGGGAGAACATCAGGGGAATAAACAAGCGGGGCTGGCTTTACGAGTCTAACTGTACCGACGACCCCAAGCATACGGAGGACAAGCATTCCCTCTATGCTGCCCACAACTTCTTTCTCGTAGACGGAAAACAGCGGTTCGGCGTATTTGTGGATGCCCCCCAGAAGGTAACCTTTGACTTCGGCTACAGCGACAGGGAGCTTATGACCGTGACCGTGGCCCATGGCGGGTTTGCTCTTTATATTCTGGAGGGAGATAACCTGCGGCAGATGGTAAAGGAGTTTCGCCACGCCATAGGAAGAAGCTATATTCCGCCTAAATGGGCCATGGGATACGGACAGAGCCGGTGGGGCTATAAGAACGCGGAGGATATCCGCCGGGTGGTTCGGGAGCACAGGGACAATCAAGTGCCCCTGGACAGCGTGTATATGGATATCGACTACATGGAGCGGTTCAAGGATTTTACAGTAGATGAAGACAAGTTCCCGGATTTTCCTCAGTTTGTAAAGGAGATGCAGGAGCAGAATATTCATCTGGTTCCCATTATTGACGCCGGCGTCAAGATCGAGGAAGGCTATGAGGTCTATGAGGAGGGCGTGGAAAAAGGCTATTTCTGTAAAAAAGAGGACGGAACCGAGTTTGTAGGCGGCGTGTGGCCCGGCCGCGTTCATTTTCCCGACATGCTTGATGAGGAGGCCAGAGCCTGGTTCGGACGGAAGTATCAGTTCCTGACCGACCAGGGAATCGACGGGTTCTGGAACGATATGAATGAACCGGCTCTGTTTTACGGAGAAGACCACCTGAAGGAAGTCTTTCATGAACTCAATGAGTATCAGAAAAAGGAACTGGATATCTATTCCTTTTTCGGATTGAAGGCCACTGTACTGGGGGTTGCCAACTATCCTGAGGATTATAAGACCTTTTACCACAATTACAGAGGAGAGAGGGTCCGCCACGACAGTGTACATAATCTCTACGGCTATTACATGACCAGAGCGGCAGGGGAAGCCTTTGACAAAATAGAACCTGACAAACGGCTTCTTCTCTATTCCAGGGCCTCCTATATCGGAATGCACCGGTACGGCGGCATCTGGATGGGGGATAACTGTTCCTGGTGGTCCCACCTTCTTATGAACCTGCAGATGCTTCCGGGGCTGAATATGTGCGGTTTTCTCTACACAGGGGCGGACTTAGGGGGCTTCGGCGCCGACACTACAGAGGACTTGATGCTTCGGTGGCTGGAACTGGGGATTTTTACTCCTCTTATGCGCAACCATTCGGCTGCGGGAACGAGGCAGCAGGAATTCTACCAGTTCGGGCACAGGGAAGATTTCCGCAATATCATCGGTCTGCGGTACGGATTCCTGCCCTATCTTTACGGTGAGTTTGTAAAGGCGGCTGTCACTGACGACATGATGTTCCTTCCCCTGTCCTTTGTCTACCCTGAGGATGAGACAGCCGCCGGAGTGGAAGACCAGCTTATGGCAGGCGAGAGCATGATGATCGCCCCGGTCTATAAGCAGAATGCCGCAGGCAGGTACGTCTATCTTCCTGAGGAGATGAAGCTGTACCGGATGCGCAGCACCACTTCCATGGACACGGAGATTCTGCCTGCAGGCCACCATTATGTAAAGGCGGAGTTAAACGAAGTTCTTGTGTTCCTTCGCCCGGACCATCTGGTTCCCTTTGCGAAAGGCGGCTGCAATGTAGAAGAGCTTAAGACATCCTCCGTAAATCTCCTGCATTTTGTCAGGACAAAAGCTTCCTATGACTGGTATGACGACGACGGATACACAAAAAACATGGATATGGAACAGGGAATCACGAGAATTACGGCTGCATCAGACGGCGCCGTCACCTTGTCGGGACGGAAACAATGTGACTGCAGGCTCATCTAGGAACACCGGTTTCTACCTGATTTTGTAAGAATTCTTTATGGTTCTTTAATAGCCATTCTTTCTCAAATGGGCTATAATGACTCTGCGCTTTCACCGACAGGGAGAGTGAATCATATATCGAATATAAGGAGAATAACCATATGAGAAAGAGAAAATTTGTACTGGCGGCAGGCCTTGCCGCCGTCATGATGGCATCAGCATGTTCATCACCTTCAGGGGAGACTCCCACGTCCGCTGCGGAGACAACGGAGCAGACCACTGAGGCAGAGACGACAGAGAAGGAGACTGCCAAGGAGGAGACAAAGGAAGAGACAAAGGAAGAGAGTGCACCGGAGGAGACAGAAGGACCGGAGAGCGCAGTCCATGATCCTGTAAAGATCTGGGGAACCATTACAGAGGTGACGGACAGGGCCATCTATGTGGACAATGAGTCTCCCAACTCCTCAACCGGGGAGATTGTACTGACCATTGACCCGGAGACCACCCGGATTCTGGACGGGGTAAACGGGTTTCCTGTGGATCTGAAGGATATTGAGCCAGGCGGTTTTGAGGCTTATTTAGGGCCGGCTATGACCATGTCCCTTCCGCCTCAGGCCATGCCCTATGTGGTCATTGTCAATACCCCTGAGGGCGTGACCGCGGCGGAATATGTCATCGCGGCTGACAGCATAAAGGAAAAAGACGGACAGAAAGTGCTTGAAGGAAAGGATGGTACAGAGTATACTCTTTCGGAGGAAGTTTCCATTATTCCCTTCCTCACAAAGCAGATGGTACGGCTGGAGGATATCGAAGGGGAATCGGAATGCCTTGTATGGATGAATGAGGAAGAGAAGGTGGATCGGATCGTGCTCTTTAATAAATAGGCAGATATAAGGGCAGGAAAGGGAAAGGTATGGAGAAACCGTTGGAACAGGAAGTGAAAGAACTGGTTGCAGATATCCTGGAAGATTATAAGGGAAACAGGGCCATTGACCAGATGGAAGATTTTGTGGATCAGCCGGATAAAGAGGTAATCATCAATATTGTCAATAAGATGCTCAAGATCCTTTTTCCGGGATACTACCGGGATAAGTCCTATAAGGTTTACAATGCGGCGAGTCAGCTGTCTCTGCTTATTGAGGACGTGATGTACTATCTGAATAAAGAGATTGCCAAGGTTTTGAGATACAGCCGGGAATACTCCGGGGTCGGCGAGGATGTGAGAAAAGAGGCTGCCGGGGATATCACCAAGGCTTTCCTGAAACGGATTCCCTCTGTCCGGGAATATTTGGAGACTGATCTGGAGGCGGCTTTTGACGGTGACCCTGCAGCGGCAAGCAAGGATGAGATTATTCTGTGCTATCCCGGCATGCTGGCCATAACCGTGTACCGCATGGCCCACGAGCTGTTTTTGCTGTCGGTTCCTCTGATTCCGAGAACCATGACGGAGTACGCCCACAGTGTGACAGGAATCGACATCCATCCCGGCGCCGTTATCGGCAAGTACTTTTTTATTGACCACGGGACAGGAATTGTGGTGGGAGAGACTACCATAATCGGGGAACACGTGAAAGTCTACCAGGGAGTAACCATCGGAGCCCTGTCCACAAGCGGCGGCCAGAAATTAAAGGATAAAAAGCGCCACCCCACTATTGAGGACTATGTGACCATCTATTCCAACGCATCTATCCTGGGCGGGGAGACGGTGATCGGAAGAGACTCGGTTATCGGAGGCAATGCATTTATTACCAGGTCCGTGGAGGCCGGCAGCAGAGTGAGCATTAGGAATAAGGAATAAAGGAGCAAAAGATAATGTTAAATGAGAGATGGGTATTTCATGAAGACGCGAAGCCCCAGATTGTGGGGGAGGGAGTGGTAAGGAGGATTCTGGCCTACAGCAAGGATCTAATGTGTGTGGAGAACACCTTTGCGGAGGGAGCCGTGGGAAATCTTCATCATCATCCCCACACCCAGATTACTTACGTGGTCAGCGGTGTCTTCGAGTTTGAGATTGACGGGGAGAAGAAGACGGTGAAGGCCGGAGACACCATGTTAAAAACAGACGGCGTGGAACATGGCTGCGTCTGCCTGAAAGAAGGGGTTCTCCTTGATATCTTTAATCCGATGAGAGAGGATTTTGTGTAAATATTTCAGAAATATAGGACACAGTCTCCGGGAAGGGGGCTGTGCCTTTTTCTATTTAGTATCCCGATAAAAAAGTGCTTGCATCATCATGGAAAATGAGGTAAACTGTACTAGTACAATTAGTACAGAATAAAATGTTGAAGACGATGAAAGAAGTTTGTCGTTATAGTTATGTAGATATAAAGCGAGAGAAAGGGGTACAAGATGGAAGATAAGAACATGGAAGAAAACAAGGCGGAGGAGCACAAGATTCAGGGGATGCTTAAGGAGGATGGCGGAACAGAAGGCCAGGGGATGCCGGAAGGTCCGGATATAGAAGATCAGAAGGAAGAAGAAAGGCTTGACGAAGAGGAGGCGCAGCTTGCCAGGGAAGAGGCGCAGTTTGAGGAAGAACTGGCAGAGCTTATGAAGACGGAGCCGTCAGGTAAGAAGAAGGGGAAGAAGAAAAAGGAAAAGGGCAAGAGAGATAAAACGACAAAGGGAGAGAGAAAACCCTGGAGCAAAAAGCGCAGGATCATAACCGGAGCGGCGGCGGTGGTTCTGGTCATAGGGGCATTTAAGATCTTCGGCGGCAATAAAGAACAGGTTCCTATGGTCAGCACAGCGCCTTTGACCAAAGGCACCATAGAGGAGGAACTGACCATCAGCGGCCCTGTGTCCGGTACGGACAGCGTGGAAGTGGTATCCAATCTTCATGCGGAGGTGAAAGATATCCATGTGAAGGAGGGAGACCGGGTGGAGGCAGGACAGCTTTTGGCGGTTATCGATGACAGCGATGTGCGAAAAGAAGTGGATATGGCCCAGAACGCATATGACCTGGCAGTTTCTACATACAAGGAACAGCAGATACTGGCGGAGAACGGCTATGCCGGCGCCCTTCAGGAACAGGAAGCGGCTCAGAAGGAATTTAACCGGACGAATGTGCTCTATCAGGCGGGAAGCGTGTCACAGTTAGAGTGGGAGACGGCCAGAGACAAGATGTGGGAGGCTCAGAGAAAGCTCCGTACCTTTACTCTGGTTGACGGGAAAGCTGTGGCCAACGAGTCCTATGCTCTTCAGATGAAGAACGCGGAGTTCGAGCTGGAGAAGAAGAAGGAGCAGCTGGAGGATACCCAGGTGACCAGCCCCATTGCGGGAACCGTAACCAGGGTCAATGCCAAGGTGGGACGCTTTGCAGACAAGATCGAGGATGATAAGCCTATGTTTATCATTGAGAATTTGGATATGCTGGAGATGAAGGTCAGTGTCAGCGAGTATTCCATCGGCAAGGTAAAGACAGGACAGGAGGCTGTGATCAGCGCGGACATCTTAAACGGTGAGACCGTAAAGGGGCAGGTTGCCGCCATTTCGCCCACAGGTGAGGAGAAGGGCGGAGGCTCTACGGAACGGGTGATTCCCACTACCATTCAGGTAATGGAAGACAACACGGGACTCATCGCGGGAATCACGGCAAGGGCAAGGATTGTCTTGAATCAGGCGGAGGACGCGTGGATTGTGCCTATTTCCTGTGTCCTTGAGACGGAAGAAGGTCTTTATGTGCTGACTGTGGAGCAGGGGCTTATTAGGAGGATTCCTGTGGAAACCGGAGTGGAAAGCGATATTCAGGTTCAGATCATCCCCACGGAAGAGGGAACTCTGACAGAGGGTATGGGAATCGTGGCCGCGCCCAATGAGGCCTTGACAGACGGGATGAAGGTCGTGGATCTGGGAGCCGGAAGGTAGGTGTGCTATGGCGGAAGAACTGATCAGGCTGAAAGATCTGGTGAAGATCTATGATACAGGGGCCATTAAGGTCCTGGGACTGAAGCGCATTAATCTGACCATTAACAGAGGAGAATTCGTGGCCATTATGGGCAAGTCCGGATCGGGCAAGTCCACACTCATGAATATCTTAGGATGTCTGGATCGGCCGTCCATGGGCCATTATTATCTGGACGGCATTGATGTGGCTTCCATGACGCCCAACGAACTGTCGGAGATCAGGAACAAAAAGATCGGGTTTGTGTTCCAGTCTTTTAACCTGATTTCCAGAACATCGGCCCTTAAGAATGTGGAACTGCCCATGACTTATGCCCGTGTAGGGAAAAAGGCCAGGAGAGAGAGGGCCTTAAAACTCCTTGACAGGGTAGGGCTCCTTGTGAGGGCGGAGCATATGCCCAATGAATTGTCGGGAGGGCAGAGGCAGAGGGTGGCCATCGCCAGGGCATTGGCCAACGAACCGCCTCTGATCCTTGCAGACGAGCCTACGGGCAACCTGGACACGGCGGCTTCGGAGGAGATCATGGAGCTGTTTTCCGATCTCCACAGAGAGGGGGCCACGGTGGTGGTAGTTACCCATGAGGAGAATATTGCGGATTTTACGGACCGGATTATCCGCTTTCAGGATGGGGTGGTTATCAGTGACAGAAGGAAGGGGGAGACAACGTAATGCTGTTTGAGAATATGAGTATGGCATTTTCCGCCATCAAGGTTAACAAGATGCGGTCGTTTCTCACCATGCTTGGCATTATAATCGGCATCGGATCCGTAATCTCCATCGTCTCTATCGGCGATACCATGAGGAGCCTGTTTGCGGACTTGTATAAGGATGTGGGCGTGACCCAGGCATATATTTCCATCGGCTACTGGGTGGATGAGGTAAGGCAGAGCGACTACTTTACCCTGGACGAGATGGAGAGAGTGAAAGAGATATTTGGGGATCAGATTGCCTACATTGACAGCGGAATGAGCACCAGTGCCGACGCCGTCAACAAGAAGACGACTGTAGCCTTTGATTTTGAAGGAATTGATTATAACTATATTGACGTGCAGCCTGTGAATATGATCTACGGCCGGTATCTCAACGAGGGGGATGTGCTGGGACGCAAGAAGAACGTGGTCATGAGTGCGGAAAGCGCCATGCTGCTGTTCGGAGTGGAGGACGCAGTAGGCATGACCTTCCGAACTTCCCTCTACGGCAATGTGGATGAGTTTACGGTGGTGGGCGTGTATAAGAAGGAGATCAGCCCTTTTCAGGCCCTTATGATGGGGACGTCCACGGACAGAGGATCCGCTTATGTGCCCTATACCCTGCTGACCTGGCCCAATGACTATTTTTATTACCTTCATCTGTATGCCAGCGAGGATGTGAATCTTACAGAGTTTTTAAATCAGCTCAAGGCCTATGTGGCCAATTCGAAGGGAAGGAATCCGGAGGATTACCGGCTCGTGACGGCTATGGAGGAGATGACCAGCGTGGATTCGGTGATGAGCGGTTTGTCGGCGGCTGTGGGAGGAATCGCCGCCATCTCCCTGCTGGTGGGCGGTATCGGAATCATGAACATCATGCTGGTGTCTGTGACGGAGCGGACCAGGGAGATCGGTATCCGAAAGTCACTGGGGGCCAAGACCAGGGATATTCTGATCCAGTTTTTGACGGAGTCAGCCATTCTTTCGGCCTGCGGCGGGATTATCGGAATCCTCATCGGCGTGGGCCTGGTGTCGGGGATCGGCATGGCTTTCGGCATCGGCGTGGTTATCCGGCCGGCTGTGGTGGTGCTGGCCGTGTCGTTTTCCGCGGCTGTGGGAGTGTTTTTTGGGCTGTATCCGGCATCCAAGGCAGCTAAGGCGGATCCCATAGACGCATTGAGATATGAGTAAAGGGACTTGGGGCGGATGGCATCAGGCCGCGTATATGGAAGCCGCCGCCCTGCTTTACAGAAAATATTTCTCATTTTTGGCTTATACCTGCCCTGACTCTGATGACCTCCTTTGTTTACAGTATAAAAATGACGCTTGAGGGGGCAAGAGACCTCCCCTTCCTACTTTCCAGACTCTTTTTGTTCCTGGGCACTCTGGCGGAATATATTATTCTGATACGTCTTTTGGAGGCCGCCCGCAGACAGACTCTTTTGGAAGCTGAGGTGAAAAGCAACAGGCTGCTGGCTGACATGCAGAAGGAGCAGTATGCTCTGATGCTGAAACGTATCGGGGAGACCCGGCAGGCCAGACACGACCTGCGCCAGCATCTGGTGCTGATACAGGGGTATCTGGAAGGCGGCGACAAGGAGGCTCTGCGGGAATATATGCGCATCTACGGGCAGTCCATTCCGGAGTCGGCGGATACGGTTGTTTACTGCGAGAATTATGCTGTGGATACCATCGTGCGGTTTTATCTGAACCAGGCAAAGGATGAGGGCATCCGGGTGGAAGTCTCTCTCCTCCTGCCCAGACAGCTTCCCGTACCGGAACCGGCTGTGTGTGTGCTTCTTGGCAATCTTCTGGAAAATGCGCTTACTTCCTGCCGTAAACTAAAATCCTGCCAAAACCCTTATATTCGGGTACACGGGCTTTTCACACCGCCCTGCACATTGTCGTTTACGGTGGACAACAGTTTCAGTAGAGAACAGCAAAATGGGTAGGATTCGGGACAGAACCTTATGTTGTCTGCAGGTTTTCCGGATTATGACCATCCGGGTCTGGGCCTTGGGATGGCCTCTGTCCGCTCCATTGCGGCCCGGTTCGGCGGCACAGCTGAATTTGAGAAGACAGAGACGGAATTTCGGGCGTCTGTGCTGTTGTTTGGGAATGGCGGGGGTGAATGATAAAAAGCGGATTGACAAATATAATAAATTTATGGTAAAATTGATAAGCGCTTATTATGATCGAATGGCTTAAGAAAAGTCACGCTCGAAGGAAAGCAATATTATGTTTATTATACAAAGAGTAGCCAAAAAGAATATAATTAAGCTCGAAAAAAGCCTACATTGCTATAGAAGATCAAGAAAGCACAAGGACGGGTAGTTTTTGTGTTTTTTTTGTAGGCAGATATTTCGGATTCCTAAGTCGGATAGGATTTGGCCCTTATTTCCCGCATATATTATGGAAATGAGGATATATTTAATCGTTCAAAACAAAATAGAACGGATGGAGCTGATGATTTATGTAAATCATCAGCCATTAGCAGGTATCTGCCTAACATTGATGAAGTGATCCGGGATAAAATGGATGCAATTCAGCTTTTTTATAAAGATAAAGAAGAAAATCTTCTCTGCAATGTATGTAATGGAAAGGAATGCGAATTTCAGAAAACGGTTTTGCGCTATATTTACAGAAAAAACCATATCGTATTTCCGGCTCACAGCGCGTATGCAAATAACATCATTCCCACAACACTGCGGGGGACTTTCCCATTTTCTGAAACTGCTCAGTACGATGGAGGATATTCCGGAGATTGAATTTCCCAAGGATATACCTGAGGAGTCTATGGCAGAGTCTATGGCATCAGGCCTGAAACGTCAGCTTCCTGTTTTGGAAAAAAATCTGAATTTGTTTGAAGACTATTTTTTGAATGACTGGGTTCACTCCAAACTTCCTCAGAATTTTGTGGAAATGATTGAGCAGCTTTCTAATCGGGTTCCGGCCCAAAGAATTGAGTTTATTATAGGCGCTCTGAGAAATTATTATTTTGTTCAGAAATCCGAGACAAACAATCCTGAGGCTTATGCCACACAGAATCTGCCGGGTTATTTTGAAAATACGCCTCCTTCCTATTTGATTCTTGACGAGATGATTCGGCGGATTCAGGGAACCCTCGAAGACAGTGATTCATTAAAAGCCCACTGGCGGCGAATTGTGATGCACAGGAGGTCGCCAGAAAGGCTGTTGCCAAAGAGGCAAGAAAGGCCGGCCATAAATCAGGGAGTTTGGAAGAGGCAGTAGAAAAAGGGCTGATGCAGAATGCCATAGCCGGAATGAACGGAAAGATGCTTGAATCCTATGAGGGAAAAGGAGAAGAGGAGTCCTGTTGGAGACTTTCTGATTCTGCTAAGAATATGCTGAATGGCTGCGAAGATGATTTGAAAGCAGAATTGAGCAGACAAAAATATTTTTCTGGTTTTCCGGAGGATATGTCCGGGCTTTTGTCACAGCTGCTTAAAATAGATTATGAACTGCCGCAGACAAAGGAACGGCTAAAGAGTTTTAAAAAAGACCAAGAAGAATGCTGCAGCAAAGTAGAAGCATATTTGAACTTATTTGAACTTAAATGATGTGCCCTTAGCTGATGAGATCAGGGAAGAACTAAGTGAGCTGATATCCTTTGAACCGGAATATAATGATGATGGAAATGTGACAAACAGTGAGAACTTTAAGGCAATCATGGAAAGCTTAAATGAGTTATTGGATACCTCCTGGGATACAGCAGGACGGATGCTCTATGGGAAGCAGAAGAATAAGGATGTGGAAACAAAAGATGGATACGGAGGGCAAAATACTTGATATTCTCTATCGCCAGATATCTCCTGAGCGGGTACTGCATGGTTTAAAACAACGCATAACAGGGGAGTCGGGGGCAGTATTGACAGAGAAAGCTTTGGCTCAAAACAGGGAAAAGCTGTTTGTGGATTTTGCGGAATCTTCCCTTGACGGTTATTCCGAGAATGAACAGAGAATGTTCTACAGTCAGCTGAGTAAGAGGAAAAGCCGCTGGGAAAGACAGACAGCGGCCCCGGATGGTTTCCTGTGGGAATAATTTCCATTATAGAATAAGCCGGGGGAAAGAAGATAACAGCTTGACTTTATATGAGCAGTTAGAACTGGCGGCCCTGATTCGGACAATCCTGTTCCGGGCTGTACATCACGATGAATTCAGTACTGGTTTGAATTCGGAACATTTGGAGAAGTTCAGTGGGGAGCGGGCTTTCAGAGAAGAATACATAGGTGCGTTTTCTTTGAAAAAAAGCCTTTGTGATGTGGTTGACTGTCTGAAGGCCGTGAAAGGATGTTATCTGGATTATCCCGATGGAACTGCCTTTTGCCTGGATTATGTAATGGATGAGCAGCTGCTTCAGCACTGTGCCGGTTCTCACGCCAGGGTGTTGGCAGGTGAGCGTTATTTGTTGTATCAGTGCACATTGGAGAGCATAAAACCGGATGGTTTTTCCTCTTTTGAGATGGAGTTGTTCTATCTCTATCTGCTGTTGAAAACCAATTTCAAAAGTGAAATGATACAGGCAAATGGTCAGACCGGATTTCAGAATTTTCTGTATTATCAAAACCGTAAACTTGTGCAATATCGAAAGCGGGAATGTGTCTCCGGCTTGTATTACTACTATCATTATGGCGCTGCTGAGGGTATTTGCGGACAGCAGGTCATTACATATGAGGTTACCAAAGGCTACATTCGGTTAATGGTTCAGGCCCAGGATGCACTTGGGCGATATATCGAAGGAAAAAGGATTGTTATTGAATGCAATCCTTCGTCAAACGTTCTTATCGGAACATTTCAAAGATATGAACATCACCCTGTTTTTAGATTTAACAACCGTAAACTAAAGGACACGAAGCATGAGGACTGTCCTCAGCTTCAGGTATGCATCAACACAGATGATCTTGGTGTTTTTGATACATCTCTTGAATTTGAATACGCACTGCTTGAACAGACACTGTTGGAGCAGAGGGACGAGACGGTACATTCCGAATATAATGCCGGGGATGTAATAGAGTATTTGGATGATTTGCGAAAAATGGGACTTAGGGCAGTGTTTCCGGGAAATTTAGACTGAGATGCGGGAGAACGCTTGACAAATATGAATTTCAGCACTGATCATTGCCACCAGGAATTTTTTGTGCTATACTAAAGTGATATGTTTTGATTTTCTATAGAATCAACTGATACGGGACGGTGAGATTTATGCTGAATGAAGAGAAGATTAAGCTGATGACCAGTATTGGGATGTTTGAGAAGCGGGAGGGGAAGCGGGTTTTTTTGATGAACCGGTTCTTTCGAAGCGATTATATTGGACAGTATATTTTAAGGGCCTTTGTGGGATTTACGTTCTGCTGGATCATGGGAACGGTTCTGGCAGTGCTTTATAAGGCGGAGGATCTGTTCAATACTGTTGATTTTAGTGTACTCCCGGAGTTTGCAGTGTGGTATGTAGCCGCCTACATCGTCTGCCTTCTGGCCTATCTTTTGATTACCTTTGTGGTATACTGGAGACGATATGAGTATGCCAAGCGGGGGATGAAAGTCTATGTGGCAAAGCTTAAGAGGCTGGAGAAGCGCTATGATCTGCAGGGCAAACTGGGGCATGGAGGTAAAAAACTATGATGGGACTGTTGGTGTTCAGGGAGAAGTTGAGGTCCTTTTATGGGAAATATGACGCGTACCTGATTCCTCTCATGAAGTTTGCCTTGAGTTTGGCGTCTTTTTATCTGCTGAACGGCAATGTGGGATATATGGACAAGCTGAAGAATCCGGTGCTTCCCCTGATTTTAGGGGTGATATGTTCTTTTATGCCCTACGGTATCATATCATTTTTGGCGGGGCTCCTTTTGCTTGCCCATATCAGCAGCGTTTCCCTGGAGATGACGCTGATTTTGGCAGTGCTCCTTCTTATGCTGGCCATTCTTTACTATGGATTTCAGCCCGGGGACAGCTATCTGCTCCTTCTGACGCCGGTTTTCTGCCACTTAAGGATACCCTATGCCATCCCTCTTTTAGTGGGACTGTCAGGAGGACTTACAAGTGTGATCCCTGTGGGATGCGGTGTGTTCATCTATTATATCATTCAGTATGTGAAACAGAATGCAGGGGTTTTGACCAATGATGCCTCTCTGGATATGATCCAGAGATATGTACAGGTTATGAGGAACATGATGTCCAACAATCTGATGATGCTGATGATCACTGCCTGTGCGGTAGGGATTGTGGTTGTATATCTGATTCGGATGCTGTCTGTGGATTATGCGTGGCATCTTGCCATCGTATCGGGAGCCCTGGTGCAGCTGGGCGTGATTTTTATAGGCAATTTTGTGTTTGACGTACCGGTGCCCATTGTGGAACTGCTGGTGGGGACTGTGGTCTCCACAGGGCTGGCATTTATCTATAATTTTATGGTTTTTGCGGTGGATTACAGCAGAACCGAGTACCTGCAGTTTCAGGATGACGACTATTATTACTATGTAAAGGCGGTTCCCAAGATCACGGTTTCCGCACCGGATGTAAAAGTGCAGAAGATCAGTGCGGCCAAGAAAAAAAGAAGCAGGGATATGTACGAGAGATAGGAGTATGCCTATATACCGGGAAGAAGACCTGTGAAACGGAGGTTTCGCAGCCGGATGCGTCCTGAGAGACGCCGTCAGATTGAATAAGGGAGGTGAGAATATGGCAGATATCATGACAATGTTTCGCAGCTGGATGTCTTTTTTACCGAAGATAACCTATATGAATATCGTGGAGATCATTATTATTGCATTCCTGATCTACGAGATCTTGTTATGGATAAAGAATACCAAAGCATGGACGCTCCTTCGGGGAATTGTCCTGATTCTGGGATTTGCCATATTCACGTATATATTAAAACTGGATACCATCATGTGGATACTGGAGAAGACTGCCCTGGTGGCGACGACTGCTTTGGTGATCATCTTCCAGCCGGAGTTAAGGAGGGCCCTTGAGCAGCTGGGAAGCAAGAATCTGGCCAGTATGCTGCTGCCCTTTGATGATGGAAAGGCCAATAATGAATTTACGGAAAAGACAGTGAGTGAACTGGTGCGTGCGTCTTTTGAGATGGCCAAGGTAAAAACAGGAGCTCTTATGGTCATCGAGAGAAGCGCTTCCTTAAAGGATATAGAGCGTACAGGAATCGAGATTGACGGCATTGTGACCAGCCAGTTGTTAATCAATATATTCGAGCATAATACGCCTTTGCATGACGGGGCCGTGGTGATCAGCGGGAACCGGGTGGTGGCGGCCACCTGCTATCTTCCTCTCTCTGACGACGGAAGCATCAACAAGGCTCTTGGAACCAGGCACCGCGCCGCCGTGGGGATCAGCGAGGTGACGGACAGCCTGACTATCGTGGTATCCGAAGAGACAGGCCGTGTGTCGGTGGCGGACCACGGTAATCTGAGAAAGGTAAATGACGCTGAATCTCTAAGCAGGGAACTGGGTGCGCTTTTTGTGCAGGCGGAATCTGCAGGCCGGTTCAAGATATGGAAGGGAAGGCTGAGAGATGAAAGAAAAACTGACAAATAATCTGGGGCTTAAGTTTCTGTCCATCACCCTGGCTATCTTTGCGTGGTTTATGGTGGTCAATGTGGTCAATCCCCTGGTGGTGGACTCCGAGGAAGTCCCCGTAGAGATGATCAATGAAGATATATTGAGCAAAGCCAATCTGACTTATGACATGGTAGGGAAAAAGACGGTTACCGTTACTTACGAGGTAAGGACAAGGGACCGCTATAAGGTCTCAGCCAGTGATTTCTATGCATACGCGGACCTGGCTAATCTGTACGATGTGACCGGTTCCATTCCAGTGACTGTGGAGGTGATAGACCGCGATGCCAGAAGCCTTATTGAGGGCGGTGTGACAGTGAAGCCGGGCGTGGTCCGGATTCAGACGGAAGAACTGCAGCGAAAGAAATTCGAGGTGGTTCCCCACGTAAACGGGAAGCCGGAAGACGGTTACGCAGTGGGCAATGTGCTTGTCAGGCCGGAATATGTCTATGTGACGGGAGCGGTGTCCGTGGTGGGACAGATCAGTTCCGTGGGAGTGGAGATTGATACATCCGGCGCGGATTCCGACACCTCAGGAAGCAGCAGAGTGATTTTGTATGATGCCAACGGCAATGAACTGGATGATCTTGGAAATGACATTACCTTAAACCGCAGTGAAGTAGAGTATCAGGTCAGCATCTTAAAGGTAAAGGAACTGAGCCTTGATTTCCAGGTCAGCGGAGAGGTGGCGGAGGGCTACCGCTTTACAGGCGTGGAAAGTGATGTGCGCACTGTGTCCGTGGAGGGTATGAGATCGGTTCTGGCATCCCTTGGAACCATTGTTGTTCCGGGAGAACTGCTGAATATCGAAGGGGCCACATCAGATGTGACGGTAGAGGTTGACTTAAATGAACTTTTGCCTGATAATATAAGCATGGCTGCCTTCTCTGCTCAGACCGCTATGATTGTGCTGAAAGTGGAACCGCTGGCGGAACAGATGGTTACATTAAAGGTACAAAAGCTGGAACTTGTGGGTGCGTCACAGGATTATGAATATAATTTTGAAGAGGATGAGATCGCTGTCTGGATACGGGGACTGCCGGAGGATCTGGAGCGTCTGGATGTGGGGGCGCTGACAGGCCGGGCGGACGTGACAGGTATGGGCCCCGGATATTACAGTGTGGAAGTCGTCATTGATCTTGCGGACGGTTTTGAGATCCTTGAATCGGATTTGCTTTCTGTTCACATTGAGGATCCCAATGCAGGTCCAGGAGAGAGTGAAGAGGGAGAGACGGAAGCGGAAACGGAAACGGAAGAGACAAGCGCACAGGGTTGACGAAAGAGGTAAAGGTATGGTAAGAGCAAAAGTTGTAATCAGGAATCTGACCGGACTGCACCTGAGACCGGCAGGGGTTCTTTGTAATAAAGCGATTCTTTATAAGTCCAGAATTCAGTTTCAGACAGAAAGCACGACGGCCAATGCCAAGAGTGTCTTAAGTGTTCTTGGGGCATGTGTGAAAAGCGGCGACGAGATTGAATTTATCTGCGAGGGAGAGGATGAGCAGGAGGCGCTGGATTCCATGATTAAGGTCGTTTCAGACGGCCTGGGAGAATAATCCAATCAAATTCAAGGAGGGGACGCATTATGTTTAAGGGAACAAATGCATCAGCAGGTATTGGTATCGGCAAGGCGGCGGTTATCAAGGAAGTGGAGATGGTGATCCGCCCGGACAAAGTGGCAAGTGTGGAGACGGAAGTTCAGCGTTTCAGGGGGGCACTGGCAGATACGGTAGCGCAGACAACGGTATTGCGGGATGATCTGGCCACCAAAGTAGGCGAGAAAGAGGCGGAGATTATGAACGGACATCTGATGCTTCTTGCAGATCCTATGCTTACGGGGGAGATTGAGGAGGCTATCAAGAGAGACAGCATCTGCAGCGAGTACGCCATCGAGACTACCTGCACCACTTATGCGGATATGTTCGCATCTATGGATGATGAACTGATGCAGCAGCGGGCTACAGATATGAGAGACATTAAGACAAGAATGCAGCAGGTACTGCAGGGGATCAAGCCGGTGGATATCGCTTCTCTTCCGGAGGGCAGCGTTATCGTGGCAAAGGATCTGACACCGTCTATGACAGCAGGCATTAATCCGGCTAACGTGACAGGCATTGTGACGGAGCTTGGGGGCAAGACCTCCCACAGCGCAATTCTTGCAAGGGCTTTGGAGATTCCGGCAGTCGTGGCAGTGAGCAATGTACTGGATCACATAAAGGACGGCGATTCCATTGTTCTGGACGGCAGCGAGGGCGTTGTGATTGTGAATCCCACGGATATTGAGACGGAAGTATATGCTGCCAAGAGAAATGCATTCCTTCAGGAGAAGAAGGAACTGGAGCGCTACATCGGTATGCCTACGATGACAAAGGACGGAGAACATATTGAACTGGTTGCCAATATCGGCAATCCCGATGATGTGGCAAAGGTTCTTCAGTATGACGGAGAGGGCGTGGGCCTGTTCCGCACGGAGTTTTTGTTCATGGACCGCAATTCCATGCCTACGGAGGAAGAGCAGTTCGAAGCATATAAGAAGGTGGCCGTAGGTCTTTCCGGCAAGCCGGTTATCATCCGTACCCTGGATATCGGCGGCGATAAGGAGATTCCCTACATGGGTCTTGCAAAAGACGAGAACCCGTTCCTGGGCTACCGCGCTATTCGTCTGTGTCTGGACCGCAAGGAAGATATTTACCGTCCCCAGCTTCGTGCCCTGCTTCGTGCCAGCCATTTCGGTCAGATCAAGATTATGATTCCTATGATCACCTGTCTTGAGGAGATCCGTGAAGCCAAGGCTTTGATCGAGGAGATCAAGGGCGAGCTGGACGCAGAAGGTATCGCTTACAACAAGGACATTCAGGTGGGCATCATGGTGGAGACTGCGGCAGCCTCCCTTATGGCGGATGTATTTGCCAAGGAAGTGGACTTCTTCAGTATCGGAACCAATGACTTAACCCAGTACACCATGTCTGTTGACCGTGGGAATGAGAAGATTTCTTATCTCTATTCCACCTTTAACCCGGCAGTGCTGCGCAGCATCCGCAACATCATTACCTGCGGGCGGGAAGCCGGCATTATGGTAGGCATGTGCGGCGAGGCTGCCAGCGATCCCATGATGATTCCTCTTTTGCTGGCATTCGGTCTTAATGAATTCAGCATGAGCGCTTCCGCCATCTTAAAGTCCAGAAAGATGATTACGGAATACAGCAGGGAAGAACTCCAGGCAGTGGCTGACAAGGCTATGAGCTTCACTACCGCAAAAGAGGTGGAGGACTACATGAAGGAGTTCATCAATCAGTAAAGAACAAAGGACAGGGGCGTATGTTAGTTTATAGTATCTGCTACGCTGTCAGCTATGGACTTGCCCGCTTCGGATGGTATTACGCCTCCGGCGGGGCGCTCCTGGTGGCAGCCGGTTATCTATATTATAACGATTATCATAAGTCTGGCAATTTGGTTCACTTGCGGGGATTGTTCTGCGCCTTCTGGGTGGGGGGCCAGGCGTTAGCCTGCCTGAAACTGAGCAATCTCCAAAGTGACTGGCATTTTGTGACGTGGCTTTGCTTTTACCTGGCGACTGCAGGTTTTTGGCTGGCTTATGAGACGGTATACCGGCTGCTGGGGGAGAATGACAGACACGGCAGAAGAAGGCAGAGAAGAAAATCTTACGTACGCTCCGTTTTTATATGTATTCAGGTGCTGACCCTGGTATCTGTTGGCGCATTTCTCTTTGAAGCCCTGCGCCTGGGTTTTGTCCCCCTGTTTGTAAGAGGGGTGCCTCATGCATATTCAGAATTTCATATCAGCGGCGTCCATTATTTTACGGTGTCCTGTGTGCTGGTGCCGTCTTTGGCCGTGCTCTTCTTTCTGGAAGGAGGCAGCAGGCGGCCATACCGTAATGTAATGGTGATCGTCATGGCAGTAATATCCCTGGCGATTCCTCTTCTGTGTGTCTCCAGGTTTCAACTGGTCTTTTCCGTACTTGTGGCATGTTTTACCTATGGGGCATATCAGCGGAGAATGAACCCTCTGATTCTGCCTGCTCTTTTGGTCCTGCTCATTCCCTTTTATGTGATTTTGACAGTGGCCAGGAGCCATGATGTGACTTACCTCAACGGGATTTTTGAGATGAAAAACAGCCGTATGCCCATTTTTATCTCACAGCCCTACATTTATATTGCCAATAATTATGAGAATTTTGACTGCTTGGTGGCGGCTCTGCCCAGACATACTTTTGGGATACGCATGCTGTTTCCTGTGTGGGCATTGACAGGGCTTAAGTTTGTATTTCCCTATCTGATCAGTTTTCCCCTGTATGTGACCAAGACGGAACTTACCACAGTAACCTTGTTTTATGATGCTTATTATGATTTTGGGGTCATAGGGGTTCTTCTTCTGGCATCCATGGCAGGGGCAGCAGGGGCAATTCTTGTAAGCAGGCTGAATCAGATGAAGAATCCCATAGGGTATCTTCTTTATGGGCAGTTTGCCGTATATATGATGCTGTCATTTTTTACTACCTGGTTCAGCAACCCCACCACCTGGTTTTATCTGGCGGTGACAGGGATTATGGCGCTGTATGTAAGCAGTGGGCGGCGATAAAGAGAGAGATGGAGGAATTATGTATGAAACCATGGGAAGCGTATATCAGGAAAGCAGTTCCCTATGTGCCGGGAGAACAGCCTGAGGGAAACCGGATTATTAAATTGAATACCAACGAGAATCCTTATCCGCCAGCTCCCGGCGTTTTGAAGGCTTTGAGGGAGATGAACGGAGAGCAGTTTCGCAAATATCCGGATCCTTCGGCCAACATGCTTGTGGAGGCTCTGGCGGATTCTTACGGTGTGAAAGAAGAACAGATCTTTGTGGGAGTAGGGTCTGATGATGTGCTGGGAATGGCCTTTCTCACGTTTTTTAATTCCGAAAGACCCATTCTTTTTCCGGATGTGACCTATTCCTTTTATCCGGTGTGGGCTGACCTTTTCCGTATTCCTTACGAGACTCCAAAGCTTGATGAAGCCTTTCGGATCAACCCCGAAGATTATAAAAAGGCCAATGGAGGGGTGGTAATCGCCAACCCTAACGCTCCCACCGGAACAGCCCTTCCCTTAAAAGCGGTGGAGGAGATCATAAAGGCCAACCAGGATGTGGTGGTCATCATAGACGAGGCTTATGTTGATTTTGGAGGCCAGTCCGCCGTACCTCTCATCCATCGGTATGAGAATCTTCTGGTGGTGCAGACCTTCAGCAAATCCCGGTCCATGGCGGGAATGCGCATTGGTTTTGCCATGGGCTGCGAGACCCTGATCACGGCTCTTAAACATGTAAAATACTCCTACAATTCTTACACCATGAATCAGCCCTCCATTATTCTGGGGACGGAGGCTGTGAAGGACCGGGAATATTTTGAGAGAAGGGTGGCGG
Source organism: Clostridiaceae bacterium (assembly GCA_910574345.1). Taxonomy (GTDB): domain Bacteria; phylum Bacillota; class Clostridia; order Lachnospirales; family Lachnospiraceae; genus UBA3402. The sequence goes on along the minus strand of CAJSZV010000007.1, from coordinate 97,912 downwards.
ATATTGTAAGAACCAGGGAGGCGGCAAAAATACGGTTTCGGGAACTGGGATTTTCCTGTACGGATTCCTGTACCAACTTTTTGTTTGTGACCCATGAGAAGGCAGGGGCAAAGGAGCTCTTTGAGGCTCTTAAGAGGGAACAGATCTATGTGCGGTACTTTGCCGTGCCGAGACTGGACAATTATCTGAGGGTGACCATAGGAACAGACGAAGAGATGGAAACAATGTATCAGTTTTTGACGTCTTATCTGAAGGGATTGTGATAATATGGGAGATGGAAGACGGATATTGCGGATATTCCTCAATATTCTGATTCCCATAACAAAAATCATACTTATATGTACAGTGGGGCCATGGCTTCTTAAGTTTTTTATGCCTTTTGTCATCGGTTGGCTCATCGCCATGGTGGCCAATCCTCTGGTGAAGCTTTTGGAGCGCCGCTTGAATCTGGTGAGGAAACACAGCTCTGTGCTCATAGTAGTGGTAGTGCTGGCCGGGGTTATCGGCGGAATCTATTTCCTTCTGGGGAAGATTGTCATGGAGGTCAAGGGTCTTGCAACAGATCTGCCGGAGATCTATGAGATGGGCAAGATGGAAGTCATAAAGGCCCTGGATTCTTTAAACCGTCTTATGGTCAGAATGCCTGAGGGGGTTCAGGAAAGCTTTAACCGGATCAATGAGAACCTTGGGGACATGTTCAGCGGCTTGATGCAGAGAATCGCCTTTCCTACGGTGACGGTTGCAGGCAATGTGGCCAAGGGAATTCCCGCGGCTTTGGTGTATTCGGTGGTGGTGATTCTTTCTTCCTACTTTTTTATCGTGGAACAGGATAAGATTCGGGATTTTGTAAAAAAGATTATGCCAAAGTCTATGGATTCCTATCTGTATTTGTTCCGAAAGGATTTAAAAAATCTCATCGGCGGCTACTTTTTGGCTCAATTTCGTATTATGTTTGTAGTGGCAGCCATTCTGGCCGTTGGTTTTATAATTCTGGGAGTGCGGTATGGGGTTCTTCTGGCTATACTGATCGCAGTCCTTGATTTTCTGCCTCTCTTTGGCACAGGTACAGCTTTGTTTCCCTGGGCCCTGGTAAAGCTTTTGTCAGGGGAGGCAGCTTTTGCAGCAGGCTTAATCCTTTTGTATGTGCTTACCCAGGTGGTTCGCCAGATTATTCAGCCGAAGATTGTGGGAGATTCCATGGGGCTTCCGCCTCTTATGACATTATTTTTTCTGTATGTGGGATTTAAATTTCATGGGCTGTCCGGAATGATTCTGGCAGTGCCTGTGGGAATGGCAGCGGTGAAGCTGTATCAATACGGCGCTTTTAATTCTCTCATAAAAGAGATAAGAATGCTGGCGCAGGAGATTAACAGGTTTCGAAAAGAGGGTACATGAGATGAAAGCAGGACGCAGAGTGACAGCCCTTGGGCTGGCTGTTTTGTTTATGCTGTGTTGTTGTCCTATGGAGACTTTGGCTTTTGAGCCGTGGACGAAGGTGGGGGGATATTGGATCTCCGCAGACGGCAGAACGCCTATTAAGGGCGCTGTGGAAAAGGGGATTACCGTGACCAAATATCAGAACACGGCAGGGATGATTGACTGGAAGCAGGTGGCTGTGAGCCAGATCTCTTTTGCTATGGTGCGCCTTGGGTACTATGATGATCCGGATCCTTATTTCAAAGAAAATATGACAGGGGCGCAGAAAGCCGGAATCGACACCGGAGTCTGTTTTTACGGGGATGCCCATGATGTGGAAAGCGCGAGAAGAGAGGCAAGGTACGTTCTGGATATCGTGAAGGAGTACCGGGTTTCCTATCCCATCGCTTATGACGTGGAATCAGAGGAACTGCTGGAATCCGGGCTTACGAAGGATCAGATCACGGAGCAGGTGGGGGCGTTCTGCAAGGTGATTGAGGATGCCGGGTATAAGGCGGTTATATTCGGCAGCAATGACTGGCTCACAAAGCACATGGACACCAAAGAACTTCCCTATGATATCTGGTACAGCCGCTACGGCTTAGCCAACAGTTTTGAAAACCGGACTCTGTGGCGCTGTACGGACAGAGGAAGGGTAGAAGGGATTGAGGGCGACGTGTGTCTGGAGTTTGCCTTTGAAGACTACAGCAAGACATTTCCCGGAACGGGCTGGAGAGTGATCAACGGGAAGAATTATTATTTTAAAGATTACAGGATGCTGAAGAATACGAAAGCCAGAATCGATGAGACTTCCTATGTATTTGACAAGAACGGCCTTTGCGAGGCAAAAGAAAAAGAGAAGGACTGATGCGTTTATCCATCGGGACTTCTCTTTCACAGGTTTCACTCTTGGGTCACAGGGAGGTATCTACAGGAACAGGAGTGACAAACTCAGGCTTTTGGGCAGTCTGGGTCACTGGCTGTCTGACCGGTTCCTCATGAGGCAGGACAGAAGACGCAGCCTCCCGCAGTTTCATGCGCAGAAGGGTCTTAATCACTTTCACAGCCAGAAGAATGATCACCACCGGCAGGACGAAGGTGAGTAAGAGCCTGGCTTTTAAGAAAAAAGCCTTTCTTTTCAACTGTTTCATTTTCTTTCTGTATCCGCGTTTTATCTCTTCTAAAAATCCATGGAGCTTCATAAGATTCCTTTCTCCTTTCCTATTCCATGAGAGACTTCATGATGTAAGAATAGATCGCCTGGCTTTTCTCTTTCCACTGACTGCACATGGCTTCCGCCTGCTCTCTGTCCGGAACCGAAAGGCTGAGATCCAGAAGAGGGTTTCTGCCCTCCCGCAGTTCGCAGTGGACGATGTAGTCCTGATTGGTGGACTTATAATAGTCGGATACCATACCGGCTTCGTTGCGCATGCGGAACCGGTGTTCTTTCAGATACTGATCCATATCCGATACAATGGCAGGAGGAATATTCTTTCCGAAAAAATCCAGAGTGTCCTCCCCCTCTGTGGAGATCTCATAGCGGGTTGTGCTGTGATTGGATTTTACCTTGATGAGACCGGCCTCCGCAAGTTCGTTGAGGGCCTGCTGAAGGGTGAAATAGGTGGCATATTCGTGCGCAAGAAAAAAATCCGTCAACTGGGAATTGGTCAGCGGAAAATTTACCTGTTTCAGCATATAGAGATTCATCAGCTTGTACAACGTCATGGGATCTGACAGCATCTTGCGCACCCCTTATCAATTGCCATAAAAAAATGGAAGCAATGGGGCTCGAACCCATGACCTCTCGCGTGTGAGGCGAACGCTCATCCCGGCTGAGCTATGCTTCCATAATATGGAGCATATGGGATTCGAACCCACGGCCTCAACAATGCGAATGTTGCGCGCTCCCAACTGCGCTAATGCCCCATGGCTCTATTTTATCACGTTGTCAGAAAAATGCAAGAGCTAAACGACAACATTTTTACGGGGAATAAACTTTCGTGTAGTAAAAGAAAGAAAAATGTGCTAGAATGATGTAAAACAAGATTTGAACCAATGAAACAGGTGAAGGAACATGAGAGAGCGGATCAACCGCCTGGCAAAAGGCATAATAGAGATGGAAGAGCCGGTTTTAACAATCCAGCCTTCTGTTATAGATGAAGAGATAAGGGCAGGGGAGAAGATCAGACAGGAACTGCTGGCAAACAGCGACAACGGCATTCATGCAAAAGGCCTGGTATATTCTTCCAATCCAAGAGTAAAAGTGCTGAATTCCTCTTTTGGAGGGACGCGCAGTCATATCGGTTATGAAGTGGACGGCAAGTATCTGGAATATGGAGACACGATAGAAGGAGCTTTTTATCTGGTAACCAACGGCGGGGAGAAAGAGGTTCCTTATTCTTTTCGTGTGGAGACAGGCAATTCCGGGAAGATTCTCTCTCAGTTAAAGGAACCGAGAGATTTTGCGGCTTTGGCAAGGCGGGATTATGACCTGGCATTAAGGCTTTTTGAGTTTCGGGATTTCACGGAAGCGCCTTTTATGCAGGACATACATATCAGGGCTGTATACGACGGCCTTCACGGGCAGGGGAACCGTTTTGGACAGCTGGAGCAGTTCTTTATTGCTTTGGGGATCAAGGATCCGGTGCGGCTCTCTGTTGACAGGCTTAACAGAGAGTATTATGCAGCCGATGCCATGATATCCGATGTGGTGGAGATCAAGAAAACCGGGTGGGGATACCTGCCTGTCTCCATAAAGATAGAAGGGGGATTCATTCAGAGCCTGAAAAGAACCATAACGGATGAGGATTTTGAGGGAGGCGTGTGCCGTTTTCCCTATGAGATCAACCCGGCTCTTCTCCACGGCGGGAAGAATTTCGGAAGCATTACCCTGGAGACCATGTATGAAGTGATCCGGGTGACGGTGGAGGCCCACGGAGTGCCGGTGAAAGAGAAGGACAGTGAATATAAGCGCTACGGAAGATATCTGTCTCTGCGCCTTGCCTATGAGGCACAGAATGAAAAGGAGGACCGCCTGAAAACCCTTATGGCAGAGGAGCTGGAACAGCTGCGCATGAGCGGCGGACCATCTGCCCTGTTGTCTTTGGCCCAGGCGGAGCTTATGGCGGTTCTGGGAAGAGCAGATGAGGCAAGGGTATATCTGTCAGAGTGTAAGGACAAGATTTATGAAAGCCGGATGGAGAATCCGCAGTGGTACTGTCTGTATGAATATGCGGCTGTCCTTGTGGACAAGGATCCGGAACGAAAGGATTCTTTGCGGAGACTTCTCATAAAATACGTGGAGGAGGGAAAGGCGGACTATCTTTTGTTCTATCTCTATACCATGTGCGACGAAAACTGGTGCTTTGAGAATCCGGGCGAGGTGCTGAGCCAGATGAAGGTGCTGTTCGGGGAAGGCTGCCGCAGTCCTTTTTTATATCAGCAGGCTCTGGAAGTGTGGAATCAGATGCCCCAGCTTCTGTACGGAATCGGAGCCATGGAGCTCCAGGCATTGAACTATGGAGCCAGAAAGAAACTGGTGGGGGAGGAACTGGCCGTAAAGGCCGCCAGGCTGTCCGGCGTCAATAAGAATTTTCAGCCTCTGTGTTGCCGCATGTTAAAAGCCCTCTATGAGGTGTTTCCGAACCAGGAGATCCTAGAGGCAGTGTGCAGCTTAATGATCCGGGGAGAGTGCAGAAGAGAGTCGGATTTTGTCTGGTATGAGCGAGGGGTCCATAAAAAGCTAAGTCTGACCCGGTTGTATGAATATTTCCTGTATTCCCTTCCAAGGGATTATAAACAGGCTATCCCGAAACAGGTGCTCATGTATTTTTCCTACGGCCATGATCTGGAACAGGAAAGCAGGGAAGTTCTGTATGAAAATATTATCCGGTATGTGAGTACGGAATCTTCTCTTTATCAGGAATTTGAGAGAACCATCAGCCAGTTTGCTGTGGAGCAGGCATTAAACTCCAGGATCAGCAGACGGCTGGCTGCCATCTATGATGAGATGATCTATCCGGACATGGTGGATTCATCCCTTGCAAGGGTTCTGCCCTCCATTCTCCGGTCCTACAGGATTGTGTGCAAAAATCCTCAGATGCGGCATGTGGTGGTCTGTTATGAGGAACTGACGGATGAGGGAGTGTACCCGCTGAAGGATCAGGCGGCCTATGTGCCTATCTTTTCCAAAGAAGTGACCATTATGTTTCAGGATGCCTACGGCAACCGGTATACGGGCATTAACCATGTGAAGACCAGAATACTTGACAAGCCGGAACTGGAGAAGAAGTGCTTTGAACTGGATCCGGATCATCCCATGCTTCTTTTAGCCGCCTGCAAGGAGGCCGCCTTAAAGGAAGTGACAGGGGAGGCGGAGAAAGACGTTATGGAGCAGGCTTTAAGCCAGCTGCGGCTTCACCCCCTGTACCGGCGGCAGATGACGGACAAGCTTATATCCTATTATGAGAATCATACAGGCCATGACGGGAAGATTCTGCCCCTTCTGGCAGCGGATATTCAAGTGCTGTCAAAGAAGCAGAAGAACGGGCTTTGTGAGGCGCTTATCAGCCACAATTACATCAAGGAGGCCTATGACCTGGTGAAACGGTTTGGATGCCAGGTAAAGACAGAGAGCCTTAAGAAGCTGTGCAGCCATATGATTCCGGACCAGATGTTCCATGAGGACGAGATGCTTTTGGATATGGCCTTTCAAGTCTATCAGGCCAAATTGGCGGACAGCGTGATCCTTGATTATCTGTGCGAGCATTTTAACGGCACCTGTGACCAGATGTACCGGGTTCTTCTAAAGAGCGTGAAGGAGCAGGTGGAAACCTATGACATGGAAGAGCGGCTTTTGGCCCAGATGATGTTTGCAGGAGAAGCGGCCCGCATTGACAAGGTATTTGCTCTCTATGTCACCAGGAAAAAGACAGGGGAAGGTATTGTCAAAGCTTATTTTACCATTAAAAGCACGGAGTATTTCCTCCACGACCAGCCGGCGGCGGAGAGGGTGTTTGCCTATCTGGAAAGTCTCATTCAGAATGCCATTGAGAAGGGGCGAATATCCGATATCTATCTTCTGGCCCTGAGCAGGTATTACAGTGAACAGGCGAAACTGTCGGAAAAACAGAAAAAGCTGTGCCAGTCCATCATAGATTATCTTTTGGAGAAGGGAATGGTATTTCCCTATTTTAAACGCCTGGCAGGCCAGATACGGATTCCGGAGGAGATTCTGGACAAAGCCATGTTCCAGTATGTGGGACAGAAAAGCGATAAAATAGAACTCATGATCCGCATTCTTCCCAATGAGGAACAGTTCCACAGGGATGAGATGAAGCGGGTTTACCAGGGGATTTTCGTCAAACAGAAGATATTGTTTGAGGGAGAGATCATGGAGTATGAGATCTATGAACAGAGGGGCAGCAAGAAAGTGCTTGTGAAGGAAGGAAGCGTTACCTGCGAGCTCAGGGACTCCAAAGATGAGAACAGCAGATTCAGCCTGCTGAACCGGATGTCTTTGTGTCTGAGTCTGAAGGAAGAGGAAGGCCTTCTGACAGCCATGAAAGAGTACGTGAAAAAAACTGCCGCAGTTGAAGAATTGTTTCAGCTGCAGTAAAGGTCTAAGCGAAAACAGTCATAAAAAGGAGTATGGATGGACGGACTGATATTGGGGTTGGATTTGTGCGACGCCTATACACAGCTGGTCTGTGATGCAGGAGAGAAATCTTGGATAATGCCCACGGTAATTTGTAAAAAGAAAGAGGAAGATGTGTGGCTGGTAGGAGAACCGGCTTATGCAAGCGCCCTGAAAGGCGACGGCATCATAGTGGATAAGCTGGTAAAGCTGGTGAAGAAGGACGGTACGTCGACCATCGCAGGCATTAAATATGACGGTATGCAGCTGATGGTCCGGTTTCTTGTACAGGTGCTTCGTCTGGCCCAGGAGGAATATGGGACAGACAAGATCAAAAAGCTTGTGATTACGGTTCCCAAAGTGGAGATAAGGCTTTTGGAGTGCTTAAGGCGATGCGGGGAGTACTTGGGGGCGGATCCCGAAGGAATCCATATCGTAAGCCATACGGAAAGCTTTATCTATTATGTGTTAAGCCAAAAAAGGGAAGTCTGGACCAATCAGGTAGGGATGTTTGACCTGTCTCAGGACGGTTTGTGTTATTATGAGATGAAGATGCAGCGGGGCATGAGGCAGAACACGGTTCTGGCCGAGTGGGAGCGTCTGGAAGAGAGCTTTGACCTAAACATCTTAAATTCCGACAAGGGAGCCCGCATGGCAGACAAGATCTTATGCTCCTGCGGCAGCCGGCTGATACAGAAGAAGCTGTATTCCGCCATCTTTCTCACAGGGAAGGGATTCGGAAACCTTAATTGGGCGGATAATTTCATGAAACTGATCTGCAGCCGGAGAAAAGTGTATATGGAAGACACCTTGTTTGCCAGCGGAGCCATGTATCAGGGAATGGACCTTTTAAGGGAAAAAAGCGCTTATCCCTACACCTGCATCTGCGAAGGCAGACTGGACAGCAGCGTGTCCATGAAGGTCTTGTCAAAAGGCCAGGAGAGTCAGCTGTTTCTGGCAAAGGCCGGGGATGTCTGGTATGAGGCCGGGGCGGATGTGGAGATGATTCTGGATCATCAGGACTATCTGGAATTCATGATCACACCATTGGATTCGAAAAAAAAGAAACTGATGCGCATGGTGCTGGAGGGATTCCCAAAAAGAGACGACAAGACTCTCAAAGTGCTGGTACAGGTGGGATTTTTAGATGAGCGGACCATGGCGGTGACTGTAAAGGATCAGGGGTTTGGAGAATTTTTTCCGGCCACGGAGGCGAAGATCAGACAAGAGGTTATGTTATGAGCGTAATATTGTGCAGACGTGAACAGGTGACAAATCCATATTATATAGAAGGCCTGGGAGTAAATATTCATTCCTCCCAGGAACTTTGTTATGCCGTCTATCATCATCCTCTGTTTTTCACAGACGGATTCGTGGATTTAAGTCTCACGGAATTTGTCCGTGACCAGCTGGGAATGGGCTTCGTGGCGGCCAGAATGGAGCAGCGCATCAAGACGGGCGACAAGCCCGATGAGATACTGCTTATGTTCATGCAGGAATGCGATTATTATACGGCTGCGGAGTTAGGCAAACTGCGTCAGACCCTTACTGCCATAAGGAGGCTGTCCCCTCTGGAATACGCCAAGAAGAAGGCCGATTATCTGGCGGAGTTTAAGCAGTACGGAAAAGCCATTGCCGGATACCAGGAGATTCTGGAAGCCGCTGCCAAAAATCCCGACGACCAGCTGGAAGGGAAGGTGTGGAGCAACTTAGGTGCCTGCTATGCCAGAATCTTTCAGTTTGTGAAAGCCATGGAGTCCTATGATAAGGCCTACGCAAAAAGCAGGGATTTAAAGGTTATAGAGAAGATGTACTACCTGACCCGCATGAGTCCGTCTCTGGAGCTTAAGGACCGGCATCGTTCTCTGGTTACGGGCCAGCTGCAGGAAGAGTGGGATAAGGAGTTTTCCAGAGCAGAGGAGAAGGCAGAGGAGGGGGAGGCCCTTTTGGAGATTGAGGAATTGTTCCAAAAGGACTCCATCAGACGGCTGGAGGAGTCGGCTGTGCTGGTGGAAGAGTGGAAACAGGAGTACCGAAACATGGCGTAATCTTTTTTATTCTATAGGAAAGTTCGTCCTATAGAACAAAAACGCTCCGCTTAGGATGCGCACTGCGCGCATAAGGAAAATGGCTGCTGTCGCAGCCGCGCTCCGGCGCGGGAGTCCGGCTTGCCGGACTCTTTTTAAGAATCTATTGAAATTCCCGGAGGAAAGTGATATATTGTGTTTTACACGCCTGAAGGCGGAGGCAAAGCCAGGACAGCCTGGCCCTGGCCCGCTGCCTTCGCGGGAATAAAAGGGCAAAGTTTTAGGGGGAAAAGGACATGGAATTACGTAAGAAGACAAAGACCTATGAGATGGACATGTGCAGCGGTCCGATTTTCGTCAAGATCGTCGTATTTGCAATCCCTCTGATTTTGTCCGGTATTCTGCAGCTTTTGTTTAATGCGGCTGACATCATCGTGGTGGGAAGGTTTGCGGGAAGCGAATCCCTGGCAGCGGTAGGCTCCACATCGGCGCTGATCAATCTGCTGATCAATGTGTTCATCGGTCTGTCCGTAGGAGCTAACGTATTGGTGGCCAGATTTTACGGGGCAGGTTTGCAGCGGGACCTGGAGGAGACGGTACATACAGCTATGGTTATGGCCGGGGCAGGAGGCCTGATCCTCATCGCGGTGGGAGTGACTCTGGCGGATCCTATGCTGGAGCTTATGGGCACCCCTCACGATGTGCTTCCCCTTGCTGCGTTGTATATGAAGATATTCTTTGTGGGCATGCCGGCCAACTTAATCTACAATTTCGGAAGCGCGATTCTCAGGGCTGTAGGCGATACCAAAAGGCCCCTGTATTTCCTTTTGCTGGCGGGAATCGTCAATGTGGTTCTCAACCTGTTTTTTGTTATCGTTCTCTCCATGGGAGTGGCCGGAGTCGCTCTGGCAACAGTGGCGTCCCAGTGTATCTCGGCTTATCTTGTGGTAAGATGTCTGATCAGGACCGACGCAGGATACAGACTGGTGGTGAGGAAACTGAGAGTTGTGAAGAACAAGATGTACTCCATCATCAGAATCGGCCTTCCGGCAGGGCTTCAGGGAGCCATCTTCTCCATCTCCAACGTGCTGATTCAGTCCTCGGTGAATTCTTTCGGTTCCGTGGCCATGGCGGGCAACACGGCGGCACAGAATATCGAAGGGTTCGTGTATACCTCCATGAATGCGGTTTATCAGACAGCATTAAGCTTTACCAGCCAGAATTTCGGGGCAAGGCAGTATGGGAGGATGAAGAAGATTCTCATATACTGTCTGCTTCTCACCACCGCTGTGGGACTGGTTATGGGTAATGGGGCCGTGTTCTTCGGGAATCAGCTGTTAGGAATCTATTCTTCCGATGCCCAGGTAATCCGGTACGGGTTAAACAGGATGAGGATTATCGGTACAACATATTTTGTCTGCGGTATTATGGACTGTATGGTAGGGGCCTTAAGGGGAATGGGATATTCGATTATGCCTATGCTTGTGTCCCTCACCGGCGCCTGCGCCTTCCGTATCCTGTGGATCTACACGATTTTTGCCATGAACCGGACTCTGCCCACTCTCTATATCTCTTATCCGGTGTCATGGGGCATTACCTTTGCAGCCCATATGGTGTGCTATCTTCTGGTGCTTAAAAAAGTAAAAAAAGAGTTTGACAAACAGATGTAAATTGGTTATGATTACAGACATACAAGAATGGCTGTGAAAAAGAGGAGTACGCCCTGAACCACTGGCAGAGAGGACCGTTCACCGGCTGAAAGGCGGTCTCAGGAAGGGAAGGCGGAAGGTAGCTTTGGAGCCGGGACAGTGAAAACCAGTACATGGCGCACCGAAGTGCAGATTTAGAGGACATCTCCCTGGACTTTGGCATCAAGTAGCTGTCTTCGCCTGGTCAGCGTTAAAGGACTGAAGGAGTGACAGAAACAGGACAGCCCTTCCCATTCCCGTGGGAATGGACAGAGCCGGGGATTCTGTAAAAAAGGTGGTACCGCGGAAGTTTTCGCCCTTTGCATGAGTGATTGTGCAGAGGGCGTTTTTGCGGTTGAGTGCCGGTAAATTATATTAAGCAGATGTTTTGCGGGAATGAGGGAAAGGCAGGTGAGGCCATGGCCAAAAGGGCAGGGGAGTATGGCGGCAGCTGTGACAGCTGCGTAAACTTTATGTTTGACGAGGAGTGTCAGTATTATGTCTGCGAGGCCAATCTGGATGAGGACGATATGGTGCGGTTTTTGAGCGGACAGAATCCAGGGTGTGCTTTTTACCGCCTGGATGACGAGTACAAAGTGGTGCGGCACCAGATGTAAAAGAGGATATGCTTCAAAAACGAAAAAGGAGAATGAAACGATGAAAGAACTGGAAAAGACCTATAATCCTTCGGCCATTGAGGAAAAGATCTACGAGAGATGGCTGGCCAAAGGCTATTTTCATGCAAAACCAAACAAGGATAAGAAACCTTTTACCATTGTCATGCCGCCGCCGAACATTACGGGGCAGCTTCACATGGGACATGCTCTGGACAATACCATGCAGGATATTTTGACACGGTATAAGAGAATGCAGGGGTATGAGGCTTTGTGGCAGCCGGGAACAGACCATGCGGCCATTGCCACGGAAGTGAAGGTGATCGAGAGCCTGAAGAAACAGGGGATCGAGAAGGCGGATCTGGGCAGGGACGGATTCCTTGAGAAATGCTGGGACTGGAGAAAGGAGTACGGCGGAAAGATCATCAATCAGCTTCACAAGCTGGGGTCAAGCGCAGACTGGGAGAGGGAACGCTTTACTATGGATGAGGGCTGTTCCAAGGCGGTTCAGGAAGTATTTATTAAGCTTTACGAAAAAGGATATATCTATAAAGGCTCCCGTATTATTAACTGGTGTCCGGTGTGCAAAACTTCTATCTCCGATGCGGAGGTAATCCACGAGGATCAGGAAGGGTCTTTCTGGCATATCAATTACCCAATCGTCGGGGAGGAGGGCAGGTTTGTGGAGATCGCCACTACCAGGCCTGAGACGCTTCTGGGGGATACGGCGGTTGCAGTGAACCCGGAGGATGAAAGGTATGAGGATCTGATTGGGAAGATGCTTAAGCTGCCTTTGACGGACCGCGAGATTCCCGTCATCGCCGACGCCTATGTGGATAAGGAGTTCGGAACCGGGTGCGTGAAGATTACCCCGGCCCACGACCCCAATGACTTTGAAGTGGGAAGACGTCACAGTCTGCCGGAGATCAATATTATGAATGACGACGCCACCATCCGTCTGCCCGGAAGCAAGTATGACGGCATGGAGCGGTATGAGGCAAGGAAGGCCATAGTGGAAGACTTAAAAGAGATGGGGCTTCTGGTAAAAGTGGTTCCCCATACTCACGCCGTAGGGACTCATGACCGGTGCAAGACCACAGTGGAGCCTATGATCAAACCCCAGTGGTTTGTGAAAATGGACGAGATGGCCAGGCCGGCTGTCGAAGCCTTAAAGACAGGAGAACTGAAATTTGTTCCGGAAAGTTTCGGAAAGACCTATCTTCACTGGCTGGAGGGAATCAGGGACTGGTGTATATCCAGACAGCTGTGGTGGGGACACCGGATCCCGGCTTATTACTGCAGCGAGTGCGGAGAGATCGTGGTGGCCGGGGAGCAGCCGGAAGTTTGTCCCAAGTGCGGATGCAGGCATCTGACTCAGGATGAGGATACTCTTGATACCTGGTTCAGCTCGGCATTGTGGCCTTTTTCCACTTTGGGGTGGCCGGACAAGACAGAGGATCTTGAGTATTTCTATCCCACGGATGTGCTGGTAACAGGCTATGATATTATTTTCTTCTGGGTGATCCGGATGGTATTTTCGGGGATTGAGCAGACCGGCAGAACGCCCTTCCATACCGTGCTGATCCATGGCCTTGTGAGAGACTCCCAGGGGCGGAAGATGAGCAAATCTTTAGGCAACGGCATTGACCCTCTGGAGGTGATCGAAAAGTACGGCGCCGACGCCCTGCGCATGACTTTGATTACGGGAAATGCTCCGGGCAACGACATGCGCTTCTACTGGGAGAGGGTGGAGAACAGCCGCAATTTTGCCAATAAGATCTGGAACGCCTCAAGATTCATTATGATGAACATTGAAAAGGCAGGCGCAAGCAAGGCGGAGTTAAAGGATCTGACCATGGCGGACCGCTGGATTTTGTCTAAGGTTAACGGCCTGGCAAAAGAGGTGACGGAGAATCTGGACCGCTATGAACTGGGCATTGCCCTCCAGAAAGTGTACGACTTTGTGTGGGAAGAGTTCTGCGACTGGTATATCGAGATGGTAAAGCCCAGACTGTGGGAGGAGGATAATACCACCAAGGCGGCGGCCATATACACCTTAAAGACTGTGCTGATTCAGTCCTTAAAACTTCTGCATCCCTACATTCCTTTCGTGACGGAAGAGATATTCTGCAATCTTCAGGATGAGGAAGAGTCTGTCATGATCTCTTCCTGGCCGGAGTACAGGGGGGACTGGAATTTCCCTGTGGAGGAACACGAAGTGGAGGTGATGAAGGAAGCCGTAAGAGCCATCCGCAATGTGCGCACATCCATGAATGTTCCGCCAAGCAGGAAGGCTAAGGTATATGTGGTATCTGAAAAGCAGGAGGTGCTGGATATCTTTGAACACAGCAGGATTTTCTTTGCCACCCTGGGATATGCCAATGAGGTTGTGCTTCAGAAAGACAAAGAGGGAATTGCCGGCGACGCGGTGTCCGCTGTGATTCATCAGGCCACAATCTATATGCCTTTTGCAGAGCTGGTGGATATCGAAAAAGAAGTCGAGCGCCTGAAAAAGGAAGAGGAACGGTTAAGGGGGGAGCTTGCCCGGGTAAACGGGATGCTGAACAATGAAAAATTCTTAAGCCGCGCTCCCGAAGCCAAGATTGCCCAGGAGCGGGAGAAGGAGGCTAAGTACAGCCAGATGATGGAGCAGGTAAAGGAGAGACTTGCGCAGCTGGGGCAGTAAAGCCTTAAGTCCGGCAGCCCTTATAAGGAAAGCCTTACAGGCTTTTCTTATAATCCGAGGGCGCTATTCCAAGCTGTTTTTTAAAAAGCCTGCTGAAATAAAGAGGATTGTCATATCCCACCATGGAGGCGATCTCCGTTACATTGTAGTCGGTCGTGCTCAGCAGCCGTTTGGCGTTGGCAAGACGGATGGAGATAATATACTGCATGGGAGTCATGCCTGTGTACTGCTTAAAGCTCCGGATAAACCAGGCGGTGCTTCGGTGCATGCCGGCAGCGTATTCGTCTATGACAATGGGGGTGCTGTAATGTTCGCCGAAATACCGGATGGCTGCCTCCATCTCATCCTGAACGTAGTCCGCCAGTTTAAAGCCCCCTTTGAACTGGCGGCTGATCAGGATAAAAAGCTGGCGCAGAAGCATGGCCAGAAGTTCCTCATAATGGGGCCTTATAAGCTGCAGTTCCTGAATCATCTCCTGGAAAATCTTCCGGTATTCAGGAGATTTGCCGCAGTAAAATACATGTTCTTCCAAACGAAATCCGTAACTTCTTAAAATCCGTTTCACATCATTTCCCGTAAAATGAACCCAGAATACTTCTGTCTGGTCAACTCCATAGTAAACATAGCGCTGCATCTCTTTCGGCTGGTATAAAACCATGTGGCCGGCTGAGACTGTCACGTCCTCTCCCCCAAGAAAAAAATGGGCTTTCCCGGCCGCAATATAAAGAAGCTGATAATCCAGTCGGCCTCTGGGGCGGTAGGTGGGAAGTCTGGGACGGCTGTAAAGGCGGTAGGTTCCGCAGCTTCCTACGACGAGAGGTTTTGATTTGTCCTTAAAGTCTACCAAAGAATTGTTAAGATATCCAGAGTTCATGTACATAGGGGGCGCCCTCCTTTTTGCAGGAATATGAGGCCGTAAGGCTTTGTCTGTGCTCCCATTATATCATTTTGTGTATGTTTTGTCCAATGCTGTTCATGGACGGCAGTCTCAAAATCCCCTATACTAATTACTGTTCATGAGCGTTTACAGTGCCAGGCTTAAACTTATGAAAACCGCTTACATATGGAGAAATCCAGGATTCACCTGGAATTAAAAAAAGTGCATATTCCTGTTTCTGAGGGCAGGCGCCAAAAGGCCCAGGGAACAGATTTATATAAAGCGCACCCGGGGGCGCGGTAACTGTTGTGGCAAAGCGACTGAGCTTTTAAAGAAAGGAAAGCTATGATGGGTAAAGTAAAAACTATGGGAAATAAAGGGCTGTTAAAAGAGATGAAAAAATATCTGCCGTTTTACATGTTCCTGCTTCCGGCACTGATCCTTGTGGTCTTATTCTGCTATATGCCTATGGAAGGTCTGGCCATCGCATTCAAGGATTATAAAATGGCAAGGGGAATTGAAGCCAGCGACTGGGTGGGGTTTAAACATTTCCAGGCATTATTTTCCGATCCCAATTTTTACCGGGTTTTGGGAAATACCTTAAAGATCAGCATTCTGACCCTGTTGACCACATTTCCGGTGACGATTGTCTTCACCCTTTTGGTCAATGAGATCAGCAGCAAAAGATTTAAGAGTACGGTTCAGACCATCACTTACATGCCCCATTTCCTCTCATGGGTTGTGGTCGGCACATTTGTGTATCAGCTTTTGTCGCCCACAGGCGGCGTGGTCAATGCAGTTTTAATAAAACTGGGGATTCTTGAAAAACCGCTGTATTTCATGGCCCAGAAAGATATGTTTGTGCCGATCTATCTGATTACCAACCTGTGGAAATCCACGGGCTACAGCATCGTGATCTACCTGGCTACCATTGCGGGGATTGACACGACCATGTACGATGCGGCCAGTATTGACGGGGCCAACCGGTTTCACAGGATTCTCTACATAACCCTGCCGGCCATGTTCCCGACCATGTGCACCATGCTGATTCTGAATATCGGAAGCCTTGTGAGCGTGGGATTCGACCCGGTGTTCAACCTGTACAATGACGCCACATATCAGACGGCGGATGTGATCTCCACCTATGTGTACCGGAAAGGTATGGTGGAAAGCCGGTATGATTTTTCCACAGCCATCGGCCTGTTCCAGAATGTGGTGAGTCTGGCCCTGGTACTTTTCGCCAACTGGTTCGCCAGGAAGGCCAACCCGGAATATAAGATTATTTAAGGAGGAAGGATTATGGCACACGAGATACCAAGAAGAAAGATGAAGCAGTCTGCGGGGAGCCGCATCTTTGATATCTGCAATATTGTGTTTATGGTGTTGTTCTGCATCACCGTACTGATCCCCTTCTGGGATGTGCTGGTCCGGTCGTTTTCCAGGGCCCAGGATATTTCCTACATGCACATTAACCTGGTGCCCAAAGTGTGGACTCTGGATGCCTACAAGCAGTGCTTCCAGGACAGCGAGATTGTCATGGCCTTTGTCATATCCGTGCTCAGGACCGTGTCTGGTACAGCGGTCCATGCCCTGGTATGCTGTATGGCGGCTTATGCCCTTACCAGGACGGAGATGCCTTTTCGAAGATTTATTACAGCAGTGCTTCTCATTCCCATGTTCTTTTCCGCAGGCATGATTCCCGCGTATCTGAACATGAAACGGCTGGGGCTTTTAAATAATTTCCTGGTGTATATCCTGCCCTCAGGTTTTTCCATCTACAATACCATTATCATCAGGAATTATTTTTTCTCCATAGACAAGGGAATGGAGGAGGCGGCCAGCATCGACGGGGCCTCCCAGGTACGAATCTTTACGTCCATTATCATGCCTCTGTCCAAACCGGTTATCGCCACAGTGGCCCTGTGGCAGATGGTGGGACAGTGGAATGCATGGTTTGATAACATGGTGTACTGCAGAAGAACGGCAAGCCTGACTACCCTGCAGTATCTTCTCAGAAGAATGCTTGACACCATGGCCAATTCCGCGGCCTCAGGAGGCGTGGAGGCCATCGGAGCCCTGGTGGATGCCAATCCGGATACCATAAAGGCGGCCACAACCATTATCGTGGTACTGCCTATTGTGGCTGTGTATCCCTTCCTGCAGAAGTATTTTGTGGAAGGAATCATGGTGGGGGCGGTTAAGGGATAACCGGGCTGTGAAAGGAAAAGGGCCCGGAGACGGCTAAAGAAAAACCATGAGAAACGGAAGGTGGCGCAATGAGAGAGATGGAACTTGGAACTGTGGCAGCAGAGTTTAAGCCGGATGCCGAAAAAGGGAATCCCAGAAACAGTGAGGGGGCTTTTCTCACAGGAAAGAATGGAGAGATTATCCTTGCCTACAGTAAGTACAGAGGGAAAAGCTTTGCGGACTGGGCTCCTGCGGATATCTGCATAGCGACTTCAAAAGACGGAGGAAGTACCTTTGGCGGGGAACGAATTCTGGTGGACTGCGGCAGGGAAGAGGCGGTCAATGTCATGTGCCCTTCCCTGATGCATATGGAGAACGGGGATATAGGTCTGTTTTATCTGGTACGCCGCACCTATACTCTGCTTCAAATGTATGTGAGAAGGTCGAAAGACGGAGGAGCAACATGGGGGGAACGGGTATTATGTACCCCCCGTGAAGGGTTCTATGTGGTGAATAACGACAGAGTCGTCCGGCTATCGGGAGGAAGGATTCTGATTCCGGCTGCAAGCCACAGAACGGGAGAGGACTATTTTGACAGCCGGTCGGAAGTCGTATTTTTTTACTCGGACGACGACGGAATTACCTGGAATGAGGCGGAGGGAAAATGCTCTATGCCCCACATGGCCAACTGTCAGTCAGGACTTCAGGAGCCGGGAGTTCTTGAACTATCTCCGGGGATTTTGTGGGGATTTGCAAGGACGGACCTGGGAAGACAGTACGAGATGTATTCCGTGGACAGCGGCAGCACCTGGACCGAGGCCCAGCCCTCCCGGTTTACGGCTCCCAACAGCCCCTTAAGCATGAAACGGGATGGGAAGACAGGATATGTCTACGCAGTGTGGAATCCGGTGCCTGAGTATAACGGAAGAGAGAAAACCGGGATTTTTACAGGGGGAAGGACACCTTTTGTCATGGCTGTGAGCCGTGACAACGGAAGGACATTCTCAGAGGAGACTGCTTTTGAGACAAAAAAAGATCACGGATACTGCTACTGCGCCATTCATTTTACAGAGGAGGCCATTCTTCTCGGATACTGTGCAGGAGGTCCGGAAGATGGAAGCTGTCTGGCCAGGTTCAGGGTCAGGAGAATTGCCAGGGAAGAGATTGCCGGGCTTTAAGAAGGCAGCCTTTGGCCTGGAAAGAGGACAGAAACACAGATTAACAGTGGTGAATAAGGAGATTATTATGAGAAAACATGGCAAAAGGATTTTGGCAACAGGGTTGTGCACGGTTTTGGCACTGTCAGGATGTTCCGGTTCTTCAGGCAAGGTATCAGGGCCTGCAGGTTCCTCCGGGGACAAAGGGGCAAAGCCGGACCCGGAAAAGACCTATGATATTACTTATACAGGGCAATGGTGCTACGCGGATTATGAGGACGGCTCCTATGTGGAGAAAATGATTGAGGATGCGCTGAATATTAACCTGACTGTGGAGAAGGCGGAGACATCGGACACAGTGGACCTTCTCCTGGCATCGGGGGAGATGCCGGACTGCATGTGGACCGAGGTAAAGACTCCCAGCTGGATGATGGAGCAGGAACTGATCAGGACCATTCCAAAAAAAATGGCGGAAACATACTGCCCCAATCTGATGGCCTACTATGATCAGTATCCTCTTTTGTACAAGCAGACCCTGAATCCGGAGAATGAAGAGGAATTTATCTACCTAGCCGGTCTGACCTTCCAGTTTGTGGATTATTATCTTCCCGGTGATTTCTACCGTTATGACTGGATTGAAAACTTAGGGATCGACCTGGGGGTCAATGTTGAACAGGTGGCTGACAGGCTTTATGTGGCTGAGGACGGTATTGAACTGAGCAAATTTGTTGAGATTATGGATGCATTTGTCAATAAAGATCCCAACGGCACAGGAAAGAATGATACCATCGGGGCTGTAGGAGGTGCCACCAATCCCAATATCGCCCAAGGCGCTTTCTTCTCCGCTTATGGATTCGGCACTGGTGTCAACGATCAGAACGGCAGGGCGGAACAATACTACGCCACAGACAAATACAAGGATTTCTTAAAAGGGTTCCAGGAATTATACGGAAGAAACCTTCTGGACCCTGAGATCATCAACAATGACAGAAATGTGGCCTGGGATAAGGTAAATACAGGCGTGGCCGGATACTGGATTACTTCCACCAACGCCTTAAACAGCTGGGCATCGGATCGCCCGCCCCTTACGATTCTGGAGCGGGATCCCAAAGCCAAGGTTCTTGTGACGCCGGGCATCAAACCTGACGGGGGTGAAGTGAGAGCTACCGTGAATCCTTCCCCGGCCTACGGAAGGTTCTTTGTCAATGCCAATGTGGATGATGAAAAACTGGCCAAGATCCTGCAGTTTGTGGATTACTCTTTGTTCGGAAATGGGGACAAGGATGTGGCGGCCAGCCTGTTCTTCGGAGAGAAGGATCTCGACTGGAAATGGAACGC
Organism: Clostridiaceae bacterium; assembly: GCA_910574345.1. Taxonomy (GTDB): domain Bacteria; phylum Bacillota; class Clostridia; order Lachnospirales; family Lachnospiraceae; genus UBA3402. Next base: position 78,287 of record CAJSZV010000007.1, on the reverse strand, counting down.
AGACGGCGAAACGCCGGAGAAACTTAATGTCATGAAGTCCGGTGAGAAGGGAACCTGGAGCTTCAGCCAGTTCGGCCAGACAAAGGAAGTTACCAGCTGGATCGGTGAGGAGGAACTGTTTAAGGCAGGCAGCAAGTACTGGTCAGAGGGAGATGAGGGCATATGGCTGAAATGGCAGCACAGGCCCTACAAGGAAGACCTGGCCGGAGAGACTGAGTATGAGATCATCAGGCAGGAGATCAACAGCGACCTTGAGGCCTATGTGTCCAATTACCGGACCCAGGCTGTTCTTGGGCAGATTGACGTGGACGCCACCTGGGACGGCTATCTGACGGAACTTGACCGTCTGGGATATAATAAGATGATGGATGAGCTGGAAAAGCTTAAGCCATTGGAAGAGATTATCGCGGAGTTTGAAGGTAAATAAAAACAGATTGGACAGGAGGATGCAGCCCCTTTCAGGAAAGGAAAGGGGCTGTATTTTGTGTCTTTCTCTTTTTATCATATTCTTTTATTATCCATTTATGGTCTTTAAAAGAATTGAATTTTACAAAAGGAGGAAGACATGAAGAATATGTACGGATATGCCCGCGTCAGCACAAGAGAGCAGAACGAAGACAGACAGCTGTATGCATTTTCCCAGATGAAACTGCCAGTGGGAAATATTTTTGTGGACAAGCAGTCGGGCAAGGATTTTGACCGCCCCATGTACAGGCGTCTTGTGAAGAAGCTCAAGGAAGATGATCTGCTGTATATTAAAAGTATTGACCGCTTAGGCCGCGATTATGAGGAGATCCTGGAACAGTGGAGAGTGCTGACCAGGGAGAAAAAAGTGGATATCATAGTCATGGACATGCCTCTTTTGGATACCCGCCGGGGTAAAGATCTCATGGGTACTTTTTTAAGCGATATTGTGCTTCAGGTCCTTTCTTTCGTGGCAGAAAATGAGCGCAAGAATATCAGGGAACGGCAGAAGGAAGGCATTGAGGCTGCTAAAATGCGGGGGGTTCAGTTCGGAAGGCCAAGGAAACCGCTGCCGGATAATTTTGACCAGACATGCAGACAGTGGATTGCCGGGGAGCTGTCGGGAAGGAAAGCGGCGAAGATGTGCGGTATGCCTGTGACGTCGTTCTATCGGAAGGGGGAGAGATGGAAGGAGGGGGAGGTGAAGTGAAGACAAAGGATGACTGTAATCCTACGATCCTCAGGGCACTGGAAAAGAATGGCTCTGAGCCGCCGGTTTTTTGAAACAGATGAGGAACGAAGTTATATGACGGTCATATTGCCTGTGCATAAGAGATTTATGGCAGCAGCGGCTTTTGGGGCTTTTGGGTTTGCCTGAAAGCTCCGACTGCTGCCGGCTGTTAGAATCTGGCTGGGAAAAAGTGATTAACTTTCTTGATTTTCTGACGATATTGTATTAGAATATTTTTTATGTTGTATTTAAGATGTTGGGGTCAAAAGGTTTTTTGACCCCTGATGCCTACGGATTGCTTCGCATTTCATGCTCCCGCAATCCTAAAAACATTCAAAATCCGCCCTATCGGGCTACTTTTTCATGTTTTTGCGGGTCCCAAAGTCATGTATTGACATGTAAGCATGTCATACACGACCTTTTGACCCTGGTATCTTGTATTTAAGTAAGAATCATAATTTAAGGGACAGAGAGGAATAATCGTAAGTTATGAGGAAGGCACAGAAGGGACAGGCGCTGGAGCTTATAAGGCTCTTAGGCCAGGTTCACGAGGGAATCAAAAAGGCCATAGAAAAAGGCCAGTATGACAGTGCACAGGAGCTTTTGGCTCAGTGTCAGGAAAGTGCCATTCATCTGGGTGAGACCATAGAGGAGACAGAAGGGGAGGGATTTGTGACGGTCGCTCTTCTGGAAGGGTACTGCGAGACCGTCTATGAACTCTATGCCCTTTTAGGCCAGGGCCAGGCAGTGAATGGAGGCCGGGCCTGCAAGAACCTTCGCAAATCCCTGATTCAGGTGGAGAACAGCGTGAAACAGGATATCAAGGCCCGCACGGAAGCGGTTTTTCTTCCATATAAAGCGTCTATGTGGGATTCCTTAGAGAGCGTCTGGAAAGCGGCGGATGAAGATCCGGACTGTGACGCCTATGTGATTCCCATTCCATATTATACAAAGAACCCGGATGGCAGTTTTCGGGAGGAGCACTATGAGGGGGATCTGTACCCGGACTATGTGCCTGTGACCGGTTATAAGGACTATGATTTTGAAGAGCACAGGCCGGATATGATCTTTATACATAACCCCTATGATGAGTGCAATTACCTGACAAGTGTTCATCCTTTCTTTTATTCCAAGAATTTGAAACAATATACAGATCAGTTAGTATATATACCTTATTTTATATTGGAAGAGATAGAGCCGGACAATCAGGAGGCAGTGGAAGATATGGCACATTTTTGTACCAATCCGGCAATGCTCTATGCAGATAAGATAATCGTGCAGTCGGAGAAGATGCGGCAGATCTATGTGAATGTGCTGACGGAATTTACGAAGACCACCTCCGCCGACCGGGCCTACTGGGACGGGAAGATCTTGGGGCTGGGGTCACCTAAGGTAGATAAAGTACTTGACACCAGGAAAGAGAACGTGGAAGTGCCGAAGGAGTGGCTGAAGGTTATCGAGAAGCCGGATGGGAGCTGGAAAAAGATTATCTTCTATAATACCAGCGTAACAGCGCTTCTGCGTAACAGCGAGAGAATGCTTGGAAAGATGAGGTATGTGTTTGGGGTGTTTCGGGAGAATGTGGATGAGGTGGCACTGCTGTGGAGGCCCCATCCGCTGATTCGGGCTACCATAGAGGCCATGAGGCCTCAGCTGTGGGAAGAGTATGAGGAGATAGTGAAGGAGTACCGTGAGGCCGGCTGGGGGATCTATGACAATACGCCGGACATGGACCGGGCCATTGCCCTGTGTGATGCTTATTATGGGGACCATAGTTCTCTGGTAAGGCTGTGCAGGGAGGCGGGGAAGCCGGTGATGATACAGGATGTGGGGATACCATTTAATATGCATTGACAGTGGAGGAAAGACAATTTGAAAAATGCGGTTATCACTGGAGCCAACCGAGGAATAGGGCTGAGTATTGTCAGAGAGTTTGCGAATAACGGTGTCAACGTTTGGGCGTGTGCCCGCAGGGAGTCTGAAGGGTTTGAAGATGAGCTGCGCAGGCTATCGAAACATGCCGGGGTTATTGCAGAGCCGGTATATTTTGATATTACAGACAGAGCTGCAGCGAAATCCAGTGTAATGTCTGTTTATAAAAAAGGGGGAAGCATAGATATTCTTATCAATAACGCGGGAATCAGTGATGAATCACTGTTCTTAATGACTTCCCTTGATCAGTTGGAGACGGTATTTCATGTGAATTTTTTTTCTCCTCTATATGTTACCCAGCTTGTGGCAAGATATATGGTTAGGAAAAGACAAGGCTGTATCATTAACATTGCTTCTGTTTCAGGAATTGAAAATGAGAGGGGAAGAATTGCTTATGGGAGCAGCAAGGCGGCCCTTATTTTTGCGGGAAAAACATTGTCTATGGAACTGGGGCAGTATGGGATCCGGGTGAATACGGTTTGTCCTGGATTTATTGATACGGATTTGTGGGCAGAAAGACCAGGAGAATTAAAGGAAAAGATTTTGGCAGAGACGCCATTAGGACGGCAGGGTACTCCTGAGGAGATTGCTAAAGCTGTTTGGTTTTTAGCCAGCGATGCTGCGTCTTATATTACAGGAAGCAACTTGATAATTGATGGAGGGAGGCTGGCCTGATGGCTGATATAGAATTGACAGGGGGAAGAAGAATAGGCGATGGCTGCAGGCCGTATTTTGTTGCAGAGATGAATTCCAGCCATAATGGGAATATAGCGACAGCAAAGAGAATGATTGATGCGGCAGTAGAATGTGGATGTGACGGGGTGAAATTTCAGTCCTGGTCTGCCGAGACTCTCTATTCTCTTGATTATTACAGGGAAAATCCCATTGCCAAGAGAATGGTGGGCAGATTTGCTCTAAAGGAGGAGGCTTTGGAGGAAATGGCGGCATATTGCCAGGAGAAAGGGATCGCTTTTTCGTCAACGCCTTATTCTGAGGCTGAGGTAGACTTTTTGGTAAGAATAAATGCTGAGTATATTAAGGCTGCTTCCATGGATTTAAGTAATCTTCTTTTTTTGAGATATATTGGCAGTAAAGGACTGCCGGTGGTTTTATCTACGGGGATGAGTACTATTGAGGAGATTCGCCGGGCTGTAAGGACGATTGAGGAGACGGGAAACAAAAACATTTGTATTCTTCATTGTGTTTCTGTGTATCCTGTCAAGGCGGAGCATGTAAATTTGAATAATATTCGGATGCTCCGAGAAGAGTTCCCCGAATATCCTATAGGATATTCGGATCATACCATAGGAACTGAGGTGGCATGTGGGGCAGTGGCTCTGGGCGCTGCTATGATTGAAAAGCATTTTACGCTGGACAGCAGCAAGATCGGGTGGGATAACCAGATGGCTACGGAACCGGAAGCCATGAAGAGATTGGTGGAAAAATGTTTGTCTGTATATGTGTCTTTGGGATCTTTTGACAGAATGGTTTCTTTGGAAGAGCTGGAACAGAAGAAAAAAATGTGCAGGAGTATTGTGGCTGGGAAACCTTTGGAGAAAGGGCGGATTGTAAGGGTGGAGGATCTGGACGCGAAGCGTCCGGGGACTGGAATAGCGCCTGAAAATTATACCGAGGTGGTTGGCCGGAGGGTTAATCGAAGGATTGATAAAGATGAAATAATCAGGGAGACGGATTTGTATGATTGAGGATTTTCACAGAATATTGCCATATTCTCTTGATGCACAGCAGAAGAAATCTATGCTGATTTCTGAATTGAAGTCCTTGATCTGTTTTCATTATAATCATTGCCGAATGTATGGAAATATTCTCTATGGGTTGGGATATGATGAAAGCCGGATTCAGAGAATGGAAAGACTTGAGGATTTTCCTTTTTTGCCGGTCAGGATTTTTAAGGAGCTGGAGCTGAAAAGCGTTCCTGAGAATGAAATTTTTAAGGTCATGAAGTCCTCTGGTACAACAGGGCAGCTGCAATCAAAAATTTTTTTAGATAAAGAGACGGCGATTCTGCAGCAGAAGGTATTGCTTCGTCTTCTGGGGGATTTTGTGGGCAAAAAGAGAATGCCTATGTTGGTAATTGATACGCCTCAGGTGATTCGCGACAGAAGGATGTTTACGGCCAGGGGTGCAACGATAATGGGGTTGGATTTTGCGGCGAGAAAGATGGTTTTTGCATTAAATGATGATATGTCATTGAATGTGGAGGTTGTCAGGAGGTTTATTGAGGAGTATGGCAGTGACCGGTTTTTGATTTTTGGCTTTACGTTTATGATATGGCAGTCGTTTTATGATGAGATTGAGGATAAGGGGCTGAAGTTGGATTGTTCTAATGGATATTTGCTGACAGGCGGGGGCTGGAAGAGGCTGCAGTCGGAGGCGGTTACTTCTGAATTGTTTAAGGAAAGGGGTAATCGGGTATGTGGTCTTATACATTTTATGGATCACTACAGTATGGCGGAACAGTCTGGATGTATTTACGGAGAATGTGAGTGTGGGCATCTGCATGCAAGTATCTATTCGGATATAATTCCGCGCAGGATAAAGGATTTTTCGCCATGTGATATAGGGGAAAAGGGGATCATTCAGGTGTTGTCGGTGCTTCCGAAATCTTATCCGGGCAATTCGCTTTTAACAGAGGATGAGGGAATGGTGCTAGGGGAGGATGACTGTCCATGCGGGAGAAAAGGGAAGTATGTAAGGATCATGGGGCGAATCAGGAATGCGGAGATAAGGGGGTGCAGCGATACCTATGGAGCTGAAAGATAGACAGATAGGGTTTCTTGTGGGAGACAGTGAGGTTCTCAGCAATATGCCGGCAGTGAAATCTCTGGATATTTTTCATGGGGGAATTATAGAGTTTCTGGGCAGTTTATCAGAAAGACTGTTAAGGGATAAAGAGCTGCGGAAGTATCCGAGCATTATTTCTTTTGCGTTTTGGATTAGGCGGCGGAATTTGGAGAGTATGGGAGAAAGGTATAAGGATTCTGGCTTGAAGCTGGGGCGGGGGATAGTCTTTCATATCACACCTTCTAACATACCAATCCAGTTCGCGGTGTCGCTTGTCTACGGATTGCTTTCGGGAAATATAAATATTGTCAGAATTTCTGACAGGGAGTTTCCGGAGGTGGAGGTTATCTGCAGGGTGATCGGGGAACTTCTCGTGGAGGAGCCTTTTGAATTTTTAAGGGATTATATCTGCATTGTCAGGTATGGCCATGATGATGAGGTGACCAGACAGCTGTCGGAAATCTGTGACGCGAGGATTGTCTGGGGAGGCAACAGGACCATTGGGCATATCCGCAGCTTCTCTTTGCCGCCAAGGGCAGTGGAGATCTGTTTTGCGGACCGGGATTCTCTTTGTGTGATCAACGCGGATGAGTATTTGCTGGCGGATGTAAAGGTGCTGGCAAGGGATTTTTATAAGGATACTTATGATGTGGACCAGAATGCATGTAGTTCACCCAGGCTGGTTGTGTGGCTGGGTCAGCGGGTGGAGGAAGCGAAAGAGGTATTTTGGAGGGAGCTTAGTGAGAAACTGGAGGATTATAGTCTGCCGCCTATTGGGGGCAGTGAGAAGCTGCTGAGATTTTGCGTACTGGCGGCGGAAAATAGGAATGTTACATATTGCAGTGACGGGGCAAAGTTAGTGAGGGTTGAGGTTGATCGTATCTGGGAGGAACTGCTGGATCATAAATCTGGTATGGGATATTTTTTTGAGTACCGGGCAAAGGGGCTGGAGGAAATTGTTCCGCTGCTGAGAAAAACGTGTCAGACTGTGAGCTACTATGGAGTGAATCCTCATAAAATCAGGGAACTGATTCGCGAATATGGGGTAAGAGGTGTTGACAGGATTGTCCCCATAGGACATGCCCAGGAGCTGTCGCTGGAATGGGATGGTTTTGACATGATAGAGGTTCTTTCGAGGAGAGTTTGTGTTACTTGAGCAGTGTGAATCGGGTATAGATTTGGAAGTAAGGGAGAAAATGGATAGCAATCGGTTGGCGTTACATAAGGAACAGGCGAGACGTGTGAGACAGACAATTATTTCGGCGGCGGATGTATGCTCAGAGAAGGTTCATTGGGCAAGTTCGTTGTCCTGTGTGGAGATTCTGATTTCTGTTATGGCGGAGGTGTCAAATTTTGCGGATCAGGGACTTGAACAGGGGGACAGGGATGTATTGATTGTGAGTAAGGGTCATGCCGCGCTGGCATACTATGGGGTTATGAGTGAGCTGGGGCTCATTGAGGGGGATTTTATCTGTTCTTATCAAAAGAATGGTTCTGATTACCCGGAGGAGCTTGTAAGGGATGAGAGATTGGGGATTGAGTGTTCTACGGGAAGCTTGGGATTAGGGCTGCCTTACGGGGTCGGCATGGGATTTTTAGCCAAAAGGCGTGGCAGGAACCGGAGAGTTTTTTGTGTTGTAGGTGATGGAGAATGTGATGAGGGCTCTGTGTGGGAGGCGATTATGTTTGCGGGACAGCAGAGGCTGAGTAATGTGAGTTTGATTGTGGATTTTAATGGCCTGCAGGCGGATGGGGATACGAAGGGGATTATTGCTTGGGATAATATGGAAGCGCGGATTGAGTCTTTTGGCTGGGATGTAAGGTCTGTGGATGGTCATGATTTTGAGGAACTGAATTTGGCGCTCCGGGCTGTGGGGCATAAACCGAAGGCTGTGATTGCGAGAACTGTAAAAGGGAAGGGAATTTCGTTTATGGAGAATGATTTTTCCTGGCATGACAGGGTTTTGAATAAGGAGCTGCTTAAGCAGGCGAGGATGGAGATTGGTTTATAGTATGTTTACTGTTACAAAGAAAAATTGTATGTTTCTTGCCCATATGGGAGCTCAGGGTTCTCTTGGCCAGGCGGTGTATGATATGGCCAAGGACGGATATGATTTTTTTGCGGTGTCTGCCGACCTTGGGGTTGCCTCAGGATTTTCGAGATTTATCAGGGATTTTCCTGAGAATTATGTGAATGTGGGAATTGCGGAGCAGAATTTAATATCAATCGCTGCGGGAATATCGAGTGAGGACCTGCCGGTTATTGCAACTTCATGGGGTGCGTTTGCAAGTTATCGATGTGCGGATCAGATTCGTACTTTTTTGGGTTTGATGGGCTGTAATGTGAAGATAGTGGGCATGGGGAGCGGACTGGCTATATCAAGATTTGGTGGTTCTCATTATGGGATTGGTGATCTTGCGCTTCTTAGAGGCATACCTGGACTGACAATTGTGGCGCCTGGCGATGGGATAGAGATCTATTACAGTGTCTGTGAAGCTATGAAGGCAAAGGGGCCTGTTTATATAAGACTGACGGGAGGGGACAGACTTCCTATTATTAATTCGGATCTTGATTATGATTTTGAAATTGGGAAAGGGAATGTACTTACTGAGGGGGAGGATGTTCTTATTGTTGGGTGTGGTATTTTGGTGTATGAGTGTTTGAAGGCGGAGCGTCTTTTGCGGGAGCGGGATATAAGCTGCACCGTTGTAAATATGCATACCATAAAACCTTTGGATTCGGAGGCAATACTTGGAAGGCTGAATCACAAATTGATTGTGACAGTTGAGGAACACAATGTGATGGGCGGACTGGGAGGCGGGGTGGCAGAACTGCTTGCAGGGGTTTCTAATAAACCGCCTCATATGTTAATGGGAATTGGGGATTTTGTGCCTCTTGCAGGGGATTATGAGTATTTGCTGGATGTCTGTGGGTTGTCAGCCGTAAAGATTGCAAAGAAAATCGAGGGAGCGTTGGGAAAGTGATATGGGAAATGTAATTGTAACGGGGTCTAACAGGGGTATCGGCAAGGCAGTCCTGGAGAAGTTTGCTGTCAATGGCTGGAATATCTGGGCTCATGGGAGAGCAAGGAATGAGGAGTTTGAGGATTATATTTCCGGAATTGCTTCTGAGAATCATATATGGATCAGGCCTGTGTATTTTGAGCTGGGGGATGACAGGCAGATTAAAAGTGGAATGAAGCGTATTTTTGATGATAAGGAAGAGATTCATGTGCTGGTGAATAATGCGGGGATGGGATATTATGATACGTTTCAAAGGACGCCAGTGAGGAAGGCGAGGGAACTGTTTGATATTAATTTTTTTGCTCCTTATGAGATTATTCAGCTGACGCTGCGGAAAATGGTTTTACAGAAAAAGGGGGCTGTGATTAATATGTCTTCGATTGCTTCTCTGGATGTAAATGAGGGGGATTGTGTTTATGGGGCATCCAAGGCTGCGTTGAATATGCTGACAAGGGATCTGGCGGCCGAGGTGGGAAGGTTTGGAATCCGGGTCAATGCCGTGGCTCCAGGGCCGGTGAGGACGGATCTTTTGGAGAATATTCATTTGAAAAGGATTGCTCCTCATGTAATGGAGGAGAAATCTGCCATGGGGCGAATGGGAAGGGCAGAGGAGATTGCGAATGTGGTTTATTTTTTGGCAACGGAGGAGTCGTCCTATATTAATGGGGAAGTGATAAGGATTGATGGCGGCAGAAAATAGAAAGGGATCAGGGAATGAAGATGAAGCTGACGGAACAGTATTGTGATGAGATAAAAGAGAGCGGACTGCCGACTTTTATATGGGGAGCTCAGGGAATGGCTGAATTGGTTTATGCAAGATTAGCAGTTCAGGATATTGAAGTGGATGGATTCGTTGTAGATGATGAATATATGTCAGAGGGAGCAAGGAATGTAATAGCCCGCAGTTTTCTTATGAAAAACTATGAGGAATATAATATAATTTGCGGATATACAGAATTATTTTATCGATCGCAGCAGGACATAGAAGACCATTGGAAGGGATGTAAGAAAATTTATTTTTTTCCGGATGTATATGACATAAAGGCTACAGAACCTATTACTGAGGAGTTTTACAAAGAGAGGGAAAAAGAATTTAGTGCTGTGAGGAACGTGCTGTTTGATGAATTTTCAAAACAATCGTTTAATGCTTTTTTGGATGAAAAGGTCTCTGGCGATTACAGATTAATTCTTCCATATGTGGTTGAGCCGCAATATTTTTTCAGAGATGCACCATGGAACTATAGTAGGGATGAGGTGCTGTTTGACTGCGGGGCCTATGATGGAGATAGTATTCAGGATTTTATAGATATAGTGGGTGATTATAAAAGGATAATTGCGTGTGAGCCGGATAGAAATAATTATAAACGGTTGTTGGATAATATAGAAAGAAATGGATGGAGGGCAGTGGAGCCTTATCTGTCTGGTGTATCGGATGTAAAAAGAACCTTTATGTTTCAGGCGTCTGGAGATATGTATTCCCAGATCAGTGAGGAAGGCAATGAAAAAATAGATGTTGATACGATTGATAATATATCAAAAGGTGAAGAGATTTCTATTATTAAAATGGACATAGAGGGTTTTGAAATGGAAGCATTAAGGGGAGCTGAAAATACAATTAGAAGGTACAGGCCAATGTTAATGATTTCTGCCTATCACAAAAGGGATGATATTTATAATATTTATCAATTTATAAATAGTATAGCAGAAGATTATTCGTATTTTTTCAGATGCCATAAAACTCACCCTATTGATGCTGTTCTGTATGGGATACCAAATGAAAGATTGAAATAATATCAAGGAAATATAGAAGGAGATAAGTCATGAATAATAAGGAAAAGTATGTTAAGGCATTTGTGGAGGCATTGAATGTTGGGGAGGAGTCTGTGGAGCAGCTGAAATATCAGTCTGTGGAGGAGTGGGATTCTGTTGGACATATGTCGTTGATTGCGGCTCTTGAGGAGGCTTTTGATATTATGATGGATACGGATGATATTATTGAGCTGGATTCTTTTGAGAAGGGTATGAGCATTTTATCGGAGAATTATGAGATTGAGTTTTAGGATGCAGCTTTTTCTTCTTCCCTTTGCGGGAGGAAATTCTGGCTCTTTTAAGCATATGACGGAGCTTTTGGATGAACGTATAGAGGCGGTCAGTGTGGAGTACGCGGGAAGGCTGGGTCGGCATAAAGAGGGTTATATTACGGATTATGGGGAGTTTTTGGAGGATACGGCCAGTTACATCTGTGGAAGGCGCAGTGGTCTCCCCATAGCAGTTCTGGGATATAGTCTGGGGAGTGTTTTGGCTTTTGATCTTATTACGAAAGGGAAGATTGGGGGAGATTTGAAGCACTGCTTTATCTGTGCCCGGGGGGATTTGAGGGACGAGAGCGCAAGTCAGAGGTATCACGAGTTGTCGGATGATGAGTTTGTTAAGCGGATGATAGAACTGGGGGGATTTGACCGGAGGATTCTTGGGAATCAAAGGTTTTTGAAGATTTATATGGAACCGGTGAGAAGGGATTATATGGTCTGGTCTCAGTATAAGTACAGGGAAATCGGGAAGAAAATTCCTTGTGATACAACGGTTATGTACAGTCCTAAGGACCCTTTGGCTGTCAATGCGTATGGCTGGAGAGATTTGACGGAGGGAAATATTGATTTTTATGAATTAGGGGATAACCATTTTTTTGTTCATCAGTATTACAGGGAAATGGCGGAGATTGTGAACAGGCATTTGGAAAAATATTTGTGAAGAAGGAAGAAGCATGATGTGGGATTTCAGACAGTTTTCTGGCCGTGTGGCCGCCGCTGATGAGTGGGGAAGAACTTTGTATTATGAAGAGCTGGAGGAGGAGAACCGGCGGTTTAAAGAGGCGCTTGGGGAAAGGAGTCTGGTCTTTGTCTTGTGTTCTAATACCATGGGAAGTCTGGCGGGGTACACGGGGTGTATTAACGGGGGCTCGGTGCCTCTGCTTTTGGCCCGGAATCTGGATGAGGAGCTTCTTGCAGGGCTTATGGAGATTTACCGGCCGGATTATCTGTGGGTGCCGGAGGAGCTGGCGCACAGGTTTGAGGGTTTTGCTGTCAGGTATCAGGCTTTTGGGTATGTGCTTCTTGGAACAGGGTATGAGAGGGAATATGGGTTGTATGAGGAGCTGTGTCTTTTGCTTACGACTTCTGGTTCTACGGGGAGTCCGAAGTTAGTGAGGCAGAGCTATGGGAATGTGCTGTCCAATGCCAGGGCCATTGTGGAGTATCTGGAGCTGGATGAGGGGGAGCGGCCCATTACGACTCTTCCCATGAATTATACATATGGTTTGTCGATTATCAACAGTCATTTGTTGGTGGGAGGGGAGATTCTGCTGACGGACAAGGGACTGATGCAGAAGGATTTCTGGACATTTTTTAAGAGGGAGGGGGCTACTTCTTTTGGAGGGGTTCCTTATACTTATGAGATGCTGGAGAAGCTGCGGTTTTTTGGAATGGAGCTTCCTTCTCTTAGGACCATGACTCAGGCGGGGGGAAAGCTGCAGCCGGAGCTTCACAGGAGGTTTGCGGAGTATGCCATGGAGCAAGGAAAGCGGTTCTATGTGATGTACGGGCAGGCGGAGGCTACGGCCAGAATGTCTTATCTGCCTTATGAGCGGTCTCTGGAAAAGTACGGGAGTATGGGGATCGCTATACCGGGTGGGAAATTTTCTCTTGTGGATGTGGATGGGAGGGAAATCAGGGAACCGGACCGGGTAGGGGAGCTGGTGTATGAGGGGCCCAATGTGACTTTGGGTTATGGAGAGTGTGGAAAGGACCTGGCTAAGGGTGATGAGCGTCATGGGCGTTTGGAGACAGGGGACATGGCCAAGTTTGATTCTGACGGGTATTACTATATTGTGGGGAGGAAGAAGCGGTTTTTGAAGATCTTTGGCAACCGGGTGAATCTGGATGAGATTGATCGTCTGGTGAAGGCGGGGTTCGGGAATCTTGACTGTGTAAGCTCTGGGCGTGATGATGAGATGTATTGTTTTATTACGGAGGGGGCTTTGGAGGAGGAAGTGAGGAAATTTCTTTCTCATAAGACGGGGCTGAATCCTTCGGCTTTTCGGGTGAGAGTGATTCCTGAAATTCCCAGAAATGATTCGGGGAAGGTGCTGTATCAGGAACTGAACAAATATATGGAAGAGTAGGGATTGGATGTGGAAGTATGGGTGATGGCATGGGCGGCTTTGAGGAGATGTTGGAACTAAAGCCTTATTCTCTTGAAAAGGGGGAGAAAGAGAGGGTTCTAGGGGAGCGGTTGATTGGTCTTTCCAGGCAGCATTATGGGGCGTGTGAGGAGTACCAGAGGGTGGTTGACGCTTTTGGTGTTGATCTGGGGAGGGTGAATTCTTATTATGACCTGCCTTTTCTTCCTGTGCGGCTGTTTAAGGAGCTGGAGTTAAGGAGTGTTCCTGAGGGGGAGATTGTAAAGACCATGACTTCTTCGGGGACCAGCGGGCAGCGGGTGTCGAAAATCTATGTGGACCGGAGGACGGCGGGGTATCAGCAGAAGGTGCTGGTGAAGCTTGTGTCTTCTTTTACGGGAAATGCTAGGATGCCTATGATGATTCTTGATTGTCCTTCTGTGGTGAAGAACCGGGCCATGTTCAGCGCCAGGGGGGTGGGAATCCTTGGGTTTTCGATTTTGGGCAGGGACAGGGTCTATGGACTGGATGATGAGATGAGGCTGGATGTGGAGGGGGTTGTCTCTTTTTTGGAGAGGCATAAGGGAGAGCGGATCTTTCTTTTTGGATTTACCTTCATGATCTGGCAGCATTTTTATAAGGAGCTTTTAAGGCTAAAGGAGAGGGGAGTCCGGCTGGATTTGTCTAATGGGATACTGATTCACGGGGGAGGCTGGAAGAGGCTGGAGAGTGAGGCGGTGTCGCGGCGGGAGTTTTGTGACAGGCTGGGAGAGGTGTGCGGCCTTAAGGAGATTCATGATTATTATGGAATGGTGGAGCAGACTGGGTGCATTTACATGGAGTGTGAGTATGGGCATCTTCATGCCAGTGTTTTTTCGGATGTGATTGTCCGGAGGCCGGAGGATTTTTCGGTGTGCGGAATTGGAGAGAAGGGAATTATCCAGGTAGTGTCGGCGATTCCTGAGTCTTATCCTGGTCATTGTCTTCTGACGGAGGATGAGGGGATGATTCTGGGGGAGGATGATTGTCCCTGCGGGCGGAAGGGTAAGTATTTTTCCGTAAGGGGGAGACTGAAGAATGCGGAGATCAGGGGGTGCAGTGATACTTATGGAGGGAATTTTTAAGGGGCTTCGGTTTGAGCTTGGTGATGAGGGGATTATAGGGAGAATGCCGGGACTGCCGGCGGGGGTGCCTTTTGATGAGGGGCGGATTGATTTTTTAAACCGGGTGTCGAAGGAGCTTCTGGGGAACCGGGAGGCGAAGGAGTATCCGGATGTGGTGACTTTTGCTTTCTGGATTCGGAGAGGCAGCATGGAGAGGGAAAAGAGGGAGTTTTCATCTGGCGGCGGGCTTCGGATGGGGCGGGGAGTGGTGTTTCATATTGCACCGTCTAATGTGGCGGTGAATTATGCTTATTCGTTTGCCGTGGGATTTGTGCTGGGGAATGGGGGGATTGTGCGTCTGCCTTCTAAGGAGTTTCCTCAGGTGAGGATCATTAACGGGGCTGTGAGGAGAGTGCTGGAGAGAGGGGAGTATGGGAAGTGGAGGGATTTTATTGTTTTTGTGAGGTATGAGAGGAGCCGGGAGATCAATGATTATTTGTCTTCGATCTGTGATGTGCGTGTGATCTGGGGAGGGGACGGCACGATCGGGGAGATCAGGAGGTCAGAGCTTCCGGCCAGGGCCGGGGAGATTACCTTTGGAGACCGGTATTCTTTGTGTGTGATTGACGCAAAAGCGTATATGAGGGTGGAGGATAAGGACAGGCTGGCTGTGGATTTTTATAATGACTCTTATCTGACGGATCAGAATGCCTGCACGTCTCCCAGGCTGGTGTGCTGGCTGGGGGAGAGGGGAAATATGGGGCAGGCAAGGGAGTTGTTCTGGGAGCGGCTTTGGAGAGTGGTATCGGAAAGGTATGTGTTTCAGCCGGTTCAGTATGTGGATAAGCTGGCGGAATGCTGCATGGCGGCTGTGGGTGTGGAGGGCATGCATGTGGTGAGAATGAGGGACAACCGGATTGTGAGGGTGGAGGTGGAGGGCTTAGACCCGGTGATTCAGGAGTACCGGGGGGATTCGGGGATGTTCTATGAGTGTGAGATTGGGGATGTTATGGAATTGGCGCCGATCTGCAACGGGAAGGTGCAGACGGTGGTGATGGTGGGGGATAAAAAGAGAATGGAGCCTTTGGTTATGTCTGGCGTGAAGGGGATTGACCGGGTGGTGGAGGTTGGGAAGAGTATGGAGTTTGGGTTTGTGTGGGATGGGTATGATTTGAGGGAGAGGCTGACGAGAAGGGTAGATCTGCCTTTATAGAAAAGGTTGGATTTATTTGGATAGGAAATCATGGGTAAAGGTGGATATGGGAAACGATGAGAGTGATTGATGCTGTTTGGGAGAAAAGGAATCTGGGTGTTGAGACAAAGGAAATTGAGTTTGAAGAGGCGGATGGATTAGAGGATGTGGAGAAATGCCTGAAGAATACCCATGGAGAATATATGGTGGCCAAGGTCCCAACGAGCAGGGCGGATATTACCCATTTATTGTATGAATACCAGTATGAATATATGGAAGATCTGATTTTATTTGTAAGTGATTTAAAAATAGTAAATAAATCAAAGGCCATGGAGAGATTGTATGATGCGGTTTCGGTTAAAAGAGCGGAGAAAGAAGATATAGAGGAGATATATACAGAGATCAGAAAGGGTATGTTTTCTACAGACCGTATTAGTCTGGATGAACATTTTTCAAAAGAGGCGGCGGCAGAACGATATGTTAATTGGACAATGGATGAACTTGAGCGGGGGACAGAACTGTATAACTATGTTTATAAGGGGAAAAATGTTGGCTTTTTTGGATTGAGAGAAATTAGGGATGGTGTGTATACGTCATTTCTTGGGGGGATATATAACAGGTATAGATTAGGCGGTATAGGAACAGTAAGTGTGCTTAAAATACTTGAAAGAATTAAGGAACTTAGCGGAAAACAGCTGCATTCAATGGTGTCCTCAAATAATATAGGGCAGGTGAAAAATCTGATTTATACCGGATATTATGTGTCGAAAATAAGTCATGTTTTTGTGAAGCATAAGGATAATATATGATTTAAATTTATAGAGGGGCGATGTAATTATGATACCTTTTAATAAAGCACCATATCTTCCGGCAGCTGAAAAGTATGTGACGGAGGCATTGAGAAGTAGCAGGATCGCAGGTGACGGAACATATACCAAGCTATGCTCCAAATGGATGGAGGAGAGATTCCAGGCGAAAAAAATTTTATTGACAACCTCTTGTACGGCGGCATTGGAGATGTGTGCCATTTTGTTGGATATAGGGCCAGGGGATGAAGTGATTATGCCGTCTTATACCTTTGTCACAACCGCCAATGCTTTTGTTCTTCGCGGGGCTAAAATTGTGTTTGTGGATATCAGACCGGACACTCTGAATATAGATGAGGAAAAAATAGAGGCTGCAATAACTGATAAAACAAAGGCTATTGTAGTTGTGCATTATGCGGGCGTGTCATGTGAAATGGATAAAATTATGGAGCTTGCCAAACAATATGGCCTGCCTGTGGTGGAGGATGCGGCTCAGGGAGTCATGGCGGCATATAAAGGAAAAGCTTTGGGGACCATAGGGACTTTGGGCTGTTATAGTTTTCATGAAACTAAGAATTATACTATGGGAGAGGGCGGAGCTCTTGTTATTAATGATGAGCAGTATGTTGAGAAGGCAGAGATACTGCGGGAAAAGGGTACGAATCGTGCCAGATTTTTCCGGGGCATGGTTGATAAATACAGTTGGGTAGACATAGGTTCTTCCTATTTGCCAAGTGAGATCAATGCAGCTGTTTTATATGCGCAGCTAGAGCGGGCGGATGAGATTAATGAGGACAGGTTATGTTCCTGGGAGCAGTATTATGGGGAACTGAAAGGGCTTCCTATAGACTTGCCGCAGGTTCCGGAGTTTTGCAGTCATAATGCTCACATATTTTATATTAAGGTAAAGGATTTAAAGGAGAGACAGCATATGCTTGCCTATCTGGCAGCACATGACATAGGGGCTGTATTTCACTATGTGCCTCTTCATTCTTCGGAGGGCGGACGAAAGTTTGGGCGTTTTTTTGGAGAGGATGTATTTACAACAAAGGAAAGTGAGCGGCTGATCCGTCTGCCTATGTGGTATGGATTAAGGGGAGAAGAGATCACAAAGGTGGCAAAGGTAATTGAAACGTACATAGACGGGGTTTAAGTAGAATTTAGCAGAGGTCAACATGAAATTAAAAGAAGTGATAAATGAAGGAATCAGGATAAAAAAAGAGGGTGGAAGAAGACTTGCTTTTTTAGCCGGGTGTGTGGTGGATGAGGAACTATATTTTTCAGCATGGCATGATAATGGGTTTTATAAGTTTAACTTAAATACGGGACAATGCAGTCTGCTAAGGATATTTGATGGAGAACCGGAAAATCAGCAGTTATTTGGCCAGGCAATCTATTTTGAGGGAAGGGTATGGCTCATTCCGGCGTATGCACAAAACATTGTCAGAGTGGATTTAGAGACGTTGGACATAACCTATATTGGTCTGCCCAAAGAGGGCAGGGAGATTATGGGGAAGCAGGGAATCCGTTATGGGAAATTTAAGTGCTGCTACCAGGAGGGGGAGGCGGAATTTTGGCTTGTGCCTATTGGATATAATATGTTTTTGCATGTTGATATGACTACAGGTCAGGTCAGGGAGTTTAAAGAATTAAGGGAGAATTTATGTTTTAAGGATGGCAGGTCGAATTTTAGTGATGCCTGTTTTGGGGGGGACAGGATTTGGATGTGTCCGCGGGACAGTGAAAGGCTGGTAATGTTTGATACTGGAACAGGTGAATTTCAGTTTTATCCCTGGAGGCATAGTGGAGAAGCCTATCGGATTATTAAGAACTATAAGGATTGGATGATTTTTTTACCGCATGGCATAGGGAAAGACTTGCTGCTGCTGAATTATAATTCCTTTGAAGAAAAAAGAATTATGCTGGATGTTGATTGGGAAGGTCAGGCTGATTTCATGTATTTGGCCGGGGATGTGATTGGCAAGTATTTGGTTTTGGCGCCGTTTTTGGCTCATGAATATGTGGCTGTGGATATGGAGACCGGGGAGGTTCAGGCAGACAGGGGCTTGCATGAGTATGCCCAAAGTATGTTATGGGGGCCGGAGCGGTTTCAGACTTGCATAGCGTATGGGGATAAACGATTGTTTACCTCGGATGAGAAGAGTATGCCGTTACTGATCTATGATATAAAGGATCATGCAGTGTCTTATGTGGAATTAGTATTAGAGTGGGCGGATTATGAAAGGTTTTTGCGTGAATTATACAAGGAAAACAGGCGACAGTTTTATAAATGGATCAGGCTGGATGAGGATGAGAAGTGGGATGTTTCAGAAGAGGATTTGCCCTTGTCCGTATATTGTACGAAAATTGATGATCTGAGGAAGGGGATGATAAAGGACAGGTCTGGACATAAAACAATGGGGGAAAGTATATTTTTGAGTATGAAGTAACATTTAAGCGGAAAGTAAAATTGGAGGAAAATAGGAATGGCTTGTCTTACAGGATATGATGTAATGAGATATGGAAAAGATTTTTTTGATGGTATTGAATGCTCTAAAAAATTGATTATATATGGGGCTGGAAATATTAGCAGACAATGTCTTTCTATGTTTGGGGATGATATTAAGGGGAAGGTTATAGGCATAGCGGTTACTGCTCTTGATAATAATGAACATATTCTGGAGGGAATCCAGGTTAAGTGTATTGATACTTATGCAGAGGATATAGATTCAACGGTTATCATCGCAATTAAGGATAAGGGTGTTGTTTCGACTGTAAGAGATAATTTGGAGAGAATGGGGTTTCGTAACATATTGCATGTGGAATATGAGATGTTAAAGCTTTATAGAACATTGGCTGGGATTAAAAGGAGCAAAAAGCTATTGGAGTCGGAGGAGCCTTTTAGTTGTCCGGGAGAAAGGGAAATATTTGACAGAGCTTTAAATGTTGGAAGATTTATAGAAGAATGCGGAAAGCAAAGTTTAGAATTTGAAACGTTATCTATGACATGGGGCGGAAGCGGTATGCTTGATTATGCATTGCTGCAAAGTCTTGTTTTAAGATATCAGATTTCTGCATATTTGGAGATTGGTACATATATAGGGGATTCTCTCACGATTATATCGAATTTAGTAGAAAAATGCTACAGCATTTCTGTACCGGAGGAGCATCCTGCACATATGAAAAACTGGTGTCACCTTCGCCATATGAACGATTATTCTAACAGGCTTGTAACAGGCCGGAATATGATTCAGTATCAGGAGGACAGTAAGGAATTTGATTTTGAAAAAATTAAAGAGGATATCGGCCTGTACTTTATTGACGGGGACCACAGTTATGAGGGAGTTTTGATAGACAGCTTAAAAGTGATGGATCATTTTAATCCGATTCGTGATTTTATTGTATGGCATGATTGCAGGTATGCTTCTGGAGCAGTTAATTTGGATATAGTCAGAGTTATATATGAGGCATCGGGAGAGTATTTTAAGAATTTTTATATATTTGATAATTGTATGTGCGGTATTTATATCCCGGATAAGTATGTCAATGATTTTGTAAAGGCTAAATCTACGGATAAACTTATAACTTATAAAGTGGTTTTGTCTAAAAATGAGAATGAATTATGATAGATGGTGAGGTAATAAGCAGTTTTTGGCCAATGATAGATATTGTTTGATACATGTGAGGTAGAAATGATGCTGTTTTGGTACCTGAATGGAAAACTTCTGGAAGATTTTAATATTGACCTTGTCAGGGAAGGAAAAAAGATCATTTTATTTGGGGCTGACAAGGAAAGAAACAGGCGCTTATTTGAATATATAGATAAAAAAGATATTCTGTGTATTTTTGACAACCAGGAAGCAAAATGGAATATGGACCTGGATGGAATACCTGTTGTAAAGCCCCATGGCGGCATAGAGGATGCAGTTTTGTTTTCTTGTATCTATGATTGGAAGGCTATTTCAAAGCAGGCGGCGGACATGGGATATGAGAAGGTTTATTTCTATTTGTCAGAGGAGATACAGGAACTGGTTGGGAACTACTTATCAAAGTTTTCTCCTGATATTTATGACAACCGTATCCGTGAAGGACAGAAGTTTAAATATATACATCTCATACCTGATGAGAAATTTCTTAAATCCGTAACGGAATTCATTGAGTATGGATTTCATATGAAGGAGCATTTTTTTGTTATCTATATGACGGAAGGGAATTGTAAGGATGGATATGGGCTTTGGGACAGCTACATAAGGTTATCAAAGGAATTTCATAATATCTATTTGCTGCATAGAGGAAGATACCGCTTGAATTTATATGATTGGGAGGATAATAAAAAACCCCTGGATCAGCTGCTGCGTGCTGCTGATAAAATTTTATTTCACAGTGAGTATCTGCTGCCGGAGATTTCGGAATATTTCAGTGAAAGACTTGATCTGGTGAGGGAAAAGGGAATTTTTATTCCATGGTCAGGAAGTGTAGGGAGGAATCCCTATACCAATGTTTATATAGAAAAGATTCTTCAGTATGCCAGAATAATTACCCATACGTTCGTGACCGAAAAAGAAAGTTTGATAAGGTATTTTCCTGTAACCTTAAAAGCAGTTTGGTTTAATAATCGATGTTCCTATGCAAGGCTGACTGAAAAGGTCTATAAGAAAAAAGCGGGGGCAAATAATGTTTTGATTGCCCATTCTCCTATTGAATATACGAAGGCAATGGAAACATTAAGGTATTTGGAGGGGGATAAAAAGCCCATTCACATATACTGCATTACTTCCTATGGACCGGAAGCTTTGCGGAGAACCATAGAAGAGTATGGAAGGGAGCATTTTAAAGATCGGTTTACTGCAGTTACTGATTATATGGATTATAAAGAGTATGTGGAATTTTTATCAAATATGGATGTGGCGGTATTTGGAATGGAACATCTTTCAGGGAGGGATACATTAGAATTGTTATTCTGGCTGAGGGTTAAAGTATATCTCAAGCCGGATTCAGAGGCTGCTGAAAATATGAAGTATCTTGGATATAAGACAAGTGATTATTATTCTGTGATACATGAATCCATGGATGAATTCTTATATAACGAGTATGAGGATTGGAATTATTCAGCGGCGATGAATGAGTTTGATCCTGACAGGAAGCTTGGCCAATGGAGGGAACTGTACGAATATGATTGGGGAAAGTAAAGGAATATGGCTCTTTTTTTTGTTGTTGTAAGTTTTGCAGTCGGAATTTTCTTGGGATATCGCTGCGTCAATAGAAAACTGATTGGTGATATTGCTTTTTGGAAGCAAATGTCGGACAAGCATTTGCTGTTATATGAGCTGAGTGTCAAGTGGATTGAAGTGCGTCAGCAAAACAGAACTATATGGGAGTATCTGCAAAACCAGGGATGTGAAAGAATCGGAATATATGGAATGAGTTATCTTGGCCAGCGATTATTTGAGGAATTAAAAGGCAGTGGCTTGGAGGTTGTCTGTGGTTTGGACAGGAGAGCCGATGATATACATATTCAAGGGTTGTGGGTTATTAGTCCGGATGATCTTCCTAAGAACATGGATGTGGATACCATTGTTGTTACGTCTTTTATGCAGTATGAAAAGATATATTGCAGTTTATTGGAGAGAATGGGGAAAGAGGTAAGGATTTTGTCACTGGAATCGATTCTTCATGATCTATAGCTGTAAACTTTTAAGGATAACAGGGGAAATGAAAGTGATTCGTATTCTGTTTATTACACATAGCATCAGTCTGTATGGAGCAACAAGATCTTTGCTGGATTTGGCCTCTGAGTTAAGTAGGTTAGGTCATCAGCTGTTTTTCTTTATTCCTCAGGAGGGAAGTCTAAAGGAGAGACATGAACTGACAGATCTATTAGATAAAATAGGAGTCAGATATGCTTTTTTACCATATTGCCCGTCTGTTCACAGGAAAAACGAGGGCGATTTTTGGCTGCGGGAGCTGCGCAGGACAATGAATACCAGGTGTTTGGAGGAAATGGAGGACTATGTAGGGAAATGGAAAATCGATATTATTCATACGAACAGTTTGACCCATATGATTGGTGCCAGGCTGAGTCAGAGAGTTAAGATACCTCATGTTTGGCATATAAGGGAGGCTCTTAAGAAGGATTTCGGCTTGCTTTACGACAGCAGACTGCAGTATAAATATGCTTTATTAAAAACACAGAGAATCATCTGCATCTCTGAGTATGTGAAAAAGATACACAGGAGAATGCTTTTTGGCGCCCATGAGATAAAGATTTACAATGGATTTAATATTGATCATTATAGGTTGGATGGGGCTTTTGAAAGGAATCCTGAAAAATTTACAATAATAATATGTGGTTCCATACAGGAGTCGAAGGGGCAGCTTGATGCTGTTAAGGCGGTAGAGTATTTGATATGCCGGCGGGGAATGAAACATATCTGCTTAAAAATAGTTGGGGATTATTCCAATGAGTATGGAAGGGAGATACAAAGATATATAGAGATACATCAGTTGGGGCCTTATATAGAAATGATAGCATTTCAGTCAGATTTAAGGGAATTGAGAAGACAGGCGGATATCGCTCTGATGTGTTCGAGAAGTGAAGGCTTTGGAAGGGTCACGGTTGAGAGCATGTTAAGTGAAAATGTGGTGATTGGGGCTGATTGTGCTGGAACAGCAGAGATCATAAGGAATGGTGTTAACGGGTATGTATATGAATCCGGCGATATATGTGACTTAGGTGAGAAAATATATGATGTAATAACAAACTGGGGTGACCAGGAGAAAATTATTAAGAATGCGAAAGCGTATGCGGTATTGAATTTTAATATTAAAGATTATGCAAAAAAGATATGTGAGGTTTATTGGGAGATTCTATCACAAAAGGGAAATTAGGCCATGTATAAAATAATTATTTGGGGAATAGGGAATGTATATAATCAGTTATTGAATACCATACATTATTTTGAAATTTCTAATCAGATTGAAGTAGCAGCGTTAGCGGCGAATGAATGTTTCGGGAACATGACACTGGATGGATATCCGATTATTCATAAAAGTGAAATTATAACAAAGGAGTTTGACTATATTATTGTAGCAACGGATCTCTATTTTGATGAAATCATAAATGAAGCGGTAGAGGGTATGGGAATTGAGAGGGAAAAAATAATTCCTTTTCGAGTCATGCAGATTCCGAATTTGAATTTTGGGGAATATATAAGATTAAAAAACAGTAAGCTGAGTATTGTTTCTAATAATTGCTGGGGCGGCCTGATTTGTCACACATTGGGGATAGAGTGTTTGTCACCTTTTAAAAATGTTTCTTTTTCGGATATGGACTATATAAAAATATTGAATGATTTAGAGCGATATTTGAAAGCCGATCCGATTTGGAATGGTGAAAAGAGGATGGATACAAACAGCAATATAGAGGTTCCGGTATTAAAATTGGAAGACGTTTCGATTAAATGTAATCATGAATTAGACGGGGAGGCCGCAATTCGTAACTGGAAAAGACGGAGAGACAAATTTAATTGGAATAATATTTTGGTGGAAATGTATACGGAATATGAGAATGTGGAAAGGGAATTTCTGCAGTTGCCGGGATTTGAAAAGAAAATTTGTTTTGTTCCTTATGAGTCGGATCGAAAGGAATCTGTAAAATTATATAGGATGCCGGGGCAGAATAAGTTTTGGGAGGCAGTTAACAGCAATGCCGGTGTAGGGAGAAATTCTATATGTTATAACGTGTTGGATATTTTGTTGATGATGAAGTCCTGCAGATTACAATGTATTATTTAAGAAGATAATTAATTTAGAAACAGAAATAAAGTTTTACCTATAATAATAAAGTAAATTAAGAAAGGAATATTTGATGAAAGTAATAGCAATGTATCTTCCACAATTTCATCAAGTAAAGGAAAACGATGAGTGGTGGGGGGAGGGTTTTACAGAATGGACCGCGGTGAGAAATGCACATAAGTATTATAAAGAGCATAAACAGCCACGAGTTCCGTTAAATGAAAATTATTATAATCTTCTGGATAAAAGAACCATGGAGTGGCAATCCAGTCTTATGAAGAAATATGAAATAGATGGTTTGTGTATGTATCATTATTGGTTCAAGGAAGGCAGGCAAATTTTAGAGAGGCCTGCGGAAAATCTTTTGCATTGGACAGATATTGATATCCCGTTTTGTTTTTGTTGGGCTAATGAAACCTGGGCAAGATCGTGGAGTAATATTCAGAATAAAAATACATGGGCAGATACATATGAAAAGCAACATAATGGAGATGGGATACTGTTAGATCAAAAATATGGAAGAGAAAAACAGTGGAAACAACATTTTGAATACCTATTGCCTTTTTTTCAGGATGATCGATATATTAAAATTGATGGAAAGCCATTATTTTTAATCTATAAAACATCTGATATTTTTTGTTTGGCAGAAATGATAGATTACTGGGAAAAGTTAGCGTATTTATATGGACTTCCAGGAATTTATTTTGTAGGGTCTGGCAGTGATTTATCAGAAAATGCAGGTATAAAAGCAGTATTACATTACCAGCCGGCAACAAGTAGAGATAATATTCCAAAATCATGGAACTATACTAAATCAGGAGTAAATATTTTAGAATATGATGATGTATGGAATAGTATTCTCACAGAAAAAATTAAAAAAAATATATTTTTAGAGGGTGTTGTTGGGTATGATGATACTCCGCGGCGAGGAGAAAGAGGATGTGTTATTGAACACGCAACCCCAGAAAAGTTTACATATTATTTGACAGAGTTGTTAGCTAAAAGCGCTTCGTATGGTACAGAAATTGTATTTATTAATGCCTGGAATGAATGGGGAGAGGGAATGTACCTAGAGCCAGATGAAGAATATGGGGATAGTTATTTAAGAGCGATTTCAATTGCTAAAAATAATTATAAATATCGTATTGCAAAATATAAAAATATGCAGAATATGGATAAAAGAGAAGCTGTGGAAGTGGTGAATGCAGAATCTAAAAAAGAGGCTAAAGATACACATTATTTGCATCTTTTGGATAAATGGATGTTATTAAGAGAGAATGGATTTTCGATTGCAGAATGGATAAAAAATCAAGGCTGGAAAAAAATTGCTGTATATGGATATGGAATTTTAGGAAGACATTTATGTAATGAATTATATTCCGCTGGAATTGTAATTGAATATATTATTGACCAATTAGGGGATCAGATGCATACAGATTATAAAGTGTATTTACCTTCAGATATTATACCAGATACAGAGATTATAATTGTAAGCGCGACTTATGATTATGGAAAAATATATAATAATATGAGTAAAAAAGGAAATTTTAAAATAGTATCTTTAGAAGCAATATTATATGAAAATTGAAGGTGTATAAAATGGACATTTTAATTTATGGAGCTGGGAATAAGGGAAAATGTGTATTGGATTTAATAAGGAATTATTATAAACTTGATTGTGAGATAGCCGGATTTATTGATAAAAATAAATCGGGTCAGTATCAGGGGTGTCCTATTTATAAATTGGATGATATAGAAGGGTTTCAAGGGACAATAATTATTGCATTATTTGATTTTGATAGTGCGAGAGATGTATGTTTATTGCTTAAAAAAAAGGGATATAAGGATATTTTTTGGTTTCAAGATAAAAATGAGATATTATTGTACGAGAATTTTTTTGCAGAGCAGTGTTATAACTGTAAATGTTGGGAAGGCAGTGTCCTGCCACAGGTTGAGATGCATATCATTGATTCCTGTAATTTGAATTGCAGAGGCTGTACTCACTTTTCACCAATCTTTCCGAATACATTGCCAGATCTTAACTCTAGGCTGTCTGATGTAAAACAATTAAAAGAAAAGTTGTCATTTATTATGCGCTTTTATATTTTGGGAGGAGAGCCATTTTTAAATCCTGAAATTAGTGATTACATTCGAGGAATCCGGGAAATTCTGCCGGATACAAAATTGTATATTGTAACAAATGGATTACTAATTGAAAGATTATCAGATGAGATATTACAATGCATAAAGGATAATCAGGTATGGATCAGTATATCAGAATATGCTCCTACACATAAAAAAATAGATGATATATGCCGAATTCTGGATAGATATAAAATTTTGTATGAAATTCGAGGAATTTCATCTAAAGAAAAATTTTGTTTACCTCTTTCATTAAGTGATCACAGCAAATATCCCAGAACTTGTATAAGCAATGGTTGTGTTACAATATGGAATGGAAAAATTGCTAGGTGCCCACAGTTAATGTATATATCTTATTTTAATAATTATTTTAATGTGAACTTACCTGAGAATGGTGTGGTAAGCTTAGAAAGTTGCATGTCAGATGAAAAATTGTTGGAATTTTTAAAAGAGGAAGTTCCATTGTGCAAACATTGTGTTCAAAATGAAATTGAGTGGAGTATATGTGGTAAAGGGGCAAAGTTAGAAGATTTTGCAACATATAATTAATTTTAAGACTAATGGTTTTGTATAACTTGAGGTATGTAAAACATGGTTAAAGTATCAATTATTATACCTGTATATAATAATGAAAAATATATAGAACAATGCATAAAAAGCGTCCTGTTTCAAAGTTTGCAAGAAATTGAGGTTGTATGTGTAGATGATGGCTCGACTGACAATTCAGCAAAACTTATTAAAAGAATTATGGAAGAGGAAAAGCGGGTCGTCCTGCTTCAACAGAGTAATCAGGGGCCTGGAATTGCACGTAACGTTGGAATAAGGAATGCAAAGGGCAGATATGTTATCTTTTTAGATGCAGATGATTATTATATAGATAAAGATGCAATAGAGAAGATGTACAATGCTTGTGAGAAGTACGATGCTGCTGTGTGTGCGTGTCTTAAATGGTCTATAAATGGTAAAAGTGTAAAAACGGAAAAATTAGAGTTTGTGACGGAAAATCACATAGACGGAAAAAAGTTTTATTATACAGATTACCAAATGGATTATAACTATATAAATTATTTGTTTTTAAGGGAATTTTTATTGGAGAAAGAATTATTCTTTCCGCCCTATCGCAGATTCGAGGATCCGCCATTTTTGGTAAATGTATTGTATCAGGCAGTTGAGTTTATAGTAGTTGACGCATGTTTATATTATTATCGTTCGCCGGTGCTTGAAATACGATTTGATCGGGATAAAACAATAGAATTATTACAGGGATTAATTGATAATTTGGTGTTCTCCAGGAAGTATTGTTTAAAGACTTTATTTGAAACGACTTTATGGCGAATCGAATATGAGTACAGAAATGTTATTCTTAAAAATATTAATCCGGATGATTTGGAGATTTTGAATTTATTGATGCAGGCAAACCAGATTATTCGGGAGGAAATAGGGGATTTTTCTTATATTATTAAACCGCTTAGGATGATCTTGCTTTACATAAATCAATATGAAAAGAAGTTATTGGAACAAATTATAGGAAAAGAAGAGATTGTTCTTTATGGGGCAGGCAGATATGGACGGGCGTTTTTGGGATTTTTAAAGAGAAATCATCTTTTGGACAAGACCATATATATTGTAGTCTCTGATTTGAAAGGAAATAAAGACCATATCGAAACAATCCCTGTGATAACATTAGATGATTTACAGAAATTAGGGGAAAGGCCAATGTTTGTAACTGTTGGGGAGAGATTGCAGCCGGAGATAAAGAGATATTTAGACAAGAATGGATACCGAGAATACGAGATGGTTAGGGACGAGTTCTTATATGCGATCTCTGATGAAATATGATGAATAAATAATGGGAAAATAAAAAATGAAAGATCTAAATGGAGTCGAATACAATCTTGATGATTTTATATCATATGCACGGGGAAAGAAGACAGTTATATTTGGCGCAGGTAAATATGGAAAGTATATCTATGAGATTTTCAGAGAGAACAGAGTTGAGGTCTGCGCCATATGTGATAACAACAGAGAAAAATTAGATTCACTGAAAGAGAAGTATCCTGTCAGCACGCTGGAGGATTTAAAGGATTCGATAGAAGAATACTACTTCGTGATTGCTATTGTAAGGATTGAAATTGTTAAAGTGATTCGGAATCAATTGAATCATTATGGTGTCAAACCGGACAAGATAGTAATCCCATTTTCGGATATTAAATCTGATTATTATGATGGTTTAGTTATGTTTGATTCTGAGTATGGTGTACAGGCGCTTAAGGAACAATGGAGATGTGCACGGCAGGGAAATGGGAGGATTGCGGATTATTTTGAATTAAATGATTTGTACGTGCTGATTGTGTTTGGGATTGATGAACTAAAAGGATGGTTGGAGCAGGATTTGTTAAATTCTGGGATTATAATAAAAAAGATCATAAATAAGATAGATGAATTTACAGAGGCGGATGAGTGCGATGCAGTTGTAGTGTTAGATGAGGTGAATTATGAGGTGATAGAAGAGAAGCTGATGCAGAGAACAAAAGTACCCATTATAAGTATATGGGATGTGATAAGATTTTAAAATAAAGAAATCTTTTGGAGGTATGTAGATGGTTGAACTGAGATCCATAGATTTACCAAAAGATTATCTCAAAGAAGAGATGAGAGATGGTTTTTTAGTGGATGAGAAACGAAAACAGGTGTGGGCTGTTGAGTTGGATTTGTTTTCAAAGTTTGTGACTATATGCAGTAAATATAAGCTAAAGTATTATGCGGATGCGGGAACCTTACTTGGGGCTGTCAGGCATAAGGGTTTTATTCCGTGGGATGATGATATGGATTTTGTCATGTTTCGGGATGATTATGACAAGCTGTGCCAGGTGGGGGAAAAGGAATTTAGTTATCCCTATTGTTTTCAGACAGAGAATGTGGATTTCGGCTCAATCAGGGGGCATATTCAAATTAGGAACAGCTGTACGACAGGGATTTTGTTAAAGGAGATAGGGAAAAAGCATAAAGTGAACCAGGGTATTTTTATCGATATTTTTCCTATTGATAATTTGCCGTGTGCCTCGGAAAGAAAAGATTATTGGAGAGAGTTATATAGGCTGAGAGATAAGGGTAAAAAGTACATAGATGAGAATGAGACGGCAGATCGTAAAGTGTTCGCTCAATATTGTATGGATTTTGAAAATTGTGTAAAGAAGTATGCAGGAATAAAGGCATCAAAGGTGGCGCTTCTTTCTTATGAAATTAACAATAAAGTTGGCAATCGTTTTATGAAAGATTATGAAGCTAGTGTTGAGCTGCCCTTTGAGTTTGTCAAGATGAGGATACCGGCAGGGTATAGAAATATATTGAGAATTATATATGGTTCGTGGAGTAAACCGCAGATGATAAGCACAGATCATAAGGATGTCTTGTTTGATGCGGATAAGCCATATTATGAATATTTATAGGAATTGAGGGTAAATCCAATGAGTGAAATCGCAGTATCTATCATTATGCCGTCATTAAATGTTGCAAATTATATTGAAGAGTGTCTTGCAAGTGCCGTCAATCAGACATTGAAGGAAATAGAAATTATCTGTATTGACGCTGGCTCTACAGATGGTACAGCAGAGATTATCGAAAGATATGCTGAGAAGGATAAGAGAATACGACTGATAAAAACAGAGTTTAAGAGTTATGGCGCGCAGGTAAATCTTGGAATAAGATTAGCCCGTGGGTATTATATTGCTATTTTGGAAACAGATGATTATGTAAGCTGCGATATGTATGAAAATTTGTATAAGCCAGCTGTAAAGAATGATTGTGATTATGTTAAATGCAATTATTATACCTATTGGACACAGAAGGACGGAACAAGATATAAACAAATTCGCAGGAACTTTAGTGATGACAGTTACTACTTTAGGGTGATTGATAAGCCTGTGTCGAAAGATATATGTATTCATGATTTGTACTTGTGGGATGGTATATATAAAAAGAGTTTTTTGACTGATAATGATATCTTATTTTCTGAAACAGCGGGGGCTGCTTTTCAGGATGTGGGTTTTTTATTTCAGACAAGTATATTGTGTAAGAGGGTAATGTATATTGATCAGGCATATTATTTTTACTGTGTTGACCGTGATGGTGCATCTTCTAATTCGGATAAGGGGCTTCTGTATTCTTTTAATGAGTATAATTTTGTACTTTCCAAATATAAAGACCTTATCAGGGAAGACAGAGAAGCTGCAAAAACCTTTTATTGCCGGATTGCATTGGCTTTTTATAATTCAGTGAATGATCCGTATCAGATTTTTGGCAGGGAGTATAAACCTTATTATGAATGGTTTTATCGAGAGATTAGCTGGGCGGTAGATAAGCTGATCATAACAGATAGTGATATGAACATTGATACACCATTGAGATCTATTTTGAAATCATATGAGGATTATCGGAGGGATCAGGAGAGACGAAGAAATCTGATATTGCTGACAGTGGGAAAGCCTTGTGAATATCCGATTGTGATTTTTGGGTGCGGAAATTTTGGAATTCATGCTTATCGATGGATGAAGCAGATGGATTATGGCATAGAAGCGTTTATGGATAATGATGAGAGCAAGTGGAATAAGACGATAGAGGATGTTTCCATATTAAACCCGCGGGAGGTTGATAACAGAAGCCGGGAAACCCGATACATTGTGGCCAATAATCTGCATTCACAGGTTATAAAAGCACAGTTGATGCAATATGGAGTAGAAGAGGGGCACATCTGTATTTTTTAGAATACGAATAAAAAAGAAAGGTATTTTTGAAACAGAAATGATAAGAAAGCTAATTCTTTTTGGAAGCGGATCATATGGATTAAAGCTGTTAAAGTATTTTGGCAGGGATAATGTATATGCTTTTTGTGATAATAGCTGCCGGGAAAGAGATTTTAAATATGGAATTTTATATATTACCGTAGATGAGTTTTTGAAAATATATAGGGATTATGTGGTTATTATATCAGTGAGCAGTAATATTGCGTATGAAATTGCTTCACAACTTTATCACATGGGAATGAATGATTTTTTGATATGCAATGAATCTCTGCTTGATGAGATGCTGATCTATGCTCCGAATGAATATCTTGAACTGTTAAATAATGAAACGGAGAGAATGCGGCGAGAGAGAAATCAGTATATAGAATTAAGCAGGCATCTGGAGAATCAGCTGGAGGCGCTGAAAGGATTATCGGATATCAGGAAATTGGGCAGAGCAACGGGATACCTTTCCTATATTCAGCAGGAAACAATAAAATTCACATCAGAGGTGTTTGAATATTTCAGGAAGATGAAGCTTGAAATAAAACCTTTTGTTGCAGCTGGCACGGCAATCGGATTATATCGGCACAAGGGATTTATTCCATGGGATGATGATGTGGATTTTGGTTTATTGAGAAATGATTATATGAGATTGATGCAATATGGGCAGGATGCCCTGGTCTATATGGAGATGAAAGCATCTTTTGATTATGAAGAGAATCATCTTATGGAGAAGGTTTTGAGAGCTCATCCTGGTGAATACATCATGGTTATATCGCCGAATTGCCTTCAGATCAAGAAAGGAACATCTGAAATTGACTGCAGAACCATTGATTTTTTTCCATATGATTTTTATGAGGATGGATATGATTTTCAGGAGCATAAGAAAATAATTGATTTTTGTGCAGGCTACAGATATACGGAAAAGGGAAATCAGAGGGTATTAGAGATAATAAGCCAAAACAAATACATAGTTGATAACAGCAATACTATTTACTTTGGACTCGATAGTATGGATTCTTATGTATGTCCCAATAAAAAATGGATGAGCAGGGATGTTTTGCTGCCATTGGAAGAGATTGAGTTTGAGGGGGTAAGGTGTTACGCTCCTCATAAGATAGAAGAGTATTTGTCGTATTGTTTTAAGGATTATGAGGGATATCCTGAGGATCTGACGTGTCTGCATCTTACAGAGGTTGTTGCGGAAAAGTTAAAAAGGGACTATGTCTATTGTGGCTTGATTGCCCTATGTGAGGAGTCAGTGTATGAGTTGTTGCCGATATACAGGCATTTAAGAGAAAGTGGAATATATTGCGTATTTGTAACAGACAGCAATTACATGGGAGATTCAGGGAGCAGCGTGGGGAAGATACTGAAAAATGAAAAAGTGGAATATAGAGACTGTTTGGATGATAAAATAGAGTTTCTGTTGTCCGCGAATGATGTTGATAGGATAGAAATGGTTGTGAATAAGCCTGTTTTTTCTGCTGAAATAACCAGGGATAAATCGGAATTTAGAAGAGTTATGGAGCAGCTTAATATACCACCAGAGAAGTGGGAGCTTATATATTGGTGACAAAGAGCACATTTTGAGAGCACATGATATAGATAGAAAACGATAATAACATTGATCAAATTATGTGAGGTGATGAATATGAAAACAATATACACATGTTTCAGCACGGACGTCATTCACGACGGACACAAAAATATCATCGAACAGGCAAGAAGCTATGGCCGTGTTATTGTGGGCTGCCTCAGTGACAAGGAGATGCTCCGCTGCACCAAGTTCCCGACTAAAACCATAGAGGAAAGAATGGAACTGTACCGGTCCCTGGACGGTGTGGATGAAGTGGTGGTACAGGATGATATGCTGTATGATGATGTGATAGAAAGGCTGCATCCGGATTATGTTATCCATGGGGATAACTGGAAGAGCGGTGCGGAGAAGGCAGTAAGGGACCATGTAGAAAAGCTGGTAGCTTCTTATGGCGGCCAGATGATAGATGTGCCTTATACATACAGTGAGAAAGTTAAGAAAGCAGACGACAGGCTGAGGGAAAGGCTGAGTATGCCGGAATTTCGGAGAAAGAGGCTGCGGCAGCTCATTGAGATGGTTCCTATTGTGAAAATTATGGAGGCTCATTCGGGCCTGACAGGCCTGATTGTTGAGAAGACTGTGGTGGAGGGCATGGATGGAAGGCTTGACCAGTTTGATGCTATGTGGATATCTTCTCTCTGTGACAGCACGGACAGGGGGAAGCCGGATATCGAACTGGTGGATATGACTTCAAGGCTCCGCACCATTAACGATATCATGGAGGTTACAACGAAACCGGTTATTCTTGACGGGGATACGGGGGGACTTACGGAACACTTTGTTTATAATGTCCGGACACTGGAGCGGATTGGGGTAAGTGCGGTGATCATTGAGGATAAGACCGGCCTTAAGAGGAACAGCCTGTTTGGTACGGAGGTGGTGCAAAGCCAGGATACCATTGAGAATTTCGCTGCCAAGATAGAGGCGGGAAAAAGGGCGCAGCTTTCTGATGATTTTATGATTATTGCAAGGATCGAGAGTCTGATTCTGGAAAAGGGGATGGAGGATGCTCTTGAGAGAGCCCGTGCATTTACTTTGGCCGGAGCGGACGGCATTATGATCCACAGCAGGAAAAAGGACCCTTCGGAGATATTTGAGTTTTGTGACAGGTTCAGGGCAGAGGATAAAAGGACGCCTCTTGTGGTTGTCCCCACATCGTTCAATCAGGTGACAGAGGATGTGCTTGCTTCCCATGGAGTGAATATGGTTATATATGCCAACCAACTGATGAGGGCGGCGTTTCCGGTGATGCAGCAGACAGCGGAAGGGATTCTCAAAGCCCACAGAGCCCAGGAGGTTGATTCGGCGTTAATGCCTTTTAAAGACATCATACGTCTGATTGACACATTATAACGGATCGTTTGCAGAGAGATAAGGTAGAGTGTATGGAAAAAAAGTATCTGATCCTTTCTGATATACACGGCAACATCAGTGCATTTGATGCGGTGCTGGAAGATTGTGGAAGTGAGGTTTTTGACGGGGTGATTCTTCTGGGGGACTGTATTGATTATGGAATGAGATCCAATGAGGTCATCGGGAAATTACAGGAGCTTGAAAGGGGTTCCTGGAAAGGGAAGATTCTGATTCACATCTGGGGAAACCATGAAAAGCTGGCGGTTGACGGGGACCTGGAACGGTTATCATCGGACCGGGGGCGGGCCATGGCACGGTATACAAAAGAGCATCTGACAGAAAATTCTTTTCGGTATATAAAGGACAGGATGAACTCTGACGGATATGAGCATATTTTGCTGGAGGGATTCAAGGCACTTGCCCTTCACGGCTGCCGGGAGGACTGTTACTGGAAGGCAATTATGCCGGATGATGTGGGAGGCGGCTACAGGGACTGTGACTTTGTCTTTTCCGGCCATTCCCATTACCCCCATTGTTTTATGAAATTCTATGATGTGCCAAATGAAGAGTTAAGGAATAAAAAGGCAGTCGTATTCATCAATCCCGGATCTGTGGGGCAGCCGCGGAACCAGAACCCCTGTGCTCAATATGCGGTGCTCTGCCTGCCTTCAAAAAGGACGGAGCTGAGGGCGGTCCCATATGATGTGGGGTATGAGCAGTCCTTGTTTCCTGATGAAATTGATGGATTCTATAAGTCGAGATTAGAGAAAGGCATATGAAAGGCGGTTTTTATGAGTACATTATATGCAATCAGCGGTGTGACAGGTATGACGGGGAATGAACTTGTCCGTCAGATCCTGGCGGGAAGAGAGGGCAGTGACCATATTCTGGGATTTGATAATTTCTTTGCATCGTCTATTGAGACGGTGAAGGACTGTTTAGGAGACGGCAGGTTTGAGTTTTTTGAATATGACATCAATAACAAAGTCCAGATGGAGGATTTTGAGCAGAGGGTGGCTGCACAAAAACAGAGATACGATGAGGTGATTTACATTAACTGTGCGGCAGTTGTCCATACGGAACATTTTTATCATGTATATGACACATTTGAGACTAACGTAACAGGCATGAATGAATTTCTGCAGCAGGCGGTTCGTGTGGGGGCGCAAAAGTTTATTAACTGCTCTACATCAGAGGTGTATTCCATGCATTCATGGAATGAGAGCGGAGGAGTGAGGGAGGATGATTTCCTTACCATGTCTGACGCGGAGCACAGCCAGAGGACCAGCTATGCAGTGGGGAAGCTTCTTACGGAATTTTTTATGAGAGATGCTGTGGATACCGGGAAAATCAAAGGCTGTTCAATCAGGTTTGCCAATGTATACAGCAGGAATGAGAGGTTTCCGAAACATATCATTCCCTTTATCATTAACAGTTTCCAGAATGAAGGGAAAGTGGTTCTTTTGGAAAATTCAAGGAGAAACAGAAGGACATTTCTCAACAATTATGACAGCTGCAGTGCGGTGCTCGCTCTTGCCGGTACTGATTCGGCTCTGGATGGAACGGTGTATAATGTTGCCACAGATGAGGAAATCTCAATGGTTGATCTGGCAAAACTCTGTGGGGCCAAGATGGGCATTGCAGAACCTGTTATTGAGTTTGAGGGCTACAGGGAATCGGATCCGGAGAGAAGGCTTCTTTCTACGGAGAAGATAAGAACACGCACTTCATGGAGGCCTGTAGTGGATTTGGACAAGGGCCTTGATGAGTGTATTGCAAATTACCTGGGAATGTGAGTGACAGATGCACAGATCGGAGGTGTCAGTGGAAGCAGCAATCATAACAGTGGCAGGAGTTTCCAGCAGATTCAACGAAGGGATATGTGAGGAAGACAAGTGCCTTAAGGCAATCTATTACGAGAGGGACAGGACATGCACGCTGCTTTATCATCTCATAGAAAAATGCATGTTTGCCCAAAGAATCGTGGTTGTGGGCGGTTATAAATATGATGATTTGAAGGCATATTGTGATGAACTGCCGGATTCCATGAAGGACAAGCTGGTTCTTGTTTATAACGAACATTATACAGACCTTGGGTCCGGATATAGCTTGTATGTAGGTCTGAGAGAGATACTTGATCGGTCTGAGGGTGTAGAGCGTGTGCTGTTTGCGGAGGGGGATCTGGATATTGACAGGGATTCATTTGGCAAAGTGATAGCTGCCGGGTCTGATGTCCTGACGTACAGCTTCGAGCCAATCTATGCAAAGAAGGCCGTGGTGCTTTATAAAGATGCAGACGGGCGTTTCAGGTATGCTTTTAACAGCAGCCATGGACTGCTGAAAATAGATGATGCTTTTTCTGTAATCCTTAACTCAGGGCAGATGTGGAAATTCACAGATATGGAGAGATTAAAAGCAGCCAGCAAGAAGTTTTTTGAAATGGAAAGAGCTGGTACAAATCTTTGTATCATTCAGAACTATATGGATCTTTGTGCTGAGGAATCTTTTGAATTAATAAGCCTTTCGAGATGGACAAACTGCAATACGAGAGAGGATTACAGAAAAATACTGGAATATTGGATGGGGGATGTGGAGTGAAGCCATTAGAAGAGAGATTAAAGGTTGTAGAGGGACATGTAAAGAATAACAAAATCAAAGTTATGATTATTGGCCTTGGGAGCGTTGGCTCTTATTTGCTTGATTACCTGGTAAGCAGTAATGACCAGGCACTAAGCATAGTGGTGGCAGGCCGTGATGCCCATAAGATGCAGGAGAAGGTCAATATCACAAGGGTGGCGGGACTGATCAGAGGTGTCAACAAGTCACATATTGAAGTGGAAGGCGGTGTGGAGCTCAATGATATAGGCACGGTCAAATCAGCCATAGAGAAGCATGAGCCTGATTTTATTGTGAATGCAAGCCGTGCGTATCCGGGGCTTAAATATGGCAGTATTTCATGGGCAAATATAAGGGCATATGGGATCTGGAGCCCTCTTGCCATACGTTTTACAAAGAATGTGATGGATGCCTGTGAGCTGGCGGGTGCCAATGCCATTGTGATCAACACTTCGTATTCCGATGCGGTCATTCCCTGGCTTAAAAGTGCCGGCAGGCCGTACCCTGATTTCGGGAGCGGCAACTTAAACCACCTGATACCACGAATGCAGTTTGCAGTGGCTGATATGCTTGGGGCGGACGATTTCTGGAATGTTGATATTATGTTTGCAGCAGGGCATTTCCACGATGTATGTATCAGCAAGGAGGGGCAGACGGAGAGAATCGAGCTGCCTTTGAGAGTGTACTATAAGGGTGAGGAGCAGAAATTGTCCCACAGCGGGATTTATGAGGCCTGTAAGATATCCATGCCAGTTGACCAGACAAGAAACATGATGAACGCATCAAGTAATTATCAGATTATCAAGTCTGTCATTGATGCAGTCCGTACAGGGGAGAATCAGAGAGTGTTTATTCCGGGCTTTGATGGCAATATCGGCGGTTACCCTGTCTTCGTGGGGTATAAAGACGGAGTTTTGTCAGCTTGGGTTGATGAGTCCGTGTTCAGCTTTGAGGAGATGGACAGGGCAAACAGGGCATCTATGGCATTGGATGGTGTGGAAGATGTTGTTGACGGAAAACTGATATACACAGATGATCTCATTGGGAAAACCGTCAAAGCTTTTGGAGTGAAGCTTCCGAAGACAGTAGCATATGAAGATATTGAGAAAACTGCAGGATTTATTATAGATAAGATTATAATGCCCCAACTTGCAGGGAGGGGTAAGTAAGCGGTAGGAGAGATACGATGAGAGCAGAAAAGCTGGTTGAAATAATTGGTTCCGATTTTTATACAGGCGTTCCGGACAGTCAGTTAAAGGCCTTGTGTAATTACCTGATGAATAGATACGGTATTGACCCTGGTCATCATATTATTGCCGCAAATGAGGGAAACTGCACGGCGCTGGCCGCCGGATATTATCTGGCAACCGGAAAGATTCCCGTAGTCTATATGCAGAACAGCGGGGAAGGCAACATCATCAACCCGGCAGCGAGCCTTTTAAGTGACAGGGTTTATGCCATTCCTGTTGTATTTATCGTTGGCTGGAGGGGGGAGCCTGGTGTCCATGACGAGCCTCAGCATGTTTACCAGGGAGAGGTGACTATAAAGCTTCTTGAGGATATGGATATTGCAACGTTTGTTATCGGCAAAGATACTACTGATGATGAAGCTTCTGAGAAGATGGGGGAGTTCAGGCACATTCTTGCCTTGGGAAAGTCAGTAGCCTTTGTCATCCGCAAAGGTGGGATTTCCTATGATGAAAAAGCAGTATATGGGAATGGCAATACCATGATTCGTGAAGATGTAATCAAGCATATTCTTGCTGCATCCGGCAGGGATCCGATTATTTCTACAACAGGTAAGGCCAGCAGAGAGCTATTTGAGGCGAGAGCTGCCAATAACCAGCCGCACAAGTATGATTTTCTGACCGTTGGCTCCATGGGGCATAGTTCCTCCATTGCGCTGGGAATAGCGCTCAGTAAACCCAGGAGAAAAATTTGGTGTATTGACGGGGACGGAGCCCTTCTTATGCATATGGGGGCTATGGCGGTAATAGGCGCCAATAGCCCGAGTAACCTTATCCATGTTGTTATAAACAATGAGGCCCATGAAACGGTTGGGGGAATGCCGACAGCAGCGGGTAAGGCAGATATCGCGGCTGTCGCGAGGGCCTGCGGTTATCCATATACGGCAAAAGTAAACAGCTATGAAGACCTTGACAGAGAACTTGAGACTGTTAAGTCCAATAATCAGCTGAGCTTTATAGAAGTGGAATGTTCTATTGGTGCAAGGGATGATCTGGGAAGGCCTACGACTTCAACACATGATAATAAGGCAGGGTTCATGGATTATCTGAAGGAATTATAAATGGGTGAAAGAACAGAACCTTGATAATTTCATACTTATATCAGAATTATTACATTAACTTCGCCATTTTTGACACTTATCTTGAATCCTGATTCTTCTTCTAGTATACTGTATAGGAAGGCAAAACTGACAAAAACCAGTTTACAGAGGAAAGCAGGTGATCAGCCCGGAAACTCTGACAGAGCGGGATTCCAAGGAGCTGGCCTTGCCATACGGAGCAGACGGCACCGTGGTTCCCATTCAAAGATTCCGGGATGTGCAGAAACTTTGTACTGCCATGACAGATGGGAAGACCAAGTATGTACTTTACGGTGTGGAGAACCAGACAGATATTCATTATGCCATGGCAGTGAAGAATCATCTCTATGATGCCCTGGAGTATGCCGGGCAGGTGGAGGAAGCCGCAAGGTCTCACCGGAACGCAAGAAAGAAGAGGCTGAGGGAGGGGAATCCGGCTGAAGCATCCGAATCGAAAAAGCCAAACTCAGGAGAATTTCTGGGAGGCTTCTGGAAAGAGGATAAACTGATTCCCTCGGTCACCGTGACTCTTTATTTTGGCAGTGAAGAGTGGGATGGTCCCTTAAATCTGCTTGACATGATGGAAGAGGCAGATTCCAGGGTCCTGTCCTGTCTGGATAATTATCATGTAAAATTGATCGCCCCGGCTATGATGGCAGATGAGGAGATCATGAGGTTTAAAACCAGTCTCCGGGAGGTTCTGCTCTTTATCAAGTACTCAAAGGATAAAGAAAAGCTTCAGGAGATCCTGATATCCAATGAGGCGAGATTTCGGGAAGTGGAGCGCAGAGCGGTGGATGTGATAGCTGCCATAACTAACAGCGGATTAAAATATAGTGAGAAAGAGGTGAAGGTAGATATGTGCCAGGCGATTAGAGAGATGAGAGAAGAGTCTAAAAAGGAAGGCGAGAGAATCGGTGAGGAGCGGGGCGAGAAGAGGGGCGAGAAGAGAGGTGCCTTAAAGACTGCCCAGGAAAATGCCAGAAATTTTTACAGACTGGGCGTTGATGTGGAGAAAGTAGCCGAGGGAGTTGGCTACGATATCGATACAGTAAAACAGTGGCTGAATCTATAAATTTGTCCTTGCTAAGCATATATTTTTAAATCTCATAATCCTGATATAAGTATGAAAGAAACTACAACCATACTTATATCAGGATTTTTTATATTATAAGAATCACACAAGGAGAATCCAAACATGAATACAGCACTAATCCTGGCCGGAGGTATCGACCCCCGTTTCCAGATGAATATCCCCAAACAATTCGTCAATGTCAACAACCGCCCCATTATCGTCTACACCCTGGAGATCTTCCAGAATCACCCGGATATTGATGAGATCATCGTTACCTGCGTGGACGGCTGGCAGGAGATGGTTCGGGTATACGGGAACCAGTTTAACATCAAGAAGCTGAGAGAGATTATTCCGGGAGGCAAAGATGCCCAGGAATCTACATACCGGGGACTGAAGCTTCTCCGGGAACGAATGGGAAAAGGAGACATGGTGGTGATTCATGACGCCATCCGCCCCATGGTATCGGAGAAGGTGATCACCAGAAGCATGGAGATGTGCCGGAAGAAGGGGATGGGGGTGGCGGCTACCTATATTATGGATACGATCATGCATTCATGGGATGGGAAGGAAGGATACAAGAGTATTAACCGCTACGAGATCATGAAAGTTCAGACCCCCCAGGCTTTTGATTTTGAGTTGATTTGGGAATTTCACAACAGAGCTGTCGAGAAGAGCTGTCTGGGAGCCTGGGACAACAGCTCTCTTCTCACCAATCTTGGGGAGAAGGTATATTTTTCAAAGGGATCCAGCCTGAACATGAAGATCAATACCGTGGAGGATGTGGAGATGTTCAAGGCTCTTTACCGCATGAAACACCCGGAGGAAGCCGTAGAAAAAAAGATATGAGGCAAAATGTACAGGGAGGAGACCGATGAATATAGCATTGATTTTGGCGGGAGGCTACGGCAGCAGGACACAGCAGGACGTGCCGAAGCAGTTTATGAACGTATACGAGAAGCCTCTGATTATCTATACCCTGGAGAATTTTGAGCGGCACCCGGATATCCATGGGATCGCGGTGGTGTGCCTGGAGGGGTGGCATGAGGTTCTGAAGGCCTATGCCAGACAGTACAGGATCACCAAATTGAAATGGGTGGTAAAGGGAGGAAATGACGGTCAGGAGTCCACACAGAAGGGAATAGAAGCTTTGAAGAGTATCTGCCATGAGGATGACGTGGTCATTGTCCATGATGCCATCCGCCCGTTTATCACGGAGGAGGTTATCAGCGATGCTATTCTGGTATGCCAGAGAAAAGGCACCGGTCTCAGCGCCGTCCGGTGCCAGGAGACCATCGTGAGAACGGAGGATGGACTTTCGGGGGACGAGAATATCGGCCGCCAGGAGATTATGCGTGTTCAGACTCCTCAGGCCTATCTGTATGGGAAGGCACTGTGGGCCTACGAGGAGGCTGAAAGGCGAGGCATCAAAGGGGAAGTGTATATCAATACCCTCATGCTTCATCTGGGGGAGCGGGTATATTTTTCCAAAGGAACGGAGAAAAATGTAAAGATTACCACCATTGACGATCTGGAGGTGTTCAAGGCACTTCTCAACATGGAGAGAGAGGACTGGATTAAATAGATATGGGTAAGATAAAGCTGGCTCTCTACGGGGCCGGGATGGTAGGGGTAAGCGTCTGTGAGGCCATAAAGACATTGTATGAAAATTGCGAGATCACTGCCTTTCTTGTTACCGGGAAAGAGGGCAATCCCTCCATGATTTACGGCATTCCGGTTATATTATTGAACGAGTTCAATGATAAGCATGTAAAAATCCTCATTGCAACCCCGGAGAACCATCATGATGTTATTGTTGCGGAGCTTGAGAGGCGGAACCTGACAAATTATATCTGCATAGATTCCGAAAAGGAAGCGGTCCTTATGGAGCGGTACTATCATGCCATTCATAAGTTTCCCTCTCTGCACGTCTGCCCTCCGGGAAATGTAAAGGCTTCCATGGAAGTGTACATGACCAGATTTCACAAGGATAAGCCTTTAAAGAAGCCTTACACGCCTCCCCCGTGGGTCCGGCCTATTCAGGCAGGTGCGGCACTTACTGGTGAACGTATCACAGAGCTTCGGGATAACTTGGGAGACAATATATCGGACAAAAACGGGAACTACAGTGAGCTCACTGCTTTATACTGGGTCGGAAGACACGGTGGGTATCCGCAGGATGTCGGCACGTTGCGGCCCCCATATTCTGCAGGAAACCTATATCTGGGTTTGTTCCA
Organism: Clostridiaceae bacterium; assembly: GCA_910574345.1. Classification (GTDB taxonomy): domain Bacteria; phylum Bacillota; class Clostridia; order Lachnospirales; family Lachnospiraceae; genus UBA3402. The sequence goes on along the minus strand of CAJSZV010000007.1, from coordinate 36,129 downwards.
CTACCGCCGCATCCTGGATATAGGAGAAGAGGATCTGTACCGCATAGAGGGAAATGACATTGATGTGGTTCTTCCTTTCCCGACCGTCCATTTTCCCGCCATTGATGAACACCACAGGCGGTATGTGAGAGAACAGGATTGGGAGGCTATGGTACAGGCATTAAGGGAACTGGCGCCGGAGTATGAGAGGAGCATGTCCTGCATATTTTCCAGGCCCTATTTTTATAATTTCAACATGTTCATTGCCAAGGAGCATATCTTTCGGGATTACTGTGACTGGCTTTTTCCAATTCTTCAGAGAACAGAGGAGTTAAGCACGCCCAGGGGCTGGGAAAGAAGGGACCGGTATGTAGGATATCTGGGAGAAAATCTGACCACATTATACTTTATGTATCATCAGAATAATTTTAGGATTGCACACACAGGCAGATTAATGTTAATATAGGAAGAGATAAGGTGATCAGAAGGGAGCGGATAATCATGGCGAACTACATGGATGAATTGCATTACTGGTCGGAGAAGGAATCCCTGTGGAAGAATCTGAAGGGCAGCACAATCATGATCTCAGGAGCCACAGGCATGATCGGCAAATGTCTGGTGGATCTTTTTATGATGTACAATGCAGGAACTGTTCCCTGCCAGACATCAGAATCCCAGGATACAGGGGTCAAGGTTATTGCCCTGAGCAGAAACGAATCGTCAGCCCGTGAGAGATTGGGGGATTACTGGGACAGCCCGTGGTTTCAGTATGTTTCCTGCAATGTAAACGCGGTTGTCCCGGAGTGCGGCCGTGTGGATTACATCATCCATGCGGCCAGCAATACCCATCCCAGGCTGTATTCTCAGGATCCCATAGGAACCATAGCTTCCAATGTGTTCGGAACCAGGAATCTGCTGGATTACGGAGTCTCCCATGGAATTCGGCAGTTTTGCTTTGTGTCCTCTGTGGAAGTGTACGGAGAGAACCGTGGAGACACGGAAAAATTTGACGAGTCATATCTGGGGTTTCTTGACTGCAACACCTTAAGAGCCGGATACCCGGAGAGCAAACGGCTGGGAGAGGCCCTGTGCAATGCATATGGGGAAGCCTGCGGCATGGGATTTGTCATTCCCAGGCTTAGCAGAGTCTATGGGCCCACCATGCTTATGTCGGATACCAAGGCTATTTCCCAATTCCTAAAAAAGGCGGCGGCAGGGGAGGACATTGTGCTGAAAAGCGAAGGGAATCAAAAGTATTCCTACGCCTTTGTCACTGATGCGGCAGCGGGGATTCTATGGACCATGGTTTTTGGGGCGCTGAAAGAAGCCTACAATGTGGCAGATGAACAGTCGGATATTACCCTTAAGGGACTGGCAGAGATATTGGCAGGGATTGGGGGGAGCAAAGTGGTGTTTGAACTTCCTGAGGAAAGGGAGCGGAAGGGATATTCCACGGCAACCAGGGCCATGCTCAGCACAGAAAAGATCCGGGCTCTTGGCTGGGAGGCAAGGATTCACATGAAGGAAGGGCTTCTGCAGACTGTGGAGGCGTGGAAAAGAGAGGCGGCAGCCATAACAGATATCCAGGTTTAAAAGAGGAAAAAGGTATGTATCATATTGAGAAGATGGGGAACAGACAGCTGGGGTCCCGGCTGGAGGAAGAACTGATGAATTATATTCTCAGGGAACCCATAGAGGTGGGGAAGAAGATACCCAACGAATTTGATCTTGCAGAAAAGTTCGGCGTGGGGCGCAGCACGATCCGGGAGGCGGTGAAGGGACTGGTGACCAAGGGGATTCTGGAGGTGCGCAGAGGTTCCGGAACCTTTGTGGTGAGCCATCATTCCCTGGAGGAAGACCCTTTGGGACTTACCAGGCTGGAGGACAAGTATAAGCTGGCTCTGGAATTATTTGAACTGCGGCTTATGCTGGAGCCGGAGATCGCCTCTCTGGCCGCCCAGAAAGCCAATGAGGAGGAAAAGCTTCGCTTAAAAGAGCTGTGCCAGGAGGTGGAAGAATTGTATTCCAACGAGGTGGATCATCTTGCAAAGGATGTGGAGTTTCATACCCATATCGCTAGGTGCAGTCAGAACCGGGTGGTGGAGATGCTCATACCTCTGATCAATTCGGCAGTTATCACCTTTGGCAGTCTGACCAACCGCAAGTTAAAACAGGAGACCATAGACACCCACAGAGAGGTGACGGAATCCATTATCAGAGGGGACTCTGTAGGGGCCAGATGCGCCATGATTATGCATCTCACCTATAACCGGCAGATGCTGGTGAAGATGATGGAGGAGCATGAGGAGTAGTTTGAAACTTTAAAGCATGTTAGAAAATGGCAGGAAAAAATGATAGGTCAGATGTATTTTGCCCGCTCATTTGGAGAACTGACGTCAATTCAGTATAAAACTTACGAGATTGGACATAATATACAAAAAAGCGGTTTTACAGAAGATAAAACTGCTGTTTTTTTGTCTAAAAAGTAGAAAAGGAAGAAAATACATCAGACATATTGACTATAATAGAATTGTATTTTATAATATATACATAAAACATAAGACGTCTGATGAATAATAAAAATGAACACATCAAGGAGGGTAATAATTATGAGTACAGAGACCATGCTTGACCCCACAAGGCTTGTGATTGCAGCTTTGGTGGGACTGGCAGTGCTTTTGGTTCTGATCATTAAGTTTAAGATTCATGCCATGATTTCCATTCTCATCGGCGCTCTGGTCATCGGCCTGGGGGCGGGGATGCCTTTTAATGACATTGTGACAGCGGTAAATGACGGTATTGGCAATACTCTGAAGGGAATTGCCTTGTTAGTGGGCCTTGGGTCCATGTTCGGCGCCATCCTGGAGATGTCCGGCGGTGCTCAGACCCTGGCCGTTACCATGGTAAAGAGATTCGGAGATGAGAAAGCAGCCTGGGCTCTGGGAATCACGGGTCTGGTCATCGCCATGCCGGTGTTCTTTGACGCCGGTCTGATCATTTTGATTCCCCTGGCATTCTCCCTTGCAAAGAGAACCAACCGTTCTTCCCTGTTCTATGCCATTCCTCTTTTGGCAGGTCTGGCAGTAGGGCATGCATTTATTCCCCCCACTCCGGGGCCGGTGCTGGTGGCTACCATGCTGAATGTAGACCTGGGATGGGTGATTCTCATCGGCGTGTGCTGTGGTGTGGCTGCCATGATCGTGTCAGGTCCCGTATGGGGTGCGATATGCGGCAGGAAATATTATGTTCCGGTTCCCGAACATGTGGCCAATCAGGAAGAATTTGATGAGTCAAAGCTTCCGGCTTTCGGAACCATAGTCGGGATTATTCTCATTCCTCTGGTGCTTATTATCCTTAAGTCTGTGGCCGGCGTGGTGGATGCCATGAAGCCTTTGGAGCCGGTGCTGTCTTTTCTGGGCGAGCCCTTTGTGGCCCTTTTGATCGCCACAGTTGCGGCTATGCTGATTCTGGGGATTAAGCACGGCTACACCACGGAGGAACTGGAGAAGATCATGGGCAAATCATTAGAGCCTACGGGACTGATTCTTCTGGTCACTGCCTGCGGCGGCGTGCTGAGGTACATGCTTCAGTATTCGGGCCTGGGAGATGTCATCGGCAATGCAGTGTCCTCCGCCAACTTGCCTATTGTGGTGGTGGCGTTTGTAGTAGCGGCCCTGGTCAGGATCTGCGTGGGTTCGGCTACGGTGGCTATGACCATGGCAGCGGGAATCATTGCGGCCATGCCGGGGATTGCAGAGCTTTCTCCTGTCTATCTGGCCTGCACCACGGCGGCGGTAGCCGGAGGAGCTACGGTCTGCTCCCACTTTAATGATTCCGGGTTCTGGCTGGTGAAATCACTGGTAGGACTGGATGAGAAGACTACCTTAAAGACATGGACCATTATGGAGACTCTGGTGGGAGGAACGGGATTTGTGGTGGCGTTGATTATTTCCTTGTTCGCATAGAAAAACCGGCGATTGCAAAAGGAAAAGAATTCACGGCATCAGCCTTCAGCCGTCCTGAGTACGGCAGGGAAGGGTGCTTGAGAAAAGTCAGCAGCCCCGCTGCAAGCAACGGAGCATCAAATTTACATCGCTGCAGAGCAGCGGGGTATTTGACCCCGCGGGCAGTCGCCAAAGTCAAGCCAGCTTGACCTTGGCTCGTTGCCTTCGCGAGAATAAAAAGGAAAGGTGAAGATTATGGAACTGATAAGCCAAAAAATGCGTAAACTTGCTCCGGAGCTGGATCCCTTAAGGATCGGCACGGGGTGGAAGCCGGAAGACTTAAGCAAGCCTCAGATTATGATTGAGAGCACATTCGGGGACAGCCATCCGGGAAGCGGACACCTGGACATTCTGGTGGAAGAGGTGAGAAAAGGAATTGAGGAGGCAGGCGGCCACGGAGCCAGGTATTTCTGCACCGATATCTGCGACGGAGAGAGCCAGGGAACGGACGGCATCAACTTCAGCCTGGCAAGCAGAGAAATGATCGCCAACATGATCGAGATCCATGCCAATGCCACCCCCTTTGACGGAGCGGTCTATCTGGCCAGCTGTGACAAGGGAATGCCGGGAAATCTTATGGGACTTGCCAGAGCCGATGTTCCTTCTGTGGTGGTGCCTGGCGGGACTATGAACGCCGGACCTGAGATGCTTACCCTGGAGCAGCTTGGCATGTACAGTGCCAGGTATCAGAGAGGCGAGATCGATGAAGAGAAATTAAACTGGGCAAAATGCAACGCCTGCCCCAGCTGCGGAGCCTGCTCCTTTATCGGCACGGCGTCTACCATGCAGATTATGGCGGAGGCCTTGGGACTGGCCCTTCCGGGAAGTGCCCTCATGCCTGCCACAAGCCCTGATCTTCTTGCCTTTGCCAGACAGGCGGGGGCCCAGGCAGTAAAGCTGACAGCCATGCCGGGGATGAAGCCTTCAGAGATTGTGACCATGGACAGTTTTGAGAATGCCATCCTGGTTCATGCGGCTGTGTCGGGAAGCACCAACTGCCTTCTGCATATTCCGGCTATTGCCCATGAGTTTGGAATCGAGATCACAGGAGATACCTTTGACCGCCTTCACAGGGGAGCCCGTTATCTTCTGGATGTGCGTCCGGCAGGAAGATGGCCGGCTGAGGTGTTCTACTATGCAGGCGGAGTGCCGGCCATTATGGAGGAGATCAAGGAGCACCTTCACCTGGATGTGATGACCGTTACAGGCAAGACCTTAGGAGACAATCTGAAAGAGTTAAAGAACAACGGATTCTATGAGCGGTGCGACAAGTGGCTTCAGGAATTTAATAAGCGTTATGGCATCAATGTGACCAGGGAGGATATTATCCGCCCCTATGATAAAGCCATCGGAACCGACGGAAGCATCGCAGTATTGAGAGGCAATCTGGCTCCAGAGGGCGCAGTGATCAAGCATACTGCCTGCCCCAAGGAGATGTTCAAGGCCGTGCTCCATGCAAGACCCTTTGACAGTGAGGAAGAATGTCTGGATGCCGTGTTAAAGCACAAGGTGCAGAAGGGCGATGCGGTGTTTATCCGCTATGAAGGCCCCAAGGGCAGCGGTATGCCGGAGATGTTCTACACTTCCGAGGCCATCAGCAGCGACAAGGAACTGGGACGCAGCATTGCCCTCATTACGGACGGACGCTTTTCAGGGGCCTCCACAGGACCGGTCATCGGACACTGCAGCCCGGAAGCCGTGGATTGCGGTCCCATTGCCCTAGTGGAAGAGGGGGATCTGATTGAGATTGATGTTATGGAGAGAAAGTTAAATATCATCGGCATTAAGGGAGAAAAAAAGACTCCCCAGGAGATCGACCAGGTTCTTGCCCAGCGCAGGAAGAACTGGAAGCCGAGAGAACCCAAGTACAAAAAAGGCGTTCTGCGCATGTTCAGTGAGCATGCGGCAAGCCCTATGAAGGGAGCATATCTGGAATACTAAGATTTCAAAACACATAGGCGGCTGCCTTCTGCTGCCGATCAACTGGGGGCAGAGGCATCCGTGACAAAAAGGATACTGCAAAGACAAGGGCCATGGGGGTCTTATGTCTTGCAGTATCCTTTTTGAATGTTACACATTAAACCGGAACAAAATCACATCCCCGTCCTGCACCACATAATCCTTGCCTTCAAGACGGATCAGTCCCTTATCTCTTGCGGCCGAATAGGCCCCGCAGTCCAAAAGATCCTGGTAATTCACCACCTCAGCTCTGATAAAGCCCCTCTCAAAATCCGAATGAATCTTGCCTGCGGCCTGAGGCGCCTTGGTCCCCACCCTGATGGTCCAGGCTCTGGTCTCGTCCTCGCCGGAGGTGAGGAAGCTTAAGAGGCCTAACAGGCTGTAGCTGGCGGCGATAAGCTTCTCAAGGCCCGATTCCTTAAGGCCCAAATCCTCCAAAAACATGGCTTTCTCATCATCGTCCAGTTCTGCGATTTCCTGCTCGATCTGGGCGCAGATGACAAACACCTGGGAATCGTTTTCGGAGGCAAACTTTCGGACAGCGGCTACATGGGAGTTGGAAGCCCCGTCGTCGGGAAGATCGTCTTCCCCTACATTGGCGGCGAAGATAACAGGCTTGTAAGTTAAAAGGTTCAGGCCTGCCACAAAGCTTTCCTCGTCTTCATCTGCACAGGAGAAGGTTCTTGCAAGTTTTCCCTCTTCCAGGTGATTTTTTATGGATTTTAAGATCTCCACCTCTTTGGCAAGGGATTTATCGTTAAAGGCGCTTTTGGATGTCTTGGCAATGCGGCGTTCCAGAATCTCCATATCAGAGAAAATAAGTTCTAAGTTGATGGTCTCAATATCCCTTAAGGGGTCTACAGTACCGTCTACATGGACTACATTGGAGTCCTCAAAACAGCGGACTACATGGACGATGGCATCCACCTCCCGGATGTTGGAGAGGAACTGGTTGCCAAGGCCCTCGCCCTTGGAGGCGCCTTTCACAAGTCCGGCAATGTCCACAAACTCAATGATGGCAGGAGTTACCTTTTTCGAGTGATAGAAATCTCCCAGGAGCTTAAGGCGGCGGTCGGGAACCGGGACAACGCCTACATTGGGATCAATGGTGCAGAACGGGTAGTTGGCGGATTCTGCTCCGGCTTTTGTGAGAGAGTTGAATAATGTACTTTTGCCTACATTGGGCAGGCCGACAATTCCTAGTTTCATAATGAATCCCTTCCTTATTATATAATGTAATACCTTTATCGTTTGATTCAGAGGTCAGCTTTTTGGCTCTGGCATCATCATAACATAGAAGCGAAGGAATGAAAAGAGAAAAATTTATGACGAGAATGTTACCCAGATAGGACGATATGTCGAATTATGGAAGAATATGTCGGTCGAATTACATTGATTTTTGGCCTATTTGGGGTTAAAATGAAGAAAACCTTGAGAGATACACATTTGGATTGCGCAGACAAATGTGAAGCATTAGGGTTGCAATCCTGGGCGGTATTTTAAAGTTGCCGCATTCGGGGCAGTGGGACCGGCTGATTATGGGGGAGTCATAATCAGCGTCCTTACGACTTACTTTTGCCAAAGTCAAAAAACTCTCCTTTTTTTCAATGGCAGATCGTGCTTGGCCGGATATGGCTGCAGACTCGATGAGGAAGAAGCAGAAAAATACAGGCAAAGGAGAATGAAAATGGAGAATTCAAAAGATGAGCTGATTCAAAAAATCGAATTGGCAAGACTTGTCCTGAATAAAAGCATTGATGAGAATCAGAATTATGATGAGATTTATAAAAATAGTGTGGAACTGGACAGGCTTATTGAAGAGTATATTATAGCAGGATATTAAAAAGAATATGGTGTGAGTAAGAACAGCTGTTTGCTATCAGGCGGCTGTTCTTTTTTTGTGCCATATTTTTGTAAGTTTTCCTTGCTATTTCCCCCGGTTTGTACTAGAATTAAGATACCAAGTGGTGAAAAGTGGTATGAAGTGGTGCAAAGTGGTTGGAAAGTGGCGTGAAAGTTACAGCAGGTGATTGCGTATGTTCATGGGTGAATACAATCATACAGTAGACGCGAAAGGGCGTTTGATCGTTCCTTCTAAGTTTCGAGAGCAGCTGGGAGATGAATTCGTAGTGACGAAGGGTCTGGATGGCTGTCTTTTCGTGTATGAAAACACCGAATGGAAGATACTGGAAGAAAAGCTTAAGAACCTGCCCCTGACCAATGCTAATGCACGTAAAATTACCCGCTTTTTCCTGGCCGGCGCCACTCTGTGTGAAGTAGACAAGCAGGGAAGAATTCTCCTTCCTTCCGTTCTGCGTGAATTTGCGGGCATTGAGAAGGAAGCAGTGATGGTGGGCGTAGGCAACCGAATTGAAATCTGGAGCAAGGAGTCCTGGATATCAGCTAATGTATATGATGACATGGACGAGATTGCGGAGAGTATGGAAGGTCTTGGAATATGACATTTGAACACAAGTCAGTACTGCTTAAGGAAACCGTGGACAGCCTGAATGTGAAGTCTGAGGGAATCTATGTGGACGGAACGTTGGGAGGCGGAGGCCATGCCTTTGAAGTGTGCAGACACCTGGGTACGAAAGGACGCCTGATCGGAATTGACCAGGACGAGGATGCCATCAGAGCAGCGGCTTTGCGTCTTAAGGTCTATGAGGACAAGGTTAGGATTATTAAGAGCAACTATGAGAATATACGGTCTGTCCTGAAGGGGCTTCATATTACGGGAGTGGACGGGATCTGCCTGGATCTGGGAGTGTCTTCCTATCAGCTGGACACCCCTGAGAGAGGATTTACTTACAGGGAAGACGCCCCCCTGGATATGAGGATGGACAGAAGCCAGATAATGACGGCAAGAACGGTTGTCAATGAATACAGTGAGACAGAGCTGTATCGTGTGATCAGAGATTACGGGGAGGAGAAATTTGCCAAAAACATTGCAAAACATGTGGTAAAGACCAGGCAGACAGGGCCCATTGAGACTACAGGGGAACTGGGGGAGATCATCAAAGCCGCCATTCCCATGAAGATGAGGGCGACAGGAGGCCATCCGGCCAAAAGGACATTTCAGGCTATCCGGATCGAGGTGAACCGGGAGCTTAAGGTGCTTGAGGATTCCATTGACACCATGATCGACTTGTTAAATCCGGGGGGGAGGCTGTGTATTATTACCTTTCATTCCCTGGAAGACCGGATCGTGAAGAACCGTTTTCGGGACAATGAGAATCCATGCATATGCCCGAAAGATTTTCCCATATGTGTTTGCGGAAGAAAGAGCAAAGGCCATGTGGTGACGAGAAAGCCCATTGTGCCTTCAGAAGAAGAGACAGCAGAGAATAAGCGGTCCAAAAGTTCAAAACTGAGAGTATTTGAGAAGATATAATGCTCTTTGAGCGCTTAAGGGCCTGCAAAGTGGAAAGGGGAGGATAGATTATGGCAGAGAGAAGACTGCCTCGCAGGCAGGAATACATACATGGCAGCACCGTGCGCAAGCCGGAGCCTGAGCGAACCCCCGGACAGCAGCCGAAGGAGAGGAAACATCGGAAAGTAAGTTATAAAGTAAGGCGTAATCAGGAGAAGGCATTGCAGATGAACCTGCCTTATCTGGCAGTACTGATGATTGCCTCCTGCTGTACATTGTTTATCTGTATCAACTATATCCATGTGCAGTCGGTTATGACAAGACGCATGGACAACATTAAAAAGTTGGAACAGGAACTGGATGCGTTAAAGTCTGAGAACGACACAACGCAGACCAGGATTAACACATCAGTGGATCTTGATTATGTTTACAAAGTGGCCACAGAAGAGTTGGGGATGGTTTATGCGGGCAAGAATCAGGTTCGTCTGTATCATCAGACAGAAAGCGAGTATGTAAGGCAGTATGAAGACATCCCGAGTTACTAGTCACCAGCCGAACGAGGAAAGGGGAAGGCCCCCCCACCGCAGGAAGACATTTGTAAAACACATGCAGGAAAAGCTGGCAATCACGGTTTTTGTGATTATGCTGGCTTTGTTTGCATTGATTGCGGTATTATATAACATTGTAAAAGAGAATAATGAAGACTATACCAAGGTGGTGTTATCTCAGCACTCTACCTATGACAGCCGGGTGATTCCTTACCGGAGAGGGGATATTGTGGACCGCAACAACACGTATCTGGCCACCAGCGACAAGGTGTACAACTTAATCCTTGACCCGGCTCAGATCTATGAGAAGGAAGAGCTGTATCTGAATCCTACAGTCAATGCTCTGACAGAGATCTTCGGATATGACAGAAATGAACTGTTGGAAACTCTCATGGACCACAGGGAATCAAGGTACCTCAGGTATGAGAGAAGGATGACTTATGAGAAGAAGGAAGCCTTTGAGGCCCTGCAGCAGTCGGTCAATGAGACAAACTATAAAAATGATATCAGAGAAAGGATCCGCGGCGTCTGGTTTGAGGACGAGTACAAACGGATTTATCCCTATAATTCCCTGGCCTGCAGCATCATCGGATTCACTTCCAGCGATGGAAGCGAGGGAAACGGAGGCATTGAGCAGTATTATAACAATTCTCTCATCGGAACCAACGGAAGGGAGTACGGATACTTAAATGACGACACCAATATGGAGGCAGTCATTAAGCCGGCCAGAAACGGTGATACCATCGTGTCCACCATTGATATCTACATTCAGGAACTGGTGGAGAAGCGGATTAAAGAGTGGAAGGAAGATCCCGGAAGCAAACAGATCGGAATTCTCGTAATGGATCCCAACAACGGAGAGATTCTGGCAATGGCAGACAATTCCAGTTATGATCTGAATAATCCCAGAGACTTAAGCGGACTCTATACAGAGGAAGAGATTGATGCCATGACGGACCAGGAAAAGGTAGACGCCTTAAGCCGGATGTGGAGGAATTTCTGTGTGAGCGATACTTATGAACCAGGTTCTCCGGCCAAGGTGTTCACCGTGGCCACAGGATTGGAGGAAAATATCTTTCAGACCAGTACGTATTTTAACTGCGACGGTCTTGAGATGGTTGGCGGACATGAGATCCACTGCACAGCCTACTCAAAAGGCGGCCATGGGGATCTGAGTGTGGAGGAAACCCTTATTGTGTCCTGCAATGACGCCATGATGCATATGGCGGCCATGGAGGGGAAAACCACATTTACCAAATATCAGGAATTATTTAATTTCGGTTCCAAGACAGGCATCGACCTTCCGGGAGAGGCGGATGCGGCTTCTCTGATCTACACGGCGGACCGAATGGATGCCGCCAGTCTTGCCACCAACGGATTCGGACAGAACTTTAACTGCACCATGGTTCAGATGGCAGCGGCATTTTCCTCGGTTATCAACGGTGGTTCCTACTATGAACCCCATGTGGTAAAGCAGGTGCTCAACGAAAACGGTGCGGTGATTTATAAAAATGACGGCGTGCTGGTTCGGGAGACCGTATCAGATGCCACCAGCAGATTTTTAAAGGAATCCTTAAGACGGGTGGTGGCGGAGGGAACCGGCAAGGCGGCCCAGGTAGAGGGCTATGAGATAGGAGGCAAGACGGGAACAGCGGAGAAGACGGGACGCAACAAGGAAGACTATGTGGTGTCCTTCTGCGGATTTGCCCCGGCGGATCATCCCAAAGTTCTGGTATATGTGGTTATTGATGAGCCCAATGTGGAGAAGCAGGCCAGCAGTTCCTACGCAAGCCGGGTGTTTTCCAATGTAATGAGTGATATTCTGCCGTATTTGAATGTTTTTCCTGTGACAGACGAACCGGAAGAAGACCTGGCAGGAGAGGGAAGGGTTCCTGAGGAAGAGGGAATCAGTCAGGGAAGGGAGCCTTCCCAGCCGGAGACACGGGTATATGAGACCGATGAGTATGTGCCTGACGAGACAGGCGAGGACGGTATGCCTATACCGTCGGCTCTGCCGGATCTTCTCTCCCCTCAGGAGAGCGGCGGGACAGAGACCAGCCCCCAGGCGGAAAGTCTGCCGGAGACGGAGAGCGGGCAGGGGGAGGAGACCACTGGGGAGAGTACCTCCGGTTCAGGAGAAGGAAGTACTTCTGCCGGAGAATGAGTGACTGCCGGGACAAAGGAAAGCTGCCGCCGGCATATTTCCGGGAAAGATTCATATACTGTAGCAACGGCCTGTCAGTGGGGTGTGTTGCATGTATCGAAATCAGTCATACCACAGAGGAAGGGTGGCAGTGTTATGTCTCATATCCTGTCTTTTGATGCTGGGGCTTACGGGGCGTCTTATCTTCCTTATGATTTTTCGCTCCCAGCATTACAGCCAGATGGCCGAGGAGCTGCATCAGAGAGAGAGGACCATCAAAGCTGCCAGAGGCCGGATTCTGGACCGCAACGGGACGGTCATCGCCACCAACCGTACGGTTTGTACCATATCCGTGATTCATAACCAGATAACCGACAAAGACCAGGTGGTAAAAGTTCTTTCCCAGGCCCTTGACCTTTCACCTGATGATGTGAGAAAAAAAGTGGAGAAGTACAGCGCCAGGGAGATCGTGGCAACTAATGTGGATAAGGAACTGGGAGATCAGATCAGGAATTACCGTCTGGATGGTGTGAAAGTAGACGAGGATTACAAGCGGTATTACCCATATGGGAGCCTGGCCTCCAAGGTTCTTGGCTTTACCGGCGGAGACAACCAGGGCATCATCGGCCTGGAAGTAAAATACGAATCCTGGCTGAAAGGAACCAACGGCCTGATTCTGACTCAGGCGGACGCGGCGGGAGTGGAGATTGACAATGCCTTTGAGGACCGGGTAGAACCTGTGGCAGGTGCGGACTTAACTGTCAGCCTGGATGTCAACATCCAGACATATGCCCAGCAGCTGGCCCTGAAGGTCATGGAAGAAAAGGGCGCCAAGGGGGTATCTGTCATTGTCATGAACCCTCAAAACGGGGAAATTCTTGCCATGGTCAATGTTCCGGAGTTTGATTTAAACGATCCGTTCACCTTGAATGTGGAACCCGAAGAAGGGCAGACAGCGTCAAGGCAGGATCTGCTCAACCGGATGTGGAGAAATCCCAGCATTAACGATACCTACGAGCCCGGTTCCACCTTTAAGATCATCACCGCTGCCGCGGGTCTGGAGGAAGGCGTGGTAACTCTGGACGACAGATTTTCCTGTCCGGGTTTCCGCATTGTGGAAGACAGGAAGATCCGGTGCCATAAAATAGGGGGCCACGGAGCGGAAAATTTTCTTCAGGGGGCTATGAACTCCTGCAATCCGGTCTTCATTGATGTGGGCCAGCGCCTGGGAGTGGACAGATATTATCACTATTTCGGTCAGTTCGGTCTCCTGGGCAAAACAGGAGTGGATCTTCCGGGAGAAGCCTCCACCATCATGCACAAAAAAGAAAATATGGGATTGGTGGAACTGGCCACAGTATCCTTCGGCCAGTCTTTCCAGATCACTCCCTTACAGCTGATCACTACGGTTTCTTCCATCGTTAACGGAGGCAGCAGAGTCACGCCTCATTTTGGAATCCAGGCGGTCAGCTCGGATAAAACCACAGTCCGCCGTTTTTCCTACCCGGTAAAAGAGGGGATTGTGTCCAAAGAGACCAGCAGGACCATGGGCTATATCTTGGAGCACGTAGTCTCCGAGGGCAGCGGCAAGAAAGCTTCCCTTCCGGGCTACCGAATCGGCGGCAAGACCGCCACTTCGGAGAAGCTTCCCAGGAGCCTGAAAAAATATATATCAAGCTTCATAGGTTTCGCTCCGGCAGACGACCCCCAGGTCATCGCCCTGATCACCATCAACGAGCCTGTGGGAATCTACTACGGTGGAACCATCGCCGCCCCGGTCATCGCTGATTTATTCAAAAATATCCTGCCCTATTTAGGGATAGAACCAACCCCGGATATAACTGACAGCCCAGGCTGACTTAGGGTTTGGGGAACACCTGCAGTTATATACTACATAAGACTTTGAGGTGCAATATGATTAATGAAACCATCTTAGCGATTATCATCGCCTTTGCAATCAGCGCAATCCTGTGTCCTGTTGTGATTCCCTTCCTCCACAAGCTGAAATTTGGCCAGCAGGTGAGGGAAGACGGACCTCAGGCGCATTTGAAAAAAGCAGGAACTCCTACTATGGGAGGACTGATCATATTGGGAAGCATCATTATCACTTCCATGTTTTATCTTAAGGACTATCCGAAGATGATACCGGTGCTGTTTGTGACGGTGGGATTCGGCATTATCGGTTTTCTTGACGACTATATAAAGATTGTGATGAAGCGTTCCGAGGGGCTTAATCCCGCTCAGAAACTCATAGGTCAGATGGTCATCACAGGGATCTTTGCCTACTATCTTATGAATTCAGGGGAAGTGGGCACATGGGTCCTGATCCCCTTTACCGGCGGGTTTGAAGGCGGGTATTATTTGAATTTCGGAATTTTCTATGTGCCTTTTGTTTTTGTGGTAATGCTGGGCACGGACAACGGCGTGAATTTTACAGATGGTCTTGACGGGCTGTGCACCAGTGTGACCATTCTCGTAGCCACATTTCTGACAATCATTTCCTTAGGAGAAAAAAGCGGAATCAGTCCCATAACAGGGGCTGTGGTGGGAAGCCTTCTGGGATTCCTTCTGTTTAATGTATATCCGGCCAAGGTGTTCATGGGGGATACGGGTTCCCTGGCTTTGGGCGGCTTTGTGGCGGCAAGCGCCTGCATGATGCAGCTGCCGCTGTTTATTCCAATTATCGGCATGATTTATCTGGTGGAGGTATTGTCGGTTATGATCCAGGTAACTTATTTTAAAAAGACCGGGGGGAAAAGAATTTTTAAGATGGCCCCCATCCATCATCATTTTGAATTGTGCGGATGGTCGGAGACGCGGGTTGTAGCCGTGTTCTCCATTGTCACAGCCATCCTTTGTCTGATCGCATACTTAGGGATCTGATATCCCAAGTATGCGGCGATACATACATCTATACTAGGAGGAAAAAATTATGAGCCAGAGTCAGAAAGTGCTGGTAGCCGGAAGCGGAATCAGCGGGATTTCATCGGCCAGACTGCTTCTTGATAAGGGGGGAGAGGTAGTTCTTTATGACGGCAATGCCGGACTGGACAAAGAGAAACTTCGAAGTGAGTTCGATGAGGGCGCCAAGATTTCCATTGTTCTGGGAGAGCTTCTGAGAAGCGACTTAAAGGGGGTGGAGCTGTGCATCATCAGTCCGGGGATCTCCCTGGAGGCGCCTTTTGTGGCTCTGCTTGATGAGATGCGGATTCCGATCTGGGGCGAGATTCAGCTTGCCTTTCAGTGCGCTAAGGGGCGTCTGGCCGCCATTACGGGGACCAACGGCAAAACCACCACCACGGCTCTGGTGGGGGAGATTATGAAATCCAAGTATGAGGATGTGTATGTGGTGGGAAATATCGGAATCCCCTATACCCAGGTGGCTCTAAAGACAGAGGACGAGAGTGTGACCGTGGCGGAGGTGTCCAGCTTTCAGCTGGAGACCATTATGGATTTCCGCCCCGATATCAGCGCCATCTTAAATATTACGCCGGATCATCTGAACCGTCACCATACCATGGAAAACTATATTGCGGTGAAAGAAAGTATTACCATGAACCAGACGGAAAAGGATACCTGTGTGCTGAATTTTGACGATCCGGTCTTAAGGGAATTCGGCCGGGAGGACAATGAGCACCGCAAGTGCAGGGTGGTGTTCTTCAGCAGCCGTCAGACCCTGGCGGAAGGGTATTACCTGGACGGGGATACCATCTGTTTTGCCCACAACGGGAGGGTGACTCCTGTTGTGGATACCAGGGATTTGAACTTGTTAGGACGTCATAATTATGAAAATGTCATGGCGGCCATTGCCATCGGTTCCACCATGGGTGTTTCCATAGACCGGATTCGGAGGGTCGTGAAAAATTTTAAGGCAGTGGAACACCGGATTGAGTTTGTTCTGGAGCGCTCCGGCGTCAAGTACTACAACGACTCCAAGGGAACCAATCCTGACGCGGCCATTCAGGCCATCAGGGCCATGCCGGGCCCTACGCTTTTGATTGCCGGCGGCTATGATAAGGAGTCGGAGTATGACGAGTGGATCGAGGCTTTTGAAGATAAGGTAAAATATCTTGTGCTCATCGGTCAGACCAGAGACAAGATTGCGGAGTGCGCCAAAGCCCACGGTTTTACGGAGATCATGTATGCGGAGGATATGTCCGAGGCGGTCAGCGTATGCGCCTCCTATGCCAATATGGGAGATAATGTCCTGCTTTCCCCTGCATGCGCAAGCTGGGGAATGTTCAAAAATTATGAAGAGAGGGGCAGGATATTTAAGGAATGCGTCAGGAATCTGTAGGGAGGACGCAGGGAATAAGGGAGGAGGCTGTTTTGCCGAAACAAAAAAAGAAAGCTCGCCGATTTTACGATTACAGCCTTCTGTTCGCCATTGTATTTCTTACCATTTTCGGGCTGGTGATGATCTACAGCGCCAGTTCTTACATGGCGCAGATAAACTACAAAGGAGATGCCGCTCATTTCATGACCCGTCAGGGAGTTATCGCGTTCGGCGGATTTTTTATCATGATCATGGTGTCTAAGATGGATTACCATTGGTATGCCAGATTTTCAGGGCTGGCTATTGTCGTATCCTGGATTCTGATGATCGCCGTCAGCCTGGTGGGAAGGGAAGTCAACGGAAAGAAAAGGTGGCTGGGCATAGGCGATACCTTTAGCTTTCAGCCCACGGAGCTGGTTAAGATTACGGTAATTGTGGCCATGGCTGCTCTGATTACCAGAATCGGGAAGGATGTGGACCGGCCGGCGGGAATAGCCAGAGCCGTTCTCATAACCATCCCCCTGGCCGGTATTGTGGCGGCCAACAATTTAAGTTCTGGTATTATTATTGCAGGAATCGGTTTTGTCATGATGTTTGTGGCCAGCAGGAAGAAACTTCCCTATGCCCTGTGTGTGGCTTTGGGAGCTTTGGTGATTATTTTTGCCGGTCCCATCGGCCATGCTTTGACTGCAGTAAAGATTCTCAAGCCTTATCAGCTGACCAGAATCAATGTGTGGCTTGACCCGGAGGCATATCCCACGACAGGAGGGTATCAGGTGCTTCAGGGACTCTATGCCATCGGTTCCGGCGGACTCTTTGGCAAAGGCTTAGGAGAGAGTATTCAGAAGCTGGGATTTGTGCCGGAGGCCCAGAATGATATGATCTTTTCCATCATCTGCGAGGAGCTGGGGCTTTTCGGGGCCGTGTCCGTGATTTTGATCTTTATGTTTATGATTTATCGGTTTATGCTCATTGCCAGCAACGCGCCGGATCTCTTCGGCGCCCTGATCGTCGTCGGGGTTATGGCCCATATTGCGATTCAGGTGATCTTAAACATTGCGGTGGTTACCAATACCATTCCCAATACGGGAATTACTCTGCCCTTCATCAGCTATGGCGGTACATCCATTCTATTTTTGATGGTGGAGATGGGCATGGTGTTAAGTGTGTCAAATCAGATAAAATTAGAAAAATAACCGTGATTTACAGCGCAACGGACAAATTGATCATACATAGGATGGTATATAGGAAGACTCAGGAGGGAATATGGGTTGTCTGAGATTATAGTCCAAGGTTACCATTCGTTAAAAGGCGAACTTGAAATTCAGGGTTCGAAAAATGCGGTTCTGCCCATGATGGCGGCTGCCCTTCTCCATAAGGGAACGACAGTCTTAAGTCATGTTCCCAGAATACAGGATGTTTTCTGTATGATGGGGATATTGGAATCCATGGGATGCGCCTGTCATCTTACGGGTCATACCCTAACCATCTGTGCCCGTGAACTTACAGGGGTCCGGATTCCTGAAGAGCAGGGAAAAGCCATGCGGTCGTCTATTATACTTTTGGGAGCCCTTTTAGGGCGGAGCAGAGAGGCAGTGGTCCATTATCCGGGAGGATGTTCCATCGGAAGCAGGCCCATTGACATGCATCTTTTCGCTCTTAAAAAACTGGGGGCCCGGATTGAGGAAGAGTCCGGTGTCCTTCATGCACGGACAAAAGGGATGAAAGGCACGGTCATTGCCTTTTCTTACCCCAGTGTGGGAGCCACGGAAAATGTGCTTTTGGCGGCTGCGGCGGCAGAGGGAACCACGGTTTTGCGGGGAGCTGCCAGGGAACCGGAAGTGGAGGCTTTGTGCCGGATGCTTGAGGCCATGGGAGTAGAGATCGCTGGAATCGGTACGGACTGTTTAAAGGTTAAGGGAACCAGGGAATTTAAGGATATCGTCTATGACGTGCCGGGAGACCGGATTGTGACAGGAACCTATCTGTCCGCTGTCATGGCGGCGGGAGGGGAGGCGGTTTTTACAAGAAGCAGTCCGGGACACCTTGGCTGTGTCATAGAAGTTTTTGAAAAGATGGGAGCTCATATTCGGGTTTTGGGCGATACCATACAGATAGCTATGGCAGGCAGTCCCGGGAATGTGTCAGTGGAGACCAAACCTTATCCCGGATTTCCCACGGACTTACAGTCCATGATGCTGGTGCTCATGTCTGTAGGGGCGGGAAGGGGATGCTTGAAGGAAACGGTATTTGAGGGAAGATTTGCCACTGCAAAAGAATTGCATAAAATGGGCGCAGCTATTATAATAGAAGGGAAGGAAGCCTGGGTTACCGGGCAGAGAAGCCTTTCCGGCGCCCGTGTGAGAGCCTGTGACCTAAGGGGTGGAGCCGCCCTGACCATAGCAGGACTTGCAGCAGAAGGAGAGACAAAAGTCACAGAGTGTTATCACATTCTGCGGGGCTATGAAGATATCTGCCGGGACTTAAGGAGTCTGGGGGCAGACATATGGAGAGAGGCATGATACAATTCAAAACACCTTTTGGTCCGGTTCAGGCCGGACATCAGTCCCGGAAGGGGCATAAGCTGTGGGATGCCCCCAAAGGGAGGGGGAATCCCTATGGGACTCAGTCTAAAGTGGTGCAGCTGTCCCGTCGGAGGCAGCCGTCAGGGGATACGGACAAAAGCATAAGCAAAAGAAAGCATCACAGGGTTCTCTTAGGACTGGCGGCGGTGTTTTTGATTATGGGGATCACGGT
Source organism: Clostridiaceae bacterium (assembly GCA_910574345.1). Lineage (GTDB taxonomy): Bacteria > Bacillota > Clostridia > Lachnospirales > Lachnospiraceae > UBA3402. The sequence goes on along the minus strand of CAJSZV010000007.1, from coordinate 17,090 downwards.
TATGTCCCTGAATATACGTCAGATCACGGTAAGCGGCAACAGCCGGTATACGAAGGAGGAACTGATTGAGCGGATTTTTCCGGGAAAGGCGGACTGGAATGTCCTTTATTGCTATGGAAAAGACCGCTTGAGAGAACATATGCAGATCCCTTTTGTGGAAGATTATAATCTTGTTTTCCACAGTCCCTTTGACGTGGAAGTCATCGTCCATGAGAAAAGCGTAGTGGGCTATGTATCCTACATGAGCAGTTATATGTATTTTGATAAAGACGGAATTATCGTGGAAAGCACCAATGAGGAGGTGGAGGGAATTCCCAGGATTATGGGGCTGTCTTACGGACAGATCGTACTCCATAAGTCTCTTCCCGTGGAGGATCAAAAGGTATTCAGAGAGATTCTTGACCTGACCCAGGTGCTGACCCGCCATGAGCTGGGGGTGGAGAGAATTCAGTTCGACAGCAGGGGCGATGCCACTCTGCATATGGAGAATCTGGAAGTGTTTTTGGGAGACAGTTCCAATATTGCGGGGAAGGTCTTAAGGCTGTCCAACATGCTGCCGGAGCTTGAAGGTCTGAACGGAATTCTCTATCTTGACACCTATGATCCGACCAACAGCAATATGGCCTTTACGTTTAAGCGGAAGTCTTGAAAAATCCTAAAAAAACAGTTGATATTTTAGGGGAAATAAAATATAGTATTAGATAGGTTATGTTTAGAATAGGCTTACTGAGGGAATGACCCATAAGTACATAGGGAATAGATATCGATTTAGCATGAAGGAGGAAGTATCTTGTTAGAGATTAAGATAAATGAGGCGGAGAATACAGCGAGGATTATTGTAGTAGGCGTAGGCGGTGCAGGGAACAATGCTGTGAACCGTATGATTGATGAGAATATTGCCGGCGTGGAGTTCATCGGCGTGAATACGGACAAGCAGGCACTTGGTTTCTGCAAAGCTCCCACGGCCATGCAGATCGGCGAGAAGCTGACCAAGGGACTGGGAGCAGGCGCAAGGCCTGATATCGGTGAGAAAGCGGCGGAGGAGAGCTCGGAAGAGCTTGCTCAGGCCTTAAAGGGTGCGGATATGGTATTTGTCACCTGCGGCATGGGCGGCGGAACAGGAACGGGAGCTGCTCCTGTGGTGGCAAAGCTCGCCAAGGATATGGGGATCCTGACTGTAGGCGTGGTGACCAAGCCTTTTAAGTTCGAAGCCAAGACCCGTATGACCAATGCCCTTCAGGGAATTGAGCGCTTAAAGGAGAGCGTGGACACTCTGATTGTGATTCCCAACGATAAGCTTTTGGAGATTGTGGACAGGCGCACCACCATGCCCGATGCTCTCAAGAAAGCGGATGAAGTGCTTCAGCAGGCAGTTCAGGGCATTACGGATCTGATCAATGTTCCGGGTCTTATTAATCTTGATTTCGCAGACGTGCAGACCGTTATGATTGATAAGGGTATCGCCCATATCGGCATCGGCAAGGCAAAGGGAGACGAGAAGGCGGTGGAGGCCGTGAAGCAGGCTGTATCCAGTCCTCTTTTAGAGACCACCATCGAGGGCGCTTCCCATGTTATTATCAATATTTCCGGAGACATCAGTCTTATCGAGGCCAACGAAGCCGCCAGCTATGTACAGGAACTGGCAGGAGAAGAAGCCAATATTATATTCGGAGCCATGTATGACGAGAGCGCTCAGGACGAGGCTACCATTACGGTTATCGCCACGGGCCTTGACGGACATGTGGCCAAAGGAACGCCTGTGTCCAACGCTATGGCCGGGTTCGGCGCTCCATACAGACCAAAGACAGGTCCTGCCGAGGCGGCAGCCACAGCCCAGCCGGGTATGAACGGTTATGGGACAGGCCGTCCCGTACAGGCAGGCGGTCCGGCGCCTGTTCGTCCTGTCTCAGGAGTAGGCGGAGGCCAGCCTGTGAACGGCATAAACGGCGGAGGCCAGCCGGGCCAGACCGTTCCCCAGCCGGGAACGCCCTACCGTCCCAATGTGAATATGAAAGATATTACTATACCTGATTTCCTGCGCAATAAGAGATAGACACAGACGAAAAAGAGCTGCGGTATCCGGGAGAGAACACTCATGCCAGCCATGAGTGTTCTCTCCCGGATACCACAGCTCTTTTTTGACTGACATAAGTTCTTCGTGAATATTTGATACTGTCAAGTCAACAAATTTTTTTCTCAGGTCGTTTCTTGCCAAATCTCCCCGATAAATTATTTTCCCTCTCTCCCTCCGTTTGACAAATTTCCGCGAATTAATTTTTTATAATGGGAATTGTGAGGCGGGAGGTGAGCGGTAGTGGCGTGGACATTTATTTGTACATAGATGTTATTTTTCTTGTGAATGTTATTATGGATTTTCTTTTGCTGTATATTCTGAAGAAATTCCTGAAAAGAGGGGCTTCTCTCAGACGTCTTTTTTGGGGGAGTATTGTGGGGGGAGTGTTCGGATGTGCTCAGGCGCTTTTCTGGCAGCTTCCCCCATGGGTGATGATGACTGCCTCTTTTGGCGCGGCGGCTTTGATGATGATCGTGGTGTACAGGCCGGGGGACATAAGGGAACTCATAAAGGAGACAGGGAGTTTTTATGTGCTGGCGCTGCTTTCAGGCGGAGTCATGGAATTTCTTTATGAGTATACCAGGGCAGGTTTCTATGTGATTATGATTATGAGGGGAGAGAGGGCCTGCTGGCTGCCCCTTTTCAAGTGGCTGTTTTTGATTGCCGGAACATGCCTCCTGGTTAAAGGGCTTGTACAGTTTGCAAGGGAGATGGCAAAGGAGCGGAAAAACAGGTATCTGGTGGTTTTGGCGGACGGGGATATTTCCGTGGAGACCACGGCATATCTGGATACCGGCAATTTCTTAAGGGAACCTGTAAGCGGAAAGGAAGTTCAGATCGTGACAGAGAGGATCTGGAATCTGTTTGCTGACGGGAACCATGAGAAGGCTGCGATTCCTTACCGCACAGTGGGGAATCCTTATGGAGTGATGGCGGGAATCAGAATTGAACGTATGAAAATCTGCGGCATGTGGTGCGGCGAAAAAAAGGGGAGTGTGGAGATTGCCAGGCCGTGGATTGCCAGAGCGCCTTATGGGATGACCATAGACAACAGTTATGAGGTGCTGCTTCACGGGGATATGTCCGCAGATGGGCAGGACAAAGAAGGAGGAATTACCAGTGGTGATTAAAGTATCAATACCAAACCGTTTCCAGTTTAAAACAGTACCCAGTTTTAAGACCATGCTGTTTCAGAAGGAAGGGGAGGTACATTATATCGGAGGTGCTGACATCTTGCCGGCGCCTTTAGACGGGGAGGAAGAGGCCAGACTGATCGCAAAACTTGGGACAGAGGAGGAGGCGGGAGCGAAATCAGCATTGATTGAACATAATCTCCGTCTGGTGGTGTACATCGCAAAAAAATTCGATAATACAAGCGTGGGTGTGGAGGATCTGATCTCCATAGGCACCATCGGCCTTATTAAGGCCATCAACACCTTTAATCCGGAGAAAAACATTAAGCTGGCCACCTATGCTTCCAGATGCATTGAGAATGAGATTCTTATGTATCTGCGGAGAAATAATAAGACCAAGGTGGAGGTATCCATTGATGAACCACTGAACGTGGACTGGGACGGCAATGAACTGCTGCTTTCTGATATATTGGGAACGGATGAGGATGTGATTTACCGTGATCTGGAATATGAGACGGAGAAGGACCTGTTAAATATGGCTATCAGCCGTTTAAGTCCCAGGGAGAAAAAGATTGTGGAGCTCAGGTACGGGCTCACCAATGAAGACGGGGACGAGATGACTCAGAAAGAGGTGGCGGACCTTCTGGGTATTTCTCAGTCCTATATCTCAAGGCTGGAGAAGAAGATTATGAAAAGGCTGAAAAAAGAGATTGTCAGGTTTGAATAAAAAAGGGGGCATGGCGTCAGCCATGCCCTCTGTCAGTGGAGCAGCGGGAGAACATTCTTCGGATGGTCCAGAATTACCATACTGGCATTGCTGTCCTTGTAGTGTTTTTCGTGGTGGATGATCACCAGCCAGCGTCCCGTAAAATATTTTATGTAGTGGCTGAATACTTCGGAGTCCAGGGAAGTGCCAAGGAGAAGGAGGGCATCTGCTTTTGCAATCTCCTGGGTGGTTTTTGTCATTCTCTGACTGTCCACCATCTCCCCGAAGAGAGAGACCAAAGGCCGCACAGGAATGTTGCACTTTTCACAGAGAGGAACCGTGCGGGAGGAATTCTTGATGTATTCCAGAGGATACATCTTCTTGCAGCGCGGGCATTGGTTTTGATAAATGGTGCCGTGAAGGCTGATCACGTTCTTACAGCCGCCCCGGTAGGGAATATCATAGATATTGCTGGTAATGACACAGTGCAGATGGCCGTTTTTTTCAAGTTCTGCCATGGCGGGACTGGAGGCAGTGAGTTCAGGAGGAAAGTTTAACATCTCATTGCGGTAAAACGTAAAGAATAATTCCGGGCGGGCATTATAGAATGCACTGGTATATAGTTCTTCAGAACAATAGCCGTATTTCTGCTCAATGTCATAGGCTTTGTCCTGTTTTTTCACACCTATGAAACCGCATTCTTCCATCATACCGGAACCGCACAGGGCTACGGTGTAACGACTGTCATCTAAAATCTTCTGAAGCCGGATAATCTTGTCATCCATCGCCAATTCCCCTTTCAAATATGGTTAATAAGTATAAGAGTATTATACTATTTATTCTGTCTAAAATCTACAAATATTCCAATAATTTTCCCTTGATTTTATATATTAACAAAAACTATGGGAAAGAGAACCATATATAGCAGACGACAGAAGGCAAGATGTGGTTCCCTCTGCGGACAAGGGGTGCGGGTTCCCCGGTCCGCAGGTGGGAAATCTGGTTTTGCGAAATTTAGGCAGGGAAGTTTGCCTGAACGTGAATGTGTCAGTACCTTAGCTCAGATAATTTTTCATGGTCTTTAAGGCATTTTTCTCAAGGCGGGACACCTGGGCCTGGCTGATGTGTATCTCCTCCGCCACCTCGGTCTGGGTCTTCCCCTCAAAGAAGCGCATATCAATGATGTGGCGCTCCCGTTCCGGCAGCCGCTTCATGGCTTCGCTTAGGGAGATATCCTCCACCCAGTTCTCCTCCAGGTTCTTTTTGTCGCTGATCTGGTCCATGACGTAGAGAGGATCGCCGCCGTCGGTATAGACCGGCTCATAGAGGCTTACCGGTGTCTGGATGGCGTCTAGGGCGTAGGTGATCTCCTCCTTGCTGATGCCGATCTCGTCGGCGATCTCCATGATAGTGGGCTCCTTGGCGTTTTTGCGGGTTAGGCCTTCCCGGGCATAGATTGCCTTGTAGGCTGTATCGCGAAGGGACCGGCTGACCCGGATGGAATTGTTGTCCCTTAAGTATCTGCGCACTTCTCCCAGAATCATGGGTACGGCGTAAGTAGAGAATTTCACATTCTGGGAGGTGTCAAAGTTATCAATGGCTTTGATGAGGCCGATGCAGCCGATCTGGAATAAATCATCCACATTCTCATTGCTGCTGGAAAAACGCTGGATGACACTTAAAACCAGACGCAGATTGCCTTTAATGTACTGTTCCCGTGCTTCTTTATCGCCCTGTTTAATGCGCTTAAACAGTTCTTCTTTCTCTTCATTGTTCAGTAACGGAAGCTTTGCCGTATTGACTCCGCAGATTTCAACCTTGTATATTGACATATCCATTACCTCCGCATGGTTTTGAGATTCATAAGCTATAAAAGAATGATGTACTGATTTTTATAGATTTATTCGGGTATGGATTTGAAAATAATTTCCTGTGGAATTTCAGGGGAAGGCCTTGACAAATTCTTTTCTTTGTTCAGATATACTTGTCTTTTTTTCCATATGATGTTACAATACCTTCCGTGAACAAGGGAATACAAGGCGTGTGTCCCTTGTCCGCAGATAGAATCAAAGACAATTTAGAAGGCAGCCGGTGCTGTCTCTTCGGAAGAATCCGAAGGAGACAGGTAAAAGGGAAACAGGTGCAAATCCTGTACGATCTCGTCACTGTAAGCAGGGAGCAAAGGCCAGGCGCAGTATGCGCAGTCACTGGGGAACCGGGAAGGCGGTCCTTTGTGAAGAGCTGCAAGTCAGGAAACCTGCCGGTTGTTGGTACGGGAATTGATTTCTGCCTGCAGGGCAGTTAACTTCCAGATCACGAGGCATTGATTGTACCGCTTAAAAGAAGCCGTGAGATATAAAAGAAAGCGTTTTCTGACTGTATCCCTGACGGCGTATTTTGCATGTTTTTCTCCGGTGAAAACCAGACATTCGATAAATCTTTGTCCGTGGGAGATTCTCCCGTATTTCCTAAAAAATTGGATCGCTGTTAATCACAACATAACATTAAAGACGGAGGAGTTCAGATGAAGAAAGCTCAGATGAAGAAAGCTCAGATGAAGAAAAGAGTTTTTGGGGCATTTTTTGTAATGGCTGCGGCTCTGGTTCTTGGGACTGGCTGCAAAACCCCAAAGGGTACAGACAGTGACAGGCAGACAGGGAAGGCACAAAACCGCAACGATGAGGAGGAAGTGGTCATTGCCGCATACCGGGATGCGGTACAGGGAAGCGGCGATGCATTTTACTGCTGGGAAGGCGCTTATGTATGGGAGGCCCTGACTGCCAACAACGGGGGAGTGATTGAGCCATGGCTTGCTCGGTCCTGGGAGCATGACGATGCTTACAGAGAATGGATCTTCCATCTGCGCCAGGATGCATATTTTACAGACGGCGTGCAGTTTGATGCAGACGTATGCCTGGAGAATATTGAACGCTGGACCCATGGGATTCCATCTGTGTATACATCCTTAAGTGTGGAAAAATCTTTCCCCAATCTGGAGAAAATGGAAAAGGTTGACGACTACACGGTGAAATTCACCTTTAAAGAACCTGTTACCACCCTGGAATATATTCTTTCCGATTATGGCAGCCCTATGTTCAGTCCCCGGTGTTTTCATAAGGAAACAGGAGTGATCTCTGACTATGCCATCGGCACAGGCCCTTACAAGATTGTGGAACACGTAGATTCTCAGTATGTGCTGCTGGAGCGAAATGACGATTATTATGGAGAACCGGGAAAGGTAAAGCGGTTTCGGATTCGCTGTATTCCCGATGCCCAGACAAGAATTTCCGCCTTAAAAGCGGGGGAGGTCATGGGGCTTGCGGACAATGGCGCCATCACCATGGACGCGGCAAAGAATCTCTGTGATACGGATGAAAACTTTTCTATGGACAGCACAAAAAGCCATATGACAGAGTATATCATGTTTAACTGCAGCAATGAATTTTTGGCAGACCGGCGCATGAGAGAGGCTTTCAATCTTGCCACGGACAGAGAGAGCATCTGTCAGGTTCTCTATAACGGCCTTCTGGAGCCGGCATATTCCTTTTTAAGCCCTCAGTCTGTGTTCCATCTGGATCTTAAGGGCGAATATAATATGGAGAAGGCAAAAGCTCTGGCAAAAGAAGTACTGGATGAGAAACTTGCAGATCGCGCGGACATGACGATGATCATCCGCGCCGGCACGGCGTCGGATTATAACTGCAAGGCTGTGGCCGAGTATTTAAAACAGGTTTACAGTGAACTGGGAGTGAATATGGACATTGAGATTCTGGATTCGGCTGTCTATAAGGAAAGGCAGAAAGAAGGGACTTACGACTTAACTCTGACAGTCTTCGGAATCAATAACGCAGATCCCATTTCCACGTTTAAACAGTATTTTGCCGCTGGAGGGAACTCAAACCGGCTTCTGAATTACAATTATTACAACGCTGCCATTGATGAACTGATTGCCAGAGCGTCTGCCATCGGGGATATGGAGGAGAGAAGAAAGGTTTATGATGAGATTCAGACCATTCTCTTTGAAGACAGCGCCTGTGTCCCAATTTGTTACCAGATCAATGTCAATATTCACAATAAAGCCATTGAAAATTATGCCGGAAGAACCTTTGGCGTAGGCCTTCCCACCATTTCCTGGGCGGAGTAAACTATGACAGCACTGATGAGATATCTGTTAAAAAAATCAGCCCTTCTTCTGCCGGTGTTTTTGGGAGTCAGCATCATGGCCTTTGCCCTGGGAGTCATGTCGCCGGGAGATCCTGTAGACCAGATGTTAAACCCCAATGGCAATGAGTCCTACTCCCAGGAGGAATACGAGGAGGCAGCAGCCCGTATGGGACTGGATAAACCCATCTGCGTGCAGTATGCAAACTGGCTTAACCAGCTTCTTCACGGGGATCTTGGCCGTTCCTTTTTTACCAACAAAAGCATTATGGAACAGCTTTCCAGGAGAATTCCCATATCGGCCCGGCTGGCAGCCCTCAGCATGATATTTACCATTCTGTTCGGCGTAGGGTTTGGCGTATGGATGGCAGTTTATAAAGACCGGATGCCGGATCACATTCTCAGCCTGTGTTCCACCACTGCACTGTCCGTTCCCGGCTTTTGGATAGCCATTATACTGATCTATTGGTTTGCCGAAAGGTGGAAACTCCTTCCCACCAGCGGCATTACCTCCCCGGCAGGTTACCTGCTCCCGTCCATTACCCTGGCTCTTCCAAGCATAGGGGTCTGTGCCAGGCTGACGAGAAGCTCCATATTAGATGAAATCGGCAGGCAGTATGTGACTGTAGCTTTATCCAAGGGGTTAAGCCGCCGTCAGGTTGTGATGTGCCATGCCTTCGCCAATGCACTGATCCCTGTGGTCACCTATCTTGGCACGCATATGGCGGGCATATTGGGCGGCGCATCTGTTGTGGAGACGGTTTTTGCCATTCCGGGAGTGGGGAGCTATGCCATCTTAGCTGTCCAGTCCAGGGATTATTACGTAGTCCAGGCTTATGTACTGTTCTCCGGGGCGGTGTATGTGGTTGTCAATGTGCTGACGGATCTGTTCTATATGGCAGTCGATCCGAGAATCCGCAGAGGGGGGATGTTTAAGTGAGGAATAGAAGCGGAAAGACAAAGCTTGCCCTGTTCATGCTGACGGCAATCCTTTTCTCCAGCATTCTGGCACCAGTGATTGCCCCTTATGATCCTTTGGCTTCAGATTTGGGAAGAGCCCTGGAAGGGCCGTCTATGGAGCATCTTCTGGGAACGGACAACATTGGCCGGGATCTTTTGAGCCGCACTCTTTACGGAGGCCGTCAGTCCATTCTTTTAGCTGTGGCCGCCACGGCTCTTTCCCTGATGTTTGGATTTCTTCTGGGGCTTTTTGCCGGGTATTTCGGAGGAGGCACGGATCTTGTCATCACAATCCTGTCCAACATTTTTCAGGGCTTGCCCGGCCTGACCCTGATGATCGCCGTGGCGGGCCTTCTGGGTCAGGGGGTGAAAAGCATGATCATTGCCATTGTCCTGAACTCCTGGGCCGGGTTTTCGCGTATTGTCCGGGGGGAAGTCATGAAGCTTAAGGAGGAAAGCTTTGTGGATGGATTAAAGACTGTGGGAGCAGGTCATCTGAGGATTCTCTTTCTTCATCTTGCCCCCAATCTGCTGGGAATGGTCTGCGTAGTATTTGCCACGCGGGTTGCCGGGAATGTGATCACTGTGGCTTCCATGAGTTTTCTGGGTCTGGGTCTTTCGCCGCCCGCCCCTGACTGGGGCATTATGATCAGCGATGCCAGGCAGTATGTCCGCCAGCGGCCTCTGCTCATTCTGGCTCCGGGCCTTTGCATGGTGTTTCTGTCTCTCAGCATCAATATGGCGGCAGATGGATTGAGAGACTGGCTGGATACGAGAGAGGACAATCTAAATGGGCTGTAATATGGACAGAAGAAAAATGGAAAAGGAAGGGGCTGCAGCATGGAAGAGTACATGACATGGATGTAATCCGGCGGATGTGTCATAAGATTGCAGTCATGCAGAAGGCGGATAAAAATTGCCGCTGCTGACTGCCATCATTTAAGCGGTCCTGCAGTTTTTATCATACAGGATCAGAAGACCCTTTAGGAGAAGATCGTCTTCATAGGAAATGTGGTGCCTGCAAAGGGGAGTGATGAAACGTGCCAGCCCGCCGGTTGCTACCACAGAGGCCTTCATGCCAAGCTCCGCCTCCATGCGGTCGATAATGCCGTCAATCATGGCAGCGTTGCCGTACATGATACCGGAGCGCATACAGTCGATGGTATTCTTTCCGATGACGCTGCCCGGCATGTCAAGGCTGATGTAAGGGAGTTGTGCCGTCTTGCTGCTTAGGGAATCAAGGGACACTTTAAGACCGGGAAGAATGACTCCTCCAATGTAATTGCCGGAAGAATCCACTACGCTCATGGTGGTGGCGGTGCCCATGTCAATGACGATAATGGGGCAGGGGTAATCTTTGATGGCGGCCACGGCATCTACGATCATGTCGGCGCCCACGGTTTTCGGGTTGTCCATGAGGATGTTTATGCCGGTTTTCATGCCGGAGCCCACAAGCATAGGTTCAAAGCCGAAGATCTTTTTGATGGCGGACTTTAAAGTCATGTTTAATGGAGGAACCACGGAGGAGATGATCCCTCCGGTGATCTGAGACAGAGGGATGCCGTGGATATCCAGAACGCTTTTAATGTTGACGGCGTATTCCAAATCCGTCTTGCCGTGATTGGTGGTGACCCGTTCCACAAAGTACGTTTTTTTATGGTCAATGGCTCCGATGACAATGTTGGTGTTGCCCATGTCGATGGCTAAAATCATATGAGGGGCTCCTTTCTGAATAGAGGATTGAGGAAGTGTTATGTGTATCACAGAGGCCAAAATATCTTTTGACCCCATCATTATATCATGATATACTGAGTAACAGATTACCACAGTTTTGGGAAAAAGACAAGGAGCGGAGGGATGGATATGTTAAAGGGAAAGACGGTAGTGCTTGGAGTCAGCGGCAGCATTGCGGCATATAAGATCGCATATCTTGCCAGCAGCCTGAAAAAGCTTCATGCAGATGTGCAGGTGATTATGACAAGGAATGCCACGGAGTTTATTACGCCTGTGACATTTGAAAGCCTTACGGGAAATAAATGCCTGGTGGATACCTTTGACCGGAATTTTGAGTTCAGTGTGGAACACGTGGCACTGGCCAAGAAGGCAGATATTTTTATGCTGGCTCCGGCTACGGCCAATGTCATCGCCAAGGCGGTTCATGGTCTGGCGGATGATATGCTGACCACTACCTTTCTGGCCTGCAGGTGTCCCAAGTACATTTCTCCGGCCATGAATACCCAGATGTATGAGAATCCTGTCACTCAGGATAATCTGAAGCTGTGCGCCTCCTACGGAATACATGTCATCGATCCGGCAGTAGGGTATCTGGCCTGCGGCGATACAGGGGCGGGAAAGATGCCGGAGCCCTCGGTTCTTCTGGATTATATCATCCATGAGATCGGATATGAGAAAGACCTGACGGGAAAGAAGATTCTTGTCACGGCGGGACCTACCAGGGAGGCCCTGGACCCCGTCCGGTTTCTGACCAATCACTCTACGGGAAAGATGGGATATGCCATAGCCAAAGTGGCTGCCTGCCGGGGGGCCTCTGTGATTCTTGTGACAGGTCCAACGGATATAGAGAAACCCAGGTTTGTAAAAGTTATGCCGGTGGAGAGCGCCAGGGACATGTTTGAGGCGGTCACTTCCGTCAGCCGGGACCAGGATATTATTATCAAGGCGGCAGCAGTGGCGGATTATCGTCCGGCAAAGGTTTCTCAGGAGAAGATGAAGAAAAAGGACGGGAAACTGAGTCTGGACCTGGAGCGCACCGACGATATTCTTGCGTATTTAGGACAGCATAAGAGGGAGGGACAATTCCTGTGCGGATTCTCCATGGAGACCGAGAACTTGGCGGAGAACTCCAGGGCGAAACTGTTAAAGAAGAATCTGGATATGGTGGCGGCCAACAGCCTGAGAGTCCAGGGGGCCGGGTTCGGCACAGATACCAATGTGGTGACATTGATTACAAAGGACAAAGAGACTGCCCTTGAAAAGATGAGTAAGGAAGAGGTGGCGGATAAACTTCTGACAAAGATCTGTTATCCTCAGATTGATGTCTGACAGTTCTTTTTAAGTGAAAGGGCGGCGCCGAAAAAGGGAAAATTCCGGTGCCCCAGTTTTTATCTTGACGCAAAGCCCGATTAATACTACAATAATTAGGCATTTAAACGAATCGGAGGAATTATTTTGTCAACCATAGCAGAAGAAATCAAAAAACGAAGAACATTTGCCATCATATCTCACCCCGATGCCGGCAAGACCACCTTAACGGAGAAATTCCTTCTCTACGGCGGCGCCATTAACCTGGCAGGCACGGTAAAGGGAAGAAAGGCCACCAAGCATGCGGTGTCGGACTGGATGGAGATCGAGAAAGAGAGAGGAATCTCGGTCACTTCATCCGTCATGCAGTTTGAATATGACGGCTATTGCATTAATATCCTGGACACGCCGGGCCACCAGGATTTCTCGGAGGATACTTACCGGACTCTTATGGCAGCGGACAGTGCAGTCATGGTTATCGACGGCTCCAAGGGTGTGGAAGCCCAGACCATCAAACTGTTTAAAGTCTGTGTCATGAGGGGGATTCCCATCTTCACCTTTATCAACAAGATGGACCGTGAGGCCAGGGATCCTTTTGAACTCATGGATGATATTGAGAATGTCCTTGGAATCCGCACCTGTCCCATCAACTGGCCCATCGGCTGCGGCAAGAATTTCAAAGGCGTCTACGACAGGGAGAAGAGACAGATCACCACATTTACGGCGGCCATGGGCGGGCAAAAGGAAGTGGCTTCCCGGACTTTCGATGTGGAAGGGGCGGATGTGGACGCTGTCATCGGCCAGGATTACCATGCCCAGCTGTTGGATGAGATCGAACTTTTGGACGGAGCGGCGGACGAGTTTGACTTGGAAAGAGTGCGGCAGGGCAATCTGTCCCCTGTATTTTTTGGTTCTGCTCTGACGAACTTCGGAGTGGAGACCTTTTTGCAGCATTTTCTCCAGATGACCACATCGCCTCTTGCAAGAAAGACCACCACAGGAGAAGTGGACCCGTTCAAGGAGGATTTTTCCGCCTTTGTGTTCAAAATCCAGGCCAACATGAACAAGGCCCACAGGGACCGCATTGCATTTATGCGCATTGTATCGGGGAAATTCGATGCAGGCATGGAGGTGAATCATGTCCAGGGCGGCAAGAAGATCCGCCTCTCCCAGCCCCAGCAGCTCATGGCCCAGGATCGGAAGATCGTGGAGGAAGCCTATGCAGGAGACATCATCGGAGTCTTTGACCCCGGTATTTTTTCCATCGGCGATACGCTGTGTTCTTCCAATCAGAAGTTCCAGTATGAAGGAATCCCCACCTTCGCCCCCGAACATTTCGCCAGGGTCCGTCAGATAGACACCATGAAGCGCAAACAGTTCATCAAAGGCGTCAACCAGATCGCCCAGGAAGGTGCCATCCAAATCTTCCAGGAGTTCAACACAGGGATGGAAGAGATCATCGTAGGTGTAGTAGGAGAGCTGCAGTTCGAGGTATTGACATACCGTCTGGAAAGTGAATACAACGTAGAAGTAAAACTGGAAAAACTGCCCTATGAATACATCCGATGGGTAGAGAACAAAGAAGAGATCGACGTATCCAAGATCCAGGGCACATCCGACATGAAGAGGATCAAGGATCTGAAGGACAATCCGCTGTTATTATTCGTAAATAGCTGGAGCATCGGCATGGTCCAAGACCGAAACCCAGGGCTGAAGATGGGAGACTTTGGTCGTAACTAGGAGCCATGCAGGGAAACAGGTTCTCTCTCCGTCCAGGGAGCTTGCTCACTGGACGGAGAGAGAACCTGTTTCCCTATACGGCGACAGCCGTCCAACTGCTGAACCGAAAGGTTCAGCAGTTGTCAGCATGGCGGAGCCGCGGGAAGAGCCAATTCGAACTCATCATAGCATTTTGCCAAGGTGAAATCAAGCGAGAATCCATAAGAGAAGAAAGCATAAAGAAAGCATAAAGAAATCAGGAGGTCCCCATGGCAACAACCAAAGAATATTTAAATTTCGTATTAGACCAATTAAATCAATTAGACGATATTACCCACCGTTCCATGATGGGAGAATACATCATTTACTACGGGGGAAAAATCGCGGCCTATATCTGTGATGACAGGCTTCTTGTAAAACCGGTTCAGGCAGCCAGGACCCTTCTTCCCCAGGCTCCCCTTGAACCTCCCTATAAAGGAGCCAAAGATATGCTTCTGGTTGAGGATGTGGATGATAAAGAATTGCTGACAAAATTGTTCAAAAATATGTATGACGAATTGCCAGCGCCAAAACCCAAAAAGCCGAGAAGAAAAAAAGAAGAGTCAACAAGTGTAAGTTCAGAGGCGGGTTCTTCAATACAGCAGAGGAAGTAACTGACATTGGCGCAATACAACTGAATGGTTCTTTCCCGCAGGTTACGTTTTCCGCTTCATTGCGGAAGATTTCTCACTGCTTTTTATTTAGAGGAACATAAAAACTGCGCTGCAACCTTGGCAGGCCACTGCACAGAGTTTTTGTTCAATTAGAATTTGTGAGGGAAAACATATGATTAGAATAAGACCATATAAAGCTTCGGATGCAGATACGATATTATCGTGGTGTCAAGAAGAAAAATCATTTTATCAATGGACAGCGGGTATACTCGGTAATTACCCCATAACACAAAAAGAATTTTGCTTTGGTGAATCTCTAATGCCGTTTACCGCATTTGATGAAACAGGAATTGTTGGCTTTTTTACACTAAGGAACCCTGATGAATCATTGGACGAATTACGCTTTGGATTTGTTATTCTAAATCCTTACAAAAGAGGAAAAGGCTATGGAAAAGCTATGCTCCGGCTAGGTCTAAAATTTGCATTTGAAATATATGGAGCAAAAAAAGTATCATTGGGTGTTTTTGAGAATAATCTTCCGGCTTATTACTGTTATAAATCAGTCGGTTTTAGAGATGCAGTCCCTGATACAACAAAATATTGTATTCTTGATGAAGAATGGAAGTGCAAAGAATTGATTATGGAAAATTCATAAATTCAAGTTGATAGAACTGGATAAATCAGAATATGGAGGATGGTACACAGTGAACATAATCGATTTCAGTACAGATAACAAAGAATATTGGCTTTCAAAGATTAAAGAATATATAAGATATTTATAATTTCCAGTTTGTGAAGCCAATTCGCATACTGCTCCGATAGTGAGGACGGATAAACATTCACTACCGTTGTATTTAAAGACATTGGTAACATGAAAGTGAATTAGGAAATATTTAACCCATATACTAAAATCTCTAAAAACATGAAAAAGTCCACCTGTTTGTTTTGCATATAGCAGGTGGGCCTTTTGGCTTTGTGCAGAAACGATTGTCTTAATGACATTGTTTATATCATTTTCTAATTGTGTTATTATTTTTTCATATCTATCCCAAATAATATTAATATCATCAGCTGTATATCTATGAGATAATATTAAATAGAGACCTGCATCAAGTAGTTTATATTCTATTTCTATATTGTTACTTTTCATTTGAAGTAATGGGTGAAGTGTAGTATATGCTTTGTCATAATAATCCTCATCTAAAAACAATCCTAAATAACTCTATAATTTTCTAATCTCAGAGCTTTATCCGGGGATTGTCAGGATAATGGAAGCAGTATTTCATGATGTAATACCAGAAGGGGGTGCATATGAAGAAAGCTGATTTTCCCTATTACCTGCCAGCTTATTCTGGAATATCTGGATTGACTTGAAACCAAAAAGAGATGTGCCATAAGTATAAGAAACCAGAGGTTGGTTGAGATAAAGGATATAAGGATTAAAAAGGCGCCTGTTATTACTTTGCGTAGAAAAGGAAATAAGGCCAGACAAGTGTCTCTCAAGGATAAAACCGAAAACTTCATCCGGAATTATCTTGGCAGGCATCCGGAAAATACATACATAAGCCAGGAAAACAGGATCCGACCTTTCATGTGGATTTTCCAATCACTCCGCGTGTTTTTCGTCACAGAAAAAGTATGCATATACTGCAGGCTGGCGACAACCACGGCTTTTCCGTTAACTGTCTGAAATGTAATACCAGGTACAATCTGAGGGGTACAAGAGTCTGAGGCTGTATTTGCAATACTGTCCGTGACGTGAAAGACAGAATCCATATCCACGCCGACAACATTTCGTGTCTTATCATCTACGTCTATGATGAGCTGCCCACTCTGGGTGTTGGCAAAGGCCATAAGAGTTTTTACAATTATTTGATTCTCCGCGAACAATTTCTACAATAGTCAGTCATTATCTGTGATCAACTCCTGATTATTTGATGGGCAGCTTACATAGCATTAAGGACTAAGAGTAACATTTTACCTCAACCTTCACACCGTTGGGGAGCATGAACCAATGGGCTTTTCCGGGGACGTCACTGCAGCCAGCGGCTTTGGCGGCATTGACAAACCCGGCCACATCTTCCGCATGAAATCCCACATGGTCATAAATCCCTTTTACAGGCAGCTCCTCTGTGGTTTCGTTTAACTGGATTCCTTCTGAAAACCAGATTTTCCGATGGGGGCTTACGCCGTCTTCCCGGTAAATGCTCATGTTGCATACCGTGCGGAAGAAATGTTCATACCAGTCAAAATCTTTTACATTGAGGGCAATATGATTTAAAAAAATGCTCATGATAATTGGTTCTCCTTTCACAGTTTTATGCTGCTGTCATAATTGGATCAGCATTATATAAATGATGTTGGGGTCAAAAGGTTTTTTGACCCCTGATGCCAACGAATTGCTCCGCATTTCATACATGACCTTTTGACCCTGGCATCATATAAATTATAATCGAATGTAAAATCACCGTCAAGCAGATGAGGGAAAGATACTGTGAACAGTAAGTGGCGCAACTCTTAAATCTGATGTATAATCCCGTCTTTGACAGTTTACAAGACAGAGAAACGCTGTATAGCCCTTATTTTATAGGCTGTACAGCGTATTTTCCTCTCGTTTTACTCTTTGGTAATTTATTGCCTTC
>CAJSZV010000006.1:8339-241849 GCA_910574345.1 Clostridiaceae bacterium | reverse complement strand
TGAATTTTGAAAATTTCCATAGGGGTGGGCTTATTAAAGTTACCCTTTTTTACATCAACTGCTTGAAAAAAACTTTTTAAACATTTTTCATTTTACCTATTGACATTTCTTAGCTGGACTTTATTTCGCTGATATAAATTGTTCTTGCAGTTCCGCCCAGATAAGCAACATATTCCGAATCATCATCAGGGTCTACAAAGGAAATATATTCTCTGTTGCTTTCAAGGACTTCGTATCCCTCTTCTTCGATATAGTCAACTACTTCTTCAAGTCTCCCGAACCATTCCCCTGTAATTTCGTATGTTCCTATCATGGTGCATCCTCCTGTGTTGAGTTTAGTATTCTGCGTTTCTATATATATCATAACACATTATTCTGCGTTTTGCAAGTATTATATTTGCAATTTGAATATTTTTTTACAACAAAAAAGCACCCATTTTCAGGGTGCCTCTCCGACCGTAAGATACATCTATTCAGCTTTTTTCACCAGCTCGAATCTATATCCCATGGCAGCAATCACGTTTTCCAGATCATCAAAATACATGTTCCTGGCCCCGGATGCCGCCGCTGTAAATTTTTCTATATCAAATTCAGCAGGGCTACCGTCCTCATGGACGATATTCAAATCAAAGCCAAAGGCAGAAAAGATAGGCAACATCTTGTGGAATCTCGAACTGCCCTTATTCAACTTATCCCACAAAGCCTGACGGCTACATCCGACCACTGCGGCCGCCTCTTCCTGTGTCATACCCTGCCCCTCGATATACTTTACGATAGAATCAACCGCTCTCATAGTGAACGCCTCCTTGTATTTCTCCTTTAACTTTAACTATTTTCTGGCTCCGTGTCAATATCCCGCTAACACGGTCCGCCCTCTGCCCCATGGAAAGCGCCTGCCGGATATAGCCATTTCCCGGATACGAAAACATCATCCACGGTGTACTCTCCGGTCAGGAGGCAATGCAAGGCCCTGGCGTCTCCATGGTATACACATGATCTGGCGTCTCCCACAAAGCTATCCAGGTCACACTTATTATCCAGGGTAAAGCCTAAAATCTGTTCATCCTGTCTCAAAAGTGCATAATCTTCCGGGTACAATTCCTTTATGCCAGCAAAGAGCGTGGGCGTTGAAAATATACACATGGCACATGAGCAACGGTTCCAGCCACACCGGTAGCAAGGGTGCGGATTTACCCGGTGTCTTTTTAATACTTCCCATACATCCTTTTCAGAGTAATCAATGACCGGCCTCCACTGGTGTACCGTCCTATGCGCCTTTGCCTCTGCATTTGTTCTATGTATCTCCATTTCATTGTATTTTGACCGTCCGGCAGATTCCCCGCGGCGTTCCCCAGATACAACGAGGACTTTTACGTTTTGCCTGGTTTTATCCAGGTTAGATGTTACGCTGTCCTGGACGGCCGCTTTCAGGTTCCCGCTACACCAACGCCCCTGATGCGTTCCTCCTTTTGCCGGGAATTTTCCTCTTTTCCCTCCGATCTCTTCCAGTTTTCCCAGGCTGCTTAGATTGCTCATAACAGTGTCGGCAACCATTATTTTCAGATAAGCGCTACACCACCTGCGGCTCAAATCCCCTGTTTTTGCCGGGAACTTCATGCGATAACCATACTGCTTTAAAAGTTCCTCCATTTCGTCCGCACTCTGCTCTTTCAGCTTTTTGCACTTTAGGTAATTTGCGGATAATTTACACTGCATGACTTCCCCTGTGTCCGGTTCCATCCATTCCACCGGTTCACTGGCTCCGACTCTGTAGAGCTCTCCGAAGAAACCATTTACCCGCCAGGATAACCGCAGCGGTACATTTTCTACCGCCGCAAAGGATTTTACATAATTATGGGTACAGCGCCAGTCCATGCGGCGGCACGGGTGCCCTCCGTCAATGTCATGGTGCCAGAACTCTATTTTATCTTTCGGCACTCCCAGCTCCAGCAACTTATAATAGCAAGCGATACTGTCTTTCCCGCCAGACAGCAATACGGCTACAAGGTCATATTCTTCCAGCGGGAAAAGTTCAGGTAAAAATATCCTCTTCATGTGATCCGTATCTGTTCTGCCTGGAATCCTGGGCTTTATCATATGCCCGGTTCCGTATACAGGTTTGTCCGGAACTCCATAAACTACAGGAGTATCTTTGGTACAGTCTGCATCCTTTATGAATCCGGAATCAAACAAGCTCAACTGTCCTTTCATCTTTCACCTACATTTCCTTACAGGTATCATTCCCGTAATTGTAATCACATTCGCCCTGGCATGAATCGCAGAGCATCATCACTTCCCCGCAATGCGGGCAACACGCCCGGCATCCGTCCTCTTTTACATTCCAAAGCATGGTGATCTGGGTATCGCAGTTTGAGCACCACTCCACCACATAACCGTCCTCCAGAAGAGCTACACGCCTCCGGAGCGCTGCCACTTCTTTCTTGTAAGCCGTCTTGACACCCCGGAGCCGGTCGGCGGCACGTTTCGCTTTCTGATATTTCCTCCGGTATCTCTGATAAAACAGCTTATACAGCACCGTTATTTCCCCCTTTATCCTCTTTTTTCTTTCCAGGCATATTTATCAAAGAAAAACTCACATTGCGTCCAAGTGCTGCAGAAATGACCATTGCCACCGATTCCCCGGAAACATAAATCAAAACTACGGTTCCGCAGAAAATCCAAAAATCACTCAATACAAATTTCAAAAGTTCTAACATTCCTTGCCTCCTAACATTCTTCCGGGAGAAACACCCGCAGGTGTGCGCCCTCTGCTTTGATGTATACCTTTATTTCATCCTGGTACATATAGGCGCCGATAGCCGCCTGCGGATTCTTGTTATTATGGGCGGCGTCCTCCGGCTCAACCACTCCCCAGTCTTTTGTCATGAACCGCAGAACGGCCATGGCCAGAAATTCTTTGAATCCCTCACGCACCCTTATTTCCTCCAGGATGCCCTCTGTCTTTTCAATGTTCCAATCCATACCTTTCATCCTTTCCGTGTCTGCATCCAGGATTTCTTTCACCTTATCGCTGTAATGATACATATCATCAAACGGATGCCACAACAGGCCCTTGATGAAATCCGCATCCGGCTTTACGCTGGCCCAGCCGCCTATCTTCTCACTGTAGTACGGCTGGCCCTCTTTGATAATCTCTATCCTGTCTCCGAACTGTATCACCTTTTCACCGTTCACATATACGGCCGCTTCTCCCTGGGTGACACTCCCCCTGATCCTCTTTACTTCAATTTCCAGTTTCATCCTCTGCCTCCTGTAATCTGACCGTCCAGTTGTTTTCCTCTTCGGTGACAAAGCACCCGTGGCGCTTCGCCCACTCTGCCACATCATTTGATGATGTATGGCCTATACCGTCATACCGCAGCATATCCAGGAAAAGACCAAAATCGGAACTGTGGTAATCGTCATAGGAAAGCCCCACACGTTCCAGGTCGCTATCACACGATATTTCCCGATATTCCTTAATCATGGAATTGTAGACTTTTGCCGTCTGTTCTGTATGCTTGAATCTCATGCGTTCTTAGCCTCCTCTACAAATTTTTCTGCCTCCTCCTGGCTCTCAAACCAGTCATTGTAAACATCCCTCCGGCTCGTGCTGGTGAACGAGTTCTCCGGTTTCTGGGCCGCTTCAATTACATTTGTTATGTTTGCCACCACACGTCCTTTATTGTTGACAGAGGTTGTCACGCACCAGTATTTTTTAGTGAAATCCTCTTTTATCCGGTAGTCCATATCTAAGTCCATAGGGCCGTCCGATTCTCCGTCCATGGCGTTACTGGATGCGGCGTGTAACCTGTCGTGTCGCTCTTCCGGCATTTCCCCAGGCTCCGGATATTTCCAAATCCTACCGTCCTTGTCCTTGTATGTACGGCATCCAAAATCATCCAGCCCGACAAATACGACCTCCTTAATTTTGGACGGGATAACTGAAAGCTCATAATCTGCCACATCATCCGGATGCAGAGGATATTTGTACTCAATATATCCCCAGGCATCACGTCCTATCTCTTCGCAATAGGTTCTGGCGTCAAAGTTGAACACCTGCAGAACCTCATTAAACGGTGACTTCGGATAACTCCCAGGCGTGATCGGCCGCTGTGTGCTGTAATACTTCATAGATTTTCCCTCCTGTTTTAGTCCAATACTTCCACTATGCTTATTCCCATTTCCTCTTCCACTATCCGGATTGCCTCTGTTATGGCATCATCCCAGCCTTTGGAATATTCGTCCGTTGCCCCGCATCCTCCTGTCTGGTGCAGGCGCAGCAATATGTTCTTTCCCTTTTCTGACACTTTATTCTCCTTTCGGCTTATTTTTAGGCAGACAGCCCTTTTATAAAAATTGTCTATTTGGGTATGAATTTATTGAGCGGCTTTCATACTTTCCGCCTGTTCTCTCGAATGTCAGGGGGAACCTCCCTTATCAGGTTTCGCACTAAAGCCTGAAAACTTGCTGACCAGTATGAGCATTTTCAGGCGTTGTCTGCTCGAACCGCCGCCCCGTTTTCTCATTAAAAACCGGACTGAAAACTTGTTGACCAAAACCAAATAGACAATGCTTATAAAAGAGCTGCCTCCACTCTGCGACTTCCCCAGGGGTTGTGACCTGATTCCCGCATTAGAGGCACCGGCTCACGCCGGTACATACCCCAGGATTTTTACGGCGGCCGGGATACAGAAAAAGAAAACTCCACCGTATTTCAGTGTGTATGTTGCGCTGTAGGCTCTGCCATTATCTCCGATTGCCCAATACTTGCCAGGCTCCGTGACCTCTGCCTCCGGCAGCATATCCTCTATGTCCGATTTCTCGTAGAATTTTTCGTTTTTCAGCATATTATCCTCCTACAGTGTTTCGTATTTGCCGGTTTCCTTGTTTTTGTACTGTATTTCAGTACATCCATAGTCATTCCTATATTGAATCAAAGGGGCGAACGAAATTGCATTGGATTTTCCATATGCGTAAACTTCCCCGTCATCATCTAAAAGTCTGAAGCTATGTTCAAATCCCGATACATCCCTGTGCGTATATTCGTCTTTCCCAGAATCAGTAATTGCCTTGCACCATTTTGTAATATTCCATTTTATTTCCATGCCTGCCTCTTTCTCCGGAGGAAACCGCCTCCGGCCGGTGTGCTTTTAATCAAAGTTACTTTCCATGGATATGCTGTATTGTTCCTGGAGCTTTTTGAAAGCCCGCTCCGTGGCTTTATACCGGTTCCACCCCGCCATGAACTGGCCGCTCGCCGTCAGGTTCTTTGCCTCATGTTTTTCCATGAATGTGATTCCCCTGCCTTTCAGATCGAGCGGGGTATCCAGGTAATAATGTGTACCATAGTGTCCGATTCTCGCCCTTATCTGGCACTCCGGCTGGCCCTCTCCCATTTCAGGGCACCAGATATACAGTCCGGGGCCAGTAACTTCCTGTACCATTACCATTTTCTTTTCCGGCTTTGCCAGGTCACGGCCTTTCTGCCTGATCTGTGCGGATAGCTTTTCCGCTTCTCCCGGATACAGCTCCCCCTCTTCGTGGCTGACAACCAACGCCTCTATGTAAAACTCCAATGTAGCTTCGCTCTCGGCAGCGTCAATCAGCCTTGTCAAATTATGATAGGCATTGCTCATTCTCTGTGCCTGTCTCGGAAATTCTATAATCTGTGCCATGCTCATACTGTCTTATCCCTCCTATTCGTTCACAAGTTTGAATCCGACCAGGTGATTGACCGTCTTAGCGTCCATTGCGAAGAATCGCCCCCGCTTGGTCATTCCCGCCTGTTTATAGATTCCCTTTCCGTAGACGGTTCTTTGTGCCGTACTGTAGAAAAGCTGGTAGATACATCCGTATGTGACTATGTACTTTTCCTCCGAGTAATACCGTTCTGCCTCTTCCCGTGTCAGCTCTACGTTGCCGATTTTCACTATTTCCATGATCCGTCTCCTATACAAGAACAAATTTTCTCAGCTCGCTATCTGCTGGATAATCAGAATCCAGCCACTTATCAAAGCCCTCCGGATTTCTCTTCATGATTTCATCCATGAGCCAACCTCTGACAGTTGGTATATTTTCATCACTCATAGTTCCCGTCAGCTCGAACAACTCACAGAGCTTTTCGGTGGTCATTTTTTCAAGATTTACCATGTGCATCCTCCTGTGTTGAGTTTAGTATTCTGCGTTTCTATATATATCATAACACATTATTCTGCGTTTTGCAAGTATTATATTTGCAATTTGAATAAAAAATAACGCACAGTATAACGTTACCGCTATCGTTATTTGTGCGAGGGTATATATATAGATAAATACTATTTTGTTTTGTTTATTGTAACGCTTTTTATAACGTTATCTGTAATGTTATTTATAACATTTTTAGCGATTACTTATAAATAGGAAGAAAAATTTTTTTGACGAATATGTGTTTGGAGCAGTTCGGGATTTCTGATAAAAGAAAAAATAGAATAGATATGTTATCAGTAACATTATAGATAACGTTACCTAACTAGTTATACATCATCTGCCAGCCAAAATGCTATAGCAAATGTCATAACAAATGCTATAGCACCCGTCCGGCCTCCGCACTCAATCCAGCGCAGAGTTAATGGCCGCTGCTATGAGGACGGCTCCCGCCATAGATACCAGGATAAGGAAACCGCCAACTGCCGCAACGACCGAACATATTTTGAGGAAAACCATAAACCTTTCCCTCCTTTCTGGCGTCAGATTTTCACATCCCCAGCATCCGTCCAACCGTAGACCGTGGAGCCGCCACCGGAGACTGCCACCAGATGATACGGATGTGTGCTCCCAGGATTGACCGCCGTGACCTTTGCCCTGCCAGGCTTGCAGGCTTTCCCGGTGGCCTTTGCATAGGAGCTTGTGTAATGCTTACTGCCCGTGAACTGTACCACATCCCCTTTTCTGACTTCTGCAGGTGCCGCCGATCCGGACGCCTCCCGGATGTAATCGGAATGGGAAAAGCCGTAAATTCTGCCGTCTATCCGGATGTAATACCAGGTGGAGCCGTCCGCCGCCTTGATACTGTCGCAGACTTCCACCATGTTTCCCTCTGCCAGTTTGGGCCAGCTCTTGATATTGGGATATTCTTCACCGGCCCACGCCCGGACGTTCAGTATATCGCCGGTGACAACGCCCACCCACTTAGGCGTCATGCAAAGAGAGCCGTTTCCGGTGCTGTCGGTAACGTTTTCCGGCTTTCCGGTAACGCTTTCCGGCTTTTTGATAACGGTTTTTGCCCCGTAGTCCGGAACTCCATACCCACGGATATACCGGCCATTCACTTTGATCTCACGGTATCCGACCGCATCATCCTTGTTGCCCTCGATAACCTTTATCACATCACCGGAAACAGAAATGACGATTCCGACATGCTCCGGCCAGCCTGTGCAGTCACCGGCTCCGGTATCATCCCAATCGTAGAAGATGTAGTCTCCAGGAGACGGGATGTAGGCGTCATTCTCCACCCACCGGTCCATGGCCTGGAAAGCGGCTATCATCTGCCCGCATCCGCACTCTGTAGGGATAATATCTGTATACCCTGCCGCTATCGCCACCGCCGAACCATAGGTAGCACACCAGGCATCCGTATACCTGACCTTGTATCCCCTGGCAAGCGGGGTGTGGCCATTGTAAAGGTCAATGATCGACCGGTGGGAACCGTCTGCCTCTTTTTTGCCATACCAGGACACGGCAATAGATATCACCCTCTGCCTTGCCTCCGCCTCGGTGATCTGTACCATGGAATCGGGATTCTCCACTCCGGTCAGCATGGCGCATATCTCTTCACCGTATGACGCCCGCCGCCTCTTCGCCTTTTCGCTCTGGTCTGCCGGTCTCTCGTACTGCGTCATAAAGGCGTCTGACGCCTCCCGGATAGAATCGGTTGTGGTCAGGATTGCAAACAGGGTTTTATATCCCCGCAATTCCTGATACATGAAAGCAAGCTGCATATCGAAGTCACCGATTGAATCCCCCTGGTTCCTTGCGAATTTCAGGAGATTTTCTTTCCTGGTGGAGTACGTCCACTGTGCCAGGCCGTAACCTGCGGCATCATGGACGAAATTTTTATAGGTGCCAGCGTCAACGGCCTCCGTGTAGGAATCATCTGTGTACCCCAGCTTTTTCTCGTAGCTGTTCTGGAGGTTCCGGGGATTGCCGCCGCTTTCATCCCTGATGTTTCCCAGCATACCGAAAATGCCCGCAGCGGTAAAACCTTTACCGGCGAAAAAGTCAAATATTCTCTGTTCGTTCATTTCCTACTCCTTTCTGGAAAAAGAAAAGGCCCAGGCTGTTACCCCTGGGCTCTTCTCTCACGATCTGATCTGTTATTACTGTTCGCCCTCGACCTCTACAGAGGTTTCCACGGAAGTATCGACATTGGCCGAATCCGTCAGGCCCTCGCCGATAATGTACGCCACCACGGACGCACCGGCCATGATAAGCGCCGTCACCTGGGTAGCCGTGTTCTCTGCGCCGCCCGTTGCCACGATCATCATGGATGCAAAAGAGGCTACGGCCGTCCATAACTTTCTGCTTGTCAGTTTCCTTTTCCAGTTGATTTCTTTCATCATCTTTCTTGTCCTCCTATCCTTTTTGTGATATGCATCTAAAGCCGTTATAGGCTCATGGAGCGTTTTTATGTGCTTAGATATAGAAATATCCACACAAAGGGCTGTACCCCTTTTCAGGCCAAAATCTGAACGTTTCAGAATATCGCCTCGATTCCCTGTTGCGTCAGAAAATCTTTCTGCTCATGCTTTATCTGCCTGGCATATTCCAGGGCGGCGTGCATGTCGCCGTTACAATGAGCGTCCGGGATTCTGGCTACTGCCTCGGCGGTGGCCTCCCCCAGAGAGAGGGCCGCTCCGATACTCTTAACCATGAGAAATTCCTGTTTCTCCCGGACAGCTTCTTTCTTCTCCCGTTTCTTCTCCCGCTTTTCCATTTTCCGTTCTAAAAGCCAGAAACAGAATCCGGTAATAGCGGACGGGATACTCATTGCCACTACAAGAGCCGTGATATCCAATCTCTTCACCCCCTTTCCTCATGGTGTGGTCAGCTCACGGTACATCTCGTTTGTCTCCCTGATGTTCTTCTGCAGTTCCTCCGGCAGATCGAACACCGGCTCCGTGCAGTAGAGCTTCACCAGCTCGCCTATGATGTGCCGCTGGCCCTCTATGATGTTATTCTGGAGCTCCAACGTGGAGCCGCAGTCATAACCGCTTTTACTCATAGGCTTCACCCGTGATTTCCTGGTACTCCGCCTCGGTGATCCAGGGGCCGGATGTAGGATTGCTGACAGCGTTATACACCCGCTGCTTACTCCAAAGGCCCTTATCGAAAAACTTCTTTACCTTTTCAAAATTCTTGCTGTGTTCCATAGGTTATCCCTCCAAATCAATGTCCGCCATCATAGCGATATACTCAATGTTGGCAAGCATGGCGGCGTTGTGCTCTGCCTGTTCTGACGCCATGCTGTCAAGCTCCGCCTGCACAATCTCCATGACAACCGTGTCATACTGTGCATATTCCTCCTGTGTGACCTTTGCCTCTTCATACTGCCAGAGGACAACCGCTCCGGAATTTTCATTCGTCCTGGTTATCCGCTGGAAGTTCCGGCGCAGGTACACATACTTCCCGCTGGAAGTCTTGTCTATGACCTCCGGGCGGTTCTCCTGTGAGCCCGTCACTGTTTCCCATACGATTTTCATTTTTCTTTCTGGCCTCCTTTTCTTTCTGGTTTATCCGCTTCTGGTTTTTGCTGACAACCTTTTTCAGCTTTTTAATGCTGACAATCGGCTTGATCCGTTCCTCATACATCCCGTAGGTGTCGGTATGCTTCACCCAACCCATAGAAGATAAGAGCGAGGCGGCGTCCTTCGGATTGATTTTCTCCTGTCTGGATACCTGCCCCGCTTTTCTGGTTAGGCGTATCATGATGCCTTTCCGTATGATTGTGCGGTTTCTGTGAAATTCAAAACCCATATAGTCAAGCGGCCTGCCGTATGTCATGGTCACTTTTTCGCTATGGCCATGGTACATCACCAGCAGGCGCTCCAATTTATCTTGCTTATTCCTCACGCTCGCAACCTTAATAAAAATCTTCCAGCGCTTCTTGTGAGTTTTCAGCTTGTGCCTAATTCTTATTTTCCCCAGCTCGTTCCCCAGAGCTTTAAGCTCCCTCATGGTCTGGCACTCTATGGCGTATTCTTCCACTTCGTACTCAAACCGGAATACTTGCCAATTATCTTTCATGGTTAGATTGAGCTCACTGTTCAGATACTCATTGATTGCTATCCGGACTTTGTGAATTTCTTTCTTGTTTCGACCGAAACATACAATATCGTCCATGTACCGTGTTCCATATTTGACATGGAGCGTTTCTTTGATGTAATGGTCTAAAGGCTGTAAAAGAAAATTAGCGAACCACTGGCTGGTATAAAAGCCCAGCGGCAATCCCGTTTCAATGGCGTCTATTATCAGGAAAAGCAATTCCCGGACAAATTCATCCCGGAATTTTTTGGTTATCCAGGCTTTCAGGATTTCATGATCCACACTCTCGAAGAAATGACGTATATCCATTTTCAGGACGTACTTCGTATTCTCAGGGTCCTCCTGAATCCATTTTGAAATTATCTTAGCTCCCATGTGCTGGCCTCTTCCCGGAATGGAGCCGAGGACGTATTCATACATCCCGCTTTCAATCCCAGGACGGATTGCCTGTACTACCACATGATGAACCACCTGCTCATACTTATAATCAGGCTTTACGATTGTACGGACTTTCTGATAATTCCTTTCATTGATTTTTACCGCCTTATGGTCGGTAGGCTCAAATTGACCGTTCATGAGCATTTCAAAGACGTACTGTATTTCATTTTCCAGATTATCCAGCGTCTCTTTCACGTCCGGTCTGCTTCTTTTTCCACGGGAGGGTACCAGGAACGATTTCTCTATGCTGTCATGTGACAGCATTTCATTCTGGTTGATTCGGAAACTCTTCATATTCCCTCTTCTTTCTTATTGCCTCATGGTCGGTGGGCGTGCGCTTACTAGACCATGCCTTTTATCGGCGTAATTTCCACTGGTTAGCGGTATTTCAACCGCCTGCGGTGTAGGAAAATGGTGTCCTTAGTTGATACTCCATTTCAATAAGAATTAGGCCGAGCCGATGTTCCAGTTCGCATTAGACAGCGCATTGTTCACATTCAAGGCGAGCGCACCGACATGCAGACCATTGTTGCAGTTGCCGCCGACCAGCGCACGGAACAGGCCCAGGGCGTACACCATTTCCCCTATAAAAATTCAGGAACCGCCGTTCACGATTCCTGATAAAAATTTACATATTCTCATTTTGAAAGCTCTCCGGGGGAGTATCCCCCGGTCCCCCTATGCGGCTACGCCGCTAAAGGCTGTTCGCAAGAAAGGGCCGAGCCGAGGTACCAGGACGCAAGAGACAGCGCATTGTGCACAGCCAAGGCGAGCGCACCGACACGCAGACCAGCGTCGCAGGAGCCGCCGACCAGCGCATAACAGTTCGCCGCAAACCACAGGCCGTCCGGGTACTGTGTTGTCTCGCTCCCGGATGCGGTCATGGGGATAAGCCCGTGTTCTATCATCTTGCAGGCGCTGATATATCCGCCAGAGGTTCCTCCGGGCGTGACTCCTGTATCCACATAGCCGGTTCCGGCCGTATTGTACGGGGGCACCGATTTTACCAGGATACGGGTGCTGCCATTCGTCACGCAACCCTCGATACGCTCCCAGACATTCCCCCACCAGTTTTCGATATGGAATACTTTGACGTAATCCCTGGTCTTGTTGGTGCCGTAGAACTGGCCTTTGTTGGATGCGCCGCCGGAGGTAAGATAATTCGGAGCGGAAGAGGAACCGCCAGTATAATATCCATATCCGAAAGCCTTTTGCGTGTCGGTGGTCTTTCCCATGAGGATCAAAAGCATGTTGATAAGGTTACGCTGTGACCATGACCGGGTACTCCAACGGGAACCGTTCGCCTTTGCCGCAGTCAGCTCTTCGGTTCCCGTCTTGCTTACCATGGGATTCAGCCCCTTAATGGAGCGCACCTTATTACTTACCAGGGAGCCCTCGAACATAGACAGATACAGATAGTCCATTTCGGAGCCGTCCGCCCTGGTATGTGCGTATGCGTGGTAGGAATCGTCCAGCTTAATATCACAGATATTGCAGTATTCGTAACCGTTCGCCTCCCACATCTTCATATACACTTTGGGGATGCGGCTCATGGCGTTTCCGGCAAAGGAACTGTTCGCCACATCAGACGGCGATCCGTCAGCTTTCTTTGTGTAATCGTTGGGGTTGAGCTCGTATGCCTCCGTTCCGTCATTGTTGAGCATGACAGGCACGTTATCCCGGACGAACCAGAAATTTTTGAATGAGCCGTAATCAAATTCGCCGGTGGAAAGATTTACCTTTGCCGGTGTGAGCCCCACCGCCTCTTCTGTGTACTCAATCTTTGTTGCGGGATCACTTTCTGCTTTCTTCATCCGGAATCCCAGGAGCGTATACTGCCTGGGAGTGGCGGCTACAGGAGCCGAGGCGGAAGAGGTTTTCATATTGCTGTAAGCATACGCAACAAAGAAATACTCCGTCTTATTGGTGAGGCCGGTTATCTCAACCTTTCCGCTGGTCAGGCCCTCCACAATCATTCCGTCCGTGCCGCTGGTAGGTGCGGAACCTGCCTTATACACTATCTTCACAAGCGCATCTTCGGTATTGTTCACGATATCCAGAATCACCCGCCCGTCTTTTCCGCTGGCACTGGTGATTCCAGGGGCGGACAGGGTTATCTCTTCGGGAACGAAAGACTGTGTAAAGTCATAGTTATAGACCAACTGATCGGAATAAGGGAAGATACCGTAACAGTATTCCTTTCCGTTTTCCAGGTTTTCATCCAGCAGCGCCTCCGTCTGGTACCTGTTCTTTTCGGTCACTCTCGCCACAAGCTCCCCGTCCATCCAGTTTTGCGGAGTGCCGCCCTCTTTCCGGACAACGACCGTGCCCTGCCAGGTTGCCAGTCTTGCGCCCTCGTAAACAACGTTTTCAGGGTCAGTCCATGTGATCCGTGCGGACTGGTCAAAATTACTGATAGTCACGTTTGACGGATTCGCCAGCTTGATACCGGAATTTCCGGATGCCGCACCGGGAACCCGGATTGTGCCGTCCTCGTCAACCTCGACCGTCACGCCGTCAGGCTTTACCGTTCCGGGCTTTTCTGTGGTGGCCAGCATATCCTCCGGAGCGGAGCCACCGATCTCTTTCTTCATGGTTTCCTTTGATACCTGCTTTGTGCCGGTGCCGTCTCCCATCACCACGGGGAAAACGGAACCGTCCGGGATGCTGTCGGTATTCGGCAGCGTACTGATTCGTTTGTTTGCCATTTTTTCTTATCCTCCTTTATTTTGTGGCATAATACCAAAAAGCCTCTATCACATCATCACTCTCCGTCAGGAGGATATCTCCGTCCTCGGTGGCGAGTGGTGCGTGAATCTCTCCGCTCACAAGCATTTCTTCAAGCTCATTCAGCTTGTTTGCCTGTTCGTTCAGCATAAGAATAGCCTTTGTGCCTATGTCTCCGTCCATTTTCCCTTTGACGGATTCAAACCAGGCATCAAAGGCCGCCTCGCTGTCTGTCTCAAACTGCGACATACGCTGTATGATATCCGCCATGTCGCTGTATCCTTTGTTCTGCAGGCTGGTGAAATATGCGTTCAAATCCTGCATGTACTGGCTGTATGCGGTCAGCATCTTATCTGTAAAATCCGCATAGTCGGTGTTGTATTTGTCAACGTACCCTGTAAACAGGTCATTCAGGCTGGTATAGAACTTCTGGTATGCGCTATCCATTTTCAGGATGAAATCCGCATAGTCTCCGTCAAACCTGGCAACGTATTCTTCGTAAAATGAATTGAGCTGTGCGAAGAAAACGGATGTATCCAGATGATCTATAAGCTGTGTCACCACGCCGCATACAGAACTGTCATACCTGGTATCCGTGATATGGGCCTGGGCGATAACCGTCTGATTGGAATTGACGGATACGGTTGCCAGGCACAGCTCGTAAAAGTCTCCTGATGCCGGTTGCAAAAGTTCTGGAGGAACCGGAGTTGCGTCAGGAGTACCCGTTTTCACTACAATTTCACAGAGCCTTTGCAGATAATTGACACGCAAGACCACCCTGTCGATTCGCTTATAGGCCGTGGGAGCCTTTGGAATCTCAATCTCGGCCTCTTTTGTGTCTGCCGCAAATCTGCCCCGTACAATGCCAAATCCGGGCCTGACTTTGAGCATCATCCCCTCGCTGGCCACAACCTGAAAACAGTCTCCCGGAGCGGCCAGTACCCCGTCACTGATGATCTGTGAAATGAACATGGCCAAAAAGTCAGAGGATTCCGCCCGGTCAAATTTCGGCATCCCCTCTTCGTCATAGCCAACAATTTCACTGTCGAAAAAACCATATCTTAACACGTTCACGCCTCCCTTTTTATAAGCTGCCGGACGGTGCTTATTTCATCAGTTCCGAAAGTGATTTCAAGCTCCATAGCTCCGCCCTCGTAAGTTTCCATTGCCTCTGTTATCCGCTTGTCAGTGGATATGTGTATCTCCGTATTGATGTAGGTGCAGTAATCGCCCAGGTCGAAGTCCTTTTTGTAGACAAGGTTTGCGTTGGGGTCAACGCCGCTGTTTATCGTCTCGACTTTCCGGTACTCTGCCAGCTTTTCCCTGCCCCTCTGTGCAAGCTGCGCCCGGTATGTGGCGTCAGGAATCTTATTCCCGTTGTTGTCCTCTTCCTGTAAATCCCTGGCGTCCACCCATATTTCCTTTCTTTCCTCCCCAGGCTGTCGCAGATCCACGACAACGATTTTCCGGTTTGCGCCCTCACCGGCACCGGCCACATAAGCGAAGTTCTTATATGAGCTCTCATTCCGGTTATAGATAACGTTCCGGATATTGTAGAAAGAATTGGAAAAAATCGCCCAGGAGTTTTCCTCCTGGGTATCTCTCCGGTCCTTGCCCTGCCATACTTCAAAGGCTAAATCATCCGTCAGGTAGTCATACCGTACCCGGTGGCTGATTTCCAGCGTGTTTCCGACCTCGTATAGCTTATCGCTCAAATTATCGCCGGTGGCCTGAATCTCTATGGTGCTTTGTATGCCGCTCACATCCCCCAGCCGCAGGTGCTTTATTTTCCGGTCGCTCTCTGCCGGTTCTATCGCCGTCCTTTGCACCAGGCTCCGCAGCGCAACCTCCACATTTCCCGCAAGCCGCACCGTGGTTTCAATCACCCTATCTGCCAGGAGCTTTTCGGCAAAATTCCCTTTCGCATAGGATTCCCTGGCTCCGTTCTCGTCCTGGGAGTAATTGACTTCATCAATAACGCCCAATTCATCCGCATCACTCCGGTACAGGTAGCGGCCTGTGTTCAGCAGATGAAAATAATCCTTAGAAGTGTATAGCTCGAAACACCCCAGCTTTTCATATCTCCGGGCCCAAATCAGGGTACGGAAGAGGGGAACGCTCCCCATGGTCTGAAAATCTTTGTCTAATACTATCAGCTTCATACCTACACCCCCAAATACAGCGGTGTATAAAACAGCCGCACATCCAGATTTGTATAGTTGGTATCCGCATCATATTCCAGATAGTTATTGCCGACCGCAAGCTCGAACGGTTCCGATAGCCTGTCGATTTTCTGATAGATATTGACTCCGTTCAGTTCTATTACCTGGTGGCGGATATTGGTATCCACCAGGAGAACGTCCCCTTGTTCCATGGCCACTTTCACCCGGACAAAAAGGCCGCTGCCTACATGCGTTATCTTAGGATTCGTGCAGGGACCTCTCTCGGCTATGAACTGAATCTGCACTCCTGTAGGCACATCACCGTCATTCGGCAGCAATACCTCTTTCGTGAGCGTCCGGTATCCGGTGATCTGGCCTGGAAGAGTAAGCCCCTTGTATGGTTCCGGTACAGATACTTTCTTTTTTACCACCCTCCACGGAAAAGCAATGTGCTTACTTATGTCTGCCATGTTCTGTCCGAAGTTGTCTATATTTTTCCAAAAAGGGTCAGCGCATTTCAGATCAACGACAATGGCAAGGTGGTTATGAACGTTGTTTGTGGCTACAAAATTCCAGCCCTCTAACTCATATTCGATATTCCGCCTTGTGCCGCTGTGGTTTATGGTCATTTTCCCGGCATACTTCGGATTGAAAAATTTTATGATCCTCTGCCGGTTTACCTCATTGTTTCTGTCGTCTCTTAATTCTGCCTCAATATGGATGGGGCGGCTTTTAATCCGTTTCCCATCCATAGTAGAACCGTCCACCAGGGCATTGTCGGTGAGGTTTAATTCCAGGTCAGAAGATTCAAGACCTGTTATCTTCGTGATTCCGAACTCACGCTTTTCTCTGTTCGGTGACATGCCAAACGTGAGCGTCCGGCCGTTACATTCCAGAGTAAAATCAATAAAATTCACTACTTCACACCTCCTAACAATTTCCTGGCGGCCTCTCTTTGTGCCTTGCTTGCCTCCGCAGGAGACACAACCGGTACATGATAGTTGTTTTCCTGTTCTATGTGCTGGTCGATATAGGTATCTCCGCCGCCCTTTGGATAGTCCGTGTCGGCGTCATGCTCTGCTTTGGCTCTGGTCCGTACCGTGATGCCTCCGGTTTCAATGGCAACCGCCGTCTGCATCCGGCTTGCCAGCTCTTCCATTTCTGAATCTACCTGGTTCTGCAGGTCCGGCATGGCCTTTTCCATGCCTACCCCGATTCCGGGAGGAATCCACCGGCCTACTTCCTGGGCGAATACCTTTGACGGTGATTCGATTCCCAGCGCATCTTTCGCGCCCTGGAATAAGCTGTCTGCCAGGCTCTTCACCTTGTCTACAAGCCAGTTCCAGCCGGAAGAAATGCCGTTCCAGATTCCGGTTACGATATTGGAGCCGATTTCCTTAAATTTGTCGGGGAGGCTCTTCACCCCGTCTACCAGGTTCGTTACAAACCCCTGCGCCGCTGCGGTTGCCTTTGCTTTCAGATCGGCGCCGAACTGAATCACTTTTGTAATCGTGTTGGTCAGCCACGTCCAGATTTTTCCGGGCAACTGTTGGAACCACTCGACTACTTTGTTAATGGCGTTCTGTGCTGCGGAACTGGCGGCCGCCAGCAGATTTGTACCCCACTGTATGACCTTATTGACAGTGCTTACAAGCCAGTTCCAGACTTTCCCCGGCAATTCAGAGAAAAACTGAACCACGGCATTGATCGTATTTGTCACCCATGTAGAGGCTGTGTTATACAGGTTGATTCCCCACTGTATGACTTTGTTCACCGTATCGACCAGCCACGTCCAGATTTTTCCGGGCAATTCGGAGAAGAATGTTACAATTTCGTCTATGATGCGGGGAACTTCGGTTGTCACCCAATTATAGAGGTCGATTCCCCACTTAATCACCGTACCTATCGCATAGCCCAGCCAGTAGGCTATTTTGTTCGGCAATTCACAAATAAATGTGATGATATTGTTTATAAAATTGCTAGCCGTCTCGATTGCAGACGCCAGCATTTCAGCTCCCCAGGCTTTGACCTTTGAAATCGTGTCAGTCAGCCATGTGCTGATTCGCCCCGGCAATTCGGAGAAGAATGTTACAACCTGGTCTACCAGATTTTTCACAGTGCCGGGAATGGACTTGAAGAAATCGGCTATTGCAGAGCCCAGATTTTTGAAGAAATCAACTATCTGCGTCCAGTGATCCTTTATCACCACCACCAGGGAGGCAACCGCCGCAACGATTCCGGCTACCACGGCCGCAACCAACGCTGGCGCTCCGAGTATGACAGCTCCTACTGCGGCTATGGCAATGCCTATCACCATTAAAATTTCTTTCAGCCAGCTAAAGCCGTTTTTCAGCATGTCGAAGAAATTCGTTATGGCCATGATTGCGCCGCCGATTACTGCGGCCACACCGCCGACCGTGGAGCCTATGCTGGCTATCACGGATTTCACGGTGGAGAATACGGAACCTATCTTAGATATGATTCCGGCCAGCTTTGGAAATTCCAGCGCAAGGACTTCCGAAAACGTCCCTGCGCCCCCGGACAGGAGCTGGAATCCCTCTACCAGCTTAGGCACAACTCCGATTGCTGCCTTTATACCGCCAGACAGGGAATTTATTGCGGTAACAACGCCTTTGATATTGGCTGCCGCCGCCTTTGCCGTGTGCATTGTGACCATGGCCGCCGCTATGGTTCCTATCGCTTTTCCCAGGGCCTCTAAAGTCGCAGGGTCGGCCTCGCTCAAAGCGCCGAATATGCCCTCTGCTATGCTGACAACCCCGGATAAAATCGGCTCCAGGGTAGAAGTGAATCCCTCGAACAATCCACTCAAAAATGCGCCCAGAGACGGGAACTCTTCGCTGATCCCCTGAATAATGCCCTCTATAATGCGTTTACCGGCGTCTATGAAATCCGGCGCCCAGTCGATTATGCACTCTACGATATCCCCCGCACACTGGGCGGCTGCCTGTGCAATTTGCGGGGCTCCCTCTGCCAGTCCGTCAGCCATTTTACCGGCCAGGACAATAGCCGTAGTCCAGATATCATCCGCACATGAGAAAAAGCCTGTCACCAGTGCGGTAATCAGGCTTGACGCCGCATCACCGATTGACGGGCTGCTTTTCAGCGAATCGCAGAACGAACTTACAAGGCTCGTTGCCGCATTTATCAAATCAGGAGCCGCATTTGCAACGCTCTCCACGATCCGGGAGAGTATGCTGCCGAAAGTAGTTACCAGGCTGTCAAGTCCTCCGTCATTGAAAGACTCCTGGAGCTCCTGTATCATTTCCTGTGCGGTTTTTACAATTTCCATACAAGGGGCTTGCATATTCTCATAAAGAGAAATAGCCAGGCCCTCAACCCCGGATTTAAGGATTGTGATCTGCCCCTGTAAATTATCGCTCATGGTCTCGGCCATTCTTGCGGCCGCACCGTCACAATTATAGATAGACCTCTCTAATTTTTTGAAATCATCATCAGAGGCATTTACAATGGCCAGCAGTCCGGACATTGCCTCCTGGCCTGCCAGGGAGGACGCCAGCTCTGCCGCCTCTGCCTCCGAAAGACCGTTGAATCCGTTCCGCAGGTCTGTCATGACTTCATTCAGGCTTTTCATTTTCCCGTTATCGTCAGTGAGGGAAATTCCCAGCCTGTTCATAGCGCTCTGGACTTCCTTTGTAGGCTTCGTGAGCCTGCTCATCATGGAGCGGAGGGCGGTACCAGCACTTGAACCCTTTATTCCGGCATTGGCCATGAGGCCGATTGCCAGTGCCGTATCTTCGGCTGTATATCCTAAAGCGCCGGCAACGGGAGCCACATATTTAAACGTCTCTCCCATCATGCCAACGTTCGTATTTGCGTTTGAAGATGCCTGTGCCAGAACGTCCGAGAAATGCCCTGCGTCACTGGCTTTCATGCCAAATGCGGTGAGGGCGTCAGTCACGATATCGGAAGTGGTGGCCAAATCCTCTCCGGATGCGGCCGCAAGGCTCATGATACCCTCGATACCGTTCAGCATATCCTCCGTTTTCCACCCCGCCATAGCCATATACTCAAATGCGGCGGCGGATTCCGTTGCGGAGAATTTTGTGGTGGAGCCCATTTCCTTTGCCTTTTCGGTCAGTTTTTCCAGCTCCTGACCGGAGGCACCAGAGATAGCTGCCACTTTCGACATTCCGCTCTCGAAGTCGGAACCGATTTTGATAGCGGCTCCTCCTAAGCCTGCGATTGCGGTCATACTCCCTTTGAGGATGTCACTGGTTGCTTTCAGGCCCTTTTGTGCGATTTCCCCGATAGAACTTATCCCTTTTTGGAACCCGCTTGAATCTATCAGGGTATCAAATTTAAGAGTGCCATCACTAGCCAATGTTCTCACCTCTCTTTCATGGTCAGAAATCCTCGGCTCGTAATGGCACTACCAGATTTACTTGATCTGCTTTCCTTTTTCTATTTTCAGTTCAAAAACAGCGTGACAGTTCCGGCCCTTACACCGTAACATCACGCCTTTGCACTCCGCCTGGTCTGTATACCAGAACGGCATTATATACCCGCACTCCGGGCACTCCACCCGGACGGTGTTTTTCATCTTTTCAATATCCAGTCACCCCCTACAATATCCCTTCCACATTTCCGCCGTTCAAGAGTGCGTTCTGTATGGCGGTCTGCCTATCGTCCTCCGTTTTTGACAAGGGCAGCGCATACAGGCGCTTCATCTTCTTGTAGAAGTCTTTCTGCTCTTTTGGCATCTTGTCATTGATATCTATGCTGCGGTACTCCATAGCCCGGACAAACTCGCAATCCTTTGGCAAGGAATTGAAGAGGAACCGGAACCTCCACCAGTGCATGTACCGGGTATCCTGGAGGTCAATTTGGTATGCCAGGAGAAAAGCCGCATATATAAGCCCGGCGTCATGCTCAAAAGAGTACACCGGGCTTTTCCCCCGTCTGGCGGCCATGCGCTTTTGGATTGTGGTTTCTTCCTTGCCGCACCGGTAAAACCACAAAGCGGTATCAACGGCCGCACTTAAATCACCTGGAATCACCGGATAATACAGGGCCAGACCTTTTCTCACCTTTTCTTTGGAGCTTAGGCTGTTATCCTGCATCATCAGCTCGAAGAGGATAGAGTTTCGGAAATTTGTCCGGATTTCGTACCTCTTCCCGTTCACTTCCGCCTGGTCGGGGTAATCAATATCGTCAATCAGGATATTCAATGTCTGTGTTTCTTTCCGTTCTTACTGCCTGCGGCGTAATGCTGGTAATTCCGGGAGCCCTGTTTCTGTGCCTGACGGTTATCTCTTTCCGTCTGGCGTCTCTCTGCCCGGTTGGGGGTGTATTTATCCTCGATCTTATCAAGCTCTTCCCTGGCACTCATGGCACCCTGGGCCACGATACCGAAAGCCTCCATATGGTCACGGATATTCGCCTTTCCTTTGAAAATCTTCTGGGCAGTGCCGGAGCCAAACACGGCATCAAAGAAATTATCCACGATCTGGCACTGAATCCGGAGAGCGTCAGCGGTGCTCTTGCCCTCGTACTGCGTGGGCTCCTTGATATCCTCTGCCACTTTCGCATTTTCCCGCTCGTATACTTCCAACTGATCTGCGTCAAAAAAATCGTATTCAAGCTCTACGCCAAAAATATTCATATATCATTCCTCCTGTTGATTAAACTCTGGTTACATGAAAAGGGAGCCTTTACGACTCCCCCTATACTGTCTCGCCGCCTCCCGGCGTGGTTGCCTCGGTATTGCCCGCAAGCGGGGTGAATACCTTTGTCTCCGTGTTGAACGTACCGTTGATAGGATCACCGACTG
This sequence comes from Clostridiaceae bacterium, assembly GCA_910574345.1. Classification (GTDB taxonomy): domain Bacteria; phylum Bacillota; class Clostridia; order Lachnospirales; family Lachnospiraceae; genus UBA3402. The sequence continues at coordinate 220,408 of CAJSZV010000006.1, read as the reverse complement.
CGTTCAGGTTCCCGGCAACGGCAATTTCATCTTCTCCGCTGATGCTCGTGATCTCCGCAGATACCGTGAAAAGCCTTGCGGCAAACTCATTCTGCTTATCAGGCACCTTATCCCACAGCTCCACCCTCACATACTGAAATTCAGCGTCAGAGCCGGTACAGTGATTCCGGCCTACATTGTAGAGGGCCAGAACCGCCTCTTGCTGGATGATAAGGTCAGATTCAAACGGGAATACGGTCTCGTAGCTGGTAATCGAAGAGGAACTTGCCGCCTCATTGACGTACTTCTTTTTGGAAGTCTGCGCCCCAGGGTTTTCATCCAGCGTGGTAAAGCCGGTCCCCATGAGCACGAAAGACGGATTCTCCGTATCCTGGATGTTCAGATAGTCCGCAAACTCGTGGCGCTTTGTCACGTTTCTACTCCTGTCTTTCTTGTCTGCTGACATAATTTCATGCCTCCTTTACTTTTTCTTTGAAATATTTCAGCCTTAATTGTATCTGGTACCTTGCGTGTTTTCCTGATTCCCCATGCAGATACCCGGAAGAAATGACCTGCAATTCCTCCGCCTCCATGCCCTCCGGAAGTTCCGGGAGATTGCCGGATTCGTTCTGTGTTTCCACCCACTCCGAAAACCTCTCATAAAAGGCACTGTTCTCAATGTTCTGCTGGCGTTCCTGGCTGTAGAACTCCTTAGAACCAAAAGCGAAGAGGTACTGCCGGACGCTGTCACCATTCGTATACTTCTTGATGATAGGGTCGCACGGCAATACCTCTATTGCGTACTCAATCGGTTTCTCCCCCAGGAAATCCACCCGGAGGCACCCGTCTTTCAGCATGTCGCATTTAAGGAAGTATTCTTCCAGCGACTTAATGATTGAATTTGCCACTTTTACTCCTTTCTACACCAATTTTTGAGCCCCCGCCAAAATATCCTGTTTGTATGATACTTTCATGCGTTCAAACCACTTTGAACCCCTGTTCGCATCATAGGAGCGGCTTGTGGCCGTGTTGTAATACTGTTCTGCAGCATACGGGGCTATATACTGCACCAGGCCGCTACCGATTACTGTACCGAGCTTTCCGGATTTATCCAGCATACCGGTCTGGAAAGGGATAAGAGCGCTGCAATATCGCAGCACTTCGCTATCGACAAATACCTGCGCCCTCGAAAACCTCTTCGTCCTGGCCGGAGCGAAGTTTGGATTCCAGGTCAGCTCCGCTCTTACCTCTCCCCCTCTGGTCGTGGTCTGGATAATCTGGCCTCTCGGTGTCTTGATCTGTATAGCCATTATTCGCCACCTATCCGCCAGTGCCTCATACATTCAGAACACCGGCTCCGATTGTCCGAGAAATTATCCACGGTAATCACATCCGGGTAATTCTGTTTCAGCTCCGTCTCCGTTGCCGTCTCACAATCGCAGAGGCCACGGATGATGATATCTCCACGCTGTATAGTCCAGTAGCCGGGAAATGTTTCATCATCCATGCCGGAATATTCCATTTGTTCAGCGTATGCTTTCCCGGAAGTGTCGGCAGTATCAGGAACCCGGATTGTGTAGGTATCCTTAACATTCCTGTCCTGGTTCCCGGATGATGTGCCTTTCCTGGAATAGAAACTGACGCCCCGTATCTGCGTTGCCACAAACTTTTCCGTCCGTTCTTCCCGCACATATCTCTTGTTGAAAATGGTAATGTCAGCATTGGTTGTCATATTTCCGTGACCTCCCTCTGTGTAGCAGGCCGGTATCTGACAGGTAATTCTTTGCCACGCTGTATAGTTCGGCGCTCCTGGATGTTTCGGTGGAATCGCCGTAAGATACAGAGTAGCCGTCTATGTTTTCCGACCTGACTCCTGGCGTCTTTTTATCCTCACGGAAGTTGTACTCCGCCATTGCACAAATGGCGTCTTTTACTTCGTTGGGAATCTCCGGGAGCCTCTTAACCCGGCCAAAGGTTATCCGGTGCAAAAATGCCTCTGCCTTTTTCTCCAATGCGGGAAAAGACGGTTCAGGTATGGCGGTGCCTAAAAAGGCTTTGGCGTAATACTCATAATCTACATATGGACTTTTTACAGCCTCATGGAGCATTTCTATTCGCCTCCCTGTTTATTTATCTGCCTGCTTCGTTTTCGCCTCTTTCTTAGGCGTTTCTGCGGCTTTGGCCGCTTTCAGCTCCGCTTCAAGCTCTGCGATCCTCTTATCTGCGTTCTCTGCATAGGCGCTGGCCTCTGCCAGCTTGCCTTTCAGATCGGAGTTTTCAGCTTTCAGAGATTCATTCTCCGCCCTGGTGGTATTCACCAGATCCATTCTGGCGCCGGACGCCGCCTCCGCCTCCCCTTTGGCCTTTTCCAGTTCCCCGGTCAGATAGGAAATGTGCTGGTCTGCGTCCTCCCTGGTCTTTTTCAGCTCCGCTTCAAGCTCCTGTACCCTCTTCTTGTGGTCCTGGGGAGCCTGCACCAGAGAGCCGTCCATGTTCTTCACGGTGTAGCCCATGCCGATATATTCATCTTTCTTTTCATCAGCGATCCTTACTCTGCGGTTTGCCTTTTCAGCGAGTAACATATCTTTTACCTCCATTTTTCAGATTAGGCTCCCACAGCATATTGCATGTAGGAGCCCAGGTTTACAGGTGTGGAAGAATCAGGCCGCCGCCTGCACATTAAAGCAAATGGCCTTTTTCTTCTTGTTGAGAATGAATACATCCTCGTAGGATTCCTCGAAGTACACCCACTTACCCTCGGAACCTGCGCTCGGCGGGTCAAGCTGGGAGAACTGGTAGGAAATCGGGGTGATGATAGCCAGCGGGTGAATGAGCGCCATTCTGATCTGACGGGCATCCTCGGTGGCTTTCCAGCCCTGGGTGAAGTCATACTTCGTTTTCATCAGCTCGGACGGAACGGATACGATCTCAACCTCGTCAATACGGGAAATCTGACGTTTCAGGGTGGAGTTGTTGGTCTGCAAGTTCAGCGTCCGGGTGATCTCTTTTGCGTTCTTGATAACCTTGCTGATAGCAGGCGTCACATACAGGATTCTCCCGGATGCCGGTACCCTGGCATCATCCATGACCTGCATAAAGCTGTCGAACTCTTCCAGGATGTTGGTCTCCGTCAAATCCGTGGTGGATTCCGTCTCGCCCGCCTCTTTCCAGTCTGCAAAAATCTTAGAAATGGTGTAGCAGTCCATTTCAGGGAATTTCTGCTCGTCATTGTAGACACGGGTGATATTCTGGATAGACGCCACCTGGTTAGTCTGGTCAACATCCGCAGGGTGTACCAGGGTAGACCATTTACGCTGATTAGTCAGCGTTTTCGGCTCCCAGGAGTTGTCATAGTTACGGGAGGCCGTCTGAATGGTATCCCTGTCGGAATCCACACGGCCGGTCGTTGTGATGGACGGAATCTCAATGGTCTTTGCGTTGATCCACTTGAAACGTCCGTTGTTGGGCGTAGAGTACAGAGCACCGAAGTACAGGACATACGGGAAATTCTGCTCCAACGCCTGCTGATAGTGTACTGCATAGTTTAAAGCTGCCATAGTGTTAAATCCTCCTTATGTTGTTTTGTTGTTACTGGTTTGTTCCTCCGGAATTGCCACGGGGCCGCACATCTGTAAAATGGAAATTCATGAACGGATTCTGGCCTCCCGCCCCAGGAGCTCCCGCCGATCCTGCGCCGCTTGTGCCTGTAGCAAACTGCGGCAACGGTTTCTGTGGAGTTGCCTGCCCCGGAAGAGTTGTTGCCGGTATGGTTCCGGGAGCCCCTGCGGGCGTTCCGGCCGGTAAGCCTCCCTGGTTCTGCTGATCCCCTGCTCCGCCGTCCGGATTGTCCTGAATGAACGCATCTTTGTAATCCGGGTTTTTCTTCAACTCGGCAATGAAATCATCCGCCCCCAGGAACTTCTCTCCGTCCAGCTTGAACTCTTTGGCGTCAAAGGCTTTCTTGACAAACTCACGGTACATGGCACCGGGCCGAAGTCCTACGGTATCCAGATACCGGTCTGTCTGGTGGGAGCGCTCCTGTTGTGCGAGCTGGTCTTTCAGGTTCTGGGTATCGGTGTTGTACTTCTCTTCCCATTCCTTTGCGGACTTCTTGACGCCCTCGATATCCATATCCTTGTAGGACTGGATTTCTTTGTTGGCATCATCAAGCTGTTTCTTCACCCCGGAGAGCTCGGTAATCTTGGCGTCAAGTTTCTCTTTCGCCACATAGCCTCCGTCCTCCAGGTTTACGATTTTCAGCTTGCTATCCGCCTGAATCCTCTTGATAAGCTCCTCCGCTGTGATCGCCTCCGGCTGGCCGTCTACTTCCTTGAAAAGTTTCTTCAAAAATTCGTACATGGTGTACCTCCTCTTTCTTCGCTGATTTTGTTTAGATTCCGGTTCACTCCGGCTCTGCTATCGTGGGATATATCCGCCCACAAACGGAAATTGAGTAGTTTATATGCCATTCCTCCAGGGCAATAAAAAGAGGCCGCACCCATGGAATAAGGGCCGCCCTCTCTTTACTCTCACATATTCAGTTGTAAGTACCCCCTGCGCTCCGTTATAGCCCCGTGACGGGGTTTTTCTGGTTGCAAGGATAAAATAATAAATAAAGCTCTGTTTTCTATACACGGGCGTTTCAGCACCTATCTATCCGCCGTTCATGTGATTACCTCGCTTTCCGGTTGGCCCATACTGCCTTTTGGCTTGTAGACCTCCCAAAGTTAATGATCTTGCCGTCCTGGTCTTTGACGGCGTATACCTGTGTCCGGGCCGAATCGACCGCCCGGCCGGTCTGCCTGCAAAAGTCTTTCATTTCTGCCTCTATGCGTTTCAGATTGACGCTCTCGGAGGAAAAATCCTCTTTCATGGCATTTTCAAGCGTGGCATTTGGAGCCGCCTTTGCCGCAGCGTCATATCCAGCTAACAGGGTTTTGGACGCCCTGATTTTCCTCTCATACTCCCTCTGTTTCTGGGTACATTCATACTCCGTCAGGGTGATTTCCTCTCCGTCCGCCGTCTTGTAGGTGTGTAACCTCTTCGCGTACCCGTCCAGGACGGCTTGACTGTATGCAGGTTTTGACAGTCCAGGAAAGAACATGTGGAAACTGTGCCTGCAATTCCAGCCGCACAATCCCCCGCCCTGGCCGTACCCGGTGGCGTCAACAAACTGGCGGTAGCGCTTATCCTTTCCGGATATGCAAAAGACCTGGCCTTGCCAGCTCTCATGATTGTTGTATCCAATTCCGGTATTCCTGGCACCCGCATGTGCCGTTGTCTCGTAATAATCGCACCCCACTTCATCAGCATACATTTCCGTAAGTGTGCCTGCTGTCTGGTTTACGCCTGTCAGCAGAGCCCTCCGGACCGCAACATCCAGTTTTGAAGAGTGGCCTTTTCGGAAAAGAACCGTGCCGCCGTCCATGGCCGCCGTCCTGATTGCCTGCCTCATGGCCTCCTGGTATGAAAATGTACCAGTGGCCACCTGCATATACGCAAGGTTCGTGGCCTCATAGAATAGGTTCTGCGCCGTGGACGCCGTTGTCAGTGTGAGATTGCTCAAATCCCCCTGCGTCTTTTGGACTGCCGCCGCAAGCGTCTGTATCATGGCCGGTGACTGTTTCAGCTCGATAGGAGCCAGGCCAGCCATAGAGCATATGTCGCTCTCGTAATTGATTGACTTGACTCCGGCCTCATTGAAGAGCTCCCGGATGTAGGCATTGGAAAAGCCAGTGATCCGGGCAACCTCTTCCGTTATCTCGTCCATGAGTTTTCCGGCCTCCTGAACCTGCGTTATCTGGTGCATGGAAGAGGCCGTAACCCTGCCGGTCTTTGCTATCCTTTTGGCAAGGCACTCCACAACTGACCGTGACAGGATATCGTATATTCCCACAATGGTACTCTCACCGCATGATTCCAGATATTCAGGTGTCAGCATATCGGCACCCCCTACTCTTCCGGTGGATAGTTGCCACGATTACCGGGCCCGCCCTTTGGCGGTATCAACTCGCCGTTATCGGGAATCAGGTCAAGCGCTTCATCCTCTGTGCATCCAAAATACCAGGCATAGAATTTTTCTATCTTGTATTTTCCCGCCATGACCATTGACCAGCGGCGCTGATACTCCAAATTGGTATCCTCCAGAACACCGTCACCCCAGGTCACGGCCTTTTCAGATTTGCCAGCCGGTGCCAGACCGTACAGGGTACAGAGAACGTCCATAGCGTATATGAGGCGGTCAAACCCGGAATCCCATGCGCTCTGCATCCGGGAAACCACCGTGAATGACCTCTGCTTAGATGTGCGGATTTCCTCCGCCGTCTTTTCGATCTGCTGCGGGTCCGATATGGTTCCGTAAGACAGGCCGCAAAGGAACTCTATGCGCTGGAAATACTTATTCAGGCCGGAGAAAAGACTGTTATCCCGGATTGTTGGCGCATACTCTTTCATGTATGAGCCGGTTCCCGCCTCCTTAATGTCAAAATCAAAAGTACGGTACAGCCGCTCTTTCCCCTCCGGAAGAATGACGTTTCCTTTCTTGTCAGTCTCGAATATGTCCTCGGATGCGTGGACTGCCGCCTCTGTAGCAAAATACTCCCAGAGTATGCGGGAGAATTGCCGGTCTGCCTGCTCGATTACCTCTATTGCCCTGGAAAAAACAGAGGCCCCCAACGGGGAATAGGTATCAATGTTATTCGCCCTGGGAACCTTTATATACACAAAGAGCGGGTGATCCACATTCTGAATCGTAACCGGCTCCTCTGAAAGACCCGCCCAATCCTCTACCTCCGACAGAGGAACCACGGTCATGAACGGGTGTTGTGCGCTGATGTAATCATCATCCGATATCTGGTAATTCAGCTTTTCGGAACGAAACGCATGGTTTGTTATCGTGTAGTCCGTTCCGACCAGGGAATGACATTCCAGCCTGGTATACAGATAATCGCCCTGGCGTTTCGTGTCAACGAATATCCCGCCTGTGATTTCTTTGCTGCTGGTGTAGGCAGTAGGGAAAAACCTGTCTGCCTGGGTAAAGTCTATGTTGATAGTCTGTCCGGAAACGTATGGTTTCAGGCATATACCGCCTTTAGCGCAGTACAGCTCAACGTGATCTGAAAGACTGGTGAAATTGTCCTTTATCTGCTGGTTGATATAATCTCCCCTGGCGCTCCCTGATACCTCAATACTGAACTCCGTCAGAATGAGCCTTGCCATTTCCTCCGCTATGGCGGCGGGGAGATTCAAGGGAATCACATCAGCTTTGCCCCCACGCCATGGGGGATTGTTGCAATACATCTGGCTCCAAAGTTCGATAGCACGCTCCATGACTACGGAAGTAGCGATAGAAACGTGCAGTTGTTTCTCGATATTGTTTTTGGGCGTCAGCTTATTCCATGCGCTCCTTAGAAAATCTATTACCATGTGCTTATCGCCTCCTGTCCGTTTTCTTCTTGATATATTTCTTATAGTCTCGCTCATACGAATACTCAAAAGCGTCAAGCGAATCTATGTCACTGGTGCCATCGTCCAGACGTTCCAGCTCTGTATTCTTCGGATTCCAGACCGCCATACTGATAGCTGATGTAAGCGTCTCGCAATCCTCCGTATAAAGAAACCGGTCTTTTGCCGTGAGCGTTGTCAGGGTAAAAATCCGGTCTGTGATCTGTCTCTTTAATGCGTCCCTGGGCCGCAAGTTTCCCAGCTCATTCTCCACGAGTGCGGATTCAAGCCCCCTTATGAGAACCTGTTCTGCAGAATCGCAGTAAATATTGGTGATGTACCCATACAGGCTTAGAATCATCCGTACAAAATCCAGAAACATCCTTGCCAGGTCTGCCGGGTCCGTGTCCGTGGCGTCATGCCATTCAGACGCAAGAGCAATCAGTTTTTCATATCCCAGCGTGGGAGCCGTTGCAACAAAGGCATGGCCGGAGCCATTACCCCCAAAGTCAACGCCTACATTGATTTCCAGAAGCTCGCCTCTCTTGTTCATCTTCTGGACGTCCTCACGCTTTATAAAGAATTTCCCGTCTTTTGCGGTGATTGACGCCGCCAGCTTTGGATATACAAGCCCCTCTGCAATACTTCTTTTCCCCAAGATATCCCGCAGGTACCAGATACTCGCCATATCGTACTGACTTATGATTTCCTCCAGACGTTCCTCGGTAATGGTGATGTTATCGAAGATTGTCATAGCCTGGTAGTTGAATCCGCCTTTCAGTTCCCCCTTTTCCGCTTTTTCTGCGTACTTGTCGATATACTCCGTATAGATCGGAGCCTTTGGGTGTGACGGGTTCAAATCCCAGAATATCTTTCTGCGCTTTGCCGCAAGCTGACGGTTGAACGCCTCCTTTATGGTGTTATCGTGGTGCAGGTTTATCTCCGTGGCTATCCACATGCCGTAAGAGTTACCACGGATTTTCTTAAAACTGTCCGCTTTGGAGCCGCCAGCAAAAATGACTATCCGCTCCCGGCCTCCCGTGTATGGGCCTCTTATCCGCAGACAGTCATTGTCCTTATATTTCCCCCACCGGCACTGACCACGGAAGATATATTCCAGGCCGAAACCGTTGGCGTCACCGATATTCAGTTTTGCGTTCGCTATGGTGGAGCCCGTTGCCAGGTGGAACTTATCGGGCGTTGTCATGAGCTCATGAGCAAAGGCAAACACATTATCAATCGTCTTTCCGGAACGAACCGCCCCCTCCAGGATATTGAATGTGCAATACCGGCAGGCCCGGATGTATTCTTTGTGCTTATCCCCAAACCGGAAATTGATTGTCTTTCGCTTTTTGAGAGGCTTTCCGTCCTGGCTATTCTTCACCGTATACATCAGCCTCTACCTCCTCCAAATCCTCAACCTCTTTGTTGGTTCCTGAATCACGCTCCTTTTTATACTCGAACTCTTCACGCCGTAGCTGTAAGGTCTGCTGCTGTATGCTTTCTTCCCGGTTCATACGTTCAAGCTCCGTTGCCAGCCGGAGAAATTCTTTCACATCTTTTGGCGTCATTTCCTCCGGTTTAATCTTTTCCAGCGCCTCCATAGCTTTTCTCTGTAATTGCAACGACATTTTGATGTGGCGGTCTTGCATCTTTTTCCGCTCGGAAACCGCCTGTTTTCTGGCCTCTTCCGCTATGCTGGCATCATAAGCGTCTGCCCTGGCCCGCCAGTCATACTTCAACTTCCAACGGTGGCAAAGAGTACCACTTTTATTCAACTGTCTCGCAACCGCTGAAATTGTCCTCTTCTCCCCCATGTCACGGTAGGCAGCAAAGGCTTCAAAGGCGGGGCCGCTCTCTCCGGGCTGGCGTTCCCATGCTTCTCTGTCATTGTCCTTTGACATATCTGCCTACCTCCTTTCCGCTGGTGATCTGCCTATTTTATGGCAACCCACCCACAGAAATTCAGGCACCGCCAGAACATATCCACCTTGCCGAACCCCGCTTCATGCAGCATATCCACATTCCACTCCGCTTTGAGTGGGGATAATACGTTTTCAAGGCTCCTACGTTTCTGCATAATCTTTTCATCCGAGTACCCGTTCATGCGCTTCATCCGGTAGTAGAGCTCCACTTCCAGATCGTCCGTGCCCTCGTCTGCGATTATCTTCTCGACAAAAAGAAAAGCCCCTCCGGGATTCAAGGCTCTGTAGATATCGTTTATCATCCGCTGCCTGTATGCGGTCGGCATAAACTGCATTGACAGCACCGACAGTATGAGGCTCTGGTTCTCAGGTATCATCTTGTCATAGAAATTGCCCGGCTCTATCTCCACATGCCCGCTTTCTATCCCCTCTCTGAACTTCTCCCTGCACACTTCCAGCATGGCCTCCGAGTTGTCGCAGAGGAAATACCGGTTATCTCCCTGGTGCTTTCTGTAGAACGGTTCCACCGCAAGGCCGGTTGAACATCCGATATCCGTGATCCACGTTCCGGGGGTGATGAACTTCTCCCCCAGCTCGTATATGAGGCCCCTCATGCTTTTATAGTCCGGTATGCTTCTTTCCAGCATATCCGCAAAGCACCTGGCAACCTCGCTGTCAAATTCCCATTTATCCTTTGGGGTAACGTTATCCACCCCGTTATCCTGTCTAATCCCCACTGTCCTTGCCCTCCTTTTTCGGAATCTCGGCTCCCAGCCTCTTTCCAAATGCCGCCCTCGCCCTCTGCGACAGGCCCATTGTCGTACCGTCCGGGTACGGGAGCTCAAATTCAAAATCCAGAGCCTCCCCCAGCTTTTTCAGATCTATCACCGGGCGGCTCGCCTCCAAATACCAAAAGCGGCATATCATATCTACACGGTCAATGCTCTTAAAGCTCCAGCCGAAGATATCCCGCAATTCCTCCTGGGTGTGCCCTTTCTGCACTTTGGGATGTTTCGAGATATCCCCCAGGATAGTATTTGGCTCATAGTCCAGATCGAATGTCAGGCGGGCGTTATTGGTAACGCTGTGCTTCTTTGTCAGGACGAACTGCTGTGACTGGTTGCTCTGGCACCAGCAGACCACCTTTCCTTTCGGCGCACACAAGGCCGCCGCTATCCTGGCAATCATGATACGGTCCGCCATGAACGGCACGGAATTGAACACGCTGGAAATGAACACGGACGTATACTCCACCCCGCTTTCCACTTCATCCAGGAACTTTCGGGCAATCTCGATACTCTTCTCCTTATGCACCTGATCCCCCGTGGTAACAAAATAAGGCTCAAAAGCTGATACAAATAAACCGGCCTCCCTCAACGTCCGTGTATTGTTCAGCTTTCCAGCCCCAAAGTCCACGATCTTGTCTCCATACTTGCGTACCCATGCCGCCAGGGTATCTCCCTCCAACTTGAAGAAATCCCTGCCGTTGTTGTTGGGGAAAAGACCTTTGAAAAAGCCGTCACCCAAAGCGCAGTTGCCCTCGGTGTCCGTCTCCCTGGTATTCCTTTCCCGCATGAAACTGTTATACCGCAGCACATCCGCATAGCTGGACTCCATGGAGAAATCCATAGACAGGAGATTGAGCATAGCCGCCGCAAGCTCCCTCTGCGCTCCTGATACCTGTACGCACTTCACGAACCGGCGCTTCGCCTCCGCCGCCACCTGCAATCTCCCTATGCCGTTCACCACGGCCATATCCTGGTCTACCACAATCGGCATCACCACGCCGAACCGGTTTTCCAGCGTCTTAGCCAGGGCTTTCATGTGCCCGTCAAATTCCCGGTGGTTCTTCTTTGCCAGCTCTACGGTATCCACCCTCCGGGTGTGCATACAGGGAAAAGCCGCCTCGCTGTCCGGCTCAATGTCCGGGAGCCCTGCGCTTATGCCCTCGATATCCATATTGTAAAGCCGGTTTTTGATCTTCCCGCAAGTGTCCTGTTTGTGGAGGTCGTTTGTGGCCCTGTTAAACAGGATATTGACGGTTTTTCTTTCATTAAGGTCTACTATATCCACATACTCCACGGGAACCCGTGTATAGCCCATACGGGCCGCTACAAGACAACGCTGGTGCCCGGATAATATCTCCCCGCTGGTATCCGCATATACCGGGAGAAGAAATCCCAGCTTTTTCAGGGAGAGCTCCGTCAGTGCCAGCCTCTTTTCATCATTCCGGCGTGGATTGTACTCTGACGCCTGTATTTCCTTTATCGGTACTAACTTAATCACTTAGAATCCTCCTTTGCAACTCTTCTTTGATTTCGGACGGCTCGAATATGCCCTTGTCCCTGATATCCTCCAGGAGCGCATAATATTCCGGCGCCTTTACGGTAAAGGAATAGCTGCCTATCTTTATCACCGTACTTACATCCCGCATATCGCCGTCCGTCTCCTGGCCTGCCTCTGCATCCGCATCATCACCGCCGCCCACGAAATCATCCGTGGCGCTTTCCAGGTATTTATCCAGGTCAACCTCCCCGTCCATGAATCCGGTAGGAAAGACGGATATATCATCATCCCCCAGGAGTGCGGCCAGCTTTTCCATATCCCAATCGCCTTTGATCTTATTCAGGGCCAGGCAAAGAACCTTTTCCCTGTCCTCGTCCGGCTCGTTTATCATGACGCACTCCACTTCTGCAGCACCCGTATCCTTTAGCACCTGCAATCTCTGGTGCCCTCCGACCAGGCGCATATTGTGTTCATTGACAACCAGGGGCTCAATGAATCCAAATTCCCGGATGCTCGCCTCTATCTGCTCATACTCCGGCGATCCTTTTTCCAGCCGCACACGGGGATTGAACTCACTTTCCCGGATATCCTCAATCTGTATTTTCCTGATTTCCATTCCCAAACAGCCTCCTTTTCAGCTCTGCCTCTACTTTCTCCTTTGAAAAGCCTACCTTTTCCCGGACGTCTGCCATCATGTCCTTGTACGGGCCGTTGGGAATCCGGAACGTGTACTCGCCCACGATACAGGGCACGCCCTCTTTTGTATCCTCTTTCTTTCCCACGCTTTCCACATCCGGCGCCTCCCCGCCTCCGATTTCCTCCTGGAGCTCTCCCAGCAGATCGGCAATTTCATCATCAGAGAATCCCGTTGCCAGGATATCAACCGGCGAATCCCTTAGCTCTTCCAGGATATCCGCCAGGGCTCCGTAATCCCACTGGCCGCTGATCTTGTTCAGGGCGATACAGAGGGCCTTTTCCCTCTCCGGCTCCATGTCAACGATAACAACCTCCGTTTCCTCCACGCCCTCCGCCAGCATGACGTTTAGCCGCTGGTGTCCGCTTACCAGGGTACCGGTTCTTTCGTTCACAATCAGAGGAACCACCAGACCGAACTCGTCAATACTGGCTTTCAGTGCCTTGTATTCGTGATCCACTTCCGTCAGGCGCACTCTCGGATTGTATTCTGCAGGCTTGATATCTTCCAGCCTCATAACCTTACTTTCCATGCCTTTTCCCTCGCTTTCTCAATTTTGGCATAAAAAACAGCGCATCCGCAAATACGCTGCTTTCTTACCTGTGTTGCGGCCGGTCCGCTCCCTCTCAACCGAAGAGGGATAACTGCTCCGGTTCCGGCTCTTTCTGCTTTATCTCGTGGTAGCTGTCCGCACTCTTTATGAACTTATCATAGGGAGCCGCCTCAATCCCGTACCTGCCGTACATGGTTCTCGTCCTGGGATTGCTCTCTACCGCATAGAACTGAATCGGATTCATACCATGTTTCGGGAACACGAACCTTTTCAGTGCCGACTCCTTAAATACGGGCGGTTCAGCGTTGAAGTCATTGAAATAATATTCCTCCGGCTGCCAGCCGGTCTTGCGGAGAATATTCTCCATGGTGGCTTTCATCTGGTAGTCCGGTCTGGCCGTTATGATGATAACGTAATCGCCCCTGACCGCCTCGATCAAATCCCTCCGGTATTCCTCGTACTGCATCCGCTTTGTAAAGGGCCGCAGCATACGGGTTTCCTGTTGGTTTCCGACCAGGGTATAATTCAGGTCAAGCAAACAAATCCTCCTACCGTCTGCCACCTTTGACAACTCGCCGCTCATTACTTCACTCATGCTCATTCTCCTTTCGGCCACTCCTGGGCCTGCGCTTTTTCAGTCTGCGGATTCCGTCTCTTACAGCGTCCGCCCGGTCTTTCCCGGTTTCCTGGCAATACTGGTTCAGTATCGCTTCACACTCTGCGTCTATCCGGACAGATATCTTGCTCTGCTTCGGATTCTTTGTGGGGCGCCCTCTCTTGACTTCCACACGACCGCCTCCTTTCCACTGTTGCCCTAACAATATTATACCATTTTGTCCGACATAATTCAATGATTTTCCTTGTATTTATCGGCTTTACAGGCACTTATGAAATGCAAAAGAGCCTACCAGCGGCGGGCCCTTTTCGGTGGTTGTGGATGATCGGAGTAGCTTTCCATGCCAGGCCGTATGCTTTTATCGGGATAGGGGAGGTTTTGCGCCTCCCCGTCCGTAAGGGATAAATGAGCATGGCGTAGTCCTGAATACCGGTTCAGTCTACGAATGGCAGGCAAGTCAATCTTGCCAGATACACTATAACATCCTGGGAAATGAATGGTCAACGTAAAAAAAACGAAAATTTATGTCCGTGGCTCTCTTATAGCCGCAAGGACAGGCAAAACCACCTATTCCCTAAGTATTCTGGTAATCACTCCGTCAAGGCCAAAAATAAGGGCTGTCAGGTCCTCTCTGGCTTGTTTGGCGTCATTCTGGATAGTGCGTACATCCTCACCCTCCAACTCCGCAATCTCCTTTGTGTTCAGCTTGTTTTCGGAGAGGTACAGGTACTCGATCACCCTGTACTGTCTCTGCTTCACTTTGGACGCGGAACTCTCACACTCTTTCCGGTACACTTCCAGCATGGTATTCACATGGGCCATGACCATGTTGACCGTCACCACGCTGCGTTTCAGATTGTGGAGCGTTTTATCATCATCAAAGATACCGAACTTTGTCAGGACTTCCAGATCGGCAATGCCCTCGTTGACCTCTTCCGCACGTTCCAGCGTGTAGACGGAATTTTGTGCGTACTCGTTGAGCTGCGTATATCTCTCCAGAAGAGTTTTTGTCCGGTACAGCAGACGTCCGGCCTTTCTCCTGGTGGTTTCCTCATGCTCATTCTTGTACGCCGCTATACCGGCCTCTGATGCCCTCCGCATCATTTCCTGTAGTTCCCGTTCCGAAATGTTATAAGTCTTTGCGCCTTTATTAGCCATTTTCCCAAACCTCCCACTTGACATTTTTCCCAAAACGCCTTATAATGGCGTTACCGTGTATGGGGTTTGTCAAGTGCTGGGAGGCATTGGGCAGACCTTTTTCTTTATTCAGTTTTCAGTTTATCCGGCCGGCCAATCAGCCGGGGAACCCGTCAGGAGAAATCTTTTTCGTCATGAACACCCCTTTCGGCAGCGTATCAGTGGAAATGACGTCCACCCCGAATCTGGCGATCCTGATTCCGTGCAAGTCCGCCTCATGGCGCATATGCTCCGGAATATCCACCTTTTCATCCACAACGATAGGCTCTCTGGCGTCAGATAAAAGGGTTTTACCTTTTCTTTTCCGAATCTCGCTTTCCAGCTCTTCCAGGCTGTCAATGACCTTATGGCCGGTGATCTGCTCAAATAATTCTCTGGCGATCCTCTCTGCGTTTGCGGTTGTACGGCTTTCCTCGCCGTTGGTATGCTGTTTCTTTTCATATGGCGCAGAATACATGGCGGCCATAGATTCGTTGAACTCTTCCGCTTCGATTCTTGCCATATCCAGCAGAATCTTGTTGACCTCCGTTCTTGCCACTCCGCCGATTTCGACACGGACGGATTCTTTTGTGAGCTCCGATCTGAGGCGGTTCCACATTTTACAAAAATTCATCTGTGCCTGGTTCCACATTGATTCAAAATCCATGTGCCACCCTCCCTGATCTGCCTGTCTCTTTGCCTCTTTACTGTTCATATTTCCTCCTGTCTGCCTTACCTGGCACGGTTTCCTTTGAATCTCTTCGACTGCGGGCAGGTGGCGAAATGGGAAATGTACCCCACTCCGTCAGCCTCTTCCGGCGTGTCAACGATAGTTGCTGTCACCACATCACCGCCCTGCGTGACGATTTTTTCTTTCCCGGCCGCATCTTTCCGGTAGTGGTGAATTGTGGTGTTGACCGGCATATTCTTACCGGCCTTTGTCCTTATCCAGAGGACACGCTGGCCGCATCCCCGGCACTGTCCGAAATTATCTTTCCACATGGCATCCTCCTGTCTGGTTATTCCTCGTCCTCCGGTTCCTCATAGGAGTAACCGTCATCCTCCCTGTGCTCCTCTTCCTCGTCTACCTCCCTGCACTCCCCGTCTATTACTTCTCCCGGCAGTGCGCCGGCATCCGCAACCTCACCCGGCAGCGCTCCCTCGTCTGCCACTTCACCAGGTAACAGGGGAGTATTCATCCACGCTTTTTCAGGATCAGTTTCAAGGGAGCCCTGGCCGCCCTCGCCCTCTTCCTGGTTCCACGGCTGGTCTTTGTCAAAGATAGTCCGCTGATCCGTTCCTGTGATGTATGCCAGGACGTACATCTGGCGCCCCTCGTCCCATACAAGCTGCATTTCCGGATTCTTGTTTCCGGTCAGCTCGTCTTTCACGGTGATGTTGGAAGAAACCTTATGCTTGAACTTCGGTTTCTGAATCCGCCTGCTCTCTCCCTCGATATCGGGATCATAGTTGGGTATGTACTCGTTTTCCAGAGAAACATCAATTTTCAGCGTTATGGAGCCGTCCGTGGAATCGCTGTCAACCATATTCTTGAAAAGCCTCTGTAATACCCTGTTAAAATTCATCCTGGCCTCGTCAAAGGTTACATCCTCTATGACCAGTTCCTGTGTATCATCAGCGATCTTGCTCATGTCTTTCTCTTTACCTCCTTATGGTCTTGTTTCAGAAATGCCGCCACAACTTCCAGGCAGTCAGCCTCTTTGTTCTTTCCGGCGTCATGGCCGTACCGGTCAGCGCATTGGTCCTCTGCGATACACTCCGCACAATTCAACGGGTCAGTGAGAATATATATCGCATCTTCCAGCGTTGTACCCTGCGGGAGAGCTTCGTGCTTTATCAGGTATTCCAGGTTGGACGGCGCAACCTTTTCACTACTCATTCCGTTCCTCCGTGACGTATGACGCCTCCATATCCGCTTCATGGAGTGCCAGGATAAGCTGGTATCTCTCAATGGCCGCCGTCAGGGTATTGTAGAGCTCTTTCGGCTCCGAGAATCCCATGTGCCAGCGGATAGCGTACCTCTCCAGCGGTTTTAAGGTTATGAAATTTTCGATCATCATCACAGACTTTTCACCATGGCCATACGGGATTTTATCATCCACCGCATATGAGGGCACCGTCTCCCAGATGAAATCCCCGTTGCTGTCGTGCTTCACCTGGCGTCTGTCAGCGGCGGCGACAACCTCCTGGTCATAGTTTTTCTGGTTTTTCAGCTCCGTTGTGTAAAAGTGCGTCTTACAGATATCATGCAGAAGAGAAACAATGATGATACTGTCATTTCCGATCTTGTCTGTGTCGAGAAGTTCCCGCCAGACGTTGTGCTCGGAGCTGCTGGTCTTTTTATCCAGGTTCCGGTATACTTCCAGGCTGTGGTGCAAAAGCCCACCCATAAAGGAACCGTGGAACTTCGTGGATGCCGGAGCCGTGTAAAAATCACTGGCACCGATATAAGTGATCAGGTTCTCCACGCCGGTCCGCCCCGTACTTAACAGTAACCTCTCGTACTCTTTCATTTCTTCCTGTCTGGTTTCCTCTGTAATTGCCATTCTCTCTTAACCTCACTTTCTTCATTCTCTTGTCAATCCTATGCTCAAACCGCCCTACTCCGGACGGGTCAAGTCTCTTTGCCAGCTCGTAGAGCTCCAACATGCGGTTTTTCAGAATTTCCTCTTCTGCAGGTCCCCGGAAATCGTTAATCTCCAGGCGGAACTTGACCGCCGCCATTTCCTGTTGTATGCCCCTGATCCTGAACTGCGTCTGGACGTCTGACTGCCCTCTCTTATATCCGCGGAGATACTGGCTGGGCTGGATTGTCGATACCCTCCGTGCATCTTCCAGTTGTCTTGCCATGCACTGTATAAGGCCGTATACCGCCCGGTGCCGCTTATCCTCCGGATTCCTGATTTCCGCAGGTACCAGGAGAATCATTTCCTCATAGGTCAGCGGAAGATTCGGGAATACCATGCGGTCCGCACTGGTTATGTTCAGGTCTCCCTCATTTTTCTTCAACATCTGGTTTTACCTCCTTTATGGTCACTTCCACCCTGGGATTGTCGGAATAAAACTTCCGGCACTGGCAATCCACTATCTGGGTATCATCCCTGTACGCTATCTGGTTCAGGCTGTCCGCTATGATCTTCACCACATTATCCATGTCAGGCTTCTTTGTGGGCCGTAGGAGCTGTTTTTTCATCAGCTCCTTATTCCTCTTTGTCTGGCTCTTTGGTATGCGGTAATAGGCGATTATACGCATATCCAGCATGGCTCCGTCCGGGAACCGGTAATTGTCACACTGTAAACGGTATACCTCTTTGACCTCATTCTCATAAATGACAGTCTTTTTCGGAGTAACATTGTTTACAAGCGTATTCCTGACTTTTCCAGTTTTCTTATTTTTGAATCCCTTTTCGGAATACATTACCTTTGTCTGCGGCCGCCCTTTTCCGGTGGGCTCTCCCAGGACTGTAAATTTCACCGTTTTCATTACCGCATCCCCTCCCATTCCCAGAGCCCTTGCTGCCCTCTTGCTGGGATAGGGGCCTGAAACTGCTTTACGTCTGCCAACTTCCAGGCGTACCGTCCGAGGGTATAATCTCCGAGTGCCAGTTCATCCGGAGACAGGGTAGCGACAAACTCCGGCGTGATCTTTATGCACTCTACCAGGTTCGCTGTCGCAAGTACGCACCCCAGAGGAAAGATTTCAAGCCCGGTATGGCCTGAAAGATTCAGCCTCCGGCATATTACCTCACGGGCTCTTTCGTCAAGGTATGCGGACCATATTTCATTTACAGACTTCTTTCCCGCATGGATAGCGATAGCGCCTCTGTAATTTGTAGGATATCCCCTGGTCTCGTTATGCTTGATTCCAACGGCTGCCATGCTCGCCCAGGGTTGCCATATTGTTAATGCTTTCATGCCCTGCCTCCCTTAATCAGTCCGGAACCGGGAGCGGCGTTGTCATGTACTCCTGGTGTACCGTTGCCCTATCCTGTGTCACCGCCACCGTCACATAGGGATCACCGTACTTGCATAACCATTCATGGAGAGGCTTCACCGCCTCTTCAAGCTCCCCTCTTTTTTTATCCCAGGCTCTTTGTCCTCCCTGGATATTCAGGCAGCGCTTTTCTTCGTTCCCCTCCGCCACCGGAATATAGGACGCCTTAAACAGATTCGGCTCGCAGGGGTACAGCTCCGTATCGCTCCACCGGATAATGTAATAACCGACCGGGATATGTACCACTTCTCCGTCCGGGTGCCTGGTATAGAGCTCCTTTTTCTCTCCCTCTCCCTCAAAAAAGAGGACTCCTTTGATTACTGCCAACGCCGCCCACTCCGGGGCGTGTTTGCTTTCGTCAAAGTCCTTATCCACTGCCGGTCTTGACAGGCTGCCATTGTACCGGAACGCCTCAAACTGCATCATCTTCTTTTCGTACTTCGCCATGTTTTCTCTTTTCCCTCCTTTTCTTTTTCCAGTCATTGATAGCTGCGCTCCCAAAAAGGTATACCCACGGCAGAGAGCAGACGGCCAGGAGCGCAAGCGGCACAACGTACTCGAAGATTATCTTTAATTTGAAATACGTCTCCACTTCCTACCTCCCTCTGCTTTCTGCTCTCCGAAACTGCCGGTTTTTCGCCGGTACAATGTTCGGTTTCTGGTTGAACTGTTTCCCGTATCTGTTCATTCCTACCGCCTCCCCTGCGGCCTTTGTTTTTGAATATCTTGATTTGCTCATGTACCCTCCTATCTGCCGGTATCGGCGGCCTCGTCATACTTTCGTATCCGTAAAAAGTAGTCCAGGGCTTTTCCTGTAGGCGTTTTATTCCGCTTTCCCTGCTCTACCGTGTATCCGTTCTTTACCAGGATAGCCGCCGTGTTCAGTCTGTCCTCCTGGTTGTAAATCAGGATTTCCACCGGTTTCTCTGCCGGTGGCTCCGTCTTACTGCCTCTTTCCAGATCGGCAAAGGAAATCTTCAATGCCCCCATAATGGAGATCAGGGCGCTTAACGGAATATCTGACTTTCCGCTCTCGTAAGCCTGGATTGCGCTTTCCCCTTTCCCAGCCATGGCTCCGAGCTGTTTCTGTGTCAGCCCCGCCGCCTCTCTGAATTTTTTCAAATGCTCTCTTATCTTCTCTCCCAAAATTATCCCTCCTGCATGAATTTAGCCATTTTGTCAAACCGGCGCTCTGCGGATATCTTGCGGAATGATTCTCCCGATACCTCAACCGGCAGACAGGTTTCAAAAATACGATCATAGATGCGCTTATACCGGATATCCTCGACTTCAAGCATTTCAGAGAGCGTCAGGTTCGTTGTCAGAACCATAGGCTTTGCCTCTCTTGATCTGCTGTCTATCACGTTGTATACCTTTTCAAGCGCATAGTCTGTGTTACGCTCTGTGCCTAAATCGTCCAGCACCAGGAGACTTGCATTGTTCAGCATTGATATGTAGGCCGCTTCGTCCGGATGCGCCTGCAAGTTCTGCAGTATCTTTACAAAAGAGGTCATGATAACCGGAATCTGCTCTGCCAGAAGTTCATTTGCAATACAGGCCGCCGTAAAGCTCTTTCCCGTTCCGACCGGCCCCCAGAAGATAAGCCCCTGATTGTCTTTCAACATCTGCTGGAAATTTGCGGCATACTTCCTGGCGATCTGAAAGACTTTCCGGTTCTGGTCTACCACGGTGTAGGAAGAAAACCTTGCATCACGGTATTTTGATTCCATCATGGATGCGTCACGGATTCTCTGAATCCTGGCCATTTTCTCCCGATATTCCTCCTGTTGTTTCTCTTTCGCCATGGCCTCTTGCCTGCATGTGCAGACACACGGAACCTTTCTTTCTACTTCCTCCGGGCCCATGAGCCCAGCCGGAAAAGTCACAACACGCTCTTTTTTGGTATGGCACTTCCCGCAGTACAGGAGGCCGCCGTCACCTATATAATCTCCGCTCTCCATTGTGGCGGCACTGTTGGCCACAATGCTATGCAGGGCATTAGCGGCCGTTTCTCTAATTTCTTCCATGCAAAACCTCCTTAACAAATCACATTGATCTCACTCCGCCTGCTGGTGCCTGCGCCGGTGCTGGTGCTGGTGCCGGTTCCGGATTCCTCGGTATATACTCGGTAAAGGAAAGATTCGGCCCCAGGAACGTCTTAGCATGTTTGATGTACTGCTTGTCGGTATGCTTTCTTTCGCACTCCGCCCTGTACGCTTTTGCCGCCGCCAGAATCTCTTCCGCAGAGTACCCCTCATTCCTCCTGGCCCTATATTTCTTGTACGCCTCTCCCTTATCGGCTTTCTTTGGATAAACGCTCCAGAACTCTTCAAATTCCTTGCCGTGCTTTTCCTCCTGTTCTTCTTTACGGCTCTTTTTCTCTGGTTCCTTGCTTTCTGGTTTTATTTCGCTAACGTTACCGGTAACATCATCAGTAACGTTACTTTGTTTGTCTCCGGTTGCCTTTTCTCTTTGTCGTGCTTTGAATCTGGCCTGCCTCTCGCAATTTCCCTTTTTATCTTTGACATAGCGATTGTAATATGACCGCCAGTCTCCCCAATCATGGAGATATAGCTGGCCGTCAACTTCATCTATCCACCCGGTATCAATCAGGCAGGCAACAACCGCATCACCGTCAACCTCTTTGGAGAGTCCGGCCTGGAAAGATTGTTTGATATCCTCCCGGTCGGCACTCACCATGAGGCCGTCCATTTCAGCATTATCTATTCCCCAGAGCCACAGACTGACCAGGATTCCAATGGCCTCATTCTGCGAACATCCAATCGCTTTATATAGACTTCTCAATTTTCCACCTATCAGCTTTTGGTCTACGCTGATCCACGCCATTTTTCATCACCGCCATTCTGTGATTTTTTACCGTCAAATATCTGCCACCAGGTCAGCAATTCCGATAGGGCCAGTGAGAACTTCCGTCTCTCTACAGTGGTCGCAGCACTCGCACCGGTCCGGAAGAACTTCTCCGTATTTCACCTGTCTTACCCTCTCGATATTGTGCTCTACCACGCTCATAGCCTCCCGGAGATAATTGTCCTGAACGTGGATAACCTTGATATTCGTTGCCTTTTCCTTGCTGGCCCCCGCAATGTAAAACGGCAGGCGTTTACCTGTATTCTGGTAGACAATCTCCTGGTAGACTGCGCCCTGGATGTCGTACCCCCAATACCTTACAAAATCCAGATAGCCGATATCCCGTACCCATTCCAACTTAGTAAGGGATGCCATAACCTTTAAATCCACGATTGCGATTCCCTCCAGGTAGGAATCAATTTTTATTTTCCAGGGAAGTCCGAACAATTCCCCGGCCATGATAACCTGTTTCTGGCCGGACATGTGCGCCATAAAGAACTCGTCACGCTCAATGCGGGCGATAATGTCATTTGCCTGCACATAATCCGATTTCAAGCCCTTGTCTCCGGTTTTCTTGAAGATATCCGTGTGCTCTGCCTTGAACTTATCCAGCGTGCCCTCAAAGTAGGCATCTACATAGCTCCCTACCAGGAGTGCGGTTGTTTCCTCTTCCTCATACACTCCCCTGATCTTATCCATGGCGGTGAACTCGCACCCTCTCCGTCCGTATGTTCCCACAAAATCTTTAAACTGTGAGACGGACATATACTCAAAATTGGCCTCTTCCGAATAATAATTCTCTGCTGTCAACTGCATACTCTATACCTCCTGATAAGTCGCACCCGTAAAACGGATGTAGTTCTGAATCTTCGTGATCTGTTCCTGTGTGCCAGTAATGATAAGTTTTACAGACCTGCCTCCCGGATATGCTCTTGTCTGCGCCTCCGGCTGTCCCACTTTTGCCGGTTCCTCCCGGTGTGGGATATTTCCAGCCGCAACCCCGGCATTTCCGGCATTCTCCGACTGCCCCATTCTGGGCGGCTCCTGTTGGGCCGGTACATTCCCGCCGTGTCCGTGCGCCCCAGGCGCTCCCGCTGACGCAACACCCGGTTGCATCATGCCAGCCAACGATCCAGCAGCATGTGTCTTGGCAGGCGTTCCGGACGGCATCATCCCGGCCAGCTTTTCTTTTCCGTCACGTTCCATTTGTTCCCGTGCCATGCGTTCCTGTTCTTCTTTGCGTCTCTGCTCTGCCTCCCGCTTTTTCCGCTCCATTTCCAGGATGCGCTCACGCTGGGCTTTCAGTTCGTTCATCTTTGCAATGGCTTTCTGCAAAGAGAGGTCAGCTTTATAGATTGCCAGCATATCCTCTTCAAATTCGCTGGCAAAAGATTTGATTGTGGTGATTTCATCCAGTATCTTCTGGATGCCGTTCTCGATACCCTCCCGCCAACTTTTCTTAGTGGCCGTGGCATTTTCCCACCGTTCATCATAGATAACGATCCTGGCCTTTTCCCTGATATCCTCCGGAAGAGACTCTGACTTTTTATTCCAGTAGTCCATGATCTCTTTCCTGGCCGCCTCTTTCCGGCGCCTCTCGTAATCCTGAACCTGGTCATTGATTGCATTGATCGGCTTTTCAATCAGAGCGATAAGCTCCTTTGCCTGGGATTCTATAATCGCATACGGCTCCAGACACTTATCCTTGACCTCTTTCTGGCGTTCCTTGATAGCCGCCGAGAGTTTTCTGAGTGTGGCAACATCACTCTTTGCCGTCTTGATTGTGGCGTCCGTATAGGCTGTAGTCCGGTATACTTCCAGCCCGTCCTCCAAAACCTGTTTGATCTCTTCAAAGTTCCATGAAACCTTTCCCGGCTCCTGCTTTACTACTACGCTAATCTCATTCATCCTGTTATCCTCCTATCCTACGCAAACGGTAGTTCATCTTCGATCTCGTTCGGAATGGAAAAATTGGGATCATAGCCCCCGCCGTTTCCGTATCCCTGCTGCTGTTCAAACTGCAAAAATTCCTCTTCGTACTGGCTCTGCGGCTGCTGTGCGGGAACCGGCTGTTTTCCCTGTTTCTGCGCCTGCGCTCTTTTGATCTGTTCCATTACATCAATCGGAGCGCCGTTATCCGGCAATGCCGCCTGTGTGGTTCCGGATATCTGCATATTCTCAAATGTCACATCCCCTCCGTCCTCAAAAGCAATCCTCTGTTCGATATTGTCAAAATCCAGATCAATCAACTTGCAAAGGCGCCGGAGTACGGTTTTTTTATACATTTCTCCGGGAGAGTTTTTCCATGCTGGGCTGTCTTTTGCCTTTGAGTAATTGTTCCTGACATTTTCTATGTCCTCTGCGCTCATGGTGTCGTACATCATAGATCCGTCTCTGTAAACCACGATTGCAAAAGCCCCTCTCATGGGTGCGTTTGAAAACGGCTGCGGTTTGAAATGAACTTTCTGCTCTCCGCTCTCAACCTCTTCCACAAAGAAATCACCGTCACGAACCACCTTAGCAAAGATATCTTTAATCGGATTTTTGCTGTACTTTTTGCACAGCTTAATCTCGCCTTTATAGTCCGTTTGAAACTGCATATTTCCCCCATAGGGGATTGCGTAACATTCTCCATTGAAGAAATCGAGCCCCAGGTACGCCCCTTTTGCCAGACATACAGGAATCGTTTTCACATCCACTTTTGCGAGCTGGTCTTTTTTCTTGCTGTCTCTCAACATATCCTGAATCACTGTAATACAGTTCAGGATAAACCTCTCTCGGTTGAATCCGGCCGGTAGAGCCTCTTTGTGCTTTCCCAGCTCCGATATGAGGCCGTTCTGAATGGAATCCAGATATTGTGCTGTTGTCATTTGCGCCACGCCTCTTTACCTCCTTAAAAAATATTTTGTATCTGCATCATGGCTATGCTGTATGTATTGATAGCCCTCCTGATGTGCCACACCACTCCTTAATCACATCCGGCAGTAGAAACGGCAGATAGCTTTCATCACGCCCGGCAGTTTTCGCTTTCCTCCTGGCATATTCGATAAGCCCCTGGAATGTATCATCATCCACCTTATATCCGTCTGCCTCTGCTTTTTCCCGGATGCCCTGATAGTCAGTATTCATTCAGAATATCCTCCGCCACTGACTTCACAACCGCTTTTACGGTGACTAAAAGAGGAATAACCAGCCACTCCCCGCCGACCGCTATGTAGCCCCTTTCCTGGTAGGCCACCCTGACGCATACAGCAGTCAGTATCAGTCCAACCGTAAGCAAAAGCCAGTTTTTCAAAATGATTTTCATTGTGCCTCCTACTTGTAAAACTTGTGATTGCCCTCCCGGAAGAGAAATTCAAGATTTCTGCTGTGCCAGCTATCCGCACCGGCATTTTCAAAATACATGGCTCCCATGCTTTCATCCCAGCCGCCCTTTATAAGCTCCAGCGCCGCCAGACAATCATCATCCGGAACCGTGGAATAGTATCTCCCGTCCAGCACCGGCGAATATTGCCTATCCTGGAATACAACCTCTGATACCGTGTCAGGAAATTCATCAGACCGTACCCGGTTGACTACGGACAGCATCACCAGGGCTTTTCCCTCCGTGCTCTCACCCCCTGCCTCCGACATGGCAAGTTTCAGCAAAATCTCCTCGTCTGCGGCATCCAGGCTCATGGCCGGTTCCGGCTCCGGCTCCCCGGTTTCCTCTTCCTGTATGACGTAGATAACCGGCTCCGGTGTTTCAGTCGGTTCCGGTTCTGCAGGTGTCTCCGGTGTTTCCGCCTCTATGTCTGCCACCATATCCAGGTGATCCGCCTCCCTCTCTTCCTGGGCTATCCCTTTCATGGTAAGAACCAGGCTCAACGTTGCCGCACATATGACGCCAGCTTCAGGATATCTTTACACCGCATGACCGAAATCCTCCATGACGGGAGAGGCGAATATGCCTAAATCAATATCTGGGTATTCCTCTATTGCTTTCAGCAGATCGGCGTCCGTTTTGATTCCAAATTCTTTTTCCATGATCTCGCGCAATCTATCAACGAGTGCCATTCCTACCGCCCCTTTCCGTGATTTTTTCAGCAAACATCCGGAGCTCTGATATTGTTTTTGCCAGGGAATCGAGATTCCGCATAATGCCGTCAAACTCTTCCCTCTCGCTTTCATCAATCTTTCCGTCTGACGCTATGCTTAATAGCTGTTTTTTCATGTTCTGGATTTCTTCATCATCCAGGTCATTCAGGAGGCGAACCGTCACGCTTGCCAGACCGTCAATCTCCGTGGCGACCGGTAGTTGCTTTCCTATCGGGCATTCTCTTTTGCAGTAGAGGTTTTTAAGCTGGGGGGAATTGTAAAGGTCAGCCATCATAACCACAATGTCAACCGGAACCGCCTTAGTTATCCCCAGCTCGTAATTTGACAGTGTGGATGTGGATATCCCCAGAAGTTCCGCTGCGCTTTCCCGGCTTCTTAGCTTATCGTTGTATTTTGCCGCCTCTTCCCTACAGGCACGGTATATATTTCCCATGCAATTCATACAACCATTCTCCATGTTCATTTACCCTCCGTTGCCGTATAATTTACTTAGACCTGTAATTCAGCTCCTACATCCGGTATATGCAGATAATCACTGATTTTTTTTACGGCAATGGGGCTTGTTACCCGGCCATTCAGAATCGAGGTAACATAAGACCTTGTCAGATTCAATTTATCTGCAAGATCTATGATGCTTATGTCCTGCTGAATCATAGCGATCTTTGCGCTTTTGCACCAGGGAGACAGTTTCCTTGCCATTGTGTAGCCTCCTTTCCTTTTACTTTACTTTTGTTCACTTTTGCGTTAAAATAAAATGAGTTTGATTTTGTTTTTGCGTTTTTGTTTCATTCTCAATTTTATTCTATATTTTATACTATAACGCATTATTATGCGTTGGTCAAGTATAAAATTTAGTTTTCTGCGTTCACTGGGGAGGATATATGTTTTACGATAATATTTGTAAGATTTGTAAAGACAAGGGCACTACGCCCACCACCATACTAAAAGAACTTGGATATAGTACCGGAAACGTTACTCAATGGAAAAAAGGTTCTGTTCCCAACGTAGAATTATGCGTTGCTATTGCTCGTCACCTTGGCATAACGCTCGATTACCTTGTTACGCTTTCTACGTCAGTTCAGGATAATTCTTTGTCTGAATCCGACCAGGAATGGCTAGATATCATTTGCCGGATTCCGGCAGACAAACAGGAAATGTGCAAGGACTTTTTGCGTACTCACATGGTAATTCCAGAAAAGTATGCTGACGAGAAAAAAGCATAGTCAATAATGAATACTTAGAATGGCGGCGCAGAAACAATAAATCAGAATAGGGGGTATCTTATGGGAAATCAGGAAACCGGAAGAAAAATCATGATCGATCTGCTGAACAATCCAGCCGGAGACCAGTACGCATACGTTATGGAACTTCAAAGATTGCTGATGTGCTACCAGGTTGCAAGCCCAGACGATAGAAATGTGGTGTGGGCCGCACTCAACAAATACGCCAGCAAAATAGACAAGATATAGCCCCGTGCAGGGGCTTTTTCTCTTTGGGGGATAAAATATATGTCAAGAAATAGAAAGACCGTAAAATCGAAATCTGGGCTTTCCAGGGCAAAGAAAGTGGCTATCTATATCCGTGTATCTACCATGCACCAGATTGACAAGGATTCTCTGCCTATGCAGCGCAAAGACCTGATAGCCTATGCGGAGTTGATTCTGGGGATAAGCGAGTATGAGATATTCGAGGATGCCGGTTATTCAGGAAAGAACACCGACCGGCCAGCCTTTCAGGATATGATGTACCGCATCCGCAACGGTGAGTTTTCTCATGTGCTTGTCTGGAAAATAGACCGCATTTCCCGTAACCTGCTGGACTTTGCGGAAATGTACGAGGAACTACAGGAGCTCCGTGTTGTCTTTGTCAGCAAAAACGAGCAATTTGATACCTCCACGGCCATAGGTGAGGCTATGCTCAAAATCATCCTGGTATTTGCGGAGCTTGAAAGAAATATGACGTCCGAGCGTGTGACCGCCGCCATGATATCCAGGGCCAGTAACGGCCAGTGGAACGGCGGGCGGATTCCCTTTGGCTATGACTATGATCCTGAATCTGGGGAGTTTTCTATCCGGGAGGACGAGGCGCAGGTCTGCCGGATACTAAAGGATGATTACATGGAGAATAAATCCCTGACGCATACGTCCCGGCTCCTGAATGAGCGTGGGTATAGAACCAGGGCCGGTGTAGAATGGTCTCCTACTGCGGTATGGATAATTGCGTCCAGTCCTTTCTATGCTGGGATATACAGATACAACCGATACAAAGGAACTGACCACCGCACCGAAAACCCGGAGGATGAATGGGTAATGGTGCCGAACCACCACCCGGCGATATTCACGGTGGAAGAATATGAGGTTATGGCAAGTATGTTGAAAGACAATTCCAGGAACTTCTCTAATTATTCCGACCGGCAGCATACCTCTTCAAAGGTTCATCTTTTCTCTGGGATTGCATACTGCGGGAAATGTGGGAATAAAATGGTCTCTACTCCTGGAAAGCTAAGTGCTGACGGCTACCGCCCGTCTAACTACTCGTGCCCCAAAAGGCGAAAAACCAAAGAATGTGACAATCAGACTGTAAATGATAGTGTGCTGGGTGAATTTGTGATAAATTACATCCTTAACATGTTGAACGCTAAAAAGGAATTTTCCGGTATCAATTCTCCTGGGGAACTGGAAAAGCGGCTTCTTTTCGGCCGCACTTTCTCCGGTGTGGAACATATAGAGGAAAACGGGCTCCATGAGTTTTATAATCTCCTGGCCAGGTACGGCTCCGACAACTCCTACAGCTTTTCTATCCGCAGGCCCAGGAAAAAGAAAGCCGCCGTTTCCCCGGAAGTAGAACAGCTCCGCAAGGAAAAGGAACGCCAGGAGCGTGCTATGCAGAGGCTCCAGGAGCTCTATCTGTATTCTGAATCTGCAATGTCAGAAAAAGACTTCATCATCCGGAAATCAGAAATATCAAAACGCCTGGGTGATGTAAGCACAAAACTCGGCCTTGTCTCCCGTGGCACTGAATCCTCTCTGTCAGACGAGGATTTTATCAAACAGGCAAGTCACCTGCTAATATCCAGGCAACTAGCAGAGAGGAAATATATCTATTTCAAAGAATTTGCAAAATCGGTATCTCCGGAAATCCTGAAAACCTACCTCGATACCATTCTGGATTCCGTGACGCTCACGGACGGGCATGTGGAATCAATCATATTCAGGAACGGGCTCACCCATAAATTCATATACCGCCAATAACAAAACGCCCAGGGCTCATGCCCTGGGTATTCTGTCTCTTTCATTTTATTTTCGTATGGAGTGAGGTCTCCCAACATCCCACTAGGCCGCCTGCCTACCTAGAATACCGCCCCAATAATTCCAGTCCCAGGCCGTTTCTTTCATCCACTGCCACCTGTGCGGCTCCGCTTCTTTGTGAACAATAGTTAAATTTGGGTGTCATTTGATTAGCATGGCATCCCCTATGATGCACAGTATCATTAAATTCGCACCTTTGTAAGGTATAGCTTAATTTCATTTTAACATCAGCCCTGGATGGATGCAATCATTTTTTCTGGCATTCCTTTTTCTTCTCCAGGTCTCGGAGGAGCCGGGATTCTGGGAGGCCCGGATGTTGTTCTTTTACGTCCTTTCCCAGCATCGCAGGGGGCGTCCTTCCGGCTGCACCATCCGCACGGTGTAATATACGGACATTCTTCACCTAATCGCACGTTTTTCCTCCTGCCTTTCCTTTTTCCTCCAGTGCCAGGG
The DNA here is from genome assembly GCA_910574345.1 of Clostridiaceae bacterium. GTDB lineage: Bacteria > Bacillota > Clostridia > Lachnospirales > Lachnospiraceae > UBA3402. Next base: position 190,994 of record CAJSZV010000006.1, on the reverse strand, counting down.
ATAACGCCTCCACTATGGTATCCAGTCTCTTTGCCCCGATGCCCTTCACTGGCTGCAAGGCATCCCTTATCTCCTGGCTGGTAAGCCCTGGCGTTGCCTCCTGGCCGTCCTTGAATCCGGATTTATATACACTCTCCGCCCATAATGTCATCTGACAGTGATCCATTTTCCGGATGCGGTCATACTGCTTGCGGTTCAGCAGGAACCCTTTGATTTTCCCCATTGTCACTCCTCCTCACTTTTCCAGACTGTTCCATCGCGCTTATAGATTGCATCGGTGGGTACCAGGTTCTTTTCATTCAGATATTCGCAATATGCAAGGCACTCCTCCCTAGTGGAGAACAAAAGGTCCCTCTGGTTCTCTCGTTTCTCCAGCACATCATAACTTGTGCCAGGCTCCACCAAATTTCCCTTTGCGCATACGGTATACACATAATCCAGTTTATAGTATCTCTCCCCTTCTTTGCCACAAGCGCAGTACCAGGCATAGACTCCGCTATCCCGATCTGCCAGCTCGTATCGCACCATTTTTTCTGGAACCATGACTTGTACTCTGCCTTTTTCACATTCGCACTCGTCTTTGACCGTATTCCCGGACGGAAGGGTTATCTCGATTCTCCGGTCTTTATCGCACTTATCGCACTTCGGCCCATATAGGTATTCCCAATCCACCCTCCAGAAGATTGTCTTGAACTGCTCCAGCATCTCCTCTACCTTCATACGCTTTGCTTTGTTCTCTGCCTCGCGCATCACCCTCTCACATTCCTGCTTTTTGCGTTCATAGTCCCTCTTTACCTGCTCGAAATTCTCCTTGATTCCCTGGAGTTTCCGGTTCTCGGCTTTCAGCCGCTCCATTTCCTCCAGGAAGTCACTCTTTATCGACTTTGCCAGGCTCTCCTTGAACTCCTCCACCTGCATATCAAATTCAGACGGCTCATTATAAAAATCATCCGGATAATACATATCACTCCTCCTCTTTCTGCTTATCAAATACTTCCGCCTCTTCACATTCCGCGCATCTGCTTACTTCTTTCACTTCGCCACGTCCATTCACGCCGATGTCCAATATCCGGGAAAATGCCCTGCACAAGTAGAATATCTTTTCATCCGGTCCTACACTTGCGTTTGCCTTTATGAAACACGGACACTTCCGGCAGTCATCCCGAACTTCAATCGCTATCTTTGCCATAATATACCTCCAATCAATCTATCCATACTATTTCCAGTGTCTTTGCGTCTATATATCCCACTATCTTCTGATGCGGAGCTTTTCCCTTTGAGAAATAGCACTTACTGAAATCATTACCGCACCCTTGTATGGAATACCCCTCTGCCCTTAGCTTATCGCATACGGCATTGTGGGCTATTGCCTTCTGCAATATATGTTCCGGAACCACTCTCTTTCCCTCCTTCCTTAATCAGCACGGCCCGCCCTCTGCCCCATGAAAAGCTCCGGCAGGGTACATCCATTTTCCCTTTACATACACATCATCAACCGTAAATTCTCCAGTCACCAGGCTATGTATTGCCTCCAGGTCTCCGTGATACACGCATGATTCCGCGTCTCCCACGAACGTATCCAGATCGCATTTATTGTCCAGGGTAAATCCCAGAATCCTCTCGTCCTGCCTTAACAGCGCATAGTCCTCCGGGTACAGCTCCCGGATGCCTGCAAACAGTTTGGGAGTAGAGAAGATGCACATCGCGCAACTGCACCGGTTCCATCCTGCCCGGTAACAAGGGTGAGGATTTACGTTGTGCCTCTTCAGCAATTCCCAGACATCCTTCTCCGAATAATCAATGACCGGCCTCCACTGGTGGACTAACCGGTGAGCCTTCGCCTCCGCATTAGTCCGGTGTATCTCCATCTCGTTATACTTCGCCCTTCCGGAAGATTCCCCACGCCTTTCCCCAGACACCACCAGAACCTTCACATTTGCCCTGGTCTTTTCCAGGTTTGACGTCACGCTGTCCTGCACGGCAGCTTTCAGATTTCCGCTGCACCATCTTCCCTGGTGGGTCCCTCCTTTGGCCGGGAACATGTGGCGCTTGCCTCCCAGCTCCTCCAGCTGTTTCAACCTTGACAGATTGGACATCACAGTATCGGCCACCATGATTTTCAGATATGCGCTGCACCACCGGCGGCTCAAATCTCCGGTCTTTGCCGGGAACTTCATTCTGTACCCCAGCTTTTTCAGCTCCTCCTCCATATCGTCCGTTGCCTTTTCCTTGATTTCCTGGCACTTGATATAGTTCTGTGACAGCTTGCAGCGTATGACCTCCCCGGTCTCCGGCTCCAGCCATTCCACCGGCTCGCTCGCCCCTACTCTATACAGCTCCCCGAAAAATCCGTTTACCCTCCATGATAACCGGAGCGGCACTCCTTCCGCCTCTGCGAATGATCGGACGTAATTGTGGGTGCATCTCCAGTCCATACGCCTGCATGGATGCCCTCCGTCTATATCGTGGTGCCAGAACTCTATCTTTCCCTTCGGCACTCCCAGCTCCAACAATTTGTAATAGCATGCGATACTGTCTTTCCCTCCGGATAAGAGGACCGCCACCAGGTCATATTCCTCCAGCGGCAGCAATTCTTCCAGATATATCCGCTTGAAATGGTCTGAATCCTGCCGCCCTGGAACCGCCGGCCTTATTCCGATGCCTTGACCGTAAATAGGCACATCCGGCTTTCCTTTGACAACCGGCGTATCCTTTGTACAGTCTGCATCCTTTATGAACGTTCCCTCAAATAGGCTCATTTGCCCCTTCATACTACATCAGCTCCCATAAACTTTGATACCTTCTCGATATGAAACCGGAAATATTCCTTGCCAGGAGCCGCGCCCCACTCCTCCTTGCCGGTACCGATGGAAAGCGTACACATGACTTCTACCTCCGGTGCATCAGCTCCGTACCCATTTTGCAGGATGACCGGCAGCTCCTTTTCTGTCCGCTTTCCCTTAACAGCTCCATCACCACATCCGTCTCACTGTCCGGGAACCCCAGCCAGTGGACAATCCGGACCGTCCAGTAGGACTTTATCTGCCGGTACTCCTCTTTCTTTTCCCCGGTCAGAATCATGTCAAGCCATTTTTTCTTTATAGGCAATATCAGCATTACGTCTCCTCCTTCCGCGTTTCCGCATCTTCACAGAGCATTTTCTGGAGCAGTAGACTTTATCCGTCAGCTCCGTCACGAATACCTTCTGGCACTCCGGGCATACCTTTTTCATTCTGCCTCCTCCCTCTGCTTTATCAGCTTATCCAGCGCGTTCTCCCCCATTTTGAGGGCGTTGAACAGAGAATACATCATTTTGCTTTCTTCCGCTCCAGTCACCCCCAGCATCGTCATACAGACATGATCTCTATACCGGTTCAAAATATCCCTGGCTCCTGCCATCGTGAATGCCAGGTTTTCATTACACGCGCACTCCTCTATGAGCTTATTTATTGTTTCATCCTCCAGGAAACATATATCATCAGCCACCGGCATAACAACGGTTCCGTCCGGCAGCTCTACGATAGCCACAGAATAATTACCTGCGCCATTCTCAAACTCCTCATAGTTGCTGCCCCACTGGTGGAATTTCCCAATTTGAAAATCATGGTAAGCACCAGCCTTATAATATCTCCCCTTGCAGTATCTCTTTCTCATTCCTCCATCTCCTCTCCACTGAATGTCTTTTCCCAGCACTCCGGACACATTCCGCTTATGAACATTTCCCGGACTTCCGCCGGGAGGTCATGCAGCATTTCCTCCGCATGACCTTCTCCTTCCAGGAACCTATCCAGCCGATAATACAAATCGCTGTTCATATCGATTCTGTATGCCTGGTGGCAAAACTGGCACTTCACAACATACTCATACTCCGCTTTGCCCGGCGGCATCGTAAAAATCTTTTTCATGTCATCAGTTCTTCCCATGCCTTTTCCACATCCTCCTTGAACCTATTTAATTTTTCATACTGCGGATGGTTATACAGCATCCCTTTAATCTCCATCCGCTTATCATCGCCATAATAGTAAAACGTGATGCTATCATCATGCAGGGCATCCTCCTGGATTCTTACCGGAAGATTTCCGTACCCTGCATCTACCACGTTGCGTAGAAGGTTGTATAGCTTTTCAACCGTCATTTCCGAATTGTCAGTGTTGTTCACGATGCAGGCTCCCCCTTCTTGGCATAGCACTCATGGGAGCCTTCCATCACCTTGTTTTGCTCCTCCTCCGCATAAGAAAACCCATATTTGGCCAGGATTTCCGTAAACCGCGTGATGACCTCTCCGGTTTCTGCTTTGTACGCTCCATCCCACTCCACAAAATCACTGCCACTGGTGGCACAGAACGCGCCAATCATCAGCTGATGCACAATGCTCAATTTCTGGAATTTATCCCGGCACTTCTCCTTATCCTCGTCTGTCATGCTCCACCAGTCCTTTGCATCAGACAGAAACGCCATGAGAGTAGTCTTATTCATGTAGCCGCAGGCATCCACAACCACGCCCCATAATTCCTTGATAACCTCCTCCGTATCTTTCAGCGGCTCAATCTTCCCGGCTATGGCATTGAGGATGAAACTTTTCCTCTGGGCTGTCATCTCCTTTGCAATCGCCTTGATGGTTTTCTTGTTTTTCTCCTTCTCCTTCTGGACGCGCTCCTGCTCGGTCATCGGCTCACTGGATTTATCCCTTTTCCGGATAATGTCCACTGTACGGTAGGACTTATGGTAAAAGCATCCCTCAAACTTCTTTTTGCTGATTCTCTTAGGAGCCGCCTTTTCGGTACTGATATACTCCACAGTCACCCACTTGCCGGAATACCGGTCCTTCTCGTACTCCTTCGGTTCCGCTCCGATGCCGGCTGCCTCCAGCAGCTCTATAATCTGCGCCGCCACCTTATCCCGGTGGATTTCCTCCGCCGCGTTCTTCGCCTTCCAGACTAAATCCCTGGAGCTGGATGCCTCTTTCAGAATCTTATCTCTAATCTTGATGTCCTCAATCTGCTCCAGGGCATAGAGGTCAGACAAGGAAAGCTGGAAAGCCTCGTCCTTCTCCTTTTTCATTAAAATGTCCTGGTTCAGCTTTGCGATGTTCAGCCGATGCCGTACCGTTGTTTTGGAGAATCCGGTCTTTTCCGCGATGCTTTCCTCTGTCTCCCCCAGGTTTAACATCATCTGGAAACCATTTGCCTGCTCCCAGATAGTGAGGTCTGCCCTCTGCATATTCTCCTCCAGCATGATAGACATTTGCTCACGCTCCGAAAGCCCCTTTGCTATCTTGCAGGGGAACTCCGTCACCCCGGCCTGGGAACCTGCAGCAAACCGGCGATGCCCTATAAGGGTGACATACTTCTCCTCTTCCTGGCCTATGGCAGCGTCCGGGTCTACATCCTCCAGAGGAATCACCGTGAGATTCTGCATGATTCCATGAATCTTGATAGACTCCACCAGCTCCGACAAATCCCCCAGGTTCTTCCGTGGATTGTTCGGGTGCGCCATGATCCGCTCCGCCTTGATATTTACAATGTTACCGTTTTCCATGATTTCCCTCCTCGCTTTTTAGTTGAACGGCAATTCGTCATCATCAACACCGTCCGGAATACTCATAAAGCCGTCCCCTGCCTGGGAAGGCTGTTGCCGCCCCTGGCTCTGTCCCTGGCTCTGGATATTGCCCTCGCTTGCGGCCTTGCTTTCCGCAAACTCCTGCTCCTCGATGATAACGTCCGTTGTGTAGACCTTCTGCCCTTCGTTGTTGGTGTAGCTGCCGGTCTGGATGCGGCCGGTAATGGCAATCTTAATCCCCTTCCGCAGCCACTTTTCCGCCCACTCCCCAGCTTTCCCAAACGCCTTGCAGGAGATAAAATCTGCTGACTGTTCACCTTCTCTCCTGCCTCTGCGGTCTACTGCCAGCGTGTACCTGGCAATCGCCATACTGGTCTCGCCTTGCGAATACCTAACCTCTGGGTCGCGTGTGAGGCGCCCAATCAAAATAACCTTATTCATTTCCTTCTCCTTCCTGGACGATAGAAAACGTCCTGCATACTTTTCTCACAACCGGCTGCACTATCAGAAACTTCCCATAATCATTGAACCCCCGGATAAACTCCCAGGCTCTCTCCTCCGTCTCAAATCTCCTGGCTTTGCTTAACTTGACTGTGTACTGGAACACACGCGGAAAATCCTTGCTGACATACTTTCTTACATGGTTCCTTCCGGCCTCGATGACGTAAAAGAAATGGCTGGATTCCTTTTGAATCTCCTGCGGCTCCCCCGCCTTTCCCCTGGCCTTTTCATTCTCATAGGCAGTTATCAGAAACTCCACGCATCGGGAGAAATCCTGCTTTGGCCCATCGCACCATCCACTGTAACTCGGACACTCATTCTTGTACCTGCAACTCATTACCTGCCTCCTTCTCTGAATCTTAATAATTCATCCATATTGCCTCTACCCTCTTTGCGCCGTATGCGGTCTTAGAAGGGAACGTAACCTTTTTCCACCCTGCCAGGAACTCCTCATACAAGACGTTCTCATATCCGCTTATCATTACCTTTGCCCTGGTACTGCATATCGTCTCCAGGAGCTTTGCATGGTCGGCATCCGTCATCTCAAACGCATACTGCTTTCCATTCCTGGTATTCAGAACATACGGTGGGTCCAGGTACATAAACACATTCTCGCTGTTAAACCGCCCGATGACTTCCAGGGCCGGCCGGTTCTCTATCTGAACCTGGCGCAGGCGCTCCGCTACCGCGATGATTTTCTCCGGAAGGTTGTACCAGCTCCAGAGCGCGTACATCCTCTCCCTCCCTTGCACATCATTCTTCCATCCAACTCTATACTTGTTTACCCGGAATCCATGTGTCTGCCAGCATGAAACAAGGAAATCCGCCGCCCTCTGGCAACTGTCTTGGCTGTCATCCATGAGTGCATTAAATGTACGGTCGTACATTTCCCGGCTGTATGGCGTTGCCATGACCGTTGCCGCCAGACGCTCCGGTTCCCTTCGGATGCAGTCGAACAGATTTACCACGTTGCTGTCCAGGTCATTTATTGTTTCTATCCGACTTGGCTCTTTGCTGAAAAACACCGCACCGGAGCCGAAAAACGGCTCCAGGTACGAATGATGATCGGGTATGTATGGAATGATTTTCTCTGCCAGGCTCCACTTTGCCCCCGGATAGTTTAGAACCTTATCCATAAAGTCCTCCGTGTACCTCGATGACTACCTTCAACAGCTCCACCGGCACATACGGATATGCTGTTTTCAGCAGATTGTCCTTATCCTCTGCATAGGGTACCAGCAGCTCCTCCAGTCCGGAAGGATTCCCCAGCTCGACAGATTCATAATCACCGTCCGGCCTATGCTCCCTGGGAGCGCACTGGAAATCTTCCCCTGCCTGGACGGACACTGAAAATCCGTCCTTGCAGACAAGGCGCGGCCTGCATATCCTCTGGCTCCCTTCTATGCGGTAGGTGACTTTCAGAAATCCCTCCAGGGAGCTGCTTGCAGCATCTGCATCCCAGGTCATTCCTGCAAAACAGTTACCACAGTACATCCAGATTCCCTTCTCCACCCTGCGGAATGTCGCGTAGGTGGCCTGCCACTTCCTGGTTATTATGTTCGCCTGGTGGCTGTGCGGCTCCCCTACCTGGAGATAGCCCCTCTCCATGCTCCGGGGAGGCAAGACATCCAGGAAGTAATCGTATACATCCTCGCCTACCAGGTCTCCAGGTTTGCAGTATTTATCCCAGCTGCCGTTGCTGTTCTTTTCAGCAAACTCATGCCATCCGGCCATTGTCTTAATTTCCATGATTACTCTGCCTCCTCTAATTTCTCCAGCTCTTCCAGTACCCTTTTAAGCGCATACTGCGCGTTGCTGGTGAGCTGCCTCTGCCATGCGCCCTGCGATGGCGCCCATTTGAATCCGTTACTTCTCAGAATAGCCCTTACATCCGCCTCCGGCTTGCCATCGAATACCAGCTGGAGCCTCATAATCTCCGTATTCTCCACCACCTTGCAGAACTTATTCTCCGCCTCTTTGGTTCCGGCCTCCTTTACCTTTTTCAAGCCCTCCAGCCGGTCCCTTGTCCGTTTGATGTTGGCGTTGTTGTTGGAAAGCTCATAAGGAAGATATGGAACGTCTCCCCAATGCCAGGAGGAGGCCATCTCTGCTTTCAGCTTTTCGACCTCCTCCTGGGTGAGGTTCGGGCACCCATCCAGGGTCTTTTCCTTCCGGTAATACGCATTGACCGCTTTCATCATCTCCTGGGTCTCCACCAGGCTGTCCAGCTTTTCCTGCAGCAGCTCCACCGCCCGCTCGTCTCCGGAAAGTATCGGCTGTTCCATCGTCAGAAGATGCTTAATCTTCTCCGCATAGGATTCCAGATACTGCCATTCGTGGAAAAGGGTCTCCCTGCGGCTGTTCTGCCGCTCCTTTTTCCTCACCGGGAAGTTTCCGCCGCCGGAAATCATAATGCTAGGGCAGGATGCCTCGTTGCGGTAGTAGTCGTTGTAGTAGATAGACAGTTTCCGGCTGTAACGCTCCGCCATGCGCTGTGCCTTTTCCAGAAGGTGGGGCTTTTCTTCCGCGATCCGCTCCACTACTTCATACACCTTATCAACATAGTGCCGGTACTCCGCTGTCGCGCTCCCTTCCTTGTATTCGCTGAAAGAATTGATATGCTTTGCCGTCCTCGCTGTCTGTTCATTGATTGAATAATAGGTTTTCTCCATGTGTCTTGCCCTCCATAATAAAATTTATGCTGATGCCGGTTCTCCGGCAGTAGCGGCCTTCTTTTTCAGCCGAACGCTGTCAACTATCCCCTGCAATTCCCTGGCTGTCAGCCCTGCGTAGTTATCCATGTTCAGCATCTCTTTGGTGATGCCCTTCGCCGCAAGCTGTTTCTGGTAAAATTCCATATCGCCAGAATAATCATATTCATACATCTTCCATCACCTCCTCGTATGCTTTCAAAATCACACCCCGAAACTCCCGGAGCCGCCGGTTTTCTTTCTTCACATCCGACAGCTCGCGTTTCAACTCCCCGACCTCCTCTATCAGTCTGCCACGCTCCATCACCAGGGAATAAAGAATATCAATCCCCTTTTCGCCCCACACCAGGTAGATAAACGACATTTGGAGCGGCGTCACAATCGCCTCCGTGTTCATATACACCAGCTGAACCTTCCGGAAATCCTCGTCAGAAAGCGGACGCTCTATCAAGCGTCCAAACTCCAGCTTTGTCATGCAGCCTCCCCTCTGGAGAGGATGCCAGCGATAATCGAATACGGACACTCGCAGACCTCCCGGCCTTCCGGGAAATCAAACTCCAGCTCCGCGTTGCCTTTACCAGCGGCCAGAACCTTCGCCGGTATTCCGATGTCTGCCACCTTTACAATCCATCCAACCTTTACTCTCATAACCGATGCCTCCTTGTGAGTTTTCTTTGTATCATCCTTTTGTATATTAGTATTATAACTCACTTTTCGGCGTTTGTCAATAAAAAGGCCGACATCCAACGCCTAAATGTGAATTTTAATATTAAAGAAAAAGCAGCCCCACAGCTGCTACTTTTTCTCTATCATAATTCTATACCCCAGCTTATCCAGCATCTCCTCAAATTTGCTGTACTTGATGTCCTGGCATTTCCGGAGCGTCTGGTAAATCGCCCTGCGGTCGGTATCCATCATCTCTGCCAGATCGGACTGGCTCACTCCATCCCTTTCCAGAATCTCCTCTATAATTTCCCCGGCGGTTCTCATTCCATTTCCTCCTTCTGTGGTCTGCTCCCATAGATGCCGCACTCCACAAGCTCCTCCGGCTTGATGCCAGTGTTGCACATTAGATAATCGGCAAACTCATAATCATACACCCTCTGCTGGCTGGAGCGCATCAGCTCCACCAGGTTCCTAATCAGTTCTTTTGCCCTTTCGTCCATATCCATCCTCCTATAATTCAGTCTCATGCTTTGAGTAGTACCGAATCAAAGCTCTCAAACCGCCTGCGTCAATAGTGAGCGCTTTGGTGTCTCCGTACCAGTGAGTCAGACGCGCCCCATAATGCTCCTCCGTCTTGCTGGTTTCATGTGCCAGCATCTTCTCCAGTTGTTGCACCTTGTAAGAATCCATGTTTCCCTCCTTTACATCATCGCCATCTCCGCCGTCATCATCCGGATATTTTCATCCTCCAGGCAGGCGCGGCTTGTCACTACGAAATATGTTATGTTTCTCCCCTCTGTCGGCAGGCTGTACGTCAATTCATGCCCGGATTCCTCCATACAGGAAATGAAAGCGTCCGTAATGTCTGCCAGCCCCAGCTCCACATCCGGAAAATCATTCAGAATATCTATCGCCTGCTCTTCCGCATCCATCTCCCGGAACCGCGCATTGACCGCCTGGAGAACCTCCCAGGCTTTCCCGGTTTCCTCCGTGTAGTCCTCGATGACCGTGATCCAGCCGGCATAGATGCAGGAATACCGGTTATCCTTCAATTCCTTAAGCTCTTCCTTTGAGAGTACGCGCAGACCATCCGCATCAGAGAACGCATCGTACTCCCTGGTGAGCAGTTTCTTCTCCTGGACAGCCAGCCTCCTTGCCTCCACAATCTGTTCTGGCCAAAACCTTCTATCCTTCACCGCGCTGCCTCCTTCATGTCCTCAACATTCACTCCCAGAGCCTCCAGCTCTTCAAAATCCGTTCCCAGCTCTCCCAGGAGCATCTCCCAGAATTCCGCGCCGGTGTTGTAGCTGTCGGAGTGCCTCTCCGCATACAGCCCCACCGCATTTGCCAGCAGGACCGCAAGCCGATTTTCCGCGGATTCCCCAGGCTCCTCACCGTCCACCAGAATCCGCTCCATTTTCTCCCTATAATTGTAAAGTTCATCATGGGGATGCCATAGGTATCCGGCAATAAAAGAGGAATCCGGCTTTTTGCTGCCCCACCCTCCAATATTCTCCCCATAGCACCGCTCGCCTTCCCCAATCATCTCTATCTTGTCTCCGAAGGTTATGACCTTCTGGCCGTTCACATACACATCCACCGTGCCCTGGGTAACGCTCATTCTCCGGCGCTTTACCTCGATTACAAGTTTCATGCGTTCCTTGCCTCCTCCACATATTTCTCTGCCTGCTCCAGGGAAGGGAACCAGTCCTGGTAAATATCCCTGCGGCTCGTGCTGGTTGATGAATTTTCCGGCTTGCATACCGCCTCTATTACATTGGTGATGTTTGCTGCCACCTGGCCGCGGTCATTTACCGATGTGGTGACGCACCAGAATTTCTTCATCCCTCCCGGCACCAGCTCATACGCCTCCAGCTGTGCTGCAGACAGCGGCTCCTCATACTCGATGTATCCCCAGGCATCGCGCCCTATCTCCTCACAAAACTGCTTATTGTCAAAATTCACGATTTGCCCGGCTCCCTGCCTGGGAAACGTCCCAGGGGAAACCGGCCTCTGTGTGCTGTAATACTTCATGCTAATACCTCCTTATTTACCAGATTGAACCCTACCAGGTGATTCACCGTCTCCGCATCCATAGCAAAGAACCGGCCTTTCCGCGTCATGCCTGCCTGCCTATAAATCACCGTGCCATACACCCTTTTCTGGGCGACACTGTAAAAAAGCTGGTAGATACATCCGTATGTGACAATGTACTTTCCCTCCTGGTAGTACCGCTCCGCCTCCTCCGGCGTCAGCTCTACCTTGCCTATTCTTACAATCCCCATACCATCCTCCTTATCTCTCCATGTACCTGGTAAAGTTCATATCATCAAACCTGGCTCCTGCAATCGCCTCCGGATTGTCAAAATCGTCATATTCAATCTCCGCATAGGTTCTGGGGAGGCCGTAACCGTCCTCTTCGTCCTCTTCGTCATCTTCATCACAGAAACAATCTGCATTCATAATCATAGCATCATAAACTTCTCCGCTTACCTGTCCGCTATCATATAGCTCCAATGCTCTTTTGAAATATTCATTCCTTTTCATGTTCTACCTCCTGCTTTTTTGATCGGGCGCAGCCCTTTTACAAAGATTGTCTATTCGGGTATGAATTTATAGAGCGGCTTTCATACGTTCCGCCGGTTCACGCGAATGTCGGGGAGAACCGCCCCTTATCTGGTTTCACACTAAAGCCAGAAAACTTGCTGGACACCATGAGCATTTTCCGGCGTTCCCTGCTCAAACCGCCTCCCCATTTTCACATTAAAAACCGGGCGAAAACCTGTCAGACAGCACCAAATAGACAATGTTTGTAAAAAGACTGCTCCTCCGTCACTCTGCATTTTCACGGGCTTGTGACCGTCCACGGCTGCATTACGGCGGGCCTTGCGGCCCTTTAATCTACAAATGTGTGGCGTTCAAAGTCATATATACCGATTATAAAATGACCGTCATATATAACTTTGCTCCTGCTGTTATCCAGCTCTTCCAGCTCAATGTATTCCGTTTTTGGATAACCCAGGGCAACCATAGCTTTCTTGACTTCTTGAACCTTTGCCATATCAATACCTCCCGCACATACATCTGCTGCATTTTGACTTTGTGTGTTCCTGCGCCTGCTCCAGGACTTCCTCCAGTGTGTAATGCTCATTGTGTGGAGACTGGAAGATTTCAAAGTGGCCGCAGCTTTGCTTTGTGATGTAAACCATATTGAATGTGAATCCTACAAATTCTCCGCGTCCCTTGCTTATCCATCTCTCGTCCTGGGCGATGATCCTGTCGATGTACTCCTTCTCCTCCTCGCAGGAGGCTCCAGCTTTCAGAGCCTCCCAATCCGGAACGTATCTCCCATATTCATTTTTCTGGTTCTCTGTCATTACCTGGAAATTGATTGCCATATCCTTATTCCTCCCTCTCTGTTCTGCCACAAACGACATCCTCAATTTTCTTCCGAATCTCTTTCAGCTTGTTCTCCGCCTCAAATTTCTCTGCATCCAGCTCCTCCATGAGCTTTGCTGTCGGCTCCATGTCCTTAATGAGACACATTCCGCCCATCTTATACAGCGTTGCTATCTGCTCTTTCCCTTCGGTGTTACTGATTGCCGGATGCCATGTGTAGACATGCTCGATAATAGCATAGTCGCTCTGCCTTACCTCTCCGCCGATTCTCTCCTCAAATTCCTGCTTCATCATAGCTTTATACCTCCCTATAACAGTCAACATTCCATGCTCCGAAAATTTCTATCATCTTATCTGCATATTTAACAGCATCATCGAAATTGTCAAAGCACTCTTTTTCAACGAAATCTTCATCCGCTGCCCTTACTATCCATCTTTCTGCCATTGTGAACGCCTCCTTGTGAGTTTTCTTTGTATCATCCTTTTGTATATTAGTATTATAACTCACTTTTCGGCGTTTGTCAATAAAAATAATGACAAAAACTCACAAATAGGCGTTTTCTTTTGATTTACATTTCCTCTCTGCACTCTTATAATGGAATTGGAGGTGGTTATATGTGGTTAGATTTTTTCTTGTGCTTATTCCTGGGATTCTTCGGCGTCCATAAGTTCAGACAGCACAAAATAGGCATAGGAATCCTTTACCTATGCACATTCGGTCTCTTTGGCATCGGATGGTTTATTGACAGCGTTTCACTCCTGCTCAAGGCGATAAAGGGAGTGCCGCCGGAAGGGGAATCTTCCGGAAGTATCCTACTCCCGGATGGAACGCTGCCTATCGTTGTTTCAACCTCGCTCATTACCGCTCCTGGGGAAACGTGCCATTATTCCAGGCCAGCAACTTCCATCATTGTCAAGAATAAGGTGATCGGATATGCTGGAGGAAACGCAGGCATCAGCCTCCGGATAGCAAAGGGAGTGACGTACCGTGTCGGAGCCAGCAAAGGCGCACCGGTCCGCCGGAATGTAGAAGAATCCTATCCGGGTACATTGTCCATTACAAATCAGCGTATTGTGTTTGTGGCAGCAAAAGGGGGATTCGATAAAAAGATAGCGGCTCTTTCTTCGATGACTCCTTGTGAAGATGGTGTGGTATTCCAATTTTCCACCCAAAGCTACATTCTGGAGACTAAAGATGTGGATAGGATATGCCAGATAATTTCCCATATCGTGAATAGTGAGGATTAAGCACCTTCCTGGTGCTTTTTCTTTTTGGACATATATGTTTCTATATAATATTGGTTTGGTTATGGTTATGGTTACGCTGGACTGTCCACGGATGCGTCCGCGGACAGTCCATAGGACGGTCTAAAATTCCAGGCACATTATAATAAGAAGAAACAGCTCCCAAAAATTCTGCCTGGATGTGCTGGAGATAATCAGAATTGATGCGTCCACGGACAATCCACGGACAGTCCATAGGACAAAACGCTTTAGACTTCTGGACATTCTTTGGACGTTTCCACGGACAGTCCATAGGACAATCCGCGGACGGTCTAAAACGGCAATAAAAAAGAGCCTCCCTGCCTGGAAATGACAGAGAGGCCCTTCGCCTTATTGAGATGCAGATGCGGTGTTACGCTTTCTTGTTGATGAAATCTTCGCAGTCAAGTATTCTGTACGCTTTTTCAAAGACATCCTTCGGAGACCATGACACATAGCCATCCGGATATACTACCTTATATCCGGGCCTGCCATCCTTCTCCTGCGGCTCCGCCTTTACGATTTTAACGCCGATGTAATTTTTCATACGCTGTATGCCCTCCTATGATCTGGAAACTTTGTCGGCATCCACCCAGCCATACACGGTGCATCCGCTCCCGGTATGCTTCAAGTGGTACGGATGCGCCCCGGTCTTGTTGATGGCCGTCACCTTCGCGGTACCGCCTTTGCAGCTGGAGGATTTCGCCCCCTTGTAGCTGCTGGTGTAATGGACGTTCCCGGAATAGTTCACGGTATCGCCCACCTTGATTGCCACGGTTCCCCCGGAAGGACCGGAGCCGGATGCCGCGCCCTGGATGTCAGCAGCATCCACCCAGCCGTATACATTGGAGCCTTTCCCGGGAACCGCCACCAGATGGTACGGATGCGCTCCCTTTGCATTTATGGCCGTCACCTTCGCCTGGCCGCTCATGCAGGAGACCTTTTTGGCGCTTGCATAGGAGCTGGCGTAATGGTTCTTTCCGGTGAATGTCACAATATCACCCACTTTCAGATTTCCGGAAGTGTTCGGCTCGTCCGGCTTGTCTGCCTTGCCTGCGTACTTCGGAAGGATATACCCTCTGATATACCGGCCGTTGACCTGGAGGTTCCTGCGGCCCACAACGCCGCCGCTCATATTGCCCTCCAGGACGGTAATGGTGCTGCCTGCCACCTTCTCCGCCATGCCGACATGATCGGGCCAGCCGGTGTTGTTCCCGATGCCGTTATCATCCCAATCATAGAGGATGATGTCCGCCGGTTCCGGTACATAGGCGTCGTTTTCTTCCCAGATTCCCATCTTCTTTGCCAGCTCTATCATCTGGCCGCATCCGCACTCCAGGGGGATGATGTCATCGAACCCTGCCTCGATTGCTGCTGCAGATATAGTGGTGGCGCAGTATGCGTCCGTGTACTTCACGGAATAGTTCCGCGCCAGCGGCTTATGTCCGTTGTAGGTATCAATAATTACCTTGTGGGAGCCGTCCGACCTTTTCAAGCCTACCCAGCCCTGCATGATGCTCAATATGTGCTGCCTCGCCTGCGTCTCTGTCATAGTTGCCTTACCTCCTTCTGGTTTGGTGCTTGTGCCTGCCGTATTGACCGATGCAGGCTTTACAAACTCGTCATAATACTTTTGTCCATATCCAGCCCTTTTCTTCTTTACAGCCTCTCCCTGGTTCTTCGGACGCTCAAAATCAATGAGGACGGCATCAGACGCCGCCCTCACAGAAGTTGCAGATTTCAGAATCTCCAGGACATTTCTGTAGCTGGTGGAAAGTTCCTGCATGAGGAAATCCAGCTGCATCTCCAGATCACCGATTGACACGCCCCTGGACTTTGCCAGGTCATAAAGGCCGGCTTTCCTTCCGGGTGATGTCCATTGTGCCAGCCCGTACCCGTACTGTTTATTCGGGAGAGGATGCAGGAACTCCTCTTGGCTGATTTCCCCGCTGTCCACCGCCACTGTGTACGTTTCATCCGTACAGTACAGCTTTCCGGCCTCTTTGAGCCGCGCCTCACAGAGATCCTCCAGGTTCTTAGGATTGAGCCTGGACTCTGCGGACAGATTCCCCATGAGGCCAGCCACTCCATGATTGCTTAGTCCTGCGGATGCCAGATAGTTCCATACCTGCTCCCGGACCGTACTTCCTTTCAGTGCCATAGCGTTTCCCTCCTCCTACATCATTTTGCAGTCTTTTCTCCCGGAGCTTCACCGGCAGAGTTATTGATAGTGACACCGGAGCCTGCTTCAATTTTCATCTGCTTCACTGCTGCTTCAATCAGAATGTCCAGCTGTTCATCCGAAAGGGCAATGTTCTTCTCAATAAGCAGCTCTTTCAGAAACTCCGTAACGTATGCCTTGCGTTCCGGCCCATCATCAGCCCACATGACCTGCTGGGCTTTCAGTACCGCGTACCGAACCCACTTCTCTGCCAGGGCCAGCTTATCCGCCCCGATGCGCTCCCTTACCCAGGGAATGGCATACCGCGTGATAAGCATGACTGCCACCATGATAACTACCTTCAAAAGCTCAAATAAAATCTCATTCATTCAGATTTGCCTCCATTTCTTTCTGTCTTTGTTCCTCGTGTTCCCTGTCCTCCAGCTCGAATGACCGCTCCCTCTGCCGCTCCTTCGTGGTCTTTATCCAGCCCATGACTCCACACTCCCCTCCGCAGGCAGCAAATACGCATGTGCAGAGCGTGTCCGGGATTGCCCCGGTCTGGTAGTAAAGCCACACCATCACCACGATAAAGAGAAGCAGGAAAACGGCAATCACCGCCAGGATGATGTCCATTGTCCGGACGCTTTTCTTTTCCTTCATGCCTCGCCTCCTCTACAGCCCAATCTTGGCAAATACAATAGCCAGGACAGCTCCCAGTATCGCGGTTCCGATGTATGCCATCGCTTTCCGCCACTTCTCGCCGTCCCGGTTCTCGATTTGCTCCAGGCGCTTGCTCTGCTCCTCCTGGACCTTCAACATGTTCTGCATGTTCACCGCCAGCTTTTCTGTGGACGCTGCCAGGTCGGTCATCTTCTGGATGCTGTTCTCCAGGACTCCGATGCGGTGATTCTGGCGGTCGTTTTCTTCCTTCAACCGCTCATTCTCCGACTCCATCAGCTGCCGGAACTGCTCCAGCTCCCTATGTGTCACCGGGTTATCCATAGCCTTTTCACCTCCTTCCACTGAAAAACCGCCCTCTCCAGGCGGTCTTAAATCTATTCTTAAATTCGCACATGCCAGACAAGGCTCCTGCCCTGCCGGTATGTGGAAATTCAAGCAATGCTCACACTTACCATACCAGCTGCAAGTCGTTTCGCATTTCCCATTCCCCATAGGACATACGCATTTCCTGCTGTATGGGGAGCATGTAAAGAAGTTCTTCCTCTCCATCCTCCAGCTTTCCTCCTTCCGCGGTTGTGAGAACCATCTCTTGATATATCTTATCTAAAAGAGCCTGGCTGTCTGTATGGCCCAACATCCCTATGTAGCTGTTGAACCGCTGCGTCACTTCCTGGAGCGTCAGTTTCCCTTCGGCATACTTCACACAGACACCGGCCAGGTTCCGTTTTATTCGTAATGATGTGCTTTTCCGCACGTTCACTTCGTCCGCCCACACTCTGTATCCTACAAATTCGATTCCCTGCGCTATCGGACGGATGCAGGTCTTTTGATTCAGATTAAGCTCCAGCTCCACTTCCAGAAAGGTGCCTATCCGGTCTTTCCATTCCCGGAGCTGCAATTTGCTGTTGCTCAATATAATCACATCATCCATATAGCGTATATAGTAACGGATTCCCAGGACGCGCTTGCAGAACTGGTCCAGGGCATCCAGGTAAATGTTCGCAAAGAGCTGGCTCAAAAGGTTCCCTATCGGCATCCCGACATCATAAAGCCGTTCCTCCAGCGGCACGTCCTCCGGATTCTTGCCAGGTGGCAAGCCGAATGGCGTATGTTTGCAGTCGATAATCCCGTACAGAATCTCCAGCACTCTTTCATCCTTGATTTTCTTTGCCAGGATTTCTTTCAGTATCCGGTGTGAGACACGGTAGAAATATTTGCTTATATCCAATTTTAGGAAATACCAGGTTTCCCCTTCCTTCCGGGAGACAAGCTCCAGCCAATATTTTAGCCGCTGCATAGCTCCCAGGCTGCCCCTGCCGGGAATACATCCGTATGTGTCCTTGATGTACCCCGGAACCAGGAGCGGATTCACCACCCGGTAAATCGCCCATTGGACGATGCGATGACGGAAGGATATTGACATAATCATCCGCAGCTTTGGCTCATGGATATAGAAAATGTAATACCGTTCTATACAATAGCCGCCACTTAGGATTTCCTCTCTCAACAAAGTGAGCTTTTCCCAGGCATCCAGATTGTACGCCAGGACATCCTTCTGGTACCGCCTGCCCCTGGAGGCATCCTCCAGGGCGGCGTGTAGGTTTTCCATAGAGAAGATTAGGTCAAATACATTCTTTATCTTCATCGCGTCATCCTCTCTAAAAATCTCTGTGTCGCGGCGTTCACATTTTTGTTACTTGCGGTTTCCAGAGTTGCCTTCTGCTTTGTTTGTCTCCACAGAGGCGGCACCACATACGCACACATGACGCCATTTTTCTCCTGCCTTGCGGCCCGGAGCGGAAACAGGCTCCTTTAATCTCTCGCACTGCCGGGCAGACCGTAATCTGACCGGTTCTGGCATATGAGAGTAGAGCGGAGCGAAAACCAACGTTGTGGTTCGAGTTCGAGCGCGGGTTGTTCAAATTCACGTTGAACACGCCAGCGTTCGCGGCGTTGTTCCAGTTGCCCCCACAGATCGGCAAACGTAGTGTATAGCCTGCTCCCAAAAGGAAAGCACCCGGTATTCCCGGATGCCTCCCTACCTCTTGCCCTTTGCTGCAGGCGTCTCCTCGTATATGTACTTTTTATACCCTCCAATCATCGCGCCGATTTCTTTTGACCGGCGCGTCCATTCATCATAGGACGATGAACCTTTCAGATATTTCAGCGCATATGCCAGGGTGATAAAATCCTGCAAGGCTTTATTCTTCATATCCAGATTTTTGCACGGAGTTTTCTTATTCTGCTCGAACTGGAGAGCTGCCGCAAGCTCTACCATTTCATTCATGCAGTGGGCGATGTCATCTCCCAGGAGTTTCTGGTGCGCCACGCTCCACCGTTCTATGAGCGGCATCGCATACGCGGCCATGTCTAATACTTTCTGCCTTATCTGGAGATTTTCCGCCTCCTGCTTGCTTATGCCGCCGGTAGTGGCAGCTCTCTTTTCAGACATATTGCCTCCGTAAAGTTATAGCCCTGCTACCGCAGGGCGGTCAGTGATTCAGTGGGCAGTTTTACAGTTCTACATAAGCGGAGCGAAAACCAACGTGGTGGTTCGAGTCCGAGCGCGGGCTGTTCAAAGACACGCTGAACACGCCAGCGTACGCGGCGTTGTGCCAGCTGCCCCCACAGAGCGGCAAACGTTCTCCGGCGTTGTTCATCCAATGACCGTCCCCAGCGTAATCTCCTCCGGGTTCATCCGGATAAATCAGAAGGACTTTCGCCAGCTCCGGAGCCGTCAGGCCGCTTGCCAGCGACATATCCTTGTACTCGCAGTAACGCCCGGCATCCGCCGCGACAGTAATTCCGGTTGTCAGCTGAATCTTGCCGGACACCCAGTCATATTTCAGAGTTGCAGCCGCCCCAGGCTCCACCAGGGAACCATCATTCTTGATAGCTTTCCAGAGAGTAGAGGAAGGCCCCTGGTCGCAGTCCGCTCCGAGTGCTGCATTGTTGTACGGAATCACCTGGATTTCTCCTTCTTTCAGACGCATGCCGCCTACCCACTCCCAGACGTTGCCGTTCATGTCCTGGATGCCAAACTGTGTCCAGTCATGCCCCCAGGTTGCCGGACCGGAACCGGTAAATGTACGTCCGTCATACTGTTTTCCGCTGTCTGTGTACTGGTAGCTTACCTGGCCTTTCTCATAGCTGTGGCCGTGATCGCATCCGTAGCTGTTGTTGCCACGCGGCATCGTTCCATTCTTCCGGCACCAGAGGGCAATGCAGGCCCATTCTGCCATCGTCCCCAAGTGGAATCCAGGCCCCTTTGCATCGCAGGCTATCTTTGCCTGGTCGAAATTGATGTACACATTGGGGTCTCTGTGTGCCAGGGAGTAGGCTCTGCCGTTGATAATCACGTTCTGATACTTAGAATAATAGAATACAGAACGTTCCACCTGGGCGCCGTTCTCTGCCACACTGAAAGCAGGATGGATATTCTGGCTCAATCCAGTAACCAGGTCACTATTTTTCATCTTGTAGATAGGCACATAAATGGACGGCATATCCATGTCATCCAGAAGAACCACATTCTTGCCTCCCGAAATCTCTTTTACAGCTGCTGCAAACTGGTCGTAATTTCCCATGATATAAAATCCTCCTTCTTAGATTGCGTAAAGTTTAAGTGTGACATTTGCCATGTTGAAAGGTACCGGCTCCTTCTTGATGGTTGTTTTCTGGCTCTGGGGGTCCTCCGGGTCATAATCCGGATTGTCAATGACTTCCTCCGTGTACTGGCGCTCCGGAATCTCAATCTGGGCAGCATACCTCACTCCCAGGCCGGTAGTCACCATGCCGAACTTGTCAATGCAGATGTCGATGGAGACCGGATAGTCCCTCTCGCGTTTCTCCAGGTTCAGCATCAGCTCGTCAGCGAACGTGATTTTGTTCTTACTGACGGAATACTCCATTTTCGGTCCTTCATTCACATTGATTACATTCATTACCTCTTACCTCCTATTCTGTGCGCCTCATGGTAGGCTCTGTTGGTTTCCATAGCGATGCAGTCCGCCATATCCTTCTGATGTGCGGATGCTCTGGAAGGGTCGATTCCATACTCCCTTAGCGCCTGGTCGCGCTGGTGGTTCCTCTCGTCACTCCGGATGATAACATTTGCACTCATGCCGCATTACCTCCGTGGACATACAGCTTCAGCGTTACTTCCGGGGCGCTCCCGGTGTATTTGACCTTGAAACCGTTCAGCTGCTTGTCATAGATGACTACATCGCCAACATTGGTTACATCACCCTGGATTTCTGCATCCACCCGGTAGTCCAGGGTATCCCTTGCCACAGACAGCGCCACCGTCTGGGTGGAATTATTGTTGTAGAAATCCTCGTTGGTGTTCTTGAGCGTCCTGGTGATGACTTCGCCGCCCACGTTGCTGATCTGGCGCTCGTGCTTATACACGACTTCCGCCAGGAACTCCCCCAGGAGGTTTCCGCTGTCCACCCCATCCTCGATGTTGTTGAAATGGAACTCGTCCTGCGGCGTCCCCTCCTGGATGCCCGGCACGTCATCCACCCACGGCGTCTTGACGTATGTGCCGGTCGCGTTTTTGTGTAGATATGGCTGCTCTCTACCGTACATTACTGCTCAACCTCCTTCTCATAGATTGGGAACTCAAATTTTACGAGTACCCCCTGGTTCGTGGCCCTCACCACCTTCGTCTCCTGGTAGCCGCACTGTTTCCCCTTCACGTCGATTATCCTGACCGCCGTGATAGTCTGTGATCCGGTGGAAACCCTGGGAAGGCTCACGATGACTTCCACCGTGTTCCCGACTATGCGCTTGGTATTGATTTTAGCCTTATACCAGGCGTCACCCACACGGTACTCAAACAGCACCAGGGCTTTCAGCCAGTCGTTCCTCCGGTCATTCATAAATTCAGTTGACCAAAAAGACATTTTCCTGCACCTCCTTCATTTATTTTCCACAAACGCCGGTACCGCATCTCCGCGATGTTGCCGCCGTGATGTAGACAGATGGTTTTTCTCCGGAGACTCCTGCCGATATGGAAAGGACTGTCTCCTCTTTAGCTCCGCATTTTTTAGCGTCTGCCGCTGCGATAGACACTGACGGACTGCTGGATATTCCGGAAGAAATAACCAGCATTTCCTCTCCGCCGGTACCGCACTTTTTGGCATCCGCCGCCGCGATCCGGACAGACGGCTCTTTGCTGGAGACGCCTGCCGATACGATTAGCGATTTCCCCGGCTTCTGCCCTCCGGTTATCATGGTACCGGAGAGCGGCACGTCATCGGCCACATTGCTGATGGTTTTCCCGGCCTCAATGCAGCTGCCTATCATAACGCTTTCTGTTGATTGCCCTGGCACTGTGCCGGACAATGGAACGAAAGCGGATGCACTCGTCACGTTTCCGCCGACTACTGCATCCGCTCCTATGAATACTCCATTTACCGCCTGGTGCGGATGCGTCCCACAGACAATCTGGCCTGCCAGGATGACGTTCTGCACCTCATACGATGAATTGATTTCTATTTGCACATCCTCTGTAATTACCTCGCCTATGGTGGAATCGTACAGCTTTCCTCCCACCCGGATTGTGCCGGTCTTTTTTAGCTCAAATACACGCTGAATCTCTTTTATACCTATCTCTGTCTGGAGCAGATAAATCCTCCCCAGGGAACCCCGGCGCGGATGCGTTCCGCATACCAGCTGGTTTGTGAGAGGCACATTGTAGACGCTGTATATCCATCTCACAAGCGTCTCCACCACTACCTTGATGCGGTACTCAAATTCTATCCGTACACCAGCGGCTTTTACCATCGGAACCTCTCCCAGCGTCACTACCTCCCCTCCAGGCTTTAGGAATGGCATGGTGAGGATGATTGTTGCCGGCATATCCGGGTCTTCAATGTAGTAGATGGGGGAAACATCCCAGAGGAGCGCAAGCCCATCCATAAGGTCATAGTAGGTACATTCATTGGTATTTACCAGGAGCTTATACCTCAAAAACTGCCGGTACCTTTCATCCGAAATGACTGGCTCCTCTACATTAAGGCCAGCCAGCTCTCCTGCCTCCTTCCTGGTAAGTGGGATGATGGTTCCGACATAATCCAGATTCTGCCCCATAGCAGTATTGAGGTCGGTCTTGCTGTTCAGCTCGTCAAATACCGTGTCAAGCTCCTGCATCTGCCTGGCAAATGCTTTTATGAGGACTTCTATATTCTTTTTTCCCAGGAACTGCATAGGCAGGTCCCGCAGCCAGTCTTTCAGTATATCCGTTGTCACTTGCGGACCACCTCGATTCTGTTCTCGTCAATGAGAACTTTCTGCCTGGATGTAGCCATAATGTTCTCGTCCCTCTGATAGTCCCCATCACCAGGAATAACCGTACTGTCCGTGGTGTATGCAGTATAGATGATGATTTTTGTAAGGCCGGCCACCCGGTCATAAATGCCCTCATTCAGCAGCTGCGTAAGGAGGCTTGTGCCTGCTGTCATCTGGGCGCCATCCTCCATGAGGGACTGCTTCGTAAGTGAAGAATAATTGACCGGGATTTTCGCTTCATCACCCTCCAGCTGCACTTTCAGCCAGGCGTACAGATACTCCGGACGGTTGAACCGGACCGGGATTGTGTCTCCGTATTCCCCGGGTACGTTCACCACTACGCTGCCGTGGGTCTGGATGCCGCCTGCTTTCCTCCGGAAGATCGCCTTTGCAATCGCCGTGTTATCACCGCCCTCTACGATGATTTCTATGCTATGCGGCGGCAGGCCCCTCTCGTCTGTCACGTCCATGTCGTTCTCGTACCCGGATGCGGATTCCACATCCTCCACATTGTTCAGAAGCTCCGCGATGATGCTCTCTATCATGGTGTTTGACCGGAGAGCCGACTTCGCTATGTAGGACTGCCGCAATTCAATATCCGTCTCCCTCTTTCGCCCATAGGTAGGCTCCAGAAGGTTTGTCACCGCCGTAAAGCCGGTGATGTTGTTTACCATCCTGGTAACGATGTTATAAGGCAGGGTGATTTTCCCATAGTCATTTGTGAGGAAATTTGCCAGGGATGTCACGCTGGAAGTAGTGAGATTATCCGTGAGTGTCAGCACATTCTCCCTGGTCTTTGTCTTATCATTGATGATAAGAACATCGTCCTCCACTTTAACCTCGTAACCTTCATCCTTTATGGCGGCTGCAAGTCCGGCCAGGATTGCTGAAGATTTTCCGCCTTGCGGATTGGAATAGCTGTACTGATTGCCGTTGATGGAAACGGTATACACTCCGGTATCTTCGGATGCCACAATGACAGAAACCTTATTGAACCGCTCCCTGGCAATCTGAAATTCCTCCGCTGAAAAAAGCCGGATTTCCGGAGTTGTGTTAGTTGCCACAACAGCATTTTCACGAACATACGTCCCATCATCACCGGTACAGTGGAGGATGTAGCTGGTTCTCTTGTCTCCGGCCCTCTTGATGCCGCCATACTGTACAGTATGATCCAGGTTCAGCTCCGTAGCCGTTGCCGGGTACTTCGCATAATAGCTGTCCTGCGCTGTCTCCCATAGGTTCGCTATCTGGTTCCCAAAAGTCGTTATGAGCGTATTGAGGAAAGAAGTGCCTGCAAGCCTTGTATCTACCTTCCATCCGTCCGTCAAATCCGTATGGATTTCTTCCAGGATGGTATCCAGCCTTTTCAGCACAAATCCTTTGTCTGTTATTCCGTAATCTGGCAATTTATATCCACCTCCTCCTTTATGGTCTCATAGTCCGTACTGGCTACAAACCGTATTTTCGCTTTTCTGGTGGCTGCATCGAATGTGACAGACACCTCCCCCACATCCGTTACCTCGTCAACCTCAAAAATCTTCTCACGGACGACTCCCTCAAAATAATCGGTGTCCGGGTTCTTTACCAGCAGGCTCTCCGTGTAGGGAAGCCCTTCGTCACGGTTCCACCTCCATTCAGCCTCGAACCATTTCAGCCGAATCTTGATTTTCTGTGCTACAGAATCAGAGAGCGTTATATCGCCATTTCCGCCAACGAATAAATCCCCGGACCGGTCAAGTAATATATCCATACAGCATCTCCTTATCCTGTCTCAATGACCTGCTTGCAGGTTATCTTCCCATCAACCTCCATGTCTCCTTTTGCCTTGATGCCCTTCCCGGTGATTTTCAATTCTGTTTCCCCGGATGCAATCTCAACGCCTGCATCATACACCATCAGCTCCGTTTCCCCGGCCTGGATGACTACCGCATCTTTGCTGCAGGCTTTTTCCACGATGGCACCGCCTCCGTTCAGAAGGCCCGGTATCACCATCGCACTTGTGAGGTCAAACCGCAGGGAGCTTTCCGATTCTGCGCCGCTCCTCCAGGCATCCAGTTCCACTTCGGAGATGATGATTAGGCAGTCATCCTTCGGCTTGACCGGAAAAGCTATCCCTATCCCTGCCGACTGGCAGAATGGGAAAGCCACAGGCGCGTCCGTGATGGGTGGATATGCCAGCTCCACTCCGTCCGATGTGACAAACTTCCCGGACGGCTTTACTACCGCTGTCCCTGCCCCAGGATTGAACGACACGATTTCTCCAGGGAGCGCGGTGTGTATCTGGTTTACTGCCGCCCTGGCCGTATCCTCCACTTGCTGGGAAAACTCTTGTAACATATATAAACACCTCCTATGCTTTGGCAAGGTCAGCAGCTTTCACCGCCGCCGTGACCGTACTTCCGATTCCGATAACTACCCTATCGCCTTTTACCTGGATGACATCGTAAACAGAATAATAGCAGACGAATGTCCCTCCGGAATATTGATATCCTTTGGTCTTATTCCCCTGCTGAATAGTCCGTATCACTTTAACCTTATCACCTTTTTTAAGCGCTCCGGAAGAATCGCCTCCGGAGCCAGAACCGGAGTCTCCGCCGGAAGTGACTGCTTTCTTGTCAAGTTTCGGCTGCGCCCTGATTACTAACAGCTGGGCTGTGCAGAGCCAGTCACCTTCCATGTTGTCACCGTCTATGGTTACTTTGTGTACCAGGAAGAATCCGCTTATCTCGTCACTCTGGAGCTTCACGATGTCATTCACTCCGATTGCCCCATTGAGTAGGTACTGCACTTCCCACCCGGTCTGTGATTCGTTGTTGTCTCCGCCGGAGGAAATCGTGATCCGCTTCGGCCGGCCGATAAGGCCGGAACTGCTGTCCAGAAGATAGCCCCTGGTATTTACTGCGCGGCCGGGCCATGTAATCTGTATAACCTGGTTCTGGATTGTCCATCTGTGGCCGCAGCATCCAGCTATCTTTTGCAGGGCGTTCTTCGCTTTTCCTACATAGCTGAATCCGTTGGGCAGCGTCTTATAGGATAAATCCTTTGCAAATACGATGGAACATCCCATCTGCCCTGCGATGTACTTATAGACATCCTGGCAGTTTACGGAACCATTGAGGGAAACGGTTATATTCGTATCCCTCAATTCCACCCTGCCGTCCATGACCTCTATTTCCGTCAGCCGGTCCGCATTGTCCGGGATTGTGGTAACGCTTGTGATGTTCCCCACCAGGATAAGCGCCATTGAATCCTCATACCCTGCTTTCAGCTCCAGGGCGCAGTCTTTCGTGTCCAGGATTTTTAGATTCTTGTCGGAGAGGTTCCATACCTGGACTTTCGCCGTATTTGGCGATTCGGCGTTTGACTTCTCCACACTGAAAGAAACATGCAGGGCATCCTCCCTGGCACTGTGGATATTGCCTATTTCAAAACCTCTCCCTCCCATCTTTCCGCACCGCATGATATAGCGGCGCATAAAGTTCTCATTTGCCATTATTCGTCCTCCAATTCCACGTTTGGTATGTAGATGAACTCCGCCGTCCTTTCATTGAACGCCTGCCTCCCTACCTTCTCCTTCGTGGACACGCACCCGAAAATCCCGTCCGGGATGGCGCGGTCGGAGTAGAAAAAGAAGATAGGGAAGTTAGGCACAATCCGCGTCATGGCGATGATCGGGTTTTCGTCCTCGTCATAAAGGCCGAAGCTCCAATAATCATACTTCTCGTTATAGGTGAACCGGAGTATATATTCAGTGCCGTCTATGGACAGATTTGATACGCTATCATTCATGTCCGGAACCTTGATATACAACATTTCCTGCCTCCTTAGATGAATCCTAACCCACTTGCCACTCCATAAAGGATTGACTGGTTTTTCTTTGCACTGGAGCCTCCGGAACCGCCAGAGCTGCCAGAACCCCCGGAACCGCCCCCAGAGCTGCTGGAGGAGCCAGAGGAGCCGCCGGTACTTCCGCTGGCCGTCCCTGCGCTGCTTGATGTCGTGGATGTTGATGCGGTACCGGCGTTTGCCATCGTTTCCCCAGCTTTAAGAATATAGCTGGGGATGCTGGCGGTCTTTCGGCTCGTCACCCTTACTTTCTGCGCCGTGATGGAGATTTCCCTGGCATACCCTATCTCCTTTGAGTGCTTGATGGATATGCTGGTGATCCCCATGTTCTTATATACCGTATCTGTAGTTACAATTTTCACCAGCTGCTTTGAAAGCCACAGGTTCTCTATCCGGTTGCAGATATTGTTTACCCTGCTGTTGGAAGTGCCATGTCTGTACAGCCATGTTACCGGCGTGTTGGTGACATACAGCGTCATGCTGATGCTGATAGGCTCCAGGATGATTGTATCTGATACCGGGAACCCCTCCTCCACCGGATAGACCGGGATAGTGGCAGACAAGGTTTTCTGTTCATCTATCAGAGCATCAAACTCAATGCCTGCCACCGATACCGGCTTTAGATTGCTTCTTGCCATGTCTGCCTACCCCCTTGCGTATGCTAATCCTCTTGCCATGTATGCGGTCGCGTCACTGGCAGATTTATTCATCGCCTTAGAGACGTTTTTCTGCACTTCTGGCGTTCCTCCGGTGTAGCTGTTCGCTATGTTCACATTCTGTGTCACACTGGAGGATGAATTGTTGTTTACAGTTGATGCGGTCGCTGTCGCTGCGTCCGCCGTTGCCGCCCGCGTCAGAGTGGAAATCCCTTCCGCAAGGCTTCTCACCTTATCGAGTACCACCTCCTCATTGCTGGAGATGCCCTCCGCCAGGCCGCTCATAAAGTCTGGCATCCAGCTCTCATATTCGGTCAAAGGCCCTTCATCCGGAACAGAGAAGTGCAGGAAGGATTTTATCTTTTCTCCGATTCCCTTCACCGCGTCTACGATGCCCTGAACTCCGGAAAAAATCCCGTCCTTCAATCCTCCTATGAAATCTTTGCCCCACTGTATAGCCTGGGATGGCAGTCCCTTGATGAAATCTACCGCCGCATTTATGCCGTTCACGATGGTGTCCTTGATGTTCCCTATCGTGTTTGAGATGGCGGACAGGATATTTGAGAATATCCCGGTAACCGTAGATGATATGGTGTTGAAAATGTTACTGAAAAAGTCCCGTATAGCCCCCAGCACCGATTGAATGACCGAATAGGCATTATTTATCGCGTTAGAGATTGTGCCGGTAATTGCGGCCCAAATTCCGCTTAGGAATGAGCTTATGCCATTCCAGATTCCTTGAAAGAAGCCGCTTATGGCTCCCCATACAGTCTCCCAAACACTCTGTATCGCGCTGAGGTTCTGCTGTGCCATGTTGACGATCCAGTCCCAGATACCCTGGAAGAATGATACAATCCCATTCCAAATGCCCTGGAAGAAACCGCTGATAGCGCCCCAGACGGTTTCCCATACCGCCTTAATTGCCCCAAGCGCCATATCGAACAGCATTTTGATTGTCTCCCATACCGCCGTGATGAAACTGACGATGGCGTCCCATATCCCGGTGAATATCTGCTTGATGGCGTCCCACGCCCCCTGCCAATCGCCGGTGAATACCGATGAAATGAAATTTGCCACTCCTTTGATGATTTCCAGGAAACCATCCAGAATCCCGCCAATGGAATCCCACAGCACCTTGAACCATGAGAGAATCTCCGAACCCCAGTTATCCCAGAATGTCTGTATCCACCCGAACACTGTCTCAATCACCGTTGCGATGGCGTTGAATATGGCGCTCCCGGCTTCGTACAGCGCATCCCAGACAGCTGATAACGCCTCTAGGATTGCTCCCCATACCTCCAGCAATTTATCCTTCGTGCTTTGTGTACTTCCGTCTATATTATCCTCTGTAGAACCGAACAGAGTAGCGGCCAGCTGTGAGATGAACGTCCACACCCCTTGCAGGAAAGTCTTGATAATGCCCCAGGCCCTCTCAAAATTCTTCCGGATGCTTTCACTGTGCCGCTCGAAAAAGCCCTTCACGGTGTCCACCCACATCATTGCCGCCTGCTTGATGAAATCCCATATTCCCAGAAGGAACTCTTTAACCTTTGTCCATGCCGCCAGGATTTTCTCCCTGGCGTTGTCCGCGCCGATACCGGCCTTGTCAAACAGCGTCCCGATAACCGAATCGTTCCCCTGCATGAAATTGATAAAATCCTCAATAATCAGTGCCAGTATCACAATCACTGCTATAATCGCCATCACCTTTAGGTTTGCCAGGCTGAAAGCCTTTGCTACCTTGCTGATGATGCCTGCAAGCCCACCAGCGGCTTTTATAAAGCTCATTACCTTTGAAACCGCAAGTACAGCCATGAATGCGCCTGCGGCAATCGCCGCGACCTTCAAGACGTTCTCGATGCCGCCGAACTTATCCACGATGTTCTTCACCAGGTCAATGCCACGAGACACCCCCCTGGATAGCGTCTGTGTCATCCGATCTATTGCAGGCTGGAGCCTTTTCACAAGCGCATGGAGCCGGTCAAACAGCATCAGCACACGGTTCTGCCCATCTGCTGTCGTAAGTAGTTTCCTGGTGAACTCCGTGAGCCACCTAACGCCGGTAGTGAGCCACCCAATAAAGATAGCGAATACAGGCAGCAACTGTCCGCCGATGAACTCTTTCAGCTCGGCAATGGCGGAATTCAGCTGAATCTGCCTCCCTTTGTATGAGTCAAGGCTCCTCGCGCAGTCTCCGATTGCATCTTGTGACTGCATCATAATGGCCGTGTAGTTTACCTGCATCTTCGTAGCTTCGTCCAACGCCTGGAATGTGCCAGACAGCCCCATCTGCTGCATCGCCATTGCCCTGGTATTGTCATTCAAAACCGCCCCCAGGGTCTTTGCAGATTCGGATTCTCCCATGATTGCCTTTGACATGGCATTTATGGCCTGGTCTTCCTGCAAGTTATTGAAGGATGCCAGATCGAGGGCTGCGGCCACAAGGTCTTGTGACAGACCGGCCGCCTGGTCCCTCGTCATCCCCATGCCGACAAACATGTTCTGGTTGTCGGCCAGATACCCTTTGATGTCATTCTTATTTCTGCCTATGGACTTTGCAAACGAATCAGCCCACTCCTCGACCTCCTCTGTCATGCCTTGAAACACTACATCGAATTTGTTCTGCATCTCTTGGACATTGGACGCCACCTCTGAACAGTCTTTCAGAAATCCAGAAATTTTTGTAACAGAGAACACAACTGCAATGCTGCCTAGTAGCTTTGTAGCGAGATTCTTCAAGCCCTTGATGGAGCCTTCCGCCTTTTTCTCGCTCTGCGAATCTACCTCAAACCCAAATGCCACAGCTATGTCCCTTATGGTCAAGTCTGTCTACTCCTCCTTTCCAGCTCGTCAGCCCGCCCTTTTTCCACATCACGCTCCATGAGGTAGAGCGCGTACAGCTTCAGTGCCTCGTCCAGGGTATAGTATTCCTTCAACTCCTGCATGGACGCGATGCCTGCCTTTATCAGGATGTAGCAGCGTAATTCCAACTCGCTAAATTGTCCATAATCAAACTTGCCGTATTTCAGATAACCTTGCGCGGCTTCTTCGGAATCGCCGATCCTGCTTTCCCAGATAGGCCGGCGATTTTCTTGAAAAAACCGTTGAAATTCAGTTTGATTACATGGAAACAAAGGATGAACATATCCTGGACTTCCCCGCAGAAAATCTCATTTGCAATGTCCATGTCCAGACGCTCCGGCTTAAACTCACCCTCCTCGTCCGGCAGCTCCACAACGATATGCCCTCCCAGGAGTAATTTCTGCATGAGCTTTTCCATCTTGTCACCGGAGATATTGGTGCAGTTGGACAGCGCCTCCGCCGCCTGCGCCGCATCAACGTCCATGAGGCTCCCTTCTTTCTGATCTGATACCAGGGGTGCTAATGCTCCCAAAAGGGGAGCCAGCACGGATGCCAGCTCCCCGGTAAGGTTCGCTGCCTTAAAAGCAGCAAAAGGTTTGATATAAAAATTGTAACCGCCGACCGTCTCCTTTGTCGGCTCCATCTGTTTGAGTGCCATGTGTTTATCCTCCTATACTCTTATTTGAATTCTCCCTCTGCCACCACAATCTCCCATTCCCGGTTCTGCTGCGTCTTTCCGCGAACCCACGATGCCGGTTTTGTCACCCAGGCGATAGCTCCCACGAACTTCTCCGCCCCCAGGATGTCTGCGATATTCACAGAGAATGTTCCCTGGCCGTTCTTCTGGTCCTGCCGGTATTTCTTCTCCAGGAAGGAATTGCTTCTGGACGCCTGCAGCAGAGCGATTTTTACAGTGTAGATTTTGGACGGGTCAATGCTCCTGGCAATCTCGCCGTCCGCGCCGCTCACATAGCTGGTTCCATCACCGGCAGGCTCCACGGTAATGAAACTGTCATCCGCGAATCCGGACATAATGTGATTCCCCAGGGCGCAGGTCACTTCTTTGGGATTGTAGGTTGTTACTCTCATAGCTTTTCATCCTCCTCTCTTAGAATCTCAACGTGCCGCCAATTTCCACCAGATGGATGGCGCCTGCAAGCCGCGCCCGCCATCTACAGTTAGGCAGCTTGCGCGATTTCCTCTGGTCCTCCGTCAGATCGCTTGCCAGGGGGACGGTAGTAACGTACCCTGGAATCTCGTTATCGTCAGCATCGAATGATGTCTGTGCGATTCCTCCATGCGTCTGCCCTTCCGAAAGGGCTTTTTCCATCGCCCCCTGGATTGCCCCGATGCCGCTGTCCTCGAACGGAACCTTCGTGTTGGCTTTCAGAACGCCGAACACAAGGAACTGCATCCTGTTTTTCAGCCAGTCACGGAAACGGATGACGTCAATCCACTCACCAGAGAGCATCTTCCCACCCATGTTGCAGTTGCAGCTTGCATACCGGAGGTTCACATTCATATTGTTTGCCTCCAGCGTCTTTTTCTGGTCGGACGTGAGCCGGGAGGGGACGATGGTTGCCTCCTCTTTAAGGTTCCAGGTCTCGGAGCCGGGCTGGTACCCGAAACACTTTGCCATAATAGCAAGCGCAGCGTACTCATTCTCCGCAGGCTTTTCCCCATTTTCGTATCCGTCCGCCAGTCCGGAGAACTTCCCGAAACTCCGGTAATAGGAAAAATTCTTGATCGGGCAGCTGTCAATGTCCGTGTACTCGAACCCAAAAATCTTCTCCTGCGTCTCTGTCCAGCTCACCACATTGCGGACATCATCCGGGTCTTTGAAATCCGTAATATGGATGCCATAGAAAGACGCCTCCCGGTTTGCCCTGGCAAGCGTCTCCCGGATGTCCTCATACACCGGTGCAGGCTCCGTGGTTTCGCCCTCTCCCTCCACCACTTCCGGAATGGTTGATTTCCGCACCGCCACATATACATCCCCCGGTGATGGAGACTGCGAAAACGCCACCGATGCCGCCAGGTATGCGCCATCCTCCACGGTGTATCCGTAGTTGAGCAGTTCATCGGCCTTTGAAATGGCCGTGGTCTTCGTGAGTTTTGCGATGCCTTCCGCCTCCGGAGCAGGCACCACCAGCAAAATGCTGTCAAACGTGGCGTCATCTGAACCCGGATTTGCAATCTCGATGTCGCATTTTACAATGTCATCCAATGGATTGTTCTGCATTGTCTTTACCTCCTTCTGATTCTTCTATCAATTCTACATTTTCTATGGCGTCTGTCGTTGCAGCTGCCATATCGCTTGTGCCGCCTCCGGAGCTGTTCGGAACCATCGGCATACTGCTGATACCATACTGTCCGTCTGCCTCCTCGACATAGGAAACCGCAAACTCCGCCATCGCCCGGTACCGATACTGTGTGCTGTTCTGCAAGCCGGTAAGGTTCCGAACCGGGGGCATGAGGAGAATCCCCATGCCTCTCTTGCTGAAAAAGTCCGTCATCCTCTCTGAATCCAGGAAGATGGCGAACTCTGATAGATCGGATGTTGCGGTGTCAATGAAATTGCCGGTCTGATTCTTCCCGGATGGCATCGGCTTTCCATTCGTGTATAGGTTCACTTCCAGGGTGGTACCGCACTGGTATACGCTACGCCCCTCCTCGTCAATAATCGGGAAAGCATCCCTCCGGATGCCGCCGGTTTTAAGGGTGACATACGGCACTGGTGGCTTCGTGTTTATCTGTTCTGTCCAGATGACAGCTGCCCCGGCGAAAAACCGCGCTGCGGCATCGTAAAGCGATTCCCTAACTTCCACCAGATTCATCCGCCGTCTCCTCCTCTCCCTTTTCCTCCTCTCCAGGCCCCGGCCCCTGGTCTTGCTTTAGGCACTGGATGAAAGTAGCCGTGTAGTGCCTTAGGGGCGTGTTCTCGCTTAACCGGCTGGATTTACAGTCAAACCACTTGCCCTGGTACCAGAGCCGGTCCGACTTCTGCTGTTTCCCTTCATCCTCAACCTTGATTTCATAATCGCAGAAAACCTTTAGCCTCTGGACTGATTCCGTTCCGTCCGGCGTTGTCACAGTCGCGTCCTCTAATGTCTGTACGTCCATAGGGAGCGTTATATCTTCATAGGGTATAGTAGAATACCCCCGCACATAAACCGGCGCAGAATACCGCCTTATCGTGTATGGCCTTTTCAGAAATCTCAATCATCACCACTTCCTTTCTTCTGGATGACGTAATTCACAGACTGCCGCATCCGCCCGGTGTCAACCAGCGGCTTGCTGCTGCCTTTCTTCTTGATTGTGGATTCCGCATTTGGGGCAAAGCTCCCGGAAGTGATTTTGTCCTGCATGAGGTCCTTCTGGAAGATTCCTATCTCTTTCAGTATTTGCTCCGCAGATTTCCCCTGTGCAAAATCCTTTACCTCCTCTTTCAAGAATGAATTTATCTTGCTTTCATTGTCATCCACGCTCTGTCTGATGAACGGCCTGGCCGGTATGTGGTCCGTCCCCAGCTCGTTAAAAGCTGCAACATCGCAAATATCCGTTCCGTCCTCTTCCTGGGCCTTTCCCCTCTGGAATCCGACACGAACCTCCAGCTCCTTAAGCTCTGCCAGCTCCCGGAAGAAACGCTGCCCCTCCGGCGTGATGCGGTCTCTTGTCCTAGCGCCCATAGCTTTTCGCCTCCCCCGCACTGATAATCGGGATGATGGCATTTCTCCGGAGCGTAAGGAACTCCAGGCCGTATACGGTGAGTGCATACTCCGCATCGACCTGGAGGTTCGTCTGCTGTCCGGTGGCATAGGTGATGGAGGTCTCTCCTTCCGAATAGGAACTCACTCGCAGGGAATCCCCGATGGTTCCGTTTTCCGTGTTCCCGTAGCCGTTCATCTTTAATTTGTGGGCGGTCAGATATGCAAGGGCTTTCTGGTATGTTTTGCCAAACCTCTTTTCTGAAATCTGATCGGAATACAGTTCCAGGAACGTCTTGACGCCATAGGTCTTTTTTCCGGTCTCTGGGTCTACCACATCATCATCCGGCACATCCGCGAACTCTGCCGCTACAATGCGGAAAATATCGAGTGCGTCCATATCGTCAGTGCCTCCCTCCTATTTTTTCTTTGTCAGCGCCGCCTTGACCTTTTTCAGTACATCGGCCTGGTCCTTGCACTCTGCCGGATTGATTCCCAGCTCATTCGCCAGGGATGCCAGGCCCTCCTCGCTGATTCCCTCCAGGGATGCCAGACGCGCTTTCCGCAGCTCCTCCGCATCTGCAGCAGCCTTTTCAGCCTCCGCCTTTTTCTCTGCCTCTATCTCCTCCTGGGTTTTCGCAGGCGCGGACGCCTTGCCGGTGATCCGGGCGAACCCCATCTTTTTATAGACCTCCAGGATGGGGCTGGCCTCGTATGCCGCAGGAATCTCCTTTGCCTCTCCGGGGAGGATTGTAACCTCCCCGATGCCGATAACCTTTCCGGTAGAAATATTCTCCATCTTCATAGCCATGTGCTTTCCTCCTTCCTTAGACACCGACCGCGATAAGCGCGGACAGCGGATAATACAAGATGATGCCAGCAATCCTCTCCTCGCAAGGGATGATTACCTCCAGGTTGCGGTTCTGGAGAGGGTACTGGTAGAACGACATCGGAATCTCCAGGGAGAACTTCTCCGCGCTGTTGGTGTAGAGCATCATCACATTCTTGCCGTAAGGGTTCGTGGACTTGCTCTTACCGGACATTTCCGGAGCGGAAATGATGTTCTTCAAATACGGCGCGTTATCCAGCAGGAATTTCTTCACCGTAAAGCCGGTATTCGGAATCTGCCTGGTGGAAATGTCGATGTAGACATCAGAGGACAGCATCAGGGTATCAGCCCTCTCTACATCCTGGGTAATATCCGCCATGTAGCCAAACATGCCATTGATGTCATCCAAAATCTGCTGTGCGCTCTTGTACTTGAACTCCGTATGCTGCGCCCCATCCACTTCCACGGTAGAAAGCGTGTACAGAGGGATATTGTTGTCAGCGGACAGCATACCCATGAGCTTATGTTCTTTATCACCAGCAAATGCGATGGTGTTGGCCGTCCGGTCGATAGCATAGCGCGCCGCCTCTGCCTTTCTGGTGTCCAGGCTCTTTCCTGCGTGTCGGCTGGCCCTCATTTCCTGGATGGAGTAACCGTAGCTGTCACCAATGGACTTCACGGATGCCGTGGTCGGCTCTCCCTTCACGTCAGCCCTGGGGAGGTCGGTGGCATAGTTGCTGATGATAGCGGCAAATCCGGTCTTCTCATAGCTGTAATACGTCATGGTTTCCGCGCCTTCCGGAACCTCATGGGTGATTGGGAAATTGTTCAG
This sequence comes from Clostridiaceae bacterium, assembly GCA_910574345.1. Classification (GTDB taxonomy): domain Bacteria; phylum Bacillota; class Clostridia; order Lachnospirales; family Lachnospiraceae; genus UBA3402. The sequence continues at coordinate 155,024 of CAJSZV010000006.1, read as the reverse complement.
AGCGGTAAACTCCGGATAAATCTTGTCATAGGACTTGGACTTTACATAGTCCAGCTCCCTTGCAAAGAAAATACTCGCATCCTCCGCGCTGTCAAAGTGCATCCCCTTTACGGTTACCAGGGTAGGCATAATGTTGGATGCCTTCAATGCCTCATAGTCCGCCTGGTCGTAACCTTCGGACGGCATATCGGGATTGTACCTCTTGTTTTCGTTCATTGTTCAGTCTCCTCCTTTTCTTAGCCTAACTCAATGACTGCAATGCCATTATCAGTATCGCTTGCGTTGCCGAACTTTGCCCCGATGTCCAGGTTCGCCTCACCGCCATCTCCGGCCTGGGTCTCCAGATGGGTAAAGGCTCCGGCATCTTTCCCGGAAGTCACCACATAGGCCGTCTGCGCATAGGTGGGAACCGCATCAGCCGCAAGCCTGCCCCATACATGCCCTTTACGCATGATGCCGACCGATACATCCTTTTTCAGAATGACCTTCCCGGACATGTCCTGCTCCGTGTTCGCCGCATGGAGAACAACGCCCTCGATCTGCGCCTTTGTGGTGCCAGCGGCCGGAACCTTGACCGTAGAGCCTGCGGACGTTCCCACAGCTGCCGCCATACCGAATTTGAGGACGCCATCGGCCTCCTCATTCTGCCTCGTCACTACCTCGTCATACGCAAGGTCTACTTTGCCGCCTGCGACACCCTTCGGGGTATCGAAACTGTAATTCATCTGTGCTGCCATTACTGCTTACCTCCTTCTCTATCAATCATGCGCTGTCTTGCCTGCGCCGCTTCGCTTTTACCGGCAGGATTCCCGTCTGCCCTGGTTGCCTGTGCAGGAGCCGGTTTTCCGGCCATCTGCTTTTTCTGGAAGGAAACATCCTTCCGCTTGTTGACCTCATTCACGGCCATGTCATAGGCGGCATCCACATAGGCCCGGCTCTTTCCGTCAAGCCTCATGGCCGGAAGGACTTTGGCGATGATAGCCTTTTTCCCCTCCAGGATGCTCTTATTCTCCAGGCCGTCCATGCGGAGCTTGTCACCGATCCGGCAGATGCTCAAACGCTGACGGAAGATTTCATCCGCTGAATCCGCGTTTAGGGAACCGCTCTTGTCATCGGAACCATCCTCCTGGTCGGCATTGTCCGCCTGGTCGGCAGCATCGGCTCCGCCGTCTGCGTTATCCGCGCTGTCCACTGCCGCATCGGCCATCATCTTCTCCAGGCAGGCCAGGAGCATGTCAATGTCCTCGTCCTGCTGTGCGATGACGCCCATAGCTCCTTCAACATCCTTCGGGTCTTCCTCTGCATCCCTGCGGTCGCGCCGGTCTTTCACCATCTGCGCGATGTCGGCAGGAGAACTCCCCTCCTCCGGTGCAGGCTCCTCACACCCTTCTCCGTCTGCTGCTTTCTCCTCCTCGGTTGCAGGCTCCTCGGTGGGTTCCTCTGCCTCTGCCATAGCTGCCCCGGCTTCATCAGCTGCCGGTTTCTCCTCGCCCCCGGCGGCAGCTCTACCGGCCTTGCGCTCCTTATACGCTTCTATGGCCTTTTTAAGCTCCTCCGGTGACATTGCGCCGCCATCTGCGCGGCTTCTTGTTTCTCTTGCCATCAATTTACCTCCTTTAAGTTCTGGTTCGTCCGAACCGTCAATGTTGAGCCTGGCCTGCTCCCCGGCTCGTGCCGATGCCACAAGTGCCAGGTGGTTTATGACAATATTCGTCTGGATTGCATCGTAAGGTTCGCCGTTGTAAGTCCCCGGCTCCTCCACCAGGTCCAGGTTGTACCCCAGGGAGAGTTCTTTCAGTCCGCTGTCCTTCATGGCATCCGTATTATGGATGATGATTTCGGCACGGACATCCTCTCCGTCCTGGTACCCATTTGTGAGGATGGTTCCAATCTGCTCCTTATCCACATTATCTTTGCTCACGATGCCTGCCTCGTGGGTGATGATAATGGGCTTGCCTTTGTATGTAGCCAGCGATTTCTCGTTGAACACATGCTCCGGCAGTCGCAATTCCCTCCGAATACTACCATCGGGGTTTGTGTATTCAAATATCCCACACGATGTAAGAATCGGGTGGTCTACCAGATACCCTTCTTCTGTGAAGTACGTCCTATCGTCCTTATCCAGCCGGATAGTGTCCAGGCGCCGCACTTTCCTCAATTTTGGTTCAATCATTCAGCTGCACCCTCCCCTTCCGGCTTTTCTCCGGATTCTGCCTCTCCAGGCTCCTCTCCGGAAGTGATTAGCCTTGTAAGCTCCAGAGTGAGATTCTGGATATGCTCCACCGCATCCAGGCGCATACTATCAATCGCCTGCGCCGTTGCTCTGGCGTCGTTGGAGCCTAAAGCAGCGATTTTATCAGTGTGACTGATAACTAATCCGGCCTCCTCTACTAAAGCCTGGCAAATCGCTTTCACAGCGTTTTCCATCTCTGATACCTCCTATCATTTGATTGTTACCTTGATTCCGCTGTCCTCCTTTACCGGAAGGTTCAGCGTATTCCGGTTGAATACCGGCCTGCCTATGCAGCGGCAGTTGAAATCCTGGCCGGGATGACAGTGCCTCCCATTGTCGGTCTCCGGCCCTTCCCCTTCCCAGGAAAACTTCTGGCCGTTCAGCCTCCGGTGGCTCCTGCGGACACGTTCATCTCCACAATCACTCCAGATATACTCCGTGATTCCTGCATCCATCTGTTGGGCGCGTTGAATCTGGCCGTTGAGTTTTGCCGTCTGGTCCCTTGCTATGAACCGCGCCTTTTTCCTGCTCACGCCATATGCAAGCTGGATGTCCTTTGCGATGTCCGTAGTCCTGCGCCCGCGGTTGAATCCATCCAGGACAATATCCTTCATCTTATCCAGCGTATTCTCCGGTATGGAAGTGATTAAGTCCACATTCTCACTCACCCACTTTGCCAGCTGATCTAAATAAAAATCGCCCAGGTAGTAGTCCTTGCGGATGTCTATTCCCAGGCTGGTACGGATGACCTTTTCCCATTCTTTGGTTGTCATCCGCCGGTTAATAAGCGCCAGGTTCGAAAGCCTTTTCTTCAAGCCGAAGGAAAGACACCTAGCAGCTACTTTGTTCCGTATTCTGTTAAATATGCCGATTACCGCCAGAAGGAAATCCGTTGCCGAATCTTCCCGTCGCCCCTGGACTTCCGCATCCCTCTCCCTCTTGTAAATCTCTTTGAGTGTAGGGAACTCCGCCTCCAGCTCCTCTTTGAGGATGCCGGTGTATTCATTCACCATGCGGATATACTCGCGTTCCGCGCCCTCCGGAATCTTCGGCGTATACTTGCTGTATAGGTTCGTATGTCCGTAGAACTTCCGGCTGACTTTCGCCATCAGCTCTTTGTTCAGCATCTTTTCATCCATCCGGACCGCCCCCATTCAGAATCTCCAGGAGAATGTCCAGGCTTTTCTCAAACGGCGGAAAGAGGTTTTTCTGGTAAAGCTCCGGCAGCGTATACCATGCCGCATCCAGCATCTCGTCACCATCTGCCTCCGGCTTTCCGGTAAATTCATCCGCAAAGAAAATCTGCGATGAAAGATACGGTCCGCCGGGGCTTTCGTATATCCCTATCGGTATGAGATTTAGAGGCATGATGTTGAACTCCTCCATCGCCTCCCTCTTTGCCGCATCCTCGGTGGATTCCCCACGCTCCACCTTCCCGCCAGGCCCGCAGATGCCCTCGCTGCCGCGCCTGGATGCCGCCAGGATTTTCCCGTCATGAATAACCAGGACCGCAGCGGCTGGTAAATCGTCCGCGTCCGTTGCCGCCTCCTCTCCGGTTGCTGCAGGTTCGGATGCCGGTACCATGCCGTGATCCGGAATGTTTCCAGGCTCCATCCCCTCCCCGGTAATGTCCAGGTCATCCTCCGTGATTAGGTTCTCAATCTCAAACTCCCCCTCTGCTGCCAGGTTCTTTCTGACTTCGGAAGGGTCAATGACAGAAGAATCCATGTAGATTTGCGCTGTCTGGGCTTTCACAAGCTCCGTATCCGCTTTGGTTTTGGATATATCCGCCTGCTCTTTGTCGGACGTAGACCAAAGAGCCGCCATCTTTACCTTGTACCTGGGAATCTCCTTGAACCGTCCCTCGCGCTTGCCCTGGATAAGCATGAGGTCTATTACCGTCCGGGAGCTGCCTTTCATGTTCTCCTTCTGGATGTTCTCCACCATGTTATAATAATTCTCCATGTCATTCTCGCCAGTGGAGTTCATCCCGGCAGGAGAGCGTCCGAATAGGATTGTCTGTGGAATGTCCGTAACAGCTGACAGCATATTGCATGTAGCATCCAGGATGTCCTTCACCCCTGCCATCGTGATATTCTTGAAATCGTAGTCCTCCCCCTCGGTATCAATGGCTATGCTGTTCAGAATACCCCTTGCCATATCAATCAGCTGGAGCCTCCGGATTGCCTTATCCTCACCCTCGTCCGTTGCCAGCATATTAGAGAGGTTCTTCATCTTGTATATGGCCTGGACGCACCGCTCCAGCAGTTTCACGCCGTTTCCGTGGGATGTTACGCACTCCCGGAGAGCACTTCTTATCTTCACATACTCTGGGATGCCCCAATACCGGTAATTGGTGTTCGTGGTCTGTTCTGGCAGGCGTCCGTTCCGGAATACCAGGCACCGTGACTGATGCACAACGAAATAGCCATATACGCTGAATACCTGGTAATACTCCGGCTCTCCAAACGGCACATCACCATCCATGCTGTCAGCAAAATTGAAATGGTAGAGGTTCGTGTAGTCCGGCTGGACAACCGCCCTCTCGAACACTCGCAGCTCCTCGATGCTCCGGACATCGCTCCAGTTCAGAGGCTCCTCCAGCCCCCGGCCATCATCCACCAGCATGACGATGATCGCGCCACCGTAAAGTCTGGCCCATTTTTCCGCCGTTGCAAACTTATCCTCCAGCTGTAATGAATCCATCCGGTCCTCTATATACTCCGATACGTCAGAATCCCCAAAATCAATATCATAGCCATGCTTAACAGCCTCCTCGGAAGGGCGGTCTATAATCTTCGCAAAAAGCCCATTCCCTTCATACAGCCTGGTAAGCTCCATGTCAGAGACAAAAGGCTCCTGCGTGTAGGTGTACGCGGTGGAGTTATCCTGCGCGGTTCCGTATTTATTGAGCATATTTGAGTAACCGTCCTGCCGGAACTGCTCCTGCGTACCCTCAATGATGGCCGCGCCTCTCTGTAGCTGCCGCTGCTTTTCCAGCCTGGCTTTCTGTGTATCGTCCATAAAGTCCTCACTTCCTTCCTACAATAGGTTGTCAATATTGAATGCCATCCCCAGGGTAAGCTCATTGAAAGCGGATGAACCGGCATCCACCATATCCTTGAACTTGCTTTCCGGGAATGATTCCAGCTGATTAAAATATGCTTCGTTCCATGCCCCAGCCACGACATCGAATAATCCCAGCTGCCATTGAGCTGCCATAGGCTCCGCCCTGGTCTGCTTGCTACCGGATTCCTGCTTTGTAACCACATCATATCCTGCCAGCATCTCAATATAGCTTTGTGCCTGCTCTTTACCGGCCTGCCCCGGGTCTTGCGGTAGCCTCTGCCTCACATATCCATATTTGGCATTGTCCACCGCCGATGTTGTCCTAACCAGTTTCCGGACATCACCAGCTTTCAGCTGCTGGTTTATCACGTCTATCACAACGAATCTTCCGTTGCTCCTCTTTGCCATAAGAACGCCGGATGTATATGCCGCATCATCGTCCTCGTCCATATCGGTAGCCGCAAGATCCCATCCGCGTACAATGGAAACGATGTCATCAGGCACAGCATCCAGGATTGTGCCAATCTGTACACGCTTGAAATACAGACCGGCCGCAGGCTTGATTTTCCAGTTGCCGTGAAGCAGGCGCTCCCTCTCGACCAAAGGTAAAGCCTCCAGGTTTGCCTTATACCCTGGGTCTTTCTCCATAAGGATTTTATTGTCCGCCAGGGTGCTTGCTATGAATGTGACGCTCTTAACCTTGTCGGCCTTGATGCCTTTATCCAGAAGCTCCTTCCTTGTGTCGGCCCATACCACTTCATCATCCACACGCGCCATATACCGTTTTTTTCCAGAGCGCTCCGGAATAGGGTATCCGGTCTCCGGGTTTATCCACCAGGAAATGAACTTTGCCACCCATGAATCCGCGTCCGGGTTGCATGTGGCTCTGACGTAAGGCTTCACTCCGCAAGTGGAGCGGTTACGCGACAGCATATAAAAAAACTGGCGTTCTGAAAAATGCGTCAGCTCGTCAAACCCTATGAATGTTATCTGGGAACCCTGCCACTTCTCAACATCCGCATCCCTCCCCAGGAAATCAAAGTATATGTTAGCCTTGCTCTTGAATGACCACCGGAATTTTGGCGTCTGCACGGATTTGGCACCGGCTATGTCTCCGTACATCTCCTGGCTCTCGTCCCATATACCGCCGGATGCAAATATCTGGTTGAAATTCTTCCGGAAGATGACTGCCCTATATCCCTTAGTGTTGATGTACCGCAGCGGCTCCATGAGTATTGCATAGGTCTTTCCTCCACCGGCGGCGCCTCCGTAAATCGCTATATCCGCGCTGGTAGCCAGGAACTTCTCCTGGGGGCCTTTCTGGGGACGTATCACTTTATTCATCCTCGTCAGCCTCCTTCTCCGGCATATAGACCTCCACCCTGGTCTGCTCCTCCTCGTCTATCGCGTTATCGCTTGCAGACACGCTCCGGTTCAGCCTCTCCAGCTCGGTAGCAATCTTGATATACTCCTTGATGTCCCTCGGCGTCATGTCCTCAACTTTCAGCTTCTCCAACGCCTCCAGTGCCTTTTTCTGCATCTGAACAGCAATCTTGGTGTGGCGCTTCGTCATGTCCTTTAGGTCCTTGACTGCCTCCGCGTGTGCCTGGCGCTCCATCTCATTGTCATAAGCCCTCACCCTTTCGTCCCATCCGTACTTAGACTTCCAGCGTGAAATGAGCTGTCTACTCTTAGACAACCGCTCGCAGACTTCATGGTTAGACCTCTTTAGACCTAAATCCCGGTAGATTGCAAACGCCTCAAATGCCTGCTCGGTTTCCCCCTTCTGGCGTTCCCACGGCTTTTCGGTTTTGGACACTTCGCCCACCTCCTTCGCTCCGCGGTACTACTTCTGGGTTATTTTATGGCAATCCATCCACAGAAATTAAGGCATCTCCAGAACATATCCACAACCTTAAACCCTGCATTGTGCAGCATCTCCACATTCCATCCAGGCTTCAGCGGAGACAGCACGTTTTCCAGGCTCTTCCGCTTTTCCACTATCTTCTCAATCGTGTAGCCGTTCCGGCGCTTCATCTCATAGTACAAATCCACCAGAAGGTCATCCGCCCCTCCGTCCGCCACTACCTTCTCTACAAAGACAAGCGCCCCTCCGTACAGCATGTGGTCGTATATGTCATTCAGCATTTTCTGGCGGTACGATGTGGGCATGAACTGCATGGATAGGATGGACAGTACCAGGCTGTTTGCCAGGGGCATTTCCACTTCAAAAAAGTTACCGTTTACGCATTTCACAAAACCGGCCCCGATGCCTACCGAAAATTTACTCCTGCACTCCTCCAGCATTGCTGCGGAGTTGTCACAGAGGAAATACTTGTTTTCGTCCGCGTGTTTCTCGTAAAAAGGCTCTATTGCAAGCCCGGTAGAGCACCCTATGTCCGTGATCCAGGTGTCGGGAGTGATGAACTTTTCTCCTATCTCATAGACCAGACTCCTCATGCTCCGGTAGTCCGGGATGCTCCGCTCCAGCATATTTGCAAAGCACCGCGCCACTTCGCTGTCAAATTCCCACTTCCCATTCGGTGACACGTTATCGACATTCCCATTACTTCCCATAGCTCCCCTCCTTTCCCGGCAGCTTTACGCCTAACCGTTTTTCAAACACTTCCCTCGCCCGGCCTGCAAGCCCCATAGTGGAGCCGTCCGGATAAGGAAGGTCAAACTCAAAATCCAGGGCATCCGCCAGCGCGTCTACATCCAGGATAGGTTCGATTGCCTCCAAGTACCAGAATTTCTGAATGAGGTCCAGCCTCTTAATCTTGCGGAACTTCGGCGCGAATATCCCGGTCATTTCCTCGCTTGTATGCCCCTTCTGGACTTTCGGGTGCTTTGAAATATCTCCCAGGATGGTATTAGGTTCATAGTCCAGATCGAATGTCAGCCTCGCTTCATCCTGGACGGACTTTTTCTTCGTGGCCGTGAACTGGTGCGCCTCGTTGCTCTGGCACCAGCATACTACCTGGCCTTTCGGATAACAGAGAGCCGCTGCGATAGCTGCTATCTTCTTTCTGTCCTCCATGAACGGCACGGAATTGAAAACAGAGGATATGAATACCGATGTGTACTCCACACCGCTCTCTACCTCCTCCAGGAACCGCTCCGCTATCTCCAGGCTCTTTTGCTTGTGTATTTCATCGCCGGTAGTGACGAAATAAGGCTCAAATGCAGAGACATACACGCCTGCGGCCCGGAGCGTCCTGGTATTGTTCAGCTTTCCGGCACCGAAATCCACAATCTTATCCCCATACCGGCCGGTCCAGGCTTTCAAGACATCGCCCTCCAGCTTGAAAAAGTCCCTGCCGTTATTATTCGGGAATACTCCCTTGAAAAATCCATCTCCCAGGGCGCAGTTGCCCTCTGCATCCGTCTCCCTGGTGTTGCGCTCCCTCATAAAGGAATTATACCGGAGTACATCCGCGTATTCGGATTCCATAGAGAAGTCCATAGACAGTAGGTTCAGCATCGCAGACGCGAACTCCCTCTGAGCCTCCGTCACTTCCACGCACTGGATGAACTTCTTTCCGGCCTCCGCCGCCACCTGGAGCCTGCCAATCCCTTCACCACATCCATGTCCGGACCGATGACTACCGGCATAAGGCTCCCGGTCTTTTTCTCCAGCGCCTTTGCCAGGGCTTTCATGTGGGAATCGAAATCACGGTGGTTCTTCTTAGCCAGCTGCACGGTATCAATCCTCCTGCAAGCGTACACGCACGGATAGGATGCCTCGCTCCCAGGCTCGATGTCCGGAAGTCCGGCGCACATGCTGTCTATGTCCATGTTGTAGAGGCGCTTCTTAATCTTCGTACATGTGTCCTGCTTCTGGAGGTCATTTGTTGCCCGGTTGAACAGTACGTTCAATGCCTTTCTGCTGTTCAAATCCTCCTGGTCTACATACTGGACCGGTATCTTGTCAAAGCCCATGCGTTCCGCCACCAGATGGCGCTGATGCCCGGATAATATCTCGCCGTCCTTATCCGCATAGATAGGCAGCAAAAAGCCCAGCTTTCGCAGAGACATTTCTGTGAGTGCCAGGCGCTTTTCATCATTCTTTCTTGGATTGTATTCTGACGCCCTCACGTCGCCAATAGGGACTAATTTAACCATTAAGTATCCTCCTTTTAATTTCATCAGAAATCGCCTTAGAATCGAAAATACCGGCGTCCCGGATGGTATTTAACATGCTCTGGTACTCCGATATGGTGATCTTGAACTTGAAATTGCCAATCTTTACTACTGTGGTACCCTCCGGACCGGAAGGCTCCTCCGCCTCCTCCGGTTCATCCTCCGGAAGTTCGGGCGGCTCCACATCCTCCAGCATCCGCTCCAGGTCTACCTCGCCCTCCTCAAAACCAGTAGGAAGGGAGAAAACAGCCTCGTCCTGGAGCAGGGCCGCCAGCATATCCATGTCCCATTCGCCCTTTATTCTATTAAGGGCAACGCATAAAGCCTTCTCCCTGGCCTGGTCCGGCTCCTCCACCATCACGCATTCCACGGATTCCACGCCCATATCCTTCAGCACGGATAAGCGCTGATGCCCTCCCAGGCAGCACATGTTATGGCTGTTCACCACCAGCGGCTCCACGAAACCAAACTCCCTTATGCTGTCCGCTATCGCCTCATATTCCCTGGAACCCTTCTCCAGTGTGATGCGCGGATTGAAAGAGCTTGCCCGGATGTCTGCTATATTCAGAGTTTCTATCTTCATCCCATCAGCCTCCTTTTCATTTCTCCCTCTACCATCTCCTTAGAGAACCCGACCTTCTCCCGGATGTCTGCCATCATATCCTTGTACGGCCCATCCGGAATCCGGAATTTATATTCGCCCACGATGCAGGGGATTCCCTCCGTATCATCGTCCTTCTTCGCCACGCCCTCCACGTCCGGGATGTCCTCTGCCGCTGCATCCAGCTCCCCCAGAAGCTCCGCGATGTCGTGATCGGAGAATCCGGTGGTCGTTGTGTCAATCCCTTCCGCATCCCGCAGCTCCTCCATGATGTCTGCCAGCTTTCCATAGTCCCACTCGCCGGTTATCTTGTTCATGGCGATGCAGAGAGCCATTTCCTTTTTCGGCTCCATGTCCACGATGACAACCTCCGTCTCCTCCACGCCTTTTGCCAGCATGACATTGAGCCTCTGGTGTCCACTCACCAGGTTCCCGGTCTGCCGGTTCACAATCAGAGGAACCACCAGCCCGAACTCGTCAATGCTTGCCTTTAGTGCCTGGTACTCAAAATCCTTTTCCGTCAGTGTTACCCTGGGATTATATACCGCCGGTACAATCTCTGCCACCCTCATTGTCTGTGTTTCCATCCGTTTCCCTTCCTTTCTTCGTTATTTGCATTAAAAAGCGGCACATCCCAGGAAGGAACATGCCGCCTAATAATCTGTATGCAGTTATGACGCCTTAGTCAAATAGGGAGAGCTGCTGCATCTCCGGCTCCGCCGGTGCAACCTTTCCGTCCGCCCCTACCTTCCTTATGAACTCCGAATACGGCTCTGCATGGATGCCGTATCTCTTATACATCGCCCTGGTCTTAGGATTGCTCTCCACCGCATAGAACTGTGCGCCGTCCGTACCGTACTTAGGGAAGATGAACCTTTTGAGCGCGGATTCCTTGAACACATGCGGCTCCGCATTGATGTCATTGAAATATACCTCCACCGGCTCCCATCCGGTCTTTTTGAGGACGTTCTGCATCGTCTGTACCCTCTGGTAGTCCGGCCTGGCCGTGACGATGATGACATAATCGCCTCTGATCGCGTCTATCAAGTCCATCCGGTACTCCTCGCCCTCCATCCTCTTAGAGAACGGCCGGAGCATCCGTGTGTCCATCTGGTTTGATACCAGGGTGTAATTCAAATCCAGCAGGCATATCCTACGCCCTCCGGTGATGCCGCTCTTTTCTGCCGTCTGATTCATTGTGTTGTTGTTCATGCTCTTTTCCTTCTTTCTTTGAGATTATGGTTGCTTTTATCCGGAAGGGATGCTACAATGAACCTACATCCTTCTTTCGGATGGGGACAGAGCTTTTGACTTTTCCAGGGTGCAAGGCTCTGTTTTTTATGCCCCTATTACCCTTTAATTATACCATATCCCAGGGCGCATATCAATGAAAACCCCAGGTTTTATGCCGCCTGCCGGTCTTTCGGCAAACGAAAAGCAGCCAGGCGGCGGCTGCTTTCCATCGAGTATGAAACTCTGCCTCTAACCGTTTTTCCGATGCCGGGACGGATTGCTCCGCCCTGGTCTGGAGGGAAAACACATGGTTACTCTCACAAAATGAGCATGACATTGGGGTTTTTCGGCTGATACCATATTAAGACCTGGCTACTGAAATATCAATGACACATTTTTGACACCGCTAATACCGGAATCCATAGATCCCGAAAAACAGTATCGCCAGACGCTTGCAGGCAGCTTTCACGTCCCGGAACACGGTTCTCTCCGTGATATGTTCCTCCTCCGCTATATCCGCCGCAGTCTTAGGCTCCGCATCCAGGTAAAGCCCCTTGATTACCCTATATCTTCTCATTTCCTCTGGGTCTGCCGCTATTTCGCATTGTTTTTTATATACATCCAGCATAGTGTCCACATGGCTCATAATCATCTTTGTCTTGGCCTTGCCCTTCTCTATGCTCAATACTTTAAGGTCGCTGTCCTTGAAATACCCCTGCATCAGTGACAGCATATCTTTCAGAGAATCATCGGAGGTCGTGTCCATGTCATACTCCGCATTCTCTATGTAGTCCTTGAACCGCCGGTAGTTTATCAGCAGGGCTTTGGCATTGTTCTGTACCCTGCTCTGGCGCTCCGCCTCCTCTTTCCTATGCTCCTCTTTGTACGCTTCAATCCCTTTTTCGGCAGCAATCGCCGCTATGACATTTATATTCTCCTCGGTGAACTCATATCGTACCGGCCTGCCTTGTGATTTACCCATGTGCATTTACCTCCTTGACATTCCTCTGATAACCCCCTATAATAGGGGTAGTCGGTGTTATAGAGGAATGGGCGGTACTGCTACATGCGGTATGGCCTTTTTCTTTGCCCTACTTCCTGCGTCTGAAATTCTTCGCGTTGCTGCAGGTGGCAAAATGTGACGTATAACCGGAACCGTCCGGGTCATCCTGGGATGAAACGATGGTACCGGAGACCACTTCCCCGGTCTGGAGAACGATTTTATCCTTGCCTCCATCCGCCTTGTAGTCCACCAGCAACGTATTGCACGGCATGTTCTTCCCGGCCTTTGTCTTTATCCAGATGATCTGTGCGCCGCATCCGGCACACCTTCCAAAATTCCCTCTTGGCATATCAGTACCTCCTATCCTCAATCTCTTTCAGCTCTTCAATCGTCACCAGCTTACAGTTTGGCAGCAATATGAGCATCCCCCCCCAGGTCAACTTTCTTCCCTGCGATTGCTTTCTGTGGATAGCTCACCAGTACGTTGCACTCCTGGGCCAGCTGGTAGCACATATCCGATATGAGCTTAAATGCTTTCCTGGCATTGACCGGAGCCGTCCTCCTGCCGTCCACCGGTATTTTCGCAAGCTCCTCCAGGAGTTTCTTCTCCTCCAGGAGAATCCTCTCGTAGACCTTTATGTACCTGGTCCTCTTTTTCACCGTCCGCACTCCCTTCCGCCTCTGCCCTTCTCGCCATCTCGTATGCACCGGCCATCACCGCAGACATATCCTCAATCCTCACGGTAAGCATGATGTCATGCACCCGGTCCGATATGGACACAACCCCCAGCTCCACGCTGGCCTTGATGTTCCCGGGGACAACCATCTGCTTTGCCATCCTCCGCTGATTGCCTTTCCCCCGGAACCTCGTATGTGTACTCTGCACATCCAGGCTGATGCCGTCTGCCGGTCCGTCCGGAATGTTCCTTGTGTCCTGGCCTTTGTTCCTGCTCTTATCCATCTTTTCTCCTTTCATGCAGCGCAGCTCCCGGAAGAAACCGCGCTGCCCACTGATCTACTTTCTGCCGCGTCTCCGCTTTTTGGTAGGCCGGTCCGCTCCGGATGCCGGATGCCCTTTCTCCCTCCACACCTTAGTGAAGAAATAATCGAACATGTCCGTAGTACCGCTCTGCCGATAGCTCTTGTTTGCTGCTACTGTTCTGGCCAAACTTCTCAATCCCATGATTCAATCCTCCTATCTCAATTTTTGCCTGCTTCTATGATTTCAACTGCTTCATGTGGGCTTGCAGCATATACCAGAGATATTATGCCGCTTTTGATGTGCCTTACAGAATACAGCCGCTCCTCGTGATAAAACACACTGTAACCATCTTTTTCCACTTGCTTGACCGGAATAAAATTCATAAGTTTATGTGCCGCCTTATCAATTTCCAGTGCTCCCGGCATGATTCTAACCCTCCTCCTCTTTCAGATCCTCCAGGAGAGCATCTTCATCCAGCAGATCCTCCTTGTAATCTGAATCGCAACACGGGGGATAGATAGGACCATCCGGGCCGCCTCTTACCCCTCTACCGTCACATTCCGCGCTGCACTTGCAGTAAAGACAGTAATCGTCACCGTCGTGATTCTCCAGCCATTCATCAACCCTTTTATCATTATCCATGCTTAGTCCTCCTCCGGCTCCTCATAGCCGTATCCATCATCTTCATAATCATCTCCGTCATCATCACTGAACGGAATATGTCCCTCGCCGTCCTCCATGCCCTCTTCATCCTCGAATAGGGCGTCGGTAGCGTCCAATGGAGCGTTTTCTTCACCGTCCACGGAAGAAATATCATTCTCTCCGGAACCGCCCGAATCCGGGCTTTCCGGGCCTTCTGCGGCCACTTCCTTAAAATCCCCATCTATCACATCCGGCCCCGGAAGTCCCAGGACTTTCCTCCCAGGAAGGGCAGGCGCTCCGCCGTCCCCCTCTGCCTCTGCACCCGGTTCATCTGATCCGGAGAACTGCCCTCTCATGTCATCATCAAAGAAACTTCTCTGCTGTGTGTTCACGATGGGCCGGAGTACATACATGCCGGTATCATCATCCATGACAAGCTCCATCTCCGTGTCCAGGGTGCCTTTCTTCTCGTCCGTGATTTTCACAGAGGATGAAATCTTATGCTCGAACTTCGGCTTCTTGACCTCCCGGCTCTCTCCCTGGACGTTCGGGTCATAGTTCGGGATATACTCTGATTTGAGAGAGATTTTCAGATTCAGAGTGATGGAACCTTCGTCACAGTCCCTATCCCTCATTGTCTCCAAAAGCCTCTGGAGTACAAAATTGTAATCCCGGCTCATTCCGCTGAATGTTTCGCTGTCCAGCGTCAGCTTCTCGTCAAAACCTCTTTCCATCTACTTTCCCGCCTTTCCGTACTTGATATTGTGTTCCCTCATGTATGCCCCCAGGGCTTTTATCTCCTCCAGGGTACCCTCGCACCAGAAGGTAGCGCGGTATCTCTTTGCCGGAGCATCCGGGGCGCTTTCCGGAACGCTTTTGGTATTTCCCGTATTATTTAGGGCATTTTCCGGAACATTCTGGCCGTTTCCGTTATCATAAGTGCCAAAAACGTTCACAGCCTGGGTATTTCCGTTATCAGACTCCGGTTCCGCCTGGGGTACCTGGGCTGCTGCTCTCTCCTGTGCGGCCTGCCTCTCTGCCTCCCGGCGCTTCGCCTCCTCTGCCTGCCTCCTAGCAAGCTCCTGGCGTCTGGCCTCCTCCTGCTCAATCCTCCGGCGCTCTGCCTCCTCCCTGGCCCTCTTATCCGCCTCCATCTTCTCTTTCAGATCGTGCAGGCGCTTTTCCTCTGCCATCGCCTTAGACAAGTCCAGGGTTTTCAGATAAATGTCCTGGGCGTTGGTCTTATAGTCAGAACACATTTCATCAATGGTCTGGAGGTCTGTCTTGACCTTCTCAATCTTGCCCTGGATGTCCGCTATGGCTTTTGGCAGGGAGTATGTGGCATTGAGGTACCTGGGGTCGAACAGCCTCTCAAACGTGATGACCTTCTCCAGTTCTCCGATTGCTGCAGAATACGCCTCCCGGATTTGCTCCTTTTTCTCCTCCTTCTTCTGGTTCTCGTAGTCCTTGATCTGGGTGTCGATGATGCCGACCGGCGTATCAATGAGTGCCAGGATGCCTTTCAGCTCCTTCTCAAATACCGTGTACGGCTCATTGATTACCTTTTTCACAATCTTCCGCCGGTCCTCGATAGCTGCTTTCAGCTTATTCAGCTCGGCGCGGTCTGCCTTTGCTGCCTGGATGGTATCATCTGTGTATGTGACGCCCTCGTACTGTGCCACCTTTGCCTTGACTGCCGCCTCCAGCTCGGCGCGGTTCCATTCGATACGTTTTAAGAATCCGCCCTCCGTGGGATTTATCAGCCGGAACTCCATCTCCGCCTTGACCGGAGCCAGCTCTGCGCCCTCTGCCACAACTTCTCCTTCTACCTTCTGAATCTCATTCTGTTCCATGTGCCATCCTCCTTGTCTATTTTTTGATAAAGCCTTTTCTTTTAGCACAGCTCATGCAGTAGTTATACCTTCCGTATATAGTCGCGCCGCACCCTCTGCACTTATGCCCCCGGCTTATAGCCATGCCTGCTGGCTGGCCTAATTTAAAATAACACTCCCTGCAATATGTGTAATGGTCAGCGCAGTACCCACCACACCTTTGACAATACGCCATTCTCCACCCCTCCTAACCGAACACTTGCAGAACCACAAGCCCTGCGACACATATTGCGGTACCGGCCAGCATCCGGTTTGCGACCTTTCCGTTCTTTTCTGCCATTACCCCGATACTGAAAATTGCAGTCAGCACTATCAATGTCACTCTTGTTGCCACCATGCCTCAATCGCCTCCCTTCTTCACTTCCTGGATGATAACCTCGATCCGGGGCTGTTCGGAATAGAATTTCCGGACCTGGCAGTCTACAATCTGCGTATCATCCTTGTATGCTACCTGGTTGAGTGCATCCGCCACCATCTTCACCACATTATCCATATCCGGTTTTTTGGTCGGTCGGATGGCGTTTGCCAGCTTTTTGGCCTTCTCCGCCTTGCTACCGCTTTTCGGTACGGAATAGTATGCCAGAATCCTCATGTCCAGCATCGCATCATCCGGGAACCGGAACCCCTTGCACTGTACCATGTACTCTGTATGTACCAGCGTTTCATAGTTGACCGTCTGCTTCGGAGTAAAGGCCCTCCCGGTCTGTGTGCTGAAGCGCGGCCGGCCTTTCCCCTTCGGCTCTCCCAGGACTGTAAATTTCACTTTGTCCAAATCATTACCTCCTACTTCGATGTATCAGCATTGTCTCCATCCTCTGATACTTTGAGGAAATAGTCCATCGTCTTGCCGGTGGCTGTCCTCTGCCTTTTCCCCTGGCTCACCGTGTAACCGTTCTTAATCAGAATTGCCGCCACCGAAAGCCGGTCCTCCTGGTTATAAATCTTCAATTCCACCGCATTTGCCATATCATCCCTCCAGTATGCTCCTCATGTCCTCGAACCTCTGCGCCGCCTGCCCCATCCTCCAGGAATCTCCATACACCCGGAACGGATAGCACATTTCAAAGATACGGTCATATATCCTCTTAAACCTGGTATCCTGCGCCTCCTGCATCTCCGTGAGCGTCAGATTCGTTGTGAGAATCAGGGGCTTTCCGGATAAATACCGGCTGTCTATCACGTTGTAGACCTTCTCCAGGGCATAGTCCGTGTTGCGCTCCGTCCCCAGGTCATCAATGATTAAGAGCCTCGCCCGGTTCAGCTGCGCTATGTACTGTGCCTCGTCCACGTTGCCGCCCTGGATATTCTGGAGAATCTTCACGAAAGAAGTCATTATGACCGGAACCCTCCGGTCTAACAGCTCATTCGCGATGCAGGCGGCAGTATAGCTCTTGCCGGTTCCTACCGTTCCCCAGAAAAGAATCCCCTGGCTCCTGCGGTACATATCCTCAAAATTCTCCACATACCGCTGCGCCATCGTGTACAATTTCTGGTTATCCCTGGTTTTGATGAAAGAGGACAGCTTTGCCGCCCGGAGCCTGCTTTCAATGAGGCTGGAATCCCGGAGCCTCTGGAGCTGCTGCAGCTCTTCCCTTTCCTTTTCCTGCCGGAGCATCTTGTCCCTGGCCGCTGTCTCGCATTCGCACATGCAGCGTACCTTCATCCTGCGCCCGGTTCCATTTCTATCCAGGGAGCCAGGGAACTCCAGTATCTTCTCCTTCGGCTTGTGGCACTTGCCACAATGCAGGAGACCATCACCGCCGGTATAATCACCGGCGCCGCTTTCCGCCTCGCCTGCTTTCTCCGCCGTCTCCATGAATACTCCGGCGGCGATCCCTTCCAATCCCTCCACGTTATCCGCCTCCTAACTTCTAAGGAATTGCCCGAATGGATTCACTCCATCCGCCTGCTCTTGTCTTGCTTCATTTTGCGATTGCTTTTTTATATAGTCCACGAACGGTAAGGAATCACTCAGGAAGGTCTTAGCCATCTTGATATACTTCTTTTCCGTCCGCTCCCTTGCGCATCTGCCGGCATAATTCGTAGCCGCCTCCAGAAGTTCCTCTTCGCTGTATCCATCTTTGAGCCGCGCCTTGTACTTCTTGTACGCCTCGCCCTTGCCCTCCTTGCGCGGATACACCTTCCAGAACTCCTCAAATGCAGGAGTACGTTCTTCCGCTGCCGTCTTTTTCGGTTTTTCCGGTTCCGGTGTAGGGGAATCCTTGACTGCCGGTGATGGTATCATCTCCGGCGCCGGTTCCTGGGAGATAGCATCCTCTTTTCTGCCTGCCTCGTTCTGGAGCCTTGACCGTTTCCTCTCCTCACGCTTTCTGGCAGCGTCCCTCTCCCTCCGTTCTTTGAAAGTATAAAGAGGCTCTTGCCATTCTTCCCAATCGTGAATGAATAGAGTACCACCATTTTCATCCAGCCAGCCAGATTCTATCAGAGCATCCACGATATTTATTGCCGCAATCTTTTTATCCCTCCCTATTGTCAAAACTTCCGCAACATCGTCTTTATCTGCTCCTACTATTCTCCCTTCCTTGTCGGCGTTGTTGATACCCCACAACCATAGCCGGATAAGGATTCCTATTGATTCATTTTGCGAACACCCCATGCTCTTTGCTAACTCACGCAGCTTTCCGCTTAAGATTTGTTCGTGGACACTTATCCATGCCATGCTTGCATCACCGCCAATCTGCCGTTCTTGGTTTCAAATATCCTTTACCAGGTCTAAAATCGTGATCGGATTCCGCAAAACCTTCGTGTACCTGCAGCAATCGCAACTCTCACACCGGTCTGGCTTTACCTCTCCATTCTTCACCCGGAGAATCCTGGGCATAGCCGCCTCTACCATCGACATAGCATCTTTGAGGAAATTGTCCGTCACATGGATAACCTCAATGTTGGTTTCCTCCTCCTTGCTTGCTGCCGCTATATAGAAGGGCAGGCGCTTTCCGGTATTCTGGCGGACAATCTCCTGGTAGATTGCTCCCTGGATGTCATAGCCCCAATACCGGACAAAATCCAGGTAGCCCACATCCCGGACGTATTCATGCTTTGTGATGGATGACATGACTTTCAAATCAACGATGACTTTATCTGCGATGTAGGAATCTATCTTTATCTTCCACTTCGCTCCGAACAATTCACCGGTCATAATGACCTGCTTATACCCAGAAAGACACATCATAAAAAAATTGTCACTTTCTATTCTACGAATAATGTCCTCCGCTTTGATGTATTCCGCTCTCAGCCCTTTATCTCCGGTCTTTTTGAAAACCTCCGGATTCTCTGCCTTGAACGTATCCAGGCTCCCTTCAAAATAAGAATCCACATAGCTCCCCACCAGAAGGGCAGTCGTTTTCTTTTCCTGCCAGCGCCCCTCCAGCTTTTCCATCGCGCAGTATTCGCATCCCAGCTTTCCGTATGTGCCAGCGAAATCCTTGTACTGCGATACACTCATGTATTCCCGGTTCGCCTCCGCGCTGTAATAATTACTTGCCGATAATTCCAATGTCATTCCCTCCTTACTTAAACGGTAATTCCTCTAAGCCCATGCTTTCCATGAAATCATCTATTTCCTCCGGGCTTACATACTCTCCGGCATCCGCCGCATCCGTTCCGGTTCCGTCTGAACTCTCTCCATTCTCCGGCTGTTCATCCTTCGCCTGTTCATCACCCGGCCCCGGCAGCTCGAACACATTCTCCGCCTCGATTGCGTCCGGCTGGTTATCTCCGTATGATGCCTCCCCTTCCTCGTCAAATGTCTTTTGGTCGTCCTGGATGGCTCTCTGCATATCCACAGATAAGATACCCCATTTGGAGAGCAGGAGCTTGATTACCGTTTTCAGAGCCATAGCCTCAAAATCAGTAGTCCACTTGCTGTTTTTCTTCCCTTTGTTCAAGTCACTCCGGTATGCCTGGGAATACTTCTTTGCGTGATTCTCTACCGCCTTTGTTGACATATACAATTCATGGCTGTAACCAGTCTTTAGTCTGAACCACGCATAATATCCAACAACTTTATCTGTCTGCCCCTCGTCTCTCTGGGTACATTGTGAGAAGTCCGTCACGAAAACAATCTCGCCGGTGATCGGATTATAGGAAACAAGTTCATCCTCATACACCACGGAATAATTCATCTTCTCGTAATATCCGGAGCGGATTGCCAGCTGGATAAAGCCCTTATACATCATCTGGAATTGGGCCTCCATGTGGTCTTCCCACTTCCCGGTCTGCGGATTCTTCTTGCTGTTGTTGTACGGAACGATAGCCGCGAATCCCAGGTTGCTGTCAATCGGCAGATCGTATGTAGCCGCCACAAAAGCCGCTGATACGATGGAATTAGGTTCTGCCCTTTTCAGCTGTGCGCTCCCAGATACTACATTCGTTAGTGACGCAAGGAACTGCGGCGCTTTCTGCCCCAGGATTTCCGCAAATTTCTTCTTGCAAGTGTCCCTGGAGATAATCTCCTTCACAAGGACTGCTGAACTCTTAGGTTTCTGAATCTCCCCCTGCTGGATCTGCTGCGCCGGTACCTGCCTCTGTTGCTGTCCTGCCATACTGTTTATCCTCCTTCTATGCTCTTTGCAGCTGTCCGCCGCATATTTCTACTACTTCCCTGGAACACATGTCATTCAGACACTCCACACAAACCGGCCCTTCCTCTGACTCCAGGTATTCTTCATCCTCCATGATTCCATATCCGCACTTGATACAAGTGTATTTGCCCTTCGGTTCCCCTGCATTCGGGCATCTCGGATGGCACGGATTCTGTCTGCATATCTCACACACTGACCGCCACCCCCATTCTTCTTAATGCGGTGATTGCATTTATCCCTCTGCGTACAATGAAATTCTTCACTTCATCCCGGAATAAAAGCGGCAGATATTCCTCCCGGTTCTCGATACCGCATACCTCCATTTTCCGGAGGCAATACTGGAATACCCTATCTGCCTCACCGTCCGTCACGCCACCTGCGGTTCCCTGGAACTCTGCGGTGATCCGTTTTAATTCTTCTGACATCCGCATCCTCCTCTCCTTCAAATATCATCATCACGACACCGGAGGCGTTTCTTGCCATGCTTACCGTCATCAGCAGAACCGGCAGCACAAGCCATTCCCCTCCGTATGCCATGTATCCACGCTCCCGGTATGCGCATTGAACGGCAAACCGCGTGAGAATAATCCCCAGCGTTATCCATATCCATTCGCGGTAGATGAACCGCGTTACTTTCCGCAATATCATCCCTCCTTGTAGAAATAATGTTTTCCGTGTTTGAAAAGGAACTGCAAATTATTCTGGTGCCATGTGGAATCACTCCTGCTTTCAAAATACAGCGCCCCTTCGGATTCATCCCAATTCTCCTGCGTTACCATCTCCAGAGCCTTATAACAATCTTCGTCCGGCTCTACCGTGTACCAGCGGCCTCCCTCCTGGGTGACGCTGAACTGGCAAACTCCGTTATGCTCCTCCAGGATGACATCCTCTACCGTGTCCGGGAACCCTTCGCTCCGCACCCGGTTCAGTGCCACCAGGATAACCAATGCTTTCCCTTCGGTGTCCTCTCCTTCCGCCTCCGCCATCGCCAGCTTTGCCAGCAAATAGGAATCTTCCGCATCCCGGCCAGGGGATTGTGTAGCTTGCGGTTCCGGTACCAGGATTTTTGCTCCCACGCTCGTATCGCTCCCAGAAGGCTCCTGGATGTCCGCTATGGCTACCGCTACTGCATCCACCACCGGCTCCGGCTCCATTTCTTCCCCTGCATCCGCTATAAACGGCCTTATCCCGATAAATGTATAGACGGCAGCTACCGTAATAGCCGCCAGCTTTGCGCTATGCAATAGCTGTCTCCGTTTTCTTGTGTCCATTCCTGCTCCTTTCCACCAGCGGCACAGTGAACAGCCCCAGGTTTACTCCAGATGACTTCTCAACTGCCGCGTCAAACTCATTATCATCTTTTATCCCATATTGTGTTTTCAGAATCTCTCTCAACTTGGCAGCATCCATAACCATCCCTACCCTTTCAGTGCCTTTTCACCTGCTATCTTTAATTCACTAATGGCAACCGCCATCTGGTCCAGCCGCTCCATGATTGATTTCAGCGCCGGTTTCTCCGCATCGTCTATGACGCCATCCTCTGTAATCTCGATTAAATCCTTCTGGATTCCTTTTAGATTGTCGACATCAAACTCCCGGATAAGCCGGAGCGCGATCCCCTCCAGGTTCTTTGCCTGCGTTGCCACCGGCATTGACTTTCCAATCGGACACTCATGCTTGCAATAGCTGTATTTCAGCTCCGGGCAGTTATAGAGGTCTGCCATAAGCACCACTTTATCCACCGGAACCACCTTTGTATTCCCCAGCTCATAATCAGCCAGTGTTGATACGGACACTCCCAGCAGTTCCGCCGCCCCTTCCCTGCTGTATAGCCTCTCGTTGTATATTGCCGCCTTTTTCCTCGCCAGAAAGTACACATTATCATTGTCTTTCATAGAGCCATTCCCCATGTCATCCACCGTCCTTTCGATGTATAATTCAATTAGCATCTGAGGAAAGAGCAGCTGCATCAATGTTCAGTACATCGCTTATGGCTCTGACCGCTGGAGAGGATTGCACCCTGCCATTGATGACTGCCGATGTGTGGCCTTTGCTCATGTGCGCTGCCTTTGCCAAATCCAGCACACTCCATCCGCGCTTTACCATCGCTATCCTCACGCTCTTGCACCAGGAATCAGATTTTCTCTTTTCTGGGCTTTCGATGTTCAACGTATCGCTTATGAGCCGCATGGCTGGTTCAGACTGGACTCTGCCGTTGATGACCGCCGATGTATACACACGCGACATCCCGATAGCATCCGCTAAATCTTGTACACTCAATTCGCGCTCAATCATGGCGATTTTTACGTTCTCACACCAGGGAGTTAGCTTTTTTTCCATCTCTCTTACCTCCTTTGCTATGATGTGCGTTACATTTTGACTTTACATTTTGACGATACATTGTTAAAATGAATATGTGCGCTCTTTGTCTTGTAACGCATAAAAGAGCGTTTTTGTGCATGTGTTATTCGTTAAGGAAAATAAAACGCACAAATGTATCTTGCATATATATCATAACTCACTGAAAGGCGTTTGTCAATATTTTTACGCCGATTTGTGAGTTGCTTTTGGAGGTGGCTTATTTGTTTTGGGATAATTTTAAGGAAATATGCGACATGAAGGGTTTGAAACCCACTCCAGTATTGAAAGAATGTAAAATAAGTACCGGTAGCATCGGAAGATGGCAAGCTGGTAGCGCTCCAAACTCCGATGCTGTAATTGCTTTAGCAGAATATCTTAATTGTTCCACAGACCTCCTTCTTACTGGGAGTGAATATGTAAAGCCTGGAGAACCGCAACCGTTATCACAAGATGAATCAGACATACTTGCCATGTTTCGTTCTTTGCCCGGAAATCTCCAGGATATGTGTTTTGCATATATGAAAAGCGCGTGTGATACTTACCGCGCTATGCAAGAGGAGGAAAAAAGGTTATTAGGATAGACAGCATCCGCAAGCGGCGGAAATAAACAATGGAGGTGGATTATGTTGCCAGATTATATGCGTCCTATTTCTGGAGACGGTACCGGGAATGATATGCGGTGGGATAGCCTCACCCTGGAAGTAGAGTTATATTTGAGAACCGGGAATTACCGCCTGCTCCGGGATGCCCGTGTGCGCCAGGGCCGGTTTGTAGAACTGGAAGGGAATCTCCGTATAGCGCTTGCCTATTACTGCATGGCTTTCTACTCCGACTTAAACGGCTTTGACAGCATAGAACGCCTGCTATATTATCAGCAGGACAATTTCCGCGGCTGGAAATCGACTGCATCTGTGGATGTTGGAATCGTGAACAAAATCTTTGACCTTTGCTGCAGGTGCGGTATATCAGAAAAAGAACTGCTCACCATCTGCCGCAAGGCTTTCATACCTGGCATTTACCAATGCCACCTATTCACAACAAAAGAGTGCCGTGAGCTGCTGCTTATGTCCAGGGATGGGAAGATCGGGGAAATTAACTCCAGGATAAGCCAGGCGGAGGACCGGTTCCTTTCACAGTTCGCTTGCCAGCGGCAGGCTGCAATATAGCCCCCATTTAGGGGCTTTTCTTTTTGGGAGGTATTTCATGGCTTATAAGAAAGTAAAGGCATTGATAGAGCATGGCAAGGCGCGTGTGGCAATATATGTCCGCGTCTCTACCTTGTACCAGATAGACAAAGACTCCCTACCAATGCAGAAAAAAGACTTGATTGCGTATGCGTCCCTTATCTTGGGTACGGATGATTATGTGATATTTGAGGACGCAGGCTACTCCGGGAAGAATACTGACCGGCCAAAATTCCAGGAGATGATGTCCCAGATTCGCCAGGGCGTTTTCACGCACCTGCTTGTCTGGAAGATAGACCGCATCTCCCGGAATCTCCTGGACTTCGCATCCATGTACAATGAGCTGAAAGAGCTGGGGGTCATCTTTGTAAGCAAGAATGAGCAGTTTGATACCTCTACTGCTATGGGAGAGGCCATGCTTAAAATCATCCTGGTATTTGCGGAGCTGGAGCGCAACATGACATCAGAGCGCGTGACCGCTACCATGATTTCCAGGGCGAACAATGGCCTATGGAACGGCGGGCGCGTTCCGTATGGCTATAATTACGACATCCAGACCGGGGAGTTTTCTTTCAATGAATCGGAAAAATCCGTTGTGGAGATGATGCACAACCTTTATGAGGAACACCGCTCCCTTATCCATGTAGCCAGAATCCTTAATGACCGGCAGCTGTTCTCTCGCGCCGGAAATCAATGGTCTGCCGCCACACTCTTAATCATCCTGCGGAACGTATTCTACTGCGGAGATTACCAGTACAACCGCTCAAAGGAAGGAAACCGGAGTAAAAAGAAAAAAGAATCCGAATGGATAACGATTCAAGACCATCACCCGGCGATGATAAGTCGTGAACAAAAAGAGCGCATTATCGCCATTCTGGATTCCCAGGCAGAACAGTATAAAATCCATCAGAGGAAACATGAGACAAAACACGTTCATGTGTTCGGTGGCCTTATGTATTGTGGTGCCTGTAAAAAGCCCATGAACAGCACTCCTGGTAATATTACAAGGGACGGCTGGAAGTATTCAAAATACTCCTGCTCCACACGCCGGAAATCTCCTACCGCCTGCAACTGTCCTACTATCTCTGATCCGGTCGTTGGAGAGTTTGTATTTAACTATATACTGAATATGCTTAACGCACAGCGTGGCTTTGCGGAAATATCTTCTCCAGAGGAATTGCAGGAGCGTCTCCTTCGCGGCGATACTTTCCTCCAGGTAAAGGGGATTGAACCGGATGGGCTGAATGACCTATACTCCGTCCTTGCATCCGGAAAAGTGTCTGGAGATGTGTATGGGAAGGGAGTTAAAATCAAAAAAGACGAAAAGAGGCAAGCGCAGTCGGAGCTTTCAAAACTCCGGAAGGAAAAGCAGAGGGCAGAACGCGCTCTGGAACGTCTGACAAACTTATACCTTTATTCCGATGACGCGATGTCGGAAAAAGAATATATCATCGAAAAAGAAAAACTTATTGAGGCTCTGGAGGGCATCAATGAGCGGATAGGGATGGCAAACCCGGATGCCTGGAACCAGTCCGTATCCGATGAAATCTTTGTGCAGCGTGCCAGCGAGTTCATCATATCGCAGAACCTATCCGGCAGGAATTATGTCAATTACAAGCGCCTGGCATCGTCCGTGGATGCGGATGTCTTGAAAACATTCCTTCTGGGAATCATTGACAGCATCTCCGTTATGGATGGACGCATCTGCTCTATTGTTTTCAAAAATGGTCTGTCCCATTCTTTCATCTACCGGTGATGATGGGACAAAATACCCCAGGAGCCGCTAAACTCCTGGGGTTTCCTCTGTCCCAAAATTCAAAATCTATTTTCTTCTGGGATTTCCCTTAGTTTACAAAAGCGCGATTTCAATGCTACAACACGAGCATAGCATCCCCAAAGCTGAAAAAACGGTATCTTTCCTTTATCGCTTCTTCATAGGCATTCAGTACATGTTCCCTTCCGGCTAAAGCCGACACCAGCATAACCAGAGTGGATTCCGGAAGATGAAAATTAGTCACCAGGCAGTCCAGTATCTTAAACTCGTAGCCGGGATAGATGAAAATATCTGTCCAGCCGCTTCCCGCCCTTAAAACGCCGTCCTCTCCCGCGGCAGATTCCAGAGTGCGGCAGCTGGTGGTGCCTACACAGATGATTCGTCCGCCCGCTCTTTTTGCACGATTAATCTTTTCCGCCTCTTCCTCCTCCACCATATAAAATTCCGAATGCATATGATGATCCAGAATGTTCTCCACTTTTACAGGCCGAAAAGTCCCCAGGCCTACATGGAGCGTTACACGGGCAATCTCCACTCCCATATTTTCAATCTCTTTTAAAAGCTCTTTTGTAAAATGAAGCCCTGCAGTAGGCGCCGCCGCGGAACCGTCATGTTTGGCATATACGGTCTGATACCTGTTTTTATCCTTCAGCTGGTGAGTGATGTAAGGCGGCAGAGGCATCTGTCCCAGCTTATCCAGAATCTCCTCAAAAATCCCTTCATAGGTAAATTGAATCAGCCGGTTGCCTTCTTCCACAATATCCGTTACCACACCTTTTAAGAGTCCGTCTCCAAAAGAAATAACTGTCCCCGGTTTTGCCTTTTTGCCCGGCTTTACAAGGGTTTCCCACACATCCTTCCCTTTTCTTTTAAGCAGAAGCACCTCAATCTTAGCCTCCGTATCCTCTTTCACACCATACAATCTGGCCGGGATTACCTTGGTGTCATTGATAACCAGACAGTCTCCTTTTCTTAAATAGGACAAAAGGTCACGAAATCCTCTGTGCTCTATGCTGCCGGTATCCTTATCAAGCACCAGCAGCCTGGAGGAAGACCGGTCCTCCAAAGGATCCTGGGCGATCAATTCCTGGGGCAGATCAAAATAAAACTCTGATACATTCATATTTATTTCTCCATTCTGCAGCTGCCTTGTGTTTCACAGCTGCTTCAATTTTTTGACCCTTTCCTGTGCAGCCAAAACCCTCTCAGCCCCCTACTCCTCCGATGATAACCTGGGACTCTCCCGTACTTCCATATATTTTCTGCAGCACCTCATCGCCGGCAATAGCCTCCTGCTGCCTGGCCAGAATCTGAGACATCACTGCTTTCACCTCTGATTTCTCCCCTACTTTTCTGATATATTCATTCACCGCGTCGTCTATTTCCTGAACCATATAATAGCGTCCGCTCTCGTCCTGACGGACATACCCCCAGCTGAACGCAGGCATCAAAGTATCCGTCTCCCGATAGCGGATCTCGTAGTAAGGGAAGATTACATAAGAGTTCTCCGCCGGTCCCTGAATGGAGTAGCAGGAGATATTCTGGTATCCCTTTACACTGGCTTTCACCAGTTCCATGCGAACTTTTGTCTCATTTTTCTCTTCCTCTGACCATTCCTCAATTCCAAAGACCCAGGCAAGCAGGTCAGGATCACACTCTGTCTTGGCCTCGCAGTAAGCCTGAACAAGGCCTGTAAGTTCCAGTACAGCATCCTGCTGGAAAGGATATTGGGACGGCTCGGCATAGATCATCTCACTCTCAGAAGAACCGTCTTCCTCTCCCTCCTCCGTGTTGTCTGTTGTATCGTATTCCCCCAAAGGCTCCCCGCTGTTCTGGCCGCTGTCATCCGGCTGTCCGCTCTCACCCGACATTGCAGACACCGGCACATCCTTCCCGCCGTCATCTTTTTCAGTATCCAGACATAAGATGATAATGATCAGTACAATCACCACCGCAGGAACCGCGGCAAAACGCAGGAGCTTTGCTAATCCGTTGCTTTTGGGTTCCTGCCGCGCCCTTCTCCTTTGAACTGCCATATTTCCTGTACCTCCGGTAATTAAGTCTCGTTTTATTCTAGCAAAAACAGGGGTAAAAAGCAACTGCTTCCACATGGCGGGTTCACAGCAGGAAACCCAAGGGTGTGAAAGTAACAATGGAGAAAATTTTTCAATTTGTACTTGCATCTCTCATAAGAGTATAGTATTATATATGTGATGCGTCTGTAGCTCAGTGGATAGAGCAGTGGCCTCCGGAGCCGCGTGCGGAGGTTCGATTCCTCTCAGACGCATTATTTTTGTGCATGCAGCAAGGCTGACATTACGAATCTTCCATTTTATTCTCACATATTCCACAAAAAACCACTCCTGATTTTGTACAGATTTTCTTCTTGCCAAATGTTAACCCATCCGCTATAATGAAAACACCATTTTCCGGTATTCTGTGTTTCAGGACTGAATTCCAGTCATATGCCCGCATGCAAAAGATTGAATGGGGTGTAATTCGTATGCGCAGTCTGCATAAATCACAAAGGAGGTATACACATGATATACGAAATGTTTCAAACAAAGGTAACTGATACCTTGCAGTCACAGCTGGGAAAAGACTACAGACTTATCCTTCAGAAGGTTCCCAAGAATAATGGGACTGTCCTGGATGGGCTCTGCATCATACACAAAACAGCCCGCTCTTCTCCCACCATTTACTTAAACAGCTATTACGACCGGTATGAGGAAGGCATTTCCTTCCATTCCATCATTGAAGAAATTCTTCAGATTTATCAGGAAAATTCTGCTGTCACCCATCTGGATTTCTCCATTCTCAATGATTTTTCCCTGCTTCAGGACAAGGTTCTTTACAAATTAATCCACACGGCTTCCAATAAGGAACTGTTAAAAGACATTCCCTCTATTCCCTATCTGGATCTTTCCATTGTATTTTACCTGTTTCTGGAAAAAAATGAAGACGGCCAGATGACAGCTCTCATTCACAATGATCATATGGAATCCTGGAACACTACCCTCAGCGAACTTTACCGCCTTGCCTGCGCCAATACTCCCCGGTTTCTTCCGGCAGAATTGAAAAGCATGTCTGAGGTAATGAAAGCCATTGCCAAAGAACACTTAGGCGAGGATTACCGGGAAGATTTCATTGATGATCTTCTTTCCGCCCCTGCTGTCTCACCTCTCTATGTCCTGACCAATTCCTCCGGAATCTGCGGCGCCTGTGCCATCCTCTATCCCGGACAACTAAAAAACTTCGCGGATATGATGGAAAAGGATTTGGTCATCCTTCCCTCCAGCATCCACGAAGTTCTTTTAATTCCCTATGAAGACAGCATCTGTTTTGAAGAGCTTACCCATATGGTATCCCACATTAACCGGACCGAAGTTCCGTTAGAGGACCGTCTGTCGGACCAGGTCTATCTTTACTCCAGAGACCCTGACAGCGTCACCTTGGCCGGCACTCCAAAAGATACCACATTGCTTTCTTAAATCTTACTGCCGATCTCTTATCCAACCAAAAAGGAGCCTGCCTGATATACCAGAACTGACATTGCCCAGGCCATAAGAATCTGGAACAGGACCATTCCCGCCGTCCATTTTAAAGAGCCGGTCTCCCTTTTGATGGTGCCGATTGCTGCCACACAAGGGGAATAGAGAAGGCAAAAGATCATCAGTGCATACGCATTAACCGCACCGAATCCGTCCACAGCCAATATCCTGGACAATTCCACCATTCCCGCCGCTGAATTGATATTGTTAATCCCATAGAGCACGGAAAAGCTGGACACCACCACTTCTTTCGCAGACAATCCCGATATCAAAGCCACGGCAATCTGCCAGCTTCCCAGGCCGGCCGGCCGCAGCGCCGGAACCAGGAAGCGTCCGATCATAGCGGCAAAGCTTCCCGACACATCCTCCACAAGACCTCCGGGCCCCATATTCAGCACAAACCACAGGACAATGGATGCCGCAAAGATGGTTGTGCCCGCCTTTGTCAGATAATCTTTTACCTTTTCCCACACATAGATGGCCACTGTCCGCCCGTTGGGCGTCTTATACTCAGGAAGTTCGATTAACAGAGCATCCCCCTCTTCTTTCCCTGCGCTCTTATGTACCACAAAGGCCACGCCGATGGCCATGAGAAGCCCGATCAAATACAGGGAATAAGCCACAAGCAATGCATGCTCCCTGAAAAACATCTGAGCAAAGAGCACATAGATAGGCAGCCTTGCCGAACAGGACATAAACGGAGTAATGAGGATCGTCCTTCTCCTGTCCCTGTCCGTGGCAAGGGCTCTGGTGGCCATAACTGCCGGCACCGTACAGCCAAATCCCAGCAGCATGGGAAGAAATGCCTTGCCGGAAAGCCCCACACGACTCATGGTTTCATTCATGACATAGGCAACTCTGGCCATATAGCCGCTGTCCTCTAAAAATGCCAGTGCAAGAAAGAGGATAAAAATATTAGGCAGAAACGTAAGAATACCACCTACACCTGCCACAATTCCGTCTACCAGAAGAGAGATCAGCCAGTCAGAAGTACCCATAGCCTCAAGTCCTGAGAGCAGTCCCTGAGAAAAATACTCCAGACCTGTCTCAAAATATGCTTTCAAAAAGTCTCCAACAGTAAAGGTAAGGAAAAACACAAAAGCCATAATTCCCAGAAAAACAGGAATTCCCCATACGGGATGTGTAAGGAATTCATCAATCTTGTCTGTCATAGCGGCCTGCTTCTGCTTGTTGAACAGACATTCGTCAATGACCTCTTCAATATAGTCATATTTTTCATTGATGATATCCTTCTCATAAGAATAATCCACAATTCCCGTCAGATTAAGGGGATGGTCTTTATTGACCTCCTCATCATACTCCAGCATCTTTATGGCATGCCAGCGAAGGTTATCCATATCTCCGTATTTGTTCCGCAAAGCCGCTTCCACCTGACCGATCTTGGTCTCCAGCTGAGGGGCATAGCGGACTACAACTCCCTGAGGCCCCTCCTCATAGTGGTGAACCACCGCATGCATAAGCACATCCAGGCCGCTTCGCTTTCTTGCGGACACAGGCACCACAGGAATATGGCCCAGCATCTCCGGAAGACGGTGAAGGTCAATCTCCATGCCCCGCTCTTCCACAATATCCATCATATTGAGAGCCAAAATAACAGGCTTTTTCAATTCCAGAAGCTGTAAAGTCAGATACAGATTCCTTTCCAGGGAAGAGGCATCTACCACGTTGATGATCACATCCACATCCTGGTCCTCAATACACTTTCTGGTAACGATCTCTTCAATGGTATAGGATGTAAGACTGTAAATACCAGGAGTGTCAATGACACGGATGGGGCGTCCCTCATAGCTGGTCTCCCCCTCTACTTTTTCCACCGTGACACCGGGCCAGTTGGCCACTTTCAGTTTCGCACCCGTAAACGCGTTAAAAAGTGTGGTCTTGCCGCAGTTGGGATTGCCCACAAATCCCACCGTAATCCGGCTATTATCTCTTGGCGCCATGACGTACCTCCTCCACTGATATTCCATCGGATATCCTCTTTCCGAGAGCCAGCCTGGTGCCTCTTACCTTGATAATCAGACTTCCGCTTCCTTTTTTGTTCAGAATGGTAACAGGTGTCTTCTCATTGACCCCCAATGCTTCCAGACGCCTGGTAATCTTCTCATCTACCATAACGCCTGTCACTTTATATGTTTCCCCAATCTCTCCTTCATTCAGCTTCATGATCCTTTGCTCCTTCATTGCAGATTCCACACCCTGCTGCTTTCTGCAGAGTATTTCATATCAGGCGGCTCTGTCCTCCGTGTAGTGCGCCCTTCTCTGTCATCCAAATGTGAACGATACAGTACACCAGTGGTTAGAGCCGGGTAACTCCCTTTACATGAAGCATACTATTATTGATAATTATTGTCAATATAAAAATATTCCAAGTTTTATTCTAATTCCAGCAGCATTTTCTTTATCTCCAGCATCCTGTCTCTTAACAGGGCGGCCTCCTCAAAGTTTAACTCCGCCGCAGCTTTATGCATTTTCTTCTGCACCTCTTTCATCAGCTTATTCAGCTCCCCTGCATCCATGGACTCTATATCTTTTTCATCAGCCCTGGGATCTCTCTCTGCAGCCTTAGATATGGCGATAAGGTCACGGACCGCTTTTTTAATGGTGGTAGGCGTGATCCCATGTTCTTCATTATATTGCTGCTGAATCTTTCTCCTTCGTTCTGTCTCGTCAATAGCCCGCCTCATAGAGTCTGTGATCACATCTGCATACATAATCACATGGCCTTCCGCGTTGCGGGCAGCGCGGCCGATGGTCTGAATCAGAGATGTCTCCGAGCGAAGGAAGCCTTCTTTATCTGCATCCAGTATAGCCACCAAAGATATCTCAGGAATATCCAGACCTTCTCTCAGGAGATTGATTCCCACCAGCACGTCAAACACATTCAGACGCATATCCCGGATAATCTCTGCCCGCTCCAGAGTATCAATATCCGAATGGAGATATTTCACTCTGATTCCTACTTCTCTCATATAATCCGTCAAATCTTCAGCCATGCGTTTCGTCAATGTAGTCACCAGAACCTTGCTGCCCTTCTCCACCTCTCTATTCACTTCACCCACCAGATCATCAATCTGCCCCTCTACCGGGCGCACGGAGATCTCAGGATCCAAAAGTCCTGTAGGACGGATAATCTGCTCTGTCCGCATAAGTTCATGACTCGCCTCATATTCAGAGGGAGTGGCGGACACAAAGAGCATCTGGTCAATCTTACTTTCAAATTCTCCAAAATTCAGGGGCCTGTTGTCCAGGGCAGAAGGCAGACGGAAGCCATATTCTACAAGCGTCGTCTTCCTTGAACGGTCGCCTGCAAACATCCCCCGGACCTGAGGCAGTGTAATGTGGGACTCATCAATTATGATGAGAAAGTCTTCCGGAAAATAGTCAATGAGGGTGTATGGCGGCTCTCCCGGCTTTCCCCCGGTGAGATGCCTGGAGTAATTCTCGATGCCGGAACAAAATCCCGTCTCCCGCATCATCTCCACGTCAAAATTCGTTCTCTCGGCGATTCTCTGAGCCTCCAAAAGCTTGTCCTCGCTTTTAAAATATTCCACTCTCTCTTTCAGTTCCGCCAGAATATTATTGGCTGCCTCTTCCATCTTGTCTTTCGGAATCACATAATGGGAAGCCGGGAATATGGCGACATGTCCAAGTTCAGCCTTGGCCTCACCCGTCAAAGTGTCTATCTCCGTAATCCGCTCCACCTCGTCTCCAAAGAACTCAATCCGGTATGCCTCACTCCCTGAATAAGCCGGGAAGATCTCCACCACATCTCCCCTCACCCGGAAGGTTCCCCGGTGAAAGTCCATATCATTTCTGTCGTACTGAATATCAATAAGCTTGTGAATCACTTCGTCTCTGTCTCTCTCCATGCCAGGTCGGAGAGAAATCACCATCTCCTGATAATCAATAGGACTTCCAAGTCCGTAGATACAGGAAACGGAGGACACAATGACCACATCCTTCCGCTCCGACAAGGCCGCCGTGGCAGAGTGGCGCAGCTTGTCAATCTCGTCATTGATGGCGGAATCCTTCTCAATGTAGGTGTCGGTGGATGGCACGTAGGCTTCTGGTTGGTAGTAGTCGTAGTAGGACACAAAATACTCCACCGCATTCTCAGGGAACATCTCCTTGAATTCTCCGTAGAGCTGCGCCGCAAGCGTCTTGTTGTGGGCGATGACCAGCGTCGGCTTCTGCAATTCCTGAATGACATTCGCCATCGTAAATGTCTTGCCGGAACCCGTAACCCCTAGTAAAGTCTGGAATTGGTTGCCCTCCTTGAAGCCTTTGACCAGCTCTGCGATTGCCTGCGGCTGGTCGCCTGTGGGCTTGTAGGGGGCTTGTAATTTAAAAGCATGCCCGTCTTTTGGGCTGCTTTTATGAGCAAGTAGCTGACCGCTGTCAGCGGATTGCGAATTTCCTCTCTTATCTGGCATATGAAAACCTCCAATTTGTGACCGAAAAAAGTTTGCTTATTCGCCCGAAATTCGTGTAATTCAGTTTTCGATTCGTGTAAAATGGGCTTGCAAAGCTGGCGAATAAGCGTTAAAATAGCAATTACACAAATGCAGGTCACAAAACCGTATTTTTGAAACGAAACAACACTGAATAACACCAGCCAGTACAGATAGTATTATCCAGTCATTTGGTTTTTCATTATAACACATAAGTC
The DNA here is from genome assembly GCA_910574345.1 of Clostridiaceae bacterium. GTDB lineage: Bacteria > Bacillota > Clostridia > Lachnospirales > Lachnospiraceae > UBA3402. Next base: position 121,062 of record CAJSZV010000006.1, on the reverse strand, counting down.
AAAAAAAGTACAGACCAAAATCGAACTTTTGTTCTGTGCTTTTTTATATCTTTTTATGCCATTCAGTTATGCCAGTATCTTAGTTTCATGCAAGAAATTCACTGATTTGTTCTATATAATTATCTTCTGAAAAATCTGTACCGCTTTCACATTCTTCCTTTGGGATTACTTCATCAATAAATGGCTGGAGATCGTCTAAGCAGTCCTCGATGATTTCGGCTGTATCTCCGTAAACATCTATGGTGATAATTTCTTTCGCATGCCCCATTAGCTGTGATACCGCTTTGGGATTGAAATTGTTCTTTAATAAAATGGTACAGAAGGTACTTCTCAAATCATGCCATCTTATATCGGGCAGTCCATTGTCCTCCAACAGCTTCTTATAATGCCTCCAGTGAAAATCCTTGCTTCTCGGACGCCCATAGGTGGAACAGCAGATATAATCCAAATCCTGAAATGTACCTGACCGCCTTCTGCGGTTCTTCTCATACACTTTTCTTTCTTCCAGAATGGCTTCAAACACATAATCCGGTATGGGGATGGTTCGGTAGCTGGACGGCGTTTTCAATCCGATTTCCTGCTTTGTAAACGTCTTAGCCGGGAAGTCCCCGGCAGTCGTGTTCGGCTTCTTGCCTAACTGCCGCTGCACTTTCAATGTCCGGTTGATATAATCTATATCCGAATATTTTACCCCATTGATTTCACACCGCCTCAATCCCAACAGCACTGCAAAAAGTACCTGCATATGGATTGGCGTTTTCCTGCTCGCTTCAATGAGCGTTAAAACCTGCTCCATATTCAGCGTCTTTTGTGTATCAATGTTCCGGGTGTGATAGGCTTTTTTCTCTACCTGCTTTGGTAGTGCTACATCAATCGTCGGATTTATGGAAATGATTTTCTTATTCATAGCATATTGCATGGACGTATTCATCACCGTTTTTACCAATCTTGCGATAGAAACGGAAGCCGCCGCTTCTTCATAATAAAGGCTCTGGATATGGCTCCGTTTGATTTCTGTCATTCTGATGTTGCCCATTGCTGGAATCACATGGTTATTCACGATATTGGAATAGGTTTCATAGGAGCCGCTTGTAATGCGTGGGCGCATTTCTTTTTCAAGCCAGAACAGCATAAAGTCTTTCACTTTTACGCTGGTATATACCACATATGTGCCTGAATATAATTCGCCCAGCGTCTTGTCCCTGTCCGTGTTCGCCGCTTTCTTTGTCGCAAATCCGGATTTCTGCTGTGGTATTTTTGTCCCGTCCGCATAAATCAGCACCACACGATAGCCAAACTTATTCTTGATCGGCGTGACGTTATATACCTTCCAGTCCACAAACTGCTGTAATTTCAAATCAAATTCCATGTTATCCTGTCCCTTCCCTGCCTTCTGGAATAAAAGAGTCATTCATAAAGGCAATAATCTTTTCTTTCTCATCCATGACGTCGCAATAATATTCAAAGGTTGTATTGACAGAACTGTGTCCCAACAACTCTGATATTTTCACAAGAGGAACACCCTGCTCCACCAAAATGGTGGCAAACATATGGCGGAGCCCATGCACGGTTACGGCAGGAAGCCCATTCCGCACACACAGCTTTGTCAAAGCATTGTTCATGGCGGACAGGCTATGTACCTTTCCATTTGCCTGACAACTGATATAATCGTTATCAATAAAAGCCTCCTGCATTTTTTCTTTATACATATCTATCAGACATTTTCTTTTCTCCAGCTCTGTAATAATGACCTCCGGTACACGCAGTACCCGGAAACTGTTGGGCGTTTTGGGATCACGTTCGATTAAAATATTTTCTTCAATCCTGCTCCCCTCTTTTATAATAGGGTTTGCAACAATCTGTCTGCTGATTTTCACACTACGGCGTTCTAAATCAAAGTCGGAAAATTTCAGCCCATAGATTTCGCCTTTCCGCAGTCCGCAAAACAGTCCCAACAGAATTTCCAGATACCAGTTATCCTTTGAAGCCGCCTGAAGGAGTATTTTTATTTTCTCCCTGCTGAGAATCACGATATTGGGTTTCTTTCTTTTATATGGCTTTGTTTCCGGCACGGGATTCACATTGATATAGCCCTCTATGACTGCCTCTTTCATGGCAAGATTCAAAATTTCCCGCCCCTTGTTTCCTGCCGAAACACAAGCCTTTGATGTCCTCTCCAGAAGTCCGTCCAGGTATTCCACGCTGACAAACCTCATCTTTATATCATAATCAATGTTTGGGATAATCAAGTCATATAAGGCGTATGCCCCAACCATTCTTGTTGTCGTTTCAATTCTTTTTGAAAACACTTCCTCAAACCAGTAGATGAGATAATCTTTAAAGAGAACATCTTTATTGGATTTGCTGGAAAGCTGCTGTTTCCGCAACAGCGCATTAAATTCTTCCTCGCATTTCCTATAACTAGCCTCCGCCTCTGCCTGACTGGAAAATCCGCCTTTCTTTCCATATTTAACAATGCCGTTGTCTTGCAGTGCCTTTGTACGGTGATACCATGAATTTCGTTCAAAAAAAGCAACACTTTTTTCCTGTGTTTTCTTCCCCATTCCTATCACCTCCGCACATTTAGCTTGCTCCATTTAACCATTGATCGAATCCCTCTTTGGGAACCCGGTACAGCTTTCCTATTTTTATCACCCTGAACGGTTTCTGACTCTCATAGGCTTCATCCAGAAATGCGTATGCCTTGCTTCTGCCAATGCCCAATAGCTTTTGAATATCATCAGCGTCATAAACCTGTTTTTGCAAATTCATGGTATCTATCTCAGTCACCTCCCGAAACACAGGAAGGGACTGCTTGCTATTATCATAGCTTCACAATCCCTTCCCGTCTAATGTGCGAATTTTCAAATCGCATCCTTGACTTTTTAATTATCCTTGTTCTCACTGCAATACCTTTTCCTTATTAAATAATCGTATCCCTGTCTGCTGTTGCAAAACATACAGGTATCCTTCAAATTTTGATTCTTATCTGCCCTCTGGATAAAATGCTCTTTGGAATCATAAAAGGGTTTTGCACATATGGGACATAGACACATTAAAATCGGTTTATCCCGTTTTCTCATCCCGGTGCTGGAGCATAACGCTTTATCAACCTTTAACATCTGCTGCCTATCCAGCGTCCCGATATAATCCCCCAGTCTCTTTTTATCCAGCGTTCGGACTTGCTCTAACAGCACAACAGAATCTTTTTCCAGACCTTGCATATCTGCCGGAACCGGGACATGAGTGGGCATTTTTGATTTTGGCCTGCTTGTAATTGCTGCCACAATTACGGTTGGGCTGTATTGATTCCCTCTGTTATTCTGAATCACTAATACCGGACGGTATCCGCCCTGCTCACTTCCGAAAACGGGATTTAAGTCTGCATGGTAAATATCCCCTCGTCTGATTTTTCTTTTTTCCATAATAAAAATGTCCTCCATAATCTTTACTTCCTGAATCCAGTCTGATTTTTCTTTCATGGCAGAAAATATAAATTTGCAGAATACATCTTGCCTGCCGAAAAAAACTGCATTTCAGGTATGTATCAGCCGAACACAAAAGCATGGCTTTTTGATTATTCTTCAGAATATTTTCATGTTTTGTGTCCGGCTACCACTTTTAGCCTGATAAGCCTATTTGTCCTCGACACCCCGGCTTACATATCTACCGCTTTTACGGCAAATATAGGGAAGTCACCAAACGACTGGCTGCTGGCCAACTCCACGGGAATCGTACCCCTCCGGGGATCGCCCGGAGCCGCCCTCATTGGTTGCGGCGTTTTTATACCTGATGGGTATTTACGCTCGACCTGTGACTGGACGGGAGTATCATTGTCCCTGCTGCCTGTTATCGCCTTATCAGTAGCAAACTGATAGTTATAGCCCGGTATTTTCCGCTCCTTAAACGGGGATAAGACAGCCGCAAACCATTGTCTTTTTGTCTGTGCGATTTCGTTGCCTTTATCTCCATCCAGCTCATGGCGTACCTGCTAACGTGGCTTACGCTCATCACGATAACAACAGGAATGTATTTGATGAATGGGTATGAAATTTTCATGGTACAAACCCATTCACCACATAACAGAGAACAGGCAAGGGATTTTTTATCTCCCTCACCTGTTTCCTCACTTATCAGGCAAAACCCGAAAGTCCTTTTTTAATTTTTTTCAAAAAACTTTTTCAGGCTTTGAATTGCCCCGTGGATACTGTACTCTACTGCTCTGGTCGAACATTGCTCCCGCTCTGCGATTTCCACATAGGTCAATTCCTGAAAATAATGCAGTATCAGCCTTTTCTTCTGCTTTTCCGGCAGTTCGTTGATTGCCTTATGTAGCTTTTCTGTCTGAACCCTGCGGAACACGATTTCCTCCATGCTGTCCGGCTTTTTCATCGCTCTCATATTCAAAGTGTTTTCCCACACCTCGGATTGCTCGATATGCCTGTCCACCACGTTAAGATACACCAGATCGCTTAATTCAAAAGAATCAAACGTGTCATACAGCACCTTGCTGATTTCAAGTTTATGTAAATCACCTTGTCCATCTTTGAATGAAACGTAATACTGGCCGTCTTTCTCGAATATTGTATAAGGATTATACTTATCCTTTCTTCTTTTTGGGCGATTACCCTCCATGTCCTTTCCTCCAATCTGAATTTTTTGTTGAAAATTCAGGTTGGAAGGCGGTGAGCGGCAACCGATGATGAATAACGCCCTGCGGCGTAATCCGGCAAAAAACGACAAAAGAAAAACCGCAAAGGCTGTCACACCTTTACGGTCTATGGAGAATTTATTTCTATTATGTAGAAATTTGACCTCTACTTGTGGGGTAGAAAGCCCCCTTGTACTGGCAAGGATTTTTTTAACGGGTTATCCGTCCCTTTATATCGTTTTTGAAAATAGAAATTGCTATTTGTAGGCAATAAAAATCCCTCCAAACTTGAAACAGGTTTGGAGAGTGTTTGTTAAGTCTTTCGGGCATAGCAATACCGCCCACCAAATCGCCGTTTTTTTTAATTTGGTGGACGTATCTACCTATGGCTCTATAAAAAGAAAAGCCGACAAACTGTGATTTCTCACACGTTCATCGGCTCTGCATCTAATGTGTCTGGCTCTGTGATGACTGTTACTTGCAAATTCTTTGCTTCTATCAATGTTTCCTGCCTGCATTTTGGGCAGTAGAGAGGATAATTTTTCAGAACAGTATCCTCCCTAACCTTGTTACGGGTTTTACTTCCGCAGACAGGACAGCGTATCCATTGCGTTTTATCCATAATTATCTACCTAACTCCTTACATACTTTTGTAAAACCATGAGATTGCTGCACCAAAACAATTTCCCCCTCGCCATGCGGCTCTTGAAAACCATTATAATGATGTTCCAAGATTTCATCAGTTATTACAAATGGGGAGTTTGCATGTAAAGACAAATTTCTTTGCCGCAATCTTTTTTTCAGTGTTTCTTTACTTGCCTTTAAATATATCAGTTCCACTGTGCCACCTGCATTTGTAATTATTTTCTTATAATAATCCCGGCTTTCTTTATTCCAAAAGCTAAAATCCAGAATAATATTTTCCCCGTTTTTAATAAGACCTAACATTTTTTTGCGAAGTGCCGCTTCTATTTTTTCCGATAATTCTTCATATTGGTTATCTGGATAATCCACTCCCTTTTTCCCGTGAAGTTTCCACATTTCCTCATCAATAGAAAGTCTGATATATCCTTCTTTTTCTTTCTTCTTTGCGTAAGTAGTTTTCCCTGATCCGCATACTCCGCACATCATTATGACTTTACTCATATATACACCTCTTAACTGTTACTTCTCTCAAATATTCATTTGATGGCATCTGAGTTCTCCCTTTTATTCTAAATGAGACTCCAATTTATTATAATTCTTATATATCTATTTCTTCAATAGCCTTATCTAAAAATATCTCCCCATCTAAATGCTCTAATTCATGGCAAAAACATTGTGCAAGTCCATCCTCGGCAGTAATCATTATTTCCTCCCCGTATTCATTCTGTGCTTGGATTGTGACCTTTTGAGGACGAATTGTTTTCACGCAACGATTAGGAAAACTAAGGCAGGCTTCCCTACATTCCTGAACACCGCTGTAGCCTACAGTTGACGGATTTACCAATTTTAGACAACATCCATCATAATCAATTACAACAAGGCGTTTTAGTATTCCCACTTGGTTTGCTGCAATAGCTGCCCCATTTTCAGTGTGTTGAAGTGTATCCAACATATCATTAAGGATTTGTCTGATTTTGTCGTTGACAACCTTTACTTCCTTACATCTTTTACGCAAGATTGGGTCATCATAATACCGAATATTTCTTAATGCCATTCCTTTCCCTCCTGCTACTATCAGCTCTCGACTTTCTTTGGCTTTCGCAGAAAGTAACAAAGGCTATGTGCCGTATCCGGCACTGATTACCTTTAAAGAGGAGAAAGGACAGAGTGATTGAAACGAACAATCAGTTTTACCACAGGGAAAGGATCGGTCAACCATAACAGCAGAAAATTTCATGCAACTAATATTGACCCGGAACGCAGCCACTTAAATATAGAATATTTCAATCAAAATATCAAGGACGTATATCACGAATTATTTGATGAAGCCCTTGCCCGGTACAATGAGAAGCAAACCCGGAATGACCGCCGGATTGACGATTATTACGAGAAAATATTATCCGGCAAACAGGAAAAGCCATTTTATGAGATTATCGTGCAGATAGGCGATAAAGATAATATGGGGCAAAGACAGAGGATGGACAGCTTGCCGGAAAGATATTGGACGAGTATATGAAAGGATTCCAGAAACGCAATCCAACACTTAAAGTGTTCAGTGCCCATTTACATATGGACGAAGCGACACCTCATCTGCATATAGATTTCATTCCTTATGTCACTGGAAGCAAGCGGGGGCTTGAAACGAGGGTATCTTTGAAGAAAGCACTGGAGGCACTTGGATTTAAGGGCGGTACAAGAAGTGAAACGGAGCGGAATCAGTGGTATGCTCATGAGAAGGAACAGCTTTCTGAACTTATGCTGAATTATGGAATCGAATGGGAGAAAAAAGGAATCCATGAAAAACATTTGTCCGTATTGGACTTTAAAAAACAGGAACGGTCAAAGGAAGTTGAAGAACTGGAAAAGAAGAAAACGGAATTGCAATCAGAAAATCAATCCTATGAGGAAATCAACGAAAATCTAAAAGAGCAGTTGAGCGAATTAGATGATGAAGTCCGTTCCATACAAAACGGCATGGAGAAATCAAAAAAGGAAGCAGAAAGCGCAAGGAAACAGGCAGACAAATACCAGAAGCGTATGCAGGAACTCGCCCCGATGGTGAAGGATATGGAACACATGGCGGCAAAATTTTCAGACAATCCAGAACAGGTGCTTCCAGAAGCCGGGAGCATAGAAAGCGGAAAGTCATACCGGGAGAAGAAAGCAAAGCCGCTGATGGAGAAGATTGTGAAAGTGCTGCGCTCTGTTTATGCGTCTTATCTGGACGTTTCCAGAAAGTTTGATAAGCTGCAACTGTCTTATAACCGGACGGTGGAGAAGGCAAATAATCTATCTGACCGTTTCCATGAAATCTATACAGAGAATCAGGAAATGAAAGAAATTGTCCGGGATTATGAATGTGTAAAGGCGGTGCTTGGAAAGGAGAAAGTGTCTAGCATTGTTCAGATGGAGAAACAAAGAGAACTGCTATTGAAGGAGCAAAAGCGGGCAGAAAGAAGAAAACAGAATCGAGAAGCCCGGTGATAGCCGGAGGGCTGCTTAAAGCCCTCTTGGGTGTCATACAGCGAAGCCCTGCCAGCCTGTCAAGGGCGGCGACAGCCGTTTATTTACCCTTGACAGGCTGGTGGGGCTTTGCTATTTAGCGGAAGGCTCATTCTCCCTGATGCCTAAATCTCCTTGGAAGATGTCAATCATGATTCTTGCGCCTAAGCGGAAACCGTCAATAAACATTTCTGAAAATTCATAGGGGATAACGTCAAGCTGTTCGTCCATGATTTTGATAAATTGCTTATCAAGTGGCGGCTCTAACTTGCTTAAAGTTTCAATGAAATTGTCATAATGCTTATAGTGACTTTGGTGGATTTGGCGGTATTCTTCACTTCTGGGAGAATATTGCTCTGCTGGGAAAATCTTGCCCTCATACAGTTCCGACAATATGCTTTTCATAAATGCGCTCCTTTTACTAAAATATGATGTTTGACATATAGTGAATGTCAATTCTTTTACAGTTTAGCATATAATAGAGAAAATGACAATCACTAAATGTCAAATAGGAGAGGATTTATGTATAAGAATAGGGCAGCTGATGGTGAAAACAATATATGCGGGCAGAAAGTAAAGGAAATCCGGGAACGGCTTCCAGAGAAGACTTCACAGAGGAAGTTAGCAGATATGCTACAAATGGCGGGATTGGATATAGATAAAAATGCTGTGCAAAGGATTGAGAGTGGCAAAAGGTTTGTGACGGACATTGAGTTGAAAGTTATTGCGAAGGTGTTGGGCGTGAGTTATCAAGAATTGTTGGATAACTGATGATTGGTGTATGTCATGTAATAGGTTTTTATAAGACTGATTTTTTAAGTTGATTGAAGTGCTTTTTGATATTGGGATTTTGGAAAAGTGATAATAAGGATATATGCTATAAGGACATTCAATCATAAATATAAAATGAGAAAAATGGTAAAGAAAATATTAATAACGTGTTTTGCTATTTAAGTTATAAAGTTTAAAGGGGAGAGTTGAGGGAGAATGGATATTATAAAGGAATTAAAAAAGGATGGTATGTTACTAAAAAAGATTCCTAAAAAAGAACAAACGGTAGATATTTGCAAAATAGCTATTAGACAAAATCCTTTAGCTTTACAATTTGTGTCTAGGAAATGTTTAGATTCAAAAATGTGTCTTGCGGCAGTAAAAAAAGATGGACAGGCATTTCGATATGTTCCTAGTCAATTTGTTACAAGAAGAATGTGTGAATTGGCAGTTGAAGCAAACCCAGAATTTTTGAATGATGTGCCAGAGGATTTTAGAACATTAAAGATTTGTATAAGTGCTGTTAAAAAAGATGTAAACGCCTTATCATATATATCAAGAGAAAAAAGATATGAATTGTTTGATGATAACACGGAAATTGATTTAATAGAAAAAATTGTAGCAAATAATACTAAGTGGTTAGCATATATGCCTAATCGTCCAGATGTGAAGGCTTTGTGTATAAACTGCATGGAAGAAGATTTTTCTATTGCACAACATATGCCAGAACAAATAAAAATATCTTGGGATATTTTGGATTATCAAAAATCAAAAGGGAAATTGCAGTTTCTCATGAAATATTATGATTCCGAAGAAAAAAGATTTATTATTAAAATTAAAGTAGTATGTGGACAACATATATCATTATTTAATGAAAATAATGTAATAGAAGAATCTTATTGTGTTCAAGTAAAATTTGAAGATTTTGATAAATTTTATAATTTTTTAGATGGAAATCTTTTTGATGCTGAGTTAAGAACATATAGTTTTCATGGAATTGATTTGAAGAAATATAATATTGAAGGTGCAACTATAAATAGTGAGATATTAGAATTACATGGATTATATGATAGGACTTATTTTACATCTATAAAAGAGAGTTTGAAAACTAATACGGACGAATTTATAGATAATAATGAATTAATGATGCCAAATGAATTTTGTTATCCAAAACCTATTGATGATGATGAACATGAAAGATTTGATATTAGTCATATTCCATTTTTTTATATTAGTGATATTCATCTGGTACATAGAGTCTGTAATAAATTTAATGATAAGGCAACAAAAGAAGAAATACGTTCATATATAAAGTTTTTAGCCAAAAGCATGGTTTCATCCATTGGAACTAGACCATATAATAGCTATTTGTTGATTGCAGGGGATACTTCGTCTATTTTTGAATTTGCAGTTATCTTTTATAATGAGCTTATACAGTGGTGGAATCCAAAGCGGATAGTGGTAGTGTCTGGTAATCATGAATTATGGAACCCTTGGATTGATATGGAAGATAATATAGAAATATATAGAAAATTTTTTTATGATTTAGGCATAACATTTTTGCAAAATGATTTAATGTGTGTAGAAGATAGGGGAAAATATGAAATTATTCGTGAAGTAGAAATTTTGACAATGAATGAAGAAGAAATAAGAAAGCGGGTTCAGTACAGTTCGGTTATTATTTTGGGTGGAATAGGGTTTAGTGGTTTAAACAAGAAATTTAATGCTTCTCTAGTAGATATGGGGATTACTCCCCATACCCCTATACAAAACCGTACGTGCGCTACTAACGCATACAGCTTTTCACTTCACATTCATACGTTATCTTCCCAGCAAACTCACCTTGATTTGTGGACGTATTAATGGAAAAGTTCTCAATAATCCTTTGGTGAAAGCTTCCCATGTATAACTTCTTCTCTGGCTTCTGCGGTTCAGCCATTTAAACAGCAACATCTTTGTGTTGTGCAGATACAGGCACATTTCCTCCATGTTATCTGTCACTCCATAATACTGGTAATGTCCTCTCAGTTTGGCATTTACCATCTGGAACAACCACTCCAACGGCATATCCCTATGGCTCTTTATCCACTCTTTCATCGCCTTTGTCTTGCTACGTAGTTTCTTGCGGCTTGTCTTTACCTTGCATCGGAAAAAGCGCTTCTTTGCATCCGTTCCACAGTAAAATGTAAACCCCAGAAAGTCAAATGTCTCTGGCTTTCCTTCGCCTTTCCTTTTCCTGTCTTGCTCCGCAAATCTTCCAAATTCCATTATTCTGGTCTTTTCTTCCGCCAGCTCCAGTCCATATTTGGCAAATCGTTCTTCCAGCCTCTGGCGGAACACTTCTGCCTCATACTTTTTCTGAAAACAGCAGACAAAATCGTCAGCATAGCGTATTAAATAACTTTCTCCTCTACACTGCCTCTTTACAATCACGTCAAACCAGTTGTCCAACACATAATGCAGGTATATATTTGCCAGTATCGGGCTTGCCCCATTTCCTTGCGGGGTTCCCTTTTCACTGTCAAGATACCTGCCGTCTTCCATGATTCCTGCTTTTAGGAACTTCTCTATGATACCAAGAAATTTTCTGTCCGCTATGTCATGTGCCAGCATCTTCATCAGCCATTCGTGGTCTACGTTGTCAAAGAATCCCCGGATGTCTGCCTCTACCACGTAATTCGTCTTCTGATACCTCACCGTTTCCACAACCTTCTTAACTGCCTTGTGGCAATTCCGGTTTGGTCTGAACCCATAACTCTCGTCATAAAATTTTGGCTCGTAAATCTGTTCCAGTATCTGTGCGATTGCATTCTCCACCAGTTTATCCTCATAACAGGATATACCCAGCGGCCTCATTTTGCCTTTTGCCTCTTTGGGAATATAGACCCGTCTTGTTGGATTCGGGCTGTAACTTCCTCTCTTCATTCTCTTTACAAGGTTCTCAAGGTTTTCTTCCAGATTCTGTCCATATTCTTCTTTTGTCACTCTGTCTATGCCGCTCGCCTTATTCTTATCCATAGCCTTATGGATTGCTTTCAGGCTTCCAACATTAATATATGACGCCAGATTCTGGACTTTTCTGTCTGTTGCGTTCGCTTTTGCGATATTATATTGTATTCCAAGTAATTCATTTATCACGTTACCAGCTCTCCTTTGTCTGCATGACACTGATTTACTTGAAGCTGTAAAGTGTACACCCCTTCCCTCCACTGTGATTGGCAGTTTCTTTGGTACTATGAGTGTATCGGACTTCCTGCTGTCCTTTTGGATTCCTGCCTCATTCCTTCGGTTTGGTTTCCATACCTTCTTCTTTTCAAGGAGACAGCAGGATCTCGGCTGTTCCGTATAATATAATTATCATCAACCTCGCCAAGCTCTCAGACTGGGGGATGCCCTTATTCCCTCGCCTTATTGGTCATAAGGATGTTGTCTGCTACGTATGTAAGCGTATCGACCATTTCCGACCCTATATCTATTTCCCAGCTCAATCGCTTCACTTTCGTTTCGGCTCTGTTGCTCCCTGTCCTACGCTTAAATCTGACGTTGCCGCTTCGATTCCAAGGACTCGGTACAGGCGGCTGGCTAAACCTTACCTGACAGGATTTTCCTGCTTTATATTATCAGCTTACAAAAGCAGGCAGAAATACATCCGCCTGCCAGTGGAAATCAGCTATGCTGATTTCTCAGCCCGCGCCACATATACGATATGGGAAAAGTTTTGATGAATTATCAAGAGAAGCCGCAATGCAGAAAGATATACAAGAGGCAAAGCGTTTTAACATAATATACACAAAAATATTAAAAAGTTTAAACAAAAGTAGAGTTATTGTCCTTACACATACTAAAAAAGGAGATTGGAATACAGAAACACATAATCCATGTTGGATATATTTAAACGGGCATAATCATCGTAATTTTTACGAGATAAATGATAGGAGAACTATATACGCTGATAATCAGATTGGATATACAGCAAAGAATATTGGATTAAAATATTTTTATTGTGATAATGATTATGATATATTTGCTTATTATCAAGACGGAATACATGAGATAACAAGAGAACAGTATATTGATTTTAACAGAGGAAAATTAGTTTCTATGTCATTTAAAAGAGAAGATGGAACAATTTATATGTTAAAAAGAAAGAGTATGTATATGTTTGTGATATACTGTGAATATTCTAAACGTTCAAGAGGTAAATCACTATATCTTATGAATGGAGGGAAACTAGGAAGATTAGGGAGAAATAGGTTGGAGGACTTATCTTATTATTATGATAGTCTTGAGAAATATACAGAAAATATAAATCAACTACTAAATAAATATGTTGGCGGTCAGCAGAAGCTTTCCGAATTTATCAAGCACATTGGAGGTTCTGGGAAAATACATGGTTGTATTGTTGATGTGGAAAGACCAAACGAATTAGAGGGATTTTCATATTGCCATTTATTTGTGAATCCGATAGATGGAAAAGTAACACCATATTTTGCTTATGATGTAAACTCAAGAATTGTTTACAAGGATTTTAAAACTTTACTGCAAGAGCATGATAGCTGTAAGCTGATGGCAAACAATTATTTACGCATTGAAAAAGAAGCCGTACAAAATTTGCCAATTATTCAGTATTCTGGACGACTGGAAACGTGGGAAAATGAGGATTCCATATATGATAAGGGAAGTTATCTTTATAAAATTTCTCGAATCATAAAAAGTTTGCAGTATTGCACAGAGAAAAATATTGTACGTTTATGGAATGAAGAATTACTTAACTATGATTTTGTAACTCGGATTAAACAAGCTAATCAAATTGGTGAATTTGTAGATGATAGGCTAATGATTGGTGAAAAGGATGTCTAATGATAATGTTACGCTTTTAAGGCTCTGGAAGTCTTATTTTTCAAGGGATTTTAGACATGGTAAGAGGGAATGTAATATTTTATTCCTATATTCTCCAAAATAGGTTTCTATTGCGTAACATTTCAAAAAAGTCTTGTCAATCTGCAAAGATTTGCTATAATAAAGTCATGTCTAAAGGGACAAACTTTGATACAAAGTAAGCCTTCCGTTTCGGAGGGCTGTTTTTCTGCAAGTCTTGAAAAAGCTTTATTCTGCGGGCTTTCTTGGATTTCAATTTTTTTCTATGCCTTGTGCTGGCTCCTAAAACTTCCACAGAATAAGGAATCTTTAAACCACGGGAATTGCATTGTACTGGCAGATGCACACCCCTTGGATGGCAGCAGGGGCAAAAATCAATATCCGCTAAAAAGTATGATTCCGGTATTAGGTCGTGAGAACATTTTAGCGGATATTTTTATAATACGGAATTGCCCTGGAAAATTCGTATGCACCAAAAACCCCGCCGGAGCGGGGCTGGGTTTTTTTTATGCTGCGGTGAAGCCCTGGGCTGCAAGTGCCTCTGTTAATTCTTCGTTCTTCTCGCCGCTGAGTTTGCCGTTACGGTCAATGATGTAGCTGCCGATGGCAAAAGCATATGTAGGGGCTTTCTGGTATACTGGAGCTGTTCCGATGAAGTCGCCTACTGCGGTTGCCAGCTCTTTACGGCGGGGGCCGGTTACATTGTAGCTGATTTCCATGGTGCTGGCTTCCTGATTGGCTTCGGTTTCCTCTGCCGGTTCGGGGCTTTCGGCTGCCTGCTCTGCAGTATCCTCTGTGGTTTCCGGTTCTGTCGTGGCTTCTTCCGGCTCTGCCGCCTGCATGGTTGGCGGTTCTTCCGGGATGATGGCCGGTGCCGTTTCCTCCGGGGTCGGGGTATCGGTGGCTTCTTCCTGTGTGGCTTTCTTCTGCGCTTTGGCGGTTGCCTTTTCTGCGCGGGTTACTTTCGCCCTCGGCTCCGGGAATGTCTCCGGAAGTACGCCGGATGCGTAATGGATTTCAAAAGTGATTTTGCCGTCTGCAGGTACGTTGAAATGGAAGTCGAGAAGTTCAACCTCTTTGATGCTGTCCGGAAGTTCGATATTCTTGTACCGTTTTACTTCCGTACCCTCTACCATGAGGCATACCGGAACCGCGTCCCTCAATTTTGCTGTGATTCTACCTGTCTTCATACTGTTGTCCGCCTTTCTTATTTTGATATTTTTTGTATTGGCTGCTCGCCTTGTGAGTGACAGCTTACGCATTTTTGGTGTGAAAGCAAGCCTTTTTTCAAAGAAATTTTCTTTTTTCTAAAAAGCAAAAAAGATAGAACCGGCCAGCCGTGAGGATATTGGCTGGCCGGTTCTGGCGGGGTATCATGCCTTTTCAAAAGGTTCCCCGCAGTCTGCGCAGGTTACATTGACCTCGCGGGTTGCCCGGATGATGGTGCCGCAGCAGGGGCAGATATATTTGATGCTCCGATTGATGGATTTCTTGTGTCCGCCTTTGGAGATTCCGGCTGGCTGTAGGCGGCTGGCATGGATGCCGGTATCCCCCAGGGCGGATATGATCCATGCTTCGGCTTCCGGAGCCAGGGTCGTAACCGTCCAGCCGTATTTGGGATGTTTCTCAATATGTAGGCCGTGGGCTTCGGCGGTAGCTTTGAATTTCATATTGTGGTAATAGCCGTTGTTGCTTACGTCCTGAATACCATGCTGCAGATTATATAAGTGGCTCATTTCATGGAGGAGCGTGGCGGCTATCTCTGTAATAGGGCGGTCGAGGTACTCGGCGCAAAGGTTGATTTCTCGGTAAAGCTCATTCTCTGCATTCCAGATTTCATGTATGCTGCACCAGCCGTATGCGCCGCGCCCGCCGTCCAGGGATACGGTGATGGCCGGGCGGGTCAATTCATTACTGTAAAAATGCTGATTGAATAGGTCAAACATTTCTTCGGTCTTCTTTACGATTTCGGATATATTGAGCATTGGCATGTCCTCCTAAAATTATGTTTTAATTCCGTGAGTGACAGCTTACATATTTTAAATAGATAGGCAAGCCTCTAAATGTTTAAAACATATTTTTTCAGGATATCCGGGCAACAGAAAGCCTCGCCGAAGCGGGGCCGGTATTGCTATCTTATGCTGCGGTGAAGCCCTGCTCTGCAAGCGCTTCCACTAATGCCTTGTTGTTTTCTCCGGTAAGGGTTCCGTTCTTGTCAATGATGTAATTGCTTACCGCGAAACCATAGGTCGGGGCTTTCATGTATACCGGAGCCATGCCGATAAAATTTCCTACTGCGGTCGCTAATTCCTTTCTGCGCGGCCCGGTTACATTGTAGTGGATTTCCATGCTTCCGGTTTCCTTGGCTTCGGATTCTTCCGCCGCCTGCTCGGTGGCTTCCTCGGTTTCCGGCTCTGCTTCCGGTGCGGCTTCCTCTGCGGCAGGTGGCGCGATTAGGGCCGCTATATCGAAGGGCTTTATCTCTGCCAGCGCCGTTACTTCCTGTATGGCTTCCGGCATGGCCGCCGGGGCATTTTCTTCTGCCGTGGCTTCTTGCTCTGCGGTGGCTTTCGCTGCCGCTTTGGCCGCTGCTTTCTCGGCCCGCGTCATTTTCACCCTCGGCTCCGGGAATACCTCCGGCAGCATGCCCTGCGCATAGCTGATTTCAAAAGTGATCTTGCCGTCCTCTGGTACGTTGAAATGGAAATCCAGCATTTCTACCTCTTTGAGCATATCCGGCAGGTCAATGTTCTTGTACCGCTTTACTTCCTGTCCCTCTACCATAAGGCATACCGGAACCGCGTCCCTCAATTTTGCTGTGATTTTTCCTGTCTTCATAATGTTTTCCACCTTTCGTTTTGTTTGTGTTTTTGTACTGGCTGCTTGCCTTGTGAGTGACAGCTTACGCATTTTCGGTGTGAAAGCAAGCTTTTTTTCAAAGAAATTTTTCTTTTTTCGGAATACAAAAAGGCCAGCCATGAGTTTATCGGCTGGCTTAAAACTAAACATTCCCAATGTGGAAACAAATGCTTAAACTAATTTACATTTTCAATCTCTGCAAAAATCCCTTTAGCATTTTTTCATTTTTAGTTTTGTAAAGACAATAATATGTAACATTCGCTTCTTTATCCATAATCGGAATAGTGATTCTATTAGGAGGTATTCCTTCCCGCTGCATTACCAGATTAGAAGTAAAAGATGGTAATGCAGACAATTTCACAAGCTCATCGAACGCAAATGATTCTTCCTGTATTAAAAAGTGAGTATCCGGCATAGTGGTTTCGTGTATATCATGCCAGAAGCCGAGTTTAGAGCGAAGCAGCATCGTTTCCCCATTTAAGTCCCTAAAATGTAGTGTTTTTCTGGAAGATAGCGGATGGGCGGGAGGAAGTGAAAAATACAGATGTTCTTCCACATACTTCGTACAGATAAATTCATCCGATTCGATTTTACACGGAAGAACAATCATATGAAAAAGCTCCTCCCCCAATCCCTGCAATAAAGTATCTGTATTTTTTATTTCAGAGGAAATGGTCATTTCAGGATAAATGTCTGAAAAAATCGCTGGAATTGTCCACAAAGGTGCCGGAGCGCAAAAACCTAACGAAATGGTACGCTGGCTCCTGTCAAAGCTGCGGAGTTGCGCCGTCATGGAATGAGCCTGATCTAAAAGTTTTGCAGCCAGATCAACAGCAAGTTTTCCGTTTTTGTTCAATTCCATTTTATTTTTTTGTCTTGAAAAAAGGGAAACTTGAAGGTCGCTTTCCAATTTTTGGATGGAACGACTGAGTGCCGACTGTGATAGGTGCAATTCCTCTGCTGCTTTGGAAATAGTTCCGTATTTATGGACATAGAGCAACTGCTCTAATTGGTTTAGTTCAAACATATTGCTGCCTCCGTGAAAATTGATATAGACATTATACCGCACACGCTCTGTTTTTTCAAGAATCAGTATGCGTTAAACGCAAGCTGCATTCGCATATCGGCATTGTACTTTTGGGGAAGTGAGCGGTATAATTTTCTTGGGAGGAAGGTGAGGAGGCAAAATGCAGTATATTTCATTGAATAATGGTATTGAAATGCCAATGCAGGGATATGGTGTATTTCAAATTACGGATGCTAAGCAGTGCGAAGTTTGTGTAAGCCATGCGTTGGAAGCAGGGTACCGTATGATTGATACGGCGGCTTCGTATGGAAATGAGGAAGCGGTCGGCAGAGCGATCCGCCAGTCAGATGTTCCCCGCGAAGAACTGTTTATAACCACAAAATTATGGGTACAGGATGCCGGATATGACAGCACATTAAAGGCTTTTGACTGTTCCATTCAAAAACTGGGGCTTGACTATCTGGACTTATACCTGATTCATCAGCCGTTTGGAGATTACTACGGTGCGTGGAGGGCGATGGAGCGGCTGTATGAGGAAGGTGTTTTGCGGGCAGTCGGGGTATCCAATTTTCCTCCGGAGCGGATTGTGGACTTGTGCATGAATCATAAAATACGCCCTGCGGTAAACCAGATAGAGATACATCCCTTTTTTCAGCAGCGGGAAGCCCTGCGGGTGATGAAGGAATACGAGGTTGTTCCCGAAGCATGGGGGCCGCTCTCCGAAGGCCAGAAAGATATTTTTAACCACAGGATACTTTCTAAGATTGCTTCAAAGCACAAAAAGACAACGGCACAGGTTATTCTGCGTTGGCACCTGCAGAGGGGAATTGTAGCAATCCCAAAGACTGTCCATCGGGAGCGCATGGAGGAAAATATCAGTCTTGACGATTTTGAGCTGACAGATCGTGAGATGGAGGCTATCGCTTCGATGGATATTGGTCACAGTGAAATTATTGACCCTCATTGTTTTTGCACTGCAAAGCAGTTAAACAGCATCAAAATCCATGAATAACAGGAGGAATGTAAAATGGAGCAGAACATATCTTATCTTCTGAAACTGAAAGAGTATGATCCGGAATTTTATGAGTTATTCCAAAGGTTCTCGGAGAATGAAGTCTTGGAAACCGGGAAAGCGGCTCTGGATCAGAGAACCCGTTACATGGCAGTTCTGGCAGCCTTGCTTGGATGTCAGGGAAAAGAAGCATTCCGGGAGATATTGCCCGAAGCGTTGGATTGTGGGGTGACGCCGGTTGAGGTGAAAGAAATCGTCTATCAGGCGGTGGCTTATCTGGGCATTGGCAGGGTATACCCGTTTCTCGGTCTTACAAATGATGTGCTGCTGGAAAGAAATACAGAACTGCCATTACCGGGACAGGGGACAACAACACCTGAAAACCGGGTGGAAATGGGGGAAGCGAAACAGGTAGAACTGTTTGGTGAGAGCTATAAAGGGTTCGCTGAATCCGGCCCGGAGGAAAGCCGCCACATCAACCGCTGGCTGGCAGGGAACTGTTTTGGTGATTACTATACCAGAAACGGGCTGGATAACCGGCAGCGGGAAATGATTACATTCTGCTTTATTGCGGCACAGGGCGGCTGTGAACCGCAGCTTTTCGGCCATGCGGCAGGGAATATGAGGGTGGGGAATGATAAACAGTTTTTAATCCGTGTCATTTCCCAGTGTATGCCGTATATCGGCTATCCCCGGACACTAAATGCAATGCGTGTTATCAATGAGGCAGCACAAAAACAATAAAGGAGGTTTTGGTCATGGCGAAAACGATGGAGGAAATTCAGAAAGAAAGCCCGTTTCCCATTGGCGGGGAGAATGTAGCCTTTTCCAAGTATTTTATTGGAAAGAGCTATCTGGGAGGTTTAAGTAAAGAGCAGGTTCAGATTGCTAATGTAACCTTTGAGCCGGGATGCCGCAATAACTGGCATATCCATCACGGCGGCGGGCAGATCCTGTTATGCACTGCCGGAAAAGGTTATTATCAGGAATGGGGGAAGGAACCGCAGGAATTGAACCCCGGAGATGTGGTGAACATACCACCGGAGGTAAAGCACTGGCATGGGGCAGCGCCGGATAGCTGGTTTGCTCACATTGCCATCAGCGTTCCGAACGAGAACGCAGGCTGTGAATGGCTGGAGTCTGTTACAACAGAATATGAAAATTTATAATCAGATCAAGGAGGAAAAAATTATGTTTACTTTTGGGATACCTACTACTGCCATGTTTGGCGCAGGAAAATTAAATGAGCTGCATACACAGATCAATGCCCCGATGGGATTGGTGCATGGAAAAAAAGCGCTGATTGTTATTTCCAATGGAAAGTCTACCCGTGCGAACGGTTATCTGGAACGGTTAGAGAATGAACTGGAACAGGCTGGCGTGGAATCTGTTGTATTTGATAAGGTTCCGGCGAATCCTACAAAACCGGTTGCAGAAGAAGGCGGTCTGTTTGCAAAGGAAAACGGCTGTGAGTTTATTGTTGCCCTTGGAGGCGGCAGCGTGCTTGATGCGTCAAAGGCGATTGGCATTATGGCGACAAATGGCGGAGATTTATGGGATTATGTACAGTTTGGAACCGGCAGGAAACAGTGGCCGACGGTTCCGGGACTTCCGATCATTGCAATCCCCACTACCGCAGGAACCGGCTCGGAAACAGATGGCGGCGCAGTTATCACGAATCCTGAAACAAATGAAAAAACGGGCGTATTTGGGCCGGGAACCTATCCAGTGCTTGCGGTGGTCGATCCGGAACTGATGACCAGCGTCCCTGCCGGGTTTAAGGCATATCAGGGATTTGATGCGCTGTTCCATTCCACGGAGGGTTACATTTCCGTAAGCCGTAATGAGATGAGCAAAATGGTGGCTGCTGAAGCGATCAGCAATGTCGGAAAGAATCTGGAAACGGCGATCAAGGAGCCGGATAATGTGGAGGCTATGGGAAAGGTGGCTCTTGGCAGTTATCTCTCCGGCATCCAGATGGCAGTTGGCTCCTGCACCAGTGCTCATCCGCTGGAACACGCCCTCAGTGCATACCATGAGAAGCTGCCGCATGGAGCCGGTCTGATTATGATTTCCAAGGCGTACTATGGGTTCTTTATTGAAAAGCACGTCTGCGATGACCGTTTTATCGAGATGGCCCGGATGATGGGCGTAAAAGACGCATCTAAGGCGGAGGACTTCCTGACAGCCCTTTGTGACCTGCAGAAAGCCTGCGGCGTGGATGGACTGAAAATGTCTGACTATGGAATCACACCGGACGAATTTCCAAAGATGGTACAGAACGCCAGAGATACATTGGGAGTCAATTTCCTTAACGACCCCTACACGCTGACGGATGAGGACTGCATTGAAATTTATAAGAAGTCTTATAAATAAGAATGGAGGTTTTTGGCATGGGAAAAAGAATTTTGGCAGTGGTAAGCAGTCCCCGCAAGGGCGGGAACTCAGAAACACTGGTACGGCAGTTTATAAAAGGGGCAGAAGAATCAGGCAATGTGACGGATACCGTCATTTTGAGGGAAAAGAAGATTGCTCCCTGCATAGCCTGTGAAGCCTGCCTTAGCAATGGAGGCACCTGTGTTCAGAAGGATGATATGGCAGAGGTGATCGAAAAGATGGTAGCCGCTGATGTGATTGTGCTGTCTACGCCGGTATATTATTACTCGATTTCCGCACAGTTAAAGGTTATGATTGACCGGATGCTGGCTGGCGGCAGCCGGATGAAAGGAAAAGAATTTTACTTTATCGCTACTGCCGCCGATGGCAAAGGGGCTATGGAAACTACAATGAAAGACATGGAAGGTTTTGCAGCGTGTGTTCCCGGCTCGGTTGTGAAGGGTAAGGTTTATGGTTCGGCTTTCTGTGTCGGGGAGATAAAGGGGAAAGCCGCAATGGACGAGGCGTATCAATTAGGAAAAGGCTGTTAGGAAGGGAGATTCTGTAAAAATGATATTTTTCTTTAGCGCAACCGGAAACAGCCTGTATGTGGCAAAGCAGCTTTCCGACAAACCGGTCAGCATACCGCAGGTTATCGGTCAAAATGAGCTGGTATTTGAGGATGAAACAATCGGGATTGTATGCCCCGTGTTCGGCCATGAAATGCCGCCGATGGTAAAAGAGTTTGTCGAAAGGGCAAAATTCAAAACGGATTATTTTTATGTACTGCTGACATACGGAAACCGGCACGGAGGTGCAGCGGAACTGGCAGATGGGCTGTTAAAAAAAATCGGCATACAGGCAGCATATATCAACACGGTTCTGATGGCGGACAATTTTCTCCCGGCTTTCGATATGGAAGAGCAGGCAGGGCTGGACAAAAATGTGGATGGGCAGATTGAGGCAATCAAAAAGGATATTGCGCAGCGTAAGGTTATGATCCAGCCTGCGACAGAGGCTGACAGAGCGGCACATCAGGAATTTCTTGCGCGAAGCTCTGCGGCTCCCGCAGACCGTTGGAAAGGCATCTACCGTATTACAGAGGATTGTGTCGGCTGCGGCATCTGTAGCAAGGTATGTCCGATGGGGCTTTACTATGTGGAACATGGCAAGGCGGCATATCATACGGATGGCTGCCAGTCCTGCATGGCCTGTGTCCATTCGTGTCCGAAGAAAGCCATTCAGCTCACGATCCCGGAACGGAACCCGCAGGCACGTTACCGCAACAAAAATATAGCGCTGCCGGAAATCGTGGAGGCAAATGAAAGAAAAAATATACCGGATAACGGATAGAAAGAAGGTGCTGAAATGAAAAAATATATGATGACATTGCTGGCCGTCCTGCTTTTGACCGCTTTGGCTGGATGTGGAAATAATAAGCAGGCAGGCCAGCCTTCTGCGCCGGTTTCTAATGAAACAGAAAAGGCGGAGAACACAGGCATGGATAATGATAATGACAGCACTTCTTCAGAACAGGAAAGCAGTGGAAATGTACTGGTAGCGTATTTTGCGTATAGTGAGAATATGGGGGATACCAGCGGTATGGATGTGGATGCGATTACATCTGCAAGCCTGAACAGGCCAACGGATAATACCGAAGGAAACCTCCAGATTATGGCGCAGGTGATTGAGGAAAAAGAAGGAGCGGACATATTTCATATATTGATGACGGAACCCTATGCTTCGGACTATTCCACAATGCTGCCAACGGCAATCGACCAGATGGAAAATGAGGATTGGCCTTCTTTGCAGGGAAAAATTGAAAATCTGGATGATTACGATGTGATTTATCTGGGATTGCCTGTATGGAACGCCGAGATACCACCTGCACTGCATACATTTCTGGCAGAAAACGATCTGTCCGGCAAGACGGTTGTTCCTTTTGGAATCCATCTGGGAAGCCGGTTCGGAAGGATGATCGACCAGATCAAAGACCTTGCGCCTGATGCGACGGTTGTGGAGGGGTTTACTGTAAATGCGGAAACTGCAAACGAGGAAGTGCGGTCACAGTTTTCGGAATGGATGGACGAGAACCGATGATGAAGAAATGCGTGATTTTATTTTCTCTGATTTTTGTTTTTGTAAGCCTTTGTGCATGCGGTGCTTCTGCTCCGCATGCACAGCAGGATAAAACAGATTCTGTTATCGGGGAAGATACATCTGTGTCCTTTGAGGATGTACCAGTGGAATATTATGAGTACGAAATAGTAAAAAAAGATTGTGAACGGGACGGCCTTAATATTTCCGGTGAGGCATATGTTCCTAAACGGGAAGGGAAACTTCCGTTGGTGATTTTTGCACATGAACTTGGCAGCACCCACAGGTCAGGCATCCCATACGCAGAGTGCCTTGCAAACCACGGTATTGCGGCGTATGTTTTTGACTTCTGTGGTGGAAGTGTCAGCAGCAGGAGTGACGGCTCGACAGTCGGAATGTCTGTTATGACGGAAGCGGCTGATATGGAGGCGGTTTTGGAGGCGGCACAGCAGTGGGATTTTGTAGACAGTGACAAGATTGTTTTGATTGGTGCCTCACAAGGTGGAGTGGCCTCTGCTGTTGTGGCTGCCCGTGAGCCGGAAAAAGTAAATGGTCTGGTTCTGCTCTACCCTGCTTTTGTAATCCGTGATACGGTGCAGGATGAATTTGATTCCATAGATGAGGTGCCGGAACAATTTAATTTTAATGGCTGGATTATGGTGGGCAGGAATTACGTCACGGATGTATGGGATTATGATGTTTATGCGGAAATGAAGAATTTTCAAAAGCCGGTGCTGTTGTTGCACGGGAATAGGGACAGCCTTGTGGATATTTCCTATTCTGAACGGGCCGCAGAAGCCTATCCGGATGCGGAACTGGAAGTCCTTGATGGTGCTGGACATGGGTTTTATGGAAACAGTTTTGAAATAGCAATGGATTATATTTTATCGTATCTTACGGAAATAGGTGTCTGATAGAAAGAAGTGCTGGAACAGTTCGGGCCGGAACGTATGCAGTACATCCTTGCCAATACGGTGCTGAAAAAGGAGCATGACGGTCGTATCTCCCGCGACAACAAAGCCTGGGCGAAAACAATCCCCATGCCGGAGGATGGCGGCGATCCCCGCCACAGCTATGTCCTGGTGGCGGATAAGGTCAACCCCGGCCTGACCGACCTGTTTTTGAAGCAGGCGCGGAAAGTCCTTCAAGCCCCGGAGAAAGGCTCCGTCCTGGAAAAACTCAAACAGGAGCCGTCGGAACGCAGACCCGCCGCCCCTAAGAAACGGGAACCGGAACGATGAGCGCGGCAAAGCGGAAACGGGAGGTACAGGTGAATTTCCGGGTTTCCCCGGAGGAGCTGGCCCTGATCGAGCAGAAAATGGCCCAGCTTGGAACCGTCAACCGGGAAGCCTATCTGCGGAAAATGGCCCTGGACGGGTATGTGGTAAAGCTGGATTTGCCGGAACTGAAGGAGCTGGTGTCCCTGATGCGCTATTCCAGCAACAACTTAAACCAGCTGACCCGTAAAGTGCATGAAACAGGGCGGGTTTATGACGCTGATCTGGAGGATATATCCCAGCGGCAAGAACAGCTTTGGGACGGTGTGCAGAAGATACTGGCCCAGCTTTCCAAACTCTCCTGACCGGACAATCTGCCCCATCTGCGGAGGGAGGAACGGCGTTCTTCGCCGCGCCTTCCTCCGCTTTTTCTTTTTGCCTTAAAGTTCAGCGTTCAGATGTGATATATTTTTGATTTTGGCTTCTCGGTTTGTCCGGTATTGTCATCTGGAGCTTTCCAGTATCAAGCAGAGGCCGCAGGTATTTTTGTGTAAAGTTCTTTGTGTTTTTATATCCGCAGTGTTCTGCGATTTCCGCTTTAGAGTGTGGTTCAAGGCAAAAGACCAGAATCTTATCAGTGATTGTCACTTGGGTTGTCACTTGGGTCTTGACTTGGGTTGTCACTTGGGTCTTTTCCTGCGGCCCCACCTTTTCAATGGCAACCGGAGCCAACGGAACGATTGTGCGGAATACATCATCCTCGATAAATTCTGGTGTCCCGCCGGAATAAAGCCGGGTGTATTTATAGGTGTTCCGCATACCGGAACCCAGTTCATCAGCCAATCCAATTTCCCGGAACACTTTCGATATAGGTGGGTTCTTTGCATACGGCTCGAAAGAGGATAACAGCAGTTCCCCATGTCCGTGAGAGCGGTTGGCATTTTCGGTGTAAAGCCGGTTTCGCTCGATTACAAACTTTGCCACATATCCGCTGGAATAATCCCTGTGTGCCAGACTGTTTGAAAAAATTTCCCGCAAAATCCAATCTCTGGCGCTGATGCTTTGAATCCCTTCCTGCACAAAAGGATCACTAAGGTGTTTTTGCCCAAACGCAATCAGACGGTCATAGGTTTCTAAAAGATTTGTTATGATAACGTCCCTGTCATCATAACGGTCCAAATTTTCTACCCGAAAAATAGCATCTGTCTTATGCTGCGGAAGAACAGACATGATGGTAGAGTCTTTTCCAAAGAGCAGGATTGCCGCAAGAGTGATACCTTCCATCTGCTTTTCTTCATCTTTTAGAATCAGACCGGCGCTGTGCAGCATTTCCTCGTCTGACATGGATTTCCACGGATGGTTTGCGGTACGGCTGGAAGTCATCGTTCTTGCCCTTTCAATCAGGTCAGAGCGAAGATCACTAAGCTGAAACCGGGTCACTTTGTTGACAAAATAACTGCCGCTTTTACGGGCATACAGCTGATACACCATATCTGAATTATCCATAATGTCAATATCCGATTCATGGTTCCGGTCAAAAATACGCCCGCGATGACGGCATACCTGGCTGCTGACCGGCACTTGAATTACCAGAAGTGTGCGCCCCTCTATCTGGTAAGTTTCCGGCTGTAAATAAAGGGGAGGATTGATTTTCTGCCCGTTGTTGATAGAGGTAACAAAATCTTTTTTCATGCGGTCAACTGCATCCGGGATAATTCCTAAAATCTCTCCGTTGTCCTTTACGCCCAGGATAATGATTCCACCATCCCGATTAGAGAATGAGCAGACAGTATCATACACATCCCTGGTAATCTCGTTTGTGGATTTCTTAAACTCCACACGGATATTTTCACCGCCATGTATCAGCGTCAACAGTTCATATTCTGTCATAGGAGCAAGACCCCCTTTCGGTTTCAAATTTCTATTCCCTATTATACGGGATTTTTCAAATAATATCAATTCAATGATGCTAAGAACAGTAGGAGGTGTTTGATATGGCAACCACACGCATCATGCCGCTGCACACCGGCAAGGGCCGCACCGAAAGCCAGGCGGTCAGTGACATTATTGACTATGTATCCAACCCGCAAAAGACAGATAACGGCAGGCTCGTCACTGGCTTTGCGTGTGACAGCCGGGTAGCCGACGCCGAGTTTCTGCTGGCGAAACGGGAGTACATTTCCACCACTGGCCGGGTACGCGGCGCGGACGATGTACTTGCCTACCATGTCCGGCAGTCCTTTGTCCCCGGCGAGATTACCCCGGAAGAAGCCAACCGGCTGGGCGTGGAGTTTGCAAAGCGGTTCACCAAGGGCAATCATGCCTTTGTGGTCTGCACCCATATCGACAAATCCCATATCCATAACCACATCATCTGGAACGCGGTCAATCTGAACTGTGACCGGAAATTCCGAAACTTCTGGGGCAGCACCCGCGCGGTCCGGCGGCTGAATGATACCATCTGCGTTGAGAACGGCTATTCCATTGTAGAGGACCCAAAACCGCATGGAAAAAGCTACAACAAATGGCTGGGGGATCAGGCGAAGCCCTCCCACAGGGAACAGCTCCGCGTGATGATTGACCAGGCATTAGAACAGAAACCGGCAGACTTTGACGGGCTGTTAAAACTGCTTACAGAAATGGGATGTGAAGTGTCGCGCCGGGGACAGGCAATCCGGCTCAAAGCCCCCGGCTGGAAAAATGTTGCCCGCATGGATGAAAAGCTGGGACAAGGGTACAGCGAGGCAGAAATCCGGGCGGTACTGGCTGGGGAAAAAGAGCATACCCCAAAAAAGAAACCGGCTGTCCAGACAGAGCCGCCCAAGGTCAATCTTCTGGTGGATATTCAGGCAAAATTGCAGGCGGGAAAAGGCGCTGGCTATGCGCGCTGGGCGAAGGTATTCAATCTGAAACAGATGGCGCAGACGATGAACTATCTCACCGAGCATGGCCTGCTGGAATACGCGGCATTGGAGGAAAAAGCGGCGGCAGTTACGACCCGCCACAATGAGCTGTCGGCCCAGATCAAGGCGGCGGAAACCCGCATGGCGGAGATCGCCGTACTGCGGACCCACATCATCAATTATGTGAAAACCCGCGAGGTCTATGCGGCCTACCGCAAGGCGGGATATTCCAAGAAATTTTTAGCGGAACATGAAGCGGATATTCTGCTCCACAAGGCGGCAAAGCAGGCATTTGACGATCTGGGTATCAAGAAGCTGCCCACCGTCAAGAGCTTGCAGGCCGAGTACGCAACATTGTTGGAAGGAAAGAAAAAAGACTATGCCGAGTTTACTCCGCATAATAATTTACTCCGCATTAGATTGTTTATGTGGATAACCACATAAGGTATCAATCAGGATATAGTCATAATCCTTTTTCAGCTCGCTTAGATAGGATTTCATGGTGAACTCCCGGCTCATGGCGTTTACAAGCGTGATTTCCATGCCGGACAGCTCAATATTCGCCGGAATCAGGTCTACGCCTTCGTCATGGTGTAAAATCCCCTCTCCCGCTTCAAACGGCTCGTCACGGATAATCTTCTCCATCTGCGTTGAGAGCGTGACCGGAAGGCTGTCCTGATCCGCCCAGCCCAAAGAGGTTGTCAAATCCCCCTGCGGATCGGCGTCCACAAGCAGCACTTTCTTCCCCTCGTTTGCAAGCCCCACCCCTAAATTTACGGCAGTCGTGGTCTTGCCCGTCCCGCCTTTCTGGTTTGCAAGGGCAATTACCTTACATTTAGACATCACGGTTTACCTCCTTTCCTGAAATTTTAATAGCCACCCTGCATATGACAGAATGGCTATGTATGAGTTTGGGGCAATAAAAAAACCGACTGATTCTCGTTTTGAAAATCAATCGGCTATGTATTTCATATTCATAAATACTTTTGAATTTTTTCTTGTTTCATCTGAATCATATCAACTAAAAATTCTTCATATGACTTCTCAGGGTAAACTTTATTTTTCTCCTTGCCAAGTATTTGCCACGCAAATGGTGATTGCATTAATGCAGAATAGCTAAATTTGTTAATTACGGTTGGAATAGCATCATACAAAATTTTTAACTGTTTCAATTGCTCACTCAATCCCTCATCTGTTAATTGAGCTTTAGTAGCTTCAATTCTCCTATCTAATAACGATTGTAATTCTTCATAGTTCACTTTTTCTGTATTTGTGCCTCTTCGTATAAAAATATCACCCTTCTTAAATATCTTGCTTTCACACTCACAAACAATAGGAATTTTATCATCTTCTATATTAAGTATTATCATTTGAAATTTTTTGTTTCTCAATTTTCCATATACATCATTGTCATAAAAGAAATTCAATAACTGAATCTTTACAGCTATGCTATCAGGAAAATATTTGCATATCTTCTTAATGAAATCTGATGGATCATATATTTTTTCTTGAATCCCTTTTGGCTCTAAGTTTCCATCTTTTTCTGCAATTCCTATAAGAATACAACCTCCACCACAATTTCCCATTCCCATAAGAATTTGAGCTACCTTTTCAATTTCTATCCATTCAGATTTAAAATCAATATTATTTGTTTCTCCTAAATTTTGTTCTAAGAAAAATGAAAATGTTTCTAATGTGGGTTCATTAAGAAAATCTAACAAACTATCTTTAGTCATTGTTATCTTTCTCCTTTCTTCTTTCATCATTATTTTCAACTAACAAATTATAAAACTCCCTAATCACATCAAAATTTGATGTTTTATTTTTTACTGGTAACGCATCCCAAATCATCTGCTTATATTTTGCTTTAGATTTTTCACCTACTCTTGAATCAATGATTGAAACAATTCCAAAATCTTTTTCACTTCGTATCAATCTTCCAATTCCTTGTTTCAATTTTATAATCATTTCAGGAACTAAAACTTCCATTAACCCATCTTTGCAAATGCTCATTTTATAATCAATAATTGGTTCCGGAACCGGAAAAGGCAATCTAAAAATAATTAAATTGGATAAGGCAACCCCTTCAACGCTAATCCCTTCCCAGTATGTTCCTGTGCCTAGCAGCACAGAATTTATATCTCTTTTAAATTCTGCAATAATATCACTTTGCGAAGCAGTTTGATGTTGCATTAAAACCTTATACGGCACTCTATTTGTTAAACCTTCATATACTTCTTCCATATCACTTTTAGCAGTAAATAGTATTAGTGCTTTCCCTTCTGATATTTCCAATAAACGAACGATTTCATCAATCCCCTTTTCAATAAATTTCTTTCTCTCATGACTGGGATGAGGCATATCTTCTGTATAATAAATCATAGCATGTTCATCATAATTAAATGGGGAAACTTTCGGCTCTGCTATAAATCCCTGTTCCATTGGAAAATTTGTATTTGTAATGAAATATTTGTATCCTTCTTCATATTTATCACCTACACCACTCGTTATGGTTGCTGATGTCAGTATTGTCGTAAATTTAGAATCAGAAAAAAAGAGTGCCTCTGTGCGCCTATTCACATCTTTAGGACAACTGAAAATATTTATTCCCTTTTTCCCTTTGCCCTTGACGTTCATCCAAAATATATCATCACTATCAACTTTCAACATTGACTTCCACAAAGTTTCTTGCAACTCTAATGCATCTACTTCCGCATCATGATCTTTATTTCGATAATAATCATCCGCACCAAATTGTATTGACACCTCTAAAAAAATATCATGGACACAATCTCTCAAACCTTGCAATGCTGGTATATCTCGATTAATTGAATATCGCTCAATTTCTTTGTCATACTTTTTTGCAAATTCATCTTGCTTTCTAATTTGTAAATATAAAGCATCAAAAACCACATCCAAATGTTTATAATATTCCTTAATCTTTAAATCTATTGTATATCCTAATCCTCTGGTAAGTTTCCTTGCTTGCTCCATTGTTCTCTGCAATGAAGTATAACTTACTTCCATTGTATAAGAATTTCTAACTTTGTTTTCTAAATTATGAACCTCATCAATTACAACGAACTGAAATTTATCCGTAATAATTTCTTTTGAATAACTATACCGCTTTTTTAAATTGATTGTTAACAAATCCTGATTGCATAAAATAATACCATCTGTGTCTAATAGTTCCTGCCTCAATCCATAGTAAAAGCAATAATCTTTATGCACACAATTCTGCCGACAAAATACCGGATTAAATTCCTTCACATTTATTTGATTCCAAATATTATCCGGTATGTAAAAATCCCAATCTGTTTTCTGACATCCGCCTTTATCAATTTTTTCATACATTTTTCTAGCCGTTTCATCATTTTCACAAAGGAAATGCTCATCACACCTATATTTACAAAGAAAATGGTTTTGTCCTTTTGCCAGCACTATTTCAGGATGATACCCAAGTATATTTTCTATAACTTTAACATCAGCTGCTAATTGCTCCTGCAATGCTATAGTTGATGTCGCAATTATTATCGGTTTTTTGTATCTTTTATGGTAATATAAAAGAGGAACAATATAAGCAAATGTTTTTCCAATTCCTACACCAGCTTCAACCAAAATATGTTGCTTTTTCTTCATAGCATCAGCTATTTCAAAAGACATATCCCATTGTCCCTCTCTATCTTCAAACCCCATTTTTATTGCAGTATCTATGAAAAAAGTATATACATCTTCTCCTATATTTTTAAAATCCTGCTTCCATTTTCTCTTCTGTTCTTGCTTTCCTGATTCACTAATCCAAAACTCCAATATTTCTTATCTCCTTTTTTACATACACTTTTCTCTATCTCCTGTACCTTTCTATGTAGATAAAATGCTATTGATGTCATCCTGTGTTGTTTAATCCATTACACGAATCCAGGTCACAAACCCCACCCGTCCGCCTAGTGTTATTTCGTCCATAATCCCCCATCTTGTCCACAAAATACGGTACAATCAACACCAAATAACACTAAATAATGCGGTTTTCACCCTGTCCCCAAATTAGGACACAAAATATTCTACCGCGTTACTCGGAAAATACTCTTTGAACTCACCATAGAGCTGGGCCGCTAATGTCTTATTGTGCGCTATTACCAAAGTCGGTTTGTTAAGCTTAGCGATCACGTTAGCCATGGTAAAGGTCTTTCCGGAACCCGTAACCCCCAGTAAGGTCTGGAATTGATTGCCTTCCTGGAACCCTTTTACAAGGGCTTCTATGGCCTGCGGCTGGTCGCCTGTGGGCTGGTATTCTGAGTGAAGTTTGAAGATTTTTTGTTCATTTTGCACAAATACTCACCTCTGATTTCGTAGTAAAAAAAGACGCCTATACGCCACAAATTCGTCGTGGAGCATTTTATTTTCGTCGTGGTGCTTACTTGAATCGGGGCAAAACAGGCCCACGACGAATTCCGTTCACAATTTGCTGTTTTTGCAACCTGGCGTACCTCAGTAATTCCATACGGATAAAACAGCACTCAAAGAACTTTTTTATCTTACCACAGATCACGAAATTTGTATAGATGGGAAATCGAACTTTTGTTCTTTTCATCCTACCTCCAGAAGAAATTCCGTTACGTCCATCACAATCTCCAGCAGTTCTTTTTTAAAGCTTTCCATCTCTTCCATGTTTGGCAAAACTTCTTTCATATATGTTTCAATTTCCGGCACGCCATCCGCTATGATGCCTTTATTATCGCCATAAACATCTATAGTTATGAGTTCCTTTGCATGCCCCATGAGCTTTGATACCGCCTTCGGATTAAACGCCTCTTTCAGCAGAAGCGTACAATATGTGCTGCGCAAATCATGCCAGCGGATGTTCGGCAGGCCACTTTCAGCAAGAAGCTGCTTATAATACCTGCAGTGAAACCCTTTGCTCCTTGCCCTGCCAAGTGTGGAACAACAGATATAATCCAGATCCTGAATCTCTTCTTTTCTGCGGTTTCTGTTTTCTCATATATTCGCCGTTCTTTTAAAATTGCCTCAAAGACATAATCAGGAATCGGAATCTCCCTATAACTGGATCTTGTGTTTAATCCAACTTCCTGTTTCGTAAAAGTTTTTGGGGCAAAGTCTTCTTTTACCGTGTTATGTATCCTCCCCAGCTGGCGGATCAAGAAGATTACGGGACGGGAACTGGAATACTCCTTTTATGATATAACCAATTACTATACGGAACAGGATTTTTCTGACCCGGATAAGACTTACCAGGATCGAAACGTGGAGATGGTAACTGGTCCCGCTCTTGGACAAAAGGGAGTATCCAGGGAACACCGCCTGACGCCCATCATTCAGATGGGGTTGTTCATGGATGAAAATGGAATCCCCATCTGCATGGATGTTTTCCGTGGAAATATGAGCGATTCCGATACCCTGAAAGAAAATCTGGATGGATTTAAAAAAGAATATAAAGTAAAACGGACCGTTGTTGTCGTGGATAAGGGAATGAACTACTCCCATAACATTGACCTGTTATGCAGCCAGGGGGACGGATCGAAATCGGAAAATCCGTGGTGAGAAAACGGAAGGTACTGCTGTATTAGTCGGCAGCGGACGAAAAAATGGCAGCTAAAAAACGGGAAGAGAAGCTGGCCAGGGCCCGGAAGTCCACGAAAAACAACGCTTACGCGATCCCTCATGGGAAAGGCCGGTATGTGACAGAACAGACGGTGATAAAGGAAACGGGAGAGATCCTGGAAAAAGACCAGATTGCCAAAATCCAGACCGTAGACACGGAAAAAGCGGAAAAGGACGCTAAATTTGATGGATATTTTGCAATCATAACCAGTGAGATGGATTATGGAGCGGCAAAGATCCGTGAAACATACCATGGGTTATAGAGGAATCCTTCCGGATCATGAAATCCGATTTTGATGCCCGCCCGATTTTTGTAAAAAAGAGAGGGCATATCCGTGCCCATTTCCTGATCTGTTTTACCGCGTTAGTAATCATTCGTGTGATACAGCACTTTATGGGAGAGAAAAGGATGCCGGCAGAACGGATCGCGGAGGCGCTTAGAGAAGCAAACTGCCTGATAGAGCGGGGAGGCTATGTCCGTCTGCTGGATGTGGGAGGAAAAGTCAAGTATCAGGAGAGGGCAGACAAGAAAACTGGAAAAATGGTACCGACACTGGCATTCAGTCAAGAAGACCAGGTGGCAGTTGATTACCGTCTCATTCAGGAAACCTTTGGAACAAAGTTTTATTACGCTTATTCAAAACAGGAAGCTTTTAAAAGATTCTTTCAAGATATGAATTTGGCAAAAAAGCATAACATGGAAAATCTCCTGTATATCCGATATTTTCGGGATATACTGACAAACCCAAAAATTCACCAACTACACGCTCAAATTCATCATCACCCATGTCTCTAAGTCGCAATAAAGGCTCTGTTGTATCAAACATACGGGATGTATCCTTCGGTTTTTCCGGTGTCGAGATTGGTCTTGTTTTCATATTGCTCATTCACCTTTTATATAAATATTGTAACTATTGCTAAAAAGGTCAAAAAACTTTTCTTTTTTGGCATTTAATGCTATTATACCCCAAAATGAACAAAGCCACAAGCACTCGCTCATGGCTCCGTTCATTCTCTTACTAATTCCCCCGCTTCTAAGCAGATCCCTCCTGGCCTTCCAAACCGTCTCACACCTGCCTTCTCCAAGCCCAGCCAAAACAAGAGACCAAGTAAATACAATCCCTTGATTTTTCTGGATTCCTTTAACTTGCCCCTATTACAACACCAGCATCTGCGCCTAAGCATTTGCATATAATGCACTTTCTGCTTTATCATATTCCGCTTCCGTGTATCCCATAGATAATATCTGCTCTCTTGTAATATTAGCTCTGATCATTCTCCCAATAGCATCTATTCTTTCCCGTATTCTTTCCCGTTCTATAATACTCTCTGACCAATTACACATAATCTGGATTCTCCTTTCCAATTCAGCAGTCATTGACATTCCATATTCATCTGCCAATATACGTTTCTTCTCTGATGCATCTTTCCTGGAAAC
Organism: Clostridiaceae bacterium; assembly: GCA_910574345.1. Classification (GTDB taxonomy): domain Bacteria; phylum Bacillota; class Clostridia; order Lachnospirales; family Lachnospiraceae; genus UBA3402. The sequence continues at coordinate 87,067 of CAJSZV010000006.1, read as the reverse complement.
TAACTCTTCCAGCATAGCTATCAGCACATTCTGAGACTTCTTCACAGCTTTTCCAGAAGAACTATCCGCCCCACTCCTAATATTGACAATAATGCCTTTCATCAGATCCGTATGATATGAATTTCTCTTATTACCAAATACTGTTTTTCTGTCAAAACCAATTTCTTCGATAGAATCTTCTGTTTCCTCGCTATCCATACATATCCAGATACTTCGGACTTTTTTCAAATTATCAAAGTCACTGTGGAAAAATTCTGTCTGTTTCTGTGCTGAAATCATCCTTGCAAGATAGAATACGATCCTGTTCTCTAAGCGGTATCCCAGCTTACCGGAATCCGTTGACCTCTGTGCCTCAATGTTGATCAGAATCTTCATCTCTTTTTCCCTGAAGTACGCAGTGAAGCGGATATCATAATAGATAATCCCCTCTCCTGGAATATTATCTTCCGTTACTGTTCCTTTCACCCTTCCAAGATTGGAAAGTCCTGCATCAACTGGTTTTGTTCCTATTTCAATATCATCGCCAATACAGCCAAGGATATCTTCAATATCCATCTCCCGAAACTCATCAACAGTATATTTTAAAATACGTGACAGGATCTGCTTGTCCGCAAGCAAATATTTTACATTTGTATCATATGCGGAACCAGCATCATTCGTTGCATTGATTGTCTGTGCTAAATTTGTCTCTATCATTCATTAACTCTCCCCTTCCTTAATTATATGCGATATGAATAATAAAATCAATCGCTTCTCGACGAATCATGGTTACTGGCATACACTGTTCATACAGTTCATGCACTCCATTCGACCGCTATATATAGATCATGGCCGCCAAAATTTATCTATATATTGTATATAAATAGCTATAGTAATAGTAGGAGACAAAATATTCTACTGCGTTACTCGGAAAATACTCTTTGAACTCACCATAGAGCTGGGCCGCTAATGTCTTATTGTGCGCTATTACCAAAGTCGGTTTGTTAAGCTTAGCGATCACGTTAGCCATGGTAAAGGTCTTTCCGGAACCCGTAACCCCCAGTAAGGTCTGGAATTGATTGCCTTCCTGGAACCCTTTTACAAGGGCTTCTATGGCCTGCGGCTGGTCGCCTGTGGGCTTGTATTCGCTGTGAAGTTCGAACATTTTTTGTATAGTTTGCACAAATACCACCTCCAGAATTCATTGTAAAAAAGATGCGTATATGCCACAAATTCGTCAAGGAACTTTTCATTTTCGTCATGGCATTTACTCAAATCGAAGGAAAAAAAGTCCTTGACGAATTCCGTTCACAATTTGCTGTTTTTGCAACCCAGTACACCTCCGTAATTCCATACGGACGAAACAGCACTGAAGAGCTTTTTTAGCCTACCACAAATCGTTAACATTGTTATGATTTCCTTGGCATGTCCCATGAGCCTTGATACTGCCTTTGGATTAAAAGACTCTTTTAACGGAAGCGTACAGTAGGTGCTGCGCAGGTCATGCCAGCGGATATCCGGTAAACCGTTTTCGGCAAGAAGCTGCTTATAATACCTGCAATGAAACCCTTTGCTCCTTGCTCTGCCATAGGTAGAACAACAGATATAATCCAGATCCTGAAACTCTTCCGTTCTGCGGTTTCTATTTTTCTCATACACCTGCCGTTCCTTTAAGATCGCCTCAAATACATAATCAGGAATCGGGATCTCTCTGTAACTGGATTTTGTCTTCAATCCTACTTCCTGTTTCGTAAAAGTTTTCGGAGCAAAGTCCTCTTTTACTGTGTTATGTACTCTCCCCAGCTGACGTTCCACTTTTAAGGTATGGTTGATATAATCTACGTCCGAATACTTTACCCCATTGATCTCAGATCTGCGGAGCCCCATAAGCACATTGAACATCACCTGCATATGGATTGGGGTATCTTTGCTCTTTTCCAGCAGGACCTGGATCTGCTCCATAGTCAGTGTTTTCTGTGTATCAATATTCCGGGTCCTGAATCCTGCTCTCTGCTGCGGCTTTTCTGCTTCGGGAAGCCCTATCCCGTCTACCGGACTGTTTGGAATCACTTTGATTGTTACCGCATAACGAAAAGAGACATTCATGATTGTTTTTACCTGCTCTGCCACCGACCTTGAGTAGTCTGCCTTGGTATTAAACAATTTCTGAATGTCTCCACGGGTAACATCCATCATTTTCTTTTTACCCAGAATGGGAACAATGTGATTCTTTACTATTCCGCAATAATTATAATAGGTTTCATGACTGTCCGTGCGCTTTTTAAGCTCCTATTCAAGCCAGAAGGACATAAAATCGGCAACATTCACCTTTGCGTATACAACAAACGTACCGTTATATAATTCTGCAATAGTCTTCTCTCTTGCCTTATTCGCTTCTCTCTCTGTTTTGAATCCTGACTTCTGCTGTGGCTTTTCACTTCCGTCCGGATACATATAAAAAAAGAGGTCAAGCCTTTTTTCATGCCAGAAAACCAAGAAGGAGGTATTGTTGTTTTATAAGTTTCAGCTAAGTGTACCTTTATTTATAATTCCTGTTTTGTAGGCCGTGATCTTCTCCTTTGTTGATGTTAGTTTTCTTATGTCGGGCTGCATATCACATTTTTTCTATAATAAGTAGTTTTCCATGCCCCATGTGAAGGTCCATTGTCCAAATCTATCTGTTGGATAAAAAATGTTATCTCTACCATCAGTATGTATTTTTTAGCAGTTATTACACTATGGAAAAACTCTACTTAAAAACCAAGCCCTTGTTTGATCCTCTCCATGATTTCATTATCAAATTGATAACTCATTTCCCTTAGTCCAATCGTAGCTCCCTTTTTGGGGTATATCCACAAAACACCCATATCTCTTGCAGCTTGTTTCAAAGTGAACTTTTTATCTGATGTGGCAGCTACAAACACCACATCTTTAATTTCCGAATAGGGCAGCCGCTTCTTTTCCAATACCAGGCCCTTTTCATAAAAACGGGCTGCGCCGTCTCCACGTTTTTTCAGAACCTCTACAATCAATTTCCCAAATTCTGCATCCGGCGCACCATCGGAAAAGTTTCCGTTCCACTCTAAAATGCTTTCTCCACCATGTTTACTACGGTGTTCCTCCGCCTTTTTTGCCCGGTTATCACGTTCAGCATAAAATGATTTCAAATACCAAACAATGAGCGCTATACCACCTGCAAAAAATAATGTAACAATTAGTACTGTCAGCATAATAAAATCTCTCCTTTTATCTGGCTTGCTTCCATAATTAGACTTCACGTTCTTCAATAAATTCAAATACTTTTTTGCTGTTGTTATAAAAAACTCCCTACTAGAAAATATCAATCATTGTTTCCAATCGTTCCTGCACCGCTTCATCCTTTGCCACAAACCAAAACGTACCTTCTTCGCTGTCATAAAGCCCAACAGCCTGCCCATCCATGGCCTGGTAAAGCCTCCGGGTATTGCCTATAGCAATCTGATCTGTAATACCTGCAATGGAGGACAGATACAGACTCAGCTTCCCGCCTTCAGACAGCATCGACGGCTCAAAATCCGGAACCTCCCAAAGGATCAGATTCAATTTTTCATCACAAGCCAGCGCCCACACAAACTCTGCCACAAGAAAACCGTCTAAAATACCATATGCGTTCCATTGGCCTGCGCCGTCATTGGCACGGCGATATAGAAACGGGCTGTTCAATCTCGCCGCCCAGTGATACATCGCCTGATTTTCTGTGAGAAAGTTCATCTTGCCATCCTTTGTCTGTTTCAGGCTGGAAAGAGGGCGAATCGTATTATAACTGCAATAAAATCTACTTGGCAGACAACGATAAAATTCTTCCAATGGCAGTGGAAGTGAACCCCCCAGACGGACTTCTGCCCGCCGGATACTTTCCTCCTTCGCTCCCTTTCCCTCAATCCCGGCAAATTTGCAGAGAAACTGTAATACCGGGGCAATGGATTTCAGTTCCCGTTCCTGTGGCGGCTGGGGTGGAGCCGAATTAAAAACAGGATGCCCATCCTGGCTTTTCATCCAGACATACTTGAATCCCATCTGTTTCATAAGCTGTTCCAGTTCCTTATCAGACCTGCCGCCAAAATAGGCCGTCCCTGAATAAAGAATACTTCCGCATAAAAATCTGAAGGGTTCCTCCACAAAGTTTACACTAAAATTTGTTCTGTGACTGGAAAGCTGCTCCAGAGGAACATGATAAAACGTATCCGGAAGATGCTCCCGCATTTTTTTCCAATAATTTTCCGCCTTATCCTTGTTGACGGCTGCCACGCTGGGCTGCGCCAGGGTCTGCTGGTATCCTAACCATTCCATGATCCACTGTGAGAGTTTTGACTGATTGCACGGCACTTCATGGCCTTCCAGATGCTTTTCTTCCCCGCGTGTTTCCGGCAGCACATAAAACCCCCACATCTGCGGATCTTCCAGATCATTGCTGCCCATGGTATCCTTGCTTTTGTGATACCGGCTTACTTCAAAGCCATAGCCATACCGTTCATGCCGGCAAAAAGGCAGGATCGTAATAATGGTGTCCGTCCAATAGACACGTTTGTAGATTTTTAATTCCTCAAGTGGAATCAGATTTCCCTTTTCCGTAAAAGCAGGATCATCCGGATGAAAGGTCAGATATAATTCCTGCAAAGCCTGGGGCAGCGTAAATCCCAGTTCCTTTTCCTTGTCCGCAATATCCTCCGGTGTCACGGAGCTTTCCATACTGCTGCCAAAAGATTTGATTTTTTTCAGTTCTTCTGATATCATGGCGCTACCTTCCTATTCTTTATAATAAATCACCGGGACTCCTTCAAACACCAGTCCTTCCTGCACAACTCGTAAAAATCGCCGTTCCTGTTATTGTTCTGCCATTCAAAATAGATTTGATACAATTTCATGTAATACTCAAACTCTTCTACAAGCTGCGGCTCTACTGACTTTTCTGAAAGGATTTTATTTGCCACACTTACAATATTTTCAAATTCTTCTTCTGTAATGCCACAACTCTCCGGAAAATGGTGCTGCCCCCACCATAAGGAATCCAGCTGTTCTCTAAAATAAAGCTGAACTGTCTGCAAGTCACATTTTTCATGCATATATGCACGCTTCAAAATAGAATAAAAATCATGCTCAAGCATTGGATCATGTGGGTTATAACTGTTTCCAAAAATCTGATATGCCCAACGCATCTGCGGCATTTGATTTCTCACATTCACGGCATAGATAGTTGTCAAGCAGCTTCGTTAATTGAAATGGCAGATGACGCCTGGGCAGGCTATCGCCCGGAAATTTCATCTCATCCAAGTATTCCCTGCAAAATTGGAACAAAATAGCGTCTGCGTCCGCATCCGGCACATTCTCTTTAAAAGATTTGGTAAATGTGAACAGAAAGCTGTTTGCCTGCTTTTTCAATCCCTTTTTACGCAGATCCCAATATTTCTTTATCTCTGTGATAAACTGCTCATAATCCATGTTAAAACTCCTCTGGAAGATACTTTCCGAACAATTCTTTGATTGGAAATTCCGGAACCAATTTCTTTTTTCTGTCATATTTTTCTGACGCATAATATGGACGGAAAAGAAATCCTCTGCCTAACCCTGCACGAATCTCCGGATCTACACTTTCCTCAAAATACTCTACAACTCTCTCCCGCAACTCTGATGATATGTCCTCGAATACCGTTTCCGTCAGCTGAATCGCCACGGTGTCACCAATTTCCTCTGTCTTCCAGCAGGGGGCATTGAGTATGGTTTCCTTTCCTAAAAGGTTAATATACGGCAATCCGGCCCATAGGATAAAACAATCTGAAAAAAATCTTTGACTGCTCTTTCATTATGAAATGGTTTTGTAGTCCGCAGGAAAAAGTCTATCTGCGGCTTTCCTGGAATGATCAGCGGCATGACAAAGTTCTCCAATCTTTTATTAAGAATAATCCTGCTCCAGTTCTTCCTTTGTAGGGAATTTTGCTTCGTCTTCATCAAGAAAGTCACCAGTACAGGCAAAACGGAGAAAATCATTAAAGTCCTTACAGATATAAAGTTCTCGTGTCTCCATATACTTCCTTACTTCTGATTTGCTGGCCCAATCTACCCCGGCACCCATCATGTCATATACGCCCTCTTCATGTATTGTGACGATGCCGCCGCTTACCAAATCCAGATACACCAAATACCCATATACATTTCCGACCCTGATAAACCCTGCCTCCAAAAAGCAGGGGCAGTAATCCTGCGTTTTCTGTTCCTGCTGGAGATTCTTCAAAAACTCTGCCCCGCTGTGTCCTTGAATATTGTGCCACTCAAACTCAACCGTTGGGCCAATGTCAAATTCAGGCCGGGGAATATAGCCATTTTTTTCCCGTGAAAAGGTTTTGCTCCATGAACACGCAAAGGAATCGCCACAAAAGGAAACAAGTACAGTAATGTCACCTGGCATTTTATAGCTTAACAAAAATTCACGATATGGCACTGGCAGTTCATAACCAATCCCTTTCTCAATATCTGATAAATCTTTCTCTGTAAAGCTGGATTCTTTTAATGGCTCTTTCCATAATTGCGGTTCACGCTCTCTCAATATCTCTAAATACTTTTTTGCTGTTGTCATAAAAGCCTCCTTTGACAAACCATGGTTACCAACTGTCCCAGTAACTGGGCTTTATCGGATCAAATTCATCTTCCCGGAAGCGGTACAGGTCATACAGCCGATTCTTGTCAGATTTTTCACTGGATTTTATCATGCACACAAAAACAACCCGGCTGGAATCAAATCTCTTCGGTTTACTTTTCAATCCCAATATAACTGGTCTTTTGGCGGAAAACTCATTCTTTGGCCTTGCAAAATGCCCCCAATACAGATTTGGATAATTTTTTATGATTGTTTCTCCAAGATATATGGAAATATCCAGCGCAAGGGATAATGTTTCATCTGTATATTTCATGGTTATTTTTCGGACATTTTCCTCCATCCACTTCGGAAATCTTGAAACATTATACTCAATTTCTTTCCTGGTCTGGGGAACCTGTTTGATTTTTGTTTCATACCAATCCCATAACGGAATCAACGATTCCGGAGAATAGTCAAAGGGCTGGCTTTCCGGGCGTTCCTCCTTCATATATTCCCAAAGCATAGCAATCCGGTTAGGGATTTCATTCTTATACCACAAAAAATATTCTTTAGCCCGTTTGGGTGTCAGTTCAAAAAATGCGTAATTATCAAAAAACTGCCGTGCCGCAATTTTATTATGGTTAGCAAAATCGAAAGGTGCAATCATCAGGGAATATTCCATAAACCATCACACTCCTCTTCTAAATGTTCTTATTTTCTCCGCCATACCCCAAACAGGCTTTTCTTGTAATGTTTCAATGCCTCGACTGCCGGCTCATAATTTCCCGCCGCTTTCAGATACTCCACGCCCTTTTCAATGTTCTCCCGCACACCGATGCCCTCGGCATACATCATCCCCAGACCATAACTTTTATAGGGCGAATCCTGGCTTTTCTCCAAAAATGCTTTTCCCCGTGCCGGGTTCTGCTGGCAGCCATGCCCCAGCAGATAGCAGATTCCCAGCAGATCATATTTGATACCTTCCGGCTCCTTATCTCTCTCCAGCCATTGAATCGCCTGCGCATAGTCCACAGCCGTACCCCAGCCGTTGAAATACAAACGTCCCAACTGTCGGCAGGCATAGCTGTCGTTACCATAGCTGGCAGTCTTTTTGTAGCACTCTAAGGCATAGGGCAGATTGCGCTCCACCGCCCTGCCGTTCCAATAAATATCTCCTATGATATGCCAGCTCCAGAGATGTCCTGCCTCTGCCGCTTTCAGCGCCCAGGGGAGGGCTTCTTTATCGTTATCCTCTGTATAGGCCAGATAATGGGCATAGGCATACATCCACTCCGGGTAGCCCCGTTCTGCGCCCTTGCGCATAATGGGAACTTCCTTTCCCGGCTCTGCCGGAATGTATTCTCCCCGTCCATGCTCGTAGTAATGACCATAATTCCGCCCCGCCAGAATCATACCTCTGGAAAATGACTTTTCAAACCAGGGCAGGCACTGTTTTATCTGCTGCTGTTTCCATGCATTCCAGGCTCCCTTATCTGCAAATTCACTTTCCTTGTGGTCTTCGATCTCTATGATGTCCAGAAAATAATAGGTGTTTCCAATCATGTACTGGCAGAAAGCGCAGCCGTTTTCGGCTTTTTCATAGATGACATCCCATGCTTCTTTTATGCTCTCAAAAGGCATGATTTCCCGCAGTTCCGGTGTCAGCATATCCATACGCAGCGCCCCCAGAACCGCAGCGGCGCTGCCCAGGGAGATCGCCTGATGGAGCATGGCATAGGCCGCCGCCTCATTTTCTTCAAAGGGGTGGTATTCCCAGCTGTAACAGGGGCCGGAAAAACAGCGGGAGAGGAAATAGCAGGCGTCCCCATCCCCGTCCTTTGCCGCAGACAATAATGCGTCCGCCGCCGCTTTTGCCTTATCATTATCACAACAATAATAGAGATCTTCAATGGCCTTATCCACCACATCGCTAAAATACTTTCCCATGTTTCTTTTTGCCCTTTCTATTTGCTTTTTCTATCTGGGCAGTAACATCAGCCCAACCGCTCATTTCTTCAAAAACACCGGACTTCAAATAATTAACCAGCCAGAATTTCACCTGTGTTACAGTTCCTTCTTTCGCCAGAAACCTGGTGTCCCCTTTTCCCGTGTTATTGGTACACCAGATCACCATCAGGTCATTTTGAACGCCGGGGAAGAAATCAAGTGCCTGCGTTCCCCATTCCAGGACTGCCTTTGTGTATTTTCCCTCATGGATGCCGTCAATGGCCAGTTCCACATCCCTAACAGAGAAAAATTTGTGTTCATCATGCCAGCTTTCTCCAAAAATCACCAGGAGACGATGCCAATAGAACATTTGACCTTTCTGATCGTCCAAAAGCTGATGCCAGAAAGATTCTATGCTTTCCTGTGGTGTATCTATTTCGTCTGAACAGGTATCTTCATCATCCCGTTCGGTATCGTCCTTGTTTGGGGCGGCAAGATTTTCGTTCTGCTGTTTTTTGGTTTTTACGTTATCCCACCCAAAAAAATCGGGCTTGCCGGCTAATAACTGTTTCAGCCATTCCACTGCTATATCCGGCTCTGTACTTTTCTGGTATATCTGGTATCCATCCTTTGGCATTTCAAAAAGTGCTACCAAAATGATGTTGCTATGGTAAATACATAAAACATGCTTTAATAGGCCATATTCTTCAACAGAAAGAGGAGGCAATATCTTAATCAAAAAACTTTTAGGGTCATCACTTTCTGCAAGAATGCCTATCTGTTCCCACAAAACTTCCGATGTAATCAGAGAACTTCTGTTTCCTGATGTGTCCGTAAGGATAAACTGGCTTACCGGTGCCTGTTCCGGCTTCTTATCCGGCCCCACCAGATCACGCACCCCGTCCCATATCCCCAGCAAGCCAAAGCCCGCCATGCCAAGCCCAATCAGCAGCCGGACAATACCGATCACTTCCTTCATTTCAGCAAGTCCAATCACTATCAGACCAACCCCCAGAAACGCAGCATAGCCTCCCAATATAAGAGGTGTCAGCCGCAGCCGTTTCCCTGTTCTGTTCTTTTTTCTCATAATCTGTTTCCTCACCGGCTCTCTTATTTTCTGTCCGGCCAGCCTTTTTCTAAAATCCCACACGAAAAGCCAGGCCAGTCTGTTCCTGAAGCTTTTCAAGGAAGCCACCCTTTGCGGCCGTCTTTGTCAGCACCATAAAACAGACCGGCTCCTGCCCCAGAACCAGCAGGGCTTCCTGATTTTTGTGGACATATGCCATCTGCAAAGGAAAATCGCCCAGACTGGTCAGTTCCGGATGGTCTGAAATGGGCTTAAAATCATCCCTGATCCGATCTGCTATGTTTTGAAAATACTCCTTTGAAAACTTTGCAGGAAAAAAATCACTGAACAGGCAGGTTCGATCATTGGCATGTTCACGCCATGTCATTTCTTCCCATTCACGGATGGCATGAATCACCAGGAACAGCCCATATGCGTCCAGGGCATGGTTAAACCTGGGTTCATGTTCCAGCTTATGAATGTTCAGGGGAGCGTGGAGCAAAGGGATATTCCGCTTTTTCCAGTATTTCTGGTAAGCTGTCACAGCCTTTTGCTTTCCCTCCTCATCCCCCTCCTCACAGGCATCTGCCAGTTTATCCTCATATTCCCAGGCTATGTCTTTTGGATCATTTTCTTCCCATGCGTATAGACCACCGGAAGTTTTGCCCTTTCGTATCCCGATGATATCTCCTTCTCCGGGGGCAAGAAAAAATCCCAGATATCTTCCCTCCCAATGAAGAAGCTCCAATGGCCGCAGATAACCGCTGGTGACTAACAGGTCTGCCATGTGCCGGTAAATATCCCGGATAGGAGATGGAAGCTTTACATGAAGCCGCTTCTCTGCCGCCAGAATTTCATCCTCTGAATAACATTTCCACTTTTTCAAGCCTTCCATATGCTTCGGGCTGATAAATTGCCGGAGTATCCTCAGTTCCTTTTCGGTTGCATACATAGTTTTCACCTTTTAAACAGGCCCGCTGCCCGCATTTCCTTTTCTTTTTCTTCCATCCGTTTCCTGCCCTGCCCGTTCCATGACCAGAACAGCATCCCGGTTTTTTCTTCCACCCGTTCTGCAAAGGAGTAGGGAACCGGCTCCTTCGTGATCAATCCATATTTCTGCTGGGCGCTGAAAGATAGAACCAGCAGGGTCTTCTCCGGATTCGTATAAGCATAAACCACATAATTCTCTGGCCCTGCATTCTTTCCGGACATCTCTACCCTTAAAAGCTCTGCTTTTGACGAGATGGGAACCAGCCACTCCTCCATTCTTTGACGGACTTTCCGCAGTTCGTCCAGTTTCCTCGGCAGAGAGCAGCCGATATAAAAAGGAGAAAGTTCCTCTGTCATCCGGGTCTGATGCAGCTCCCACCAATCCCTCATTACCTTATCCAGCACATGTTGGATAATAACAATATCCCAATAAAAGCATTGTTTCGAGAAATACTGATCACGTGCGCTTTTTCTTATCACCTCTGATTTCGGCTTTTCATCCTGCACTTCGCCGTAAATGTTGACCCCGTTCCGTTCCCAGCTATAAACCGACGCATAGGGGTCTTTTCGGTAGATCCCACATCCCCGACGGGTTCTTTCCATGGCCTCCACCAGTAGGTACTGTCCGCTCCAGTGGAGTTCCTCCGGGCGGCAGAAATAGGTGTCTTTCTTTTCACATGCATAGTCGCCCAGCACCAAATAAAGCTCTCTTAGAGGTTGTGGCAGCTTATAGTTCAGCCGCTGCTCCGCTGCATCGATTTCCTCCTCCGTGTAGATCTTGCCTGCGGCCAGTTTAGGCTGCCAGCAGAACTCCTTTATCAGTTCCAACTCTTCACGGATGGAGTACAATGGGCGTATTTCAAATTCAGGTTTTTCTTTTTTCAACAACATAGTCCAACTCTCCCTCATATGTTTTTAAAGATCACAAACATCCTAACAGTTGCTGTTCTTACAATTCCACTTTCTGTACCTGCCTGCAAAATGACAGAGTAGTCTGCATTCCATATTGCTTGCCTAAAAATACAAAAAGCCGTAAATAAATATAGCCGAAACAATCACTTGTGCTATCGTTAACAGACTTATTTTCCATGTTTCGGGAGTATATCCCAATACAATTCTATTCCATATTGAAACAACCAAAAAATATATGACTAAGCAAACAACGATACCGATACCTGCCCTTAATGCACCATATTGTGCTATCTTACGCAAAAGGCATTGATAACCAAAGAATACGAACAATACTGGTGAAATTGCATGGCAGATGCCAAAAACAACGCTAAGGATTTTATACCCCGTATTTTCTATCAGGCTGCATATTACTATAAAGGCATAAAAAAGTTGAAAAAGTGTAAAGATAATTCCAAGTATAATCGCAATCCAATGTAACATATGGATTCTCCTCCTTACCTAACTGATTCATTCTATAATCAGGAATTACTGATGCTTTCGTTGCCTGTACTACACGAGCAGGTAACACAATTCAAAAAACAATGTCATTGAAATATAATTGGCCTGTTTTCTTGAATTGCCAAATCACATAATTGAATCAACCTGTCGATTAAAAACTCACAATCAGAATCAATAAAGCATTCAAATAGATTTTCAGGTTTTATTCCATAAAACTTAAATATATCCTGCTTCAATTCAATTATTGATAAATCTGGTGGTTCATTTATGAATATCTGTTTTATTTCCTGCAACTCCATTTTTAAATGAACGCACTCATCAACATTCCAGCTGCCATCGCAATCTGAATGATTTAATAAAGTAGTCATCGGTAATGAAAATTTGCTCTTACGCTTAAGAACTCTGGAAAGAAAATCTTTGTTTGTAAATTTGGAAACTAAATCCCTGAATTCTCCAAAATAACTATATAATCCAACTTCTACTCCGCAAATGTCGTCTCCATTCTGATTAAATATACATAAATATAGTCCCATTCTGGCTAATCCCTCCTAATAACCTTTACATATTTATGCCCCTTCAAAAAATCTGTTAACTCTGGACTTAATTTGCATTTTTGAGGAATGATCAGCCGAAGAATAGCTTTTTGCTGTTCTGCTTCCTCAGCAAGATTATATATTTGATATGTCAAGTGCAGTGTTAAACATGACTTTCCAAGTATCCAGCCATTCCCACTTTTCTTTTGATCCGGAAGGCTTCTCCTTCTTGTTTGCCAACGGGTATATTGGTCTTCCACTCTTCACCATCCCCCCTTTATCTAATATTTTCATATGATACTACATTGATAGCTTTTGCCATCCGTCTCTGAGTATCCTTTCACAAAGAGCCAGGTCATTTCAGTGCGGCACATTCTCCGTACTGCCTAACCTATATAATAAAAGGAAAATTTTCCAGTCCTGATATGATCCCCTTCACTTCACTGACAGAAACAAAAGTTTCACTTACAGCAATATCCTGTAACTTATGTCTGCCATTCTCCATTTCATAAGCCAATTCACTTGCTAAGACCCTGACATTTACACCATTACATACTGCAAAAACAAAGCAGTTATGATCGGACAATGAAGCCGGAGTTATATCAAAACAATCTTCATTATCACTGTCAGTATCTTCTGGAAAGGTAATGCCATAGATTTCTGCAAAAACCTGTTGTGGCGGCAGTGCATATAACCTCTTGTCAATCGTAAGACTTCTTAATTTCTGCTTTAAGTATTCAATCTCACACCGCAGAGTGGCTGTTACAACCTCTTTGGGATAGATGTCACCATTTACACAAAAAAGCAGGACTCCATTACAAAACGTGTTATCTATATTCCATTCATTGATCACCCCACTCAGGATAGCAAATTTATAAGGATCTCCTATTATCATAACCTATCCGTTTTCCTTTCTGTCCGCCTTACAAAATGCTTTTCACACAGTAATTTATCATGTAGAAAAATAGGGGAGCGCATCTTGTTCCGGTTCCTGCAGGTAACTCTTTACATGAGCGAATATCTTCTTTGTTTCCGGCAGCATGAGTTTCTCCGACCTGCTCTGTAACAGATACCAGCTGCGGAGATATTCTAAGACGGCCAGACAATAAATCACATCTTTATCCCGTAAGACGCCATATATTCTTTTAACCTTTCCATATCTTCCAGGTAGGAATCAACTTTTGCCAGTATTTTAAACTCCCTGTCATACAGCACAATCCAGCCCAGGCTTCTGGAAACAGAGGACACATCCCTTACCGAAAATTCTGCAGCCCGCCCGAACCGGGAAACCACACGCATCTGCTCTCCGTTTACTTCCACTCGGCAGACCTTACCAATCCGCAGATAGACAATGCCCATCCCCATTGCGGCCAGCATGACGATAATGATCGCTGACCGATCTATCATGCTCACAGCAGACAAGTCGATCACCAGTAAAAGAGCCAGTCCAATCAGTAAAAGAAACCACCCAATCCCTGTAAGTCCAATCCGGGTAGAGCGTTTCAGGCGGAGGATGAATTGCTGCTGAAGAACAGAAGACTTCACTGGTTCCGGCTCAGGGCTGGCCTCAGCCGGGGAATGCCATCCGGCAGGCACATTAACTATGAGGATTTCCCTTTGGAGCAGCCAGAGGAACATCAGGTCTGCGTGTTCCATACTGCCTGCAAACTTAGCCAATACCTGATAATTCTTATCATAGAGTACATTACAGCCATTCCCCGGCCCCAGCACCACACCGGCAATATCATGGACAGAAAACACACAATCTTTATGAAGCCGTCTCCGCCACCGGAGGCTGCTGCACTCCACGATGACCTGGGTTCCCGATGCAAAGCGGCTATGTACGGCAAAGTACGCTGGCGGGTTGACATTGGGAAGTTTTTCCGGAAGCAGGTTGTAGGAATACCCATTCCCTCCAGCGTATGCGATATGCCAGGGGCCTCTTTTCCAGTCTGCATAAGCCAGCAAACTTCTTCTGGTAAGGAAAAAGCCAACCATCCCCAGACCTACACACAAAAGCAACAGTTCCCATATCTCCCCACACAGTCTGCCCCAATCTGCCGCCGTGAATGGAGTCGGAGAAACGAAAACAGACAAAAGAGCCAGCAGCGCTACCCAGAGGACACTGGCCAATACAGTACAGATCCCCACGGTAACATAGGCAGCAGTTTTAGAACGCCGCCCATGAAACAGACGGTAGAACCCCCCGATCACCAGCCCCGTAAAAAGCTGGAGCATGGTACTGAAACTGCTCATCTGGAACAGGGCGCATAACAGCATTACCAGAATACAGACGATTATCCCGGTAACACTTCCTAAAATGCCCCGTAAAACACTTCCCTGCAGTTCAGGACTAATTTTATTATGCGATGAATTGAAATAATCAGGCATATAACAATCTTCCACTTTCAGAGTTCCTTCTCTATCTACTATTTAATCAATGATTGAATCTTTAAAAGAGGGATCATACAAATTTTTTTCTTTCCCCCACGATACTAAATAGCTTTTTTCATAATATGTATCACTTTTGTGGAATGCGTTATTGTCCCAAAAAAGTCCAAAAAGCAAAGCCACTAATCCCGCCATATCTCCCCGAGCTGTCACCTGATAACGGTCTAAACGTTGTCCTGAATTCGGCGTTTCAATCAAAGCAATCTGTTTTCCAGTTGGATTATCCTTTCTGTCAACAAAACCTTCAAAGACCAGACACTTCATTCCTTCAGAACCAAATCCTACTGTACAGGTACTATATTTACAGCCGTTTAACTCCAGCCAATAATGGCCCCAGCGCCTGAAAATTTCTCCTTGTTCCTTTCCGTCTATGCAAAGCCTGTGTAGATCATTTTTAGGCTGAGAAAATGTAAGCATCTCTATAAACATCGTTTTCAAGGATGGCAAAGATGAATTTGCAAACACCATCTGAAAGTTCTTTTGTTTAAATTCTATTTCAAATGACCATACTTTCTTTTCACAAATTTTAACAGCTTTTCCAATATTCCCTTCCTTATTTTGAATTTCAAATTCAGCTGCAGGATAGGATTTTGTTTGAATAATTTCGTATCTCATAAGTCTTTCTCTTTCATATATACCACTTCAAAACACAGATACTATACTAAAGGTAAAAACGAAAACCTCTGTCTGATCTGGAAGTGGAGTATTACTTATCATTTATCAAACCACATATACCCAAAATAATACCTGTGATCATTGCAATCACTCCGAGATACTGCGGTATTTTCATATAATTTGCCTGTACCTCCACATGGGCAAATCCCAATGTGCCAGTCGAATACATAACAGCTCCGCCCACAAAAGCAAAGCCTCCCAACACAATTCTTTTCATTCTGTTTCTTTTCACTCCTCTTATATTTGAAAAACATCTATGTCGTATACAGATTCTCTCTTTTTAACACAGCAAATATCTTTTTCCGCATATCTTTGCTTATCTTTTCAATGGCTGCCAGATACCGGTCCTTATCCTGCTCCAGCCACGCACAGATAAAATTACGGTAAAACTCCTTTTCTGCTTTGGCGTTTCCGGATATCGCATAGATTGCGGAATACATCTGCATGATATCTTCTTCTGATAATTGATACGTCCAGACTGTATGCTCAAGAAAAGAACACGCATAGGAGCTGTCAAGTTCGCGCATCATCTCCCTCACTGGCCCCCGTACAATATCCACATATCCCTTTTTTACTCCATAAGCTACAAGCCTCTCCGTAAATGTGCATACCTTTGATAAATAACAGAGTTCTACATTTTTTCTGTGCGGAAATCCCATGATATATTTGTTGACCGGCATTGTTTCCGGCATGATATCAGTTTCTCCCGACAGCCAGGAACGGAATGCCCGTTCTTCTGAAACATTACTGTTTATAAACTCCATCTGGCAGGCCCAGGCTGCTGCCTCTTCTTTTGCAATGTCAGCGTCTTTTCCCTGGGAGTTCAAATAGATCAGGATATACGCCTTCCCTATATGTTTTGAACCCCGGAATACCTTTTTTGCCGTTTCTTCATTGCGGATTACAAGCTCTTTAAAATCCTGCTCTTCCTTTTTGCTCAGGCCCATGGAGCTGGCCTGTATATATTCCTTTATCCTTTTTTCTGCTTCCTGCTTTTCTCCTGCTGCTCCGCTCATACAGACCTTCCCTTCCCACGCAGTTTCCCGGCCAGATCTTCCAGTTCCGCTTTTGTCATAGGCGGAATCAGGATGTAATCCCAAATTGCTAAAACGATGTTACTTTCTTCAGGAGCATCAGGTAGATTCTTTTTGATGTCTGATAACAATTTCTATTATTACACCTATTGTAGCCCCAATTATTCCAACTAATAGTATAGCGGTTTCAGAGAACAAATCTTTTAATGCTACGCCAACGCCCACACCAAGACATAAACCAACGACACCACTTCTCATAACCAGATCATTTTGTTTGCTTGTCTTGCTTTTAACCGAATTCTTATTTATCTTATAATAAACAAATTTAGTAATTCCGAAAGCAAAAAGCGCTATCATGGCTATTACGAAGATGTACGATTCCATTTTTCTTCCTCCCTATATTCGTTGGCTGGCAATAAAAAGCAGTATAGCAGGGCAGGACATAGATCGCTCCGTCGCCGCCGCAAAGCGAGCATCCGCCATCGCCGCCTTTTGTAAACTATTGTCAATGATTTACATCTTTATAGCTCACACTCCGCATGAAGTTTCTTCAAAACCTCTTTATGTATCAAACGACAATAACGGAGATCAACATATCTTAGCTTTGGCAGCTCCTTCAATAACCGGCAATCTGTAAAATTTGTATTATAAAGGGACAGCGTCCGCAGATTCTTACACTGTGCCAGGAAAGAGAAATCTTCCACACATATTTCAGAAATCCTCAATTCCCGTAAATTTTCCACCCCGCCAATGACAGCCCAGCCCCGGAGATCATAATAATAAGGCTCTGGCGGAAAATGCTCGTCCGGCGCACGGAGATAGGCACAACGGGCTTCATCCTCCCAGCTCTGGACTGTTTTTTCGGACAGGACAAGCTGGAGCTCCTTGACCTGTTTCAGCTTCCGCCCCCAATCCCAGGCAGTGGATGGCAGTCTTCCACCCGATCCCTGCCGAATGGCAAGGGCAATCAATGGGTGTATCAAAATCCCATCTGTCGGCAGGGTTCGGTACATCCCTAAATCGCTCATTGCATTCCCTGGCATTTTCAAGCGGTACGGACGGGGCAGACGGATATCCTCCGGGTTAATGCCCTCATAAAACAACTCTGTCAGGACAGCGTCTGCCGCTTTATAAACCGTGCGTTCTTTATTCCGACGTAAGGAACGCTCCAATGCTTCTTTATCTTTATAATCATCAACATGAATCATTTCCAGGGCAAACGGGAATGCGGCCTGTACCTTACACAGTGCTTCCCGCAGCCGGGGATCGTTGACATGGGGAACGGACAGCAAAGCATAATGGAGCAGTTCCAGATCCTCCCGTTCCTGCAGATAGCCCAACCATATCTCCAGGTGTTCTTTTGCATCCGGGAAATGCCCTAAATCACGGAGCAGCTCCCTTTTCTCCCTGCCTTCAGCCCTGTCAAGGAGAAATGCCACCTGTTCCAGATTCACCCCGCCGCCCATCCTCAAAAGCGGTATGGCAATACAATACGTTTTCGGAGAAAGCTCCGGCAACTTATCCAGGATGCGCTCTTTCCAACGTTTTGCCAGATCCTTTCTGTCTGCAGGCGTATGGTACAATTCATATACCACCCGGTCAATCAGCCCAACTTCCCATCGTTTATCCAAAAACTGTCCATATAATTCGGGGTCTACACGGTAAGCCAGCCGTGGCAGGCTGCCCACATCCTCCTTCATGACCCATTCATCCAGAATACTACATATAAAATCCTGGGAGGCATCCGATAAGTCTGGGAACTTTTCCATACTGTCAATGGCCAATAATCTTTCCCCTTCTGTATCCGCCTGAACATAGTGCTTTTGCAGTGTTTCTTCATCACCATCAAGGAAAATACCAAACCACCCCATATCGTAACCGGCTGCCGCCTCCCGCAGCCAGCGGGTATACCAGGATAAAAAGTCCGGTTCCCTGGGGAAAAATATCCAGGAGCGCTCATATTCTATATAAACGACACGGCCCCGGTCCGGCCCTGTCACCATCAGGCAGGTGATATAGGTATCCCCCTGGGAACCGATGGGGATACAGCCCCGCTTCCAGTCCGGCACATCCTCCAGTTCCTCTACGCTCCTGTCCGGATCCAGCCAGGGAAGCTTATCCGCCTCTATGGGCCAGCCTTTGCTCGCTGAAATAGGAAACAGGCCATAAAAAGGCCCGGCTCCGCCGTTCCCCGCCTGCAGCAGAAAGTTACGATAGCCATCTGGAAGAACAATCCCTGTTTCCTGCTCAAATTCCTCTATCTCTTTCAAAGACGCTGGCGGATTCCATTGATATTTATGACTTTCTGCGCCAAATTGTTTCAGATCCGCATCTGCGGTCCTTGCCTTTTCTAACAATGAGCGCAATTCTTCTAACGGAAATGTGTTTGACATAGCCTTTTACTTCCTTTGATATATTGCTTACTTTCTTCTATCTATCCACTGTCCCAAATCCGTTCTGCTGTTTCCATTCCTTCCATCTGCCCTCGTCCATCAGAAGCTTAAAGCCACCTGGATAATCCAGGCCAAAATAATCGAACTGCCGCATCAGGTTGCTTGTGAGCTGTCCCTCCGGTCTGCTGGCTCCCAGACAGGCGCCGCCTCTTAAGACCATCTGGCTGCCTTTATAGTCAAATTTCGTATTTTCATGAGTTCTGTACCTGTCCATCAGACGTACATAGAGCTCCTGCAGCTGCCGGTTCTCTACACCCTCCGTGCACCAGACGGCATAAATCAGCAAAGCGGGATTTTCCTCTGTGGACAGATAATCCAGGAAATAATCCAGCACTTCTTCTTTTCCCTTCAGCTCCTGAATACAGTGAAACAGCGAAATCCTGTCATTCCTGTCCAGATCGTTCCGGTTCAAGGCTTCTCTCAGCCTTCCTGCATGGACATTGGGATAATCCTTCACGGCTCTGATGGTATGGCAGGCATCCCGGAAGCCCTCCCCCCGGAGCCTGGGCAGTACCTGAAATACCCTCTCATACCAGGCTTCCTTCACCTCCCAGGTGCCTTCATAGGTGATGATGGAGACCGCCTCCGCATAGGCCCCGTATTCCCACAGCTTTTCAAGCTCCTTCGTCATGCCCGGCACATGGAAACGGACCAGCATCTTGATCAGCTTCATCCGCACTTCCATGTTGGATTCCTGGGCACAGGTTTTTTGAAATACGTTTTCTGTTTTCCTGGCAAAGTCTCAAATTTATAGAAACTGTCGATGATCTCTATTTTTTCCTCCGGATCTTCGGTCTGTTCGTACAGATCCATCAGCTGACTGGGGGTTCCATCTATATTTAATCCAAATCCAATCTCTTCGTCATTATAACCCGCGATCACTTCCCGGAGCCATCTCTCATACCACTTAAGGAATCCCTGTTCCCGCACAAAAAACGGCTGACCGCAGAAATCCTCGTCATAATAGACCACCTGCCCCCGATAAGGTCCTGCAAGCATGATCCCTGTCATAAGGGTACAGCCCTGGCTCCCGATGGGCAGGACTCCCACATAGGGATGTACCTCCTCTCCTTTTCGTCTGCCCTCCGGATCGGCCACCCTGTTCCAATCCTCATCACTCATCTTCGGATAGATCACCGGCTCTTCCTGAACGCGGTAGAGGCGGGAACCATGGGAATCGTGAAGTTCCTTTTCCTGTGTCTTCACCCCATAAAGCCCATAATAAGGGCCTGCGCCGCCGTTTCCCACAAAAAGCAGGAAATCCCGGTATTCTTCCGGCAGCCGTATTCCCTCCTGCTCCTCAAATTTTTGTATCGTCTCCTCACTGGCAGGCGGTGACAGCTTATACTTGTGGCTATAGGCACCAAACCGCACAAGGTCCGGATCTTTCACCTTTGCCTGCTCCAGCAATTTTAAAATACGCTTTGCCCATGGGGGCTGTCCTGTCTTTCCCGTTGTTCCTGTTTTTCCCATTTTCCTCCTCCTGTAAGCCGGTCAAACTTTACGGGTTACTCATACACCCCAATCCTGCCGAAAACCGAAAACTATTTTCACTCTTTCTTTTTCCCTTTCCCGATGATAGCCTGGAAAGCTGCCATTGCAGTAGACACAAAGCGTGCCGGCAGTTCCTCCGGGGCACAGACCAGACTTTCGGGTACATGATCCCAGAGCAGGAAATGCCGAAACCGATAAAAAATCACTTTGTCTATCGTGATGATCTCCGGTCCATATTCCGGTCCTCTCCAGATACCGTCAAAGGTAAGCTGAGCGCCATACCCGTGGAGAAGGTCTACCATATGATACGACATATACTGGTTCCTGCCGCTCCCCTGGTACAGGCCCCACTTGCCCGCCGCCGTGATCATGAAAAGCTGCGTTACCTGAATGCCGGTAAATGCCGCCAGGTCATACTGCCCCCGGCACACAGGTATCTTAAGTTGGGGAAGGGGGTGTTTCCATTTTTTCTTCCCTGCATATTTTTTCCAGATATCCCGCTCCACTTCTGTCAGTTCCTCCGGATGTACAAGGCCAATCCGCCCCTGTTCGGGGAAAATCCTGCCGGAAAACGCCTCCCCATTCCCATCCGTTATCTGTCCGCCTTCTTCCAGAGCAAAGGCATTTTGAAGCACTCCATTCTCATAGCATCCCCAAAGCAGGTTTTGTATCATTGTACGGCAGGCCGGATGATCCTTTATTTCCATCCAGTCGGGATAACTCCATTGATAATTGCAGACAAACGCATTTAGCAGGGCTGCTTTCTGCTTTTTTTCAAATTTCTTATCCGGAATGGCTGCCATTTCCTCCTTTGATGGCAGCAAGGCACAGGCTCGCAATGCTTTTTCCAGTTCCGTTTGCTCATAATTCGGATTGGCAAGCTTCTCACAGATGGCCTGGCACTGTTGTTTCAGCTTTTTCGTCTTGTGCTCCATATGCAGAAATGTCTGATCCTCAAATCCACAGAACAGGTACAAAAATTCCATCCACAGCTTCTGCCATTCTGTCTGATAGGAGAAGTGATGATGAACGATGGCCTCTCCCAGCACTTTTTTATCCAGAAGGCCGATGGCCGCCTCCCGGTCCAGTCTGACAGCTTCTCTGACAGCATCGGGAGACAGGCTGTACATACGGTTTGTAGTCATGCTCAGCAGGTAAGCGCACATGGTATCCACAGGCTTCCATCCCATCCCATACAAAAGCTGTACGCTGCTTTCATGGGAAACTCCCAGATACCTTTCCCGCATATCCGCAAATCCTAAAAGTGTTTGGTATCTGCCATTGGGATTGATGTAATTGTCATATCGCTCTTCCCAAAAGGTTCTTACGGCAGGGCTTAGTTCAACCAACAGGCTCCTCCAGTCATTCTGTTTCTCACTCCCCTCATCCAGGCTCTGCAGCTCTTCCGTGGCAAATTTGCGGGGCTCACAGTATTTTGGCATGGCCTGCTCCATTTTTGACAGGGTATCTTCGATGTCTTCACTCTGTTCCAGTATTGTCAGGAGGTATCTGGGAATCCAGCCTCGCAGGTTTGGATTCCGGAATGCCCTGCGTACCTTGTCAAGCTGTACTTTTTTCTCTTCCATCATTACAGTTCCCTCTATTCCAGGTTCCTTTCCGTCTTTTTTGCCAGACCGTGGTAATACCGCATGAACCGGCATACCTCCTCATAAGTCTCCCGAATCCTGTCCCGGCGTTTTTCAGCATCTGGGATCTCCTTTGTCCCAAGAAACAACTGTGCATTGCGGTACATCACCGCCATGGCGTCTCTCGGATCATTGCAGGCATTGGGGAACTCCTTTAAACGTTCTTTTATATAATCGGAATTGTGTCTCACGCATTCTTCCAGGTGTGCGTACCCTTCCGCTTCCCTTCCGTTCAACAAATCCCATACGCCGAACAGATACTCATCCGCCCTCCAGGGATCTTCCTTTCCTCCCTGATCCAGATCCCACATGGCCCTGCCGGTTCTTGGATCTTTTGGGCCTGTCCTGGTGGCATTCAGATAATCCCGGCGTTCCTCCGCGAAATATGTCTCCAGGCTGTCGATCTTCTGCCACTCCGGCAGCACGCCATCCGCCAGGAATATCAGGATATCATCAAATTTTCTGTTGATACGCTCCACCATGGCAGTGTCCACCGCTTCCATGCCATACTGGATCACGCCCCAGTCTCTCCGCATCCTTTGGAAATTCTCCCCTTGGCAGATGTGCCCCGGCAGGCCTAAGATCCCGTACGGTATGGCATATAGGGGGCAAAAATAACAGAACATCGCCTCGTATCCGCCGCCCCTGAAATAGCCGATAAACTGGATGCGGGTTACCAGGCCGTTCTTCTCCCGCACAAAGGTCTTGGGTCCTGCTTTTTTCATGCCATAAGCTTTTGTGACAGGAGCAATCTTTGCCTGCAGGTTCTCTTTCAGGCGGAGCTTCAGTTCTTCCCCGCACTCTTTCCACTGTTCTGTTTCCCTTGCATGTTTATAGGCAAAATCCCTTGCCGGTTTCTGCCCTGCCGGTGTTCCCAGCAGGCTTTTCCAGTCAAAAGCGATCCTGTCTGTGGGATGGCCTTCCAGATATGCCTCCCACCGCTGTCTGGAAGGGGCGGTATCCCTATGATAGCCTTCCATGGCCTTCTGTCTTTCGCGCTCTTCCTCTTCCCGCATCTTCTTCTCATAATAATCCGAAACCTTTACCGGACGTCCCTGGGCACGAAAATAATAGGCAACACCACTCTGTGTCTTTGCCATCCAGTAATAGTTGGCGTTCCACAGGGCAGGCATCATCCTCCCTCTGTCTCCCCGGTTGAGGGCTTCTTCCAATTTAACCTTATTGCTGTTCCACCACGCTTCCCATTCTTTTGGTTCCACTTCCCCTGCCGCAACGCGTAAAAATATCTGCTTCATCTCATCCTGAAAGCTCATCGGCTCTTCCCTCCCTTATATCGCTTCCCCAAGGCCTTCCATGACCTCCATCAGTTTCTGATATCCTGTCTCGCTGGCAGCTCCATAAAGCGCTTCCAGGTCGCCGCAGTCCATAACGGCAACCATATTATCAGAGGCATTACTGTAAAAACTCATGTCCATCCCCAGCCAGCCATGAAGGCCAAAGGGCTGTTTTTCAAGGCCGGAGCGGACGGTTTCCAGTTCCTCTTCCGTAAGCCAGTACATAAGCTCCTCTCCATGGAAAGGAAACGCAAATATGGCTTCATAGGCAAGGGCAGCCTGCAGAAATTCGCTGAGTGTCCCGATGCACAAGGTCCATCTGTGGTCATCTGCAGCGACATAAACCGGCGGATCTGTTTTTTCCAGATCCTTTTTTCGGATTCCTGCCCGGCAGCATCCCTGATTTTCAATCAGGATCACCAGATAATCGCCTTCTCTTAACCAGGCCCACTTTTCAAAATCTTCCGGCTTGATCCATTGATCCTGTACCTTATGAATTGCCTCTGTGCGTGCAGCGCTTTTCCAGAATGCCTCCAGCGCCAAAGGCAATGGGTCAAAATATTTTTTCACGATAGCAATCTCTTCGTCTGTATAGCCCTGCAACGTTTCCACCACATACAGCTGTCGGATCATTTCCATATAGTCTCTTTTGTTCTGCCCCTGTGTGCCTGTTTCTTGCGCTTCTATCTCCTGCTCTTCCGTAAACAGGTAAGGAACTCCAGGCCATGTAAGCTCCGGCATTTCTTCCAATTCATTAAAATAGAGACAAATAATCTGGTCATCCCCCCAGTATCCGGATTCCGGCTTTTTCGTGCAGACCGTTATATGATAGTATCCATCCGGCAGAGATAGTATCTGCTCCTGTGGAAAATCCGTATTCCAGTCACTTAACCAGAACAGATCGCAGAACTGTAAGGAACCGCCTCTTACTTCCAGCGCCAGCCGGATCATGACCGGGAACTCCTTTTCCGCATTGGAATCCGGATGGCCATTGCGGAACCAGAGTATAAAATCACCGCCCGTACCTGTACAGAAAGCCGTGATATCCCCTTTCCGAATGTGTGCTCCAACCTGTTCTGGATTCGTAAATTCTGCTGTCAGAAAATTGCTTCCTGGAACAACATCCTTCATAACCTCTGCGGAAAACAGGACAATCCCCATGCCATCTATACTCAAATGTGCCGTGTCCCCCAAGCGCAGCGGCCTGCATGATGCCGGGCTCTCCACAGAAGGCTCTATCCCCTGACAAGCCTGTTCTGTCTCTCCGGGTTTTTTCTGTTTTTTCTTCTTTTATCTCTTTCAGGCAAGACAACTGTTCCAATACCTCCTTATGTTTCAACTGGCTGTAAGCAGGCAGAAATACTTTCTTCAAAGCCGGGAATTCCGTCAGCAGACGGCAGTCTGAAAAGTTGGTATCCTGTAGATTGAGGGTATTCAAATTTCTACACCTGCTCAGAAAAGAATAGTCATCAATCGCAACGTCATGGAGAGACAGCTGTTTTAACTTCGTCATTTCCCCAATTAAGGAAAAATCATCATCCTTTATCACCAGCCAGGAGGGGAGACGCACATCCTCTATTTTTTTAACAGCCGAGAAATTTCTCCTTCTGCTGTCCAGACATTTAATTTTAACAAGATCACTGAAGGTCTGCAGGTCATGCCCTGTATTCTTTTGTATCCAGATCACAAGCCTTGGATCGATTCCATATTGTTTTACCATCCTGAAAATTCCTCCCAAATAAAAATATCCTATCCTTGCTCCTTTTGCGTCAGTTCCGCCAGCATACGCCGGGCATCTTCTACAACATACAAAGTCCCGCCCTCCTGGATTGCATATTCCAGATGGGTTTTGGCATTCTTTAGTTCTCCACAGGCAATATCAACATCCGCAAGACATACGACAGAAACCACCTTTTGAAGTTTAGCCGTATATCTGGCGCTTCGGGCTTCCTCCATACGGCGGTATGTCTCATGATCCCCCCGCCATAGGGCCAGGCTGGCATCCATAACGTTCAGCAGCTCTTGCCCTGTTCTCTGTAAGGATGCTTTTTTGAATGAGGAAACAAGAACCTCTGCCTCATGTTTAACCTGCATTGCCCTTTCCAAATCTTCCATTTTTTTATAACAGTTAAAACGAATGTTCAAAAGAGAAATCCGATAATTAACACTTAATTTGTACTTACGCAAAGGCTCCGCCAAAGCCAGGGCATCAGAAAACTGTCCAGACCACATAAGACCAGCCGCCTCATTGATACGGATAGCCAGGGCACTCCGCTTTCTTTTATGTACTTTTTCAAGCAGACGCAGCACCTGAACATAGGTTACCGGATCGCAGTTCTGGTTCAGGATCAGATTCAGAGACATAAAATCCCAGGAAATCCAGATGTTGATTGGAAAAGTGACCGCAATAAAAATTAACAGTTTAAGTAAAACATCTGCCATGCCATCATCACCCCACCAGATTCCTCTAATATTGATAATGATATGTAGCAGTAAGATCAGTATGAGAAGCCCCTGCTTAGCTCGAAGTCTTTTTTTGTATTGACGAACAATCTCTTCCGGAGTTTTATTTTGATATTGCATAGCAGCTTTCATGTTTGTTTTCATCCTCTTTTCTTTCACATTATGTTGGTACATTCCGTTTAACAGTTACGAAACCTCCACAAATTGAATGTTCCTTTATATAGTTTTTATAAATGCCTGTTCAATAAATTCTTTTACTGCATATATGTCTGCAAATTTTTCATACTTAGGGAACCCCTCTAAATTCTGCTTTGAATAAGTCAGATGAAAAATATAGTAAGTATCTGCACCCTGTTCTCCATCAGTAACATATAAAACATCATCATTAGATTCACATTTTGCTACTGCCCAGACTTTTTTATGATATAAAAAATGTCTTTCTCCAATCTCTTTTTTTAATTCTTCAACAAATATGCCATTTGATTGTGATAAAGGCACCATATACCAGTTAAAATCCTCACCATATTTATCGAACAAATCACAAAAAATTTCTTCTGCTGTCATTTATACCCTCCCTAAAAATTTTAATTTTATAGGTTATATATTTCCCACATTATCTAACTCAATGTTATTCATAAATATCGAAAATGCCTGTTCCATACAGCTGCTGTCTTCATCTAATTCATTCAAATACTCAATTCCCTCTAAAATAGGATATCCTAATGTCCCATGCACAAACCAATACGAAAATTGTCTTACTGCACCAGATAAATAATTACTCACTTTCATGTAATGCACTCCCTTGCAAACTTGAAGTTATGATTGTTTCTCTTCAAACCGCCTTAGACGCTTCTCCCAATCCCCTTTTTTCATAAACATAGGTCGTTCAGGTAACACAAGAATTGGTTTCAGCAACCAATACAGTTTTTGATACCTGGTTTGTATCTGCTCCAATGTCGGCTCAGGCATTTTCCCGGATTTACGATCAAGTATGTCAAGAAACAGATTGGCATTTACTAATTTTCCATGTAACTCATTGGGGATTTCGGATTCTATTTTTTGCGTTAATTCCGGCCATAGGATTTGTATAAAATTCGGGCATGGAACACCAAAACGTGTACTTAAGCAAAGTTCTCTCCATTCTATATCAAGCGGGCACTGAAAATAGAGATAACCGTACACAAAATAATCTATGGACGGAGCCTTATAATTACTCGGCTTCACGCAGGCGTAAACTGTCTGCAAATTTTGTGAAGTACAATTGTCTAATATCAAAATGTTTGAGCTGTCAAAACTCTTGTTGCCAAATTCCCGATGAAAAATCTTTTTCCATCCGCCACGAATATTTCTCCGATTGACATAAGCACTGTTTTCTCCATTGTATTTCTTTGTAAATTGCGCCTGCGTCAGGGAAAGAAACTACTCTATTATCTCCTCCAATATGGAAATGATTTTTTCATCAATCCAATCGTTAAAATAAAAAACGTCACCTTTTCTGAGACCCATCTTTTCTGTTTCTTCAAAACCAAAAATATTACCCATGTTTATTTACCGCCTCCAGTCACGATTTTTCCAGTTCTAAAAATAGGATTTGTTAATCTTGATTCATAACCATAATATGTTCAACAACACCATTGCTGTCATAATAAACAATGAGGTAATATGTGTTATTGGTTTTCCAAATGTCGCCCCACATTCCCGACAGGCAGCTGTCTGGTTCTCCCCACACTTCCATGCAGTGCAGAGATCAATTCTTGTTCCGTCAATATTCTACTATTATCAAACACAGCTAAAAAATCACGGTACTTCTCTTTATCCAATATTCCTAAAGCCTTTTCCACAAAATCAATAAAACATTCCTGTTCTCTTCCTTTTTCTGCATATATCATAAAAGAGAACCTCCTGTATCTCCAATTTTTCCTCCTGATCAATTTTTCCTTGTATTTTGTAAATCATCCGTCATTTCAAAAAACTTACATTTGCACTCCGGGCAGACTGACGGAATGATCAGCGGACAAAATTTTAGTTTCGCATATTTGATATGCCGCCACTCTATATTCCGCAAACACTCCTTTTCTTTCAGGTTATCCCCTCTTTTCGGAACATAATATGGAAATGGATGCCCACAGCAAGGACACCGCCAAAAAAGTTTTGGGGTAAATCCAAACGGAACAGCCGCAAAAAAAATCGGAAGTGATATGGCAGCCACCACAATGAAAAATGCCAAAAACGGTTTGTTTTCTATCATGGCACTCATTCCCATGTCCTTGCCCCAAATAACCACGGGAATGAACAGCACCAAACTGCAAACACCAAAAGCGGCAAAGCATCCCCATTGTATCAGAAATACTGCTTTCGCAAAGGCACAGCATCGCCGGAAACGTGGCGGCATCTGCGGGAAAACATATGGGAATGGTTTTGATGTATTCTCCTGCTGTAATCGCCAGTTCGCAATATCATCCGTGGGTTTTCTCATCATCCTGTCCTCCGGAGGTTCTTTAAATTTTATATATTGCATTAGAGCTGTTCAGCCCAGTCAATGCCTGGATAAAGTTTTCCTGTCCGTATAAAATACTCAACCGCCTTTACGCCAGCTTCCATATTGGTAAGCGCAAGGTATTTCTCAATCGGTGACTGGCCGCCGCTTTGCACATGGGCAAATTCTTCTACTCCGGCATACTCCGGATTATAGGAATAATAGTTCTTTTCCTCTTTGGTTCCGCCATGCGAGCTAAAGCTGATTGCCAGCCATTCCCCATCACAGTTTACTTCAAACATCGTGGCTTCCCCATAGGGGTCTAAGTACAAATATATATTAAGCCTCTGCGGTATTTCTTCCAAAATTTTGGAAATTACTTCTTCTATAATTTCATCAGCTTCATAAGAAGAAAATGGCGGATCATAATAGTCAATATGTTTTATCTGGATTGCTTTGGCATCAAAATCAGGGATATTCTCCTGCTTAGGTATGATTTTAACTTCCATACCACATAGTGTTTTGATTATTTTAGGTTCCATAAGATTGCCCCCTTTATTGGTTCACTTTATTTTTTCCAAAAGGTAACTGCTTCTTCATAAATAAATTTCAAAATTTTCGTTGCTCCATGAGGAAAGCATCTTATCAGCAAGTGCTTTGTCCAGCTTCAAAACAGTATACTCACAATCACAGTAAACAAAATCTTCCAAAACGACTAACCTTATCCCATGTGTATCTAATTCCTGGTTTATTGCAGTCATAGATTTTTTGAAATTGTCATAATCGCTGCAATCCGTATATATCTTTTCTTTACAGACAATCTCTGAAATTTCCGGATATTCCATTCCCTGTGTATGGAAAAACTCTGTTAAAGTATGTGTCAAGTCATCCTCATAGCCGCCGATCTGGATACCGTAACCGTAAGCGCAGAGAAAAGCAGCGCAATAACATTCTTTATCAAGGCTGTTTTCTTTTGAAAAGTCCAGAAACTCATCAAGTGTTTCAAGAAATAAAATGCTTTTGATAATATTCTGATTGCTTTCATAAAACGCAGAATAATTTGATTGCTCTAACAGCTCTTTTGAAGTTTGCAGCTCCTTCTTTTCATCAGGAGATAAGAGCAGGTCAGCTAAATCCAGGATATTCATAGTTTTCACTCCTACAAAATAATTTTCTGATATCATTCGTTGCTTTTTTGTAATTCATTTTTCCGTTGATCTTTATTTCCATATCTCTTTATGTTTCAGTATAGCAGGATAATTTGCTTCCTGGCTGTCATGGAAAAGGTACAGCAGAGTTTTTATGGCAAAGGATCGGGCATAATCTATATCTATGCCTTTTACAACCTTCTTTGACAGCATCATCTCACTTAATTCGTCTACCCAATGATTGATCTTAGGTGGAAACTTGCCATAGCAAAAATCATTGAAACCTGAAAGTGAAGCACTATACCCCAGGGAATTCTTTCGGTTTTTCATATCCGACTTCTCATACTCACCTGCAAGACGATCAACTGTCCGATACAGTTCAAAAATTTCCGGCTCTGTCAATTCGGATAAATGTTCATCCAAATAAGCCCTGGTTATTTTGGCATCACGGTAGTCCTTGTCCAGCCACGTCTGCTGTTTTTCATAGGAGAGGTTTATCTCCGGCAAATGTTCGACATACCATGCCCCTAATTCAACAAGACCCTTTTGCAGACTATCCTTGTCATTCTCCGTATCAAACCATGGGGAACAGACCGTATATTTTTCGGGGATACTGGAAAGCCTGCCATAACCGGAATAGTTCGACACCCCGTAAGCACACATGGCTGCACTCCAATCGTATTTGAGATAACTAACATAGACACTGTTGAGCCGCAGATGAATCTGTTCATTCCAGAATCCACGCTCAATGCGCAGATGCCGGAAACTGCCTGTCTCACTTCTCTGTGCAAATGGGTAATACGGGCCGCTGCTCCCATCTCCCAGGATGAAGTAGCAGGCTTTGTCAAATTCTTTCGGGGGAAAGATAGACTGAAAACCAGTAAAGTGTTTTTCGCCAAATTCGATAATTTCTTTTTTGCAAATGATACAGCGTTTCATCGTGTGCCTCCATTTCCTCTCTCTATTAAACTGTTTTTTTGCGGCATCCAACCGTTTTATGGCTATTGGTAAGAGATAATTTATTCGCTCCTTAACCAATTAACTCCTGAATACATGGAGCCAGTGTTTATAAAACTCATTATGATCTCAAATAAATCATGTTTGTTGTCACAGATATGAAGTAATGGACAATCATTTCCATTTATTTCAGATAGCGTTAATGCTTCTCTGTTTTTTTCGTCCTGCTCAAATTCATCCATATTTGAACATACAAAAATATTATGGATTGAATTGTAATGCTCAAACAAGTCTGAATACTGCGGATTAAGAAATGTATATGTGATTCCTGTTGCTATTTCTATCATCACGATATAAGAATCTTTGCCTTCGCAGGATACATCCATTGCCCATTCGTCATCGCCATAGACAGCAGCGAATGTAAGCAAATCCTCAGCATCTATCTTACTTTTAATCTCATGTAACGCATCTGGATTAAATTCGATTTCCTTACACACGGACTCTCCATTGTTCAAAAAAGTTAATGTGAGATCATGACATTTTTGTTCCATAACCTGTTCTCCAATTTTTATATCTTTTTTATTACTCTTTTAATTCAAGCCATTCATATTGACTACATGGTTCTCCTGTTGTCAGAAATATTACAATGATATTTAGAATAGTTGTCTTATTATCGTAAACATATTTTTTAGAAATTGTACTTCCGCCAATGTCTACTTGTGTTTTATCTTCTTTATTATTTAGATTGATGTATGTGTATGAAAAACCAGTCAAATCATTATGAATAACAATGTAAGATAATCTATTTTCATATTCCACAGTGATGCCTACTGCGTCAGCATTATAGTATCCGTATAAATGTGTAAAGGTTTCAGTATCTAAAGCATTTTTGATGCAATTGTATAATTCAGGCGTAAATTCTCCATCTGGAAATCTGGGCCTGTCTTTATACTTTCCGTGTACTCCAATTTGTAAGGAATTAAATAAACATTTTCCGAAATCCATATCATAATCACCTTTCCGAAATCTACACTGTCCTCCATAGCCCGCACCGCCTCGTCTGTGCTTTTGGCTCTAAAAAGCATTTTCGGCAAGTTTTGATTGTTTTTTCGGCAAACTGTATATTACGGCTTTTTCTTGCCATCAATCGCTTGAATCGTACACGCAAAACCCGCAATCACCGCAAATAGCGTTGCGCCACCCATAGCCCGATTCATTCCTGATCCCATAAAAAAGCCAATAACAGCAGCAATTATAATTATCACAACAGAAATAATTGTCCGCATACTTAAAACCTCCACTTATTTCAACAGGAAAATGTCTGGATTTAATCGCCAGCATTTTTCGTTATTTTTGTCAGAGACATTTGTAACTGATACACATTTTCTTCACCACTCTTATTTTTTGTTGTAAGCTCAAAATAGAGAACATTTTTCAAATCATTTATATCATCTATTTTTATTCTTCTGATTATACTGTCTCCTGATATCTGTCCCAAATCGCCGGAAACATTGACCATGCCTCCCGTCATATCTACCGTGCTATTGGAAAGAATAACGTCCTCCCCACACCCTGACAGCCCTAAAGCAATCATTACTAGAAGAAGTATTGCAATATATCTTTTCATAAAATACCTCCATCTCAGCTTCCAGTTTCTGTACTCGAATGAGAAATCTCGTGCCTCCTCTTATATAGTTCTATCAAACGATTCTGCAAATCAAGCCCTTGCTGATAAAATGCCAAAAGCTGCTCTGCGCTATATTCTTGTTTAATATGACGATCTGCAGCCTGACTGTTTCCCTCCGTATCAACTTCGCCAATGCCAAAACGCATACAGTCAACAAAGTTATTGCTACAATAGTTCGTACACCAGAAACCGCTTTTATCCCAAATCGTCTTGCCCCCATCTATTGAAATAGTCTTAGCATTAAGTTCAACTAATATATCATAATATTCGCTTACCCCAACTTCGTTAAGGTTTTCCTCAAATGGAGCCTGGTTTCGATTACGCTTGGCCAGTTCTAATCTAACTGTTTTTAATACTTCCTCATACTCGCCAGATGTCCGTTCGATTATAGATGTATAGGACACTACCGAGGTATATCCATCAAAACCATAGCAGAAACAATACTTTCCGCCTTCCGCATCTGTCAAAACCAAAACTGGTTGATAATAATTCCGATAATAGTATTGTAACGCCTCATCCTCTGGTTCTTCGTCAGGCATCACTGCTGATACCTGATATCCCCAATTGCCCACATGATAAATTTCAATCTGCCGCATACAGAGAAGATTGCCACTGTCCCACTGATGAAAAGTATGCAGTCCTGTACCTCCGCCGCTGCTGGGGGTAAATCCGTAAATTGTTTTTGTTTCTTCATCCAAATCAGGAACGGATATCTCGTCATATTCCGGAACACCCTCAAACCGGCTGTGTCCTTCATTCCAAATCCAAAGGTGGTCATAATATACCTGATTTCCTTGGATATAGGTACAGGTAAAATCCCCGTAGCCATCGAAGTTCGCATCTATCGTATAGCAATTTGGGCGAAAATCTGCCCCTGCTGTCATGGTTTGCAGAGGTTCGTCCATAGAGGCAGGGTCCCATACGGAAAAATGTACAGTGAACCTGCATACCCTTATGTTCCCCCACGTCCGCCGCCTAAATGTACCAGCACATCCGGTTCACATCCTTCCAATGAGCCTCTCCTGTTGGCATGGTACGGCTTTCTGTGGACAACGCGGTTTCCTGAAAAAACGAACGATCCTGGGAGGTGATTCGGACTAAAAAACTTTCACAGGTAATGCCGTCAGTATTGACGCAGGCTCCTTCGCACCGCCAGCCGTCATTCCGTGTTTCCCCAAGAAATGTCAGCATTTCTGATGTCAGATCCTCCGTCTGGCTTTTCGGAAATTCAGACCAGAGAATCAAATCCGTTCGCATTACCATAATCGAATCAACTCTTTCACACCACTCCTCTTCACTGATTTCCACCTGTGAATCACCTTGTGCATGATCTATTAAAAAATACCGTCCATCAGAACTGTTCCACATTTCTATTGCATGAGCAATGTCACCATTTTCGTCCAACTCATGATAAATGATTTCACGGCCGCCATGCCCATCGTCAAAGTCATATATGTTCCGGGCAAATTGATGGAACACCGCCTTCATTCAAAACAAAAAGACGCTCCCCGCCACGCAGTTCCCTGCGGGCATAAGAGCGCCACTGCTGATGGTATAAAATTGAGCATAACAAATCGTGGGGCTATATAGTTATAGTACCGCTCCGCTTGCTTAAGAATGGCACAAGATATCATGTTTGTCAAGTTCTCTTTCTGAAAAATCCACAAAATACATTACTGCAATTCGCATTCTTAACCTTGTTTTATTTCCGCAGCCAGGACATATCAGCCATTCTGCATTATTTACTACTCCCATTTGAAAAAGCAAAGGGGTATTCCGGTACAAATGCACCGGCAGGGAAGCAATTGCCTCCGACAGAATCCGCACACAGGAATAGACCGCCGTATCCTGCATGGCCGTCCGCTCATTCACGACTTTCCCGCTGCTGCTCCGCCCAAAGAATTTTGTAAATAGAGGATATCTTTTGGTTCCTGAACTATATGCATTTTCCTATGGCAATTCGGACATAAGGCCACTGTATTATCGATACTATCCGCCCCTCCTTCGGATAACCACACAACATGATGTATTTCCAAATATGGATTCCCGTCCTTGTCCAGAAAGGGCGCCACTTCCCCACACAACTCACAATATGAACCAGCCCGCCTTTTAGCATAAGCAGAAACAAATGCACTTCGCTTGTACTGCTTTGTTTTTGTTTCCCTTACTTCTGGATTCTTTTTAGAAAATATTCTTGCCAGTTTTTCTAATTCCTGCATTGAAATCTTCTGAACAACTTTAGTTATTTCCTCATCAGAAGAATGAATCTTATCAATTTTATGAATATACTCTGATAAATCAGGTTTAAATCGCTCAAGCCTGCATGACCCTTGCATATTCCCGTCATAACCATTCTTCCTAAGATTATCAAGGGAAAGCAGCTGTAATAAAAAATATTCACATAGCGGCTCAAGCTCAATGAATGGACCGTCATAAGTCATCCCGGAACCGGAATACGCCGAATCATCAATAATGCTATCTTTCCTCCGCACATCTGTCACTTTACATTTCCAACGTATTGCTTTCACCGGAGCTGCTTCATACAGATATACAATATCTCCAATATTAATATTGGTCAAATTTATATTCTGTACCCATTCAATCCTATCAAGATTATGGAGAGCATCATTGACTCTAAATGCATCTTTCCCTTTTTCATTATAGGGCAGTATCCATTCTGTCATACTTTAAATCCCCTTTGCCAACTCTATTTGTTAATGACAGTATAGCATGAAATAATATTGATTAAAGGGACAAAATCCCCCTCTCATCATAGACGTATGCACCCATCCCCATCGGCACTTCCTCAAACTCACCGGCCGCAGGAACGCCTCGATCACCGGATACATGAAAACACCCCTTCCACATAAAAAGCACCAGCCCTTGTTTCAATTTTATATCTCTTCTGTCAGCAATCCTTTGAAATACCTCTGCCACATACAGACATTGTTCCTTAAATGGCAGTGAGAACAATCCGTCATTGGACTGTATCTCCCTTAATTGATTTTTCCGTTCAAATCCTTTCATAGTACCATCCCCGCTCCCATAAAAATACATCCTTTCCGGACTGCTTTCCCTCCTGCCATCAACTCTTCAAAAAATCACTAAACTCTTTCAGTTCCCTTTTCCTGCCCTCCGAAAGACTATTGAACTCCACATTGCATACTGCGCCCTCCAGCGCATACAAATGTACCAGACACACATTCGGATACCTTTCTTTCACTTTCAAAAAAGCCTGCTCCGCCCCTAACCGGACCAGTTCCTCCGCCGAACCAATTCCCACGGAATCCAGCTTCCTTGCCATCTCCTTACCAATATTCATCATAGATGTTAATTCCGCCATACTTCTCTCCTATAAGCTTATTATAAATTCTAATCTATTCCTGACATATATCTATTTCTTAATCTTTTAATAATCATCAATTACTGCTTCCTTATTTAAAGCAATGTTGGTACAGTCTGTCTCATACTTCACTGTCATAATAAAATCCAAAGCCGACAAAACGTCTGTAATCACCAGCTTATCACTGCTTACAACCGCAATATCCACATTATTTTTTCCAATCACTTCTGTTTTCATCTCTTCCTCCTGTCATTGGACTCTTTCATTTTCTCTATCTGCTCTTCCGATAACTTATTCATTAAAATGGTAAAATCCGCGCTGTCGGAATGATACAAAAAATTGTTCTTGTCATATTCCCTGTATATAAGTTTCATCGCCTCTGCAGCGCCATACTTATCTCTGTGTTCCTCCATCACTTTGGAAGCTTTAGAGACGATCTCCTCCTGCACCGAACACAAAACCTGACAGAAGAGAGCCTCCTTCGATACACAAAACAGATAAAAGGCTCCCTTTGAGCTCCCTGTCTGTTTACAAAGTTCATCCACGCTTGTCTTCTTATAACCGTACCGGGTCCAATTCTGCTTACAAATATCCTGCAAATTTTTTCTGATTTTTTCCTTTTCTCGTTCTGTAAAACTTTTTGCCATAGACCTTCTCTCCTTTTGTATGACCCAAAATACTATTTTAGTCATAAATACAATATCACGGTCTGTCCATAAAGCCAAGGGGTTCTCCCGCAAAGAAAATATATTGTAAAGAAACATAAAATTTGATACACTATATGAAAAGATAATACAGGAACGATCTTATGAAGATAAAGCACATATTTACAGCATTTATTTTTACATTTTCAGTTCTGCTGTCCGGCTGTGATTTCAACAGCCAAAGGGGGACCGCAGTTATTGAAGTTCAGTATCCTTCCGGTTACTCCAGGGACTGCTACACCTGGGATGAGCTGTCTCCTGTGGAAGGCACCTCCTATCAGATCCAGGCGGAACAGTCAGAGAATTATAAAAAGACCAAAAAATATGATATCCGCATTCTTAATGAAGACGGCCTGGTAATTTATGAATATCCGGAGGCAGGCTACTCTGTGGTTCGGGGGGAGGCCGCCTGGGATGAGTATATCTGGATTTCTGCGGAAAACTGGAATTCTCCTCATTATAACGGATACATCAGCGGCTCCCTTACGGAAAGCATTCTTATGCTGGCGGATATGGAGACTGGGGAAATCCAATTTCAAAAAGAGCTGGGAAAAAATGAGTTATTCCTGACCTCCGCGGAAACCAGATGCTATTTTTATCACTGCGGACAAAAAGCCAGAGAGCAATGGTTCGGCCTTTTAAAAGTTCCTGGCAGGAATGCCAGAGTGTACTACCGGGAAAAGGACAACTGGGAACAGGAAGTTGTGGTCTATACTTTAGATTATGAACTGGAACCGGAACTGGATGACAGATCTATCGAAGATCGCATTCGTTTTCTCCTGAGTGATGAAAAAATTGTCCTATCCATGATCTCCTCATGGCCTGCCCACAAGAAAGAGGAGAACCAGGATATGGAGAAATAAATTGTAATCCGCTCAAAAAAGCCGATATATTTTTTAGAAAACACTTATGTAGGCACCAAAAATCACTTAGAGCAGACTTACGCAGAAGATGAAGAAAAGCTGGCGGAACACATGGCAAAACTGAACTCCATGTTCACCCAGGCAAAGGATCGGATAACCAGTTCCTATGGGAGCACCGCAGGGAATTTCTATGAAGAGCTGGGGAATCCTAAGTTCAGACAGGATGCGAAAAAAAGTCTTTCTTCCGCCATTGACCGACGTGTTGATGAGATGGGCAAGATGTTTTCCATGTCAGCCTACGCCTGAAAGACGGAAAAAGACCGGCACCCCTTCAAACTGTGCCGGCCTTTTTCATATTTTAAGCCATAACCCTCATAAAGTTCTTCTTTCCCCGCTTCACAATCATGCCCTCGCTGGAGAATTCCTCTCTTCCAAAGGTTTTCTTCACATCCTTTATCTGTTCTCCATTAATGGAGACACCGCCCTGTTCCACATTTCTTCTTGCTTCTGCACGGGAAGGAGCCAAACCGGACTTCTGAAGAACAGCCAGAATATCAATCCGGCCTTCTTCATTGAAATCCTCATCCTTTAACTGATGAGACGGCATATTCTCCAAACTTCCCTGGCCTTTGAACAAAGCCCTGGAAGCTTCCCCGGCTTTCTCTGCCTCCTCTTCTCCATGGACAAGTTTAGTAAGCTCGTAAGCCAGAATCTCTTTAGCCCTATTCAGCTGGCTTCCCTCCCAATGATCCATGGCGTCGATCTCTTCAAGAGGCAGGAAGGTTAACATCCTCAGACACTTCAGCACATCTGCATCCGCCACATTTCTCCAGTACTGATAAAAATCGAAGGGCGAAGTCTTATTAGGATCCAGCCATACGGCTCCTGACTGAGTCTTGCCCATCTTCTTGCCCTCGGAGTTTAAAAGGAGAGTGATCGTCATGGCATAGGCGTCTTTGCCCAGCTTCCGGCGAATCAGCTCCGTACCTCCCAACATGTTGCTCCACTGATCGTCGCCGCCGAACTGCATATTGCAGCCGTATCTCTTAAACAGCTCATAAAAATCATAGCTCTGCATAATCATGTAGTTGAATTCCAGGAAACTAAGCCCTTTCTCCATACGCTGCCTGTAGCACTCTGCTCTCAGCATATTATTGACGGAAAAGCAGGAACCCACCTCCCTTAACAGTTCCACATAATTCAGCTCCAAAAGCCAGTCCGCATTGTTGACCATCAGGGCCTTTCCCTCGGAAAAATCAATAAACTTACTCATCTGCTCCTTGAAGCAGTCACAATTATGCTGGATCGTCTCCACTGTCATCATCTGGCGCATATCCGTTCTTCCCGAAGGATCCCCCACCATTCCTGTTCCGCCGCCGATAAGGGCGATAGGCTTATTGCCTGCCATCTGCAGACGCTTCATGAGGCACAGAGCCATAAAATGTCCTACATGGAGACTGTCTGCTGTGGGGTCAAAACCAATATAAAATACTGCTTTCCCTTCATTTACCATCTTTCTGATCTCTTCCTCATCAGTCACCTGGGCGATCAGGCCTCTGGCTACCAGTTCGTCATAACACTGCATGTCTGTCTCTCCTTTTCCTAATGTTTTTCACAGAAACTCTTTCATAAAATAAAAAACCCCGTCCCTTCAAAAGGACGAGGCATTTATCTCGCTGTACCACCTAATGTTCACAAAAAGGCTCACGCCTTCCTGTCTCTTGGAGTGCAAACCAACATTCCTGCCGGCCTTATCATACACTCTGGCACTATAACGTGTGCGGGA
This sequence comes from Clostridiaceae bacterium, assembly GCA_910574345.1. Taxonomy (GTDB): domain Bacteria; phylum Bacillota; class Clostridia; order Lachnospirales; family Lachnospiraceae; genus UBA3402. The sequence goes on along the minus strand of CAJSZV010000006.1, from coordinate 48,057 downwards.
ATCCGTCACAGCCTACTAGGCACTGCCGTTGGGTGTGAAGCTCAAAGATGTATTCACATACCGCTTTCCACGCGCCTCTCATCATCCGGCTGCTTTCTGTGTGCTTATGCGGCATATTACTTGTTCTTATCATCGCTTTTTTCATGAAATTAAAGCCATTATAGGGAATCTTTATCTGTTTGTCAAGAGGGCTTCTAACTTTTTCCCATAAAGTTGTGTCCGCAGCTGCGGCAGTGAATCTCGATCTTTCCATGGCCTCTGGGAATCCGAATCTTTTGTCCGCAGTCAGGACATTTGAATATCTTGTATCTGCCCTTTTCCTTTAACTTAAATCTAAGATTCCCCACATATTCTCTTGCATAAAACGCAAAATGGAGATACTTCTGATTCTCGTGGAAACGCTTTCCTGTATTTCGGGAAAACATTCGCATATAAACCAATATAATACTTGCCAGTTCCAGCCAGAAAAAGACGGGACTTCTCACAAAGAGATGCACTATCACAAAGATCAGAGTCAATGCGGCTAGAAACCGGTTCAGTTCATCCATACCATAACGCCCCACCATAAACCGGCGGAATTTATCTCTCAGATTATCCAACCCTAAATCCTACCTCCGAATCGTCAAAACCGCTGTCTGGCTCTCTGTGTCCTTCTCGATTTCGATTACATTGGCCGGGTAATGTCTCACATCCCCGCACTGTTTTGTGTAATCCTCCACCGTTTTCAGCACGTCAAACCCGAATCCCTGTCCCTGATAGTGCATAGGCACTGTCACCTTAGGCCTGATTTGGTCGATAAGCTTTTTCGCCTGCGCCGCATCAATGGTATAATATCCTCCTACAGGTATAAGGACTGCATCCAGACCTTTCAGTTGCTCCGTCTGTTCCGGCTCCAGTTCACACCCTAAATCCCCCATATGCGCAACTTTTACCTGTCCGTCGTCCAGGATATGGATCTTATTGCTCCCCCGAAGAGTTCCTTTTTTATCATCATGGTAAGTAGAGATTGTATGAACTTTTATGGGAGCTGAACCGCTTTCTTTTAGGGTTACTCCGTCTCTGAAATTATGATCAAAATGTTCATGACTGCACAGTACCTCATCAGCGGTCTCCCTTACGGGAGCGCATCCTGGTACGCTTCCGTCTTCATAGGGATCCAGTATGACCGTGTATCCCCCTGATTCTGCTTTAAAACATGAATGCCCCAGCCAGGTTATTCTCATTATGGGATGCCTCCTTTTCATTCCTTGGTTTTGCAACCGTATATTCTTTAGTATACCCCATTTTCCTGCCAAAGGCAATGAGCAGGAGGCCTTCTTTTCTCCCGTCAGTTCTCCCGGATCTGTTTCCCCCGGCAGAATGTGCTCACCAGATTTAAGTCCTGATCCATAATAGTCAGATCCCCGTCCATCCCCGGCTTTATGCTCCCTTTCCTGTCGTCCGCATGAATATATTTAGCCGGATTAAAACTTGTCATTTTCATAATATCATGCCAGGTAACCTTGGTATGTCCGGCCATATTTTTTACAGACTTTGCATAACTCAGTTCCAGTTCCTTCACTGCGTCGTAGTCTTTCGGGTCAATCCACTCCTGTCTGCCGTCATAATGGTCTAACCGCGCCAGTTCCCCGTCCTTCACAAACCGTATCTTTCTCACATAATGGTCGAACTGGCTTTGTGTTCTGGCAAGACCGCTGCAGTCAGTGGTCAGGATGATTCGGTCACTGCCCTTTATCCGAAAGGCAATGTCAAAAGCCTCATGGGACACAGTCATTCCCGTCTGCTTGGCAAACTCACACATCAAATCATCAAAGTACAGGGCAGCCCCCACAACTCCCGGTTCCCGATGATGGAATCCCCTCATTCCGCTGAACATATGGGTTACGCCGCCGATGCCTGCGTCTTTTATGGAAGCAATCTCATGAAACGTGGCTCCGCTGTGGCCTACGGCAGTCTGAATTCCATGATCCCTGCAAAAATCCAGCACCTCTCTTGCATGGTCCCTCTCCACGGCAATGGTCATATGACGGCACAGCTGTTTATGACGGAAGCTGCCGTAAAGCTCCTTCATCACCTGAAGATTCGGCTCTATGCAGCACTCTTCCTTCTGCATTCCCCGGTACTGAGGATTGATAAAGGGACCCTCCAGATGGACTCCCAAAAGCTCTGCCCCATTTTGTCCTTTATTCTTCTCCTCCGTCTCGTCCCACCCATCGTCAGCCGCAAGGATGCATTTCTCAATCTCTTCCAACGTGTCAGCTCCTGATGTGGCCAGAAACGAGGTGACTCCTGCAAAAGGAAGGGTTCTGCACATTTCCTTCACAGATTCCTTTGTCTTCTGAAACCAGAAAGAACCTGTAGCCCATCCATGGACATGAATGTCTATAAACCCCGGAAAGATAATCTCATTGGAAAAATCTTCATACGGCCCCTCATACCGTTTATACAAACCCTTGATCTTCCCGTCTTCCATCTCAAGAAACCCGTCAAATGTATCTTGTTCCAATATAATATGTTTTGAATAGAGAACCATTACGCCTCCTTGCTCAGTGTCCAGTAATCTTTGTTGGCCTCAAGCAGATCGTCCAGCACAGCCTTTGCCTTGGAAGGATCCACCACAGTCCGGTTCAGAATAAGAGCCATAAGGGCCTTGTCATAATTCTGTTCCATAAATGCTTCCACCGTCAGAAGTTCATAGGCGTACTGCCCTTCCATAAGGCCTTTGTAATAAGGCTTTATGGGACCGAAGGGATATCCCTTGGCACCTTCTTTTCCTATGGTTCCTGCCACCTCAACAATGGCCGTCTCCTCAAAATTACTGATAATCCCTTCATTCCGAACCAAAACGATAAATTCATTGTTCAAATCATAGGCAATGGATTCCGCAACTTCCACCATAAGATTTCCGAAAACGCTGTTGGTCAGCATATCCTCCCTGTCCATGGAATCCTTCCCCGCTGCCCTTTCACACGCTTCAAACACTTCCCTTTCCCTGGAATCCCTGGACTCATCGGCCCTTGTGTATTCGGGATCGCTTTCCGCCGCAATCTCCTGGGGAAACATGTAGTACTGAAGGTAGGTGGTGGGCACATACTCATCCAGGTACTTCATATATTTGTTGACGCGCACATAAGTATCCAGCCAGGACTTGGAGCGCTGCTCCGCGTTAAAGGGTCTAAAGTCATGATCTCTCAAGTAGGCTCTTAAGGTGTCAAAGTAATCGTTGCCCTCCGTATCCTTTAACTGGGTAAACCATCCGAAATGATTCAGACCGAAATACCTGGCTCTCAGTTTTTCCTGGGGAACCCCAAGAATCTTTGAGTAGCTTTTCATCAGAGAGTAGGGCTGATCGCACAGATTGAGGATTCTTTTATCATCAGGGAACATCTTATCCAACCCCAGGGCAACAATAGCCGCCGGGTTGGTGTAATTCAGAATCCATGTATCTTTTGAGTAGGAGCGCACCTTTTCCACCATGTGTTTCATAGCCCCCAGGGAACGCATTCCATAGGCAAAGCCGCCGGGTCCGCAGGTCTCCTGGCCCACCAGACCGTATTTTAAGGGAATCTTCTCATCCAGAGAACGCATGGCCGTCTTTCCCACCCGCATCTGACAGAAGACAAAATCGGTATTCCTGTAAGCCTCATCCTCGTCTGTGGTAAACACAGCCTGGCACTCAGGATAAAAACTGTTCAGCACCAGCCTGTCGTAAGCCTCCATCAGTCCCATCCGTTCTTCGTCAATATCGTAAAAAATTATTTTAGACAGCGGAAAACGTTCCTTATAATTCACCAGTGTTCCGATCAGAGCAGGCACTCTGGCGCTTCCCGCTCCGGCAATGGTAATAACATGGGGTTTTCTCATCACTCTTCTCCCTTCATCTGTCTGGCTTTCATCTCTCCCTTATGTGCCATCTCCCTGGCCAGAACACTGCAGATTCCCGTATAACGTTCCGGCCTCAGCATGTCTCTTATTTCTTCTTCCGTAAACATGGACATTAAAGTGTCGTCCTCCATGAGAACTTCTATGTATTCCTTTTCCTGAGTCTCTGCTTCTATAGCCTTGTCATACATGAGTTCGTGAGCCCTGTCCTTGCCGATTCTGGCAGCCACATTCATCATAATGTATTCGCTGTTGTCCAGACCATGGTTCCTGTTGGCATTGGCTCTCATCCGCTCCTTATTGACAGAAATGGTCCTTGTCAGTTCCTCTGCCCGTATCAGAACCTCACAGGTCAGTTCCATGGCCTCTTTCATGAGATGGTCAAAAAGCATATATGCGCTGGAATCCCCCTCGAACATCCGGCAGGAAGCATACATCCCTGTGCCGGGAAGAGAATAAAGCTTCTGTGAATTTGCGATAATTCCCTTGGCCAGCTTGGGATTGATCTTCTGAGGCATGGTAGAACTTCCGATAGTTCCCGGAGTAAAGGCCTCGCTGACCTCCCCGAACTCCTCAATCCCTGTGTAGTACACTTCCTCCGCCATCTTGTGAAATACATTGCACAGCAGGCAGAGATTCATGATATACTCCAGTTTCATTTGATGCATGCTGCGGCTGGGCACATCCATAGACCTCATGCCAAGTTCTTCTCCTACCCTGGCCTGTACTCTCGGTCCCGCTTCCCCCATGGCGTGGAACCCTCCGGCGGCTCCCCCCATCATGCACACGAACACTCTCTTTTCGCATTCCTCCAGCCGTTCAATTCCGCTTAAAAGCTCGCTTAACCACACAGCGGTTTTATATCCGTAAGTAATAGGTATGGCATGTCTCCCATGGGTTCTTCCGGCCATAACCGTATCCGCGTGATCTTTGGCCAGGACAGAGAGATGAGAGAGAATATCCGCCAGGAATCCCTTATAAATGGCCGTAACTTCCTTGGCAATGTAAAGCTGCGACGTCTGCTGGATATTCTGGGTCGTCACACCATAGTGGACATACCGCCCCCCTGTCTCTTTGCAGGCCTTTACAAGAACTTTTACAAAAGGCACAAAGCCGTGTCCCACCTTTTCCTTGATTCGCTCCATCTCCTTAAGGTCCAGCTCTTCTAAGGAGCGCCTGCCGATATCCTCCGCCCCCTCTTTGGGAATCACGCCTTCCTGTGCCTGGGCTCTGGCCAGGGCCTGCTCCACTTTAAGCCATGTGGCCAGTTCATTTTCAGAACTTAGAAGTTCCTTGATTCCCCGGTCATCCAGCTTGCTTTTTGAGTCGTATAATCCACTCATACTCCGCCTCTTTCCTTATGATTTCTTCAGTGCGTCATCCACCGCATGGCGGACGAATTCCACATGGGGTCCGAACACCACATGAATATGCTTTTCGGAAGGGAAGAAAATACCTGCGCATCCTGAATCCTTGATCTTCACCTGATCCACTTTGGTTCCGTCATTTAAGTCCACACGAAGTCTGGAAATACAGTTTTCCACATTTACAATATTGCCCTTTCCGCCTAACCCCTCGATCACAATAGCGGCAATGGCAGGCCAGTTCTTTTCTTTCAGCAGAACGCTTGCCGATTCTTCCACCTCGAAAGACTCGCGTCCCGGTGTCTCCAGATTGAATTTCTCAATATACCAGCGGAATACCACATAAAATGCCACGAAATTGATGACTCCCAAAAGAATCAGAGCCGGCCAGTGAGTATTCTCATACAGCAGACCGAAAATTCCGAAGTCAAAAATGGTTCCTCTGATGTAGCCGATGCTGATCTTTAACATCTGGTAAGGCAGCGCTCCAATACCGCACATAATACAGTACAGAATAAACAGAGACGGTGAAATAAATAAGAACGAGAACTCCAAAGGCTCCGTAATATTTCCCAAGAAGGCGGTCAGACAGCAGGTGAGAAGAACGCCCTTGGCTATTTTTCTGTTCTTTAAGTAGGAGGTATGATACATAGCCAAGCCGATAGCCGGAACCCTGAACAGAGTGGTCAGCATCTGAGCTCCGCCCAAATAACTGGACAAGGCAGGCATTAGTTCGCTCCAGTATTCACTGGTGGGGCCCAGGTTAAACTGAATCTCATTCATAGCATTGAGGATTCCCACATACTCGGTTCCGTTGATCATGTACACGCCCCCTGCCTCTGTAAACCGAATCAGAGATGCCAATACATGGTGAAGTCCAAAGGGTATGAGAGCCCGGTTCAGTGTGTAATAAATGGCATTTCCGATGTGAGGTGCCATAAAGATAAAGGAAATGCTGTTGAGGAAGGACGTAAAAATACTCCAAATTACAGGAATCACAAGTCCGATGGGAACCATAGCCACAAAAGTAATAATGGGAATGGATTTCTTGCCTCCAAAAAACGCAAATGCCAGGGGAAGTTCCAGACGGTAGAATCTGTCGGCTACCTTTGCCGCTACAATGCCTGCAATCAGACCGCCTAAGGCTTCAATCTTAAGAGTCTGGATTCCAAGAACCGTTCCCTGTCCGACCTGTGCCGCGATGGCCGGGTCCGCCAGGGTCCCTGTGGCTTTCAAGTACACGCTCATAACCACATTGAGGGTCAGGTAGCCCACAGTAGCTGCAAATACGGCGATTCCTTTTTCGTGTTTTGCCATTCCCTGTGCCACACCCATGGCAAACAGAATGGGAATATTGTTAAATACAATGCTTGTGATAGTCTGAAGGCTGGAGAGAATCAGACGAAGGTTTTCATTGCCCAAAACGGGAAATTTGGCAATCATGTAAGACTGTCCCAAGGCGCTGCAGATTCCCATTACCATGCCAATAGGCGCAAGAAGGGCAATAGGAAGCAAAAGAGAGCGGCCAAATGTCTGGATACTTTCTTTCCAACTGGATTTTTTCGTATTCATTTTTTCATCCTCTTGTTATTAGATTGAACCTGAAGCGCTTCATGAACTGATTTTATTATGCATGATTTTATCGGGTGCTTCAAGGCAAAAAATGTTTAAAAAAATGTTGCATTATATTGCCCTCAATTTTATAATGAACACAAAAAGGAAAGGAGTTTTCCATGGGCCTCAGCTATAACGACTTGATTCTGCTTCGCTTTATTCAAAAGAGAGAACGAACCCTTCTCTCCACCGTCGCCTTCCAGTTTGGAAAAAATGAGATTTCCATCCGCCGTGCCATTGAACAGATTAACCTGTATTCCGAGTCGCCTTTGATTGAAGTCAAAAAGAGCCACTGTATCTGCCGCTTAAGCTACAGTGACTATGTGGAGTTTGCCAGACATATTTCCATGGACGACTATGCCAGTTCCTGGCTGGAGCGAATCCGTGTTATGATCGTGGCCATCTTTTTTCACGGTTATGTCAATGCCAGTGCCCTCTATGAACAATGGGGGTTCTCCCTCACCACCAAAAAGCAGGACACAGCCCATCTCAGGCAATTTTTGAAGGACTATAAACTGACCCTTAATACCCTTAAGACAAAGGGGTTATCCATTACAGGGGATGAGCTCATGTTCCGCTTTCTGGTCATTGACATCCTCCATCCTCTTTTGGAGTTTACAGCCGAGAACCGGATTGAAGCCCGCTTTGCCAACACACCCTTGGAAAATCAGACCTATGCCCTGGCGGAACCTTATCTTCTGCCTGTAAGCCGGCAGGCAGCAGAACAGCTGGAGGATTTTCTCACCCGTCACTCCCTGTCCATCAACTATCCCTCCAAAAAGTTTCTGCTTTTATTTTTCTGTATTATGATCATACGGCCGGTGACACAAGATATGATCTTTTCTCCTAATCTGCCCCTTTCGCCCATGAACCTTTCTTTTTCGGACTCACCTCCGGCCAACTGGTTCTGCAATGTGGCTGTCAGTATGATGAACTTTTCCAGGAGCCTTGATTTTCCAGTGGATCACCGATTATGGTATACGACGGAAGATTTTGCGGAACAGGTCATCACCAGTCTGCCTGATCCTTTTTCCGTCCATGATGATCTGATTCTGGAGCTCTATAATTATTTTTACAGGGAGATCACCCTGGCCCATTTTCACTGTACTTTCGTGGACAAGACCGTAGAAAATACCAGGGGCCAATTCCCCGCCCTGTATCAGACCATAGAAAAATATGCTGTTCTTTTTAAGGCTGCCTACAACTTTGACTTTGCAGAGGAACATACGTCCACTCTGACCCTTTTAATCCAAAAACATGTTCTCCGCAACCAGACTGTAAGCGGCGGACACAAAAAGGTTGTGGTCGTCACCAGCATCAACTTTGAGCGGGTCAGCTTCTTTCTGGAACAGATCCGTGACAAGGTTAACCTAAAATGGACGGGCACCCTGAATATCAACGAAATCCACCGGTTAAATGCCATGGACTATGATTATATTTTCTGCTTCTCCACACGTATTTACAATCTTCTCCACAAAAAGAACTTTCCTGTGATAAAGATTAATTTCTTCGTCACGCCTGAGGATGTTGAATCCCTTTTAAATCTGGGGTTTACCACCCTGAAGCACCGGTTTCATACCACTTCCTTTGTCCTGGAACTGGCCGGAAAAAGCCAGGAAGAGATGATCAGGTATCTGACCACACAGTACAGCGACTATTTTGTGTGACAAACCTTTACTCTGTCTTTACCATTTTGCTTCTCCTGGTCTTATCATTCTCAATCCACTCATCCAGGGTTAAAGGTTCGTAATCAGAGTACTTGCAGAAACAGTTGATCATCTGGCACGGAATATGGCGGGCATTGCCCTGAACATCGGTTATAACGGCCTGCCTGGTAATTTCCTGAAACTGTTCCAGCAGTCTCTGATCTTTGGTGTCATGGACATGGCCGTGAAGCATATAGGTCCTGGGATTTCCCGTCTCGTCAAGCCGGTACTGCCCGTTGTAAAACATAATGGGGTAATGGCACAGAACCACTTTTCTCCGATTGTCCGACAGCTCTTCATAGGACTTAATCCACTTGAAACGACTGGCGTCCATGTTTTTGTCTGTGAGAAACCGGTCATGATTCCCCTGAATCAGGCAGAGGATTCCGTTCAGATGTTTTAAAAGCCCGTTGGTCACCTCTGCATTGCCCCAGGACAGGTCTCCGATGATGATGACTTCGTCCCTCATTCTGACTTTAGCGTTCCATTTTTGTATCATGTATTCATTCATAACCGCCGCGCTGTCAAACCCTCGGCAGTCCATATGATGATTCACTGCCTCGTGGAAAAAATGCAGATCTGCAATATAGTATCTCAAATCGGGGCCTCCTTAAAAGTCAATCCGTCCTATGATTTTTGATAAGTATATACAAAAACTTTCCATTTATCAACACTTTTTGTACCGCAATACAAAAAATACAAGGTTCTAAGAAATGTACCTATCTCAATGTTTCCCACATGACACCATGGGCTTTCTGTGGTATAATACAGAACAAGCACAAAGAAAGAAGGATACACTATGGCAAAACAGACCGATTACCTGTGGATGGACAAAAAGCACCATCTCTGGTTCCCCTTAAGCTTCACCACCTACTACATAGAAGACGGACGCCTTATGATCAAACATGGATTCTTAAATACCACTCTTGACGAGACGCTTCTGTACCGCATCGTGGATCTGACCTTCCGCCAGAGCCTGGCAGGCAAACTTTTCGGCACCGGTGATATTATCTTAAAGACAAAGGTGGATTCCACTCCAGAGATTACCCTGAAAAACATTAAACAGCCTGCAAAAGTCCGCCGCCTTTTGTCTCAGGCTATTGAAGAAAGCCGCCAGTCCTACAACGTGGTGGGCAAGGAGTTCTATAGCGGCCCTGCTCATGAACATATGGATCTGGATGATGATGGAATGTGCGATTTTGATCACCAGCCCATGTAGAAAAAAGAGGGATGCCTGTTTTGGCATCCTTTTTTGGTTTCTTATTGGAATCATAATAAATTTCGGGAAACATAAATTTATTTTGCATTTCCCTTGTTTTTGCCTTATAATAAGTCTTTGTGAAAATCCAGATCATTACAAAAATCGCGACACAAGGAGAATGTATTATGGGATTAGAATTTATCAATATGCTGCCAAGTCCGGCTGAGATCCGTCAGCAGTTTCCCCTTCCGGCAGGACTGGCCTCTTTAAAAGAACAACGGGACCGGGAAATCAAAGACGTGCTGACGGGAAAAAGCAATAAGTTTCTGGTAATTATCGGACCCTGCTCCGCTGACAACGAGGATGCGGTTCTTGATTATGTCAGCCGCCTGGTTCCGGTACAGGAAAAAGTAAAAGATCAGGTTATCATTATTCCCAGGGTATACACCAACAAGCCCCGCACCACCGGTGAAGGCTACAAGGGGCTGCTCCATCAGCCTGACCCGGAGAAACGGCCTGACATGCATGAAGGGCTTATTGCCATCCGCAAGATGCATATGCACGTAGTCCAGGAGACAGGCCTGACCACTGCTGATGAGATGCTGTATCCGGAAAACTTACGTTACTTAGATGACCTTATGTCCTATATAGCCGTAGGGGCCCGCTCTGTGGAAAATCAGCAGCACCGGCTGGTAGCCAGCGGCTGCGACGTGCCTGTGGGCATGAAGAATCCTACCAGCGGCGATTTGTCTGTTATGCTTAACTCTGTAGTGGCTGCCCAGGGTTCCCATGAGTTTATTTTCCGGGGCTGGGAAGTCAAGACTTCAGGCAATCCCCTGACCCATACCATTCTTCGGGGCGCTGTCAACAAACATGGCCAGAACCTGCCCAACTACCATTATGAAGATTTGATTCTTCTTCATGAACTGTACAGACAGCGCGACTTAAAGAATCCCGCCTGCATCGTGGACGCCAACCACTCCAATTCCGGCAAGCAGTATATGGAACAGGTACGTATTGTAAAAGAAGTCCTCCACAGCCGCCGCCATTCCCCGGAGATCAGAGAGATGGTAAAGGGGGTTATGATCGAAAGCTATATTGAACCGGGAAGCCAAAAGATCGGGGAACACTGTTACGGAAGGTCTATCACAGACCCATGCCTTGGCTGGAATGATTCCGAAAGATTGATTTATGATATTGCAGATGGAATATAAATGCTCTTTTGTTTCCTCAAATCACAAAATTTCGTTAATATTTACTAATTTTTTTCGAAATTCTTAAGTTTTTTTCAGTCTCCTTGCTTGAAATTTTAATCTTGACGTGCTACAATAAAGAAGTAATTACATACCGTCATATTATGTTTCCATACCAGGTAAGGAGGCTGAATCATGTTACGTAAGGCAATGGATATTCGCCAAAGGTATCATCCCATTCCATTGACCGTATTGATCACGACTGCTAACTCCTGTGATTGCGACATTTTTGTAGAGTATGAAGCATCCAGGGTTAACGTGAAAGATTACGAGGCGATGATACAGGGTTTTGATACACATGCTAAGACACAATTGTTCTTTTTTAACGGCAGCGACGAAAAACATGCAGAGGAGCGGATCGGAAGATTATTTGCGCCCTGATGCAAGAGAGGAAATCTAATGGTTTTATCAGATACCAACAAGCATACATAAAGGTGAAAGACTCGTACCAGGACGATCTTTCACCTTTTCTTTTATATACTCTATGCCCAGAACGCCAAAAGCGCCTTAATTCCAAAATATAAAAACACTATAATTCCTAGCACAATCCGATAATAGCCGAACAGTTTAAAATCATTTCTCCTGATATAGCTCATCAAAAATTTGATGGAATAGACAGATACTAAAAATGCCACTACCATGCCGAAGAGCAAGATAAACACTTCAGCCCCTGTAAAATGAAAACCGAACTTCACCAGTTTTAAAAGGCTTGCCCCGAACATCACCGGAATTCCCAAGAAAAAGGAAAACTCTGCCGCCGCGCTTCGGGAACACCCCAAAATCATGGCACCCAGAATAGTGGCACCGGAGCGGGAAGTACCCGGCACCAGAGACAATACCTGGAACAGGCCAATATAAAACGCCAGCTGAATCGACATCTGACCTGTTCTCTCCACTGCCGGCCTCTGGCCGTAATTTCGGTTCTCTACAACAATAAACAGGATTCCATAGAGAATCAGCATGGCTGCCACCACATAACTGCTGCGAAGATGGGCTTCCATCCAGTCATCTAAAGGAATTCCCACCATAGCCGCCGGAAGACAGGCAACCACGACTTTGAACCACAAAATCATGGTATGTTTTTTCACTGCCGCAAAATTCCCCAGAGCCCATACATTAGATAAGTCCCTGCCCCTTACGGACCTAAGAGAAACAAAGGGATTCAGCTTTTTAAAATACAAAAGCACCACTGCCAGAATGGCTCCCAGCTGTATTACCACCATGAACACCTCTCTGAATTCATCTGTCACGTTCAGGTGGATTAAATCGTCAAGCAATATCATATGCCCTGTGCTGCTGATAGGAAGCCATTCCGTAAAGCCTTCCACAATCCCAAAGACCAGCACCTTCAATACTTCAATGACGCTCATCATACTCTCCTCTAAATATTTTCAATCTGCCAGTCAACAGGCTCCGCACCGTTGGCCTTTAAAAACTCGTTGGCCTGACTGAAATGACGGCATCCGAAGAAACCGCTTGCTGCAGAGTAGGGACTGGGATGGGGAGCTGTTAAAATCAGATGTTTCGGATTATTCAGCATGGGAACCTTTCTCTGAGCCGGCCTTCCCCACAAAAGGTACACAATGGGGCGATCCTGCGTGTTGACAGCTTCAATAATGGCGTCCGTAAACTTCTCCCAGCCTTTCCCCTGATGGGAGTTCGGCTTGTGGGCCTGCACAGTCAGCACCGTATTCAGCATCAGCACCCCCTGCTTTGCCCACTTTTCCAGATAACCATGATTGGGAATATAGCATCCTAAATCATCATGGAGCTCCTGATAAATATTCTGCAGAGACGGCGGCACTTTCTGCCCCGGCAGTACGGAGAATGACAGCCCGTGAGCTTGGTTCACATTGTGATAGGGATCCTGACCCAGCACCAATACTTTCACATCCTTTAAGGGAGTCAGATGCAGAGCATTAAAAATATCGTCCGCCGGCGGATACACGGTCTTTGTATTATACTCTTCCTTCACAAATTCATACAATTCTTTGTAGTAAGGCTTATGAAATTCCCCGCCTACGGCCTCAAGCCAGTCATTCTGTATTGCTCCCATAGTTTTCCCCTTTTCTAAAATGTATTATCCCGTTTTTTTATATATTCCCCAACCCTCTGTGGCGGCAGCTGTACAGGGCTCTTATCTGCGCACGGAAACGCCCCGTTCATGAAGATAGGCTTTCAGCTCATGAATTTCCAGTTCTTTATAATGGAACAGAGACGCTGCCAGGGCTGCATCCGCCTTCCCGTCTGTCAATGCCTCGTAGAAATGTTCCTTTGTCCCTGCGCCGCCGGAGGCAATCACAGGTACTGATACGCTGCCGGCAATTCTGGATGTCAGCTCACAGTCATATCCGCTTTTTGTTCCGTCGCAGTCCATGCTGGTGAGAAGAATCTCCCCTGCTCCCATGCGGTCCGCCTTTACCGCCCACTCTATGGCATCCAGGCCGGTGTCAATCCGTCCCCCGTGCTTGTACACATTCCAGCCGGTTCCGTCTGTTCTTCTCTTGGCATCAATAGCCACTACCACACACTGCCGGCCAAATTTCTCCGCCGCATCATGAATCAGTTCAGGATGATCAATGGCGGAAGAATTAATGGATATCTTGTCTGCCCCTTCCCGCAGAAGACGCCTGAAATCTTCCACGGTGCGGATGCCGCCCCCTACGGTAAAAGGGATGAATACGGTCTCCGCCACACGGCGCACCATGTCCACCATAGTAGTTCTCGCGTCGGATGAGGCCGTAATATCCAAAAATACCAGCTCGTCAGCTCCTGCCTTTCCATAGGCGGCTGCAATCTCCACCGGGTCTCCTGCATCTCTCAGATTCACAAAATTGACACCTTTCACCACCCGGCCTTTATGCACGTCCAGACAGGGAATGATTCGTTTTGTAAACATACTTACCTCCGCCATGCTTGTACAGCCAATATTACAGTTCCACAAAATTCTTCAGTATCCTTAGGCCTGTATCTGAGCTCTTTTCAGGATGAAACTGACAGCCATAGAGATTGTCTGTCTCCACTGCCGCATGAATGCGGGTGCTGTATTCCGCCAAGGCTGCCACCACATCTTCATTCTCAGCCTTCAGATAATAAGAGTGGACAAAATACACATACGCTCCCGAAGAAATCCCTGCAAACAGCCTGGAATCCGGCCTGATATCCAGAGAATTCCATCCCATGTGGGGAATCTTAAATCCCGGACAGTCCGGAAACCTAAAGAGCCTGCCCTTAAGAAGTCCCAGCCCCTCTGCCCCTTCGCTTTCCTCGCTGCCCTCAAACATGAGCTGCATCCCTAAGCAGATTCCCAGAAAGGGGGTTCTTTGCCTGACCGCCTGGTGAATCACATCCACCAGGTCATATTGGCAAAGACGTCTCATGGCATCACCGAAAGCTCCCACTCCCGGAAGTATCACTTTATCTGCGTCCAGAATCTCCTGACGATCCCTGGTAATCACGGTCTCCTGACCGAGAAACCGGAGAGCTTTTTCCACACTTCTTAAATTTCCTGCATCGTAATCAATGATCGCAATCATATGGCTATCCCCTTCAGGGCAATATTCCTGTTACCCTCTGGCATTCGGCTAAACGGTAATAAATTCTTTCACATTATACAAAATTCTCCGGCAAATTACAATCACTTTTCCAGTTTCCTTATCCATTGTACCGAATTTTCCCGTACAGACACAGCGCGTTCCTTAATCTCCTCCGTCACCTGGCTTAAGGTTTCATGAACCCGGTACATACGGGACTTCTGATTAAAAAACACAGTCTTCTCGAAAGGCCACCGTATCACAGTGGGAACTTTGAACCCTTCCCCCAGCTCCAGCACCAGAAGTTCCCGGTTCATGGTCATGGACAGCCACCTGGTATACTTCTGCCACTGAGGAAGATAGCCTTCTTCTATATAAGTCCCGGCTTCTCTTGTGTTGCCTGTAAGAGGGGCGCCGCAGTGAGGGCAGATATCGTCAGGTATCTCCCCCGGCTCCCAGATATCCTTGGTACAGGCCTTGGAACACTGCCTCCAGGTCTCATTGCCGCAGGGCGCCACGATCCTGTCAGGGTTTAGAGAGCTTTCATAAATAAGAGCATCGGTGTTGGTTGTTACTACAAAATAATCTTTTCCTTCCAAAAGCCCGGCAAGGGCTTCATAAGCCTTAAAAATCTCCGGTTCTCTCTCAGCCTTCCACTCCGCGCCGATTCCTACCAGCACTTTTCCCGCTTTCTCAAGATCCTCTAAGATTCCTTTATCTCTATGGTCCATCCTGTTCCTGCTTTCCGGGCGTTCACTGAGAACTGCCCTTTCTCTGTTCTTATCCCTGCGCTCCGGGACCTGTCATGAAGTCAGGATTCTGGACTGTCCCGGTTCCCGATGTATTCTGAGGCCCCTGGGCATCCTGAGAGTTCTGTGTATCCTGAGTATTCTGAGAGTTCTGTGTATCCTGCAAAATCCCTGTCTGTGCAGAATCTCCCATCTCATCAGGAACCACAACGCTGAGTGCACCGCTTGCGTCAGCCCTGTAAGTCACATCCCCTATGGTCAGGGTCGTATCGGCTGCCATACGGCCATTATCCGGATTCAGATAATATTTCACGCCGTCGACTTCGATCAGCCCCGTCGCCATATGTCCGTCACTGCCAAAATACTGCCATGCTCCGTCTATCATCTGCCATCCGGTGGTCATCCGGCCTTCTCCGTCAAACCAATACCAGAACCCGTCGATCTGTCTCCAGCCCACGGCCCTCTGTCCGTTGTCTCTCAGGTAATACTTCTGTCCGTTGTCGTTTAACCAGCCTGTCTCCATAACGCCATTCTGGTTCATATGATACCAGGCCCCGTTATCATTCACCCATCCCTTCACTGCAGCGCCGGAATTTCCAAGATAATACCATGCTCCATTATCCACTCTCCAGCCATACTGCATCTTTCCGGTGTTTTCGTCCAGATAATACCGTTCACCGTTCAGGGTCTGCCAGTTTCTAAGGGCCAAACCGTCAGCGCCCATGTAGTACCATCCGTCCCCATCGTTAATCCAGTTGTCTTTCTGCTTCGTGTAATTGGCATAATAGTAGGCGCTGCCTCCGATGTTCCTCCATGTATTGGCAGGTATGACTCCTGAAAAATCCTGGAACTGGAAATCAATATCCACATTGGTTCCGATTCCGCTGATCCTGCCTGTATTGGTAGCCTGCCACATAACCGGCGAAGAGTAGGAAGGTTTCTGAGAATACCGCGCTACCCACACCGGATAATTCATCTTTGACATGTCCAGAGAATTATTAAGCCAATGTTCGTTGGCATAAATAATGGGATAATACCCTGCACCGGCGATTCTGCTGCAGAAGGCATTGGCAATGGCAGCCAGTTCATCTTTGGAGAGAGCTGCCTGAGTGCTGTCCTCCATATCCAGCGCCACCGGATAGGACACCGGGTAGTCCTTGATCAGATTGATGACAAAATCGGCTTCTTCCACAGCCATTTCAGGAGTAGTGGCCAGAGAATAGATATACACTCCAACCTGAATCCCCGCGCTGCTGGCCCCCTGGATATTCTTATGAAAATAAGGATCCACTTCACCTTTAGAGCGGGTTCCCAACATAACAAAAGATACGTCATCCCCTGCTACCTGGCTCCAGTTCACATCCCCCTGCCATCTGGACACGTCAATTCCCCTTCGGAACACATTGGTGATAAGGGAACCGTCAGGCATAAGATAATTCCCGCCGGACCGCTTCCATGCGTTGGGGTTCGCAGCGGCGCTGTTTTCTGCTGAGGACGAGGTTCCTCCGCCGCCTGCTCCCGGCCCGCCCGGACCTATATTGGCCGTACTCACCGAACTTCCTCCGACTTCTCCGGGACCGATGGCCCACACTGCCTGCGCCGGAATTCCCGACATCGCAACAATTGTTCCTACCAGTACAGCGCTCCGGCAGACTTTTAACAGACATTTTTTATTTTTCATAGACATTCTCCTTATGTAAATTTACCATTGTCAGCATGCCTTCCCATTTTACCATATTTATCCCTGGGTTTGTTTACTTTTTACTTAACCTTTTCTTGTAATTGTACAAACTGGCCTTGGAAAAGCTTTTCTGTTCTGGCCGGAGCGCGGCTGCGGCGGCAGCCCTTTTCCTTTGGGCCCAGTACGCATCCTAAGCGGAGCATTTTTGTTCTATAGGACGAATTTTTCTATAGAACGAAAAAGAGACCATCCGAAAAAGCTCTCCTTCGGATGATCTCCTCTGCCTTAGATTCCAAAATTTGTGTGTTAATTGATTACATCAATGACTTATACAGCCTGGTAATCTCTTCCACGGAAGTGTCTCTTGGATTACCTGGACGGCAGGCATCTGCAAAGGCAGACTCCGCCAGGAACTGGATATCCTCTTCTTTCACGATCTCCTTTAAGTCTGCCGGGATTCCCACATCCTGGGACAGCTTCTTCACGGCATCCACTGCAGCCCTGCGGTACTCTTCCTGACTCATGGATTCTGTTCCCTCTACGCCCATAGCCTTGGCGATGTATCTGTACTTATCACCGGTACATGGTGCGTTGTATTCCATAACCGTGGGAAGGAGAATGGCATTGGCCACACCGTGAGGCGTATCGTAGACGGCGCCTAAGGAATGCGCCATGGAATGAACGATTCCCAGTCCTACGTTGGAGAATCCCATACCTGCCACATACTGTCCAAGAGCCATGCCCTCTCTGCCCTTTGGAGTATTGTCCACAGCGCCCCTTAGGGAATCTGCGATAATTTCAATGGCTTTGAGATGGAACATATCCGTCATCTCCCATGCGCCTTTGGTAATATATCCCTCAATGGCATGGGTCAGAGCGTCCATGCCTGTGGCGGCAGTCAGTCCTTTTGGCATGGAAGCCATCATATCCGGGTCAATGACAGCCACTACAGGAATGTCATGGGTGTCCACACATACAAATTTTCTCTTTTTCTCCACATCAGTGATTACATAGTTGATGGTAACCTCCGCCGCTGTGCCTGCTGTGGTGGGCACGGCAATAATCGGCACACAGGGCTTCTTCGTAGGCGCAACGCCCTCTAAGCTCCTCACATCCTCAAATTCCGGATTGTTGATAATGATTCCCACAGCCTTGGCCGTATCCATGGAAGAACCGCCGCCGATGGCGATAATATAGTCTGCGCCGGAAGCCTTAAATGCCGCTACGCCGGACTGTACGTTTTCAATGGTTGGATTGGCCTTGATATCAGAATAAATCTCATATGCCAGCCCTTCTGTCTCCAGAACATCGGTAACTTTCTTTGTCACACCGAATTTGATCAGATCGGGGTCGGAACATACGAATGCTTTCGCAAACCCTCTTCCCTTTACCTCTGCGGGAATCTCCCTGATGGCTCCTGCTCCGTGATAGGAAGTTTCATTTAATACAATTCTGTTTGCCATGGCATATCTCTCCTTTTCTATAAAAACTAATTTTCAGTTCTGTTATAAGTTTAACGACTATACGGCAAAAAAGAAAGTGACAATCCGTCCTGTCTGTCACTTTCCCGCAATCTTTGTGAAAATACCACATCTCATATTGTGCACTTTTATAATAAACCTGATTCTGCAAAGACTTTCTCCAGCTTGGGAGGCATGGCTTCCACCAGCTTCCGGGCCATATCCTCCGGGGCCTCTTTCATGCCGCCAAGAATCCACTTTACCGTCATGTACACCGAACCCTGACAGTACATCTCAAGGAGAAATTGGATCTCCTCGCTTATGGCTTTCGCTGACCTTTTGGAGATAAGCTCCTCATAAAACCGGAGAATCAGTTCAAAGTCATGTTCCTTTAAGGAATTATGGTCGTCGGAGCGGAAGGCCCCCATAAAGAATGCTTTTTCCTCCCGGATAAACCGAAGCTTTTGAGTCAGACTCTCCTCCACCGTATGGCTGACCCCGATCTGTTCAAAACAGGTCAGAACCAGCTTGTCGAAATACCAGTTGATCAGGTCGTATTTGTCCAGAAAATTCCGGTAAAAGGTCTGCCTTGCCACCCCTGCGCCCTCCACAATATCCTTCACCGTGATCTTGTCCACCGGAGTGGTCTTCATACACGCTTTCACCGATTCGGCCAGTTTGTATCTGGTCTTTTCCTGCTTTTCCATAGTTGTTCTTTCTTTGCTTCTCCCT
Organism: Clostridiaceae bacterium; assembly: GCA_910574345.1. GTDB lineage: Bacteria > Bacillota > Clostridia > Lachnospirales > Lachnospiraceae > UBA3402. Next base: position 28,882 of record CAJSZV010000006.1, on the reverse strand, counting down.
TATAAAATCTCACTTCTTTCTACTATGGTAGCACGATTTTCTCTCTTTGTCACCTACTCTTCATCCCCGGAAGGTCTTTACACCCCATTTCCTATTTGATATAATACATCCTTAGCTACCAAAACGAAATTGTCTTATTAGGCAGCTGCCCCATTATAAAAAGTGAGTCCATGGCTGAAGGGGAGATGTTAAAAATATCTGTTGAAGAATTTTCCAGACTCCAGGATTATATGTCCTCCTGTGAAAAAGATTCTGATGTATACAAAAAATAAAGCGAAAATATATCGAATTAAAAGTAATCCTCTCCGCATCCGGTATTAACCTGACACAATTAGATTATATAAACGAGTAAGTTTATCTTATGTAAGAGCAAAAGCCCTGACAAACCGCCAGGACTTCTGCTCCTTTTTACCGCTCCTCGCACACCTGAAATATATAGAATTTCAGATAATAAGACGTATCCGCCGCCCACAAGATAGGATGATCCGCCGCCTGGGTCCGGTACTCCACCTGTCTCAGTCTCTTGTGGACCCCTGCCGCCGCCTCCCTGACGGTCTTTTGAAAAAGCTCCGGGTCCATGAAGTGGGAACAGGAACAGGTAGCCAGATAGCCGCCGTCCTTCACAAGCTTCATCCCCCTCAGGTTGATCTCCCGGTAACCCTTCACCGCATTCTTAACGGAATTGCGGGACTTGGTAAATGCCGGCGGATCCAGAATCACCACATCGAACTTCTCTCCTTCTGCTTCCAGTCTCGGAAGAAATTCAAACACATCGGCACAGACAAATTTTACCCTGTCTTCCAGCCCGTTAAGCCTTGCATTCTCCCTGGCCTGCTCCACGCCCAGTTCCGAGGCATCCACTCCCAGGACAGATGCTGCCCCGTTTATTCCTGCATTTAAGGCAAAAGATCCTGTGTGAGTAAAGCAGTCCAGAACCCTCTTTCCTCTGCACAGCCTTCCCACCGCCTGACGGTTATACTTCTGATCCAGGAAAAATCCGGTCTTCTGTCCGTCCTGCACATCCACCAGATAACGGACCCCGTTCTCCATGATCTCCACCTTGGTATCAAAAGGCTCTCCGATAAACCCTTTCACCCGCTCCATGCCCTCCGAAAGACGCACCTTGGCATCGCTTCGCTCATAGATACCCCGAATTCTGATTCCGTCTTCCAGAAGAACTTTTTTTAATTTCTCAAGGATCACCATCTTAAAGCGGTCGATTCCCAAAGCCAGAGATTCCACCACCAGCACATCGGAAAATTTGTCCACGACAATCCCCGGAAGAAAGTCTGCCTCCCCGAAGATCACACGGCAGCTGCCTGTATCTGCCGTATCCTTCCGGTAATTCCAGGCATTGCGGACTCTCATCTCTATAAAATCCTCGTCTACGACCACATCTTTTTTCCTGGTCATCATCCGAACCGTAATCGTAGACTTTGTATTGATAAATCCCTGGCCTAAGGGATATCCGTCAAAGTCCTCCACCCGGACCATATCTCCGTCTTCAAACTCTCCCTGAATCTTTTCGATCTCATTGTCATAGATCCAGGCGCCTCCCGCCTTTAAGCTGCGGCCCTGTCCTTTTTTCAAAATCGCCTTTGCCTGTTCCATTTCCTTATCCTTCCCCATCGTTTAATCTGACCTATTATAATCCATTCTCATTTATCTTGCAATTACTTTTTGGGGTTGGTAAAATGGATTAATAAAGGCCCCGTAACACGCCTCAGACACCATTCATCAGCGAATCTCATAGGGGAAACTCATGAAAAACAGCCGCTTATTTGAAATCTTATATCTCCTCATGGAACACCGGGAACTGACGGCCTCATGGCTGGCCCACAAGCTGGAAGTATCCCAGCGAACCATCTACCGTGACCTTGACGCCTTGTCCGCCTCAGGAATTCCCGTATACTGCCAGAGGGGAAAAGGCGGCGGTATCCGGCTTATGGAGCAGTTCCAGATGGACCGCTCCCTCATCGACGAAAAAGAGCAGGAAGAACTCCTTACCGCCCTTAAGAGCCTCCAAACCATAAAAGCCATAGACAACTCTGCCCTTCTCTCCCGCCTGTCGGTCCTCTTTCAAAAGAAACCCACGGACTGGCTGGAAGTAGACTTTGGCTCCTGGGATGGTCATGCCAAAGAACAGCAGTATTTTGAACGGTGCAAAGAAGCCATTCTCACCTGCCGCCGGCTTCATTTTACCTACTACAATTCCAGCAGCCAGGAAAGCAGCCGGACTGTAGAACCTTTATGCCTCTATTACAAAGGAGGCGGCTGGTATCTGAAGGCATACTGTCTCCTGAAAGAAGATTACCGCATGTTTCGCCTCAACCGTATCCTGGATCTTACGGTTCTGGATGAGACATTCTCTCCCGGAAGAATCCATGAGGCAAACTTTCCAAAGGAATATATGGATTCCTCTTATGCCCCTCCGACCATCCCCTTTACCCTCCTGTTCTCCCCCATGGCCGCTTACCGGGTCATGGATGCCTTTCTCCCGGAGGAGATTGAAACACAGAAAAACGGCTCCTTTCTTGTTCATACCTCATACCCGCCGGGGCAATGGATTCTCGGTTTTCTTATGTCTTTCGGGAAAGATGTCCAGGTTCTTGAGCCTGAATGGATGAGAAAAGAATTGGAGAGGGAAGCCGTGGCTGTGGCGAGACTATACGCCCCGTCTTACCAAGCGCAGGAACCATAGCTATTTATCACCATAATGAGAACGGCACTGTGCAATTTCAATTTGCCCATTATGAATCCGGTAAACCAGCCGATTGCTCTCATCAATACGGCGGCTCCACCACCCCGAATGGTTTCCCTTCAAAAGCTCAGGTTTTCCTATGCCTTCATACCCATTGCGAGATATGTCTTGTAAAAGCTGGAAAAGCTGGTTAATTCGCTTAAAAGTTTTACGATCCTGGGATTGCCAACAGACCTAATCCTCCCACGCTTCATCCTGCCACAGTTTATTCATCATCAACCTCAGCTAATTCATGTATTTGCCCCTTACCAGCTTCAAGATCTGCAATTGCCTTACTTAAATGTCTTTGATTCTCCTCGCTGTAAAACGGATCGGCTGTTATTTCAAAGGGAATTTTATTCTGCCTGACAACTGCTTTTGTAAACATAATGCCGGAGTCAAAAGTTTTTTCAGCTATTTTTTATAATATGACAAACTGTGTCATATTTTATATGATATAACAGGAGTGTACTTAAGTCAGCAGCCAGTCATCGGCTGATAAACAAAATATGCATATAGGAGGATTAACCTATGACACAGGAAATGTCAAAACGATTTTGTCAGAGCTGCGGTATGCCCATGGAAGCTGATACCGACTTCGGAACCAACGAGGATGGGAGCAGGAACGAAGACTACTGCTGTTACTGCTATCAAAAGGGTGCTTTCACTAACCCCTCCATGACTATGGAAGAAATGATTGATTTCAACCTGAAATTCAACGAAGAAAACGGCCATCCCATGGGAACCCGGGAGCAGGCCCACGCCATGATGAAGCAGTGGTTCCCCACTTTAAAGAGATGGATGTCTCTCCAGTCATAGCCGAAAAGGATCAGCCTGACCACACCGGCCAGGCTGATAAATCCTTAGATTCCCTTTTCCTTTTTGTAGGCAATATTTCCCTCTTTCCCATCCAGACGCCCGTTTTTTCCGTCAACGGCTTTACACAGAAGAAGCTTTTCGCCGGCGAATTCAATTTCCACATTGTCCGCCGTGCCGTTTAAGATGGCATCACAGCATTCAATTACATTATCAAGCAATTCCTTAGGCGACTGGCCTGTTCCGTGATTCCGAATAATATAGTCGTATCTGTCCTCATATGTTTTCAGACGAACCAGGCTTTTTCGGTACTCAGACACATTGCTGGACTGATCGTTATGCAGCAGTACAAATACGCCGCAGGCATCACCGAACACAATATACCGTTCTTCCTGAATCAAGGCGCACATCATCCCCTGGGTATGGCCCGGAACCCCGATCATCTCAATATGGCAGTGCCCCAGATCAAAAATCTGCCCGTCATGAAGTTCCCTCAGTTCCCCCTCATAGGGAGGATTATATTCCTCTCTTGGAATCTCTGCGATATTCGGCCATTTCTCTTGATTTCTGTGATACCGAAACTCCACTGTACTGTGTTCGTCATAGACCGCCTGATCTTTGGAATTCATGTAAACTTCATCAAAAAAGCAGGCTCCTCCCACATGATCCAGATGTCCATGAGTCAGCACTACAAAAACCGGCTTATGAGTCAAAGTCTCCACATATTCTTTTAAGTTTCCGTATCCGTCTCCTGTGTCCAGCAGACAGGCTTTTTCATCTCCTTCCACCAGATACAGACAGGTACCCAGTATATCCCGAATCCTTGTAATCCGATTTGTCAATTTTTCACTTGTGAAATAAACCATTTTAATCTCCTCCTATTCACCTTTTGCCTCTTCCATGCACAACTGTTTGTCATGAGCCTTTATAAAAGGCATTATTACAAAATAATCCGCCACCAGCAGAATAAACCATAATACCACAGCCTTCCAATCCATAGTTGCCAAAAATGCGGCGACCGGTCCCGGCGTCGTGAATGGAAGAGTTACAAAAAAACGTCCCACAAGACCTATGGAAGCACAAATATAGTAGACGCCATAATTAATCCACTGGCAAAGCACACACGCAATAAACAGATAAACATTAAGTACCGTTGGAATACCAAATATGCCCGGCTCATTGATATTAAAACAGCTGGGAACAAAAGAAACCTTCACCAGACTTGTAAGCTGTTTTGATTTACATACCGTCAGCATCAGAAGCTGCATGGCAAAAAAGGCCAGCCAGCCCCCAAATAAAGTGGCAGCGTTTCCCGCATAAATGTATGGCAGCGGCAGCCCGGCTGTATATGCTTCCATATTGGCAGCCAATGCTGCTGTCGTAATCGGCGCCACTACTACATTCGTCATATTCTGTCCATGGATTCCAAAAAACCAGAAGAGCTGCGCCACAAAACAAATCAGCAGGACCGAGGGAAGAGAGCCTGTGGCCTTAATCAGCGGCTGGAAAATCGTAAATACAAGAGATGTAAATCCTGCCCCTGTAAGGCTGGTCACTGCTCCGTTAATAATACTGAAAAGCACCACATTAAAAATCAAAGGGATCAGTACATTGAAAGGCGCTGCCACATTGGGGGGCACAGTATCCGGCATTTTAATGGTAATATTATGCTTGATAAAGAAATGATTAATCTCTACCACCAATATAGACACCACCATTCCGCCAAACATATATCCGGCTCCAAGCATTGCAATATTAATGGTTCCTGTTGTAAGATCGACTCCATCACTGACTACAAGAAATACTAATATGGCGGAAATCAAATTGTTCAGACCATTCATATGATAAAAACCTGACAAATTATATGCAATACTTGCCACTACATAAAGGGTCAGACATCCCATAGTCAGCTGATACGGAATCATCAGGTATGTCTTAATAGAGTTGGCCCATGCCTGCCATGCCAGAAGAAATGCATAAACAGCGTTGGTGGGCTCTGTCACTCCTGCCGGAACCGGAGGCACAGCCAGAAGACAGGCAAATCCTCCTACAATCGTTAACGGAATCAGCACTGTCATACCGTCCCTGACCGCCGCCAGATGTCTCTGGGAAGAAATCTTTGACCCCACAGGCAGCAGCGTCTTTTCCATCCAGTCCTGAAATTTGTTTGATAATTCATTCATGTTGTATACCTCCTTCGTAATTATCATGATTTAAGATGGTTACATTATACAACATATTGAATGAACATTCAATTATAATTTTAATTTTTTAAATATCTATTCGTTTTTAGGTGAAAGAAAGGCTGCGATCTCCTGGATAAATGCACTGAACATAACCATAGGCTCTATATAGTGAGACGGAGCGCTTCTCAGATTAGGAAGTACATACACATAATCCGACCTTTTGCTTAAGGGATGCTTTTCACTGAGAGTCACTAACATAATCTTAGGTTTATTTCTCTTCATCTTTCCAATCTCAGAGACAAGTTCAAGGTAAGTTGGATTTGATACGGAAAAGATAATCAGCAGACTTCCCTCTCTGGAAAAAGCATCAATCTTAAAGATTTCGTCAGCTCTCAGGCACATACTGTCATAACAAAAATCGAGGAGATTATAATTCAGCAGCTCTGCCGCAAGGTATGACCGATGATAACCGGTTATGTAAACCCGGCTGGCCCGGCTGATGACATCTGCTGCCTCCTGACACTTCCCCTCCTGATATAGTTCTTCAAAATATCGAAAATTCTTTATATAGACCTCCATAGGAGAATCTTTCGTTCCGTTCACCGTCAAAGTCTTATGTGAATGTCTGGATATTTCATACTTAAATTCATTATAACCATTATATCCCAGTTTCTGGCTGAATCTGGTGAGAGCTGCCTGGGACAAACCATAATCTGCGGTAATCATCGCCGTAGATGTCCTGGCAATATACTGTGACTCCGCCTTTACCAACTCATATATCTTTAAATCCGTCTTTGTGAATTTAGGCTTTGCCGCCTCCATTTTCTCCATAATATCCATCGTCTTATCCCCTTTCCCTTTCACCGTATTTCTCCTGCACATCTTGCCTCTATATAACAAAAAGCGGCAGCCATGAACCCACAATAGCCATGGGCCATAACCGCCGCTGTGTCAGTCAACACCCCCGCGGGCAGTCGCCAAAGTCAATCCAGCTTGACCTTGGCACGTTGCCTTCGCGAGAATAAAATTCCTAGTCAAGAGCCTCAATAGCAGCCTGAAGCTGATTGTCCTCGCTCTTCTCCACTACAGCCTTCGTCTTCAGCTCTTCATCCAGATCCACTTCCACATCCGGGGTCAGGCCCACGCCGTGAAGGTCAAATCCGCTGGGAGTATAGTAATGGGCTGTGGTCAGCTTAATAGCTGTGCCGTCTCCCAAAGGCAGGAGACTCTGAACGATTCCTTTGCCGAAGGTCTGAGTACCCACTACCACGCCGGCCTCATAATCCTGGATAGCACCTGTGAACACTTCCGATGCGCTGGCCGAGTTGCCGTTGATCAGCACCGCCATGGGCACATCAATGTCATGATTATCTTCTTTTGGATATCCGCTGTTCTGCTGCTGGTAGTCGCTTTCGTACTGAATCTTTCCGTCTTTACAGAAGAACCGGTCGCCCTTTCCGTCTTTATCGGCTGTATATACCAGCATCCCGTCCATCCTATCATCAGGAAGCACATATGCCAGCATTTCCACTACAGCGTCCAGGAGGCCCCCGGGATTATCCCGCAGATCCACAACCAGTTTCTCCATTCCCTGACGCTCCAGGTCATCCACTGCTGTCTTAAACTGTTCACTGGTAACCTCGTCAAACTGCATGACATAAATATAACCCACATGGTCTTTTAACATCTCATGTTCCACTGTAGGAACCTCGATCTGCCTCCGTTCTATGGTCAGTTCCACTTCCTCATTGGCATCGCCCCGCAGTACTGTAATCTTTACCTTGCTTCCCTCTTCTCCTCGGATATAATTGCTGACCAGCAGGTCTAATTCCATACCTGCTACATTTTCCCCTTCCACTTCATATATGATGTCTCCGGGGAGCATGCCGGCTTCAAAAGACGGCGCGTCCTTAAAGACCTTGGTTACCGTGGCAATTCCCGTGGAACGATTCTGGGAAACCATGGCCCCGATTCCACAATATTTGCCTGACGTATCCTCCTGCATGGATTGATAGTCTTTTTCATTGTAATAAACGGAATACGGATCATCAAGGCCATACATAAGCCCTGTATAGATCCCATCCTCCACATGCTCCAAATCTTCATCAAACAGATAGTATTCTTCCACGATTCCCTGGATATAATCCATCTTACGGGAGATCCGGTTCAGATCCAGCTCCCCCTCGCCGTGGGCAGAGGAACCGTCCTCCTCAACAATCTGAGCAGGATTGTCCATCACAGTCTTTCCGATCAGGAAGATTCCTGCCGACACCCCCACGATTACAAGTCCGGCAAAAGCCATTACAAGGGCTCCCACCAGAACACCCTTCCAAAACTTATTCTTACTTTCCATATATTCACTCCTTTATGGATTTGAGCGCGTTTTGCTTAATATTCCCATTTAAGCTGACATTATACCTTCAGATGTTTCCTTATGGTAAAGAAACTTGCAAAGAACCCGATTCCCAGTCCCAAGAGCACGGCCACCACAGCCATATAGGGAAAGATCTGACTTAAGGGAAGAAACTGGAAAATCCTCGATAAAATCTGAAACCGGGTAGTAAGGTATCCCACGGAACGCAAATACAAAAAATACATGCCGACCAAAGGAATTCCCGCTCCCATAAGTCCCATTACAATTCCTTCAACCACAAAGGGAGCCCGGATCATATAATTCGTCGCTCCTATGTACCGCATAATCTCATTCTCATTCTTCCGAAAGGAAGCAGCCACATTGATTGTGTTGCTGATAAGGAACACAGAAACTGCCAGCAATACTCCGATAATCGCCAGTGATAAAAGTCCGATAATCGCATTAAAACTGTTTAGTCCTTCCGCCGCGCTGTTGGAATAATTAACTTCCCTTACCCCCGACACTCCCTGAAGGTAGGCTACAACCTGGTCCTGGTTCTCGATCTCGTGCAGGAAAATCTGGTAGGATGCAGATCCTGCCAGGGGATTGTCATCGGCAAAACCTTCTGCCAATTCCTCATGGCCGGCAAAATAATCATTTTTCATATTCTCCCATGCCTGCTCAGCCGAGGTAAACTCCATGCTGCTTATCTCCGGCCTTTTCCCGATCTCCGCTCCGATACGCTTAATCTCGTCCTCTGTAAGCTCATCATCAAAGAACACTGTAATTCCTATGGTTCCCTCTACATTCTTCACTACGTACTGGATATTCACAACAATACTGAAGAACAAACAAAATAAAAAAATACACGCAGAAATCGTCGCCACAGATGCAAGAGAAAACCAAACATTTCTGCATATATTCTTAACGCCTTCTTTCAGGCAATACCAAAATGTACTAATCCTCATGAATCAATCCGCCTTCTTCATCACTTACAACGCAGCCACGGTCCATGGTAATCACACGCCTCTGCATCAGATTAACAATCTCATTGCTGTGGGTCACCACCACTACCGTGGTTCCCATGCGGTTAATCTCATCCAACAGCTTCATGATCTCTATGGCATTATGATGGTCCAAATTCCCTGTAGGCTCGTCGGCTAATAAAACCTCCGGGCGGTTAATCAATGCTCTGGCGATGGCAACCCTTTGCTGTTCACCGCCGGACAGCTGTTGTGGATAAGACTTATACTTGGCAGACAGACCCACCATCTGGAGCATGGACGGCACCTTCTCCCGAATCTTTCTTGGAGATGCGCCGATTACCCTCTGGGCAAAAGCCACATTCTCATAGACATTGCGGTCTTTTAAAAGCCGGAAGTCCTGAAACACGACTCCCAGCCTTCTGCGGTATTTCGGAACGTATCTTCTGGGCATCTTCCCCAGATTCATGTCATTTACTACAATCTTACCGGAAGTAGGCTCTACCTCCTTTAAAAGGAGCTTCAGGAGCGTAGATTTGCCGGAACCGCTTCGTCCCACAATAAACACAAACTCTCCGTCCTCTATGGAAATATTAATATTCCGAAGAGCCTTATTCCCGGTGTCGTAGGTTTTATATACATTTGTAATTTCAATCATTGCTGTCCTTCGTCCTTTAAAAGTCTGAGTTTTCCATGTATTTCATATATTTCACTACCATAAGCGCAATCTTAAAGGTAATGGCATCCTCAAAGATACGAAGATCCAGACCAGTGCTCTTCTGCAGCTTATCCAGACGGTATACCAGAGTGTTCCTGTGAATATAAAGCTGCCTTGATGTCTCTGATACATTCAGACTGTTTTCAAAGAACTTGTTAATGGTAGTCAATGTTTCATCATCAAACTCATCCGGAGACTTTCCGTCAAATATCTCTTTAATAAACATCCGGCACAGCGGAATGGGAAGCTGATAGATCAGGCGTCCGATCCCCAGTTTATTATAAGCAATCACGTTCTTGTCGCTGTAGAAGATCTTTCCCACATCCAGAGCCATCTTAGCTTCCTTATAGGATCTGGAGACTTCCTTAATCTCGCCTACCACTGTACCGAAAGCCACATGCACCTTGGTCATGGCCTCTGTATTCAACATATCCAGAACCATATTGGCGGTCTTCTCCAAATCATCGTAGGACTCCGTAGGCTTTACCTCTTTCACCAGGATAATGTTCTTCTCATCTACAGCCGTGATAAAGTCTTTTGTCTTGCTGGCAAACAGACTTCTCACAGTCTCTAATGCATTCACGTCTTTCTCGTGTTTTGTCTCAATAATATATACGACTCTTTTTACGCTGGTCTCAATATGCAGCTTCTTTGCACGGTTATAGATGTCTACCAGCAGCAGATTATCAAGAAGCAGATTCTTGATAAAATTATCCTTATCAAAACGCTCCTTATAGGCCACCAGAAGATTCTGGATCTGGAATGCCGCAAGTTTTCCCACCATATATGCATCATCGCTTCCGCCCTTGGCAAGAAGGATATATTCCAGCTGATGCTCGTCAAAGACCTTAAAAAACTGGTAACCCTGGATTACCTGGCTGTCTGCCGGCGAATCTACAAAAGCGAGGATAGAACTTTCGTATTCTTCTGCATCGGGAAATGTAGTTGCTAATACTTTGCCTTCTGTCTCACAGACACAAAGATCTATTCTTGTTATGCCTTTCAGGCCGTCAATGGTTGTCTGAAGTATCTGGTTTGAAATCATAGCACACGCTCCTTTTTTTGTAAACTGCAACCCTTCCATCTATCTGAATAATTATCGTAAACTTATCCTTATATTATATTATAGCAAAAAACAAAAAAAAGCAAGCAAGTATATCACTTGCCTGCCTTATTTTTCTAGTTACGATTTACAGGTGCAAAGGGCAACATCCTAGTTAACGATAATCTGCTCTGTATCTTTGTCAAATACATGGATCTTGGTCAGGTCTAATGCCAGTCTTACATTATCACCGACTCTTGCAGCTGTACGCGGATTTACTCTTGCAGTGAAGTTAGACTCTTCAACATCAAAGTATAAGAATACTTCTGCACCTAAGAGCTCGTATACACGAACGGTTGCCTCAATGATGCTCTTGGGTGACGCGTCTAACCACGCCTGATCATCATGAAGATCTTCCGGACGGATACCAAGAGTTACGGTCTTGCCGATATAATTCTTAGCCTCCAGAACTTTGCCTTTCTCTGCCGGCAGAGAGATAGTATGGTTGCCAAAGGTCAAAGTAACATCTGCGCCTTCCTTGCCTACCTTAGCATCTACCATATTCATCTGAGGAGCTCCGATGAATCCTGCAACGAACTTGTTGCATGGCTTATCATACAGATTCTGGGGAGAATCAACCTGCTGAACAACACCGTCCTTCATAACAACGATTCTGGTACCAAGTGTCATAGCCTCGGTCTGGTCATGTGTTACATAGATGATAGTTGCCTGCAGTCTCTGATGCAGCTTGGAGATCTCAATACGCATCTGACCTCTCAGCTTGGCATCCAAGTTGGACAGCGGCTCATCCATAAGGAATACTTTAGGATTACGTACAATGGCACGGCCCATAGCAACACGCTGTCTCTGACCACCGGACAGAGCCTTGGGCTTACGGTCTAACAGATGCTCCAGATCAAGAATTCTTGCCGCTTCATGAACCAGCTTGTCGATCTCTTCCTTCGGAGTCTTTCTCAGCTTCAGACCAAATGCCATATTGTCATATACAGACATATGAGGATACAGAGCGTAGTTCTGGAATACCATGGCGATATCTCTGTCCTTAGGTTCCACATCATTAACCAGTTTGCCATCAATATACAGTTCACCAGAAGAAATATCCTCCAGACCTGCAACCATACGAAGAGTTGTGGACTTACCACATCCGGATGGGCCTACGAAAATGATGAACTCCTTATCAGCTATTTCCAGGTTGAAATCCTTTACTGCTACAAATCCGTTAGGATACGCTTTTGTTACATTCTTTAATGACAGACTAGCCATTCTCAAATCCTCCTATAAATGAAATGTAAACTTAGAAGGGAAGTCCCTTTTGTTATTAACTGTATCATACACGAAACAACATTTTTATACCATATTGTAATTTACCAAAATCCTTTTTTTTATTTGGCTAATCTGTATATTGATTTTTTTTCATCCCTAAAAACACAAAAGATTGCACATAATTTCAATTCTTTTATGTTAATATTCGATAAACCCTTCTCCAAATACCTCTTTTACATCCGTAACAATCAAAAAAGCCTTTTTGTCAAATTCTGCCACAATTTCCCTTAAGACCACAATTTCCTTTTTGGACACCACGCAGAACAGCATTTTCTTATCCTGCCCCGAATACATCCCCACCGCATCCATGGCCGTAACGCCTCTTTCCATCCTTGTCATAACGGCCTGGGCAATCTCCTCATAATGATCAGAAATCACATAAGCCTGTTTCGAAAAGTGCAGGCCCTCCAAAAATCCATCGGACACTTTTGCCACAGCGTAAATGGCAATCAGGGCATACATGGCAAAACGGATGCCGAAAACCGCCGCTCCCAAAACCACCACCATACCGTCCAATACCTGCATGATTCTGGCTATGGAATAATGGCGCAGCATGGGTATCCTCTGAAGAAGCGCAGCAAGCATATCCGTGCCTCCTGTGGTGGCCTGGAAGAGAAAGACCAGCCCCGTTCCAAGTCCGCTGACGATTCCCCCAAACAATGCCGTAAGAAACAGATCATCCATCAAAAACGGAGCCTCCGGAATGATATATAAAGATAACGACAGAGAAGCCGTAGCTGTCAGGGTTCGCTTTATAAAGCTCCACCCTTTAATCTTCCATGCGGCCAAAAACAGCGGAATGTTACATATGGTATTGGTAATCCACAGCGGCAACCCCGCCACACTTTTTAAGATAATGGCGATTCCCGATACTCCTCCGGTAACCAGATTGATCGGGTCATACAGGTTCTTAATGGCAAACCCCATAATAAACGCCCCGACTACAATGAGCAGATATTCTATATAAACCGGATATTTTTTCATATACGTCTCCTTTTCATCCAAATTCTGCAGACTAAAACAGCGGCACCTCAAAAAAGGCGCCGCCGATTCCTCTTTTCCAGTTATCTCTTCCTTGCCAGCAGATTAATCCACACAGTATCCGGATGACCCGATCTGGCATCCTCAGTCTCCCATGTCTTTAAAATCTCAAAAAGGCCTGTCCTGGATATCATGGACGTAAGGCTGTCCCCTGTATAATCGGTAAAATATCTCTCTCCGCGGAAGCCTTCAAAATCCCCTTTCTTAACTGACATATACAGGATTCCTCCCTCACAGAGAGCGTCGTGAAGGCGTCCCAGGATCTCTGGCATCTCGTTTTTGGGAATATGAACCAGGGCGCCGCAAGCCCAGATGCCGTCAAATACGTCTTCAAACTCCATCTCTTCAAATGTCATCTGAAGCACATCCAGACCTGTATGTATCTCAGCCAGCTTACACATCTCTTCTGATGCGTCAAGGGGCGTCACATCAAATCCCAGCTCATACATGGTCAGAGAATCACGACCGGAACCACAGCCCAGATCCAGAATGGTATCCCCTTCTTCTAAAAGCTTTAGGAATTCCTCCATAATCTCGCTCATATCCACATCAACGGTATCTTCATACACCTTTGCCGCGTACTTATTATAATATTCTATCGAGTCCAAGACAAACCTCCTATACCCTTTCTATAGTCTTTTCTGTAATCTTAATCTTTCCCTCTTTTAAAAGGCGGCCTACGGCCCTTTTAAATGCATTCTTGCTCAGATGGAACTTGTCCTTGATCAGTTCAGGCGATACCTTATCATTAAACGGCAGCACACCGCCGCACTGATCGATCATCTTCATAACCATCTGCGAATCTGCGTCCATCTGAAGATAGGACTTCTCTCTTGGGCTTAAGTCCAGCTTGCCGTCCTCCCGGACTTTCACTACTCTGGCCTCTACAGTATCACCCTCATGAATATCGCCAAACAGCTCTCTGGCAGGAATCAGACCATAATACCGGTTGTCCACAGCCACAAATGCTCCCAGGTTCTCATTGATCTCATAGACGGTGCCTGTTACCTTATCATCCTTCTTATACGGCGACTGGTTGCTCATGTAGGAATATACCTTCATAGTCGCTGCAAGGCGTCTGCTCTTGTCTACATACAAGGCCACCAGACATTCTTCCCCTGCCCGAACCTTGTGATTCTGTTCCTTAAAAGGCAGAAGCAGATCCTTCTCCAGGCCCATATCCAAAAATGCTCCGATCTTCCCTACTTCCTTTACTTTCAAAAGAGCTACTTCCCCCACCTGCACAAGGGCTTCCCCTGTAGTGGCTATCAAGCGATCCTCCGAATCCTTATAGATAAAAACCTCTATCTTGTCTCCGATCTCAGTCCCCTCAGGAACCTGCTTTTTAGGAAGCAGGACTGCTGACTCATCGTCCGCCTTCTCTCCCAGATAAACTCCAAACTCTTTTTTACGCACAACTTCCAAAAGCTGACGTTTTCCTAATTCAATCATATCTATCCTCATTCCCGCAGCCATACGACTGCATGCGGTGCGCCTTGGGAATCACACAGTGCCGTCACATACCCATTCTCGATCCTGCTGACTCTCGGTATCATATAATCTCCCAAAACCGCTGCCTTTTTATACTCTGCGCGAAGTTCTTTTACACAAAAATTCTCCGGCAAAAACTCTCTCGCTATATCTATATATTGAGCGTTGTTCACATGACGGTTAGTATCAAGATGATGCCTGGCTACTAACACCGGTTCCTTCTCATCATACCTGTCAGGCAATGCAATCCGCCTGGGCGCATATTCCATATCAAGCCTGGGCTGTGGATTCCCATATCCGCGAATATCTTCTTCCCGTATCTTTGCCGGTCTCTGATTCTCCGTATCAAAGAAAAACCAGATGGATCCTGCCTTTACCAAATACTGTCCGTTCAGATCCTGGATAGCAAAATTCCGATATCCGTATATCCCTTTAAAATCATAGGGCCAAGTACTCACCACAATCTGCTCTCCCAAAAGAGGATACCGCTCTATAATAATCTGCCAGGAAGTCAGCCACCATGCCCGCTTATGATCCTTCAAATACCTGATCCCCATTCCCAAGTCTTCTGACTGAAATGTGGAACAATCCTGCAGATAATTCAGGATTCCCGTAAGGGACAACTTCCCCAGTTCATCGGTCTCGCTGTAACGTACTCTGCTTTCAAACTGATACATCTCTTGTATTTCCTCTCAAAACAAAATCAGTACCATTATATAGTATTTCTATCAGAATGTCTAGATTCCATCCGAGGTTTTTCTGTTAAAACAAAAAGACCTTAAACATTGACTTTCCAACGCTTAAGATCTTTCCCAACTGGGCTACAAGGATTCGAACCTTGAAATGACGGAGTCAGAGTCCGTTGCCTTACCATTTGGCGATAGCCCAATCTTGTCCTGCCGCTGCTTTATCTCAGCGACGAAATATATAATAGCACATTCTATAACTTTCGTCAACCCACTTTTTTCAATTTTTTTTGCTTTTTTAAATTTAAATTTAATTGAATTTTGTGGCAGGTCACAGGGCGAGGAATTTAACATAAAAATTAAAAAGACGTTTTCCACCTCTTCTTGTAGAAAACGTCCTGACTCAAATGCCGCAGACCGGAATCGAACCGGTACGGGAGATTAGTCCCGCAGGATTTTAAGTCCTGTGCGTCTGCCTGTTCCGCCACTGCGGCATAAAAACTGATGGGGCCTATAGGGCTCGAACCTATGACCCTCTGCTTGTAAGGCAGATGCTCTCCCAGCTGAGCTAAGACCCCGCTATTCACTTTTCAGCTACTTTACTTTTCAGTACAACGACCCGGATGGGGTTCGAACCCACGACCTCCGCCGTGACAGGGCGGCGCTCTAACCAGCTGAGCCACCAGGCCAGATAACAAAATACTGCATTTATTAAAAATTTAAAAAACAATGGACCTTCGGGGACTCGAACCCAGGACCGACCGGTTATGAGCCGGTTGCTCTAACCAACTGAGCTAAAGGTCCGAAATACTCTCAATGAGCAATGCTGTGTTTCCAATGACCCCAACGAGATTCGAACTCGTGTTACCGCCGTGAAAGGGCGATGTCTTAACCGCTTGACCATGGGGCCCTCTTTCCTCCTCGCACCGGCTGATAACTTCATCTCCCCCTGTGCCAACTCCCTGAGTTGGACTCGAACCAACGACACTGCGGTTAACAGCCGCATGCTCTACCGACTGAGCTATCAAGGATTACTTCTTTCCGCCCGTACCCTCAAAACCACATACTGCACTATATCTCCTTCATCCTTCTTACCCTTCAACACGCCTTCCCTCTTCCTTGGTCAAGCCCTCGACCTATTAGTGACAGTCAGCTCCATACATTACTGCACTTCCACCTCTGCCCTATCTACCTCGTCCTCTCCAAGGGGTCTTACTACTTACGTATGGGATATCTCTTCTTGAGGCTGGCTTCACGCTTAGATGCCTTCAGCGTTTATCCTTCCCCGGCTTGGCTACCCGGCTCTGCGTCTGATACGCAACCGGTACACCAGCGGCCAGTCCATCCCGGTCCTCTCGTACTAAGGACAGCTCCTCTCAAATATCCTAACCCCGCGCCGGATAGGGACCGAACTGTCTCACGACGTTCTGAACCCAGCTCGCGTACCGCTTTAATGGGCGAACAGCCCAACCCTTGGGACCTGCTACAGCCCCAGGATGCGATGAGCCGACATCGAGGTGCCAAACCACTCCGTCGATGTGAACTCTTGGGAGTGATAAGCCTGTTATCCCCAGGGTAGCTTTTATCCGTTGAGCGATGGCAATCCCACTTTATACCACCGGATCACTAAGTCCTACTTTCGTACCTGCTCCACACGTCCGTGTCGCAGTCAAGCTCCCTTCTGACTTTGCTCTCTTCGAATGGTTTCCATCCATTCTGAGGGAACCTTTGAGCGCCTCCGATACTCTTTCGGAGGCGACCGCCCCAGTCAAACTCCCCGCCTGGCATTGTCCCCCGGCCGGTTTCACGGCCGCAGGTTAGAAATCCAGCACCACAAGGGTGGTATCCCAACATCGGCTCCAGAAAGACTGGCGTCTCTCCTTCTCTGCCTCCCACCTATCCTGTACATGCAATGCCGAATCCCAGTACCAAGCTGGAGTAAAGCTCCATGGGGTCTTTCCGTCCTGGCGCGGGCTGCCAGCATCTTCACTGGCACTTCAATTTCACCGGGTGCATTGTCGAGACAGCGCTCAAATCATTACGCCTTTCGTGCGGGTCGGAACTTACCCGACAAGGAATTTCGCTACCTTAGGACCGTTATAGTTACGGCCGCCGTTTACTGGGGCTTCAATTCAAAGCTTCACTTGCGTTAACCTCTCCTCTTAACCTTCCAGCACCGGGCAGGCGTCAGCCCATATACCTCACCTTTCGGTTTCGCATAGACCTGTGTTTTTGCTAAACAGTTGCTTGAGCCTATTCTCTGCGGCCTGTTCTCACAGGCACCCCTTCTCCCGAAGTTACGGGGTCATTTTGCCGAGTTCCTTGACAATGCTTCTCCCGCCGGCCTTAGGATTCTCTCCTCATCCACCTGTGTCGGTTTTCGGTACGGGTGTATACAGCACAATAGCGGCTTTTCTCGGCAGCCGGAATCGGATACTTCGCTACTTCTCTTCGCTCCGCTTCACACCTTTGGCCTGCCGGACGGCTTTTCCTGCCCGGCACCTCCTGTGCTTGCGCCGGTTTTCTCATTCCCGGCTTATCCTGTCCTTCTGCGTCCCCACAGTTCTGACTCTATACAGTGCAGGAATCTAAACCTGCTGTCCATCGGCTACGCTCTTAAGCCTCGCCTTAGGCCCCGACTTCCCCAGAGCAGATCAGCTTTACTCTGGAATCCTTGGATATTCGGCCTGGAGGATTCCCACCTCCATCTCGCTACTCATTCCGGCATTCTCTCTTCTTATCACTCCACAGCCCCTTCCGGTACTGCTTCTGCACAATAAGAATGCTCCTCTACCAATCATACTCACGCATGATTCCTGAGCTTCGGTGTCGTGTTTCAGCCCCGGACATTTTCGGCGCAGGACCTCTCGACTAGTGAGCTATTACGCACTCTTTGAATGTGTGGCTGCTTCTGAGCCAACATCCTAGTTGTCTTTGAAATCCCACATCCTTTTCCACTTAACACGCACTTTGGGACCTTAGCTGCAGGTCTGGGCTCTTTCCCTTTTGACCGCCCAACTTATCTCGTGCGGTCTGACTCCGTCTCATCATCTTTCCGGCATTCGGAGTTTGATATCCTTTGGTAAGCTTTGACGCCCCCTCGGGAATTCAGTGCTCTACCTCCGGCAGACTTAAGACAGGCTAGCCCTAAAGCTATTTCGAGGAGAACCAGCTATCTCCGGGTTCGATTGGAATTTCTCCCCTATCCACACCTCATCGCCACCCTTTTCAACGGATGTGCGTTCGGTCCTCCACCGCCTTTTACGGCAGCTTCAACCTGGACATGGATAGATCACCCGGTTTCGGGTCTGCACATACGGACTCCGGCCCTATTAAGACTCGGTTTCCCTTCGGCTCCGCACATTCAGTGCTTAACCTTGCCCGTATCCGCAACTCGCCGGACCGTTCTACAAAAAGTACGCGGTTCCGCTTTTGACGCGGTTCCACAGCTTGTAGACACAGGGTTTCAGGTTCTCTTTCACTCCCCTCCCGGGGTCCTTTTCACCTTTCCTTCACAGTACTCTGCTCTATCGGTCACTAAGGAGTATTTAGCCTTGGGGGGTGGTCCCCCCGACTTCCCACAAGGTTCCACGTGTCTCGTGGTACTTTGGATCCCGCTAGCTGGCTGCTGTTTTCCCCTACGGGGCCTTCACCCTCTCTGGCCGGACGTTCCAGTCCGTTTGGGTAACAGCGCACCTCACTTTCTGCGGTCCTTAACCCCGGCATGCTCGCATCCCGGTTTAGGCTCCTTCCATTTCGCTCGCCGCTACTCTGGAAATCGATGTTTCTTTCTTTTCCTCCGCCTACTTAGATGTTTCAGTTCGGCGGGTTCCCTCCATTACACTATGGATTCATGCAATGGTGCTTAAGGTTTTCTTAAGCGGGTTTCCCCATTCAGAAATCTCCGGATCACGGGATATTTGCTCCTCCCCGAAGCTTTTCGCAGCTTATCACGTCTTTCATCGGCTCTTAGTGCCAAGGCATCCACCCTGCGCCCTTATTAGCTTGACCAACTCTCCCTCCCTTTCGCGGGTGCTTAAAGGTTGGGTTCCGGTGCATAGCGTTGCACCTGTCGGCTTTTGTTCAGGCTGTCCTCCTCCTCACGGATTCGGACATCTGTGTCTTTCTCTTGGTTGTTTCTTTCCCTATGGCTTCCGCCATAAGGCCTCGGATGTCTTGAATATTTGTCATATTCTCTGATATAGTTTTCAATATGTGGTTTTCAAGGTACGGACCTGCACGATAACAGCGGACTCCCTCTTGTTTCCCAAGGCTCATCCTTCTTTCTGCTTCCGTGCAAATGGAGATGGAGAGATTCGAACTCTTGACCCCCTGCTTGCAAGGCAGGTGCTCTCCCAACTGAGCTACACCCCCATTTTTTGTATCCGGCACCCACCTGCTCTCCCATATCGTCTCCAATATAGTACCATCGGCCGCTTACGTCTTAACCGTCGTGTTCGGCATGGGTACGGGTGTGTCCCATAAGCGTATCGGCACCGGATATTTCTGTCCCTCTTCGTAAGCGCTCTCAGGACTCCTTCCGGACAGCTCCCGCTCCCCTTCCGGCTCCTCCTCTCATCTTCCCGCTTACTTCCAAAGACACAACAGTATCTAAGACCCCTACTTCTTCCACCCTTAGAAAGGAGGTGATCCAGCCGCACCTTCCGATACGGCTACCTTGTTACGACTTCACCCCAGTTATCAGTCCCGCCTTCGGCAGCTCCTTCCTCTCGGTTAGGTCACTGACTTCGGGCGTTACCGACTCCCATGGTGTGACGGGCGGTGTGTACAAGACCCGGGAACGTATTCACCGCGGCATTCTGATCCGCGATTACTAGCGATTCCAGCTTCATGTAGTCGGGTTGCAGACTACAATCCGAACTGAGACGTTATTTTTGGGGTTCGCTCCAACTCACGTCTTCGCTTCCCTTTGTTTACGCCATTGTAGCACGTGTGTAGCCCAAATCATAAGGGGCATGATGATTTGACGTCATCCCCGCCTTCCTCCAGGTTGTCCCTGGCAGTCTCCCTAGAGTGCCCAACTTTACTCGCTGGCTACTAAGGATAAGGGTTGCGCTCGTTGCGGGACTTAACCCAACATCTCACGACACGAGCTGACGACAACCATGCACCACCTGTCTCC
>CAJSZV010000006.1:0-8184 GCA_910574345.1 Clostridiaceae bacterium | reverse complement strand
GGGATGTCAAGACTTGGTAAGGTTCTTCGCGTTGCTTCGAATTAAACCACATGCTCCACCGCTTGTGCGGGTCCCCGTCAATTCCTTTGAGTTTCATTCTTGCGAACGTACTCCCCAGGTGGAATGCTTACTGCGTTTGCGGCGGCACCGAAGAGCTTTGCTCCCCGACACCTAGCATTCATCGTTTACCGCGTGGACTACCAGGGTATCTAATCCTGTTTGCTCCCCACGCTTTCGAGCCTCAACGTCAGTTACTGTCCAGCAAGCCGCCTTCGCCACTGGTGTTCCTCCTAATATCTACGCATTTCACCGCTACACTAGGAATTCCGCTTGCCTCTCCAGCACTCCAGTTCCACAGTTTCCAAAGCCGTTCCGCGGTTAAGCCACGGGCTTTCACTTCAGACTTGCAGAACCGTCTACGCTCCCTTTACACCCAGTAAATCCGGATAACGCTCGCCCCCTACGTATTACCGCGGCTGCTGGCACGTAGTTAGCCGGGGCTTCTTAGTCAGGTACCGTCATTCTCTTCCCTGCTGATAGAGCTTTACATACCGAAATACTTCTTCACTCACGCGGCGTTGCTGCATCAGGGTTTCCCCCATTGTGCAATATTCCCCACTGCTGCCTCCCGTAGGAGTTTGGGCCGTGTCTCAGTCCCAATGTGGCCGGCCACCCTCTCAGGTCGGCTACTGATCGTCGCCTTGGTGGGCCGTTACCCCGCCAACCAGCTAATCAGACGCGGGTCCATCTCATACCACCTCGGTTTTTCACACTGGACCATGCAGTCCCGTGCGCTTATGCGGTATTAGCAGTCATTTCTAACTGTTATCCCCCTGTATGAGGCAGGTTACCCACGCGTTACTCACCCGTCCGCCGCTAAGTCAATATGGCTTCATTCCGAAAAATTTCACCTTACCGCTTCGCTCGACTTGCATGTGTTAAGCACGCCGCCAGCGTTCATCCTGAGCCAGGATCAAACTCTCTTGTTAAAAGTTCTCCTTGGGTCAGAATCAACTCTTGGCTAATTCTTTTCCCGTTCTTACTGTTGTTTTGGTTCGTTTACTCTCGTAATCGTTCTGAATTTTCTCAAATTCAAGGCCTTCCAATAAAGCCTTTTCTTTTGGAATTTTCAGGGTCTTACATACTGTTCAATCTTTGATTATCAAGGTCCGTTGTGCTGTGCATCTCAGCGACAGCTTTAGTAGATTACCATATCTTTTTCCATTTGTCAACAGCTTTTTTCATTTTTTTTACATACTATTGGCTGGCAGGAAAGACGGCGGGGAATTTGATGTGAATCCGGGGCGTCAATTACCCCTTTACGCACCCTTCTTAGAATCCAGCGTGAACCAAAATCTCACCCCGTCCTCCACATTTTCCACCCCGCATTCCTTGTGATGGGAATCCATAATCGCCTTCACAATGGACAGACCGATTCCGCTGCCGCCATAAGCTCTGGTTCTGGCTTTATCTACTTTATAAAACTTTGTCCAGATGTTGGGCAGATCCTCTTCCGGTATGGGATCTCCTGTGTTTTTCACAGAAACCATTACCTCGTTTTCCTCTTCCTCAATGATAATCTCTATTCTCCTTTCCCCTGACAGATGATTCAGGGCATTGCTCACATAATTGGTCATGACCTCTTCGATCTTAAACTCATCCGCCCACACATACACCGGATGATCATTGGAAAAACTGATCACGGCTTCTTTCTGCTCCATCAGAATCCTTGTGGATGTAAGAACCCCATTTACAAGTTCCATCAGATCAAAACGCTCAATGGATGCCTGGTCATGACCGGATTCCAGCGCATTCAGCGTCAGAAGCTGGCGGACCATTTTATTCATCTTGTTCGCTTCGTCCATAATCACTTCACAGTAGTAATCCCGGCTCTCCTTTTCTTCCGCCATACCCTCTGTCAGCCCTTCTGCATATCCCTGAATCAGTGCAATGGGCGTCTTCAGTTCATGGGATACATTGGCGATAAACTCCTGCCTCATCTTATCAATCTGAGTTTTTTCTTCAATATCCTTCATGAGTTCATTGTTGGCTGACTTCAGTTCGCCTATGGTTTCTTTCAGTTTGTCGGAAAGGGCATTCATGCTGTTGCCCAGAATTCCTATTTCATCTTCAGAATCCCCCTCATATTTAGCTTCAAAATCAAGACGGGACATCCGTTCCGAAATCTCCGACAAGCGCAAAATAGGGGAGGTAACTCTTTTCATCGTATAATATATGATAACACTGCCTAATACCATGGCCAAAAGTCCTACATAGATCAAAAACCGATTGGACAGCTGCACACTCTCTCTGATGCTGGCCAAGGGGATAGACATAATAAAAATAGTACGGTTATCCGAATAATAGCCCCAGCTTTCCAGATAAAAAGATTTGGAGCGCATGTCAAATGATTTCTGAATCGTATAGCTTTCGTTCTCCTGAATAATCTCTGTTCTGGGATTATTGTGCCCCAGCATGTACTGAAAAGCCCGGTCCAGCATGAACTTAATGTCTCTGGTAGATGCGGCAATTGGCTGATTGGTAAAACTGTCTACAATCAAAATAGTAATATTGTACCGATCATTAAAACTCCTCAGCAGCTCGATCACAGCTGTTTCTTCCTCACCGTCAATGCTTTCAGTGAATTCCTCGCCGATACTTCCCCCGTCTTTCTGCTTTTCTGTAACGAGTTCATTCATCTCCGAGTAGGCCAGCTTTAGGGCATTTACTTTCTGATTAATATAAAATCCCTCCAGCATCCAGTTATTCACTCCCCAGATGCCTAAAAGAATTGCAGCCATAAGCCCAATAAAAATCATGGTAAAACGAACTAAAATGGAGCGTTTCATGCTCTGTCACCTCAATTATTCTGTTACGGTAAATTTGTACCCCATGCCCCAGACTGTCTTAATAAAATCCCCTTTCGCCCCCATCTTGCTCCTCAGCTTCTTCACATGAGTGTCAATGGTTCTGGCATCTCCGAAATAGTCGTAATTCCACACGTTATTCAGAATTTTTTCTCTGGACAGGGCAATACCCTGATTCTCTGCAAAATAAGACAGCAGTTCAAACTCCTTGAAGCTTAAATCTACCGGATTCCCGTCTATGGTCACCTGATGGGCAGCTTTATTAATCTCAATGCCACCCACACTGATGATGTCGCCGGCAGCTCCCTGACTTCTCCTTAAGATAGCCTCCACCCTGGCCACCAGAATCTTAGGGCTGAAGGGTTTGGAGATATACTCATCCGCACCGATATCAAATCCCTGGAGTTCGTCACGTTCTTCTCCCCTGGCAGTCAGCATAATAACAGGAACCTGGGAATACTGGCGGATGGTTTTGCACACCGTCCATCCGTCCATCCTCGGCATCATCACATCCAAAATAATCAGAGCGATATCCTTCTGGGCAAAAAAGATATCCACAGCCTCCTCTCCGTCTGCCGCCTCTATGACCTGAAATCCCTTTATTGTCAGGAAATCTTTTACCAATTTTCTCATTCTGGCTTCATCATCCACTACCAATATCTTCAACGTATCCATGGTAAAATCTCCTTTCCTTCTTTGCATTTAGTAAGGCTATTCTAACAGATTTCCATTCACATTTCTACGATTTCACAGAGATTTCACAGTTTAGGGTACAGTAAAAAGGCCCTTCCGCCGCATATCTTATGGCAGAAGAGCACATATCTTTTTACGCTATCATTTATGGGGCTGACACACTACCAAAATCCCGGAGTCCGTCCAGCTTGTCCTTTATGCCAGTACGCCTTTTAAATACTCTGCAATCTCCGGCACCTGGCAGTTGGCAAAGAAATATTCTTGGAATTTTTCTCCGCTGATGGCAGTCTTTAAGAAATCCTGATCAATTTCTTTTAAAATAGTCATAATATCTTTGTGAGTGATCTCCTTTACACCGTCCAGAATCTTTTTGTTTCTCTGCTCCGGAACCACTCTCTCCTTGGGATATCCGCCGCCGCTCTCGCATCCGAACAATTTTTCAAAGATATACTGAAGTCTCAGTTCCGCTCCCCAGCCAAATCCCTTGGCATAGGGAAGAGCCACTGCGTTGCCGTCGTTAATCTGGGCAAACATGTATCCGTCTTCGGCATCCACAATATGTCCGCACAGCACTCCCGGAAACGCATTGCAGGCCAGCATGGCTCCCTCGCCGGTACCGCAGCCGGTCACCACATAATCCGCCGCCTTGGAATTTAAAAGAATGGCGGAGAGAAGACCGCACATTACATAGGTAAGCTGGGTCTCGTCCTCGGCTGTGTACATACCGTAATTGTACACCTCATGACCCATGGGTTCCACAATCTTCTTCAGATTCTCGCAGATCATACTGTTCTTTGCCGCCTGGCTGTTCTCGTTGATTAATGCAATCTTCATACAATATCGTTCCTTTCTCTTAAGACCTGTCTCAAAAAAGACTGTCTGTTTATATATTATTTTTCCCTGTCCCCGGAAACTTCGATTCCCAGTTCTTCAAGCTGTTTTTTATCCACCGGCGCCGGAGCTTCCGTCATAAGGCAGGATGCATCCTTCACCTTGGGGAAGGCGATGACATCGCGGATATTATCCGCTCCCACCATAAGCATGGCCACACGGTCAAAGCCGTAAGCCAGCCCGGCGTGAGGCGGAACTCCAAACTTAAAGGCGTCCAGAAGGAACCCGAACTGCTCCTGGGCCTGTTCCTTTGTAAAGCCTAAGACCTCAAACATCTTGGACTGAATGTCAGACTGGTGGATTCTCACGGAACCGCCGCCCAGTTCCGTGCCGTTGAGAACAATGTCATAAGCCTTGGCCCGCACAGCTCCCGGATCGGAATCAATCTTTGACCAGTCTTCCTCCATGGGCATGGTAAATGGGTGGTGCATGGCCACAAAACGTCCCTGCTCTTCCGAGTACTCAAGAAGGGGGAACTCGGTCACCCACAGGAATTTAAACTCGTCTTTCTTAAGAAGGTCCTGCTGCCTTGCCAGCTCCAGACGGAGATTGCCCAGAACATCCCAGACCACTTTATTCTTATCAGCCGCAAAGAGGAGAAGGTCTCCCGGCTGTCCGTCCATGGCTTTTACCAGGCTGTGAAGTTCTTCTTCTGTCATGAATTTAGCAAAGGAAGACTTGAAAGCGCCGTCTTCCTGCACTGCCAGATAGGCAAGTCCTTTGGCCCCGAAATCCTTGGCAAAATCCACCAGGGCATCGATCTTCTTCCTTGGCATAGCCCCCTGGCCTTTGGCGTTGATTCCTCTGACGCTGCCGCTCTGGGCCAGAGCATTCTTAAATACGGCGAATTCGCACTCTTTTACCACATGGGATACATCTGTAAGCTCCATCCCGAAGCGCAGATCCGGCTTGTCGGAGCCAAACCGGTCCATGGCCTCCTGCCAGGTCATTCTTGGGAAGGGGAGGGGAAGTTCTATATTCAGCAGTTCCTTGAACAGCTTATGCATAAGCCGCTCATTGACGTCAATCACATCATCCACATCCACAAAGGAAAGCTCCATGTCGATCTGGGTAAACTCCGGCTGCCTGTCGGCCCGCAGGTCCTCATCCCGATAACATCTGGCCAGCTGGAAATACCGGTCGTAGCCGGAACACATGAGAAGCTGTTTAAACAGCTGGGGAGACTGGGGAAGGGCATAGAAGGAGCCTGGATGAACACGGCTGGGAACCAGATAATCCCTTGCTCCCTCCGGCGTACTCTTAATAAGCGTGGGGGTCTCGATCTCAAGGAATCCTTCCTCTGCCAAAAACTGCCTGGTGAGAACCGCAATTCTGCTTCTGAACATCATGTTTCTCTGAATGTCAGGCCTTCTCAAATCCAGGAAGCGGTATTTTAACCTTAATTCTTCCTTTGTCCTGGAATTCTCTTCAATCGGGAATGGCGGAGTCTCGGACTCGGAGAGAATCCGAAGGCTTTCCGCCCGCACTTCGATGGCGCCTGTGGCCAGATTCTCATTGACACCTCCGGATCTGGCCTCCACTCTTCCGGTAACAGCGATGACAAACTCGCTTCTCAGCTTCTCCGCTTTTGCAAAGCTCTCGCCGCCGCAGTCGCTCTCTTCAAATATAATCTGCAGAATACCGGACCGGTCCCTGAGATCCACAAAGATAATTCCGCCTTTATTTCTGCTTTTCTGCACCCAGCCCATAACGGTGACATGCTCACCTGCATTGGCTGTGCCAAGCTCCGTACATCTGTGGGACCTTTTTAGCCCCATCATTGATTCTGCCATAATTTCCTCCATTTCGTTGACGGCGTTTCTGATGATAGTGTGCCGCCGGCTGCTTATGGGCAGTGATAGACTGCCCATGTTATTTCAGCGCTTCTTTATAAAATTCCCGAATCTCCTCATAGCCGTCTTTTGCAAGCTGCTCCTTCTGGAACTTCTTGTTCTTATTCATCTGAGCCACCAGAACCTGGGTTCCCTCCACCCTCTGTCTCATGGCCTCATTGATCACGTCTCCAAGGCGCTTGCTGTCCAGCCCCTTTTCAAACAGATAGGCTATTTTATTCCCCTTTGCCGGAACCTGGAAATTCTGATCCAGCAGGATAGTGACAATCCGCTCAAAACCGATAGAGAAACCGCAGGCCGGAGTCTCCATGCCTGTAAATTTACCGATCATCTTGTCGTAGCGGCCGCCTCCGGCTACGGAACCGCCGAACCCTTCCATGGCCACTTCAAAGATGGTTCCCGTGTAATAAGACATTCCCCTGACCAGAGTGGGATCAAACTCAATGTTAAACTCCGCCACGGCCACATCCTTCACCGTATCCATAATGTGGGCCAGGCCTTCCGCCACAGACTGGGGCATAGCGTCTTTCAATATCTCTCCAAGTTTTCTCACACCTTCAGAGTCTTTGGCAGCCGCGGCAAACAGCCCCAGATACTTGTCCACCTGATCTTCCCCATAACCGGCCTCCAGAAGCTCTGCTTTCACGCCATCCAGCCCGATCTTATCCATCTTGTCCAGAATAATGAACACCTGGTCGTAGGACTCCTCCGGGAAGCCGCAGTAAGCAGCCATACCCCGCAGAATCCCTCTGTCATTAATGCGGACCGTAAAGGAATTATCCGGGCAGATCTTCCCAAGGGCCGTGGTAGTGGCTAAGATCAGCTCGATCTCCGCAAGGGAAGTGGCATCTCCTAAAATGTCAATATCACACTGGACAAACTGACGGAAACGCCCTTTCTGGGGGCGATCCGCCCTCCACACACTGCCCATCTGCAGCGCCTTAAAGGGGGATGGAAGCTGGGATGCGTTGTTGGCGTAGTATCTTGCAAGAGGCAGCGTCAGATCGTAGCGTAGGCCTCCGTCTACTAAATCCGCCTCTGACTGGGCGGTCTCCAAGTTCAGCTTCTCGCCTCTTTTTAAAATCTTGAATATGAGTTTCTCGTTGTCTCCGCCCTGCTTGCTGGTGAGATTCTCTATGTGCTCCACACAGGGAGTCTCGATCTGGGAGAAGCCAAATGCCCGGTAAGTCTCCTGGATCTGGCTCATCACATAGTTGCGGATCTGCATCTCCTGAGGCAGAATATCTTTCATGCCGGTTACCGGCTTTTTCTTCAATGCCATAATCGTTCTCCATTTTCAATCCGATTTTGTGTAAACGATTATACTATCATCTGGGGTAAATGGCAAGAATTTTGGCAGAAAATCCGAAAAGAATGAAGAACAGCAGCAGAGGAAGAGTCTCCTCTTCCCCTGCTGCCCTATCTGCTCTGCCTCTCGCCGTAATAATACTTCATCTTCGGTTCTGTCCCCGAAGGCCTGACGCACTGCCACCCGTCACCCTCCAGTTCAAAATACAGCACATCCGATGCCGGAAGACCTGTGGAAGATACGGCTCCCGTCTGTACATCCACTACCGTTCCGGCCTTATAATCACGGATTCTCAAAACCCTTCTTCCCTCTATCTCCTTTGGCGGATTCGCCCGAAGATGATCCATCTCTTCTTTCATCTTCCTGATTCCGTCCGCCCCCTTTAAGACCACAGTCTTTAAGGTCTCCTGATACCTTCCGTATTTCTCATAAAGTTTCTCCATCTGTTCCCAGACTGATTATTCTAAAACTTGGGAGCCACTAATTTAAAGCTTGAGAGCCACCTGAAATCTGTTCTTATTTTAATGCTTGGGAGCCGCCTATAGATACAAGATATAGTTGTAGTCAAAGT
>CAJSZV010000005.1 GCA_910574345.1 Clostridiaceae bacterium | reverse complement strand
ATGAATTTTGAAAATTTCCATAGGGGTGGGCTTATTAAAGTTACCCTTTTTTACATCAACTGCTTGAAAAAAACTTTTTAAACATTTTTCATTTTACCTATTGACATTTCTTAGCTGGACTTTCCGGCTTCATCTGTATACTACGGTTTCAGCGGCAAATACTACATCAAATCCAAAAGTTTTTCAAAAAAATTATACCACACCTTTTTGCGTGCGATGTAATAAGTTGCCTGAATGTACCTTTGCCGCTTTGCTGGCGGCTCTGTGTCGTCCCTCGTTGAAAGAGGTGGTCAGACAGCTATCCTCACCAATGAGGTACTTGCCGCTGCCCTGTTCAAGTTTCGTTTTAATGAACAGGAAGTATAAGAAATCGCTTTCATTTTTGGAAAAACGGATATATAATAAAGTAACGACAAACTGGGATTTGTAAGGCTGAAAGGAGACCTCTATCATCTACGCGGGGCCTTTCTATTCTAAGGATGAAGTGAATTGCCTGTGCCCCCACTGTATCGCCAGCGGTGCGGCGGCGGAGAAGTATAGCGGCGAATTTCAGGACAGTGAATCCACTGACGAGGTGGACAGCCCCAACAAACTGGACGAATTGGTTCACCGCACCCCCGCTGCGGCTGGCAACAAGAGTATTGGCGCGCCCACTGCGGCGACTTCTGCGCCTATCTGGGCACGGTGGGTTATGCGGAGCTTGAGGAAATGGGCTTGGTGGATGAGGTTCGGGAAACCCTGCTCGATGACTGGTATGAAGAAATTTTCACCGATTTGACAAAGGACGGCAGTACGGTTGGATACCTGTTTCGGTGCCTCCACTGCGGGAAATACCTTCTACATATCGACTGTGACTGAAAAGAACTTAGTGCGAATCATTTTAGTTTTTCGGGGGATTTCATCTTTGGGGCGAAATCCCCCTTGACAAATGCTCTCCTGGGTAAAATTTTTAAGAAAACTTGCGCTTGTGACATTTCTGTGACAATTGGCCGTTATGATAGCGGTATGGTGGACAAATGCTGATTGTGGAGGAATAGAATTATGGAACAAAATCAAAACGGATGGGAAGAAATTGCGCAAATCATAGAGGAACATATTGATTTTATGACGAGAAGGTATGGTGAAACAGATGCTGTTTGCAGGAATGATGATGAGCTGACACTATGTCTGGCAAAAGAATTGTGAATCGTATCTCAAACTATCTGAATTTAGGAGGAGAGATAAAATGGTAGAATCGGGGTTTAAGACAAAAGCACAGGAATTGATTAAGTTGATGGTAGATACGATTGCAGACAAAGAATACGCAAAACTTGTATCCAGCATTCCACCAAAACTTTCATGGGCCGCTTTTATTGACGCAGAACCGACACCAGAAAATGCCTGCCTGGGATTTGGGAAGTGGTTGGTTGAACAATTGGCTATGTGGGAAGAATATGAAGATAAAGAGTTTGTGGTAGACCATTTCCAAAAATCCTGTATGGAAGATATAGATGATACGGACGAAGCAAGGCTTGAAACGGATAATAGTGATGTGGTGTGTTACAGACCAATGAGTTTTGGAGAAGAGTTGGATTTTTGGTTTGAAATAGAGTTTTTTACAGAGGATGGGCAAATAAAGGCGGTATTCGATGTAAATATATAAAAGCTCAACTTCCGGTTTGAAGGAGGTAACACAAATGGATATATCTTTTTTCTCTAATGATTATACTGTATGCCGCATGGAGAAAGCGGATGTCGCGGATATATATTTACTGTGCAGTAAAAATGGTTTGTATTACCAATACTGTCCGCCATCAGGCTTTCGAACATACGGCTTGGCTGGGTGAAAAGCAATCCCCAGGCAGAGCATTTTGGGCATAAAAACAATTTTAAAGAAACGGGGATTACATACGACACGGATAACTACACTGTGGCTGTAGCTCAACGAGTTTTATAGATCAGGATTTGATAAGAGGAGGAGACCCAAATGTCAGAATTACACAGCATTCCGCTTACCTGCAAAGAGGGCGTGTACAGCGTTTTTGATTTTTATCAGGACGCTGATGGTGAGGACGCAATCTTCTTTGACTATGACACACAGTATCAAATGCTCACCTATGATATCCCTGTTGGGCAGGACTGGCGTGGGATGACGCTGTACAGCGTGCCGGAGAAAGACATTTTTCGGACGCTGCGCGCCTGCTATGGGGAGGACGGAGGGCTTCTGAAGATTACGGCTGTGCTGAACGGTCACGAAACACTTTTGTATATCCGCTATGAAGATGAGGAAGATGCCAGGAAGAAAATCCGGAGATTTGCAATCCGAAACGCAAACGCCATCATTGAGCAGATCCAGCAATGCAAGGATGCTGTGGCAAGGCTTTTCGTTGATTATTACATTGATTCGGAAACAATCGATTATCATGCGATGATCGGCACCGTAGCGCAGATGGAGGCGGTCAGACAGAAATACCATGATGAGGATTCATGTGACTGCTCCGGCAACTATCCGTCTGAATACATTGAGGGTGACAATGAGATGCTGATTACCATGGTGCGCTGTGCCGAGGGCCATCCGTCAGCGAACTTCCAATATGCAGTGGAAATTATGTCAAAGCACATCGAGAAGTACGCCTTGCCAGCCTTGCGCAGGACTGAGGATTTCAAATTTATCTGCGAGGAATACGATTAAGCAGCTGAGTGCGGATGGCGGAACAGAAGGGGGCGAACAAGATGTCAAAGCATAGCTTAAATATAGCCGTTAAATATGGGGAATCTTTAAGAGAATTTCGTGATCAATCCGAGGCTGAAGATTATTATATTTCATATAAAGACGATTTGCTGAACAGATTGAAGGCAATTAGTACGCAAGCGCCCGCGTTTTTTCCTGACTATACGATTGAAAGCCTGAAAAAATTAGAAAATTGGTATTTTAATTTATATGAGAAACAATCATTTGATAAGGCAGGATCAACACAAGAAGACTTTGAAAGCATGATGTCTGTTTATTGGGGCGAGGTCATTATTAAAAATAACGAAGACGCTGAATGGGTAGTTGAGGAATATCCTTTTTCACAAAAAAAGTATGAATTGTTGGTACATAAAGGGTTTTGCAGTGTATCAGTAGTTGATAAATATCATGATCTGTATCACAAGCAGGGTAATAAGCGAAGAAATCTGTTATTTAGAGAGTATAACAGGTATTTTGCAAGATAGATTTCCACTTGTAGATGAAGCAGGGAAACAGTACAGGACTTTTTCCAAGAAGGAATAGGAACCTGAGTATAAAACGGCGGCCTGTGACATTTCTGTGAGAATTGGCTGTTATGATAGTGGTATCACAGACAAACTATACCTTGTGGCACGAAGTGCCCCAGCTCTGAAAGAGCATGAATTACGGTATGCCCTTGGGTATGATTTTGTGTAAAATTTCAAGATACTATGAGGTGTGAATTTATGGAACTGAGGGATGTGGAAATATGTTTGGGGATACAATTTCCGGAATTATTTCATACGATCAATAACAGTGGGATGATGGATTACTTAAGGCACTCTAGGGAATGGATCGAAGATAAAATCGCGAACGATATGAATTATGTATGGTGAGGAGATTTTTTTGGAGAATGGATGGGCGGTTGCTGGCTGTTTGCTTTCGAGAACCTTCCAAGTGCCTGTGTCGGATATATGGACGGCTGGTATTGTTTAGATTTAAGCCAATCAGACGGCAAGGACTGTCCGGTTGTTTTTTTGGAATATGGAGGTTTGTGGGATTGTTATTGTGACTCAGATGGAATTTTGCACGGTAAGTGTGTTGCTTCCAAGCAGACGGTATCAGTGGCATATTAAAGATTGCAATTAACATCAATCCGTTTACCCATGTGATTAACGTATTGCGTGATCTGATACTTTACGGAACTGTCAACACAAATAGCACGGTATTTGTGTTCATGCTTTTTATACTTATAATACAGTACTAAGGAAAAATACTGGCAGTACGATCGCGTTCATGACTGTTTTATACATTACCTCGTTTAGCAAAATTAGGCTTATTCCATAAGCAAGCCCCGCCATAAAAAACGCTGTCAGAAACACCAGTATCCAAATCAGAAAAATTCCTGTTATACCAGCGGCAAGTCTGACATGGAAAAGCAGACTAACACACCCCATTATTCCCACTTCAAGGAAAGTGCATAATACCGCTTCAAGAACCATATCACAAGTAAGGGCGGAATTGTGTAGAATCGCAGAAGATTCATGGAGAAAGTATATTGTACAAAAGCTATTGATTTATAGGGTTGAGAAAATAGAACTGTAAAATAAATTACATAGACAAGGGAGGGTGAAAGGAGAAATCCGGCAGAATTACTATTTTTATGCGGAACTGGACAATGAGACGAGTGATCACATTGTATCAACGGAAGGGGTAAGCAGGTGGTTTACACTTTCGGAGCTATCGGCATTGGAGATGCCATATACTGCTAAATATGTCATTGAGCATTATCTGAAGATTGGACGAGGGACAAATGATATGTATGTAGGTATTGCTGATGGGGAACAAGTTAATTTTACAAAATTGCCGGAATACTATTAAAAACTGGCGCAGCTCTGAACACATTCTGGATGCTGCAAGTCGGTATTAGTCAAAATAGACAGGTCCTCCGTTTATTGTATATAGAAACAAAACAGACCAAATGGGAAGATTTAGGCGGGAAATAGAGGGTTGGCAAAAGTTGTTTTAAGATAATAGTATGAGATTTTTCGCACTTAGGTGTGTTATGGAGAAGCTGCCCTAAAACAATAGAACTTCGTTTAATAGGTGCAATCAATACACGATAAAAGCTACCGCCCGACTTCATCATATAATTCATAATTCCGCTGTTGCTGCAGGTGGAAAAACTAACTAAAACCACTATGCCGGGAAGAATAAATGCAGTATAGTTTTCTATCCCTGTATTTTTCATAGTCTGCCCAGCAACAGCACTGTAAAGCACAAGCCACAAGATAGGCTGTAAAATTGTAATTACAATATGATGTCAGGGTTGGGTACGGAGCTGCTTTCCTTTCCCTGGAGGCTGCGCTCCACGGGGCGCATATCGGGGTTGGAGTTAAAAGCCGTCTCAAATCCTTTGTTCAGCTTCAGCTTGTAGGTCATGCTGGAGTAGCGCAGGGAATGGAATACCAAATTGGGCAGGCCGGTATCCTCAAAAGGGTTTTTGCCGATGATCTCCCACCGGACTGCCTGATGGAAAGCGCACCGGAGGAGCTTAATAATCTTTTCGATGGTGCAGGGCGTCACATACTCTGTTTTTGCATGATGGTACGGGGGTTTACAGGGGCTGTTTTCTGAAGCTGCCGGATATATTTATCCACAGTCCTTGTATTGTTTTCCGGATTGGCTTTCAGAAAATTGTCTGTATGTTCAGCCACAGTGACCTCCTTTCTGTGTGGCTGGAAAGAGCTTACGGTTCCTTACCTATATAACTTACGAAATCAGGGCCAGGCTTTTTACGGCAAACCTGCCCCATGCACCTGTAAACTCCCAGTACCATGCTATGAAATTGTCAATGTACGCTCTATGGCATCTTTTCCTGAATGACCTATATAATAATAAAGTCCCTTTTCCTAATGAAGTGTGGGTAGTACAAATATCTATAAATATACAATATATAGTATAAATATGTATGAGTATACGCAATTAATTTTTTGTGTATACTCATTTAAGTTATATAATAACTAACCAAGAAACATTAGAGAGTTATAAAAATAAAGAAAAAGTGCTGGTATGTTTTGAAATAGTTGGAGTGTATTTTAAATTAGTCCCTTCTCAGAATTGTGTACCCATATATAATGAATTTATAAATATACATTGTACGTAGCAGGCAAATAGTTTATAATCAAGTATATAAATTGAATTTGAAAGCATAAAAGAAAACTGTAATGATAATCTGCCCAGAACGGCCAATAAGGAAGCTGTTAGGAGGGGCATGGAAGACATCAACTGCTGGTTGAATCTGCCCAAATCAACTACTGGTTAGTTTCAGAGAGACTTTTTTCCTATTATACTGATGGCAAGGAGGATAAAAATATGAACCAGGAAACGATAGGAAAATTCATTGCAACCTGTCGAAAAGAGAAGGAACTTACACAGAAACAATTAGCAGAAAAGTTAAGTATTACCGACCGAGCAGTATCAAAATGGGAAACCGGAAAAAGCATTCCGGATGCTGCCATTATGCTGGACTTATGTAAAATACTTGGTATCAGCGCAAATGAACTGCTCAGCGGAGAAAGGATTGCCATGGAAAATTATCAAAAAAGAGCAGAAGAAAATCTTGTGGAATTGCAGCAAAAAGCAAATAACGCCCAAAAAAGTTCGAATTTACTTGTAAAGCTTGTAGTCTTAATTTTAGGAGTGCTGTTTATAGTCAAATATGGAATCGGAAGCAGAACTAGGTATTTTGTGGATCCCATCAGCATGGAATTTATCCTGATTCCCTGCCTTCTAATGCTGCTGTGTACAGGGTATTGGCGGAGTTTTCTAAAAGCATTTGTCTATTTAATTAAGAGAGACTATTACACAGCAGAAATGATAAAGGACAGCGCAAACGCGCTTAAACTGGTATGCAGATCCAGTTTAATCTGGGGAAGCATCGGCTTTACAATCAGCACAGTGAACCTTATGCGTCGTCATATGCTAGATCCCGAGTTTGCTGCCTTATGTGGGGATATATCGGTAGCGCTGCTTCCTCTGTTTTACTCCCTGGTTATAAATGCGGTATTGATGCCATTGTACTTTGAACTAAATCGTTTACATTCAAAACCTCAACTCCCTTGTTGATACCGTCCGGCACGAAATTATAGAACGCTACCGCCCTGGGGAAGCTGACCCGCACCTCCGAATTTTACAGGCTGCACACATTGAGGATGACGAATATTTCAGCCGCATGATACAGGACGATATAAGCGCAATCGTCCGTGATATTCATGCTGCACACAAGTCTGACAGTGAGAGTGCGCCTCCAACTACCATTGCAGAAGAATTGAAGCAAGATTTAGAAGATGTCGCAAATTTCAAGGGAAGCCCCCTTGAAAAATAGAAATTCTTCAAAAGCTATGTCGGCCAGAGAAAAAAGCGTAAATGAAAACTGCCGTTGTGGGAATGGGCGTTCTTACAACGGCAGTTTTGGATAAGAATATATGATTTTTAAAGATGTCTGAATTATCGGCCTGTCTGAAAAAGCTCTACACTGTATTTGTCAGGATTATCTTTGTTGATGTAAACATTCGCATATAAATCTTCTTTTCGCGTAAATTGTGTCAAAACATAATAATTACTTACTGCTTTGTATTCCTTACCCTCGTAAATAAACCGACAGGCAATTCTGCAAGTGACGTAGTTTCCTACTCTAATCCAGGCTGCCGGAAGCATGTCCTCTATTTCTGAGCCCATACAAGCGCCTGAATGCTTCAGGTTTTTCAATTTATTCCTGTCATATATCAGCTTACTCATTGAAGCCAAAAACAATATGAGCCATACAGAAACATTGATTAACATGGGTTCCAATATAGTTGAATTAAAAAAATTCCCAACAAGACCAACCGCTAATTCAATTACTGCTACAAGCAAAGCGGCATTAGCACATATGGAGAATAAGTATTTTACAGGCTTAAGATTGGCAATTTGTTTTTCTTTAAAAAGTTTGGAAATATTTTCCTCCGCTTTTCCTTTGTATTCCTCCGCTGATATATGCTCACCTGAAAAAAGCTCGTTCAAACTAATACCCAAAACATCGCACAAAGGCTGTAAAAGCGACATATCCGGCATTCCTCTTCCATTTTCCCATTTGGAAACCGCCTGATTGGTAATCCCTAATAGCTCGGCAAGCTGCATTTGTGTCAGATTTTTTTCTTTTCTGCACTGTGCAATAAAGGCACCTATTCTTTTCTGATCCATACAATAAATCTCCTTTGCTATATTTGTGACCGCAGTATATCAAAAAGAGAATCTATTTAGAATATATTAAGCGTTGATTCAATACTAAACGCTTAGTTGAGCGTCACAAATTCAGTTATTACCTGTCGAATCAGTACAATTTTTTTCATGTTGCGCTCTATCAGCGTATGCCAGAGAGGTTTATAGCTGATGTGCATTTTTCTCCCTGTCTTTCTGCCCCGGATGGGCGCTTGCCCTCATTATATCAGGTTTCTTACTAACTCACAAATATTACTTGACAGTATCGCCGGTTCCGTATGGATTGTGCCTTTCCTCTTTTGATTATCTCTAATTAGCCATAACCTGGATAAGAAAAGAGGGAATGTATTTTATGATGTAAAGATATCCTATCTCAGAAATGGCTTAAACGGCACGCTGTTTGAGGGGCAGGTGGATACCCGGATCATCAAAGGGAAAAAGCTTTTTGACCATCCGGTGAGCATGGACATCTGCAAGATATGCGCCAGGCTCTGCCAGGACAGGATAAAGGAGAAAGTGCGGAACCACTATTTTACGGAACTGTTTTTCTCCGAATACCAGAGCCGGTATTTTTTCCTTTGAGATCCAGAATGTCCGTGCAGAGCGCAGGGAAAGCCGGGATCTGATGCAGGACCTGGAGGATATCCGGAACGGAATCCAGATCGTGCATGTTTCCGATATGGGAAAACGGGATTCAGAACATAAGATGGAGGAGATCTCTGTGAAAATGGACGGTTCCGTGGAGGACTTAACGAAACTTCTGGATAGTGAATGCATGGGGCCAATAAACAAATCGAGAGTTGAGGAAGGGAAAAAATGAAACGAGAATTAGGAATTGCAAGGTGTGGGCTTGCCTGTTGCCTGTGTTTAGAAAATGAAAAATGCAATGGCTGCTATTCGGATAACTGTCCTGATTACACCCAATGCGAAAACAGAAAATGTTCCATGGAAAAGGAACTCCCAGGCTGTTATGCCTGTGAAATGGATTGTAAAAGAGGGTTGCTGAACAAAATCAAGCCATAGCTGATAGAATTTATTAAGACGGGGAAGCGCTAAATTAGGATTTTTAGGAGGTACATAACCATGAGAGATATGATTGCATACTGTGGGCTGGATTGTGAGAAATGCGATGCATATCTCGCGACAATCAATGACGACCAGGCGTTGCGTGAGAAAACTGCAAAACTATGGGCCGAGTTAAATAATGCCCCCATTCTGCCTGAACATATCAATTGTGAAGGATGTCGTGTTGATGGAGCGAAAACTGTATTCTGCCATAGTCTTTGCGGAATTCGTCAGTGTGCATTGAAAAAAGATGTGGAAACATGTGGTGACTGCCCAGACATGGAAAGCTGTCAGACTGTTGGAGAGATCATCTCAAATAACCCGGACGCCCTAAAAAATCTGAGGGGATAGACTGCATATCAGTTTGACAACTTACGGCTTGTAAGAACTTTAAACAGGGGGTAAACCATGCTTCAGGGGGAGAATGATTTCATGAAACACCGGTCACGAAAGAGCGGATAAGGGAAATATCCGGTTATCATGCAGCCACGGACAGCTATCCGTATGAAATGATCTTTTCGAGTCCGTATCCGCCCTTTGGGGAGGTAGTGGATGCCAGGGAAAATCCGGACGGAACGCTGACCCTCTTTGCAGATGGGGTATGGCCGGATTATGATTCCGACTGTGCGTTTGTCAATACAATAACGGTTCTTCCCTTTGATGATGGGACATTCCGTTATCTGTCCAATTCCATTGAAAAAAGGGAACTGGATATTCCTGCCGTATACCGAATCAGATAAAGAGAGGATTTGTCAATAAGCCTAAACTGGCATGGACTATAATCACATGGCCCGACAGGGGTAACGTTTGATGCTCCTGCTTTCGGTACTTCATAAGCTTTTTGAACCTGGTTTTCATGGCCTTCTCCAAGGTGGAAACAGAACATCATCGTGTTTCCTATAGTGACACCTTCGGAAATTTCCGAAACAGCCAATATTATTGTTTTTGCCAAAATGTCCATTTTACGGCAGAAAGATATCCAATTTTCTTATAAAATCCGTCCGATCCGCCTGTCATATGGGTTGCGCCTAATGCCTTTGTTCTCCGATACATTTCTGTCAAAGCGGCAGCGGCGAGACCCTTATGCCGGTATTCGGGTATGGTGCAGAGAGGTTCCATATAGGCCAGATGATTTTCAGGAGTCCACCACATTCCTGCATAACAGGCATATTCTCCTGCCTCATCTGCAATAGCCACGTCCAGCTGCGGCGTGGCGTGGGGTGCGGTACTCAGCTGATAATTATTTTGGTCATACTGATGGTTCCATGGGCCTTCGCTCTGCTCATGGCCAAACCCTTTAAAACAGCATTTGCTCACTTTTACCATATTCATATCCCGGCGGTTTACAAAGTGAAAGCCCTTTGGAAGCGGGAAATCCAATTCGTTTGCGAAGTCGTACTGCATATCCCAGTGTTCCGATTTCTGGCGATATCCCAACTGCCGCGCAGCGTACATCAATGCCTCCTGTCCGCCAAATAGAATGGGTTGTATGTTGCTGCCTTTCACAGACATATGTTTATCAGCATATGTCATCATTTCAAGCGCCAGATCCTCATATCCGGGTTTCAGGCAGAAATAAATGTCAGTCACCGGATTTTCATAAAAACAGAATGCCACAATCTCTCCGTCATACTCCCAAATGCGGTTTTTATAAGAATAGGAGATATCCATCCAGTAAGAAAAAGATGCGTATGCGTATTCAAAAAAGGGAGCCGGGACGCCGTTTTTCCAATCTCTCTCATAAATTTCAAGCAGGAACTGATATATTTTTCCGCAATCTGATAAGATACGAAATGGTCTTTGTGTAACATTCTTCCAATGATTCTGGACTTCCAAAACCTATATCCTCCCTTGTTTACTAAATAATATTTTTAAGTTTCTTTTATGACTGGGCAGGGAGCCTGCGGTCTCAAAATGGAAGACCATTTTCGGCGCTTATTTCAGTCCGGCCAGATTCTCCTCCATTTTGTCTAACACTCTTTTTTTCTGGGTTTCTGTTAAAAATCCATCTGCCACCGCGTCTTCCAGAATCTCTGTCACATCTTTTATATCATTCTGGTAAGTTTCAGCAGTCAGAGGTATATTCCGGTTTACAAGCTCCGGCAGCATGTACTCCAAAACATTGCTGCCTGCAGTACCTAAAATCATTACATCAGCTATGGGATAAATATGATACGGAGGTATTATCATAACAGCGAGCTGGAAGCTGGAAAGCTCAACTTTTCTTACAATCTTCTAATTGGGAAAAACAGATATCCCTTTCCAGTCCGCGGACAAGTAAAATCGTGGACAGCCCCTGCCAATGAAATATCATGCTCTTTTAGATATTTAATAACTTCTGAGAAGGTTTCCTCATTTTCACGTTCTACATAGATATACTCATAGCCGGGAATCACCCACTTTGTCCAACCGTCAGGGGCTTCTGAATCATCCTTACATTCCACACCTGCAAGGTAAAGTCCTTGATTGAATCCTTCCCAGGGCTTAAAGGAACGGGAGAAGTCAGACATCGCACCCCATATTCCGCCAATGTTTCCATTCTCATCTTTCTTTGCCAAATGCGCAACTTCCCCAAAGTGGGAATTCGCATTGTCCCATAGCTTTTGGATAAAGTCTGCTCCGTCCGTTGTAGCCCCTTCTTTTCCTATTACAATGAAGGACTCTTTTTTGCATCTATCGATTTTCATTGATTTGTTGGTCATCTCCTTTTCACATATCTGTCATAGCGGCATTGTTCAATGACAGCGCATCCCAGTAACGTAATTGCCTTTGCCGGACATAAACTGATACATCGGTAGCACATAGTGCAGCGCTTTCCGGCTGCTGCTTTGCCGTTTTCCAGGTTAAGGTTTTCCATCGGACAAATCCGGGTACACAGTCCACAGCCTGTACAGGCATTACTGATCTTGAGTTTGTCTGAGTAGTTCTTTGTTTTGCGGCAGTACCATAAACGTTGGCCGAGCAATCCTGCAAAACTGAACGGGATATGCGAAAACAATAAAGTCATGGGGTGACAGCAAATGTCCTGCATCTTTCTGCTCCATCGGAACTGCCAGCGCAGTTTTATCCAGTAAAAAAAGTAGCTTTTTGATACAATGCTCTGTGTTTCCCGTTCCGCTTAAATAGATACCTATCATATTTTTTCCCTTTCAAAATTGGAGTAATGATCGCATTCCCTGTACCATAGTTTCTGATTTTATCCTCTTTTATCAATTTTACTACCATTGACCGATTTTGGGAAGGACTGAAAACAAACGTCTTCTCAAAAGCGGTCAATGGAGCAATAATAAATTAAATTAAGTTCATTCTTTTTTAAGATGTTTTAGAGGCTTTTTAGAGACTACTCTGATAGAATGGACAAAAATCCGCAGAAATATTGGATAAACTGTGGATTGAATTTTATATGAGAGGAGAACAACATGAAAAAGAAAACAGGAAAAATGATCTTATTGACAGGGGTGCTGTGTATCCTGAGCCTTGCAGTATGTGCCTGTGGAAAGACGGAGAAAGTATCAGATACCCAAGAACCACAGGTGGTTCAGGGAGAAGTAATCCCGGAGGATGATGTTTCTGCTCCGGAACCGGCGGCGGATACAGAAGAAACAGACATCGGGAATGAACCGGAGTCACCGGAAGCCTCGCCGGAACCGCAATCCGGTGAAAGCAGCAGCCAGGGAACAGACAGCACACAGAAAGAACAGACGGAAGCACAAAGTCAAAGTACGTCTGGCACATCTGCGCAGTGGGTGGGCAGCACTCCCAATCTGGAAGGGGATATCAAAGAGCTGAAGGATGGGCAGCTTACCGTGGTAGAGGCCATTACAGAAAAATCAGATAACGGAGGTGATATCTTAGTGTCTCCTGGTAACGGAGATGATTCTGAGTTTAACAAGATTGCGGTTACATACGATGAAAATACCCTGTTTGCTATACAAACAATTTACGATGGAGGAGCCAGATCTGAAATGTCAGCAGCAACAGCGTCAGACCTGGCATCCGGCCAGTTCATTCAGGTATGGGGAAGTTCTTCCGGCAGCGGACTGAAAGCAACCCAGATTTGTATCGTAAAAGTGGCCTAAACCATTGCCTGCCCCCTTTTGAAAGGATAATACCTTATCAGAAGAGGGCAGTTTTTTATAAGACATTCAGGAAGCCTCCATTTCTTTCACAAAAAACGAGCATGTCTGAAAAAATATTCTGAAAAGGTCACCTTTCGCATCTTTAGTGGGTGTCATAAGTATAACAGCATCCAACCGAAGAATACCCGGCGGGTTTGACATCTGTTGTCATCTGGTTTTCCCCGCCTTGCAAACGGTAACGGGAATTCTTCCAGGTCCGGGGTATTGTGACAGATGGATGCAAATCAGGAGAGGAGATGGAAAGATATGGACCTGGAAGCGGCGGTAAAACAATACGGCAGGATGCTGTACCGGATCTGCATTGTGATACTTGGCAGTGAGGAGGACGCCCAGGATGCCGTTCAGGACACCTTCTGCAAATACCTGGAGAAAAAACCGAAATTTGCAGACACAGAATACGAAAAGTCCTGGAAGAAAAAATATATACCGCTTGCGGTGATTTCCCTGCTTATTCTGGCAGCAGTTCTGTATGGGATACGAAACGGCGGGGAGGATGGTAAGGGCGGAAACATCCTTGCCGGGGCAAGCCCGGATACAAGCGCTTTCCAGATGTATTATTTTGACGGGGAAACGGTTGTGGTCAGGACGCTGTATGACAGCGGTACGGAGAAGGAAGTGATTAAAAAAATCAATGGTATCCCCCTCCAGGCGGCGGAGGATATCGGGACAAGCGAGATCACGGTACGGATTGCCAATAACAGCGGGGAGGAATTTTCCTACGGGGAATACTTTTCCCTCCAGAAGCAGATAGACGGCCAGTGGTATACGATACCGGTAAAGGCAGATAACGTGGGATTTCAGGATATCGCCCATATCCTTCCGGACGGGGAGAGCGTCAGTGAGATCTATAACCTTGGCAACCTACAAAGATATGATTTGGACGTATGTGGTGTTAGGTTTAGGATTTGTCATAATGATGTTGCTG
The DNA here is from genome assembly GCA_910574345.1 of Clostridiaceae bacterium. Classification (GTDB taxonomy): domain Bacteria; phylum Bacillota; class Clostridia; order Lachnospirales; family Lachnospiraceae; genus UBA3402. The sequence goes on along the minus strand of CAJSZV010000005.1, from coordinate 234,822 downwards.
CACCTAAAAGCACGAGACAATGATTGGTAGAAAACATAATTCTAAAAGGCACAACAGTTTTTGCTTGCCGCTGTTGTTTTAGCGGATAATCCCCCCGTTCCCAGTAACGTATTGACTATAATAGAACATATTATTTGCAGCCTGTCTATTGCTATTATTCGTAAGTCCGTATATAATGTGATTTAAGAAAGGGCGTAGATAATATGACAGAGTACATTACAGCTTCCGAAGCAGCAAAAAATTGGGGCATTTCAGAAAGACGGGTACAGAAGCTATGCGAAGAAAACCGTATACCCGGTGTTTCTAAATTTAGTTATATGTGGCTAATACCAAAGGACGCAAAAAAGCCTGTTGACGGCAGAAGAAAAGGCGGTGTAATCCATGGACAGTAAGATATTGTTAGTAGATGATGAAAAAGACATTGCTGATTTAATAGAAGAAGTATTGCGTCAAGATCGTTTTGAAAACATTAAGAAAGTGTACACAGGTATGGATGCTGTACAGGTATGCCGGGAATATCAACCGGACGTGGTTGTTTTGGATATTATGCTGCCGGACATTGACGGTATTGAGGTTTGCAGGCAAATACGGGAGTTCTCGTTTTGCTCTATCCTGTTTCTTTCCTCAAAGAATGATGAAATTGACAAAATACTCGGACTGTCCTGGGGCGGCGACGATTATATCACAAAACCCTTTAGCCCACGGGAGATTGTCTATCGTATCAAAGCGCAGCTCCGCCGCCAGCAATACCAGTCTGTCATGCGGACAGACGAAAAAGGGCTGCTGACTGTCGGAGGACTTGCGCTTGATAGAGAAAGCAGCCGGATTTATAAAAATGAAAAGGAAATTGTTTTGACCGGGAGGGAATTTCTGCTATTGTCTTATTTCATGGAAAATGCAGATAAGATTATCAGTAAGGAACGGCTATATGAACAGGTGTGGGGGGAATACAGCAGCATTTGTGATAATACAATCATGGTACATATTCGCCATATTCGGGAAAAGATTGAAGATACCCCGTCAACCCCGAAACAACTGATTACCATAAAAGGCCTGGGCTATAAGCTGAAGAAAAGGACTGATTAAATGAAGCAATCCGGCTACCATACCACCTTTCACATATATTCCATATTCTTCTTGTCGCTGTTAGGGACGCTCCTTGTGGTGTGCTGCCTTTTTGCCATGCTCATTACCGCGCCAAACCCCAACGGCAAAAATGTTCGCAGCGATTGGGCTAAAAATTTTACTTTAGATTTTTCGGACTACATTATCTTTGTAGACGGAAGCCCCACGGTAAAACAGACAGGCATAGAACGATTGCAGGATAACCATATCGGACTGCAAATTTTGGACACCGCCGGAAATGAAGTATATGGGTGCCAAAAGCCTGGCAATGCACAGGACACTTACTCTAATGCTGACCTTTTACAGCTTAATCAGACTGGACACCTTGATACAGAAGATATGACTTCCTTTGTAGGTATTGTAACAGAGCGCGGAAAAGAATATGCCTATATTCTCCATTTCCCTATGAACATTCAAAAAGTAACCATGTACTTAAACGGGGAACGGTTTACAGGCGGGAAAAAGATTGTTTTCTCAACCATTGGCATTTTATTAGCAGTAATCATTTCTTTAGGGTTGGCATATGGTTTTCTAATGACAAAGACCATACGCAAATTGGTAACGTCTATACAGGATATTTCTGGACGCTGTTATCTTCCTGTTAAGGCAAAAGGCGCATTTAGGGATCTATACAATAGTCTGAATGAATTGGACGCGGGTGTAAAGACAAGCGATAAGCTGCGGGAGGAAACGGAAAATATGCGCCGGGAATGGATTGCTAATATTACCCATGACTTAAAGACTCCGCTATCCCCGATTAAAGGCTATGCGGAAGTTTTACAGGATGATACAGAAAAAACAGCAGTTGAGTACAGGCGGTATGCGGGCATTATGCTAAAAAACGCGGCATATATGGAAAATCTGATTGACGATTTAAAATTAACATGGCAATTAGAAAACGGCACACTTCCGGTAAACAGGCGGGAACAGAATATTGTCCGCTTCTTGCGGGAACTGTCCATTGATATATTGAACCGCCCCGAATACGAAAGCCGCATGATTTTGTTCGAGTGCAGCGATAATATTACAGACGAAACAGCACTCTTATCCTTTGACACAAAGCTTTTTACAAGGGCGTTTCAAAATCTGATGATCAATGCGTTTGTGCATGGAACGAAAGATACGGAAGTAACCGTAAAAATCGGGGTTTCTGAAAGTGAGTTGACTATAAACGTATCAGACAATGGCGGCGGCATGAGTAATGTGGCGGCAGAACGATTATTTGAGCGATATTACAGAGGGACAAATACGGAGAGCAAAACCGAGGGGACAGGCTTAGGGCTTGCAATCGCAAAGAACATTGTAGAGCTTCATGGCGGTACAATTTCAGTTCATAGTACCCCCGGTGTCGGGACTTCTTTTCTTATCCGTTTTCCCGGCAATTAAGGTTAATTAAGGCAGGATAAAAATTTAATTAAGGTTGACCGTTTACAATGTTAAGTGTAGTGACGGTCAGCCTTTTTTCTGCTTATATACGAGGAGGTGGAACATGAAAAAGCAACGCTTACCAGTGATACCGTTCTGAAAGCAATGGAAAATGCGTTGAAATGACGCATGGAAAGCAGGTGTGAACTTGAAAATCATTCTAAAGTATATCTTAACAAACGTAAAAGAGCGTAAAGCAAGAACTTTCGTTATGCTTCTTTCAATCCTGCTGTCTGCTATGCTTCTGTTCATTTCCTTTTCTATTGGCGTTTCTTATGAAAGCGCACAACGGAAAATGGCGCGCGGAATGGCGGGGAGTGCGACTGTTTCTGTTCAGAGTGTGGAGGGCGGTATTCATGCAGACCATATTCCCGCCTTGCCAGACATACAGACAAAAGCAGGAATTGTAGAGGGTACTTCCCTTTACCATGAAAACGGATACTATGAAACGGTTGACCTCCTGGCGGCTGATATGGAAGCATTAAATCAAATCAATAAACCACGGCTAATTGGTGACGGCGAAGTTACCGCATTTTCCGGCAATCAGATTATCTTGCCGGACAGGTTTACATCAAAATATGGCATAGAAAAAGGCGATACTGTTACCTTGCAAATCAATGGCTCGCCAGTAGATTTTGAAGTAGCGGAAATTGCCGCTTATGACACAGTTTTCCTGCGTCACACAAGGGGCGCAACAGCGCTTCTGCCTTTGGAAACCATAAAAGAAGTTTTGGGGTGGGAGGACGGTTACAGCGAAATTCTGATTGAACCCGCCCCAAATAGTACAACAGGCAATCTTATTTCTGAACTGAAAAATGCTCTTGATAACGGAAAGTACCGGGTATCGGAGGTTGTTAATGAAGCGCAGATAGCCGCCGACGCAAGGCAGAAATCCATGCCTTTCTTTCTAATCAGTTTCTTTTCATTAACTATGAGTATTTTTATCATTTACAGCAGCTATAAAGTCATTACCTTAGACCGTTTACCGATCATTGGCACATTCCGCAGTATCGGCGCGACAGAAAAGACCGTAACCTGTATTCTGCTTTTGGAAAGCCTGTTTTACGGCTGCACAGGCGGTTTGATTGGTATTCCTGTTGGTATGATTGTATTAAAAGGCATTTTGCAGGGAATGGGCAAATCATTATCACAGGGAATTGAAATCCCCGCTGTTATCTCTGTTCCCGGCGTTATTCTTTCTTTTGCGGTTGCGGTGATCGTGTCTTTGTTTTCGGCATGGCTGCCTGTTTGCAGGGCAAGCCGACTGCCGATAAAAGATATTGTCTTAGGTACGGCGGAGGAAAAGTATATTCCGCGTCCTCTGATTGTCGGAATAGGGATTGTATTGTTTATCGTGTCCGCTTTGCTGCCGCGCTTTGCGTCCGGCACTATGCTTTATCTTGCGGGTGGTTTTTCCCTGTCAGGTCTGATTGCTGCTGCTATCCTTGTGATACCGGTTTTCACAAATCTAGCAAGCGCAGGATTGGAGCGCTTCTATGGTGCGGCAGCAGGAAATGAGGGCAGGATTGCCGCCCGCAACATGAAAGATAATAAGAATGTCACGCAGAATATTACGCTGCTGTTCATCAGCATATCAGCGATTATTGCAATCCGTGTAGTGGGGAATTTTGTGACAACTTATATCAGCGACGTATTTCATGGCGCAGAGCTTCAAGGTTTTGCCGACGGACACATGAATCCGGAATTTGTGGAACAGGTAAAAGAGATGGACGGAGCAGAAAAAGTATTACCTCTTTATGTATTTAAGAACAATGTACAGGGGAATAGTGAACCTATTTCCCGTTTAGAGGGAACGGATAATTTGGAATGGTATAATTCCATGTTTGCACTTCATTACACGGATCGTCTCATGAGCGAACAGGCTGCGCTCTCTTTTGCTTCTGGTGAACGGGCAGTAATTATAAACGAAGATTGCATGAAGCGGGGCGGTTTTTCCATAGGCGATAGGATTATGCTGTCAAATGGAACAAGCGGAAATTCCTATGTAGTGGCAGGCAGTTTCAAATCAAGGGCAACTGATGTGGAAGCAGTCATTCCATCTATGTACGCCGTATCTGACTTTGGCGCGTCTGACTATGACCTTTTAGCTTATACCGCCGCAGACCCCGACGCAATCATGGTACAGATACGGGCTTTGTTTGGGGAAACCTCAAATTGGAGCCGTACCGTGGAGGAATTTAATAACGACGCGCTCGCAACTGTTGGCGCATTTTTACAGCCAATGCACAGCATGACCTATTTTATCCTGTTGCTTGCGACTGTCGGCGTTATCAATAACCTTTTAATCAACTATATACAAAAGCGGCGCACCATTGCCATGTATAAATCCATTGGACTAAGTAACCGTCAAAACAGAAAGATGACACTGATAGAGGGCTTTTCTTCCGGGCTTATGGGTGCTGTCATTGCTATTGTTGTTTCTTACATGGAAATACAGACTATTTTCCTTGTTGCGGGACCCCAAATTTCAATGACACCGGAACTGGACATTTGGACATTTCTCGTTGCGGGGACATTAGGAATTATCGTCACCCTGCTTGGCTCCATAGTACCAATTTTCAAAAGCCGAAAAATGAAACTGGTGGAAGAAATAAAATTTGAGTAAGGAGGGCTTGCCAAATGAATATATTAACAGAGGAAGCTGCCATTGAGGGCAAAAATATAATTAAGGACTTTCAGCTTGGTGATACCAAAACAAGAGTGCTTAAAAACATATCGCTGAAAGTGATACAGGGTGAATTTGTTTCCATCATGGGACAGTCCGGCTCTGGAAAAAGTACGCTGCTTTATATTCTCGGAGGGCTTGATGTACCTACAAGCGGCTCTGTCTTTATAAACGGCATGGATATTTCAAAATTCAATGATGAAAAAATGAGCCGGATAAGGCGGCAGAATATTGGATTTGTTTTTCAGTTTTACAACCTTATCCCCAACTTGAATGTGGCAGAAAATATCATGCTTCCGCTTTTGCTGGACGGAAAGAAAATGCGGGACTACAAAAAACCGCTGAAAGATATTTTAGAGGTAGTCGGCTTATGGGACAAACGAGGGCATACCCCCCGCGAATTGTCCGGGGGACAACAGCAGCGTGTGGCAATCGCCCGCGCACTAATTGGAAATCCCGAAATCCTGTTTGCAGACGAACCGACGGGAAACCTCGATAGTCATACAGGAGCAGAGATAATGAGTTTGCTGCAGCGTATCAACAAGGAACGCGGACAGACCATTATCATGGTTACTCATTCACCGGAAGCGGCGAAAAGCAGCAGCCGTGTCATCACCGTAAGTGACGGACAACTTCAATAACCACACCATTTAGTCGAATAAAAATGCAATCTGCCGGACGACGGCAAAGAAAAAAGCCGTCGAAAAGCAGACATATTTTCATGCCTATTCTATCCCGGCGGCTTAGCTTTTGACATAAGAGCGCATAACTTCTTCCTGATCATATAACTCCATCATCATATTGACAACCTCCTTTTCCTTACTTTCAAGATAATCTTTCAGCACATTTCTGTTTTTGCAGATACAGATTGCTTCCTGTATGGCTTTTCTGGTTCTTCCATAGATTGACACTTGTTACTGGCATACCCTGGTAAATGTTACATACTGATGAATGATATCACCTTCTCCTGTTTTGGAGTAAAAGAACCTATTTTTGTTGTCAGCCAACGTGGGCTATGGTAAAATCATAGAAAATCTTGCGGCTTACCAAGATGAAGTAGAAAGCTGGGGCTATCAGGATATGGCTGAAGATGCTTTGGCAGACAGCGGCAGTCATACACGGCTTTTGGGGAATCTTTTAATTCTGGAACCATATATGTACACACTTAGCCAGGGTCTGGCAAATCAGGGCAGGATGGTTCCGGTTATTCTTCAGAAGGCGATGGATCCTCTTTGGGATTATCTGGAAGGAAAGAAAGAAGTCTGCGATTTTCAGGACTTTGCCAATAACCTTTATGCCGCTGCCCTTGATTATAATGTGGGAGAAGAAATAACCGAGGCACAGGCAGAATTTTCCAGGAACTTCGTAGATATCTCCTGGGGAAAAACCTGTGAATGGCAGATACTCACATGGCTTTCTACTCTTTTGATGAAGTGGTCGCTACCTGTGGTGGGCGGCTGGATTTTGAAGAATTTGAGGAATATGAACAGGAAATCGATTTTTCTGAAATGGATGAAATGCTGAATATGTTAGCGGATGCCAGTATTGAGCTTACCGGTACGCCGCTTCCATTAAAAAGTATTTTTCTCTGCGCAGAGAGAACAGCAAATGGTCGGAAAAGCGGATTGTCTGGATGGTGGACAGACTCAATAAAAATCTAAAACCTATGTAATAAGGGTTTAACTGCTTTGTATTCAGACCCGCCGCTTATCTTCCCGGAGCCGCCGTATGCCGGCGGCTTATAAAGTCATTCCACCTTCATCATACGGTATCCGATCCCGATATGTGTCTGGATATATTGGGGCGACTCTGGTTCCGGTTCCAGCTTTTTCCGAAGGGTAGCCATAAAGACACGCAGAGACGCCACATCATTATCCCAGCTCCTGCCCCAGATATTTTGTGTGATAAAGGTATGGGTTAATACCTTTCCTACATTTTTGGAGAGCAGGCACAGAAGTTTATATTCAATAGGAGTCAGATGCAGTTCCTGATTGTCCAGACAGGCACATCTGCCGGTATAATCAATCTGAAGTTTTCCGTTTACAAATTTGGAACTGGCTGACCGCATTTCTGCACTCATAAAAGAGAGCCTGCGCTGGGTTACGCGCAGTCTTGCCAGCAGCTCTTCTACAGAGAAGGGTTTTGTCAGATAGTCGTCTGCGCCCGCATCTAAAGCTTCAATTTTATCATTGTCCTCACTTCTGGCACTGATGACAATAATGGGAAGATTGGACCAGGAACGAATTGTACGGATAACTTGTACGCCGTCTATATCCGGGAGGCCTAAATCTAGGAGAACAATATCAGGATTATGAGAAGAGGCTTCCAAAATAGCAGTTTCTCCATTGGCAGCAATTAAATACCGGTAATCGTTGGTTTTTAATGTTGTCGTAATCAGGTTGCGGATAGGCGGATCATCTTCCACAACTAATATTAAAGGTTTATTCATTCAGTTTAACCTCCTCCGATGGTAATGTAAATGTGAAGACAGCTCCCTGGGGCTGATTATCTGTTACAGAGATTGCACCGCCATGTGCCATAATAATGGATTTGCACAAGGAAAGTCCCAGTCCCAGACTTCTGCGGCTGTCAGCGATTTTATTGGCTCCGGTATAAAACATTTCAAAAATCTGAGATTTCTGATCATCGGGAATTCCAGGGCCGTTGTCAGAGACAGATACCACGATCCAGTTATCTTTCTTTTCCAGGTGGATTTCTATAATTGAACCAACAGGTGTGTATTTAATGGCGTTGTCCACCAGGTTAATGATAACCTGAACAATGAGTTTCGCATCAATAAGAGCCAGCAGCAAATCCTGGGGGGAAATAACATGAATGGTATGTTCTTTACTTTTGCGGTTGATATGACGCAGGGCTTCGGCGATTACTTCTTCTATTAATTCCACAGTTCTGGTTAGTTTGACCTGTCCCCCTTCAATTCTGGTGATCGCCAGCAGATTTTCTACCAGGTTGATCAGCCACATAGAATCATCATAGATATCTGTGAAAGTCTGTTCCCTGATGCTGTCCTCCATCTTTTGATAGTTGGTTAAGAGATTACTGGCATTTCCGGAGATGGAGGTCAGGGGCGTGCGCAGATCATGGGAGATTGCCCGGAGCAGGTTTGCCCGAAGCTGTTCATTTTTTGCAAGGATTGCCGCTTCCTCTTTTTCTCTGGCATTTTTAATGTTCTCAAGGGTCAGGGCACATTCTCCGAGGATAGATAATAAAACGCTGTTTTCAAAAGAATCAAGAGGAGTTTCATCCATGGAAATTCCCACTACACCATATGCTTCATGACCTGCCCGGATTGCTAAATACAGGCATTTGGCATTGGATAACGTATCTGTTGTAGCGCCTGCATGTTTATTGTTTCGAAAGACCCATGAAGCTGCTTCCCGTTCCTTTTGAGAAACTAAGCTGCACTGATCACTGTCTTCTGTTCGATAGACACTAGGCGATCCCAAATCCTTTCCAACAGACGGATAGATAACCAGATCTCTTTTCAACAGCTTGGTAAGCTGGCCGGCAGCCGCATTTAAGACGGATGGTTCATCCGGTTCTCTCTGAAGAAGCTGATTTGTCTCAAACAGAACCTTTGTCCGAAATGCAGCGTGGGCAGACTGTTTGGCATTGTCTTTCAGCTTTGTGGCAAGAGAGCCGGTTAAAAGCGCTACCATGAACATAATTGTGAATGTTACCGGGTAATCCGGATCATTAAAATGAAAGGTAAAGCGTGGAATGGTAAAGAAGAAATTAAATACCAATACGCTTATAAGGGAGGTTACAATTCCGCAGAGATAGCTTGTAGTGATGATGGAAGTAACCAAAACGCCAAAAATATAGACAGCAATAATATTTGCCTCAGTAATTCCGAAGGAATAGAAAAGATAACCGATCAAGGTTGCAGCCAGCTGCACCAGGATACTCTTTGTAATATCCCGCATAGGTATGGCAGCGGGCATTTTTATTTTCGCAGAGGAATAGCTGCTTTCGGCATTGGCATCGGGAATAATGTGAATATCCAGCTTAGGTGCGGCGATGATCAGGCGTTCTGTCAAAGTAGGCTTGCTGAATATGCTTTTTCTGGTTGCCATACTGCGCCCTATGACGATTTTGGAGACTCCGGAAAGTCTTGCAAACTCAGCGATCTGATAGGGAACATCCTCCCCATATATGGTCTCAATGACTGCGCCGAGCTGCTGGGCCAGACGCATATTTTCCCGAAGCCTTTTCTTATCCGCCTCAATCATGGAAGAAAAACCAGGCGTCTCCACAAAAAGAGCGGAAAAAGTTCCTCGAAAAGCTCTGGCCATTCTTGCGGCAGTACGGATAATTTTCGCGTTGGAGGGAGAGGAGGAAAGGCATACCAAAATATGTTCTTCGGTATGGTAATCGCTGTGGCTTTGGTGGCTGACGCTTTCCTTTAAAAGATTCACTCTGTCAGCGCAGCGCCTCAGGGCGATTTCACGCAGAGCAGTCAGATTCTCCACAGTAAAAAAATTGGCGGTTCCCGGTTCTGCCTTGTCTTTCCAATGGACATGGCTGCCGGATAATCGCTCAAGAAGTTCTTCCGGCTCTATGTCCACCAATTCCACTTGGTCCGCTTGATCAAAAACAGAATCCGGGATACGCTCCGTTACTAAGATTCCGGTGATGGATGCAACCGTATCATTCAGGCTTTCAATATGCTGAACATTGACGGTTGTATAGACATCAATACCGGCATTTAATAATTCCTGAACATCCTGATAGCGTTTGACATGGCGGCTGCCTTCTGCATTGGTATGAGCAAACTCATCAATCAATATGAGCTGCGGTTTCCTTTTTAATGCTGAATCAATGTCAAACTCTCCGTTACAGCTCCCCTTATATGGAACTGACTGAACCGGAATCTGTTCCAAGCCCCAAAGCAAGGCTTTCGTCTCAGGACATCCATGAGGTTTTATATATCCTGCCGCAACATCAATTCCTCGTTCTTTGGCCTGGTGCGCAGCTTTAAGCATGGCATAAGTTTTTCCGACTCCGGGGGCATAACCAAAAAATATTTTTAACTTCCCGTGCTTTTCCATGTGACAGTCATTCCTCCCTTGACGTTATATCGCATATCGGTAGGAATATCAACACTTTCAGATAAAAAATCTGTATTCGATTTATGGATGATAAGATTGTCTTCGCAGGGCAGAGATTCCAAGTCCTGCATCCCGCAATTCATTTCCAGAAAGAGATCCAGCTTCTTCATAAGGAACCAGCCTCCGGTAAATAGTATGGCTACAACTGCCAGAAGTAATAAATCCCGCATAGTTTTTCCTCCGATCTTTGACAGATAACTTTGTTTCAGCTGCGAAAAAAGTATTGATTTCATATGACTGATTTCTCCTTTATCCAACGGTTATTTTATCCAATGGAAATTTTGTGATTTCTTTTTTGGAACCGGACAGCGCGGCAAAAATTAAAGTCAGCCCGCCGACTCTTCCAAAGAACATGAGGAGAATCAAAATGATTCTTGATGCTGTGCCAAGACTTGGCGTAATCCCCAGTGTCAGCCCTACCGTCCCCACTGCGGAGGCGGTCTCAAACAGGCAGGTAAGCATTGGAAGCCCTTCTGTACGGCTGATAACCAATGCGCCGAAAAAGAACAGTACAAGATACATGAGCAGAATCGTTGATGCATTTTTGACCACCGCATCATCAATTCGGCGTCCGAAGAAATGGGTATGTTCCTTCCGGCAGAATGTGGAAATTGCCGTGGCAGAGAGAACTGCAATGGTAGTGGTTTTCATTCCTCCGGCAGTAGAACCGGGACTTCCTCCAATAAGCATGAGTAAAATGATGATATACTGTCCGGTCTCTTTCATGGATGTTAAATCTATTGTATTAAACCCGGCGGTTCTGGGTGTAACTGACTGAAAAAGAGAAGCCAATATTCGCTCAGCCGGGGCGAGAGCGGCAAATTCATAAAAGAAGAAGTAGATTGCCGGAATGATGAGCAAAAATAATGTTGTGCAGAGGATCACTTTGCTTTGCATGCGATACCTGTGTAAATGCAGTTTATTTGCCCGAATGTCGTCCCAAGTGAGAAAACCAATGCCGCCTACCATAATCAAAAGCATAATGGTAAGATTGACGGTGGGTTCAGCGGCATAGACAGTGAGGGAGGAGAAAGCTCCTTTTGTGCCCATCAAGTCAAAGCCGGCATTGCAGAAAGCGGATACGGAGTGAAAGAGGGCGAACCAAAGTCCTTTTACTCCAAAATCCCGGCAGAATACAGGGGCCAGGGCAACAGCGCCTGATAATTCAATTAACAGGGTAATCTTTACGATAAAGTTTGTCAGCCGGACGATACCTCCTACCTTTGGGGCTGATATAGCCTCCTGCATGGTACTGCGCTGCATCAGTGAAATCTTTCTGCCGGAAATCATAGAAAAGGATGCCGCTACGGTAATAACTCCCATGCCTCCGATCTGAATTAGAAGCATAAGGATCAGATGTCCGAAAGAAGACCAATAAGAAGCCGTATCGTGAAGAACAAGGCCGGTGACACAGACAGCGGAGGTTGAGGTAAACAGGGCGTCCAAAAAGGGTGCCGGGATTCCTTCCTGTCTGGAAAAAGGAAGCATCAAAAGGAATGTTCCAAGCAGTATGACACCGGAAAAACCAAAGATAATGATCTGAAAGGATGTAAAATTTCTTTTTTTATGTGTGAACATACCCATAACACCTAAAACTCCTTAATCATTCTTTCTAGTATCTTAATCATACGTCTGTTATGATAAAGAAGGTGAAAGAATATTGCCGCCCGCATTAAGATCGTCTAAAGATCAGGGATCCAAATACTGAGTCTAAAGACAGCTGGAAGATGCTTTAATGTGAGAGGCGGAGGGCTTGTATTGCCGGATCTTACCAAAATAATGTTTGTTTCCAACTTGATTTTATTGCTGTTCTGCTTTAAAATAATCATTATGGGGAATTTTGGGTGATCCCCAAAGTATATAAGGAGGCAGTAATATGCGCAAACGTATTCTGGTAGTGGATGATGATGCAATGAATTTGAAAAGAACAAGGATGATCCTGGAAAAGTACTATAATGTACTTCTCGCGGAATCAGGGAGAGAGGCCCTTGACAAGATCAAGTGCGAAAAGGTCGATCTGATTCTTCTTGACATAGCTATGCCGGTTATGGACGGACTTGAGACATTTAAACGAATGAAAGAATCCAATGTGGAGATCCCTGTTATCTTTTTGACGGCATCCGGTTACGAGGATGATGTGCGGACTGCCATCAGCCTGGGAGCAGTCAATTACTTAAAGAAACCATTTTTCCCGGATGAACTTCTGAAACGGGTTGCATTGGGGCTTGAAGAACAATGAGAACAAAAGGACAGACCAGTATACATCTACTATTGGCCAGTATTGTTACGATTGTTGGCGTGATGCTGATTCTGCTTACCATAGCCATGTCATGGGAACCATGGATGGTTCCGGTTATTTTAATTGGCAATACCCTTGTATGGATTCTTCATATTACAAGGGCTGGTTCAGAAACATTCTATGAAAATCTATGTGCCGGATTGCTGATGGTCGGTTTTTTCTTCTTCGGAGTACATAAAATAATTCTTTTTGACATACCTGCCATAGCCTGTATGCTGATTCTTGTCTTCTCCATGTTCGACAAAAAGAGGCTGCTGTATATGACGGTGGGTCTGTATGTGCTGATATTGCTGTATCATTATTTTCTTCTGCGTACCATTACCTATGACATGGGAGCTCAGAACCTGATACGTTTGGGATTTGGAACCAGTGTCGTCGCAGGTGCTATGACCATCGCCAGATATCGAATTAACAGGCGGCTGGAATCAAGGAAAAAGTACGACAGCACTCTTGAGCAGCTGGAAAAAGCCGGGAAGCAGAATGCAGAGTTTTTATCCAATGTGTCTCACGAACTTAGAACTCCCATTAATATGGTCCTTGGGCTCAGTGAAGTCATATTGGAAAAAGATATTTCTCCTGAGATACGGGAGGATATGGAATCTATAAAACTGGCCGGCAAGCGCTTGTCCAACCAGATTAATAATATGCTTGACTATACAGAGATTGTCGAGGGTACTCTGACCCCGGCAAAAGAACCGTATATGATTATGTCAGTTTTTAATGACATTATCACTATGACAGCTATGCAGAGCAGCAAACATCAGCTGGAGATGGTGTTTGATCTGGACCCCAAGATGCCGTCGGTTCTGATTGGGGATTCGGAGAAGATCTCCCATGTTCTTAAGATCATTCTGGAGAATTCCATCAAGTTTACAGAAGAAGGCGGCCTTAATGTCTGTATGGGGTTCAGGCCGGAAAGCTACGGAATTAATCTGGTTGTTAATATCTATGATACGGGAATCGGCATGACTAATGATCAGCTTATTCAGATGTGTGATGATTTTTACCAGGCCGATACGGGAAGCAGCCGTTTTGCGGGAGGCCTGGGGCTGGGGCTTCCCATTGCCCGGGGGCTGCTTCATGCCATGGGCGGGTTTATTCATTTTGAAAGCAGAGAACAACGGGGATTGCAGGTTTACATCATCATTCCTCAGGGAGTGGAGGATGAGACGCCGGCTATGGTGCTTTCCGATCCCAAAAAGCTTTGTATCGCCTGTTATTTCCATCCTGAGAAATACAGCACAGATGAGGTCAGAAGATATTATGACAACATGATTCTGCATATGGTGGAGGGACTTGGCATTGAAGGGTATCAGGCCCATAATTTCGATGGACTTCTTAAGCTGCAAAATAGTCACAGGCTGACTCATGTATTTATCGCTCAGGCTGAATATGAAGAGAACAGCGATTATTATGAAGAGCTGGCCAGCCAGATCAGGGTGGTCGTGATTGCTGAACGGGAGTTTATGCTGAGCAGGACCAGCAGACTCCTGATTATTCATAAGCCGTTTTTTGCCCTTTCGGTTGTTAATCTGTTAAATGGAGATGTGCAGAAGAATGGATTTGGAGAGGCCCAGGCAGCAGGCCGCAAACCGTTTTCCTGTGAGGGAGTCCGGGTTCTGGCTGTTGACGATGAAGAGATGAATCTTGTAGTGGCCAAAGGTGTTTTGGGCAGTTACGGAATACAGGTGGATACCTGTCTCAGCGGAAGAGAGGCTGTGGAAAGATGTATTGACACCCCATATGATATTATTTTCCTGGATCATATGATGCCAGGCTTTGACGGGGTGGAGACATTGAGACAGATACGTGAGATAAACAATGGAATTTACCGGGATCTGCCGGTGGTTGCCTTAACTGCCAACACCATCAGCGGCGCCAGGGAGATGTTCAGAAATGAGGGATTCACAGAATTTATACCTAAGCCTATTGAACGGGCTGTTCTTGAGCGTGTTCTGCGGAAGGTGCTGCCAAAGAACCAGGTTCAGTATGATGAGATGCCTGTGGCCCCGGACAGGATATCAGATGATACAGTAAGTCCGGCTCGTAATGGAGCTGAGAATCAAGACGGGCAGGCATCAGAGAAACCCGTATTACAAAAGAAGACTTCCAAAGCCCCAGCCATGAAAGGGAGGGTTTCAAAAAAGAAGGTTTCAAGAAAAGAGAGACAGAAAAAGAAGGCTTTGGAGAAAAAGAATCTGGAAGAGCCAGCTTTTAAAGAAGAGATTGCAAAAGAGGCTTTCCCGGAAGAAACTTTCCCAGAAAAAACTATGCCGCAAGAGACTTTCCCGGAAGAAACTATGCCGGAAGAAACTATGCCGCAAGAGACTTTCCCGGAAGAAGTTTTGCCGGAAGAGACAAAGGGAGAAAACAGTTCTGCTTCCCTTTACGCTCCCCTTGCTAAAATTGGCATTAACATACAGCTGGGTTTGGATTACTGTTGCGGAGAAGATGATTTTTATATGGAAATGCTGCGGATGTTCTGTTCTCAGGCGCCAGAGAAGAAGGCGGAGATTATTACCCTGTACGAGACTGAAAACTGGTCAGATTATACAGTTAAGGTCCATGCGCTGAAAAGTACATCTTTGACCGTTGGTGCAGAACGGCTGGCTGAGCAGGCAAAAATGCTGGAACAGGCCGGAAAAAAGGGAAATATCGAATATATCCGGCACAGCCATCCCACACTGCTGCGTCTGTACGATCAGATCTGTGAGACGATTGCCGGATTATAAATGAGAGACAGGAGGAAGTATGGGGTGTTGAAAAAGTGGTTTGAATTGATCTTTGACCACAGAATTGGTCTTAGGGAACGTATGTTCCGGGTGGTCACGGGAATATGTATGGTTGCATTGGTGATCATACTTCCCATGGGAAGAAGTTTTGCAAATCTGCTGATCCTGGCGGCCAGTCTTGCCTGCATATGGACCATTGTGAAGGTTAGCATTCAGAGGGAATGTATTCACACAGGAGCCACAGTAATTACTATAATGCTGCTTATACTTTTCCCGGTGAGTTTTTTTACGGCAGGCGGTTTTTACAGCGGAATGCCGGAATGGTTTGTGCTTTGTTTCATCTATATCAGCATTACACTGGAAGGAAGGCGAAAAATCGGCTTTTTTCTGCTGTGTACAACGGAGACCCTGCTCTGTTATTACATCGCGTATTATTTTCCGGAAATCGTTTCCCGGAATACTCAGAGCAACTCATTTTTCGGTTCGGCTACGTCTGTTGTTATGGTGGGCATTCTCACCAGTGTTCTGCTTTTGTTTGTAACCAGGCTTTATGAAGAGGAAAATGAGATTTCCAAACGGCAGAAAAAGGAGATTGAGGAACTTAATAAGGCGGAGAATAATTTTTTCTCCAGTATGAGTCATGAGATTCGCACACCCATCAATACCATCATCGGGTTAAACGAGATGATTCTCCGGGGAGATATTCCTGAGGACGTTGCGGAGAATGCAAGAAATATTCAGGGAGCCAGCAAGATGCTGCTTACCCTCATCAACGATATTCTGGATTTGTCCAAGATCAAATCCAAAAAGATGGAGATCATTAATGTCTCTTATGAGACGGGAGCTCTTTTTTCGGAGATCGTTAATATGATCTGGATTAAAGCCAGGGAGAAGGGGATTGAATTCAGACTTCATGTGGATTCGTCGATTCCGAGTATGCTCTGCGGAGATGAGGTGCGTATCAAACAGATCCTGATCAATCTTCTGAACAATGCGGTTAAATATACCAGTGAAGGTTCCATCACGCTGTCTGTCCGCTGTGAGCGTCTTACACTTAACAGAGTGAGGGTGTGGTATTCCGTGGAAGACACGGGGCAGGGCGTGAAAAAAGAAAATATTCCGTATATTTTTAATGCGTTCAAAAGGGTGAATGAAGAAAAAAACCGCCATATTGAAGGGACGGGGCTGGGGCTTAGTATTGTTCATCAGCTGGTAGAACTTATGGGCGGAGAGATCAGCGTCAATAGTGTCTATACTAAGGGATCAACATTTCTTGTTATGCTGGAGCAGGATATTGTAGACAACAAAGAACTGGGGAAATTCACCCTGGAGACCCGTGTAAGAGTCCGGGAGGAAGAACAGTACAGACAGAGCTTTGAGGCACCGGATGCCCATATTCTGGTGGTAGACGACAATGAGATGAATCTTATGGTGGTACGTAAGCTGCTTTCGGCCACCAAAATTCAGCTTGATACGGCATTAAGCGGCAGAGAATGCCTGAGACTGGCTCAGATTCAGCATTACGATGCAATTTTGATGGATCATCTGATGCCGGAGATGGACGGGATTCAATGTCTTCATGCGCTGCGCACCCAGCCGGGAGGCATGTGCCAGGATGTTCCGGTGATCGCTCTCACTGCCAACGCAGGAAGCGATAATCAGCTGCTCTACCGAAAGGAAGGATTCAGCGGATATCTGGCGAAACCGGTCAGCGGCGCTCTGCTGGAAGCAGCCGTTTTGAGTATTCTTCCCAAGGAACTTGTGAGGCTCAGTGAGGATGATACCCAGTCAGAGATCGGAAAAGATGTTCTGATCTTTGAACAGGCTCAGAGAACCTTTCTTACAGTCAGCACGGACAGCGTATGCGACCTGCCCGAATCTCTTAAGAAAGAGTTTGGTATTTCTGTCTGTCCATATTATGTTTGTACGGACGAGGGACGGTTTTTGGATGAGATAGAGTTGAAAGCAGATGAACTGCTGTCCCATATAGCAGAGGGGAAGAACGGCTTTTCTTTGCCGCCCAGTGTGGAGGACTATGAAAGATTTTTTGCGGAACAGCTTACTAAGACTCAAAATGTGATTCATATTACCATGGCAAAACATGCCAGCCAGGGATATTCCAATGCTCTTGAGGCGGCAAGATCTTTTGAAAATGTTATGGTATTGGATTCCGGTCATCTTTCCAGCAGTATGGGGCTGATAGTTCTGTATGCCGCCCATATGGCGGAGAACGGCGCCACAAGGACAGATATTGTGAGGACCGTGAAAAACTGGGACGTTATATCTCTTCCGCTTTCATAATTGACAGCACACATATGATGTGCCGGTCAGGACTGATATCCAGGCGGGTTCAGGTTCTGTGCGATGCCCTGCTTTTGCATCCGATAATTATGCTGCGCAGCAGCAAAATGATTGTAAGCGGCATAGGGATGGGCAGTTTCACCTATATGGCCAGGCGGTATGTGCGCAAGGTCTTTATGAACGTAAGGAATATTGACCGCCGGATTCTGTTTATTACTTATGCAGGGCTGGATTCAAAAAGCCTCCAGTATATTCAGGATCTTGTGCGGCAATACTGTCCATTCGAAAGAGTTTATCTGCAGAAGGCTTCATCTGCTATTGCCAGCAACTGCGGCGCCGGTTCTTTCGGACTTTTGTTTATGAAAAAGAATGAAGCAGTCATTTCATATTCCGAAGCTTCAAAATCAGATGCAATAGAAAAAAACAGCCAAATCCTTGATTAACAAGGACTTGGCTGTTTTTTTTTGATTACAGGAAATAATAGAATACAAGTAATATTAGTTGTATCTTTTTTATATATTTTCAATCAATTACTTGACATATTATGATATATTGACTAAAATAAACGTATTGAAACATATTAAAAACGTATTGTAATGTATTGCAAGGAGGAGATTACATGAAGACAGAAATGATTATCCGGGATATCCTGGAAAAGAAGGAATCCCAGGGAGGAATCACCAATGTTTACTTTGTGGCCTGCGGTGGTTCCATGGCTGCTATGTATCCGGCAAAGTATCTTTTGGAAAGCGAGAGCAAAACTTTGAAAATCGGATATTATACCAGCAATGAGTTCGTCCATGCAGCACCGAAAGCCCTGGGAACCAATTCCCTGGCAGTCTGCTGTACGAAGAACGGTACGCCTGAGACCATAAAAGCCTGTGAGAAGGCGGCGGAGGCCGGGGCGGCTACCATAGCAATCGTGGGATCGGAAGAAAACCCTATGATTAAAGCGGCAGACCATTACCTGGTTTACGGAGGGACAGCCCAGATGTCAAAAAATAATCTGGCACTGGTCCTGATGCTGGCTTTTGAGCTCCTGCACCAGATTGAAGATTATGAATTCTATGAAGACGCAGTGGCAGCCTATGAAAAGATAGAGAGCGTCAATGCCCATGGGAGAAAGTATTTTGCTCCGAGAGCGAAAGCCTTTGCACAGGAGTATAAGGATGCCCCCATCATTTATTCCTTGGGAGGAGGCCCTACAGACGGCATGGCATATTCCTTTGAGATCTGCAGCCTTATTGAGACCCAGTGGATGCACGCGGTGAAGGTCAATACGGGAGAATACTTCCATGGCCCCTTTGAGACTACGGATAAGAATCTGCCCATTGTCCTTCTCATGAATGACGGAAGGACAAGACCTGTGGATGAAAGAGTCGTGGCATTTTTGAAAAGGTACGGGGATAAGTATACGATCATTGATGCAAAGGATATGGGAGTTAATCTGTTCCCTGATTCCGTCAGCGAATTTTTCAACCCCATAGCGATTTATCCGGCTTTAAGTCAGATCGTAGCGGAATTGGCTGTACTGCGTCAGCATGATAAGACTGTGAGACGGTACATGTGGCATGTACAATATTGATTCGGAGGTGCAGGATTTGGTAAAAGTTGTATGTCTGGGACAGAACAATGTGGATTTATATCTGGATCAGAAAATAGGATATCCGGGAGGATGCGATTTTAATGACTGCAGATTTGCCAGAATGCTGGGAGCAGAAGCCGCCATGATTACGGTATTTGGAAGTGACCCATATGCCAGGCATAACCAGGAAGTCATGGATTTTTACCAGATTGATTATTCCAGAAGCCGTTATTATGAAGGAGAGACACCTAACGCGCTGATTAAGCTGGTAGACGGGGAGAGGACATTTTTCGGACATAACCACGGCGGCGTAAACGGCAGGCATCCGGTTGAACTGGATGAGGAAGACTTAAAATACTTAAAACAGTTTGATTTGGTGATATCAAGCAAGGGTTCCAAGATAAAGCCTCAGGAGTTTGAAAAAATTTACCAGGCGGGAATTCCCATAGCTTATGATTTTTCCAATAATTCACCGGAAGAAAACATTGTGAGGATAACGCCTTTATGCAAGTTTGTATTTCTCTCGGCAGGCATGATGACAAAGGAGGAGACAAAAGAAACCCTGGTCAGGCGCCATGACATGGGAGCGGAATATGTTCTGGCCAGCAGAGGCAGAGAACCGGCAGTGCTGTATGACGGAAGGAGATTCTATGAGCAGCCGTCTATGCCCGTTCGGGTTGTGGATACATTGGGAGCAGGGGATTCCTTTTTCACGGCCTTCCTCATCGCCTTTCTTCATCGGTTTTCCCGGAAAGAAACGGTAACTGAAGACGGACTTTCCGACTGTATGCGCCAGGGAGCCGTATTTGCGGCACGAAACTGTACGGTATATGGGGCAGCAGGAGACGGCATAGGGTTTCAGGAAGACCATGTCCCGGAGGAAGGGTTTAAGCCCAGAACATAAAAACAATATAAGATACCAGAGAATGGTAGAATTGGAGGCAATATGAAAAAAAGAAGGATTGCGTTGTTGTTAGCGGGAAGTTTGATTATGGGAATGTTGTCAGCATGTTCAGAAGGGGAGCAGCCAAAGGCAGATGCACCAGGCCAGACGACGGCTGCACAGGCACCGGTTCAGGCCGAGGCACCGAAAGGGACTGAGAAAAAAGGTTCGGAAGATAAGGTTGTCCTGAATTGGCTCCACCGTTATCCGGAAGAGCGCTATGTAGACTATTTTCAGGGCCTGGCCGACGGATATATGGCTGAGCATCCCAATGTCCAGATCAATGTGGAAGTAGTAGGAGATATCGCCATGAAGGATAAGCTGAAAGTCATGGTTGGAGGCGGAGAGGTTCCGGATATCTTTTATTCCTGGCCCGGAGAATTCGCGGGACAGTTTGCAAGAAACGACTTGGTATTGGATCTTACCTCCTATATCGAGGCGGATCAGGAGTGGAAAGACAGCATCTCTCCTGTATTTTGGGATTATGTAGATATGTATGATATGCACGTAGGAGTTCCCTTCCGGTTCAGTCTCAGTGTTATGGAATATAATAAAGAGATCTTTAAGGAATGCGGAATTGAGGTGCCGGAGACATTTTCCCAGTTAAAGGCGGCCTGCCAGACACTCAAGGATCACGGATACATTCCCATCGCCTTCGGCGATAATCCTAACTGGCCCACAGCCCATTATCTCACCCAGATGTTCCCCCAGTTCGTAGGAACGGACGTGTATAACAGCGACTGCAATCCGGCAACGGGAGAGTGGACGGATCCGGGATATGTGGAGGCCATTAAGGAGCTGCAGGAACTGGTGAATACAGGTTGCTTTAATGATAACATTAACTCTCTGTCCTACGATCAGGCTACCCTTCTCTTCTATGAAAAGAAAGCGGCTATGCTTTACGGCGGTTCCATGGCAATGGAAAAAGCAGCTCAGGAGCTTGGGGATGAGAATCTTGGATGGATGAAGTTCCCTGTTGCGGATAATGCCAAGGGAACGATGAATACCGTGTGCGGAGGCTGTGATTTGTTCCTGATATCTGCCAAGACCGAACATCCTGATGAAGCCGTGGATTTCCTGAAATATATTACCAGGAAAGAAAATCAGATGGAACTGGCCAAACAGACAGGTCTCCAGCCCATTGCCAAGGATACCATTACAGAAGAAACCGCCCATAAGACCATTGTGGAATTTAATGATTATACCTTTAACCAGAGCGACGGAATCACCACCTGGATTGATACGGCGCCGGAGCCAAGGGTGAAGGAGAAGTTCCTTGAGAATCTTCAGCTGATTATTGACGGTAAGTCCGCAGAAGAGATTATGAAGGAAGTTCAGGAAGTAGCAAAGACTGTCAGGGAAGAGTACGCGAAGTAGACAAAAACAGCGCAAAACGGGGGTTTATGATGAGATATAAAAACAGGACAATCATATTCTTTTTGCTGCCTGCCTTTGCATTGATCGTGGTATTCGTATATATACCGATTTTGCTGAATTTCCATTATTCATTATATCAGTGGAGCGCTTTTTCCGTGTCAAAAACTTTTGTGGGGATTAAAAATCTGACCAGGCTGTTTACGGATCCTACCATTCGGATCTGTCTGAAAAATAATTTGATTTATGCACTTTTCTCCGTTATTTTTCAGGTGGGAGCGGCACTGATCTTTGCAGCAGTCCTGGAGGATAAAATGTTTCGCCGGGTGCAGCCTTTTTTCAGAACTGTATATTTTCTTCCGTCTCTGATATCCATTACGGTTGTGGGTCTTTTGTGGCAGATGATATACAGTCCTGTATTCGGATTTTTAAATCCCCTTTTGAAAGTTCTGGGTTTGTCCTTTTTGACGAAGGACTGGCTGGGAAGCCAGACCACCGCGATTTACGCGGTAACCATGGTTTCCCAATGGCAGTATACAGGTTATACTATGGTTCTGTTTATTGTAGCTCTTCAGAAAATTCCTGAGGATCTATACGAAGCGGCAACCATTGACGGAGCAGGCAAGATCCAGCGTTTTTGGTATATTACAATTCCCCAGGCCAAAGAAATGATTGCTGTAAATATGATTATTACAATTATCGGATCGTTTAAAGTGTTTGACGAGGTTTATATTATGACCAGCGGCGGTCCGGGGGTATCCAGTCAGGTTCTTGGCAGTTATCTGTATAAGGCCGCATTTTCCACAGACGAGATGGGATATGCGTCGGCTATTGCAACATTGGTGTTTTTCATTACCTTTATGCTGTCAATGGTACAGCTGAAACTGTCAAAGATAGAAATGGAGTAAAGGAGGCATGGCGTCTATGAAGAACAGATGGACAAAGAGACTGATCTTTGGCATTGTGGTTATGCTCCTGTTCCTGATTGCGGTTATCGAGTTAGTGCCTTTTGTCTGGATGTTTATGAGCGGGTTCAAGTCAAACTCAGAACTGCTGTTAGAGCCTTTTAAACTGCCGGAAAAATGGCTGGCAGGAAATTACCTGAGAGCCTGGAAAAACGGCATCGGAAAATATTTGGTGAACAGCGTTTTCGTGACAGTGATTTCTACGGCCATGACATTGGTTCTCAGTATTTTTGCGGCTTATCCCATTGCCAGAATGCGATACCGCTTCCGGAAGGCGTCCCTGGTTTTTGTAATGAGCGGTCTGATGCTGGCTCCTATGGTGGCTATGATACCTCTGTATAAAATACTGATTAATGTACATTTATACGATACCTACTGGGCCATGATTTTTCCGTATGTGGCATTCCGCCTGCCCTTTACTATTTTTCTTATATGGTCCTTTTTTGCAGGGATCCCTAAGGACATAGAGGAGTCGGCAATTATTGACGGGTGTTCCCCACCGGGTGTCCTGTGGAAGATTTTTGTGCCGTTGTCAAAGCCCATTATCTCGACGGCAGGACTTTTGGCAGTCAGGACATTTTGGAATGAATTGATGTTTGCTTTGTGCTTTACTCAGAGCGCAAAGCTGAAGACAGTACCTGTAGGACTTTTGTCTTTAAAAAGTTCTATGGAGACAGAGTGGCCGGTGCTGGTAGCCGGGTTGGCATTGTCGACCCTTCCGGTGGTTATTTTATATATCTTGTTCCAGAAGCAGCTAATACGGAATATTACTGCGGGAGGAGTAAAAGGTTAGAGGAGGAGAATATGTTAACATTTAATAAAGAAGAGTTTTTTGCAGAAGAGACAAGAGGCCTGGCATTAAAAGAAAAGATCGAAGAGGTAGTAGATGAGATCTGCAGGGAAGGGTATTCCAATATTTTTTGGATCGGAATCGGGGGGACTTATGCCTACCTTTCCCAGATGCATCATATTGTGAAAGCTCATTCAGGAATCCTTACGTTTGTGGAGGAAGCGGCGGAATTTTCCGCAGCCGGCAATAAGCAGTTTACAAAGGATTCCGTAGTTGTCATCACATCCGTCACAGGCGATACCAGGGAGGTCGGCGAAGCGGTTTCCATTGCCAGGGAAAAGGGGGCACGGGTAATCGGATACATAGGGGATGTGAACACTCCATTGGGGCAGGCGGCCACACATCCCATAGAGTGTGTGGGAGCGCTGTTTTATAAGCTGTATTATACAGCCTTCCGTTTTATGTATAATGCAGGGGATTTTCCTGAGTATGATCAGTTTACAAAGGAGATGGAGAGGCTGCCAAAGGCACTTTTCAATGCCAAGGAGGCATTTGACCCCCTGGCAGGGGATTATGCATCCCGGTATGGCATGGAGCCTCTGACTTATGTGCTGGGGGCGGGAAATCTGTGGGACTACGCCTACTGCTATGCCATGTGCGTTATGGAGGAATGTCAGTGGATCCGGACAAAATCCGTGAATGCCGGTGAGTTCTTCCATGGTACTTTGGAACTGATGGAAAAGGGCGTAAATGTGCTGGTACTCCAGGGGGAGGACAGCAGCCGTCCCCTTACGGAGAGAGCCGTCCGGTTTTTGAAACGGGTTACGGATAAGCTGACGGTAATTGATACGAAGGACTATTGTCCGGAGATTGTTAATCCAAAGTTCAGAGGTCTTCTGTCCCCTATGATTATGTATCAGCTCTGCGAGCGCATCAGCAAACACCTTGAGAAAGAGAGAAAACATCCTCTGGAGATGAGGCGGTACTATCGCAGGCTTTCTTATTAAAGCGCTGCCTGAGGAGGCGGAAAAACTGGTAATTGCTGTCACTTTGTGGTATGGTATAGGTATTACACGAAGGGAAGGGAAACTATGGTAGATAAGCTGGAAGCTAACTCAAAAGACCCTCTTTATGTGCAGTTGGCGGAGGTAATTCTTGACGCCGTGAAGCAGGGTGAGTTCAAAGGGGGAGATAAGATTCCTTCCGAGGAAGAACTGAGGAAGATGTATGGCCTGAGCAGAGTGACAGTGAGAACGGCAATTGACAGCCTGGTGGGGCAGAATATACTGGTGAAAAAGCAGGGAAAAGGGACATTCGTGGCAGTCCCTTTTCTGGAAAATAACAGCGAACAGCTAAAGGGGTTTTCTGATATTTTCGCCAGCCATGGATATGACCTGAAAAAAAAGATTCTCTCTATGGCAATTATAGATGTGTCGACTGATTGTGTGAGGGACTTTGGACTGAAACAGGAAGACAAGGTTATAGAGATCAGAAGGCTGTTATATGCCAATGATATACCGGTCATTCTTGAAAAAATCCTTTTGCCCCTAACGTTCAGTTTTGTGCTGAATGAAGATTTAAGGGGTTCTCTGTATAAGATTCTTTGTAAGCATAATATTTATCCCACTATGGCCAAAAAGCAGATCGACATCTGCTATGCCACGCCGGAGGAAGCGCAGCTTTTAGGCGTAAAGCCCAAGACGGCACTATTCTTATGTACGGATTATGTGAATAACCATGAGGGTCATTGTATTCATAAAAGCCGGCAGATTATCCGAAGTGATATCTATAAACTGACAGTAAAATCCATTAATTTTGATTTGGAAGAGAGACATAAACAGCCATAACGCCGGCTAATGGAGAAAGGGGGGAGATTATATCTCCCCTCTTTCGATCATTCCCAGCACATGGTTCAGAGAATCCGCAATTCCCGCTGTTTTCGCAGCAAATGTTTCCTCAGGATACTTCATGTCAGGGACGCAGATTACAGGGATCCCTGCGGAGTAAGCGGCCATGATGCCCATCTCCGAATCCTCTAAAACCAAGGCTTCGGAAGGTTTCACGCCCAGTTTTTCGCATGCCCTTAAAAAGATCTCAGGGTCAGGCTTGCCCTTTGTTACCTCATTGCCGCAGATGGAATCATCAAAATAACCAGTCAGTCCGGCTGACTTAAGAATCCGGTCAACCCGGTCTCTGGTGCTGGAGGTTGCAACGATGGTTTTATAGCCGTGGGTTTTCAGGTACTGCAGTAAGGCGATCAGGCCGTCTTTGACGGGGACACCATCCTCCTCAAATGTGCGTTCCACATATTCGTGGACGATTTTCATGACGTCCTCAATGGGAAATGCCTGGCCGAATTTCTCCCGGAACATCTGGTGGATGGCAGGAACAGGGCAGCCTAACAGCTTTTTGTAAAATTCTTTGTCCATAGTCCTGCCAAGTTTGCCGCACTCGATTACATACCCGTCATAGGTAACGCGCTCACTGTCAATCATCAATCCGTCCATATCAAAAATCACTGCTTTTTTCATACTCTTCTCCTTTTCTCGTTATATTTCCATAGGTGTTTGCGAAACGCCAGAACCCGCATAAATACGGGATTCTTTTTGTTGCAAAATAAAACATCTCCTCAATGGTTTATGGTAAAATAGAGTTGTCTAGAAACTATTAACCAATCCACCAAAAAGGAGATGCACTTACATGATAACATATAAACAGCTCTCTTTGGCAGATATTTTTACCGATTGCCAAAATAAATTTGATAACGATAAATATGAGTTCCTTGAACTTCTCGAAAATACCATTCCCCTTGATGAAATTGTCCCGGCGTCTTTTGTTTCTCATTTTCACGCCCGTACCGGAAGACCTCGTAAACATCAGCTTTATCCCATGCTTAAGGCTCTTCTGATTCAGCGTATTTTCTCAATCCCCACCGACACTCTCCTGATCGTGTTTTTGAAATACTCTCAGGAACTGCGTGATTTCTGCGGTTTTGATGTCGTTCCTGACGCCTCAAAGTTTACACGTTTTAAACAGGATTTCTTATTGGACTTACAATCCATGTTCGACCGCCTGGTTGACCTGACCGAACCGATCTGCCAAAAACTTGATCCCTGGCTCGCTTCCATGACCATTTTCGATACCTCCGGCATGGAAGCATGGGTGACGGAAAATAATCCAAAATATGCAAACCGCATAATCAAACAGTTAAAAACTTTTAAGAAAACCCATAACCTTGATGATTCCTATGATCCTTACAAAGCCGCTTATGGCTCCATGCCTTCCCATGCTGCTTCCAATCAGGCAATACAGCAGATGTACATCAACGGACATTTCTGTTATGCCTATAAATTCGGAATCATTACAAATGGACTTGGCATTGTCCGTGACATCACTTTCTATAACAAAGACTTTCTGAATGCCCATCCTGATATCGTTGTGGAGAAAAAATCAGATTCTCCTGACGAGGATAAGTCCCTCGCCGACTCCAAAGCATTACTCCCTGTTTTGATTGATTTCTTCCAGAAACATCCGCTTATTGAGCCAAAGACTTTTCTGGGCGATGCAGCCTTTGATACGATTGAAATTTACAAATCCCTTTTGGGAGAAATCGGATTCCAAAAGGCTTTCATTCCTCTTAAAGTCAAGCTCTCTATGGAAGAAAACGGCTACACATTTAACGAGAACGGTATTCCCTGTTGCCCTCTCGACCCTTCTCTCCCAATGAAAAGAGAAGGTAGTAAATCTCATTTAAAAAGCAAAATCCCAACCATGAAATTTGTATGCCCTAAAATGAAATGGGAATATAATCCGGCAGATAAATCCAAACGCCGTGTCTGCCACTGTGATAACCCCTGCACGACTTCTTCCTGCGGGCGAATGATCTACATCTATCCGGAGAAAAATCTGCGCGCATATCCGGGGGTCGAACGCGGTTCCGCCGAATGGGATGACACTTACAAAATCCGAGTCAATGTAGAGAAATCTATCAATCACTTTAAGGATAGTTTTTGTATTGCCGGACGTAAAACTCAAAATGAGAAAACGCTCCATGCAGATCTTCTTCTCGCCGGTATTACCCAGCTTGTTACTGTGATGGTTGCTGATAAAATACAGAAACACCAGTATCTTAGAAGTTTGAAACCTCTCATCGCATAGGGCTTACCAATTCCATAAATCCATGGGGATTTATTTCATGTGCCAAAAAATACCCGGTATCCACTTTTCATCCCAAGAATCCTGCAATGCAGGATTCTATCCTTGTTTTCAATCAGGATTGCGAACTTGTTTCGCAATTACCTATTATATTTCCACAATTTTTTCCGCTGCCTCTTTGGCCTGCTGCAATAGGGCAGAATCCTGTTCATTCAGATACCTGCTTAAGAGATTTTGAATCTGGCCTGCCAGTTCTTTTGTCTGCTGAAATTTTTCCACCAGATGAAGTTTGTCTTCATAGCCCTCCAGAATCCGGTCGCACCGCCTTACCAGATCATGGACGCCCTGCCGGGTAATCCCTTGTTCCTGGGCGATCTCGCTGAGAGACAAATCGTTAAAGACCACGTCTTCATAGATGCGGCACTGATGTTTAGTCAGGAGTTCTCCGTAAAAATCATATAAAAGTCCCTGTCGCACTATTTTTTCCATATTGATAAATCCACCTCACATATAGTTTTAAATGGCATCCATATTGACAGTATAAGTATAGACATCACCGTTATAATAAGTCTCCGTATACTCAAATGGAAGAATGGCGCCATTCATCTCATGGTAAGTAATATGTGAGGAGCACAGAAGGGCAGTATTGGTAAGGTTTAAAAGTTCCTTCTGCTGGGTCGTAGGCAGGGCAGCCTGAAGCTTGAGCTGGGGAGTTAAACGGTCTGTAATGCCCTGAGAGTCAAGAAACTCATAAAAAGAATGGTTAAGGCACTCTACATTAATAGCCGGAACCACCTTTGCGGCAATATAGCTGTAGCTGATGGCGATGGGCTTATGATCCCCTGTGCGGAGACGGACAAAATAGTGAATCAGTTCCTGCTCCTTTAGATTCAGCTTATCTGCAATGTGGGGGACCTCACTTCCGCGCAGGATCTCATATGAGAGAAGCCGGGCCCCTGCAAGGAGTCCGATGCTTTTCATATCAGCTGTGAAACTGGAACCTGTGCGCGCCGGTTTTTGAACCCGCGGAGCAGTTACAAAGCTTCCCCGTCCCGGGATTCTCTGAATATACCCCATGTCGCTGAGATGATTCAGGGCCTTATTGACTGTCATTCTGGAGAAACCGAAAAACTTGCACAATTGCTCTTCGGTCATAATCTGATCGCCGCTTTTTAAATGGTCTTTGCTGATTTCTTTAATGATATAATCCTCGATTTGCTGATATTTTGCTGTTCTTCCCATAAATTCCTCCTGATCATATTGTACAGGAAAATGTATATTTTTTCCATAGAAAAATGAAGTTATTTATGAAAATCAGGGTAAAAACAAAAATATATTGTATATACATAAAAAAATAATTGACAAACAATATACGTGGTGATAATATATGTATATACAAATTGGAAAATAAACATATACAGAAAGGAGGTAAATATGAACCGGTTTATTATAGCAACCCATTCGACCCTGGCGGAGGGCTTTGCAAATGTAATCAAATTCTTCAATGCAGAACTGGAATATGTGCAGTTTATCAATGCCTATGTGGAAAATCAGGAATTTGAAAAAGAATTCAGGGCCTGTTTGGAATCCGTAAAAGGGCAGAATGTAATTGTATGTACAGATATCCTTGGGGGGAGCGTGAATCAGGCTGCCGCAAGGCTTATGACGGAATATGATTATCATCTGGTTACGGGGATTAACCTTCCTCTGCTTTTGGAGATGATCTTCATTCCGAATGACATCCATGAGGAGCAGCTTAACGAGATTGTGGCAAGGGCAAAAGAGCAGATCATACATCTGCGAAGGGATACATTGGCGGAACATGTTTTGGCAGACGGAGAAGAGACGGACGAATTATAGAGGTTGGCAGAACAGGAGGGGAACATATGATTCTTATGGTAAGGGCAGACGACAGGCTGATTCACGGTATGGTGGCGGTTTCATGGACCTCATACCTTCAGCCCCAGACAATATTGGTGGCCAATGACGAGGCGGCAAAGGATTCTTTTAAGTCCATGACGATGAAGATGGCTAAGCCGGCAGGGGTGAATCTGGTGATTAAAGATCTCGATGCCTCAGTGCGTGCGCTGAATAATCCTGTTAACGACAGGAAAAAGATTTTTCTGGTAACTCAGAGTGTAGAGGATGCGCTCTATATTTTTGAGAGGGTAAAGGGAATTACAAAGCTGAATATAGGCACAGCCGGCGTGAATAAGAAACAGGATGAGACATATATCCCGACTTTGGCCCAGGTATATATGACACAGAGAGAATATGACTGCGCAAAGAAGATGGCGGATCAGGGCACAGAGGTATTTGCCCAGATTACTCCCACGCTGGAACGGATGGACTTCAGAGATATTGAAAAGATATTTAATAAATAAAGGACACAGGAGGAAATGATCATGATTCAGGGAATTTTAGTATCGCTTGTAGCTGCGCTGATCTATATGGAATCCCGTATCGGCGGCCAGCATATGCTGGACCGGCCCATTATCATAGGGCCGTTGGTGGGGCTTATTATGGGGGATATGACCACCGGTGTTATTATCGGCGGCCAGCTGGAACTGGTATGGATGGGACTCGTAGGGATCGGAACATCCACGCCCCCTGATGTGGTAGTAGGTTCTGCTCTTGCCACAGCTTTGGCCATCCGTACCGGCGCTGCATATGAGACTACACTGGCCCTTGCCATTCCCATTTCTCTGCTGGCGCAGATCGGTTCCATCGGCGTGTGCATTGCCAACACGGTTTTTGCCCACAGGGCGGATGCATGTGCGGAGAGAGGCGATTACAGGGGAGTGGAGATTTCCAACTGGATGGGGTCCGCACTGTATTTTGCATTTAAGTTTACTATGGTATTTTTAGGATTTGTCATTGGGGCGGATCTGATCACCGGCCTTGTAGATAAGATTCCTGCGGTTATCCAGAACGGCCTTGGACAATCGGGCAACTTGTTCCCGGCCCTTGGTGTTGCAATGCTGATCTCCATGACATGGGACCGGAAGTTCGGCGCCTTCTTATTTATCGGCTTTGCAATGGCTGCATTCCTGAATGTCAGTACAATCGGAGTCGCTATTTTCGGAGCAGTCGTTGCGGTTCTCTATTATACCCTGTCCGGCAGCCATTCTAACCAGGCGGGAATGGTAATGAATTCAGATGAAAGTGAGGAATTATAGTTATGGCAGTCGAGAAGAAACTGAATGCGGGAACGTTAAAGAAGGTATTTAATCGTCATTATCAGCTGCTGGGCTGCTTCAATTATGAGCGCCAGATGTCAACAGGCTATGCCTGGACCATGATGCCGGCTCTGAGAGAACTGTATAAGGACAACCCTGAAGAGATGAAAAAGGCAGTGAAACGCCACCTGGAATTCTTTAACTGCGCGGCGGCTACCAGTCCTTTTATTATCGGTGTTTCCTGCGCCATGGAAGAGCAGAACGCAGGCGCAGAGCCGGGGGAATATGACGCTTCATCCATCACCGCTGTAAAAGCCGCCCTTATGGGACCTTTGGCCGGTATCGGAGACAGCTTTTTCTGGGGAACCTTTAAGGTAATCGGAACAGGTATCGGAGCACCCCTGGCCGTACTGGGGAATTTCCTAGGTCCGATTTTGTATTTCCTGGTTAACTTTTTTCCGTCTGAGATTGTGAGAAGGTTAGGATTTAAGATCGGTTATGAAGGCGGAAGCAGTTTCCTTACCCGCATTTCCGAGGACGGCACTCTGCAGAAACTGACGGAAGCCAGCCGAATCATGGGTCTCATGGTTATAGGTGCCATGATACCGGCTATGGTCAGCGTGAATCTGGCTACGGTAATTAATATTAACGGGGCGGAGGTTATATTGCAGGATATTATTGATCAGGTATGCCCGAAACTTCTTCCTCTCCTTTTGACTTACGGCTGCTACCGACTGTTGAAGAAGCGGGTGTCAGGTACGGTTATTATGATCGGGCTGTTAGTATTCGGTATTGCAGCAACGGCTATGGGACTGTTATAGGATATCCGGCATAAGGCCATGGACCATATGAACATTTAAAAGGAAAGGAAAAGAGAGATGGACAGACAAAAACTGATAGATGAATTGAAGGACGGACTCATTGTATCCTGCCAGGCAGTGCCGGGGGAGCCTCATTATATGCCGGGTATTACCACCATGTACGCGGAGTGTGCCAAATGGGCGGGGGCGAAAGGGCTGAGAGTGGATTCCCCGGAGAATATCCGGGCCATTAAGGAAAAGGTGGATCTTCCGGTTATCGGTATCTGGAAAATCGACCGCAATATTAAGGATGTATACCTGACTCCCAGCCTGGAGGCGGCCAGGGCCGTATGGGAGGCGGGCGCTGAGATTATCGCCGTACAGGCCACCAACCATTACAGGGATGACGGTAAACTGGCCTATGAGACCATCCGTGAAGTGAAGGAGAGCATTCCCGATGCCCTGATTTTTGCAGATGTAGCTACTGCTGAGGACGCCAGAAGGGCGGCGTCTTACGGCGCGGATTTTGTGGCCCCCACACTGTACGGATATACCAAAGCGGGACATTTTGATAAGCTGGAGATCGGGGATACGCCGGATTTCCATCTGCTTCGGGATATTGTGGATGCGGTAAAGGGAACAGATACCCTTGTGATTATGGAGGGGAAAGTGTCCACGCCGGAGATTGCTGTACAGTGCCTCTATATGGGAGCCCATGGGGTGGTAGTGGGCAACGCCATTACCAGACCCCATATTACGGCAAAGCGTTTTGCCAGAACGTTAAACAGGTTTCATGAGAGTTAATCCGTTGGCATCAGAGGCCAAAAGATCTTTTGACCCCAACATCATATAGATAAAGCAGGAGAATAAGAATATGGAAAACAGAGATTGGGATATGTATGACTATATTAAAGAGTCGGGACAGGCGGTTCGGAATATTGTAGATAATCAGGACAGTATCTTTGGGGAGGCTTTGGAGTACTGCAAAGGAAAAAAGATTGATCAGATGTATATCCTCGGCTCCGGCACAAGCTACCACGCTTCCGTGGCAGCTAAGAAACTGATGGAGGATAAGACAGGGATTAAAGTGATTAACATGTATCCCATGGAATTCGTGGATAACGAGAAGGTATTCGATGCCAATACCCTGGTTATCGGTATCTCCCATGCGGGAAGAAGCACCAGCACCATCTGCGCTTTGGACAAGGCAAAGGAACAGGGCATGATGACCATTGCCATGACTGCGGAGGAGGACCGGCCGATTATCGAGCACGGAGACCGGACGGTGTACATATCCATCGGTGATGAGTTTGCAGGGCCCAAGACAAAGGGATATATCGGTTCCATCGCCACTCTTGCTTTGTTTGGACTGAAGCTGGCGGTTCAGAACGGCAGGATTACAGAGGCTGAGAAGCGGGAGCTGGAAAAACGCATGACGGCTACCACAGATCAGATTCCCGACATTGCCGAGAAGGCATGGGCATGGTATCGGGATAATGCCGGGGAACTGAAAGAATGCCGCCGCATGATCGTCCTGGGATGCGAGTCCTGTATGAGCGCCATGCTGGAAGGAACTTTAAAGATTATGGAAGCTGTCCGCTACAGCGTAACCGGCTATGAACTGGAAGAATTTATGCACGGCGTGTACCACTCCATCGACCAGGATACCTATATGCTTTATCTGGGTAATACGGGGAGACATTATGAACGTATGGTCCGCATGATGGATTATTTTGAGAGGGAGCGCCACGCAAAGAATTATATGGTGACTTCTGACGGGACGAAGGAGAAAAAGGAGAATTTTGTATATCCATTTAAAAATGATGAGTACTTTGCATCTATGGAATATGTGGTGCCTCTGCAGGTGATTGCCAGGAAGCTGTCTCTGGATCTGGGCATTGACTGCAACATTCCCAGCGATCCGGAATTTCACAAAAAGATGGGAAGCTATACATACTAAAGAATCGTTGTCAGGAAAGGAAAAAGGATATGGAGCAGACCGTATTAGGCAACATAAAGTCCCAGCCCCAGGTGTTAAGGCATACTTTGGAGAACCGGTCCGTGTTTGTGGAACCATTTGCGGATATATTCCGAAACCATGATATCAGGAAGGTGTACTTTTTCGGGTCGGGAACTTCCTATAATGTATCCACCATTGCAGCCTATTATTTCAAACACATTGTGGGAATCGACGCTTCAGCCCAGTATCCCACGGTGTACAAAAACTATGAGAAGGCGGACTGGACAGGAATGCTTAAAAACGATGAGATTCTGTTCGTCGGAATCAGTCAGTCCGGAACCAGCATATCTACCTGTGAAGTTATGAGGCAGGCAAAGGAGCAGGGTCACCTGACCCTGGCCCTTACCGGCAATCTCCAAAGCAGAATCACGGAATTGGCGGACAAGAGCGTCTTGCTGACCGTGGGGGAGGAACTGACTCCGCCTGAGACAAAGGGCTATACCGTGTCTGTGCTCAGCGTTTATCTGTGGGCTGTGGAGGCGGCTTGGGTAAAAGGCGTCTTAAGCAGGGAGCAGTACCAGAAGGCTCTGGAAGAAGCGAAAGAGCTGACGGAACATTTTCAGACGGTTATTGACGAGGGGGAGGCATGGTATGACAGGAATAAGGCTTCCATCGCTGGCAGCGAGCGCATCTTTATTCTGGGATACGGGGTGGACTATGGTTCCATGCTGGAAGGCGTTTTGAAAATCGGCGAAATGCTTCGCCTTCCCATATCGGGATACGAGATTGAGGAGTACTCCCATGGGCCTACCATGGCCCTGAATCCCAGACAGACTCTGCTTATGATCGGATCGGACGAGGCGGAATTCGGACGTATGTGCCAGTTTAGAAAGGCATTTAAAAAGTATACGCCCCGGGTTCATGTGATCACATACAGGGAGTTAGAGGAGGCGGATGAAAGGGATCTGGTGTTTGGCATGAAGACCAGCAAATACCTGGCGCCTCTCATGTATACGGTGCCGTTCCAGTTTACGGCCGCCAAGGGAGCGAAGGATGTTTTTATTGATACCAATGTAAATCCGTTTAGGGAGTCTTTGGCTCATTATCCGAAAGAGATTTCATAGGAGAACTATGAAGCGGGGCTGCCGGCTGGCAGCCCCGTTATTCCTCTTCAAAGTCATGGATCCCTTTCAGTCCGTAGTACTCCGTCTTCTCAGCACAGGAGTCACCACCTGGTGGATAGGCTCCTTTAAAGGCGTGGGTCTTCTTTTTTTGCGCTCATTCATCTGCATGACCAGAAGCTCCATGGCCTGCCGGGCGATTTTCTCAATCTGCTGTCCCACGGTGCTGATGGGGACGATGGCGGAAGAGGCAATGGGAGAGTCGTCAAAACCAACGATTCGATACTCTTTGGGAAGACTGCCATATTTTCGGATAAGCAGATTGAGAAGAATATTGGCGTAGGTGTCATTGGAAACAAAAATTCCTTTCTTTTTCCCTTTGTATCCCTCTTCCATTTCAGAGAGGATCTCCCCCAGCCGTTTTTCATTTTCCTCATAGGTCCTGCCAAAGTCTGTGAGGATAAGCTTGTGAGGCAGGCTGTGTTCCCGGCAGATATCTAAAAATCCCCGGATTCTCTGATAACCGGGAGTCATTTCCGATACGTTTTGGTTAAGATGGAACAGGATATCGCAGTTGTTTTTAAACAGCAGGCTGGTGGCCTGGACAGCCCCCATATAGTTATCCGTATTTACGCTGCAGGTATATTGGTCTTCCCGCTCTATGGTCACGGCGGGGACGTTGTAGGAGACCAGTTCCTGTGAGGAAATGGTATGGCTCAGGACAATAAGCCCCTCGATCTTGTAGGCCAGCAGTTCCTGGATATACTGCTGTTCAACGGCTTTATCCCGGTTACCCTCAAATACGAGAAACTTGTATCCGAATGTTTTATAGGTGGCCAGGATATCCGACAGCATTTGGGCGTAATAGTGCATGTACAGGTCAGGGATGATGATGCCTACGAATTCCGTTTTTCCGTTGGCCAGGATGCGGGCCACTTTATTTTCCTTATAGTTCAGTGCCTCAAGGGCGTCGGAGATGATCTGCTGGTTCTCCAGAGTCAGGGAGTCAGGGTTGTTAAAATATCTGGAGATGGTGGTTTTGGAGAAGTTCGTATATTTTGCAATGTCGTCAAAGGTTACATTCTTTTTTCCCATGGCTTTGTGATTCCTTTGTTCTGTTTTTTTAAAGTGGTATTGCCTATACAGTTTACCATAAAAATCCCTAAAATGTAAGAGTAACCGGTAATGTTACGGGTTTTGTAATGGTTGCATAAAAATGAGCGGTCCGATTCATGGATAATGCCGAAATAGAAAATCCGGCATTGACAACAGATAAGGGCAGTGGTAGAATCTGAGACATAAAGTAACCGGTTACTTAACTGATACCAAAACTGGTTATGAACGGAGGAAGAATATGGCAGAATCAGTGAGTCCCAAGCTTTTACAGGTTCACAGAATGGAAAGAAAGCAGATCCACGATATTCCGAAGGAAGAACGGCCGAAGTATCACATGTCGTCTCCCACAGGCTGGATCAATGACCCCAATGGATTTTCTGTTTTTCAGGGGCAGTATCATCTGTTTTTTCAGTACCATCCCTACAATAAAAAGTGGGGCCCCATGCACTGGGGGCACTGTGTCAGCAAGGACTTTATTAAGTGGGAATATCTTCCCTGCGCCCTGGCCCCTGATGAGTCTTATGATGAGGCAGGGTGCTTTTCAGGAAGCGCCATTGAGGCGGACGGGGAGCATGTGCTTATCTACACAGGGGTCATGGACCGGTATCTGGATGATGGGTTCCACTATTACAGGCAGGTGCAGTGCATGGCAAAGGGTGACGGCATCCGATACCGGAAATTTGCGGAGAATCCTGTTATCACAGGCGAAAGCATTCCTGAGGGCAGCAGCCTGGAAGACTTCCGGGACCCTAAAGTGTGGAGGGAGGAGGACGGCTTTTACCTGGTAGTGGGAAGCCGGGCAGAGGACGGAAGCGGGCAGATTCTTATGTACCGTTCCAAGGACTTAAAGCAGTGGGAGTTTGTGACCATTCTGGACAAAAGCCGGAATCAATATGGAAAGATGTGGGAATGCCCGGACTTTTTCCCTCTTGGTCCGAAACAGATTCTCATGGTTTCGCCTCAGGACATGCGGGCAGCGGGACTGGAATTTCACAATGGAAATAATGCCGTGTTTATCTGCGGGCAATATGACAAAAAGTCTCATGAATTTACACGGGAAACGATCACTTCCGCAGATTACGGGCTGGATTTTTACGCCCCTCAGACTATGATGACTCAGGATGGCCGCCGTGTTCTCATCGCGTGGATGCAGTCCTGGGATGCCAACATTACGCCGGTTTCCTTCCAGTGGTCCGGGATGATGACCGTTCCCAGGGAACTGACTTATGAAAACGGGAGGATTTACCAGAGGCCGGTAAGAGAACTGGAACTATACCGCAGGGATATGATCCGGTATGACCATGTGTCTGTTACCCAGTCCACAGTTTTAGAAGGCGTCAGGGGAAGGGTTTTGGAACTTCTGGTAGAGATTACGGGATTTGAGTTTGAGCATTTCCGAATCAGCTTTGCCCAGAATGAAGAGTATGAGACGTTTGTGCAGTACAGCCGTAAAAAAAGGTGCCTGACCATAGACAGAACCCACTCAGGGATTGACAGGGACGTTGTGTGCCGCAGGAAGATGGAACTTGCTCCCATGAAGGCGCCTGGCGAAAGCGGGGAGGGGGGCAGGGAAGTGGTAAAGCTTCGGATTTTGCTGGATAAATATTCTGCGGAAGTGTTTGCCAATGACGGGGAGAAGGTAATGTCCTCTTTGTTCTATACGCCTATGGAGGCGGAGGGGATTGTCTTTGACTGTGACGGGACTGCATGTATTAGTGTGACCAAGTATTCTTTTGGCGGTTTTTGACAGAACAAGAAGGAGGAAGAACATGGAAGAGAAGTATGGAAAGGCGGCGGGTGAGATTTTAAGCTGTGTGGGAGGGGAGGGCAATATCGTCAGCGCCGCCCACTGCGCCACCAGGCTCCGCCTTGTTTTAAAAGATGATTCCAAGGTGGATCTGGATGCTTTGGAGAAGATTGAACTGGTGAAAGGCAATTTTAACAATGGAGGCCAGTTCCAGATTATTCTGGGGACGGGAATCGTCAACAAAGTGTATGAGAAATTTATAGCCATGGCCCACATTACGGAGATGACAAAAGAGGAATTGAAGCAGCAGGCTGCCAAAAAGATGAATCCTGTGCAGAAGCTGCTTAAGACCCTTGCTGACGTATTTGTCCCCATTCTGCCGGCCCTGGTGGCATCCGGTCTTTTGATGGGTATTAACAATATCCTTACTGCTCAGGGAATGTTTGTCCCCGGCAAATCTCTTGTGGAGGCATTTCCGGCTATTAAGGATGGGGCGGAGATGGTAAATCTGTTTTCCAACGCGGGATTTACGTTTTTGCCGGTGCTCATCGGATTTTCGGCGGCTAAGATTTTCGGCGCCACACCTATTTTGGGCGCGGTTATAGGCGCTATTATGATTCACCCTGACCTGATGAACGGCTATGGATACGGCCAGGCGCTTTTGGACGGAACGGTTCCCTACTGGCACATTTTCGGGTTTTCCGTTGCCAAGGTAGGGTATCAGGGTACGGTTCTTCCGGTAATCGCTTCCGCATTCTGTCTGGCAGTTATTGAGAAACGTCTGCGGAAAGTGGTTCCTGCCATGTTAGACAATATTGTGACGCCTCTTCTGTCTGTCCTCCTTACAGGGGCTCTGACTTTTCTGTTCATAGGCCCGGTGATGAGGGGCGTGGGTGATATGATGACCAATGGGGTAATGTGGCTGTTTTTTGACCTTGGAGCCCTTGGCGGACTGATTTATGGGGTTACATATCCTCTTCTGGTGATTACAGGCATGCATCACAGCCTGGTTACGGCGGAGACCCAGATTCTTGCCAATATCGGAACTTTGGGCGGTTCCCCTACCTTCGCCGTTGTGGCAGCTGCCAACTGTGCCCAGGGCGCTGCGGCTCTGGCGGTTATGTGCAGGTCAAAACATGACCCCAAGATGAGAAGTATGGCCTCTGCGTCCGGTATTTCTTCCATGCTGGGGATTACGGAGCCGGCTATCTTCGGCGTAAATCTGAAACTGCGGTATCCCTTCTACGGAGCCCTGATCGGCGGAGGCGTGGGAGCTGCTTATGCAACTATTATGCATGTATTATCCGTTTCCCAGGGGCCATGCGGAGTTATCGGGGTTATCTGCATCCGGCCTGACTGCATGGTGCAGTTTATGGTTTCCATGGCTATTGCCATTGCAAGCGCTTTTGGAGTCACCATGTTTTTGGGAAAAGTCGTGGGACAGAAGGAGGGCAAGGCGGAAAAACAGGGAAAGGCGGCCTCGCGATCAGAAGAGAAGCCTGTTATGGGGATAGAGACAAAGCCGGGCTGCATCTATGCTCCGGTTGAAGGGAGAGCCATACCCCACACGGAGATTAAAGACTCTACGTTTGCGGCAGGGGTTGTGGGGGAAGGCGTTGGCATCATTCCCGCAAAGGGGGAAGTTGTTGCGCCCTTTGACGGACAGATCACCATGTTCTTTGACACAAAACATGCCATTGGCCTGGTCAGCGACGACGGGGTGGAGATTTTGATTCACGTGGGAGTCAACACCGTGGAACTGCAGGGGAAATATTTTACTCCTTTAAAGCAGTCCGGGGATAAGGTAAAGGCCGGAGACCGGCTTCTGGAGTTTGACATAGATGCCATAAAGGCTGCCGGTTATGATGTGACCACGGCAGTGCTCGTTCCCGCTCCAAACCATGTGGAGGTGGTAAAGACTGGGGACGTGAAACAGCTGGATAAGATTTTGACTGTGTCATAGAGAGAAGAATGGAGAGGTTGGGAGATTATGGAGATTCAATATTTGGGAACAGCGGCGGCGGAAGGCTGGCCGGCCCTGTTCTGTGACTGCGATATATGCCGCAGGGCGAGAGCGGCGGGGGGGAAAGACTTAAGGACCAGGACCCAGTCCATGATTGACGGAACCATTCTCATTGATTTTCCGCCGGATACTTATACCCATGCTTTAAATTATTCCCTGAATCTGGGGAAGATTCAGCACCTGCTGATTACCCATTCCCATATGGATCATTTTTTCCCGGTGGAATTGATCCACCGCCATGAGCATTTCGGACACAATGCGAAAGGGATGCTCCATGTGTACGGAAATGAGGCTGTGGAGAAGGCTTTTTATGACGCCGTGCTTATTGACCGATTTAAGGTACATCCTTTGGACGGCAGCGTTGCCTTTATCCGCCTAAAGCCCTTTGAGGAGTTTGATGCCCAGGGGTATCACGTTATCCCTGTGCCGGCAGACCATGACAAGCGGGAGACCTGCTTCATCTACATAATCGAGAAAGACGGAACATGTATTCTGTACGGCCATGATACGGGAATGAATTTAAGCGGGGAAGCCTGGGAGTGCATCTATAGCCGCAGATACAGCCTGATTTCTATGGACGCCACCATGGGGAGGCAGAAGACGAGCGGGTATCATATGGGACTCTGGGATGATGTGGAGTTTGCACGGCGTCTGGAAGAGCGGGGGTGTATTGACGGGAGTACGGTAAAGGTGATCAACCACTTTTCCCATAATGGGGGAATGACTCATAAGGATTTGGAGATATTTGCCGGGGAGCATGGGATGATTGCCGCTTATGACGGGATGAGAGTGGAGGTATAAGGGGAAAATAGAAAACTTGTAAAATGGAAATTCCCGTGATATGCTGTTATGGTCTGAAGGGTATTAGATATAAGACGGTACAGTATATGATGAGGAGGCCAA
The DNA here is from genome assembly GCA_910574345.1 of Clostridiaceae bacterium. Lineage (GTDB taxonomy): Bacteria > Bacillota > Clostridia > Lachnospirales > Lachnospiraceae > UBA3402. Next base: position 194,461 of record CAJSZV010000005.1, on the reverse strand, counting down.
AGTTGTGTGTTCATCTGCAGGGAAAATAAGGGAAGAAGGGGCGCCGAAAGCTTTCATGAAGACCATTGCCCGCATCAGAACAGATTTTCCGGAAAAGTTCGGAATCCCCAGGCAAAGCGGCCTGGTAGAAGCTTTGGAGGGAACCATTATTTTTGAACCGGAATATCGAAATCCTGAGATAGTCCGGGGATTGGAGGAATTCTCCCATATCTGGCTTCTGTGGCAGTTTTCCCAGTCCAATAAGGAGAACTGGTCAGCCACCGTGAAGCCGCCCAGGCTTGGAGGCAGGAAAAGGCTGGGAGTCTTTGCCACAAGATCTCCTTACCGCCCCAATGATATCGGTCTTTCCTGTGTAAAGCTAAAAAGAATTGAGATGGATAAAACATTTGGTCCCATTATTCATGTATCAGGGGCGGACCTTTTGGATGGGACGCCGCTCTATGATATAAAACCTTATATCCCGTTGACGGACTGCCATCCGGAGGCGGCGGAAGGATATACCAGGGAGACCAAGGCGCACAGGCTTAAGGTGGTGTTTCCGGAAGAACTTCTAAACCGGTATCCCCATCATAAGCGGGAGGCGGTTATAGGTGTTCTGGCCCAGGATCCCAGACCGGCTTATGTGCAGGACCCGGAGAGAATCTATGGCGTGGCCTTTGCAGGTTTTGATGTAAGATTTCAGGTGGAGGGGGATTGGCTGACAGTGAAGGATGTAATACCCCTCGTCCCTCACAGGAATCAGGGAATGAAAATCCACGAAAAATGATGGCAGAGCCAGGATAAAATTAAATATAAAGAGAAAAGACTCCTTCTGTGGGGCATATGTAAGATGATCCGTCTAATGTATGCCGTACAGCAAGGGGTTTTTGTGTTTAAGACCCCATAAATTTATACGGTCAGAGGACGGACGATATATTGACAAGGATAAGGTATGTTAGATATAATATGTTCAATGAATATAATTCATTTTTTGTAAAAAGAAGTAATAATCACAAAAAAATCCGCTTCAGAGGAGGAAAATATGGTCCGCAGTATAGGAGATAGGCTGGACTACCTAATTGATCACTACCTTGTAGTGTGTATTTTTTTGTCGTTATTTATTCTCACATGGGTTGGCGTGGGAAATATCCCTGCATCTGCCCTGCTTGGGCTGATCTTGTGCGCGGCGGGATTGCTGCAGCAGTCCGCACAAGTGGATTTATGGATTCTGGTTCCTCTTATTCTTTATAATTTGATCAGTATGGCTTCTTCCTATGCCACATACGGGAATATTGTGGAGGGCTATGGGGCGATGCAGTCGGTCTTTCCGGTGATATATCTTCTGATGGCATGTTTGACTGACAGGGAACTGTATCTGCTCAGACAAATGTGTGCTGTATGGGCGGGCGCTGTGGCGGCGGCAGGAGTGAGTCAGTTTGTCTGGCAGGCAGTAACCTTGGGCAGCGCGGGAAGACTGGAAGGATTTCTGGGGAATGCCAATGCCATGGGAATTTTTCTTGTCATAGGATGGTTTTCCTTGATGCAATGTGTGTCAGAAGGGGAAGAGAAGGATTGGAATTCCTTTCTTATATATATAGAGCCAATCTTGCTGATCGGACTTGCCATGACCTTGTCTATGGGCAGTTTTGCAGCTATGGCTGCAGGGATTCTTGTTGTTTTAACTGCGAAAAAGAAACAGTGCTCTTATAAAGATTTGTTCCCGTATGCCTGCCGGATTCTTGCTAAGGCCAGTCTGGGGATGGGAACAGGAATTTTGACGTATCTTGCAGCAGCCCGTACAGGGGTGCCATGGAGCTGTCTGCCGCTTTTTCTGTATGGTTTGGTTCTGGTGAGGTGTTGGAGAAAATTCGGACTCTTTTTGCGGTGTTATCCTAAAGCCGCTGCCCTTATTGCGGTTTGCGGATTATTGGCGGCAGGGGGAACCATCCTCATTCGTCCAAGTTCTATTGCAACATTTTCCGAACGATTGGAGATGATGGGCAACGGGCTGAGTTATCTGACGCAAAATCCTGTTCTGGGTGTGGGGCCGTATCAGTGGCGGCTCCTTAATTTGAATGACGGTCATAAATATTTTAATACCTGGCATATCCATAATATTCTGCTTCATGTGGGGGTTGAGTTTGGATGGATTGCCATGGCTATGCTGATTGTGATTGTGGTCAGGTGCTGCATGAAAAAAACGGAGCCATGGACAAAAGCCGGATTTACTGCTTTTTGTTTCCACAACATGATTGATACCAGTTTTTTCTATATGGGAATTATGGCATTAAATATGATGACTACAGGGAATCCCCATAACGGGGGAAGAAAAAAGGAAGGCCCGGCGCTGAAGATCCTATTTAGCGCCTTCGCAGTTATGTTTGCAATGGATCTGTATTATTACATAGGGATGACATAGGAGAGAATGAATGAAAACCGATAGTAGAAAAAAGGAGTTTTTCGGTATTTGGCTTCTTTTGCTGGGTTTTTTGGCGGCGGCTGTGACGGTCCTGGTCCTGTGTTATACATTCTCTGCCAGGCTTCCGGATAATGTAGGAAGAGAATTGACAGACAGCGAAGAGCAGGAAGTGATTGAGAGGAACAGCGGTCTTATTGATTATATTTATCTCTCACCCAATGCCGACTTTCCCCGAAACGATGAGATCAGGAAACTGACCATTCATCACATGGCAGGGGATCTGAGTCTGGAAGGTCTGGGAGAGACCTTCTCTCATAGAGACAGAAGGGCTTCCGCTAATTATGCCATTGACAGCAGCGGCAGAGTGGCCCTCTATGTGGAAGAGGACAACCGGGCATGGACATCCGGCAGCAGGGAGAACGATAATCAGGCTGTGACCATCGAAGTGGCTAATGATGAGATGGGAGGAGACTGGCATGTAAGTGATGAGGCTTATGACACTCTTATTATGCTCTGTACGGATATCTGCAGCAGAAACGGCATTACAAAGGTGTGCTTTACCGGTAACGAGGAGGGCAATCTTACTCTTCATAAGATGTTCAGCAGTGAAACCGAGTGTCCGGGGCCTTACTTAGAAAGTCGGATGGCGGACATTGCGTCGGCGGTGAATCGGCAGTTGACGGAAAACAGGGAAAAACAGCGGGACGCAAAACTGAAAAGTCTAAGAAAATGAAAAAATGCTTATTCTCATAAGGTTTAAAATTACCGAATAGGGGGGGGGGAATCTGGAATGAATGTCATAAAAGGGAGAAGAAGAGTATTGGAAGCCGGCATCCTTCTGCTGATGACCATGCTGGCCTGTACAGTATTGTTTGCCGTCACGGTGAAGGCGTGGGAACCAACAGGGAGTTACAGCCTGATTATCAGGAAAGAATTCGATTTTCACAATATTCCTGCAAATGTTCAAGCTCTTGCCAAAGAAGGGACCTACACATTCAAGATCGAAGGAACAAGAAAGGTCATGAACAGTAATAATGAGTGGGAAGATGTGGAGGTTAATGAAACCGTTAAGCTCCCCAGGGAAGAGAATGGCAAGCTGGTTTGGGAGTCTAAAACGTACAAGTCCGAAGGCCCCTTTCGTGTTACAGTGACGGAGATCACGGATAATATTGATATCGAGGACAGCAACGGCGATCACTACAACATGTCAGGTTCTTCCACCGATGCCAGTGTAAATGTTAACAGCAGAAAACATGAAGTAAAGCTGAGAAATAATTCCACTATTGCCATAAAACGGGAGAATAACGGGGAAGGGACTATCTGGTTCCACATTACCAACAGACCTTATGATGAACATTCCACAAGCAATTTCAAGGCTTTTGATGAGATCTTTTCTCTTGCGGCAGGTGAAGAGAAGAAGATTACAAAGCTGCCGTCAGGCGATACACTCTGCGCTGGGATCTACACCATTGAGCAGATAGCAGCCCCGGATGGCTACCGGCTGCAGCTGGGGGAGAGGAAAGAGACCATCAATGCAGAAAAAACCGGCCGCTTCCATATCAACGGAACTCCGGGGAAGCTGACTCTGACAGCAGGCGGAACACCAGGCGACGGTGTGACTCACTATTTTACCATTGGTCGGACGGAAACGGAATATGGGGACGATACTGAGTTTGTGCCAAGGGAGATATCTGTGTCATCCGGTGAGGACTATGTGCTGGATAATCTTCCCAAAGGCGGGTATACCGTGACAGAGTACAGTGTGACAAAGGATGCCAACACCCAGTTTTCCGTGACAATGCCGCAGACGACTAAAAAATCCAAAAGCGCATATTCGTCGGCTCCGCAGTATACTGTCTTTAGAACTTTCTCCTTAACAGATGGTACGACTTATATAAAGCTGAATTCCTGGGGGCCTCTTTATGACGTAAATAAGAAAAAGATTAATGACACAAGCATCACATACGATTTCGCCTATGGATGGGGTAATGAGAAAGGCGGAGTAACCTATTCGTCAGTAAATGGTAAGTTTAACGCTGCGGGTACCTATTCATTGGAAACACCCACGGCACGTTACCCCAAGACACTGTTTATCGGATTTCGGACGCAGAATGTGAGCAATTCTGCGGCAAAATTTCTTGGTGTTGCCTGGACCGAATATACTGAAAAAGAAGTGACGAAAACTTTTGACAAGGCAGGTATGCGGTATACAAGTGGTCTGACGGTGGATGACCGCGGCTGGATGACCATCACTGCACCTGTACCGAAAGCTGGCGATTCCCAAAAGATCGTCTATTACTATAAAGTCGAAAATAATAAAAACACCCTGATTCCCGGCCCTGACGGGGCAACGGACAGGGAAGACACCACCGTGATGCTGAAGGCAGGGCAGAGCTTTCAGCTGACGGGGCTGAAAGCAGGTTCGTATAAGATCACGGAGAACGTTGACTGGGCTCCTGCAGGCTTTACCATGAAGGTGGAGGGATACCCCTTCGGAACGACGGAGGCGGGGAAGACAATGAATGTGAAGGTCGGAGGCAGGCGTGACATCGTTATCACCAAGCCTTCCTTTATCCCCCTGCCTAATACCTGCAGCCATACTTACCCCGAAGAAGTAAAAGACCGGGAGTATATCTTCAGTGTAAATCAACTGGGAGGAGCTTATAAACAGTGGGAAGTAAAGGTGAAGGCCGGAGAGAGTCAAACCATTGCCTTGCCGGAAGCCGGAGAGTACCAGATAGCACCGAGGGGCGACAGTTTTGGATTGTATCGGCTGAACTACACGGACAGCGGTGCAGTATATGGAACGGCGGAAGGATCCACGAGTCAGGTTACTTTTACCAATGCTTTCTCCACAGGAGAGTATGGCTATCGCTATATCCATGAGTATTATGTCCGGGAAGAGGACGGCACCTATACCTATGAGGGGAACAGCCAGATTACCACCAGGCTGGGCCGTAAAGAAGGCGAAGAATATCAGGCTCTGGACATCAGTCAGGCTCCCGATTTTCAGGGCAACCACTATAAGCATTTCGATGAGGCATATGGCTGGGTGGACGGCATCTCCGGCAAAAGGGAAGGGAAAGAGAAATTGAGCGATAAGGTTTCTACCGTTTCCAATGCTGAAAAGGATAAAGACTCCGCAAAAGGAGAAGGCAAACCTTCCAAAGAGGATTTCACAGCTCCAAAAGAAGACTTCACGGTTTCGGAAGAGAGCAGGGAGCCAGAGTCTTCCGGAGAGGAATCCACAGAATTCAAAGAGAGTACAGAGGAGGAATCATCAGAAGAATCCAGAAGTGCGGCAGATGACGAAGAGGAGGGCTCAAGGGAAGACGAGACCGGAAGCATGTCTGACCAGGAAGAAGAGACAAGGGAAGAGGAAACCGGCAGCGCGGCTGACCAGGAAGAAGAGACAAGGGAAGAGGAAACCGGCAGCGCGGCTGACCAGGAAGAAGAGACAAGGGAAGAGGAAACTGGCAATACGGCCAATAGAGAAGAAGAGCTATCAGAAGAAACCGGAAGCGCTGAAATCACAGATACTTCCCTAGAGGAATCCCAGGGCAGTGAAGATAGGAATTTCAGAGGAATCTTCTCAGCGATGTCTTTCAATGATCGTCTTCTTAAAGTTGTCTTTACCGAGAATAACGGTATTGTTATCACGGAGGAAAATCGGGGTTCGGTTGGAGAATCTCCAAAAGATGACAGCGAGAAGGAGCGGGGCAGTGGGGATGATGGAGAAGAAGAGAAAACCCATGACGAAGAAACGTCTTTAAATGAGGAGACCGGCAATGCCGCCGGCAAAGACAAAGAGGAATCTTCGAAAGAAGAAACCGGCAGCAGCGCCGGCAAAGACGAAGAAGAATCTTCGAAGGAGGAGACCGGCAGCGCCGGCAAGGACGAAGAAGAATCTTCGAAGGAAGAGACCGGCAGCGCCAGCAAGGACGAAGAAGAATCTTCGAAGGAGGAGACCAGCAGCGCCGGCAAGGACGAAGAAGAATCTTCGAAGGAGGAGACCGGCAGCGCCGGCGAAGACGAAGAAGAATCTTCGAAAGAAGAGAGCGGCAGTGCCGCCGGCAAAGGCGAGGAGGAATCTTCAAAAGAGGAAACCGGCAGTGCTGCTGACAGGGGAGAAGAGGAAAAACCGAAAGAAGAAGCTGTCCAGGATAAAGATGCAGACAAATCCTCTGATAAAAAGACCGACGGCAGTGAAGTTCGAGATTTCCGGGAAGCCTTTGATGCGGCGTCCTGTAATGACAAAGCTTATAGGGATATTGCATTGGATGACAACGGTATTGTCATAGAGGGCAATGGACAGGGCTCAGCTGACGAACTCCTGAATTATGGTGTTGAGCCTGATAAGGATTACATTGACGTCACCAAAGATGCCAGCCAGATTATTATCCTCCGCTACTATCGGGACAGACAGCCGAAGGGAAGCTATAATGTAATCCATGTATACTATTTCCGGGATAAAGACGGTGATCACTGGGAGGGCACCAGCGGCATCCTGCCTCAGGATGGAGAATTGGGTGTAAAGTACATGGGTGAAGGTGTTGAGAAAGTGACAAGCCCAACCAATTTTGAAGTGAATGGGAGGAAATATACATATACCTATGACGGTCGGCCCCAATACGGAATCATAGAGGAAACCGGCAATGGGAATGGATATGACCCGGGTAAGGATGAATATGCCGGTGACGGCTGGGTCTACCGGCCTAATAACGACTGGACATCAGCGGAAGGTACGGAGGAAGGGAATCAGATCATTATCCTGCGTTACTATCGGGAACTGGAAGGAAGCTACAATATTGTCCATGAATACTACTTCCGGAAACCAGGAGCGAACCTGGGCGGTGAGGCGGAAACTCTGGGAGACGCCAACGGGTCCGATAGCAGTTCTGAGGACGAGGAAAATGCTTCATCTCCGGATGAGGACAGTTCCCATGTATTTACCGGTACTTTGGAACACAATGACGGCTTTGTCTACACTTTTGTGGGAAGAACAGAAATAGAAACAGTCTATGCCCCTCTGGCTTCTACCCATACCGCAAGGGATGAGGATCATAAGCCGGAGTATAAGAATCAGCTGTATGAGTACATCAATGCAGGTTATGGCACTGCCACGGATCACAGCAGCTACAACTGCGATCCGGACAAGCAGTGGGCTGTCTCCACGGAGGCAGGGGATGAGACGATCATCCTGCGATACTGCCGGGAGATCACGGAGAATCCTCCTGGGAAACCGGAAAACCCCCCTGAAAAACCCGTAGATCCTCCTGACAATCCAGGCGGCTCCTCTGATGACCCAGGAGATCCGCCAAAAGATCCGAGAGTTCCGCCTAAGGAACCCAAGGATCCTCCAAAGCCGCCAGAACCCAATACCCCCGAATATCCCACAGAGCTGCCTGACCCCAATGACCCTGACAGCCCGGAGAGAATCACTATTATGAAAGATGGAGTTCCCCTGACTTATGTAAAGGTGTGGAATTCGGTGACAAAGCAGTGGATGTACATATTGGAGAATGAGATTCCTATGTATGGTCTTCCTAAGGTTGGCGATGGCATAACTTCTGCCTTGTGGGCATTGCTGTTTGCAGGTGCTTTCGGAGGTGCATGTACAGTCAAGGCACTGCATATCAGAGATAAAGAAAAGCAGTAAAAGGATATTCAGAACAGGCTGGAAAAAAGGATTTCCGGCCTGTTCTGATACCTTTTAAAATATACACAAAACCCACTAAAAATATCGTATATATTTGTGAAAAATACGTATTGATATTTTTTTAACGAAATAGTACAATAAAAACCGTGAGATATGTTAAAAAAATATCAATGATATGCAACCCATTAACCAAGAAACAAAATTTCATTATGGAGGTCCAGTATGGCAAAAACTGAAAGGAACACCGTACCAGAAATCATCGACAGTGTGGAAGCATTGACCGCTAAGATGAAGGCAATGCGCGAAGCACAGAAGGTATTTGCTACCTACACCCAGGAGCAGGTAGACAAGATCTTCTTTGAAGCAGCAAAGGCAGCAAACATGCAGAGAATTCCTCTTGCAAAGATGGCCGTTTCCGAGACAGGCATGGGGGTTGTCGAGGACAAGGTAATCAAGAACAATTATGCGGCAGAGTATATCTATAATGCTTATAAGAATACAAAGACCTGCGGCGTTGTGGAAGAAGACAAGGCCTACGGCATCAAAAAAGTTGCAGAGCCTATCGGTCTCATTGCAGCGGTTATTCCGACTACCAATCCGACATCTACAGCTATCTTCAAGACATTAATTGCATTAAAGACAAGAAACGCAATTATTATTTCCCCACATCCACGTGCTAAAAACTGTACTATTGCAGCAGCAAAGATTGTTCTGGATGCTGCCGTAAAAGCCGGAGCTCCCGAAGGAATCATCGGCTGGATTGACGTGCCTTCACTGGAACTGACCCAGGAAGTTATGAAGAATTCTGATACGATCCTGGCCACCGGCGGTCCGGGCATGGTAATGGCAGCATACTCTTCCGGCAAACCGGCACTGGGCGTAGGCGCCGGCAACACACCGGTTATTATTGATGATACCGCCGATGTGAAGATGGCGGTAAGTTCTATCATCCATTCCAAGACCTTTGACAATGGTATGATCTGTGCTTCCGAGCAGTCCGTGACGGTTCTGGAGCCTGTATATGACCAGGTTAGGAAAGAGTTTGAAGTGAGAGGATGCTATTTCTTAAAGGGAGACGAGCTGAACAAAGTCCGCAAGACCATCCTCATTAACGGCGCCTTAAATGCCAAGATCGTTGGCCAGAGCGCGTACAGGATCGCACAGCTGGCAGGTGTGGAAGTTCCAAAGAGCGCCAAGATCCTTATCGGCGAGGTGGAGTCCGTGGATATCTCCGAGGAATTTGCTCATGAGAAGCTTTCTCCGGTACTGGCCATGTACAAGGCAAAGACCTTTGACGAGGCTGTCGCCAAGGCCGAGAGACTGGTGGCGGACGGCGGCTACGGCCATACCGCTTCCCTGTACATTGACGTGAGAGAGCAGGAGAAGATGGCAAAGCATGCAGCTGCCATGAAGACCTGCCGTATCGTTATCAATACTCCTTCTTCCCACGGCGGAATCGGTGATCTGTATAACTTTAAGCTGACTCCTTCCCTGACACTGGGCTGCGGCAGCTGGGGCGGCAACTCCGTATCCGAGAACGTAGGTGTGAAGCACCTGCTGAATATCAAGACCGTAGCCGAGAGGAGAGAGAATATGCTTTGGTTCCGTGCACCCGAAAAAGTATACTTTAAGAAAGGCTGTATGCCTGTTGCATTAGAAGAGTTAAAATATGTATTAGGCAAGAAGAGAGCCTTCATCGTGACCGACTCCTTCTTATACATGAACGGCTATACCAAGCCGATTACCGACAAATTAGATGAGATGGGCATTGTATATCAGTGCTTCTCCAACGTTCAGCCCGATCCAACTCTGGCCAATGCACAGGAAGGCGCCAAGGCCATGACTGCATTCCAGCCGGATGTGATCATCGCACTGGGCGGCGGTTCCGCTATGGATGCCGGCAAGATCATGTGGGTAATGTACGAGCATCCGGAAGTAGACTTCCAGGATATGGCCATGCGCTTTATCGACATCCGCAAGAGAGTTTACACCTTCCCCAAGATGGGCGAGAAGGCTTACTTTGTGGCAATCCCCACTTCCTCCGGTACAGGTTCCGAGGTAACGCCATTTGCCGTTATCACAGATCAGGAGACCGGCGTGAAGTATCCGCTTGCAGACTATCAGCTTCTGCCCAACATGGCTATCGTGGATACGGACAATATGATGAGCCAGCCTAAGGGACTGACCAGCGCTTCCGGCGTTGACGTTCTGACCCATGCACTGGAGGCCTATGCATCCGTTATGGCCACAGACTATACAGACGGTCTTGCATTAAAGGCAATGAAAAATGTTTTCGAATACCTTCCCACATGTTATAATGAAGGCAGCAACGTAGATGCACGTCAGAAGATGGCAGACGCTTCCTGCCTGGCCGGTATGGCATTTGCCAATGCATTCCTGGGAGTATGCCACTCCATGGCCCACAAGCTGGGCGCATTCCATCATCTGCCTCACGGTATTGCCAACGCCCTGCTGATCTCCTTAGTAGTGGAGTTTAACGCAGAAGAGTGCCCGGCCAAGATGGGAACCTTCTCCCAGTACCAGTATCCGCACACCCGCGCAAGATACGCAGAGTGCGCCCGGTTCGTAGGCATTCAGGCAAAGGACGATGAAGAAGCAGTTAAGAAACTGATCGAGAAGATCGAAGAGCTGAAGGCAGCCGTAGGCGTTAAGAAGACCATCGCAGACTATGGCGTAGATGAGAAGTATTTCCTGGATACTCTTGATGAGATGGTAGAGCAGGCATTTGACGACCAGTGTACCGGCGCCAACCCAAGATATCCTCTCATGAGCGAGATCAAAGAGATGTATTTGAGAGCGTACTATGGCGACGCTACAAGCAGTGCGAAGCAGGACGAATAAGGAGATGCGTTGTGCCTGCACATAAGCAGCTTCTTATTGGGCCTGATTCATAGGGCGCCAGCCCTCCACTGAGATGTAGCGAAGCGGAATCGAAGTGGCAGCACTGCGGCCTAGGCCGAAGCAGGACGAATAAGGAGATGCGTTGTGCCTGCACATAAGCAGCTTCTTATTGGGCCTGATTCATAGGGCGCCAGCCCTCCACTGAGATGTAGCGAAGCGGAATCGAAGTGGCAGCACTGCGGCCTAGGCCAAAGCAGGACGAATAAGGAGATGCGTTGTGCCTGCACCCCAAAATGTAATGTATTAAGGAAGGGAGAAAAATATGAAGACAGATAAGATTTTGTCCACACGTACCCATAAAATCATCTATCAGGTAGGAGACACTGCCGTTAAAGTATTTGATAAGAATTACCCCAAGGCAGACGTTCTTAACGAAGCCTTAAACCAGGCCAGAGTGGAAGAAACCGGCCTGCCTATTCCTAATGTTCACGGCGTAAATGTAACCGAGGACGGCAACTGGTGTATTGTTACCGATTACATCGAAGGAAAGACCCTGGAAGAGATTATGGCGGAAGATCCGGCCAATGTTGAGAAATACATGAGAGACTTTGTAGCTCTTCAGCTGGAAGTTCACAGCAAGAAATGTCCCAAGCTAAACAAACTGAAAGACAAATGGAACGGCAAGATCTCCGAGTCCAAAGAGTTAAATGCCACCACCCGCTATGAGCTGCACACCCGTCTCTCCAGTATGCCCAAGCACAATAAGGTGCTTCACGGCGACTTTAACCCCAGCAACATCATGGTAGACGCCAGAGGCCGCTACTATATTCTTGACTGGTCCCATGCTACTCAGGGCAACGCATCCGCCGACGCCGCAACGACGTATCTTCTGTTCTCACTGAAAGATCAGAAACTGGCGGAACTGTATCTGGATACCTTCTGTGAGATGAGCGACACTGCCAAGCAGTATGTTCAGAGATGGATGCCCATCACCGCGGCTTCCAGACTGAATAAGAAGCTTCCGGGAGAGAGGGAACTGCTGGAGAGCTGGCTTGACGTAGTAGAGTACGAATAAAAGACGATTGAGTGCACAAAAAGCGATAAGCAAAATACCGCAGACTCCGGATAACGGGTCTGCGGTATTTTTATCTTGACTTGGAAGTAACTTCCGGCCTTATACTGACAATATCTTTGTTAAGGAAATATCGAAAGGAGAGGGAAAGATGAAAAGAAAGGTCAGTATTCTCTTAAGCGGTGTGTTGATGTTATCTTTAACCGCCTGCGGCGGGAATCAGGCATCGGCGCCGGAGACAACAGAAGCCGCAAAGGCAGCTGCCGCGGCAGAGACAACTGCAGAGGAGAAAGGAACATATACGCCGGGCACATACACTGCCGTGGGAAAAGGGTTCGGCGGAGACGTGGAAGTAACCGTAACCGTAGACGGCAGCAGCATAACGGAGGTTGAGATCAAAGGCGACGGTGAGACTCCTGATTTTGGCGGCAAGGCCATAGAAGAGATGCCGGAGCAGATTATGAGCGCGCAGAGTGCAGAAGTAGACGGAGTGGCAGGGGCTACGGTTACTTCCGATGCGGTCCGCGGGGCTGTGCAGTCGGCATTGAATGAAGCAATGGGTATAAAAGAGACTGCCGCCCCATTGACCGACGGAACCTACACGGCCCAGGCGCCGTCCTATGCGGAGATGTACGGCCTGGCTACCACAGGTTCCATGACTTTGAAATTGACCGTTGCCCATAAGAAGATCAGTGAAATTGAAGTGACGGAATACACGGATACCGACATAATCGGCGGCATGGCATTTCCGATTTTGGCTCAGAAAGTTATTGACAGCCAGTCTCTGAATGTGGATGCCGTGTCGGGAGCAACCGTATCTTCTAACGGGTTCTTTGCAGCGTTGTCCGATTGTATTGAGCAGGCAGGCGGAGATGCGGCAGCCTGGAAGGCAGTGCCGGTAGAGACGCCGGAGAAGACAGTGCAGGAGAAAGAGACAGACATTCTGGTAATCGGCGCGGGAATGGCCGGTCTCAGCGCTGCCATCGAAGCTGCAGAACAGGGGACGAAGGTAATACTTCTTGAAAAGAATCAGGTGTACAGTTCCTCCACCACAAGATCTCTGGGCTATGTAGTAGGGGCGGATACAGAGACGCAGAAAGCAGCCGGGATAGAAGATACGGAAGAGGCATTTTACAAGGATATAACATCTTTGTATGAAGGAGAACCGGAACTGGATGTGAATCTGCTGAAAGTAATGGCGGATAATTCCAGCGAACTTAACCAGTGGCTTGCAGATCATGGAGTTGAATTCACCGGTGTTATCCACAAGAGCGAAAAAGGACAGCGGGCTACGGAGCGCATTCACACTACCGCCGGAGGTTCGTCCCTGACTTCTGCCCTGGTGGAAGCAGCAGAAAAGGCAGGCGTGGAGATTCTCATGGGAACACCGGCAGTGTCTCTGATTCAGGAGGATGACGGTTCTGTCAGCGGGGCTTTGGCGGTCAATGAAAATGGTGATGAGATTGCGATCCATGCCGGGGCGACTATTGTGTGTGCAGGGTCCTATACAAATAATCAGGAATTGTTTGAACGCCTGAATCCGGGGATCAATAATATTGCCTATGCCTGCGGATGCGGTGACGGAGACGCGTACAACTGGTTTGAGGCCGCAGGAGCCCAGATGATCAATATCCCCTATACTCAGTTTATGTACTATAGCTATGCACCCAGCTTCGTACAGTTCCCGGAGGTAATCCCCAACTCGCCGGATAATCCTGTGTATGATATTTTGCTGGTAACAGGAGGCGCAGAGCGTGTGACAGCCGAGGATAATTTCTGTTTTGAATTTACGAAAGAAAACTGGAATCGTGGATATAATGAAGGATATGCAGTGGTAGACCAGGAATTCGCCGATCAGTACCCCATTCTCATGGACAATGTACTGAATAATCAGGTTCCAGGTTCCGGTCTTCCCTTTGCATATAAAGAAGAGACTATAGAAAAATTGGCGGAGGATGCAGGACTGGATCCTCAGGTGCTGAAAGCTACGGTAGAGCGATATAATGAGTTGTGCGATAAAGGTGCAGATGAAGATTTTGGAAAAGATTCCCGGTACATGAACAAACTGGAGGCTCCCTATTATATCATTCGTCTCCCGCAGATTACTACTGACGGCTATTCAGGGGCCAAGGTAAATGAAAAGGCCCAGGTTTTAGACAAAGAAGGAAATCCGATCAGGGGACTTTATGCAGCAGGTTCCTGTGCAGTGAGCCAGACCGTCTCTGTAAATTATTTTGGATGCGGTACATCTCTGTTAACCTGCGGTGTATTTGGGCGCGAGGCCGCTAAGGATGCCGTAAACCAGATAAAGCAGTAACAATTCCGGAAGGTGCTTCTTAACAGAAGCGCCTTCTTTGGCAATAACGGGTATGGGAGGGGCATATGGGAAATAAATATTATTTATATTCTTCCGCTGAGCTAGCCAGATATTACGGGCTGACAAGGAAGGGGCTGGCATTTTATGAAGAGAAGGGAATTCTGTCTCCGGACCGGACAGAAAACCATAAGTATCGGATCTTTTCCCTGTCTGATTGTTATAATATGTATCTGACGAAACTGTATGCCAACTGCAGCTTTTCCCTGTCAGAGACAGCGGAGATACTGCAGCACAGTGATATTTCCAATGTGATATCCAATATGAAGATCAAGTTAAATGAAGTTCAGAAGGAGATTTGGCTGAAAGAACGTATTCTGTATCATGGGGAAAGAATTATAAGAACGCTGAAACAGGCGGAGGCGGGAGGTTTTTTTGAAATAAGGGAAAGCCCGGAATTTTACAGGCTGTATGTGAGGACGTATTGGGAGGCTCATATATCTAATGATGAAGAATCGATTTTCAGAGATTCGGCTATCCCATTACGGGCAGAGTGGAACATCTCCCTCCAACAACCTGTCTCCATACGATTCTGACTGGCAGCGGGGAGGAAATCTATAAACGAAGGTGGCTGCAGCCGGCTCTTGACTATATAGAAAAGAACGGTCTGCAATTGACCGGCAATCCTTTTACTTCCATGCTTTTGGTAACCGGAGGCGGAACGGGAAAAATCCGGTGGGACGAGGCTTGGTTTCCCATAGCCAGGAAAGACTGACCTGTGAACAGCACAGATTGACAAGGCAATTCGGAACTGCCTTCTCCCCTGCCTTGCAGTCTCTTATAAGGTATGCTATAATGTGTCCATTATGAAGAATTATATTATATTTGACTTGGAATGGAACCAGAGCCCTGAAGGCAAAGAAAACTCCATAGAGCGCATGCCTTTTGAGATCATAGAGATCGGTGCAGTAAAATTAGACGGCGAATTCCGCATAATGTCAGAATTTCACCATCTGATCACCCCTAAAGTATATACCCAGCTTCACTATAAGATTTCAGAAGTGACCCATATGGATATTCGGGAACTGGAGCAGGAGGGGGAACCTTTCACAGATGTGATTAGGAAGTTTCTGGAATGGTGCGGCAGAGATTATCGGTTTTGTACATGGGGTTCCATGGATTTGACAGAATTACAAAGAAATATGGAGTATTACCACATAGAGATTCCATTTGAAAGGCCTCTGTACTATTATGATGTACAGAAACTCTATGCCCTTGTCCGGGGGAATATGCGGGAAAAGACATCTCTCGATAAGGCTGTGGAAGAGTTGGGACTCCATACTGCCCGGCCTTTTCATCGGGCTCTTGATGACGCTTTTTACACGGGAAAAGTGCTGCAGAACATGGATTTGCAGGTATGGGAACCTTATATTTCCGTTGATTACTACTGGGTGCCTGAAAAAAAGGAAGAAGAGTTTACACTTAATTTTCCCACATATATAAAATACGTATCCCGCACCTTTCACGCCAAAGAAGAAGCCCTGGAGGATAAGACGGTGACCCATATCATCTGTCCCCAGTGCAGGCGGATGCTGCGAAAAAAGATCCGTTGGTTTTCTATCAACCAGAAACAATACTTCAGCCTTGGAATATGTCCGGAACACGGATATGTCAGAGGCAAGATCCGTATGAAAAAGGCGGAGAACGGGGAATTTTACGCCGTTAAGACCTTAAAGGCAGCGGATGGAGAGGGCGTTGAAAACATATTCCGAAAGAGGGAGGAACAGCGAAAGAAACGGCATATACGAAGTGAATTTAAGAAAATAAAGAGGGGAGAGTAGACCGCTACTCTTCCCTCATTCGATAACCGACTCCGGTTTCCGTAAAGATGTATTCCGGCTCAGCAGGATTTTTTTCCAGCTTTCTTCGAATATGGGCCATATTTACCCGAAGGATCTGATTGTTGTTGTCGCTGTAAGGGCCCCAGATCTGCTTGATCAGATAATCATAAGTAAGAACTTTGCCTGCGTTTTTGGCAAGGAAGGATACCAGCTTATATTCGATCTGGGTAAGGTGAATCTCGTTCCCGTTAAGGGTGATAAGCCGTTTCTCAAAATCAATCACAAGGCCGTGGCAGCAGTATACGGCAGCAGAAGCAGTGGTCTGACGGCTGTGACGGAGCGCCGTACGGATGCGGGCCATGAGTTCCGAGGTGCCGAAGGGCTTGGTGATGTAATCATCAGCGCCTGCATCCAAAGCGGCGACTTTCTCATCCTCCTGAATGCGTGCGGAGATGACGATAATTGGAGTGTGGCTGAACTCACGTACTCTCCGGATCACTTCCATGCCGTCCATATCAGGAAGTCCTAAGTCCAGAAGAATAATATCGGGACACTGGGATGCAATAACCGAGAGGCCGTCAGCCGCCGTGGAAGCGGTAAATGTTCTATAGGCTTCAGCGCTCAGCACCCTTTCTATGAAATGGCATATGTTCTTCTCATCTTCAATAATCACTGCTTTCAATTTCTGATTCATAAGTATTTTCCCCCAATGGTAATGTGAAAGTAAGTTCTGCTCCATCTGAGTGATTGGCAGCAAATATCTGGCCATGATGAGCATTGATAATGGTTCTGCAGATGGAAAGTCCGATTCCCATACCTTTGTGGGAGTCGCTGCTGCGATTTTGAGTGGAGGTATATCCGTCAAACAAGGTATCTAAGGTGTTCGGTTGGATACCCAGGCCATAATCCCGAACATGAAAATAAGCTTGTGACTGGTCCAAATCCACGGATAAATCAATAGGAAGGCTGGAACCGCTGTGATAGACAGCATTTTCCAAAAGGTTGATCAGTACCTGCTCGATCAAGGTGGCATCCATGGGAATCATAATAAAATCAGCGGGAATCTGTACATGAACTCTGGCATCAGGCAGCCGCTTGTGAAAGCGCTGTAAGGCTGAGGAAACAACCTCCTCCAAAGGTTCGGGAATGGTCTTCACACTGGCAGTCTGATCATTGATTCTGGTGACAGACAAAAGATTCTCCACCATATGAAGAAGCCATTGTGCATCATCGGATATGGTCTCCACCAGATGAGACTTGTCAGAATCCGTCAAAAAGGCCCCTTGTTCCAGATAGGAGGAAGCAGAACCGATGATGCTGGTCAAAGGGGTGCGCAGGTCATGAGAAATGGCCCGCAGCAAATTGGCCCGCATCTTTTCTTTTTCCGCTTCCATCAGCATATGTTCTCTCTCATTGAGAGTCTGGGTCTGATCCTTCAGATGAGTAGTCAGAGTACTTGTAACAGACGAAATGATCGTCATACCTACAAAGGTTATAGGATATCCGTCCAAAGTAAAATTAAGGGCCATATAAGGATAGGTAAAAATATAGTTAATAAATGCAACGCTGAACAGGGAAGCGACAATACCCGGTACATATCCTTCCGTGTTTCGGGCAACCAGAACTGTGGCAAGGACATAGATAATGGCGGCATTGGCAGTATTGTGAGATAAAAGGAAAAAGACTGAGGAAGAAAGGGTGGCTGTGGCCAGGCATATAAAAGTGACCTTCACATTGCGCAGAAGGACAGGCTTAGTCATAGCCGGACTTTTTTTCTTATTTTGCAGCATCTTTTTAAAAGTATTCATCTGTGTCATTGCGGTTTGAAGAGTGTGAATTATGCCGTTTGCCAGATCCCGAACGCCATTGCTTTACAAGAGACTCAAACTGTTCTGAGGAGATACCGGACTGTTCCAGGCGTTCTAAGCGTCTCTGGCGGCGCATAAGACGGGCTTCGTCCTCTTTCCTGCGCGAATGGATTCTGAGAACAATTCCGGCAGCAGCGAGAACGGCAAAGATGACTATGCCCCCTGCCGCAAACCAAAAAGCAGCAGGAATTCCTGCAGCGATGCGGGATAATTCAGGAGATGAGTCATCAGGGATGGTTTCTGTGTCCGACTCTTTATCCGGTTTTGGCAACGAAGGGCCTAAGGGAGCCTCATCCATATTCTGTGCCTGAATGTCTTCTTCTTCTCCTCCTTCCCCTTCTCCTTGTTCTTCCGTCTCCTGCGCGGATGATTCGGCCAGAGAAGAGACAGCGGCAGGCATCATCACCTGGTCAGGAGACATAGCCTTGATAATGAGATAAGTAAAACCGATGGCTCTGTCATCCCAGTAATATCGGACTCTGGCAATGGAGCCGGGAGGATCCTGATCCGTCAGATCATAGGTCAGGTGGGAAGTAACGGAACTGAATACGGCATCTTTGGGAATGGTTATCTTCATGGAAGGATCCAGTTCCAGTCCTGACAGTCCTGTAGGAGACAGGCCGGCTATGGTCATATCGTTTTCAATAGAAGTAAAGTCTGTATCAAAATCAGCGGCGGATACGGAAAGAAAATTCCGAAAACCAAAATTAAGCAAAGCCTTGGTGTCGGAGTAATGGGTAGAGTGACCGTTGAGAACCACCGCCACCAAAGTCAATCCGTCACGCCTTGCAAAAGTTACCAAAGTGTTGCCGGCCAGGGAGGTATATCCGGTCTTGCCGCCCAGTGCACCGCTGTAATATTCAGGCATGTTTTTCTTGATCATCTTGTGTCCGGGATAAATCCGCAGTCCCTCTTTATTGTTGCGTGTGACGGGAAGATCATAGTAGAGAGTAGAATCAATCTCCATGAAAGTCTCATTATTAAGGGCCGCCTGACCGATCAGAGCCATGTCATAAGCGGATGTATAGTGATTGGGATCGTTAAGGCCGCTGGGATTGGCGAAATGAGAATCCTGGCAGCCTAAAGAAGCGGCCCGGACATTCATCAGTTCAGCAAAACTTTCCGTGGTTCCGGCCACATGTTCCGCCAGAGCATTGGCGGCTTCGTTCGCGGATTTTAAAAGGAGAGCATAGAGGCAGTCCCGGACAGTCAGAACATCCCCTTCATCCAAACCGGCGCTGGTGCTTCCCGGTTCCACATTATAGACCGCATTATGAGAAAAAGTGACCATCTCATCCAGATCACACCGTTCAATGACGATAAGAGCCGTGAGAATCTTGGTGATGCTGGCAGGATAATAGGCCGAATGAATATTTTTTCCATACAGTACCGTGCCTGTATCCGCATCTATGACGATGCCGCCTTCCGCCTGTATGGATACGTTATCGGGCCAGGCCGGAGCGGCGTCTGCGCGTATTGGGACAAGTCCTGCTATGAGGGCGGAACATAAAATAACGGTTAGAAAACGTTTCATGGGTTTTTAATCTCCCTTATGTCTGGCTGTGCGGCTGCGGTAAAGCAGGAAAAGGCACAGGATAAATATGATTAATACAGAACCGGCAAATACCAGAGCAATCCGTGCAGCGGTATCCATGAAAAAGGGCTCCGGCACAATATTGATCAGCAGATCGGTTTCGGGATTTAAAATCCAAAGGTCATTGTCAAAGAATATATGGTGGAAAATCACGAAATACTTCGTAAAGTTTGTGGATATCAATCCGGCCAGGCCGCAGACAAGGGCGAAAAACAAAGCTGTGCCTGCACAGATGGATCGGGGGAGGATTTTTCCCACTTCGGCCTTCATAAAAACCAGAAGGAGCAGACAGAGACAGGCAGCAGCAATGCAGATGCGGCGAACCATCAGGCCTCCTATGAAAAGCTTCCTCACATCTTCCATATGGGCGATTTCCCTCTCATTAAAAAATTCTCTGGACTGACCGCTGACAATGGCAGGAACATGAAGGTCTTCCCGGCTGCCTCTTAAATAAGCCATCATCTCATGGGTTACCTTGAGAAGCTCATCCATCTCCATATGAACATCGGCTGTTACATTATATTTTGTGTATTCTTTTTCGTAATATCCCGGCGTCCAGTAAGCCACAGCCTCCACGGAAGTGATAAGAAGGGAGGTTATGAGGCAAAAGGCAAATAAAATACCAAGGATATAATGAATATATTTCATAGAGAACACCCCATTTCAAGTTTCATGATGAAAGACTGTACTGGAATTATATTATAATGTGAGGCGGGAAACAAGAGGTAAGATGGTAAAATACAGCATAAAACGCAGGAAAGATTCAGATTTCCTGCGTTTTAGGGTCAAAAAAGATTAATCATGGACAAGATATTGACTGGATACATAGGCTTCAGCCCCATTGTAATTGATAATCGTCCACTCATCATCATAGTCTTCCACATAATCGACGATGGTTCCTGCTTCCAAAAGTCCTAATTTGGTTCCGGCCGTAGAGGGTTCGGAACGGACATTCAGCGTATCGGAAGTCTTATATACAGGGGCGGGCGTAGTCTCTGCCATAGTCTCCACAGGAGGGGCCTGGGTGGTAGGAAAGGTCTCCGGAACCATGGTGGTGGCCGCAGGTGTGCTGGAGGTTTCCGTCTCCTGTTCCGTCTCCTTAGGCTTAAGCAGACGGACGGCAAAAATAATAACAACGAGGACTGCCAAAATAAGGCCAAGGCGAATCAGGTCTGTGGGAGAGACGGAAAAGCCGCTGGCCGGCTGGCGGCGTCTGCTTTTGGCACTGCGGCTGGCTGATGTGCGCCTGCTTGAATTTCTGGAGCCTGAGGACCTGCCGGAAGGTGTCCGGCGTCCGGAATCTCTTGAATTAGAGGACCTTGCGGCAGAAGGCCGGCTGCCTGAGCGGCTTCCTGCATTCCCGCCGGATGAACGGCTTCGCTTTGACTTATAGTCATTGGCAAAGATGTACACCTCCTGGGAAAGCAGATGGTAGGCCTGATTGGCGTCATAACCGTTATCATTGCCTTCATGGACAGCTTTGTTGCCAAGCATACGAATCTTATGGTAATGCTCGCAGGTGGTTTTGCTGATCCACTCCTCTTCGTAAAGCACATCAATGGAAGAGGCCAGGTCACTTTCGGAAATGGATGCGTTATCACACAGATAATGAATCATGAGCTCCAAAACCTGCCGGGACTTTATCATGGACATATTGTACTTTTTTTCGCCGATCAGCAGTTCCGCATCTTTGACACCCCGACGTATATTCTCCCATGTGCTGGTAATATCTGACATTGCCATAAAATCCTCCTTTGTCAGTTCGATTAATCTCATTATACTAGTTTTCGACAATTAATGCACCTAAAATTTTACATTGTAAGAAAAAAATAAAAAGAATGAGTCCTACAGCGCCAAAAAACTTGAAATGCCGGTATTTGGGTGATAGAATGAAAGGACAATGATTTTCGGAGGAAGAACATCTATGAGATTGCGTCATATTCCCGGAGCAGAAGAACAGATTGCAGAAAGCCCATGGGTAGTTCAGACCCCGCAGGCTTATAAAGGACACTGGTCGGACAAGTTTGGCAATGAAAATCCTATCCATATAGAAATTGGTATGGGAAAAGGGAAATTCATTATGGAACTTGCGGCATTGAACCCTGGTATTAATTATGTGGGCATCGAGATGTATTCCAGCGTGCTTTTGAAGGCGATTCAGAAAAGGGAGGGTATGAGAGAACTCTCTAACCTGTGGTTTATGCGGGAAGACGCCAGGATCCTGGCGGATATTTTTGGAACAGGTGAGGCGGACAGGATCTATCTGAATTTTTCTGATCCATGGCCAAAAGACCGCCACGCCAAAAGACGGCTGACTTCACCGCAGTTTCTGGCGGTTTACGAAAAGATTCTAAAAAGCGGCGGTGTCATGGAGTTTAAGACTGACAACAGGGATTTATTTGAGTATTCCTTGGAATCCATACCAAAAGCCGGATGGACAGTAAAGATGCACACCTTTGATCTCCATCACAGCCCATGGGCAGAGGGCAATATAATGACTGAGTATGAGACAAAGTTTTCATCAGAGGGCAAACCCATCTGCAAGCTTATTGCAGGTAGAGAAAAAAAGCGGACAGCGGAATAGAAGCGCAAAAGCTGCGTATCTTAATAGAAAGCGGATATGGGGTGAGACCCATGGCAATGAAAGATACCATAATAAAGAAACTGCAGCAGGCTACCTGTGATAAGACAGAGCTGAACAGGCAGGTGATCAGGTGGCAGAAATCATTGAAAGAAGCCGAGAAAGTATTAAAAGACGGCGGGAAGAAAAAAAATAAATAAATACCAGGAGGGGTAAATATGGCAATGCAGTTTACAGGCAGTAATTTTGAAACCGAGGTATATCAGGCGGATGTTCCGGTATTGGTGGATTTTTATGCGGACTGGTGCGGTCCATGCAAAGCCATGGGACCGGTGGTGGAAGCGCTGGCGCAGGAATATGAGGGAAAAGTAAAGGTTGGAAAGATCAACACGGATGATAATCAGGATATTGCAATGGAATACGGCGTAATGTCCATTCCTACGTTTATTGTATTCAAAGGCGGAAAAGCAGTGAAAAAGATGGTCGGCATGCAGGACAAAAGAAATCTTGTGGCAGCTATAGAAGAGACCCTGTAAGAGGGGATGTTCTGTCAGTGTGCTGCGGTTTGCGGAGGGCATCTTCCAGCCCGGCTGTGCCGGCCAGGAAGATGCCCTCCGCGAACCATAGAAAATTTTGTAAAAAAGGGTTGACAAGTGCAAATAGATAGGATAGAATAGTGCGTGTCGTTTAAAGCATTATATATTACAGAAAAGCGCCTTTAGCTCAGTTGGTAGAGCAGTAGACTCTTAATCTATTTGTCCAGGGTTCGAGTCCCTGAAGGCGCAGTGAAAGTACTGGTTTTGATGGAATGAAGCGAAGCATCGGGGCCGGTGCTTTTTTTCATTCAGGTCTTGACAATTTTAATGATCGGCCTTATAATGTTACCTGACTTCCGTCGTTTCTCTCAAAACCTAGTACTCAGGAGTCAAGTAGTATACGGTTTTTGAAGAGATTGTCTACTTCTTTTTCAGATAAATACAGTGCATCCAGATTTGCCAATCCAGTCAGTTCTTTGACCTTTTCATTGACAGCCTGGTTTCTGGATATATTGATGTAGACACCATCTCCCCCTCTTACACCCCGGAAGTCGCGGATAAAGTTGATCAGATCATAGGAATTGATTTTGTTTTTGAAAACTTTGATTTCTATTACCCTTAAAAGAAACAAGCTAAGGTAGCAGATTAAAAAATGCCCGTAGATTGTTTCTTTTTTTTGCACATAAACCGGACGTGCATCCAGATAGGACTTTGTAATTCGGAAGGATTCTTCGATCTTCCATAAACTGTGATAGGTTTGGTAAACCTGAAGCGGCTCCATGTCCAATTCTGATGTAACCATAAGGTTATATCCCGCATATTTTAAATCTTCATTTAGCTTTTTCTGGTCAATTTCGATAACAGGTTTGATCTTCTTTCCATTTTGATCCTTGTTGATTATTTTTACATATTTTGCACAATCCCCTAATTCTTCCCGGGTCATCGCTTTATAAGTTGTATAATTAGAAGCCTTGTCTGCCATTTTCAAAATCTCAGCTTTTTGCTTTTTTGCCAGCGCTGGATTGTAAGAGACGATCCTTTTTTCACGTACTGAGAAAGCCGTTACAAGTTCTTCTCCGGTTTCAGGATCTGTTTCTTTGAACTGATAGGAAAAGGTATCCACACAGGATTTGAGGCGGTATAAGAGTTTTCCCTCTTTATCCGTATAATTCTTCCATGTATTTTTATCATTTTCTAATACCACCCATAGCTTCTCCTTCTCACTTAGGTTCCTGCCATGTATGGATTTTGAAAAAATATACCCGTCCTTCGCTTCTTTTACGGCAGCATAGATATTTCTGGCACAATTGAGCCCTTTATCTGCGACCTGGATGGTCTTGCCGGAAATCTGATACCGGTTTTTCATTTCCTCAATGATCTTTCGGATGTAGGGTTTTTCGGATTGATTTCCCGGATACATCTGCATAGCCAGAGGCACAAGGTCTGCATCCAGGAGAAGAGCCTGCCCGATAATCGGGTCGTGCTTATTTTCCTTGGAGGGACCTTTTTGCTTGTCCCCACAGGGAAGGTCGATTTCAAAGTAATAATTCGTGCAATCAAAAAATACCTTGCTAAAGTCTCTTTTGTAGTGTTGTTCATAGCAGTGGTTAAAGAGTTCTATGTATTTTTTGTAGGAAGCTCCGATGAAGGAAAGGCCGTCATAAACCTGATCTTCCGAAATAGGAAAACTGTTGTAAAGGTGCGGAAAAACAGAGGAAACCGTTTTGGCTTTGGAGCAGGGGAAAATAACCCTGGCAAAGATGAGCTGTGCCATCATATCGTAGACCTTGAATTGAAACCGCATTTGAGAAGCCAGGATATCAATGACTTCCTTGACGTTTAATTCTTCCATAAGCGTGTGGAGGAGGAAGTGCCCAAGATTGTATTCTACAGGAGAAGCAAAAGCGCGCGGACGGGTTTCCTCTGCGAGAGCAGCCGTACGCTCTTCATTTTTTCTGTTCACAAAGTCTGTGTAATAAGCGATAGGATCTGGGATCTCGTCGGAGATGAGATCGTTCACATAACCAAAAGCCATGACACTTTTAGAACGAGGCTGTTTCTTTTCTTTATCCCAGTGGGATTCGTACATCTGTAAATAAGTTCCTTTTTTCTTCTTTTCTCTTCTTAAATAGTATGCCATAATCGCCCCCCTGACAGAGTGCTATAAAGTACTATTATTATAACATATCCCAAAAATTTTTTCAATAAAAAAAGGCCCTGAAAGGGCAAAGATTTTTCTTGTAAATATAGGCGTTTTTAAAGTATTGAGGGGAACAATGCTGAAAGGGGCGGAGCAAAAACTCCGGAACATTCCTAGTACTTCGACGGAAGACGGGTATAGGCGTTTTTAAGGTATTGAGGGGAACAATGCTGAAAGGGGCGGAGCAAAAACTCCGGAACATTCCTAGTACTTCGACGGAAGACGGGACGGGAATATTTGCCGAATATTTTGAACGATATGTTGACATAATTATAAATACATGATAAAATAAAATATAATTTAGTATGATATAATATAATTATCTTGAAGATAAGTCCTCAGAATCTTGAGTTCGATAGCTGGTTAAACATTAAAAAGTAACTATTGTCCCGAATTCATCAACTATAATAATGTAGTCTATGTTTATTTTTACTTACAGTGTTCCGTGAGGACCCTTGTATCAAAATCCAACTCTTATTTTACTCCCAGTTCATTTATTTGTGCCTACTAATCACTTAAATACGAGACAATGTAAAATTATACAATAATACTTATATGTTCATATTGTTTTGCACATTTATTCACTTTCTAAATGTATATTTGTACATGCTTTCACTTGTAACAAACAGACGAATTATGGGTATTTTTATAGCTATGTAGAGAATTGTTAGAAAATTGCGGGTAATCACTTATGAGTATGTAGTTCTTTCGTGCATGGCAACAGAGTATTGACTTTTGCGATTAGAAGAGGGAGGCTATCGATAAAGTCGGTTTTAATAGCATTTAAGTTTTATTTACAGATGGATAGCCTTTAAACGGTGATTGTAAAATTGTCTTTCTTAGAATGGGGCATATATAGTCTGAACTCAATATTTTTTAAAATATAAGGGATCTATATAATAGGATTTAGAGAATACAAAAAAGTTTTAGTGTGAGGGAGGGAAAGTCATGGAAACAGTTTGTATGTAACCTTAGAAGTGTCAAATGGTATATGTAACTTTTTAAACAATCTAAAAAATAATAGGGGTGTAGTTGTATGAAAAAAATATTGATGGTATTGTTATCTATATCTATGATCATTACTTTATCCTTTTCGTCACTTGCTGCCGAATCGGAGATGGCGGAATCTCAAGTATCAACAGAGTCGCTTACTAAATTTAGTGTATTTATTACGGATTTACCAAATCATGAGCGGAGTACTTTGCATAATAAATCAGAAGGAAATCGAACCATAATTTATAAATTTATAGATAATGAAGGTAACGATATAACTAATGAATTTATTACTGATATAACAAATATGTCACTTAAAGAGCAATATGAATTATTTGAGCAAAATGTTTCATGTGCTATAAAACGTACTGAAATTATAACAAGGTCTGGTGATTTATCGAAAACTGTTGAAGAGGAAGTATATCATAAATGTCGGGCTGTTACAATCACTGGAGCAAGTTGGAATCAAGTACCGAGTTCAGCGTTGGAAGGCAAGGTCTATTATCGCTTAAGAGGTTCAATTACATATAATCCTAATACATATAAGATTACTTCGGCTACTCCCGTACTAAGAGTAAATATTGATTGGGTTGATTGGGATCCAGATGTACGCCCATATACTAAGAATGAATATAGTCCTTCTCCAGTTATTGCGGCAAATGGCTATTCTGCTACATTTAAGTATCAATTAAATGTATTTGCTAATTTGGGTGGCGGGGATATGGATTATGTCTCACTTGGTTATGGTTCATATTCAGACAGTTTTAAAATATCTGCAGATTAGAGAGATAATAGTGAAAATAAATCAAAAGAAAAGTACCATTTCGGTAAATACAAATTAGGGGTTAGGCAGTTCTTGAAAGACAGCAAGATTAGAAATAGTAATATTGTTTGTTCTTTTGTGACTAAATAAACCATGGTTTGTGCTAATGATAAGAATTCAGGCTTAAGGTATAGTTCATCTGCGCTTGAAAATACATATGTAAATACGGAATCAAGAATAAATAGATTTATCACACCTTCTCTGGTGTTCTTTAATGTATTGTTGTTTAAACTATTATAAATAAATTAGAAAAGGAATGCAACAGATATTTTAAAACTTATTTATTCTCAAAGAGAACTGAAAGGAATGGTAAACAATATGAAAAAAATTCAAAGATGTTTACTTGCTTTTATAGTAGTTACTATAATGCTCATAAATACAAATATTTCATATGCGGCGACCCCTTCTGATGTCGAGATAAATAATTCGCTATTTGAAATTGTTGGAGACGCGCTTGAAGTGGAAGAAGAGCGAACAAGCGGGCAATATGTAATATATGATTACAACAATCAAGATATTACCTCTAATTTTAAAAGTATTGCCTATCCATTATATACCTCAGGTAAGATAAGCGCTCTACAACAATATTGCAAAAATAATATTAAAAAAGTAGTTGTGATGACAGAAGTGCAAGAAAGTATTACCCGGAGTGATTTAAGCAAAACCGTAGATGAGCGTGTAGTAGAAATTTTATACGATAAAAATAATAAAGGTTTAACATGCACAGTTGATTATACTGCCCGAGCATCCATTACTTATGACCCTAATACATATAGAATATCGAGTGCTACTAAACCAGTAATTGTCAAAAGAAGATTGACGCCAAGTTCAACAGCGTATTCCGTAAAGACAAAATTAGACTATAGTGAAGCTACGATCGCCTCAAATAAATTATCTGCAGATTTTTACTATGAATTTACTGTTTATATGACATCTGATTATGGAAATATCGATTTTGGGAAAACTCACTGTTCATTTTCCATAAATGTTGAATAAGAATCGTTTGATCTTAATGCTGGGTATAGAGTGGTAGTATTAGGACTTGTCTAATGAGCACTCTCAGAAACTCTTTGTGTTCAGATTTGTGAGATGATTTTTTATCAGAAGTGCACAAATTTATGAGATGTATATGGGAATATACATAAATTAAATTTGGATGCTTCTAGCGGAAAATCAGTCACAAAGATGGGTGAAAGGTAGTTCCCTGAGAGTGTTCATAATATTATTTGGAGGAAAATTTATGAAAAATAAGTTATTTAGAAGGTGCATCTACCTATGTATATTCGGTGGATTTCTTGTTAATTTGCGATTAATACCGATATTGTTAGATTTAGAAACATCGGAAGTGTTCTTGGACAATGGCTTTGGTACTCTTCTGATGAGTATGGGAAATAAGATGCGAAACTCTTTAATTCCGGGGATGGCTGCTGGATTCGCCGGATTAATTATGAGTCTTCAACTACGACTGTGGCAAGGATGTTTACTTTGTCTTCTTCTTCCGTTTTTTGATGTGTTGTTTCAGTATATCTTTCTTCCTGTATTGGGAATGATTTTTATGTCGAAATGTATTTCTATAAATTTAACAGCCCTTGTTTTTAACTATACTGTAATCCAATCTTATTCATTTCCGATTTTTTTTGTATCCCTAAATTTTTATGGTATTCTTATAAAAGATAAAGTGATTATTTTATTATGTACAATCTGGAATATCGGATGGTATTTCCTTTTGTATCTAATACCTCCAATGTTCCCCCAATTTGATTATGACCAGATGATCATGGATAATGGAGAGATTACTAGAAGGTTAATGCTTTATGGTATGTCATATTTGGCTGTGGCCTTATTGCTATTCTTTATACTATATGATATAAAAAAGTTAAAATGTTGGAGTCAAAAACTTCTATAGCGCTTTTATCAGCTGTCTAATAATGGTCTTCCTATCTATGGGCCCGAAATATCTGACAATAACTCAGAAAAATTATCTGCACCCTGCGAATGTTTTTCAAAAATCCAAAAAACTTTGCTCCTGACCCGCTTATCTGCTATAATAAAAGAATCAGATAAACATGTTTCAGGAAGCAGGTGACCAGATGCCAAACGACGCGGAAATTATCAAAGATACCGTAAATGAATTTCAAAAAATACAGGCACACATGAAAAACGCCAGGGAAGAGAATGCCACCAAAACATACAATGGTCTGAAAAAAGATTACAAATCCTTAAAAGCAATTCTGGCTTCTCTTGGTGTCAATCTTACGGACATTGATGAAATCAAGGAATAAGTTCCCATAACCTTTCAGGGAGGGAATGCCACGCATTCCCTCCCCGGCTTAAACCTCTGTTATCTCTTCCCGGTCAGCACATAAGCTTGTCTATCTCCATCCCGCGGGAAGATATTCTTTCGTGTTCCCGATCATATCGTCCACAAGAGCTCTTATGTCTTTCTCACTGCAGTTTTTGCCCTTTACCAAAGGATCGTTCATGAATGCTTTGACTACCTTCTCCTTATCCGGTGTGAGAGCCGCTTCCAGAATCAGCTTATGGTTCTCCAGGTGAGGCATAAGAAGGGCTTTTACTTCCTCCGGCACATCCCCTGCCGCCACAGGATAGATGTGGTCTTTCTCGAAGACGGCGTTGGTCTCCACCAGGGCGTCTGCGGGAAGATTGGAGATCTGAAGGGCTGTGTTGGGAATGTTTACGTTGCTCACCACTCTGGTCAGGCCGCAGAGGGCCTTGATGAGAAGGATCCCTTCTTCGCCTGTGGGCTCCAGCACTACATCTTCCTCTCCTGCTGCCAGGCGGCGGCTTCTTGCCAGCCTGGCTTTTAAGTCTTCTTTTCTCCATGCTACGGTGGTCAGGCCAAAATCCCAGGAAGCCACGGTGTCCGGATTGTTTAAATACTCATTACCTGGCATGAACTCCGCCAGATGGCGGTCTCCCGCCGCGGCGATCAGGCCGTAACGGCTGAACAGATCCATCTTTACCCGGTTTAAACACTGGAAGGAAGCGTTGAGCCAGTTTTCCCCTTCCACTTTATAGCCTTCGTCAAAATGATTCTCTATGTAGTCTCTGTAAACCGGGAATAAGTCGATTCCCTTGTAGGAAGCGCTCTTAAACCAGGTAAAATGGTTGATTCCCACTACATTGACATATATGTCATGCCAGTCAATGTCCTTCTCGCCGCAGGCGGCTTCACAGATGCCCTTTAATACCTTCTGGGTTCCGAATACTTCGTGGCAGCAGCCGAAGGCCTTGATCTGAGGGAAGGTGTGATACAATGTCTTTACACACAGGGACATGGGATTAGTGTAATTGATCACCCAGGCATGGGGAGCATATTCCTTCACTGCCTCCGCAATCTCCACAAACATGGGGATGGTGCGCAGAGCGCGGATCATTCCTCCCGGACCTGCCGTGTCTCCCACAGACTGATAGATGCCCAGACGTTCCGGAAGATGGACGTCGGATTCCATCTCATCAAAAGTTCCGGGCAGAATGGAGATCACCACAAAGTCGCAGCCTGTGAGGACATCTTTTAAAGAAGTCCTGGTCTCAAACTTCCAGTCCCCCTTTGCCTCCTCCCTCTTCATCAGGCGGTTGCCGATGATTTCATTGTTCCTGGCAGCTTCCTCGTCTATGTCATAAAGGCGGATGGTTCCGCTTATCTGATCTTCCAGGGCAAGATCGGTCATGAAGGTCCAGGCCCAGCCTCTGGAACCGCCGCCGATATAGGCAATCTGGATATCTGATACTTTGTTGTCTGCATATTTCATAACGCAAGAGTCCTCCTGTTTTCTAATCTCATGAAAAATATACTTGCTCCGCATTGCGGTACATCATGCTTTCCTTTTCTTCTCTGGTCAGCCCCTGGCTGTCCGTAATATAGCGAATCAGATGGCCATAGCTGTCCTCCTTCAAAGTTGAGGGAATATCCGAACCGAAGATCAGCCTGTGGGCCCCTGCAATGTCAATGCCCAGTCTTATGTAGCGAAGGGCGTTGGGATAAGGGTAGGCATCGGGACGGCAGTTGTGGGGAAGGGCCGCCAGATCAAACCACACATTGGGAAGAGCCAGCTTCTTTAAACCCTCTGCCAGTTTGGCCTCGTCCATCATGGAAGCGGCCAGAAGATGGCACACCACAAACTTCATGGAGGGATGGGCTAAGATTACCCTTCTGAGGGCGTCCACCTGCCAGCTCTCGCTGCCGCATTTGCCGATGTCTATGACAAACACAAGGCCGTGCTCGTCTGCATAATCGTACTCCGCCTTCATAAGTTCCCCGTCCAAAGCCAGGGTAAAGTGGTTGCTCATAAGGCCGGAACCGGTGCTGACCTCGAACTTTACGATGCCAACCCCCAGTTCTTCAAAAAGATGCTTTCTGATCCTGTCTTTTCCGCGGCAGAAGGGATCATAGGAAGCCGCGGGACGAAAGCGGTCCGGATATTTTTTCGCCGCCTCCACGGCATAGAGATTCTGGAAGCCAAAATAATTGCCCTGGAGAATCACGGCCTTCTCCACATGGTTTTCATCCATCTTACGGATCATATCCTCCGCCGTCACCACTCCGCTGTCAAATTCTTCGGGAAGCATACGAAAGCGCTCCCCCGAAGCATACTCCGCCATGCCCTTTCCCACAAAGCGCAGTTCCCCTCCTGCTCCTGTGCCTGCTATGTATTGTACCAGATGTACATGTGCGTCAATGATCTTCATATGATTGTTCCTTATCCTTTCAAACCGGAAGTGCTGATGCCCTCCACCAGATATTTCTGGAAAAACAGGAAAATAAGGACAGAAGGCATAATTGAGAGAGTTGCCATGGCAAACATTGCGCCGTAATCCGAGGAGGAGCCCGGATCGCAGAAAAGCTTAAGGGCAAGGCTTACGGGATACATGCTGGACTTGCTCACATACAAAAGGGCGGAGAGAAAATCGTCCCATCTCCACATAAAGGAGAAGATGCATGCCGTCACCAGAGCCGGTTTAATGAGAGGAAGCATAATGCGGCTGAAAATTCCCATGTAAGAACAGCCGTCGATCTTGGCCGCCTCATCCAGTTCCGCAGGGATTCCTTCTATAAAATTGGAGATCAGATACACAAAAAATCCCTGGATTGCAAAAAAGTAAGGAACGGTCAGGGGGATATAGGAGCCTACCCATCCAAGCTTCTGATACCACAGATACTGAGGAATCATAAGGACCTGGGCCGGCAGCATCATGGAAAGCAGCATGGCCGCAAACAATATATTTCTCCCTTTAAACTTAAATCTGGCAAACCCGTATGCCACCAGGGCCGAGGATGCCACCGTACCCACAGTCGCCACTACGGCGATAAACAGGGAATTCTGAAAAAATGTGGCAAAACTCACCTTGGCAAAGCCTTTCCATCCGGTGACGTAATTGTCAAAGATGAACTTCTCCGGAATCAGGCTGCCTGCCGTAGTAAAAATCGTGCTTTTTTCCTTAAAGGAACTCATGACCATCCAGATCAAAGGATAGATCATGATGATTCCTATAAGGAACACAATGATATGATAGATAACCTTTTTCACCATTCTCTTTTCTCTCATGATCAAAGCCCTCCGTCATATACCCAAAATTTCTTGGTTGCAAACAGAAACAAGGTAATCAGGCCGATAACCGCCAGCATCATCCATGCCAGAGCCGCGCCGTATCCTGTGTTGTGGAATTCGAAGGACTGCTGATACATGTACACGGTGTAAAGCAGCGTGGAATCCATAGGCTTTCCCTGGGTAATGATGTAGCACTGGGTAAATGCCAAAAACCCGTTGATGGTCTGCATAACCAGGTTAAAAAATATGGTGGGTGTAAGCAAAGGCAGGGTGATTCTGAAAAATTTGGCCGGCCCGCTGGCTCCGTCCACTTCCGCCGCCTCATAGAGAGACTGGGGAACCTGCTTTAAGGATGACAGAAAGATCAGCATGGAAGAGCCAAACTGCCATACTACCAGAAGAATCAGCACCCAGATGGCCGTCTTTGTGCTCCCCAGCCAGGAAAAACTGGTCTGAATCCCTATGGCGCCAAGGAGCTTGTTGATCACGCCGTCCATGGCAAACATTCTCTTCCACAGAATGGACACTGCCACGGAACCGCCGATAATGGAGGGCAGATAGTAGGCCGCCCTGTAAAAGCCGGACATCCTGGAATTTTCAAGGAGCAGCATGGCCACGATCAGGGCAAACACAAGCTTTAAGGGCACGGACACAAAGGCAAAGAAAAAGGTTACCCGAAGAGCCTTAAAAAACGTGGCGTCCTTAAACATAGTAATAAAATTTTTCATTCCTGTAAAGACCGGCGGAGACAAAATATTATAATCACAAAAGGAATAGTACAGGGAAATCCCCATAGGGACAATCATAAACAGCAGAAATCCAACGGTAAAGGGCAGTGTAAACAGAACTCCTGCCACACTTTCCCTGCCCAGCTTTTGCCTCAAAGATTTCATGGCTTTTCCTCCTTCTTCTTTAAAAAAGGGCGACTGGGTAAGCCGCCCTTTTTCGCGTTTTATTTGGAACCCATAATGGCATTGCCCTCTTCAAAGAGCTGCTTTCCTGCTTCTTCCGCGCTCATCTGGCCATAACAAACCTGTTCTTCCAGCTTGTTGATCAGGTTGTTTACCTCGCTGGCGCTGTCCGGCGCCGGAGGATTGATCTGAGAAGAGTTGGGGGACACCACTTCATTGATGAACTTAATGACTTCCTGGCTGGTCTCGTCCATATTGGGAGCGATGGCCTCGGCTACTGCTGAAGAAAGGGGAATGCCTCTCTCGCCCAGAAGGATATTGTTGCAGTCCACGGAGTTGGTAATAAAGTTCAGAACCTTTGCCGCCTCATCCGGGTTTGCGCTGTCCTTGGTGATGGAGAAGAACTGGCTCGGCTTTAAATAGTCGGATTTTGCCGGGTCCTTGGAAGGCCATGTGGTCATTCCGATCTCCACTCCCTCAGGAGCCGCGTTGCGGAAAGCCGTCAGCTGATTGGTATAGGCGCACATACACCAGGACATGGTCTCCGGGCTTGTGCCGTATACAAGAGGATTCTGCTCCACAGAACCGATGGTGGTCTCCGCAAAGACTGCGGCGTCAATCACCCATCCCTCTTTGATGCCGTCTTCATAAAGCTTCATGTAGGCCACATAGTCCTCGGCGGTTCCGCCCAGCTTATCCTCTTCAAACATAACGATATCGTCGGCCCTCAAAAGATACTCGGCCAAAATCTCGTTGTTGCCGTAAGCCAGGTTCGTCTTATAACCGGTCTTTTCCTGGATTTCCTTGGAAAGAGCAACAAATTCATCCAGAGTCATGTTGTCCTTCACCGTAATGCCTGCCGCGTCAAGAGCCGTCTTGTTGTACAGAAGAGCCGGTGTGTTGATGCCGTTGCAGATGGCATAGATGCCGTCGCCAATCCTGCCTGAATTTAAGATATCTTCATTGCAGTTGGACACATCAATAGTTCCGTCCTCAATATAGGGCGTCAGATCCACTAACAGATCATTGCTCACATACTGCTGAATGTACTTGTAGTCCTGCTGGATAATGTCCGGCATGCTGTGACCTGCCGCCGCCGTGGCCAGCTTGTTCCAGTAGTCGGCCCACTCGGAGAACTGTCCGTCAAAGGTCACACCCGGATTCTGTTCAGAGTAAAGGTCAAGAGCCGCCTGGGTTCTCTCGTTCCTCACCTGATTGCCCCACCAGGCGACTACCAGCTCGGCGCCTTCACCCGGAGTCTGGGAAGCCTGGGTTTCTCCTTCCGCTGCCGGAGCCTGTGCCTCCTTGGTCTCACCTCCGGCTGCAGATGATGCAGGGGCCTGGGTTCCTGCCGGTTCCGAGGAACCGCCGCAGGCACTCAGTCCTGCCGTCATGGCCGCTGCCAGCAGTAATGCGATTGGTTTCTTCATGTTAATTACCTCCCTCGTATTCGATGAGGCTATTATAGCCCCTTTTTTCCCCGTAACCAATCAATAAAACCGATATCCACCGTTAAAAATCCGACTTTTTGTGCACATTAGACAAAGACAAGTTTTTCTTGCCCCCTGAGAGATTATGGTTTATAGTAAAAGAAAGTTTTTCCGGAAAAAGGAGAGAATCCATGGAGCATATTGTACAGTTGAAAAAACGGTTTGACAATCTTTCTCTCATGAATAAGCTGATTATCGTAGTGTCCTCCAATGTGATGATGATCCTGTTTATTGTTCTGGTAAGTTTAAAGGTATCGTCAAACGCTTACAACCAGCAGCTCTACAAAGCGGTTTCCGGCAACCTGTCCTTTTCTTCCCAGACCATTGCCGGCACCTTAAAAAACGTTGAGACTTTATCCTCCATTATCATCTCCTCCTCCACCATCCAGAATGCCTTAAACCGCATTGACACTTCCGAAGATGCCATTATATGGTCCAATGCCAACCGGGAGATCAGCCTTTTTATCAGCAGTTACCAGCAGGCTTATAAAGCAGACGGAGTCTCCGCCATCGCCCTGTACAACCTTCACTTTTACAATATCACCAATTTTACCGTGGTAAACAACGCGGACGAGGAGGTACGAAAGGATGCCGTGAACCAGGCCCGCCTAAAGGACGGAGCCGTGGCCTGGGTTACGGACTACAGCCATAATCTCTACATCCTGGCAAGAAGAATCCGCAAAGCCAACAACCTGGAGCTGAGCCACTTAGGCGACCTTCTCATCTTTGTGGATCTGGACAGGATTGTCACCGATGCCAACAAGGCGGTCACCACCTATGACGACTGCGGCTACATTCTTTTTGATCAGGACCGCCTGATCTATACGTCAAAAGGGATTGACCCTGGGACTGCCATAGTCTTTAAGGAGAACACCGGCGAGGCTTACAACATTATCCGCCATGAGGGACACACTTATTTTGCCGTTAGAAATACCATCCCCCATTATAACTGGACCTACATCAATTTCATTCCCTTTGACGAGATTGCCAGGTCCACTACCATGACCTATTACCTGATTCTTGCCATGCTTGTGGCTGCCCTCATGATGGCCATGACATTTTTCAAGGGCCTGACACGGTACATTTTAAAAGACTTTGATCTGCTGATCCAGAAGATGGAATTTTTCAGCAGCACCCAGCTCCAGCTCTCCAAAACCGGAGTGGACTACAGCGGACGCCGTGATGAGATCGGACGTCTCCATCAGCATTTTGACACCATGGCCAGACGGATACAGGAACTGGTACGGAAGAATTACATTAACGAGATTCTCAGCCGCGAGGCCCGCCTAAAGGCCCTGGAATCCCAGATCAATCCTCACTTTCTGTACAATACTCTGGAGACCATTAACTGGCGGGCCAAGGCTCTGAGGGACCAGCAGATATCGTCTATGGTGGAATCCTTAGGAAGCCTCCTTCGGGCCACCCTAAGCAACAAAAAACCTCTTGTCACCATGGAATACGAGATGGATCTGGCCAGAAGCTATATGACCATACAAAAAATCCGGTTTGAGGACCGGCTGATTTTTCAGACTGCATGTGATGAGGCTCTTCACAGCGCTCTCATCCTTCCTCTTACCATTCAGCCTCTTTTGGAGAATGCGGTGCGCTACGGCATGGAGGAGATGACCGATACCTGTGAGATCGGGCTGTCGGTCTCAAGACATGACAGCCTTTTGATCGTGGAAGTCTCCAATGAGGGTTCTTTTTTCGAGGAAGATCTTCTTGGGAAGCTTAAGGACGGAACCAAGACTGCCCACGGCTTCGGCATCGGACTTGTGAACATTCACCAGCGAATCCAGATGTTTTTTGGCGAGGAATACGGGCTCTCCTTTAAAAATCAGGGAGAAAAAGCCGTGGCAGTGATTCGTGTACCCTACAGAATTGAGGAATAATTATGCTGAAATTAATTATTGCAGATGATGAACGCATCATCAGGGAGACCATTTCCACCATTATCAACTGGAAAGATTACGGGATTGAGGTGGTGGGACTTTGCAGAAACGGAATCGAGACCTATGATATGATTCTGGATGAAACCCCTGACATTGTACTTACGGATATCCGCATGCCCGGTATGGACGGGCTGGAACTGATTCGGCGGATTTCGGGAACGGATATCAACGTCCAGTTTATTATACTCTCAGGCTACGGGGAATTTGAGTACGCCAAGGAAGCCATGAAAAGCGGGGTAAAGCATTACCTTCTTAAACCCTGCAATGAGGCCCAGATCATTGAGTGTATCCGTCAGTGCACCGAGGACTGTTACCGCAGAAAAAACATGGAGCGCATTGTGTCCGGCCAGTTTACTGCCATCAACAGCATGAACCATAATGTGATCTTCAGCATCATCAACGACAGTATCTGCCAGAACCGCAGCTTTCCCGATATCATAAAGTCCTATGAATCCTACATAGATTTTAAATTCACGGCTTACCGGCTGTACTATGTGTATTTTCTTCCCTTTGAATATCTGGAGGAATTCCTGGGAGACCTAAGGCTTTTCTGCCGGGAAAATCTGTCCATGGTGACCCTTCACGGAATCTATGTGAACAACACCCTGATTCTGTTTTTCAAGGATTTTACCTTCCGCTTTCCTGAGCTGGAACTTTTTATCACAAAGCGCCACTACCGCAGCCAGACGGTCTCTTTAGAGACGGAATCCATCCTCTTTCCAAGCCTGGAGGAGCTTCTTTGCGTGGTGCTTGAAAAAGTGCGCCGTTTCGGCATGATCTACTACATTAATGATTTCCGTCTTCTTTACACCTGCAACTACAATACCCATATCCAAGAGATGGAACTGCTCTGCCGCTCCATTATGGAACGCCGGCCCGGAGCCCTTGACAGTCTTTCGGAACTGATTGGGAATATTACGGATATTACCTTTTTTAAACAGATCGTCTCCAACCTGTTTTTAAAGCTTACTTTAAACAACCCGGAGCGTTCCTCCGTTGAACTGACGGAATGGCTTCTAAGAATCGAAAACAGCCAGAACCTTGTGGAACTGAAAAACCTGACTGTGGAAAAAGCCGGGGATTTTTTAAGAGAGCCGGAACCGGAGGCCTCTGTCAGCGCCATGACCCGGCAGATCTTTGATTATGTAAATGAGAATCTTCAGGATGACAATCTGACTCTCAAATACATTGCCAAAAATTTTCTCTACATGAACGTGGACTATGTGAGCAAAAAATTCCTCAAGGAAACAGGAATCAAATTCTCCACCTACCTTGCCGATGTGCGGATTAAAAAAGCCAAGGAGCTTCTGGTCTCCAAGGGCCCTGATACCATTCAGGAAGTGGCGGGGGAAGTGGGGCTTGGCAACAATCCCCAGTACTTCTCCCAGCTCTTTAAGAAAAAGACTGGTATGACTCCCAGCTCCTATGTGGCACAGATAGGCGGGAAGGCCGGTAAATAAAAGCGGAGCTGTTGCTCCAGTAGAATTTTCTTCTACTTTTGCAGCAGCCCCTAATCCTCTCTCTTTGTCTTTCCATATCCATAACCACCTAATAAGCCGGCAACCAATCCACCTAATGTATATAAAACATTCTCTAATATATCTGGTTTTTCCTTTAGTAAAATGACTAACACCGTCACAAAAATGAGAACCACTACTACTATAAAAGCAAGAAATATTTTATTATCTCTGCTCTCTCTAAACTGATTATTCGCAGCTTCTCTTTGACCTTGTAAAAATTCAGTTACATTTTCTGTTGTCATTTTCTTCATTAATTCTAGTTGTGGCGAAATCACTCCTCCCATTTGCATGGACATTCCGACCATTTGCTTCACCGTGCGCCTAGCTTCTTGTGGAATACTCTCCAGCACATCCTTCATTTCTTCAGGTAATTCTTCAAATTCATCTTCTTGTTTAACTTTTTCATTCATTTTCTTTACTTCATCATTTGCCATTGGATATTCCCTCAAAAATAGATTTCACCATGAGATTTGTCATCTTTTCCATGTCTCTGCTTAAATTATTAACAATTTTACAAGATATAACTAAAGATATCGATTCCTTTTCTATTTTGGGGGGAGTATAAAAAAACGAATTTTTATTATCCGGATATGGATTGTACGCCTTTTTGTTCTTTAGTATAATTTCATACATTTTTATTTCCTCTTTATTCATAAATGCACCAATAGTTGTGGGCTATAGATGAAAAATCTTATGGTATCCATATTTTAGCACGCATTTCATTATTACGCAATAAATTTTGCGAAAATGTTTGGTGTATATCTATTTCGGGAAGTAAAACTATTTTTTCGACTGCTTATACTAAAAATCGGCCCCCAGGCTGTAACACCTAAGGGCCTAATTTATAAAAATATCCAGGCTTTCGTTTTGATGATCTAATCGTTATAATCCCTGCTCTGTCAGCTCCCTTGCCACGTCGTCTTTGATGGTAACGCCTTCCTTCTCCAGCTCGGCGATCTTCTCGGCAAACTGAGGAAGGTATTTCTTATGGGCAATCAGCAGTTCATCCAATACTCTCTTGGCAGTTGTGCCGGAGGGAACCTGGGGATTCAGGATAAATGCCTGAAGAGCCATTCCGTAATTGCCTGTCACGGCAGCTTCACATACACACAGTTCCATGTTCTTCATAACCTGGAGCCAGCCCTTCTGTGCCGGATGAAGAGGTCCGAAGGCAATGGGCAGAGCGCCGCAGGCGCCGATATGGGCGGATACTTCAACAACACACTCCGGTGGAAGATCCGGTACCGCTCCATTGTTCTTGGTGGATACAACGATATGGGCATTCTTGTTGCCGTAGATAGAAGCGATGGTCTCGCAGGCTGCATCAGAGTAGTGAGCTCCGCCTCTCTTGGCAAGCTGCTCCGGTTTGTGATCCAAGTTGGGATCCCTGTACAGCTCAAAGAGTTCCGCCTCTGTCTTCTTCACCTGCTGTGCGCGGGTTCCCAGTTCAGGATCATTGTACTCCTCGATCATGTGGTTAAGCATCTCTTCCTGTCTGTAGTAATATCTGTGGTATCCGCATGGGATCATGCCCATCTCGTCAAGCTGCTCCTTGAAGAACTTCACGTCAAAGATATTGGCCGGAATGCCTGCATCTGTCTCAGGATCATAGAGCTTGTCAATGATCTCAGGAGTTACATCCCTGCCGTTTAAGTCAAATACTTTGTGCCAATGGAAATGATTCAGACCTGCGAACTTATAGATCAGCTCGTCTAAGGTCTTGCCGATCATCTTGGGTTCTTTCATCATAGCGCCTACAGGCACGTTGCACAGACCGATGACTTTCTCCCACTTTCCGTAACGCACCACAGCCTCGGTCACCATACCGCTTGGGTTGGTGAAGTTCACCAGCCATGCATCGGGACACAGTTCCTTCATGTCCTCAACAATGCTTAAGATTACCGGAATGGTTCTGAAGGCTTTGAACATACCGCCTGCGCCGTTGGTCTCCTGCCCCAGAATACCGTAAGACAGCGGAATTCTCTCGTCCTTGATTCTTGCATTCAAAAGGCCTACACGGAACTGAGTGGTAACAAAGTCCGCCCCCGGAAGAGCCTCTCTTCTGTCCAGAGTCAGGTGTACCTTAACATCGTAAGGAGAAGCATCCCACATACGCTGAGCCATCTTGCCAACGATCTCCAGCTTCTCTTTTCCATCCTCGATGTCAACCAGCCAGATCTCTTTGATGGGAAGTTCCTCGTAACGCTTAATAAACCCTTCCATTAACTCTGGTGTGTAGCTGCTTCCGCCGCCGATGGTTACAATCTTTACAGGTTTCTTTTCCATGATTTTCCTCCTCTTGGTTACTGTGCTTTTTGATATCTCCATTTTCACGGATTTTCCCCTGTTTGTCAATGGTTCCTTGTACAAAAGGTACAGTGTTCTCTTTCTGCCCGTCTTTTCCATAGGAAAATAAGAACAATGTTCCGTTACCGTTCACGGGGCAGACAAGAAGATGCCCCCATGAACAGCAGCCAATATTCCCGCTTTCTATCCTTCCAATATAGGATTGCTGGAATATCTGGCTTCGTCGGTTCCCACATTTTCGCATTCTCTGGAATATTTCAGCTTATCGGCATAATGGTTGTCATAATTCCGGTTAAAGCACCCTGCATAGATGACATCCAGAAGATACATGGCGGACACATTGATGCCGAAAGTCCCCAGATTTCCTATAAGCTTTTCTCTGGTAGAGACATAAAGGCTGCAGGTACACATGGAAGACAGGGAATTGCTTCCGT
Organism: Clostridiaceae bacterium; assembly: GCA_910574345.1. Taxonomy (GTDB): domain Bacteria; phylum Bacillota; class Clostridia; order Lachnospirales; family Lachnospiraceae; genus UBA3402. Next base: position 153,536 of record CAJSZV010000005.1, on the reverse strand, counting down.
AGGAAGTGATGGCCACAGAAGGGAGACGGCGCTCCCGGATCTTCAGTCCCACCTTGATTACTCTCTTCGTCTCCCCGGTGTAGGAGATCAGAATGAACATACTGTCTTCGCTGCTGTAGGATGCCTGATAGTAAGCCTCATCCGTCTGTTCACAGATATGAACCATCTTTCCGATCTTCATCATCTTATCCCGGAACACCTGGCTGACTCCAAGCTGGGCGCCTGATGCGCAGACATAGATGCAGGGCGCCGTATCCGCCATGTCCACCGCCTGTTTTAAGACCTCCGGCTCCACAAGGGACTGACAGTCTCTTAAGATTTCTTCATAGAGTGTCCCGATCTTGTTAGCCACGGCAATATCCCTGTCTTCTTTGTCAAAAGGGAAGTTAGGGTCCAGGGACTGAAAATGGGAAGACAGGTATGCCGTCTCCTTCAAATACTCGTCCCGCAATTCATTAAATCCCATATACCCCAGTTTCTGGCAGAAACGGATGACAGAGGAAGGAGCCACATAAAGTCTCTTTGCAATCCGGCGCACACTGTCTTCCTTTAATTTCTCCTGCCTTTCCAGCATATAGTCCGCAATTCTTTCGTCTATTTCGGAAAAATGCTCCCTGTCCAAAAGTTTTTCTTTAACCAGCATCCCTCTCACCTTCTCTTATTATTCCTGTTTTAACTAACTATATTGCATTTCACATTCTCTGTCAATCAAACACAAACCATCTTGCCATACTCCGGGATTTCGCATATAATATGGATGGAAAACCTTAAGCATTCACACATGATTCAATGTCAGAGGAGAACGTCATGGAGGAAATGGAAAAAAACTTGAATATGGAAAAAGGAAAGGAAAACCAGGACTATCCCCGGATGTTCTATCAGTGTATTTCCCAGAACGTGGACACGGTCATATTCATCGTAAGGAAAACCGACGGGCAGATTGACTATGTCTTTGAGAATACAAAGAGACTTCTGGGAATCCCTGCTGAAAAATTCTACGAAAACGATCCCGCCGAAACCAACGAACTCTACTGGAAGATCAGAGAAATCCTCCGCAGCGAGCGGCCGGCGGAGCGCAGGGTCTGGGAAATCGAATGCTTCAATAAAGCTTTCGGACAGACCATGTGGCTGTCTGTGGCCTCCTGTCCTGTCATGTTCGGCAAAGAAGAAAAATATCTCTTCTCCTTCTCCAATCTGACGGAAGAGCGCTTAATCCGCAGAGCCCTCTCGGAAGCGGCCAATGCGGCCTCCCAGGCCAGCGCGGCCAAAAGCCGCTTTCTCTCCAACATGTCCCATGATATCCGCACGCCCATGAATGCTATTATGGGTTTTGCCGCTTTGGCGGAAAAAAGTCTGGGAGATGACGAGAAGGTTCATGATTATCTGAAAAAGATACTTTCCTCCGGCAATATTCTCCTTGGCCTTATGAAGGATGTTTTGGAGATGAGCCTTTTGGAGAGCGGCAAGATGGTCATCGAAGAAGCGCAGACCTGCCTTCCTGAGCTCTTCCGTGATATATATACCCTGGTATCCGATGAGATGGAGGAAAAGGGACTGGATTTTCATATCGACGCAGACAACATCAAAGACCCTTATGTATACTGTGACGGCACTCATTTAAAACAGATTCTTATGAATCTTCTCAGCAATGCCATGAAGTTTACTTCTGCCGGCGGAGAGGTGTCCCTTTCCCTGTCCCAGGAAGGCCATACCTTAGAAGGCTGGGGGAATTATGAGATCCGGGTTAAGGATACGGGTATGGGCATGAGCCCTCAGTTCCTTCCCCGTGTATTTGACTCTTTTGAGAGAGAGATCAACTCCACAGTCAATAGGATTCCCGGAACAGGCCTTGGAATGTCCATCACAAAAGCTATCGTTGAACTCATGAGCGGCATGATCACTGTAAAAAGCGAGAAGGACAAGGGGACGGAATTCACCGTTACCTTTTTCTTCCGCCTTGCCGAATCTCCCTCCGCCCTTGAACTTAAGGAAAAGCAGGATGAGGAATTTTCGTCTGCCGGCATCCGGATTCTGGTAGTGGATGACAATGAATTAAACAGGGAGATTGCAGAGGAAATCCTCAGAGGCTGCGGTTTCCAGGTAGAGCTTGCAGAAAACGGACGGATTGCCGTGGATAAACTGTCCGGCTCCCTGCCCGGGTACTATGACCTTATTCTTATGGATATCCAGATGCCTGTTATGAACGGCCACGAAGCCACAAAAGCAATCCGCAGATTAGACAATCCTTCTCTTGCCGGAATTGCCATCGTGGCTATGACTGCCAATGCCTTTCATGAGGACGAACAGGCGGCCATGGAATGCGGCATGGACGGGTTTATCACAAAACCCATTGATGTGGAGCTGCTTGTAAAGACTCTGAGACGCATTCTGTCATAGTCACTGCTCAAGGCCTTTCAGATGTTCCCTGTCATTGAGTTCAAGCAACGTGAACTTCCTCGTCTTCTCATCATATTCAACGGTAGAGATGCTGGCATTGCCCACAATAATGTCGTCTTCTTCCTCTCTGGAATCGTCCTGCAGAAGAATCTCCAGCAAGAATACTGTGGTGGCGCCGTGAGACACCACAGCCGCATCCCCGCTTTCCGCCTGGGACAGAATGATCTCCAGCGCTTTTTTGCACCTGTCATAGATCTGAGCCTGACTCTCGCCCTCCGGCGGAGCCACATCTACAGGACTGCAGTACCACTGGTTCAGCTCTTCCGGATATTTTTTTTCGATCTCCTCCATGGTCATGCCTTCCCACACCCCGTATCCCACTTCCTCCAGGCCATGAACCTTAATCACTTCCACATGCTGGCTGCTGCCGATGGCTCTTGCCGTCTCATATGCCCTTGAAAGACAGCTGCTGAAAACCTTTGTCACAGGCCTTCCTGCCATCCCCTCCGCCAGACAGGCGGCCTGACGCTTTCCCATATCATTCAGGGGAATATCCGTACTTCCCTGAATTTTTCCCGCCACATTCCAGTCTGTCTGTCCATGGCGTATTAAATATAGTTTCATCTGTTCACCTCTTTTATTCCCCCATGACGCTCATGGCATCTAAGGTCATCTTCATAATATCCCTGATCTCATCTGCAGTCAGTTCCATCCGCCGGGCCAATTCTTCCACTGTGGCTTCCCGCCCCAGTTCTTCCGCCATGTCTCTGGAAAGATCCTTTAATGTGTTGACCCGGTCAACCATTTTTTCGGCAGTCTTCTCTTCCCTGGACTGTTCCTCCACGGCGGCCAGAAGGGCTTTTCTCACCTGTTCCTCTAAAAACTCATCAAAACCGCCAAGTTCAGATCTGTACTCCCTGACTGCCACCACCAGAGCCATATTGGCTTCCTGAACCAAATCACCGGCCAGGACGCCTCTTCCCAGATAATCCTGAACCATCAAAAGAACCGTCCGAAGGTTCCCCTCAATCAGCCGGTCTTTTACTGACTCATGACCCGCGGACAGCTTCTCCGCCAGCATACGGTTCTCATCAGGGCTTAAACTTTCTATACCCTCAACCTCGTCAAGATACATCTTAAATACATCTTCCTGCATTTCTTTCTCCTTCTATTGATGCAGCCTTTTTATGATCTTAAAGATAATGGCCCTCTCCATCACCAGAGGCTGAGCGTAAGCGAAGAATATAATTCCTCTCTCTGGCGACAGGATACGGCTCACCACATCCCCCTCATGAGGATCTAAAACTTCGGCCAGCACTTCCCCTTTCTTCACTTCCTGGCCCGGCTCCACAAGACGCCTGTAGATTCCCGCTGCGTCGGACTTTACATTCTTCAAATCGTCCTCCCTCACCACCGTAGCAATATAGCCGCTGTGACTGGTGTAGCGCAGAAATCCCATTCTCGTCAGAAACCGGAGCACAGAAGCCACCGCCTGTCCTGCGGATACCTGGTCGATCCGGTCCGTGGCGTTGGTGTAGACAGAAAAAGCATTGGTATCCCAGATCTGCCAGTTATAGTTAAGCGTGGTGGTATCCACTGGTCTTGGCTTTCGTATCACCACATAGGGAAGGCCGAACAGATTGGCCAGACTGGGTTTCTGGAATCCAGTCTCCATCATGCGCACATGAGGGATAAAATCTCCCGGCATATAGAAACTGGTAAACTGGATGCCGCAGCTGTAATGCTGAACCACATCAAACACTCCGGCTGCGATTCGCTGTGTGGTCTCTCCCTGGTCATATCCGGGGAACATGCGGTTGATATCCGTATTATCCACTGCCCAGAACCTTTTGCCGATGTTCATGGAAAAATGATTCACAGAAGGGATTACTAAGATCTCGCTGCCCGGCACAAAGCCTCCATGCCCTTCCAGTTCCTTTAAAGCCTTTACAAGCTGGGAGCACACATACATCTGCTGTACCTCATTGCCCCGCATGGAGCCTACGATGCATGCAGATTTCTCCCCTTTTCCAAAATGGTATCCGTAGATCCTCAGATCGTCCCGGTATGTATTGCCAAGCTGATAAATCACTTCTTTTCTCAATGGAATTCACCTCCCAGCACCCTGGCAATAAGGGAACCGCTGTTGACAATGGGATACTCTCTCAGAGTAAACACCATACCGTCACAGGGAGAATAGAGGTTCTCCTCCACCTTTCCTTCCAGAGGATTTAAGATCTCGCCAATGGTCTCGCCCTTCCTGATGCTCTCCCAGTGATCCACATGGGGAATAAAAATTCCGGAATGATTGGCATTGACAAATCCTACCTGTCCATCCGTTGAGATAATGGGCTTCTTAGGCCTTATTACATCTCCGTCCCAGATTCCCAGTTCCTTCATCAGGCAGAAGATTCCGTCCGCCAGCTGCCTGCCGTACTCAAGGGTAATTCTCATACCTACTCCCATCTCCACCACCAGGGTCGGCACCCCGATCATGTTGAGGCTGTGAGCCAGAGTCGCTTCCAGAACCGTGGCCGCTCCATGAATCCACACATAATCAATATTCAGCTTCTTTGCATAGGGGAGGAGAGCTTTTGCCGTCATCTCACTTATGCGCACCTGAGGTATCTCCCGAAGAAAGATGTTGCTGGCATGAATGTCGATACACAGATCCGCCCCCTTTATATCTTCTATGATCCTGGAAGCCACATACTCCGGAACAGGCCCGTCTTCGTTCCCCGGAAATATACGGTTCATATCCAGATCAAACATGGGAATGCCCCTGGTTATGGAGTCCACTCCCAAAGGATTCAGGGCCGGGTAAATATCCACAATCCCTTTTAAATGTTCTTTTTGTTCTTTCAGCCTCCGGCCAAGCTCATAACAGACATACTGTCCTTCCAGTTCATCGCCGTGCGTTCCTGTCACAATACAGATTCTCTTCTTCTCACCCTTCGCCTCCGGCCCTTCCATGGTCTGCTTGCGGATTCGAAGCTTCTCATCTACTGGAAGTCCTACGGAAACCACTGTTTTTATCATACTAGTCCTCTACCTTTACATAGATATTCTGTCTTTGGGAAGCAAACCCTTTAAAGCATCCTCTGTCAATGGTACAGTCGCCAAAATCCCTTCCATGGGACAACTTAATATACGTATCATCTGTCAGACGGTTATGAGTAGGGTCAAATCCCATCCATGCTCCGTCTATATAGACCTCCGCCCAGGCATGGGTGGCTCCCTCGCCTACCATCATGCCTGCCACATATCTGGCAGGATACCCGGCCAGACGGCACAGAGTCACGAAAATATGAGCATAATCCTGACACACGCCCTGTCTTCCCGCCCATGCCTGAGCCGCCGTGGTATGAATATCGGTCTTTCCCGGTACATAAGAGAAATCCCGGAAGAGGCAGTCCATAAGACAAAAAGGGAGATTCCTTCTCCCGTCCTTCCCCTCCAAAAGCCGGCACTCTCTCAGATACTCTCTCAGAGACTCATCCGCTGCGGTGTAGGCGGACGGAAATAAAAACAGAGGATGAAGCTCTTCCCTCACTGCCTCGGACCTGTCCACATAAACCGTTCCCTCCGCCCGCAGGTTCAGACTGTCGTGAGGGTCAAGAGCCTCGCCTGTACACATCCGGTTGCCGAACCCGTCAGTGATCTCACAGAGCAGTCCTGACGGTTCAATGCCGTACTGAAGGCCATAGCATGTCTGCCCGCCTTCCGTCATGGGAAGACAGCGGAACGCGAAATGATGTTCCGCTACAGGAGCATCAAACGTAAGTTCCATCTCATAATGAAACCTCAGTCTTTTCAAGTCATATCACCTCAAACAAATTCCACAAAGCCTCCAGGGCCTCTTTCTCATATTCTCTCCATCCGTCTCCCAGACTGATAATCTCTCTCAGCCTGTCCTCATTCTCCCTGCGGTATGGAAGCCTTACGCGATGAAGGCGGTTTTCAAATTTGCTGAATTCCTTGTCTATGGCCTTGGCAGAATAACCAAGACGCATATACAGATCCAGACGTTCCAGATATTTGCCGCACTTAATAATATTGCGGCACTCCTCATCCTCTGTCTGGTCATCCATACAGCCCCAAAAAGCATTGAGGTAGTCTATGACCTGCTGAAGATCATAGGCAGGGGCATCCGCCTTTCCGCCTTCCCCTTTCAGCACATCCAGAGCCATCTGGATATAGGACAGAGTATAAGTTCCCAGTTCCCCTCTTATGACTACCGCATTGTCAAAAGCCCTCTCCATGTTGCTGATCACGGAATCGGGATTCTGCCCGTCAAAGAGGTACTTCTGCTGAAAATCCTCTTTGCTTTTGTAAACGTCAGGAATGGCAATCTTTTTGCAGTAGGTCCTGTATGCCTTTTCATCTCCGTCGATCATCTCATCATAAAAATCAAAGAAAGCCACCAGAGTCGTAAGAACCCTTTCCGCATAACGTCCAAGCCAAAATAACCGGTCCGCCTTTTCTATCGAGATAATACCCATGTGTCCTTAAATCCTCCTCCCTGTGATGAATTGACAACAAATGAATTCGGATTCCTGGAGAATCTGGTAAGCCCGCTGGGCCACACTCTGGTGTCCTTTCCCGCCAGCACAAAAGCCCTTAAGTCGGCTTTTCTCGGCACCTCATGATCCCCCTCCACAATTCCAAGATCAATAAAGTCAATGACTTCCTGGGCGATAAACCTTCTCGGCTCCGCCTTTATCACTTCCGCCAGTTCCCTTAATTTTTCTTTTGTAAGGTCTCTTCCGAATATAACGCCGTAACCGCCTGCTTCCGACACATCCTTCACCACAAGCCGTTCTAAATGCTCCAGAATAAATTCCCGGTCCTTTTCATAAAAGGCCAGATAGGTAGGTGCATTCTTAAGAATCGCCTCTTCACCCAGATAGTATTTTATCATATGAGGAACAAAGTAGTAAATACCTTTATCGTCCGCCACGCCGTTGCCGGGCGCATTGACGATGGCTACATTGCCGCTTCGATATACATTCATAATACCCGGAACTCCGATGAGAGACTCAGGAAGAAAGCACAGAGGATCCAGATATTCGTCGGAAAGGCGCCGGTACACAGCTCCCACCTGCAGATTCCTGCCGCCATACTGACGATAATATAGTTTGTTGTTCTCCACCAGAAGATCCTGAGGCATGGCAAGGACTGCCCCCGATCGTTCCGCCAGATAGGAATGTTCAAAAAACGCCGCATTATACCGTCCGGGCGTCAGCACCACATTGATTCCCCCTGTATTCACGTAATCCAGGGTTTCTTTCAGCATGACGGCATAGTTTCGATTGTCTGCAATGCGGGTCCTGGAAAAGGTGGCCGGAGCCGCTCTTCTTGTCAGTTCCCTTGCGATCATAGGGTAGGAAGCCCCGGAGGGAATCCGCAGATTATCCTCCAGAATGTACCAGTTCTTATCCTTTCCCTGAACCAGATCAATGCCTGAAATATGGCTGTAAATCTTTCCCGGAGGCACGATTTTCTCGCACTGAGGCAGATACCCTTTAGATGAATAGACAAAATCTGCCGGGATTACCCCATCCTTAATGATCTTCTTCTCCGAATAAACATCGGCCAGAAACAAATTCAGGGCATTCACCCGCTGAGACAGTCCCCGATTTAAGAAATCGAATTCCTCCGCCGATATTACCCGCGGCAGAGGGTCAAAGGGAAACAGCTGTTCATGGAATTCGTGATTTTTATAAATTCCAAACTTTACCCCGTATCTTGCAAGCAGCCGGTTGATATTCTCCGTGTGATCCACCAGTTCAAACATACCCCTCAGTCCTTTCTCCCTTAAGTTAAATTTTCAAAAAGGCGCTCAAACATACTATGAGCGCCTTTACTTGTTACAAATATAACTTATCTTTTTTCATTTGTCAATGGGATATCCAGGTCCCGTCCGCAACTCTCATCCCCCATATCTTTACAAGTCCCGTCCATGTGTGATACCATCATTCCAATACCATGATACCAGGGTCATAAGGTCTAAAATCCGATGCAAGCTTGCTTGCAAGAGTATTTTTGAACTTGAGATCCGCCAAAAACATGAAAAAGCAGCCCGATTAGGGCGGATTTTGAATGTTTTTGAGGATTGCGGCAGCACAAAATGCGGAGCAATCCGGTATCAAAGGGGTCAAAACCCTTTTGACCCCAACATCATACCATTCATTTACAGTCAAAGAAAGGACTTCGCTCATGGACATTAATTATGAATTATATAAAGTATTCTACTATGTAGCCACCACCTTAAGCTTCTCCGAAGCCTCCAAGCACCTCTTCATCTCCCAGTCCGCAGTCAGTCAGTCCATTAAGGTATTGGAAAAAAAACTGGCCCAGACTCTTTTTGTCCGCAGTACGAAAAAAGTCCAGCTGACACCGGAGGGGGAACTTCTTTTCCGCCATATCGAACCTGCCATGAATCTGATTAAACAGGGGGAGAACCAGCTTCTGGAAGCCAATACCTTAAACGGCGGCCAGCTGCGCATCGGCGCCAGCGATACGATTTTCCGCTACTATCTGGTGCCTTATCTGAGCCGGTTCCACAAAGAGTATCCCCATGTACACATTAAAGTCACAAACCAGACTTCCATTCAGTGCGCAGGGCTGCTGGAACAGGGGCAGGTGGATTTTGTGGTGATCAATTATCCGAATTCCGCCCTGTCCGGCACCCATACCCCCCGGATAATTAATGAATTTCATGACGTGTTCGTGGCCAGCAGGGAATTCTTTGCGCTGGAGGGAAGGATGCTTTCCTTAAGGCAGCTCCAGGAATATCCCATTCTGATGCTGGACCGGAAGAGTACCACCAGTGAATTTCTGCACTCCCTGTTTTACCGCTCTCATCTGGATCTGGTTCCTGAGATTGAACTGAGCAGCAATGACCTTCTCATTGAGCTGGCACGGATCGGACTGGGAATCGCCTTTGTGCCGGATTTCTGCATACCGGAGGATGACAAGAATCTGTTTGTTCTCCAGCTAAAAGAAGAACTGCCTGCCCGCCATATGGTAGTGGCTTACAACGAAAGCCTTCCCATATCCCAGGCTGCCAGGCAGTTCATGGATATTCTTTAGTTTATGTCTGAATACGGAAACAAGCGGCTTTGTGGCCCTTATAGTCTTTCAGCTCCGGGCGGGTTTCCTCGCAGGCCTCTGTCGCTATGGGGCAGCGCCCCTTAAAGGGACAGCCGGAAGGCGGATTCAGGGGAGTGGGGAGTTCTCCTTTCAGCTGGATTCTCTTTTTCTCCCTGGCCTTATCCGGATCCGGAATGGGAACCGCAGAGAGCAGAGCCTTTGTGTAGGGGTGGATGGGATTTTCATAAACCTCGTCAGCATCTCCCTCTTCCACCAGATGACCCAGGTACATGACGCCGATACGGTGTGAGATGTAGTTTACCATGCTCAGATCATGGGCCACAAAAAGGTAGGAGATCCCCATGTTCTCCTGAATCTCTTTTAACAGATTGATGATCTGGGCTTGAATGGACACGTCCAGGGCGGAGATGGGTTCGTCGCATATGATGAACTTCGGGTTCAGGGCCAGAGTTCTGGCGATGGATATCCTCTGTCTCTGTCCGCCGGAAAACTCATGGGGATAACGGCGGATATGATCCGGCTTTAGGCCCACAGTCTTTAAAAGTTCTGCCGCTCTCTCCTCCCTCTCCCTGGAGGTACTCAGGATCTTGTGAATCTCCATGGGCTCTTTGATGATCTCTCCCACAGTCATGCGGGGGTTCAGGGAAGCATATGGATCCTGAAAGATCATCTGAACTTCTCTGGTGAATTCTTTCCGGTCATTCTGTGTCAGAGTACTGATATCCCTTCCTTTGTAGCAGATCCGGCCTTCTGTGGCCCGGTAGATCTGAACCAGGGTTCTTCCCAGAGTAGATTTACCGCATCCTGATTCTCCTACCAGACCGTAAGTCTCCCCCTCTTTTATAGTAAAGCTTACATCATCCACTGCTTTCACGATCTGCTTCCTGGAAAAAGGCCCCTTAGTCACGTCAAAATAGGTCTTTACATGTTCCACGGAAAGCAGCACTTTATCAGACATGGCGCTCCCCCTTTCTTCTTTCGGCTTCCTCAAGCCAGCATGCGCAGACATGGGTCTCGGAATATACGGTCTCTTTGGGCATCTGCACCTTGCAGATCTTCATGGCCTTAGAGCACCGGTCTACAAAGGGACATCCCGCAGGCGGCTTTAACAGATCCGGCGGAGAACCGGGGATGGGCATAAGCTTTTCCTTCTTCTCCGGATTGTGAACACACCGAAGCAGTCCCATAGTATAGGGATGCCTGGGCTCATAAAATATCTCTCTGGCCCTTCCCGACTCCACGATCTTGCCTCCGTACATAATGATAATTCTGTCGCAGAGACTTGCCACCACGCCCAGATCATGGGTGATCATGATAACGGAAGAATTCAGTTTCTCCTTCATCTCCTTAATCAGATCCAGCACCTGGGCCTGAATGGTCACATCCAGCGCCGTAGTCGGCTCGTCGGCGATGATCAGCTTTGGATTGTTGGCCAAAGCCATGGCGATAATAATTCTCTGGCGCATGCCGCCGGAGAACTCATGGGGATACTGGCCAAACCGCTGTTCAGGAGAGGGAATTCCCACCTGTCCCATAAGGCTGACAGCCTGTTCCTTTGCCTGAGCGTCGCTTATTTTATTATGATTTTTTATAACCTCTGTAACCTGTTTTCCGATCTTTATTACCGGGTTTAAGAAGGTCATGGGATCCTGAAAAATCATGGACATATCATTGCCCCGAATCCTGCTCATAGCCGCCTCATAGGCTTTTTGATTGGGAAATGCCTTTCTGGTAATTTCCGTCCCGTCAAAGGTTACGCTTCCCTCTTTGATATCACCGTTGGAAGCCAAAAGTCCCATGACCGAGTACATGGTCACGCTCTTTCCGCTTCCCGACTCGCCCACGATTCCCACCACTTCCGACTCGCCCACCTGAAAAGAGATGTCCCTGACTGCATGGACTACTCCCTGGTCCGTCTGAAAGTCAACACTTAAATTTGTCACATCAAGCAATGCCATAACTTGTACCTCCTAACGGTTCTTGGGATCAAGGGCCTCTCCCAAACCATCTCCGATAAAGTTGAGGGACAGGACCGTAAGACAGATTGCCAGTACGGGCCATACGATCTGCAGAGGATAACTCTGAATCACGGACCTGGCCTCGCTGGCCAGAGTCCCCCAGCTGGCCTGGGGCAGGGAGATTCCGATTCCGATAAAAGCTAAAAACGACTCCGTAAAGATCGCTTCGGGAACCATCAGTGTGGTGGATACGATAATAGGACCCATACAGTTGATGATCAGATGCTTAAACAAAATACGCAGTTTGCCGGCGCCAATGACATAGGCAGCCAGTGCAAATTCCTGCTGCTTCAAAGTCTGAACCTGGGTTCTCACCTGCCTTGCCATGCCGATCCAGGAAGACACGCAGATCCCCAGAAGGACGGAACCGATGTTGGAACCGAATACCATCATAATCAGAATCACGTATAACATGGAAGGAATGGAATAGATGCAGTCGATGATACGCATCATCACCATGTCCGTTTTTCCTCCCATAAAACCGGAGACTCCGCCGTACACTACTCCTATAATCAGATTTAAGAACGCTGCCACAAAACCAACCATAAGGCTTATTCTGGCGCCGAACATGAGACGGACCAGAATATCCCGTCCCAGTTTGTCTGTTCCCAAGGGATGCGCCATGGAAGGCAGGGCGTTTCTCACATCAAGATTCTGGGAATCATAGGTGTAGGGAGACAGGACCGGCACCATGACGGCCAGAACTACCATAAAGAGAAGAAAGATCAGTCCCGCAAGGGCCAGCCTATTCTTTTTAAAACAATCCCAGGCGTCCTTTAAGTAGGTCTTGCTCTCCATGGCGATGAATTCCGTATCCTTTTCGCTTTCCTCCAGTTTGTCAAACATGGAGTCTTCTATTTGCTCTGTGTATGTCATCATGTCTCACCTCCTACTTTCCCAGTTTGATCCTGGGATCAATCATGGCATTGACAATATCCGTGATAATATTGGCGATAATGATAAATGTGCCGTACAAAATGGTCAGGGCCATGATCATGGTATAATCCCGGTTAGTAATGCTGGTGACGAATTCCGCTCCGATTCCCGGAATGGAATACAAACTTTCGATGACAAAACTGCCTGTCAGAAGGGTAGCGATCATGGGACCTGCATAGGTAATCACCGGCAGCATGGCATTCTTTAATCCATGACGCCAGATGACCAGCTTCTCCGGCGTTCCCTTGGCCCTGGCAAGGACCATATAATCCTGCTTCATCACTTCCCGCAGACTGGACCGCACCAGACGGGCGATCATGGAGATAGGGGCAAAGGCCATTCCCGTAGCCGGAAGGATATAGTGAAGAGGACTGTTAAGACCCACAAAGGGCAGCCACTTAAGTACCACTCCGAACAGCAGAAGCAGAAGAACCGACAAAAGGAATCCGGGCATACTCACACCGGCTGTGGCCACGATGAGCACCAGATTAGACAGCCATCTCTTTTTGGTAAATGCCGCCACGGTTCCCAAAAAGATTCCCATAAGCAAAGCAACGCACACGCTGACCGCTCCTAAGCGGACCGTGTAGGGCAGACCTGCGGCGATGATCTTCTCAATGCTCTTTCCTTTTCTGTAGATGGAAACGCCGAAATCGCCTCTCACTGCATTTTTCATGTAGATCACATACTGCTCCAGAAGAGGTTTGTCCAGTCCGTATTTTTCATAAAGCTTATCAAGGACCTTTACAGGAAGTTTGGTAGTCTCACCCGCGAAAGGAGAACCGGGAATCATATGCATCAGGAAAAATGTGATGGTGGCCAGAAGGAACAAAGTCACTGCTCCCACTGCCAGACGTTTTATCGTATATCGCACCATAATCCTCACTCCTTATTCCCGGACTGACAGGCTGCCCCGTCATGCTTTAAGTAACAGTCAAACCATTTTAGCATTTCCTTGATTCTGCGGACTCTGTGAATAGGTTTTCCGCTTCTGGACAGCTCATGGTTCTCCCCCTCAAAAAGAAAGGCTTTGGAGGGAACACCGAAATATTTCAGAGCCGCGAACATCTGCATGGCCTCAGATAAGGGGCAGTTATAATCTTTCAGGGAATGGATGAATAAAGTAGGGGTCTTCACCTGGTCTGCATAAGCCGCGGGAGACCGCTGCCACAGCTCCTTTGGCGCTGTCCATGGCGTCTTCCCGCCGTTTTCACTCACATCAAAGGAAAAGCCGATCTCACTGCACCCGAAATCACTGAGCCAGTTGGAAAAGCTTCTCTGGCTCACGGCTGCGGCAAAACGATCCGTATGGCCGATGATCCAGTTGGTCATCCACCCGCCATAGCTGCCCCCTGTCACTCCAAGCCGCTCTTTATCAACAGCCGGATAGAGACTGCACACATGGTCCGTAAATTCCATAAAGTCCTTAAAATCAATGGTTCCGTACTTTTCCCTTAGATCGGCAAACTCGTCCCCCCGTCCGTCGCTGCCTCTGGGATTGCACAAAAGTACCATATACCCTTCCCCTGCCAGCACCTGCATCTCATGGAACAGAGTATTGCCGAATGCCACCTTAGGGCCGCCGTGCATGTCCAGAATGGCAGGATATTTTTTGGCGGGGTCATAGTCTTTGGGGAGAATCACCCAGCCGTCGATATCCACTCCGTCCGAATCTGTAAAGCCGGCTTCATGAAGCTCTCCTATGTAGGTCTCCCTCAGGACTTCCTCATTGAGGAAGGTGATCTGGCGGCACTGCCTTTTATCCGCCTCATAGAGATACAGCTCCTGAAGTTTTCCCGGTGTTCTTCCCACCATGACAAAGCCGCCTTCTGCGGCGTCAAAACAGTCCACGGAACCGTCAAAGTCAAACAGTTCTCCTGCCTTTTCTCCCTCCAGAACACAGAGCTGGCCCTTGGTCCGCCGGCAGGATGTGAAATAGGCTTTGCCTTCCTTTACCAGGAACTTCTGACCGCCGCCCAGACTGATATCCCCTGTAGGCGCGGAACCGATGGAATAGCCGTATTCCGCAGCCTTTTTTATCTCTCCCTTTTCCCATACATAAATGTCCGGATTCTGTCCGCTTCCGTACCGGTCCATAGTGCTTCCCGCAAAGAAGATGGGCAGTGATTCCCCGTTTCCCTCCCCTTCACATCCAAAAAGACCGATCCTCATGAAGTCTCCTGCTATGAGTTCTGCAGCAGTCCCTTCTTCTATATTATACCGGTACATCCCGCTGGTCTTCGGAAGCAGTCTGTCATAGGATACGCCGGTAAAGATCAGGTTCTTTCCCCAAACCGCAAAATCATTGACCCCGAAAAGGGGCTCCGTCACTTTCCGGCACTCCCCCTTCTCCTCCTCGAAGAGAAACAGGCCGCGGCGGAACCTGGAGGCAAAGTAGGCGCCGTTCTCCCAGTAGGGAAGCTCCTCAAGAATATGATAATCCTGGTATTCCTCCAGTTCCTTCTCATCCACCGGCCGGTTTAAGTCCACTGCAGCCGTAAAACCGTAGACTCCTTCCGACACTTTCCTGATGTGCTCCACGGCAAAGGGAACCTGAAAGGCCCGCTTCGCCTCGCCTCCTTTCAGGGACAGCCGGTAAAATACGGTTTTTTCGGCAAATTTCTCCGCCTTATCCTCCTTCGTTCTCTCAGATGCAAACAGAATGGTATCCTCATCGTCAAACAGTATATGATTTTCAGCGCCAAAGGAAGTCAGTTGCCTGACTTCCTCTGTGCAAAAATCCACGATATAGATCCATGAATCATAGCGGTTCCCGTTCCTGTCCGCCTGCTTTACCACAAAAGCCGCTTTCTTTCCCGACGGAGATGATGTGATCTCCGAAAGGAATTTATAATTCATCAGTTCGTCGATTTTTAATTGTTTCATTTGGTCTCCTTATTCAAACTGTGCATAGGAATAGATGGGTACGTCTCCGGGAACCATATATACATTTTTCAGATTTTCTTTCTTTAAAGCCGGCTCATTGAAATCAAACAGGGGAATCACGTATACATTTTCCTCAACCAGATAGTCTTCAATCTTGTGAAGCTCGTTCATGTACTCGGTTCTGTCCACGACCTTGGTCACGTCGTTCATCATCTGGTCATAATGGTCGTCAGATACGGCGGGAACCGGCTGCATGGCTTTGGTCCACTGATTTAAAAACTCCGACGGATCGTTGGAGCACATAAGGCCGTAACGGGACATCTCAAAATCTCCCTGGTCAATCTGGTCATAGAACACACCGGACTCAACCACTTCCAGTTCCACCTGGATTCCCACGGCTTTCCACATCTGCTCCAGCATCTGGGCCACATCGGCATGGATGGAGTTGTTGGAATATTTATATTTCAGCACAAGAGGATTAGACTCGTCATAACCGGCTTCCTTTAAAAGCTCTTTCGCTTTGTCAGGATCATACTGCTGGTACGCCGTCTTCTCGTCGCCTTCGGTTCTGAATTCCTTCTCGGCTCCCATCATGCCGTGGGCCACATAACCGTAAAGAGGCGTATAGAAATCTCCGGCATTGATCGCCTTGACGATCTCATCACGGTTGATGGAGATGGCCAGAGCGCGGCGCACATTCACATCCTTTAAAGCCTCCGGCCCCTTCTCACCGGAGTTTAAGTTGATGGAATAGGTAGACTGCTGAGGACGGTTCCACAGCTCCGCCGGATTCTCGTATGTAGCCACGATGGAAGCGTTGATGGCAAGAGCAGCATCCAGTTCACCTGTCTTAAAGGCCGCGGCCTGGGCATCCATATCCGGCATTACCTGGAAGGTAATCTCATCCGTCGTCACATTGGCTGCATCATAGTAATTGTTGTTCTTTGTCAAAACCACTTTCTCATTCTCATTGCAGTAGTCAAGAACGTAAGCTCCTGTCGTGGGATATCCCGGTTCCTGAGCCCACTCGCTAAAGCCCGCCTCAGCCACATCGGCTCTTAAAGGAAGCCATCCTCCTGCACACAGAAGGCCGGTGAAAAATGCACAGGGAGTTTTCAGATGATATACCACGGTCAGATCATCAGGCGCCTCCACTCCCTCAAAGGAAAAGGTATCCAGATCCACCTCCGTGTCAGCCAGATATTCCTCTGCGCCCTCCAGATAACGTACAATCTTATCGGTTACAAAACCATTCTCTGCACCGTATGTCAGGTTTCTGTTTACTGCAAACACAAAATCACCGGCTGTTACCGGCTCCCCGTCACTCCAGGTCAGGCCCTCTTTCAGCTTAATGGTGTAGGTAAGACCGTCCTCACTGATCTCCGGTTCTGCAGCTGCCAGCTCTGGAACCACACTTCCGTCCTCCAGCTTTTTGTAAAGTCCTGCGTACATATGGGCGATGGCAAACCGGTTCACAGTCTCCGTGGAAAGTCCCGGATCCAATGTGGTAAACTGCTGTGCCACGCCTACGGTTACAGTCAGCGGCTCCCCATCCTCTGTCCCTGACGCACCGCCGTCTCCTGCCTGGGTGCCGGAGGCTTTTGTACCTGTACTGCCCGTGTCCCCTGCCTCCTGTCCGCCGCCGCAGCCTGCCAGACTGCCGGCACACAGAGCCGCAACCAGCATAATCGAGATCCATTTTTTCTTCATAATCTTCATCCTCCTCGGTTTTCCTGTTCTTTCAGATTAATGGTTTATCTTATTATCATAGTAAAGTACCAAGGCATTATACATCAATATGAATAAAAATGCAAGTCAATATTCTGCTTCTGCACAGTTTTCCCAAAATCCCTTAACCACGCTTCCCACATTTCCCCGATTTACCACCTCATAAGGCCACCACTCCTTTGGAAACAGGGCCTGGTACTCATCCCGCAGAAACCGGTCATCCATAAGAACGATCACTCCCTTATCCTCCATGGTCCTGATAACCCGGCCCGCGGCCTGCATCACCTTGTTCATCCCCGGATACTGATATGCATAATCGAATCCGCGGCTGTTCTTCTCATCAAAATACCCTTTGATAATCTCCTGTTCCGTGCACACCATAGGCATCCCCGTTCCCACCACCATCACTCCGATGAGACGTTCCGCTTTCAAATCAATTCCCTCGGAAAAGATGCCTCCCATAACACAGAAGGCTACCAGGGTATCCTTTCGTTCCCTGTGAAATTCCCTTAAAAATTCTTCTTTTTCCTGCTCCTTCATGCGGTTATTCTGACTTAACAGACAAAAGCCCTTATACTCCAGCTCTTCCCCCCGGCTCTCCCACAGTTCCAAAACCTGGTTCATGTACTGATAAGAGGGGAAAAACACCATATAATTCCCCTGCTTCTGAGCCGCCACCTCCAAAATATAGCACAGAACTTTCTCAAACTCCCTCTTATTTCTCCTGCTGTACCGGCTGCTTACATCTCCGGATACCATGAGAAGACGGTTCTCGCGGGGGAAAGGGGAATCGGCGTACACTGCATAATCCTCCGTATTTCCGCTGAGCAGTTCTTTATAATAGAGAATCGGAAGAAGGGTAGCGGAAAAGAAGACAGCCGCCCGCCCCTGATCCAGACAAGCCTTTAAGTGAGACGCCGGACTCATACAGAACAGCTTCACCAGAAATCTGCCGTCAGGCTGCAGCTCGGAGTAGATCCGATACGCCTCATCCATGGTGTCAAAGATATAGAGAAAATCCCTTATCTGAAAATAAAAATCAAGCACCAGATCCCGGTCCTCAAACTCTCTGTGCTCATCCATGAATGTTTCCAACTCCCCAAACAGGGACATGACCGTAGACACGAGATGATTGATGCTCTCATGAATCACACAGGCCTCCCTTTCCCTTTTCATCTCCAGCAGCTGTTTGTTGCATCGGTCCAAAAGTCTGGTAAGTTTCAGGGATTTCCCCTTCAGAACCTTTTTGGCAGTGAGCACGTCCTCCTTCACCAGGACGGCACTGTACATCTCTCTCCCCCTGGACACCAGGTTGTGGGCCTCATCAATCAAAAACAGATACCTGCCCCTCATTCCCTCCGAAAAATATCTTTTCAGCCTGGCGTTAGGGTCAAAGACGTAATTATAGTCACAGATAATTCCATCTGCCCAATTGCTGATATCCAGGCAGAATTCAAAAGGACATACCTGATATTCTTCTGCGTATTGAATTACCTTTTCTCTGGTAATTCCAAACTCCCTGTGTATGATCTCGTAAACCGCATCATTGACCCGATTGTAATGGCCTTTGGCATAGGGACAGGCATCAGGGTTGCACTGGGGGGAATCAAGGAAACAGATCTTTTCCTTGGCCGTAATGGTCACGGTCTTAAGATGCATCCCCTGCTCTCTTAAGACGTTAAAGGTTTCCTCCGCCACACTGCGGGTAATGGTCTTGGCTGTCAGATAAAAAATCTTGTCCGTATGTCCTTCCCCCATGGCCTTAAGCCCGGGATACACCGTAGACAGTGTTTTTCCCACTCCTGTAGGCGCCTGAATAAACAGGCGGCACCCCCTTGCCGCGGCCCGATAGACAGACACTGCCAGTTCCTTCTGTCCATCCCGGTAGGGGTAGGGGAAAGAAAGGTCTTTCAGGGACTGGTCTCTATGGAGACCGTGACGATACAGGTATCTGGCCCATTTGACATATTCGTGGATCAGTCCTCCAAACCACTCTTCAAGTTCATGAAAGGAATAATCATCTCGAAATCTGCGGATCTCCTCTGTCTCCAGATTACAGTAGGTCAGCTGAACCCCTATATCAGACAGATTATGGTCATGGCAGTAGATATAGGCGTAACACTTTGCCTGGGCCAGGTGAACCTCTATGGGCGCCTCCAGACGTCCGAGATCCATATAGATTCCCTTGATCTCATCAATAACCGCTCCCAAAGGCCCGGTTATGATTCCGTCTGCGCGGCCCTCGACGGCAATCTGAAACTCTCCTTCGTCCACCATATGTTTCAGCGTCACCTCCGCCCGGTAATCAGCTCCCATGGACTTCTGAATCTTCCGGTGGATACGGCCTCCGGCCTCCATGGCATTCTTCTGTGCCGAGGCTGTCCGGCGGTTGTCCAGGTCACCGCTTCGGAGAACAAACTCTACCAGATTGCGCACGGATATTCCTATGGTCTTTTTCTCATCTTCTTCCATAAAGGCCTCTTTTCTATAAAAGAAAAGAGAGGAACTGCAGACTTTCTGTCCACAATTCCTCTCTTTTCTCAGATACAATATTTACACTTATGCAGCCGTACGCCTGCTTGCAGACTTCTTTTCCAAAAGTTTCTCAAAGTCTTCATTTTCCCCGGAATATTCTACAGTGAGAACACGGGTCAAATCCAGACTCAACACTCCTAAAATGGATTTTGCGTCAATAATAATGCGGTTATAGAAAATATCAATATCAAAATCACATTTAGAGGCAGCAGCTACAAATTCCTTTGCATCTTCAATTGTTGCTAAAAAGATTCTTTTCTGTTTCATAGTTTTCGACTCCTTATTGTTATGACGCCACAGCAAACAATTTTGCTGTTAAGTGAGTTATAACATGTTTCCAATAAGTTGTCAAATTTTGGCTTTACAAGAAAAAACAAACATTTCTTGTGCAAATCGGCGGCTTTTTATTTTTCTGTTCCCTGCATGTTTATGCAAAAAAGCACTTATATTTTTCTGAAATATTGGGAATTGTTATGTTCATTATACCTGTTTTCCCGGATTAGAGCAAATGAATTTCTGGATTTTTGGTAAAAATTCTCTTTTCCGTGATTATAAAATCCACAGGACAGTCATGGGGCTCTGAGGGGATATGATCACATAACATCCTTTCTCTGCACAGTACAATCTTACAGGCATCGGTCTGCGGAAGATAACGGTCATAGTACCCTCCGCCATAGCCTAATCGAACACCCTGTTCACTGCACGCAAGACATGGGATTACGGCAAGGGCGATTTCCTTTGGGTTTATCTTTCTGCACCCTTCCTGAGGTTCCGGAATCCCGTATTTCCCCGGACGCAGTTCTTCTGTATTTCTTATAAGATATGCACCCATAACGCCTTTTTCCAGGCATCTTGGAACCGCCACTGTCTTCCCCTGAAAAAAAGCATGTTCCAGAAGTTTTCTAGTATCTACCTCATCTTCCATGCTCACATATAGAAACAGGGTATCCGCCTGTCTATAGACCGTGAGTTTCATAAGCTTTTCCAGAATAGCCCGGTCTGCCTCCTGACAATATGGACCGGAAAGCTCTGCCCGGATTCTTAACATCTGTTTTCTTAAAGCTGCTTTGGATGTAATCTGCAAATTTCTCTTTTCTCCTCCCTTCAATGTTAGAATTTCCGGGAATTTCCACATTTTTCGGTTGACATCTGCAATCTTGTATGGTATATTATATTTTGTGTGTGGCGGACAAGTCACATAAAGGGGAATAGTTCAATGGTAGAGCAGCGGTCTCCAAAACCGTAGATGGGGGTTCGAGCCCCTCTTCCCCTGGTTTTTATCAGGCTTCCATTCTGATTTCAGAATGGAAGTTTTTTTATGCCCAGGTCCGCATGTGGACATTTGCTGCCAGGGCAGCCTGCCGGCCTCTGCGGCGAGCAGGGAAGAAAATCCCTCCCCTACTCGATTTCACTTAATCCTCCCTGTCTCTTTTCCACCCGTATCACATAATCTCCGATTCTGGCAATCACTCCTCTCTCCCTCCTGACTCTCACCGGTACATCCCACACCAGGTTTTCATAGCGATAAATGCCGAGAAGGATTCCAAAGAGGATATAGACCACCAGTGTGTGCCATTTCCCATAGGAAAAAAAAGGAATTCCTTCTGTAGAGACAATGCCGAGTCCAAAATTACTCAGAACATTCCCTACAATCTCCGCTGTCAGAACCAGAGTACAGCCCAGCCCCATGATCTGCCCCAGTTGATTTTTCTGTCTCATTGCCATACGCAGAAGATACATAAGAAACGCCGCAAATAAAAGGCACAGGCAGACGGTTTTCATAACTCCTAATGTCACCGCTGTCTGAAGAAACATAAATTCACTGTAAACTCCCAGATTCCTTAAAAATTCTGCCAGCCCTCTCTGTTCCAGAAGCCCATAGCTGCTTCTGTTCAGGGAAAGGCTGGATACGATATTGCGGATGGTATGGATCTGATATCCCGCCGTATTCGCAAAATCCTCCGGGTGGAGCCATACCTGAATTCTGCGCAGCTGATAAGGCGCCAGACCTTTGCTCATAAGAATACACATCACAAGCGTTAAAACGGCCAGAACCCCCAATCCGGCTTTCCTGGTAAAACCAAACCATTCCTTCCACACAGCCAGCAAAAGCAGACATAGGCAGGCCAGGATTGCATTCAGAATAACCCCCAATCCACTGCCGATGCATCTTGCTCCCACAAAGAAGAGACCCCACAGCCACAGAAGTCCCGCCCCCGCTCCTCTGTACCCTCTTCCTCTGTTTTTATAGAGAATTCCCCCATAAAGGGGGACAAAGAGATAAGTCAGGCTTTTCAGGTAAGGGTGTCCGCCGTTTATATGAGGCAGAATGTCCAGGCTGCAGAGGAGTCCTATGGTCCCCAGAAAAGCAAAGCCTCCAATTCCTGCATATTTCCCTATGACACTGTAATCCAGGAGACATACTCCTGCCATAACCGCCAGGCCCGCAGCCGTATAGACGCACTGCCTTATGAAGTTTTCCATGCCTCCTCCCCAAACCTCCTGGGAACGAATCTCTTCCAGACCGTAAAAACACACATACTGAATCACCAGACCCAGAATACTGAAAAGAACAATCCATACAAACAGCCCCCATTCCATCTTAGGGCGGTGTATCCTGTCCAGCTCTACTCCTGTTGTCACCGGATCCCCCATCTGGCCCACGGCCTTACTTATGGCCTCATCTCTGCCCATACCCATTTCCTCATATGCCTGGGCCTGGTCTCTTATATGGTTCTCCATCTCCTTCCTTGCCATGACTCCGACTTTCGGGTTCCTGATCTGCTCTGACATGGTGTCAAGAAATTCATCCAATTCCATAGCCTACCCCTCCAATCCATGAACATATACCGCCGGCATATCCCATATCACAGCCAGCGATCACCTGGGCCACTGCCTCCCGATATATCTCCCACTCCTTTTTTTTCTGTTTCAGTTCTTTCCTGCCCTCCGTCGTTATGCGGTAATACCTGCGCACTTTTCCGCCTGCTTCTTTCTCATAAGATATGAGCTGATTCCTGGCTTCCATGCCGTGGAGCAGCGGATAAAGGGTTCCTGCCTTCAGTTCGAATACATCGTTGGATCTCTGCTGCAGAGTCTCAATCATCTCATATCCGTACATGTCTTTCTCCGAGAGCAGCTGCAGAAGAAGCATGGCCGTATTCCCTGACAACTGATTCTTGTCTGATGCCAATATGATCTACCCCCTTTCTTATATATAGATTATCTATATATCATTGGAAAGGACGGCTCCTGTCCTTTCCAAGGACAGGAGCTGCCTGTCTGATGTTTTTTATTATATATCGATAATCTATATATGTCAATACCCTTTCTGCTACAAATATCCAATAGCTTCTCTCACATTGCTTACTCCTACAAGCCGGATCTTTCCGGTATTTTTCATCTTATCCAGACAAATCTGAGGAAGAATGCATGCGTCGAAACCTAATTTTACAGCCTCATTTACCCTTTGTTCCGCCATGGATACAGCCCGCACTTCTCCGGAGAGTCCCACCTCGCCGAAGACTATGGTTTTCTCATCTACAGCATGATCTTTCAAGCTGGAGACTAAAGCAAGGATAATGGCAAGATCCAGAGCCGGTTCGTTCATCTTCATACCGCCTGCAATATTTACGTAGGCATCGTAGCGGCACATCTCGTAATGGCACCGTTTTTCCAACACTGCCATAAGAAGGTTGACGCGGTTGTAGTCCGTTCCGGCGGCGGTCCGGCGGGGGATACCTAAGTTAGATTGGGTAACAAGTGCCTGGACCTCCAGCAAAATCGGCCTGGTTCCTTCCATGGCACAGGCTACTACAGCGCCGGAAGCACCTTTTGGCCTTCCATCCAGCATAAATTCTGAAGGATTTTCCACTTCGATCAGACCTTGTTCCCGCATCTCGAAGACTCCGATTTCATTGGTTGAGCCAAAACGGTTCTTGACGCCTCTGAGAATACGATAGGAAGCGTGGCGGTCTCCTTCAAAGTAAAGCACCGTGTCTACCATATGCTCTAAGACTCTGGGACCGGCCACTACTCCTTCTTTGGTCACATGACCTACGATAAAGATGGTGACCCCCTCTCCCTTGGCTATCTGCATGAGAAGGCTGGTTGATTCTCTTACCTGGCTGACGCTGCCGGGAGCTGAGGCGATCTCTTCCCGGTACATGGTCTGAATGGAGTCGATGATGACGATATCCGGCTTTTCCTGGGTGATGGTTTCCTGGATATGGTCCAGACTGGTCTCGCAGAGAAATCTCAGTTCTCCCGTAATCTCACCGATGCGGTTGGCCCGCAGTTTAATCTGCTTTAAGGATTCTTCTCCTGAGATGTAGAGTACTTTTTGGTTGATGGCCGCCAGGTTTCTGCATACCTGGAGAAGAAGGGTGGATTTGCCGATGCCGGGGTCGCCGCCTACCAGCACCAGGGAACCGGACACCACACCTCCGCCCAGGACCCGGTCCAGTTCGTCATAGCCTGTGGTTACTCTGTCTTTTTCTTCGACGGATATCTCACAAAGCAGGGAGGGCTTGGATTTTATGAGGGGAGTGCGGCGGACTGCCTGGGGCTTTCCTGTGGATCTGGGGGATATTGGCTCCTCTACCATGGTGTTCCATTCTTTACAGGCGGGACACTGGCCTGTCCACTTTGCAGACTCGTAGCCGCATTCTTTGCAGAAAAATGCTGTGGTTTTTGCTTTTGCCATTTGGGCTCCTCCTTTAGAGCGTGTTTATGACGGGGTTCTGAAGA
Source organism: Clostridiaceae bacterium (assembly GCA_910574345.1). Taxonomy (GTDB): domain Bacteria; phylum Bacillota; class Clostridia; order Lachnospirales; family Lachnospiraceae; genus UBA3402. The sequence goes on along the minus strand of CAJSZV010000005.1, from coordinate 129,171 downwards.
GTTTGGATGGTGATATTGTATATATTTAAAGTATTGTTTGGCTTGCTTTGCAGGAGGTATTGCCTGCAAAAATTCGGACTCCATAGGGATAAAAACCATAAAGTAAAAATCAAGGTTCGGCATTTTGGTAAAATAAAAATGCTGAACCTTGTCTGCTTTATCTTTTTAGAATGCGTATGCGGGAGCTTCTGCCTTCGCTTAGTTCTACGCTGACATTCAGCTTGCCGCTCATGTTGGTGACCATGCCTCCTACAGATACGCCGTCTACGGTTACTGCGTATTCTGTGTCGTCTTCTAACTGGATGGTGATCTGGACGTCTTTATCGCCTTCTACCTGGAATTCTACGCCCCAGTCTTCTGCTGTGAATCGGGATACTGTGGTTCCGGGCACTGACTCGTATACGAACATGCCGTTGCGCTCTAGCTTGGTTATCTCGTTGAAGGTCTTTACCTTGTATAAATCTCCTCTATGCTCAAAATTGTCTAATTTGGACTTCTTTGGTAATTTGTAGTTGCCGAAACTAATGGTTCCGTCGGCTTCGGAACGGATTAATTCTTCAATAACCGGCATGGTTTTCTCCTCCTGGTGGTTTTTTAATGGGGGTGTTGGGGGGAAGGCTTGGATTGCGGCCTTCGCTTTTGGGGGAACGGGAGACTGGATTTTTGAGTCCGCAGTGCACGCTTGATTCCGCTTCGCTCCATCTCGCTCACGGGCTTTCGCCCTATGAAAAAAGTCAGTCAATAAGCTGCTTACGTGCGAGCACGACGCATCTTCTTGTCTGCCTTTTTTCGCACTGCTCATTGCTTACGTGTACATTATACACCCCTCTCTTCTAAATAACCAGCTTATTTTTTTCTTTTTTCTGTGTAATCTCTTATTTTATTTTGCCGCGAATAACAGGCCTTCTTCGCCTTTGGCTACTTCTACGGCGTCGCCTTCTTTTACAGCTCCGTCTAGGATCTGTTCGGCTAGTTTGTCTTCTACCAGGTTCTGGATCGTGCGGCGTAAGGGGCGGGCACCGTATTTGGGGTCGTAGCCTTTTTCGATCAGGTATTCCCGGCCGCCTTCGGTTACAGTCAGCGATATTCCCATCTGCTGGCGGGTACGCTTGTCAATGCCCCGGAGCATAATGGTGACGATCTCTTTCATGTTCTCCTTGTTCAGAGGATGGAAGACCATAATTTCATCAATACGGTTGATGAATTCGGGCTTGAAGATCTTCTTTACTTCCTCCATAACCCGATCCTTCATGAATTTGTAGTTCTCTTTCTCATCATCCACAGACGTAAAGCCTAAACGCTTGGGGGATATTATGTTCTCGGCTCCGGCGTTGGAGGTCATGATGAGAATAGTATTCTTGAAGTTGATCTTTCTTCCCTGGGCATCCGTAATATGACCGTCATCCAGCACCTGAAGCAGGATGTTGAAAACATCGGGATGGGCTTTCTCGATCTCGTCAAACAAGATCACGGAATAGGGATTCCTGCGGACTTTCTCGCTTAACTGGCCGCCCTCGTCATAGCCTACATATCCTGGCGGGGATCCGATCAGTTTGGATACGCTGTGCTTCTCCATATACTCGGACATATCAACCCGAATCAAAGCGTTCTCTGTTCCGAACATGGCCTCCGCCAGAGCTTTGCACAGTTCTGTCTTGCCTACGCCTGTGGGGCCCAGGAATAAGAAGGAACCGATAGGGCGCTTAGGGTCCTTTAAGCCTACCCGGCCACGGCGAATGGCTTTGGCCACGGCGGTCACTGCCTCTTCCTGTCCCACTACACGTTCATGGAGAATGGACTCCAGTTTCTTTAAGCGCTCCGACTCTTCCTCCTCCAGTTTCTTTACCGGTATCTTGGTCCATCCGGATACTACGTCAGCAATTTCATTATCCCCTACTACCAGTTTGCGGCTGACTTTCTCCTTCTGCCACTTATCCCGGATCTTTTCGATCTTTTCACGCTTTTTCTGCTGCTTCTTCTTGATATCCCCTGCCTTCTCGTAAGCTTCCGCTTTGATGGCGGACTCTTTCTGCTTCTCCAGAGCTGTGATCTCCTGCTCCAGCTCTTTGATCTGGGGCGGCTCCACAAAATTGGTCAGGCGCAGCTTGGAAGAGGCTTCATCAATGAGATCAATGGCTTTGTCCGGCAGAAAACGGTCATTGATATAGCGGGCGGATAACTTGACTGCCGCCTTCAGCGCCTCATCCGTGATCCGGACCTTGTGGTGCTCCTCATATCTTCCCCGAAGCCCTTTTAAGATCTCATAAGTCTCGTCCTCTGACGGCTCCTCCACTGTCACCGGCTGGAAACGGCGCTCTAAGGCGGAGTCCTTCTCTATATACTTGCGGTATTCTTCAATGGTAGTGGCTCCAATGAGCTGAAGCTCTCCGCGGGCCAGGGACGGCTTTAGAATATTGGACGCATCAATGGCGCCTTCTGCGCTCCCCGCTCCGATAATGGTATGAATCTCATCAATGAAGAGCAGCACCTCTCCATCTTCCATAACCTCCGCCAGAACCCTCTTGATTCGTTCCTCAAATTCACCGCGGTATTTGGAACCGGCTACCATGCCTGACAGGTCCAGAGTCATGACGCGCTTTCCGGCAATGGTCTCAGGCACATCGCCTGTGGCGATCATCTGGGCTAAGCCTTCCACCACTGCGGTCTTTCCGACTCCCGGCTCCCCTATGAGACAGGGATTGTTCTTGGTCCGGCGGCTTAAGATCTGGATCACCCTCTGGATCTCTGTCTCCCTTCCGATAACCGGGTCTAATTTCCCCTCTTTGGCAAGAGCAGTGAGATCCCGGCTGTAATTATCCAGAGTCTGCGTGCTAACCCTGCCTCTTGTGGTTCTTGCCGTCTGCAGGTCTTCCCTGCCTGCCGGCGCGTCCTCACCCATGGCAGCCAGAAGATCTACATAGAGCCTTTGAATACTGATTCCCATGGTGTTTAAAAGTCTTGATGCCACGCAGTCATTTTCACGAATTATGGCGATCAGAATATGCTCTGTGCCGATAAGAGGAGCTTTGAATCTTACTGCCTCCTTGTAGCTGTTCTCAATCACCTTTCTGGCGCTGGGCGTATATGTGCTCTGCTCCGCCAGCTGTACCGTCTGATTAGGCGTAATCAGCTGGCTTACCAGTTCCGTCACTTTTTCTACCTTTACTCCGCATTCATCCAGCACTCTGGCGGCAACTCCTGTTCCTTCCTGCAAAAGACCGATAAGCAAGTGTTCGGTTCCCACATAGGTATGGCCCAAAGTCTCCGCCGCATCTACCGCCAGGCCAATGGCCTCTCTGGCTTTTGCAGTAAAACGATCTATCATACTTTTCCTCCTTGTAATGAAAGCAGCTTTGTTTTATCTTAATTCCGGAAGCTCGCTTCTGAGATATGCGGCCCTGGCCACATCCAGTTCTCCTTTATCCAAGGGACGTTCTGACAGCTTCTGAAGATTCGCTGTCTGGATTCCCAGCATCAGCCGGAACACCGGGCATGGTTCCTGAGTTTTTATAAATCCGTCAGAAACTCCCATCATAAGCTGGGATAAGAATGTCATAGCATCTTTCATAGTCAGCCTTCTGGCATATTTTAACACGCCGTAGGACTTATAGACTTCATCCTCTCTCTCCAGACGGTGTCCCTTAAGACTCATCTCTCTGATCTGATTCTCCTGGTCGTTCAGCTGAAGCGCTACCTTTGTCACCAGAGCGGTCAGTTCCTCTTCCGTGCGCCCCATGGTCTTCTGATTGGATATCTCATAGAGAGAGCCGTAATTCTCCCGGCCTTCTCCATACACTCCGCGGATGCATACGCCGAACCTTCCCATATCATTAAGCATGGAGGGAAACTTCTTTCCCATGGAAAGAGTGGGCAGATGCACAATAGCCGTGGCCCTCAGTCCCGTTCCCATATTGGTGGGAAATGAAGTGAGATATCCGTACTTCTCGTCAAATGCGTAGGAAAATCTGGCATTGACATAATCGTCGATCTGATTGGCTGTCTTTAAGGCTTCCTCTACATGGAGCCCCGGCGACAATACCTGAATCCGAATATGGTCCGTTCCGTTGAGAACCAGGCTGATGTCTTCCTCCCTGGTGAGAAGAATGGACACAGGCGCTTTTCTTGCCAGAATAGATGAATTGAGTATCCTTCTTTCCTTTAAGGCACGGCGGTCCAAATCGGTCAGATCATCCAGATAAGCAGATTCGTAATCCCGGCCATCCAGTTCCCCCAGATCCTTAAGGCCTTCATTAAGCCTGGCAAGCATCTCCCTGCTCTCATCTATAGAAAGCTTTGACGGAAACACATACTCCGCCCAGTTGCGGGCCAGACGAACCTTGCTGCATATAATGTTGGTATTTTCCTGTTCCACCTGTTCAAACCACTTAAGCATCGGCTTCCTTCCCTTCTTTCAGTTCCCGTATCTTATCCCGGCACACTGCAGCCGTCTCATACTCTTCCATCCTGAGAGCCTCTTTCAGTTTCCGGTTCCAGGCGCGTATCTGCTCTTCCCGGTTATCCTTTCCCGCCTCTGTCTCCCTCTCAGCATGTTCCTGCAGCACCTCTCCGCCCTGATTCCCCTGATAAACGGGACGCTTGCCTTTATGGCAGTCACTGCCCTGAAGCTGCTTGATGTTATCATGAATCAGCAGATCAAAGACTCCATAGCAGTCAGTGCATCCAAAACAGCTGTTATTTACAAATTCCTCATAGGTAGTACCGCAGGTCGGACATGTAACCTGCTGTAACCTGCCCTTCTTCTGAGTCGGCATCTCACCGCCTAAAAGCCCTGATAAGAGCTGCGCCAAAGGGAATTCCCCGTCAAATATAGCCGAATACTGCCCGAAATCCATCTCTTTTGCGCACTGAGCACAGAAATTATGCTCCGTCCTCACTCCGTTGATCACTTCCGTATATTGTATATTCGCTTCACGGATCTTACATCTCTCACATAGCATGACAATCCTCCATCTCTCTTCAACAGATTCTCTCTTCCGGGCGCCGCGCTGAAACTGCAGCTGTTCACAGCCACTCTGTGAACGTAACCCCAACTGTGCTGTTACACAGATTCCTCCCAGTTGGCAAACAATTCATACATCTCGTCTACCAGCTGGTGAACCTCCTCCCGTCTGACGCCTCTGCAGATTCCCTTCGCCATGACAACAGCGATCTCTTCTTTCATCTCCTGCAGAATCTGATTCTTATCCGCTTCCAGACATATGACGGCGCCTTTCCTCCGGTCAAGCTTCACGAACCCCTCCTGCCTCAGTACGGAATAGGCCTTATTTACTGTATGCATGTTGATACTGATATTATCCGCCAACTGACGCACGGATGGGAGCGAATCTCCTTCCCTGATTCTTCCTGTTGCAATTCCGATGATAATCTGATTGCGAAGCTGGATATAGAGAGCCTCATCACTGTTAAAATCAATGCTTAAAATCATATATTCTTTCCACCATCTTTCGTTATAACTGTTATATGTATCTTATAACAATCTCTTCCATTCGTCAAGATGGAATCTTTACCAGCCACAAAGTACAGGGGCAGTCTTTTGACCACCCCTTTTTTATATACTGCAACAGTTCAGGCTGCCCGGCACTTTCTCAGCCGCCCTTATTCCAAATCAATTACTTCAAAATCATCGTCCGCCTGAGCGCTCTTTCCTGCAGGTTCTGCATTCCCTCTGGCTTGCGGGGGCCTGTTGTTTCGTACCGGAACACCTCTTGTATTCCCTGTCACATTTTCTGACGGAGCGCCGCCTCTGGCCGCCGGCTGGCCTGCGGGACGGCTTCCCGGCCTCCCCCCGGAACCCTGTACATTTCTGGTTCCCGTTATGGTTCCTGTCTGGCCGCCTCTGACGGCCTTATTGCCGGGGCCTGCTCCTTTGGGCATGGTTCCCTGAAAAGTTCCCCGGCCTCCTATATTGGTCTGGGTTCCCGGCCTGGGACCTGCTCCTGACGAAGATACCTGGCCTCTCGCCTGCACCCGCCGGATAAATGCAAGATCGTCTTCCCGCTCTGCCTCTTCCTCCTCTTCCTCAAGATCCCTGAGATACTGTTCCTCTTTGCTGAGTTTCTGCCGTTTGGACCTCTTCTCGGCCTCCCACTCATCGTCGGATTCTCTTCTCTCCATAAAATCGTCTCGCTGTCCTCTCCCTGCCACAAGGAAAATAATGACAATCAAGAGAATCACAGACAAAGCGATCAATCCCATAATAATCCAGAAGCGAATCTCATAATCATGAAGCAGAGAATTATACTCATCAGCTGTGGCATTGTATTGATCCTCAAGTCCGGCTGCGGAATCCTCAAAATACCGCTGTATAGTCTTTTCCGTCAGATCATAGCGATAGAAGCCTTTGGCCCCTTCCTCGTTTACGGCATAGAAAATACAGTATTCCGGTTCCGCCTCATCTTTTGGAATCCACCCGCGCACAGCCTGCCCGTCGATATTGACGGAGCACTGGACAAATCCTTCCGGAACTTCCATTCCTTCTTCCGCCGACAGAACCGTTACCGTCCTGTCATAGGTTCTCAAAGCCACCTGGTCAGCCATGGGAACGCTGTCCCCTGCTTCCCCTTCCACCTTGGTCACCATAATGCGGTAGGTTTTGATAGTCTGCCCGTCTGCACCTGTCACCACGCATGTGATCTCATTGTCTCCAACCTGCAGACCTTCATTGCCGGACACGGCCACATTGGCACTTCCATCCGCCGCTGTGGCGCTGACCGTCACCATATCCACATCACCGCCGACTACAGCTCCATAGCTCTCCACATCCGGTGAAAATGCCGGTGTCAGCGTACCCGGAGATATCTGTAAATCCGCCAGATCCGCATTTGCAGCTACGCTTGCCTCCCCTGTGATCGTCACCGAGGAACTTCCGGTCTGACCTATATTGACAAGCTGTCCGTCTTTGTTATAGACCTCCTGGGTGCTGACGGCAATCGTAGCCGTTCCCGGCTTCAATGCCCGGAATGTCAAGGTAAATACCAGTTCTTTCGAATTGCTCTGACCTTCCCCCACCACCTGAATGGAACCTGCATCTCCGGTGGCGCCGGTTCCCGATATAAACTGCAGAGACTGGGGGTCATAGGACAGCATTACTTTTGAACTGTTGATGGTTTCATTTTCCCCGGCTGTAATTTTCATGTTTACTGTAACTTCATTACCTGCCTCCGCGCTGGGATCGGAAAACGCGATCCTGGCCGCGAAAGCCGGAAAGGACATGGCTGCGGCAAGGATGACTGCCGCCGCCGCTCCTGTTAAGATTTTTTTCAAATTGTTCATTCCTGTCTCCTGTTCCTCCATTATTGAATAATGGTCACATTACTGCCGCCCGGACCTGTATGTCCGCTGCTGGTTCCGGCATTGCTGCTCTCGCCCGGTCCTCCGGTTATAATCTGTATAGAGATATCGCTGGACGGGCTCTGGGTCTGACCGCCCGAACCTGCCGTTCCCGGACCGCTTCCCGCCCCCTGGATCTGAGCGGAGCCGGGACCGCCGCCTGGAATGGTACTGTTATCCTGGCGTACAATATGGATCAGGTACTGAGTAATCGTACCGTTCTGCGCTTTTACCTGGACGGTAATATCATTATTGCCATTTTGAAGCTGAATATTGCCGACCCCTGTGACCACGGCTCTGGAGTCCAAAGCAGTCGCCCTTACATTTACAGTATTAACTGACGGGCTGACAATTACATTGTAAGTGGTGACATCTCTGCTGAACGTAGGCGTCAGGCTGAATCCGTCTATGCTCAGGCTGGAAAGCTTATTGTTGGGACTTCCGTCGCTGTTTGGTATCTCACAGGCGCTGCCCGGCATATTTTTGTAAACCGGAATCTTGAATTCCAGAGCCAGCTGTTTTAACTGGCTGCTGTAGGCTTCTTCCAGCTTGGCGCCCTCCGAAGCCGCGGCCTGAATGTTGGTCATATACTGATGCTTATACAGATTGCTGCCCTGAACATTAAATTTTTTCAGGTAAAAGGTATCCTGTCCCGCATCCACATAATTGGTGCCGTAGTATATGGCCCCGCCCAGAATGGCCTTATCTACACTGTTCCATGGACGCTCATAGCTCCCCGACTGGGACGCAAACCAAAGCCCTCTCTCAATGGCGCTCATGGAGCCTGACTGATAGGCTTCAATATTAAAGAAATTATAATATCCTTCATAGCCGGAGACCGTACCTGATATGCCTCTGCTTCCCTGGGTTCCCTGCTCCTGAAGAATCATTGCCGTCAAAACATATGGGTTGACTCCGGATCTGGCAGCCGCGTTCATGATAATCTCCGCATAGGATGCAATGGGAGCCGAATAAGAACCGCCCCCGGAAGATCCGCCTGATACGCCGGGACCTGCCGTGGCTCCCGGTCCTATGGCTGTCCCCACCCGGTATGTCCCTTTTTTGCTTATGGATGCACTGGGAGACTGAAGGCTTACACCTGAGCTGCCGCTCCCCACAGGCGCGCCTGAGGATGTACCGGAATGATTGGATGACGGACTTACCCCCGGCTGCACTGTGACGCTGCCGCCGGAACTGATACCGCCTGACACACCGGGACCTCCCGTATCTCCTGTTGCCCCCGATGTTGTGCCGCCCGGACCTGTGCCGCCGGGGGAAGCTCCTCCTGACACTCCCGGCCCACCGGATACAGTGCCTGAACCGTTATTCGTATTTCCTGACGACATTCCCGGTCCTACTCCTGCCCCTACAGAAGACTGGCTCCCGCTGACATCCACGGAGTTGTCAAGAAATGTGCCTTCCATCATATTTCTTACTCCATCTATGGTATGGATACTGCTGTTATATCTATGTTTTAAAAATTGAAACACATACTTTTCATTGAGGAAATTCCTGGGATCCATATAGTAGCTGACAATCCCTCTGGAAGCCGCCACCCAGGAACCGCTGTCAAAAGAGGGCCATGTGCCGGTCTCCCAATTATACGCTCCGCTGTCCGTCGACTTCCAGGAAGAAGGACTGCTTCCCGGAACCAGATTCCTGCCGACCACACTTTCGTTATTGATCACATCGTTCCAATCCAGATTCGTATGCTGTGCCGTAAATACCCAGTTGGGATGATCCGCATGAAGCTGGCGCAGACCAGGTTTATAGCTTTCGGGAAATCCCTGATTGGACAGATACTGTTCAAAATTTCCGTCAGATTGATAAGTGGCAGGAAATTTCACATAGTCAGACCTGATATAGCCTGTGGCCTGAGACCCGTTTTTCGTAAATCGAATCTGATACCAGACCTTTCCGTCACTGCCTGTAGTCTGCCCCGCTATGCTGACAGAGGAACCGTACGCCAGTTTTCCAACAGCCGAATAAGTAGTTCCCGGACCGCTTCTCACATTCAGGCTTGTCGCGCTTACTGTCGCTGATGTATCAGCCAGACTGACCGCAGGGGTTCTTCCCATGTAACTGCTGGTGTAATTTATGGTCATAAACAGGGCCGCCACAACGGCCAGACCTTGTTTGATCTTTCTTTTTTTCATTCGTTACTCTCCAATTTTTCCTTAGATGGACACATCAATGCCATTATAAGGATATTGCAGGTCATATGTCAACTAAGTTCACAGAATTTTAAAGGAAAGTTTAATTGTTTGGGGATTTTTGGGGGAGATGGCGGAGGGAACGTCCGGGGATGGGCGGATTCCCATTCGGGGGCCGCTTTCGCTTAGGTTGACCCTGCAGCGGTACTAAGTTCGCAAAAGACGCGAACTAAGGACCGGCGGGTCAAATACCCCCTCATCGGGAATCCGCCCATCCCCGGACTGCACTTTCCCAGGCTCAGAAAAAAATCGCCAAATAATTGGCACAGGTAATGAACCCTGCCCCCAAGGATTTTTGGAAGGAGCCTTGTCTGCATTCTGCTGTTCTGTTTTTACTATCGTTCCTCACCTGTAAGAGCTGCCTCGGGCTGCTGTTCCAGTTGATTGTGCCAGCTAACAGCACAGACAGACCCCATATTCCCCCGATGAGGACCATTTATCCTAGCCGGTCCTTAGGGCGCGTGTTGTGCGCCCTTAGTACCGCTGCTAGGATAACCTGAGCGGAAGCGTGTCCGAATGGGGGAATATGGGGCCTGTCTGTGCGTAACCCTCGCCAACAACCTTTGCCAGCAACCACTATGCTCTTACACCGGATAAGCCTTATTGGCGGTGTCGGCGGCTGCCGGGTCTACCTTCGTCTGCTGGGCTTCTCTGTATTTGAAGAATTCTTCTGCAACCTTGGGGAACAGGGCGTAGGAGAGGACATCCTCATCCTGCTGTTTCCACTGGGCGCACTCTTTCTCAAACTGAGGAAGCTGGGGAGGAATCAGGTCTGCGGGACGGCAGGTAATAGGGGTCTCGTCGCCGATGATCTTCTTCTGTACCTCAGGATTGAAAGGTTTAACAGTCTGGCCGAACTCGCCTAACATGATCTTCTTGGATTCCTTTGGAACCATCTTGTAGCGCTCGCCGCCGATGACATTCATAACGGCCTGGGTTCCCACGATCTGGGAAGAGGGCGTTACAAGAGGCGGTTCGCCGAAATCTTTTCTTACTCTGGGGATCTCCTCCAGCACTTCCCGGTACTTGTCTTCCTGTCCGGCTTCCTTTAACTGGGATACCAGATTGGAAAGCATACCGCCGGGCACCTGGTACTGAAGAGTCTTGATGTTGACGCCCAGCACCTTGGGATTTAAGAGACCGCTCTTTAAGGCTTCCTCCCGAAGAGGCCCAAAGTAATCGGCGATCTCCGCCAGTTTCACCTGGTCAAGACCCGTGTCAAAAGGAGTGCCGCGGAAAGTCTCCACCATCACTTCCGTAGCAGGCTGGCTTGTTCCCAGGGCCAGAGGCGACATGGCTGTGTCGATGATGTCACAGCCGGATTCCACTGCCTTTAAGTAGGTCATGGAAGCTACGCCGGAAGTATAGTGAGTATGCAGGTCAATGGGAAGATTGGTGGAGCTCTTTAAAGCCGTTACCAGCTCCTCAGCCGCGTAAGGAGTGAGGAGGCCGGCCATATCTTTGATACAGATAGAGTCCGCGCCCATATCCTCGATCTTCTTGGCAATATCTTTCCAGTAGTCCATGGTATAGGCGTCGCCTAAGGTATAGCACAGGGCGATCTGGGCATGGCCCTTCTCCCGGTTGCATGCCTTAACGGCGGTCTGTAAATTGCGCAGGTCATTTAAACAGTCAAAAATACGGATGATATCAATGCCGTTGGCCACGGATTTCTCAACAAAATATTCTACCACATCATCTGCATAGTGGTTGTATCCCAGAATGTTCTGTCCGCGGAACAGCATCTGCAGCTTGGTGTTCTTAAAGCCGTCTTTTAATTTTCTCAGTCTCTCCCACGGATCCTCTTTCAGGAAACGAAGGGAAGCGTCAAAGGTTGCGCCGCCCCAGCATTCCACTGCATAATAGCCGATCTGATCCATCTTATCGATGATGGGCAGCATCTGGTCCGTGCTCATTCTGGTGGCGATCAAAGACTGGTGGGCGTCACGGAGGACTGTCTCCACAATCTTAACCGGTTTCTTCTCTGTCACTGCCATTGTATTACCTCCTGGATATTTTCATTTAATCGCAAATGGATATTCTGTTACTTCACGCCAAAGATGGCCATAAATGTACCGGCGGCCACTGCCGTACCGATAACGCCTGCCACATTGGGACCCATGGCATGCATCAGAAGGAAATTGGTGGGGTCTGCCTCGGAGCCTACCTTCTGTGACACGCGGGCTGCCATGGGAACCGCCGATACGCCGGCGGAACCGATAAGGGGATTCACCTTTCCTCCTGTCATCTTGCACATAATCTTGCCGAAGAACACGCCTGCCGCCGTTCCCACTGCAAATGCGATCAGTCCGAGAACTACGATTTTAATGGTATCCCAGTTGAGAAAAGCCTCGGCGCTTGTGGTTGCTCCTACGGAAGTACCCAAAAGGATTACTACGATATACATCATGGCGTTGGAAGCGGTCTCGGCCAGCTGTCCCACAACGCCGGACTCTTTAAACAGGTTGCCCAACATCAGCATACCCACCAAAGGAGCCGTGGAAGGCAGGATCAGACATACCACGATGGTAACGATAATGGGGAAGAGGATTCTCTCCAGCTTGGAAACGGGACGAAGCTGCTCCATCTTGATTCTGCGCTCTTCCTCCGTGGTCATTATCTTCATAATAGGCGGCTGGATAATGGGCACCAGGGCCATATAGGAATAGGCGGCTACGGCGATGGGACCCATGAGTCCTGTCTGTCCCAGCTTTCCCGCAAGGAAGATGGAAGTCGGTCCGTCAGCGCCGCCGATAATGGAGATGGCCGCCGCTGCCCTGTCATTGAATCCCATGAAAATAGCCATAAAATAGGCGGTGTAAATACCGAACTGAGCTGCCGCGCCTAAGAGAAAGCTCTTGGGGTTGGCGATCAGCGGTCCAAAATCCGTCATGGCACCTACACCCATGAAGATCAGGGACGGCAGAATGCTCCACTCATCTAACAGGAAGAAATAGTGGAGAAGTCCTCCGTCTTCCATAATATCCGGGTAGATATTCACAAGCAGCATACCAAAAGCGATGGGAACCAGCAAAAGCGGTTCAAATCCTTTCTTGATGGCCAGATACAAAAACACACAGGCCACGCCGATCATAATCAGATTACCGCCGGTCAGGTTCAGGAATGCTGTCTGCTGAAGAAGATTACCCAATGTACTTGTTATATATTCCATGTCAATCCCTCCATCCGGAATCTGTGTCTTTCACAGAATCCCTAGTTTAAAGTAGCCAGAGTTGCACCTGCTTCTACAGAATCACCTACTGCCACATTAATACTAGCGATGGTTCCGTCGGATGGAGCCACGATCTCATTCTCCATCTTCATGGCTTCCAGAATGATGATGGCATCGCCTTTCTTCACTGCCTGACCTGCTTCTCCCTTGATTCCCAGAATCTTGCCCGGCATAGGAGCCGTCACCGCCACAGAGCCTGCCGCCCCTGCAGGTGCTGCTGCCTTAGGTGCTGCCGGAGCCGCCTTAGGCGCCGGTGCGGCTGCTCTCGGTGCTGCTGCGCCTGTGGAAGGGCCTTCTTCTACGGTTACTTCATAAACATTACCATTTACTGTAATTGTATAATTTTTCATTTTGATAATCCTCCTGATTGATTATGCTCTTTTCCATTTACTGCCTGAAGCCCGTCTGATGGAGCGGACTACAAGACCGTCTGCCGAAGCGCCTGTGGATGCTGCGATCGCTGCCGTGATAACCGCCACCAGCTCCAGATCATCTGACAGGTTTTCTTCCTGTACGGAAACCGCTGCCGGAGCGGTCTTAACTGCAATCGGAGCCGCCGGAGTTTTCTTCTGCTTCATCTTATCTTCATATTTGTTAACATACCTAAAGCAGCTGATGAGCCAGCTGATAAAGATCAATACGATAAATACGGTTCCCATGCCCATGAGAGTGTTAAGGGCCGCCTTTGTCATATTCTCCCCTGTGGTATAAACAGGGTTGAATGACATGGATGTAATGGCGGTCATCTTCTTATCCAGAGTGATGTTAAACTCACACATTCTCTGCTCAAACTCCACATTCAGAGTGATGCTGTATCCGTCCTCCGTCTTCTCGGCCGATCCGCCGGTCACAGACTTATAGGCGCCCAGATCCTGCTTCACTCCCCCGTAACTCTCCATGCCCGATGCCAGAGCTTCCATCTCATTGTCCCGGTACTGTTCGATGGCTCTCTCTATACTGGCATCTTCAATGGCCACAACCTGTTCCAAGACCATCTTGGTACTTTCCTGCAGGGAAACGGATTCCATCTCGCTGAGAGAAGGATCTTCCTTTGCCTTTGTTGTACAAGCGGTCAGGGCAAAAAGGCACATTACCATACACAGCGCCAATAATACCTGTTTTTTTAATTGTTTCATATGCCTGTCACCTCTTCATTAAACCGCACCATGCTTCTTTGATGGACGATCCTCTCTCTTTGTGAATAACATCTCAAATGCTGCAATCACACGTTTTCTGGTATCACAGGCCTCAATGATATCATCCACATATCCCCTCTTTGCCGCCGCTACGGCGCTGGACTGCAGCTGCCTGTACTGGGCCGCCTTCTCGTTGATCAGGGCCACGGCATTATCAGATTCCCTGATCTCATCTGCATACATAATCTTTGCCGCTGCTGTGGCATCCATCATGCCGACAGTCGCAGTTGGCCATGCGTAGACCATATCCGCACCGATGGATTTGCTTGCCATAGTCAGGTAAGCAGTACCGTATGCCTGTCCCACAATCACTGTCACCTTGGGAACGCTTGCGTTGGCAAATGCGTAGGTGAGCTTTGCCGCTGACTTTGCCATAGTCTTTTCATTGCACTGATCCGCCTTGTAGCCGGTCACATTCACCAGAGTCAGAAGAGGGATATTAAATGCGTCACAGAAATTCACAAACTCTGCGGCTTTCCTGCAGCCTTTCGCGTTGAGAACCGGAGCATACTCCGCAGTCTTCTCCCCGTCATCACCGTACACTGCACAGCGGTTCGCCACACAGCCCACAGTGGTTCCGTTAAGCCGGATAAAGGCGGTTACCATAGAAGGAGCATAATCCTTCTTCATCTCCATAAAGAAATTGTCATCAGAGATGGTTGCCAGGGCGATGCCTGTGTCTTCTGCACAGTTAGCCAGGCCTTCACACACTCTGTTCAGATCATCGTCACACTCGTCGTAGGACATATCATCCTCATTATTGGCAGGAAGAATACTTATCAGGGTACGAATCCGAGAAAGAATCTCTTCCTCGCCGCCGGTAAAGTCAACCGTGCCCGCCATCTCGCTCTGATAGGAGGCGGACGACGTATCGCACTTTCCTGCGTAATTGTTGTCAATGGCATTAGGCGCGTTTACGAATAATTTGGCATTCTTCTTTTCCATGAACGTAAAATCCGCTATTGCAGAAGACACGGCCATGCCTCCGCCGCAGGTGCCGAATACAGCTGAAATCTGTGGGATTACACCAGAAGCCATGGTTTGATTATAGTACAATTCTCCGAATCCATGGAGCGCGTCTGTAGCCTCCTGAAGTCTTAAGCCTGCACAGTCAACCAGCCCGATTACCGGAGCGCCCATCTTCATGGCCATCGCATAGATATTTGAGATTTTCTTTGCATGCATCTCACCCATGGAACCGCCTAAAACACCCGCATCCTGGCTGTACACATACACAAGGCAGCCTTCAATGGTACCATATCCGGTCACAACACCATCAGCAGGTGTTTCCTTGTTTGTCATGTTAAAGTCTGTGCTTCTTGCAGTCACATAAGCGCCGACTTCAACAAAACTGTTTTCATCAAGCAGCATATGGATACGGCTGCTTGCTGATGTCTGAGCTGAATTACTCATTTTGCTGTCCTCCATAAAATAATATTTTGGCGGTTATTGTTAGGAATTTAACAAAAACCGTCTGGTAAATCCAAATTTCTGCCGATTATATTGTATTACAAAAAACCGGGATTGACAAGGGTATTTTTGGAGGTTTTTGTAAACAAAGAGTTAAAAATCCTGCCTTTCTACTGCAGATAAAAAGATAATATCTGTCTGAAACACCATGGATAGTTTATGGCCTCTATGGTCTGCACCGCGCAAACCGGCTCCTGATAAATCTCCATTCCTCCCAGCAAATATCGGATCCGTCCAACTGTTTCACCTTTTTGCACCGGGGCCGTCAGTGCAGAAGGAAGTTCCACCCTTATCTCCACCTGTTCCCCTTCTTTCATCAAAACCTGGCTTGATTCTCCATCGGTCCTCCCTGCCGCAGCGACCCTGACTGCAGCCTCATGGCCTATGCTGTTATCTCCGGGAATTCCGTTTTGGACAGGAACGGGATTCATCTGAGGAGAAGCCGGAAGATGTTCCCTGTGATATTCTTCCAGCCCATAGCGAAACAGCAGCCGTGCGTCGCTCCACTTGTAAGTCTTGTGAGGAGGCCAGCCGCATCCTAAAAGAGCAATCACATATTTTCTTCCGTTGTCTTCCAGGGAAGCCACATAGGAATATCCGGCTCCGCCTGTAAACCCGGTTTTGCCTGAGAGAACTCCGTCCATCATGGTAAGAAGGGCATTGTGGTTAACGCAGGAATAACTGCCTTTTTTGTCAAGGTCTGTGAAAGAATGATTCTGAGTCTCCGTGATTGTGAGAAACTCCCGGCTTTTAGGGGATTTCCAGGTACAGTAACGCATAATGCCGGCTAAATCTTTTGCTGTGGTGCTGTGGAACTTTTCCTCTCCTTTCTCATCGGTCTCCCTGGCGTCTAAGCCGTTGGGAGTGATAAACCAGGTATTCTCACAGCCGATTTCCCTGGCTTTCTCATTCATCATAGACGCAAAATTCTTCACATCTCCTGCCACATATTCGGCCAGCATAACCGCGGTGTCATTATGAGATTCCAGCATCAGGGAATACAGAAGATCTTTCATGAGGAATTTCCGCCCGGACGGCGCTCCCAAGTGGACTTTGGGCTGCCCTGCCGCGTAGGAAGACACTTCCACCTCGTCGTCGGGATCTCCGTTTTCAAGGGCCAGAATACAAGTCATGATCTTGGTAGTGCTTGCCATGGGACGGACGATCTCCTCTCCTTTTCCGAAAAGCACACGGCCTGTCTCCCCGTCTATGAGAACCGCTGACTGAGAGTTGAGTTTTAATTGCGGGGAATCGTCCTCTTTGGCCGGTGCCAAAGCAGACGGACGGGAAACTTCCCGAAGGGACGGGGATTCCGGAAAAAAGCGATGACTGCCGATTATGGGATATCCAAGAAAACAGACTGCCGCGGCACATAGCACTGCCGGGATATATTTACAGATGTAATGTTGATTGGTCATTTGGAAGAACTCCTGGTATTATTATCTATCCTATTACAGCGGGAAATAAATTATTCTGGCAAAACAGACTGTTGCATGCGAACACATATTCTGATATACTGACTGTATATTTCGGAAGGGGGAACCTTATGACATACATATCTGCACTCCTCTCTGCCAAAGAACAGGCGAATGTATGGCAGACGAGGCATTGCCATTGACAAAACAATGCTTTTTCTGCCTCCAGCCATGCCATGAATTATCAGATTGGTGCTGTAAAAGAATCTGATGCTGCAAATGATGTTCCATCTGTATTATTAAGTCCAAATGAAACCAGGGTACTGAAAGGGATTTCCCTTATGCTAAGCTGAAAGGGATCAGATAAAGCTGTACATTGGATTATCCCTTCAAAAGGAGGACCGCCATGACTTCTCAATCCCCAAAAAGAATCATTTTCCATATTGACGTCAACTCCGCTTTCTTAAGCTGGGAATCCGTATACCGGCTTAAGAAAGATCCCCATACCCTGGATCTGCGCACGATCCCCTCCATCGTGGGAGGGGACCAAAAGACACGGCACGGAGTCGTTCTGGCCAAATCCACGCCTGCCAAAACTTACGGCATCACCACCGGAGAACCTGTGGCCCAGGCATTAAAAAAATGTCCCGGGCTTATCTGTGTCCCCTCCCGTTTCTCGGTGTACCATGATTTTTCGGACCGCCTCATACACCTTTTGGAGGAATACACGCCGGATATGGAGCAGTTCAGCATTGACGAAGCGTTTCTGGATATGACGGAGACCATTCATCTCTTTGGGCCCCCGGAGAAAGTGGCTGCTCAAATTCGTGAACGGGTGAAAAAGGAGTTGGGATTCACGGTGAATGTGGGAATCGCGCCCAACAAGCTTCTGGCAAAGATGGCATCGGATTTTCAAAAACCGGATATGTGCCACACTCTTTGGGAACATGAGATTCCGAAAAAACTATGGCCACTTCCGGTTCGCGATCTGTTCTTTGTAGGAGGTTCCGCGGAGAAGAAGATGCAGTCTTTGGGGATCCGCACAATCTATGACCTGGCTCACTGCGACCTCAAAGTGCTGAGATCTCACCTGGGAGTAAAATATGCGGATCAGATTCATCTTTATGCCAACGGTATAGATAATGAGCCCGTGGCTGAGAAGGAACCCATCAACAAGGGCTACGGCAACAGCACCACCTTGTCCCATGACGTGGATGATTATGACACGGCTTTTCAGGTGCTTCTCTCCCTGTGCGAGACAGTAGGCACCAGACTCCGCCGCGATCATGTCATGTGTGGCTGCATCTGTGTGGAATTAAAGGACTGGAATTTTCACAGTCATTCCCACCAGGCCATGCTGGATGCACCTACCGACTCTTCCACCGTACTTTATGAGAATGCCTGCAAACTGCTGACGGAATTCTGGGATCTGACTCCGGTGCGCCTTATAGGCCTGCGCACTACCAAAATATCCGATGAGGAATTTGCCCAGTTAAGCCTGTTTGACACTGCAAGAAAGCAGAAATTAGAAAACATGGAAAAAGCCATCGACGCCATACGAAGTAAGTACGGCATCGACAGCGTTAAGCGGGCCAGCCTAGCCGTCACAGCAGATAATCTTCGATCTCAAACTCTTTTCCGTTGATCAGAAGGGTCTTCATATACACCGAGGGCTCTTCCCCATCTTCTCCCTCTTCGCATATTCCATAGGCCTCCAGTTTCCCATGGCCCGCCTGTTCTTTCACCGATACTTCCCGTCCTATGATTCCCAGGTCCTGAATAGCCTCCGCCAGTTCCATAAGCACATCATCCACGTCTTCGTCCACCCGGCACTTCATAAACTCATGTTCCAGTTCCTCATAAAGTTCTTCATTTAACATAGACTATTCCTCCATCATCTCCAGGAACTTCTTAAACTCCTCTTTTGCCTCCTCAATGATCCCCTGATCGTAAGTATTCAGAGCCTTCTCAAACTTTCTGATGGCACGCTCCACAAAGAGCCGGTCATCCCCTAAGCTCTCCTCATAGACCCGTTCCCCCCGAAGAAGCAGGTACTTGTTCTCCTCCCTGTCTCTGGGATGGATCTTTAAATAAGACAGAGTTTTCAGTCTTTCCTCAATCTCCTCCTCCGTCATATCCACATCTCTTCCCAGAAAGACCTTCTTCTGTACTTCACCTGTGGATATAACCTTAACCTCTACTTCCAAAATCGAGTTGATATCATAAGTGTAGGTTACATCTACCGCTTCGTCCCCTGCTTTGGAAGCCGGAATATCAATTAGCAGCTCACCCAGGGACAGGTTGTTGGCTGCAAAACGGCTTTCTCCCTGAAGAACATTGACCCTTATCTTGTTCTGATTGTCCCGGACCGTGTAGAGCCGTTCCGTCCGGCTGGCAGGGATCACGGTGTTTCTGTCAATAATGGGGCAGAACACACCATTCTCATACTGATGGTTTTCCCACTCCCGAACCACCTCGGTTCCCAGAGTAAAGGGACACACATCTGTAAGGATCACCTCCTTGATGGAGTCCTTCCTCTCCTTCATGGCCCCCTGGATGGCAGCGCCCAAAGCCACCGCCTCATCAGGGTTAATGTTGGTGTCAGGAATCATCTTGAATAACTTACTGACAAAACGGCGGATTACCGGACTCTTGGTAGCGCCTCCCACCAGCACTACCTTGTCGATATCCGACAGGCGAATGTGGGCATCCGCCAGACTTCGCTTCACAGGCCGGCGGATCCGGTCCAAAAGCTCTGTGCAGGCCTCCTCATACTTAGGCAGTTCCACCTCCAGCTCATATAACTCCTCTCCGATTTTGCAGCTCATCCTGGAAACCCGCTTATCGCTGAATCCCAGTTTGCAAAGGTCCGCCTGCTTATGGATATGGCGCAGAGTTTTTTCATCCAATGACAAACGGTCCAGTTTATAGTATTTGTCAAAGAACATATTTTCCAGCACAGCCGTAAAATCTTCTCCGCCTAAGAAGTTGTCTCCTGCCACAGCGCGGACTTCCAGGATCGTGTCATACAGTTCCAGAATCGACACGTCGAAGGTTCCCCCGCCCAGGTCAAATACCAGAAATCTTGCCTGATTCTGGCTCTGGTACAGCCCGTAGGCAATGGCAGCTGCCGTGGGCTCGCTGATGATTCTCTCTACCTTCAGGCCGGCCAGCTCCCCCGCCCTCTTCGTTGCCCTTCTTCTGGCATCGTCAAAATAGGCGGGGACGCTGATGACCGCCTCCTCCACCTCTTCTCCAAGGTAATCCTCTGCGTCCTCTTTCAGAACACGCAGTACCAGAGAGGAAAGCTCTTCCGCCAGAAATGTTTTATCAAGCAGTTTAAACTGCTTCTTGCTCCCCATATCCCGTTTAAATACACTGGCAGCGCTGTCAGGATACAGAAGCATCCTTTCTGCCGCCGATTCACCCACATACACCTGTCCCTCTTCGTCAATGCTGACCACTGAAGGCGTCAGGTTCTTTCCAAGCCGGTTGGGTATGATTTTCGGTCCCTCCCCGGTGTAATATGCCACCAGGCTGTTTGTCGTTCCCAAGTCAATTCCAATTATCATTTTTGTATCCTCTTCCATGCAATTCTTACAGCAATTCCATGCTGATTTAATTCAAAGGCTTTTTTGTAGTTTTCATAAGCCTTCCTGTGATCTCCTGCTGCTTCATAATACATGCCCAGATATTGATAACTTTCAAAGCACCCCTTATGACGGCACTGCCGGCATCTTCTGCACTCCGTCATCTGTCTGAACATCTCAAGGCCTTTCTCCGTCTCTCCCAGGCAGATATAGATCCACCCGAACCGCATCAGTCTTGCGGGACGGTAGGACATGTAGTTGAGATAATCGGCTTCCGTCCCCCTCTCCGCCTTCTCAAAATGTTCCAATGCCTTCCTGGCATGAATCCTGGCATCGGCCTTTTTTCCCTGTCTGAAACACAGGGCTGCCAGTTTCCATTCGATCTCATGGAGATCGTCCTCTGTGCCGGCCACAGCAAGGGCCTTCTTATAGTACCCTTCCGCCTTTCTGTTATCATCCAGGAATTCTTTATAAAAATAGGCCAGGTCGCTCATTCTGTCCGCCTTTTTTTCCTTGGAAGCCTTGTTGATTCCCTTTACATAAGTCTTTACCGCCTCTTTTACCTTTCCCTGAAGGAAATAGACGCAGGCCACATTATCATAGTAATCATCAAGCTCCGGCTCCATGTTAAAATATTTCAGCGCATTATCATAATCCTCCAGATACTGGTATAAAAGTCCGATCTCCTTGCGGAACGCCTTCCGATCCGGAAACATCTCCAGATCTTTCTCATAACACCAGATGGCCTTTTTGTAATCGCCCAGGGCCTCATAACAGTCGGCCATATTGCTGTAAGGCAGTACGCTTTTGCTGTCCTTCATGCACTCCGCCGCTTTGGCAAGACACTCAATGGCTTTCTCAAAATCGCCCATGTACTTGTAGCAGCATCCCATATTGTTGTAGGATGCCCAGTCTTCCGGCTCATAGTCAAGGGCCTTTTTAAATGCCTCCACTGCCTCCTCCAGGCGGTAAGCGCTCATGTAAAGCCTGCCCTTCTCCACCAGATAGTAGCAGCTTTCCCGATAGTTTAACTGCCTCTCCAGGTATCCCATGGCTTTCTCAAAATCAGCCATATTATAAGTGCTTGTGTACTTATCTTTATAATAATCCGCCAGCTTTTCATTGGCATCCCGGTAGCCTTCCTGGCATTTTAACGCCCTGTCAAAGGCTTCCATGGCCATGACTTTCATTCCAAGGGCTTCATAGCACAAACCCGTATTATAATGAAGGGCCGGGGCCTCGCCATAGACCTGGGCCGCCTCAGAGTACTCTTTCAGAGCGCTCTTATACTCCTTTTTATCCAGATAGACATGCCCCCTGATCATGCGGTACTGCATCCGCTCCGGATTCTGGCCCACAGCCGTTTCCAGATGCTCCAATGCCTCATACAGGTTGTTGTTATCCCAGTGAAGCAGGGCGATCTCATACTCCACTTCCGACACATCCTCAATGTCCATGTCCGGGTCAGATCCTTTTTCTTTCACTATATCCAAAAGTTCCCCTGCGATGGCAAAGGGTTTCTCTCTGTCCTCCCTCTTCTCCGCCAGGTTCCTTAAGATCTTGACCTCATACAGCCGCATGTTGGGACTGAATACCACTTCATTCTCCCTGGCTCTGTCCAGCACGCCCAGGGCATCGGAAAACTGATTGCTGTAGAAAAATGCCTGAGCCGCCAGCATATAGGGTTTATAATAGCCTGCGTAGATCCGGATGGCCCGGTAATAATCGTCCACCACCTGCTGCCCGTTCTTCAGCTCATAGGCCGCCTCCTGACGCTGCAGCACCGCCGGAAAGTATCCCTCGTCCTCCTTAAGGATCTGATCACATACATCCACACAGTCTTTGTAGTTCCCATCCTCGAACAGCAGATATGCCTTATACTGCATGCAGGCCTGCTTATCCTGGAACTGCTCCGACTTCTCAATGGCCATATCCACATATTCAATGGCCTGTTTTTGCTGCCCCAGTTCATAACAGCATCCGCTTAAAATGTGGCAGGCCCTGAATTCCCTGGAACGGCGCTTCTCATTCTCACCGCTTTTGTCGTCCGGTGTCTCCTGAATCAGTTTCAGCCATTTCTTAAGATGGGGAAGAGCTTCTTCATACTGTTCGGCTTTATATAAAAGACGGCCGTACAGATTCTCATAGGAATAGGTTTCTTCCTCAACAGGAGCAAAACTCCTCATCAGTTCCAGGGCCTCATCCATGTATTCATTCTGAAACAGACACCAGCCAAGCTCTACAGTATCCTTATTCTTCTGCTTCTCGTCTTTGTCCGGATCGGCAATGGCCTCTTTATACTCCAGGATCAGAGCCTCATTAGTCTTCCTCATATCCTCCAGCACTGCCGGGTCGCGGCCGTCAACATTGAGAAGATCCATCAACAGTTCTTTGGCCTGCTGGTAATCCTTTCTGCCCATAAGATAGCGTGCCGCGCCGTATTTAGCCGTGTAATGGCTTGGATTCTTCTCAAGAATCCGCTGCCAGATCTCATAGGCATCTTCATATCGCCCGGCTGCCCACCTGGCTTCACCGCAATAGAGAAGGACGTAGGGGTCATTGTCATAATCTGTCAAAAGACTGTCAGCCAGTTCCTGGGCCTTTGCAACCTGAGGCGCCTGGTGTTTTTCTTCCTCTTTCCCGTCTTTGTCCGCCCTCCAGGATTCTCCGTACCCAGCCAAAAGTCTGACCCGCTCCGTATCCACATAAGGATGCCATACACCGAAGGCTGCCAGATCATCCAGTTTTTCCAGCAGTCCTTCTGACTGTCCCTGGTCTATCTGGCGCTTGATATCCAGATAACCCCGGATATATCCGTCTCCGTCCGCCTTCTCATGGTCTGTTATGCGAAACAGCTCATAGTCAATAAAGGAATCATGCTCCATATAGTAGATAATATAATCAATAAAATCCTTGGGAAACAGTTGAAGCAGGTTTTCCTGATCCTCCACGATCTGAAACTGTCTGTCAATCAGCTTCCATATCTTAAACGGAAGATAAATATGATCCATAAGGTAGACTAAAAGAGCCTCCCGAATCTGCAGAGATGTGTCCAGTCCTTCGCAGAGAGGGTCCGAGAACACCTGCTCCCATTCTTCCTCCTGACACCTGTTTATCACATTCCGGTAAACTTCATCTACCTGGTCCACCCACAGATCAATCTCCGTCTTCTCCTTCTCTTCTTCCTCCTCAGGCTGCTTTGCCAGACGAAGGGCCTCCTCATAAGCCTCCCGCAGTCTCTTAAACCCCTCCGGATCGTCTTCCGGGTTGGCAGTCTTTAAAAGTGACCGGTATGCATTCTTTATCTCCTGTTCATCTTTCGTTTCATCTATGCCCAGCACATGAAACACCAGCTGTCTTTCCATGATTTTTCCTCCGCGTACAACACTCTAATATACCATTTTATAAAACTCCCTGCCTCTTGTCAATGTCCTGACCCGTCTTAACATTTATATCTGACAAAAATATGGTTCCATCTCAGCTTCTTCGGCGCAGACCCTTGGGATAACAATTTTTAAATGTATCTCCCACCTGTCTGGACCAGCCTATGGAATAGGAACCTGCAAGCATCAGTACCCAGCCTTTGTCTCCATATGGTTTTTCCCCTGTATCCGACCTCAGTACCTCGCCTCTGAGATAGGCCTTAATCTCCGGGCCTTCTTCTTCCATGGCCTTTACACCCTTTACCTGCTCCCTGTTCAGACAGAGCGCCAGTGCATGGGACGGCTCAAACCGATTCTTTTTCAGGGTTCCAAGGTGAAGTCCCGGCCGAAGGACTTTTAAGCCTTTTAAATCAGGCATTTCCTTTGGAATCAGATACAGCTGATCGCCAAACAGCACCATGTGGTTCAAAGCATCCTCCCCGAAAGCCCTGTGTCCCTCTCTTGTAAATGTTTCCTCAGCAAATGTTCTCCAGGCTTCTTTTACCTGCCGGTCTTTTACATAAGCCGGCCTGGAAGACTTTTTCAGGCTGAAGTCTTTCGCATCTCCATCCTTTTTCAGTACTGCCAGATAATGACCTTCCCCCTCCGCCACATGGGGCCAGATACGGAAGGTGTCTGTCAGAGCTTTAAGGCCGGTCTCTGACCATTCCGCCCTCCCACAGCTTAGTCCTTCTGGACGCGCTCCGTGTTCTATGGAAAAATCCCGGTTTCTTTCCAGAAATTTCTCTATGTTCCTCTCATTCTCCTCCGGCGAAAAGGTACAGGTAGAGTATATCATCCTTCCCCCCGGTTTCAGCATAATGGCCGCCTGGTCAAGAATCTCCGCCTGACGCCGGGCGCACATGGCCACATTCTCTGGACTCCACTGCTTTGAGGCCTCCTCCTCTTTTCGAAACATTCCCTCCCCCGAACACGGGGCATCCACCACAATTTTATGGAAAAAACAGGGGAAACGCAGAGCCAGAGTTTCCGGATCCTCGTTGGTCACCACAGTATTGACGATTCCCATTCGTTCCACATTCTGAGAGAGAATCTTTGCTCTTGCGGGATGAATCTCATTGCTCAGGAGAAATCCCTGCCCCAGAAGCTTCCCGCCGATCTGTGTGGTCTTGCCTCCCGGCGCGGCGCACAGATCAAGAACTCTCTCCCCCGGCTCAGGCTTTAAAAGCTCCGCCACTGCCATGGCGCTGGGTTCCTGGATGTAAAACACGCCGGCCTCGTGAAAACTATGGTTTCCCGGTCTGGTCTCCATGTCATAGTAATATCCTTCTTCTGCCCACGGCACCTTTCTCAGGCCGAATCGGGCAGTTAATTCTTTTTTCTCTTCCTCATGAAACACCTTTAAGGGGTTGAGCCGAATCCCCCTGGCCCTTTCTGCATGGTAACTCTGCAAAAAGGAATCATATTCTTCTCCCAGAAGAGATTTCATTTTAATAAGAAACTGTTTTGGAAGCCTCTGTCCGGCTGACTGCTGCGGCATATCGGTCACCTCGTTTATTGATTCTTAAGTTAGAGTAGCAGATTCCGAAAGGTTCGTCAACCGCAGGACCAAAAAGACCTTCCTAAACTTATTGAACCGAAAAAGCGGTTATGCTATGATAAGGAAGATGATGAAAAGTAAGATATATGATACGGCAGGGAGTAAAGGGAGTATGAAAAAATATACGGCAAGCAACAGTCAGATTATTAATGGAATTGCATTTGGGTTTTCTTTGGCCTTTTTGATATCCGCCCTGGCTGCGGCGGTTTATACGGGAGAATGGGGAGAAGTCTTTTATGACTGGTATCTGATACTCATTTCCCCCTGTCCTCTGGTAACGGATTATTTTGCCCTGGGAGGGCTGTCCTCCGCCATGCTCAACGCCGGTGTGTGCGGCATGGCCTGCTTTTTGTTTATGGTATGTTTAAAAGGCCAGTCCAGAGCCAACACTCTGGCCGGTTATTTTCTGGTGGTGGCCCACTGTTTTTACGGCCTGAATTTTCTCAATATGTGGCCCTGTTTTTTCTCCACCATGCTGTATCTGCGGTTAAAAAAGCTGAATTTTAAAAGGAATCTCCATGTCTGTATGTTTGCCACCAGTTTCGGGCCTTTTGTCAGCGAACTCCTTTTCCGGTACACGCAAGGGGACTATGTTCTCGGACAGTTTCAGCTGACGCCGGAGAGCCTGCTTCTGACCGTAGCTTTCAGTCTGATGCTGGGATTCATGATTCCTGCTGTTTTGCCCGGCGCTCAGGCCTGGCACAGAGGATATAACCTTTATAACGGCGGTTTGGCCTTCGGACTTCTCTCCTTCTTTCTTTTTAATTTTCTGTACCGCACCATGGGATTTCACAGCCATGGCAGTGTGACCAGAGAAAATGCCATCTATGCCGGTTTCCGCCACTCCTACGGCGTCTATGCCAATCTGTTCTTTCTGGCAGTCTTTCTGACCTGCCTGATTACCGGATGGTTCTTAAATGACCGAAGCTTTAGGGGATTCCGCCATCTGGTGAAGGACACCGGGTACTCCAGCGATTTCGCGGACAAGTACGGCATGCCTCTCTGTCTCATCAATATCGCCTGTCACGGAAGTCTGTTTCTTCTGTATCTGAATCTGTCCATCCACTTTACGGAGGGGGCAGGGTTTACAGGCCCTACAGTAGGCGTCATCCTGGCCTCCCTGACCTTTTCTGCCATGGGACAGCATCCGCGGAATGTATGGCCTATTATTCTGGGTTATCAGCTTCTCTATGTTTTGGTATATACGGTCTGTACTGCGGGAAACTTTGATCTTCCCTGGTCCCTTTCCACCCAGGGATACATTAACGGAGTGGCTTTTGCAACCGGTCTCTGCCCCATCGTAGGGCGCTACGGTGTCCGGGCCGGAGTTATGGCAGGCTTTATGTGCGCTTCCATGTGCACCTCCACAAGCGCCCTCCATGGAGGTCTCATGCTGTACAACGGCGGATTTACCACTGGCATCACTGCCCTGATTCTTCTTCCTATACTGGAACATTATATTCCTCATGCCAGAGATGAGATCAAAGACCTGACAATGAATATGCAGGATATGATCACCTTAATCGGCAATATCTCTTCCGGACAAAAATAATCTTTCTCTGGCTATGAATCTGAGAATTTGATACAATAGAAAAAAATATTGCCTTATTACACAGGAGGACAACCTATGTTTTACAATGGTACAATATGGATGGCGGACGACCATGGAGAAAAACTCTCCATCCGCCTCAGGATGGCTAACCGCCATGGTTTGATTGCAGGAGCTACAGGAACCGGTAAGACTGTCACCTTAAAAGTAATGGCTGAATCTTTCAGCGCTGCCGGGGTGCCTGTCTTTCTTGCAGATGTAAAGGGAGACTTGGCAGGAATGTGCCGCCCAGGGCAAAGTACGGATGGCTTAGAGAGACGCCTGCATGATTTCGGGCTTTCCGAGGCCGTTTTTTCCTATCAGGCTTATCCCGTATGTTTCTGGGATATCTTTGCAGAGAAAGGCCTGCCCTTAAGAACCACCATTTCCGAGATGGGGCCTACCCTTCTGGCCCGTCTCATGGGTTTGACCGAGACCCAGACGGATGTGCTCTCCATCGTATTCCGCATCGCCGATGAAGAAGGCCTCCTTGTTCTGGACACCAAGGATCTGCGGTCCATGCTGAATTATGTGTCTGACAACAACAAGGAATATGCTGCCATGTACGGCAATCTTCCCAAACAGAGCATCAACAGTATCCTGAGAAATCTGTCGGCTTTGGAAGAACAGGGCGCGGACCGGTTTTTCGGAGAACCGGCTTTGGATATCCATGACTGGTTCCGTACGGATTACCAGGGAAAAGGCATGATCAATATTCTTCACAGCGAAAGCTTAATCAACAATCCTATGATGTATTCAACCTTTATGCTGTGGATGCTGTCCGAACTATTTGAGATCATGCCGGAAGCCGGGGACTGTGACAGGCCTAAGATGGTATTCTTCTTCGATGAAGCCCACCTTTTGTTTGACGATGCACCTAAGGCTCTGATGCAGAAGCTGGAACAGGTGATTAAACTGGTGCGCTCCAAGGGAGTGGGAATCTATTTTGTCACCCAGAGTCCAAGAGACATTCCCGACGGGGTTCTGGCACAGCTGGGCAACAAGATTCAGCATGCACTTCATGCATATACTCCTTCCGAACAGAAGGCAGTCAAAGCAGCGGCTGACTCCTTCCGCGTCAATCCTGCCTTTGACACCAGGGAGGCTTTGGGACAGCTGGGAATCGGAGAAGCCCTGATATCTTTCCTTGATGACAACGGGATTCCCGACATGGTAAGACGGGCCAGAATCCTTCCTCCCCAAAGTCTTATGGGGCCCATTCCTGATTCTGACCGCAGGTCAGAGATCCAGAACCAGGTTCTCTATTCCAAATACGGAACCATGATTGACCGGGATTCCGCTTATGAGTTCTTCCAGAGAAAACTAAAACAAGACGAGTTGGAAATCAGACAGAGGCAGGAATCAGAAGCCAGACAGAAAGAGGAGGAACAGGCTGCCAAAGAGGCCGCCAGGGAAGCCCAGCGCCAGGAGAAGGCTGCCGCTAAAGAAGCCCAGCGGAAAGCCAGGGAAGAAGCAAAGGCTCTCGAACAGCAGGAGAAAGCAAAGGCCAGGGAAAAAGAGGCAGCCAAGCGGGCCAAAAAACGAGCTGTGACCAATGTAGCCAAAACCGCCGCCGGAACCATCGGGCGGGAAGTCGGCAATGAGATCGGCAAAAATGTAGGCGGAAGCTTCGGCAAACGCTTAGGCGGCAACATCGGAGCCAGCTTAGGAAGAGGGCTTCTTGGAACGTTCTTTGGAAAGTAAGCCGATACACAGAAAATACGCAAGAATGCCCCGAAAGGCTGTGAAAACCTTTCGGGGCATATGATTCTTATAACTCAACCTTATAATCACCGGATCCTTCGCCATTCACCGCATAGTAAGCCACATTCTCATCAGGCTTTACATAGACATCAATGGTCTTGATCTCAACATCAGGATTCGCCTCGGCAAATGCCTTCTTGGCTGCTTCCACTACCTGTGCTGTGACAATGTCTTTTCCCTGGAACTGAACGGTAACCGTTGTGTCCGGCTGAACATCATTTTTCACTGTCTTCTTTGCCGGCGCCTTCTTGGGAGCTTCCTCCTTCTCAGTTACGATTTCTGTCTTCTTTGCTGCAGGCTTCTTTGCAGGAGCTTTCTTTCCAGCATCTTTCTTAGGGGCTGTCTTCTCCTCTGCTGCCGGTGTATCGACAACTGCCTCTGTCTTAACCGCTTCATTCTTTGCTGCCATTCCTTAATCCTCCTTAAAATCACTGCTTTGACTTTCAATATATTTTTAGCCTTCAACCATTAGTAGTAGTCAATCTTTGTAACGGCTTGAAGTATATATCATTTTTTCCATTTTGTCAACTAATCTGGTAAAATACGCCGTTTTGCACGGTTTTCTCCTGGAATTTCCCTTGATATACACTATTTTCACGAAACCTTTTGGCGATTTCATTCAGTACCATACGCTTGTTGCCGCTCCACTTAGGCTCAATCAGCAGCTTCTTAGGACCGTCTCCGCTGATCCTGTGAATCACCACCGACTGCGGAAGACCGCCGATGCTCTCTACGATCAGATCCGCATATTCGTCCAGAGAAAGACAGGGAAAGGGTTCTTTTTCATATATATCAGCCAGTACAGTTCCTTTTAATATATGAAGCAGCTGCAGTTTTATTCCATCTGTCTGCATCTGCCCAAGATATTTCACCGTATCGAGCATCATCTCCCTGGTCTCTCCCGGAAGCCCTAAAATCACATGAACCACAACTGTGAGCCCCGCCTCTTTCAGCCGTCTAAAAGCATCTTCGAACACTGGCAGCTCATACCCCCGCCGGATCAGACGGGCTGTACTCTCATGAATGGTCTGAAGGCCCAATTCCACCCACACCGGCTTTCTCTTGTTTAAATTTCTCAAAAGCTCCACCACATCTTCACCCAGGCAGTCCGGTCTGGTGCCTATGGAGAGCCCGGCCACCAGCGGATGATCTATGGTCCTGGAAAACAAAGGCTCTAGATAGCTTACAGGTCCATATGTATTCGTATAGGACTGAAAATATGCAATAAACGGCCCCTCTTTGGAAATCTTGCGGGATACCGTTTCCCTGGCCGATTCAATCTGCTTCCATACGTCTTCATAGTGCGACCCTATGGGAACGGCAAAATCTCCTGAGCCTCCGCTGCTGCAGAAGATGCATCCGCCCCTTCCCAGCTTTCCGTCCCGGTTAGGGCAGGTCATGCCGCCGTCCAATGCCAGCTTGTAGACCTTTCTTCCGAACTGTTTTTTCAGTTCATAGTCAAGACTGTGGTAAGGCTTATCACCCCAGAGCACGAAGAAGCCTCTTCTTTCTGTAACCTTCCGCCTTCTTCCCTGCAGTCTCTTCCTCCGTACCCTGCACATCCGCCTGGGGAACCGTCCTCCTCAGATGCTTCATCACATGGATATAAGCCGGAATCAGGAACAGATCCGCCGCAATCCAGGCCGACGGGTTCGACAGACATGCTCCTGCATATCCAAATATTGGCACTAAGCAGAATCCCACCAATGACCTGGCCGCCATCTCGCAGACACCGGCCAGAATAGCCAGCCTGGAAAATCCCAGCCCCTGAATCATGAATCTCACGATATTCACCAGAGCCAGAGGAAAATACATGGCTGAGTTCACCAACAGAAACCTTCTTGCATTGGTAAGAATCTCCGTCTCCGATGCATCCACGAAAAGGAGGGCAATGGTATCACTGAAAAAGTACAGGGCAACGAATGCCATAGCCGCATATATGGCTCCCAGGGTCACACAGGCTTTCATGCCTTCCCCAATCCTGTCAAGCCTTCTGGCTCCCACATTCTGTCCGCCGTAAGTAGCCATAGTGGAACCCATAGCCTCAAAGGGACAGCAGAACAGCATGCTGACCTTGCTTCCCGCAGTGACGGAAGCCACTGCCACTGACCCCAGAGTATTGACCGCCGTCTGAAGCACCACGCTTCCGATGGCCGTAATGGAATACTGAAGCCCCATGGGAATTCCCATGGAACAGAGGGTCCTCATAGATGCCCCGTCAGGCTTCCACTCCCCTTTGTGCATCCTTAGAATGGTAAATTTCCTTCTCATATACAGAAAACACAGCGCTCCTGACACTGCCTGAGAAATCACCGTCGCCCATGCAGCTCCCGCCACACCCATATGAAGCACAATAATGGTAAACAAATCCAAAATAATGTTCATCACAGATGAGATCAGAAGAAAATAAAGAGGGGTCGTGCTGTCTCCCAGTGAGCGGATAATGCCTGACAGCATATTGTACAAAAATGTGGCCGGTATTCCCAGGAAAATTACAAAAATATAGGCATAAGCCCCGTCAATGATATCACCCGGCGTTCTCATCCACACCAGAATCTGACGGCACAGAATACACACGACAATGGTCATGGCAGCCGCAAAGCCTGCTGCCAGCCATGCTCCGTTGGCCACATATCTGCGCAGCATCACTTCGTTCTTCTCCCCGAACTTCTGGGCCACGGGAATGGCAAAACCGCTGCAGATACCCATGCAGAAACCGATAATCATAAAATTGACAGAACCTGTCGCACCTACAGACGCCAGAGCCTGAACCCCAAGATATTTCCCCACGATGATGGTATCCATCATGCTGTAAAACTGCTGAAAAAGCAGTCCGAACAGCATGGGAATCAAAAATCCCAGGATCAGTTTCATAGGCGACCCTTTTGTCATGTCTCTCATTGCCTTGTCTGCCATAAATATTCCTCCCTCAAGTGCAGATATATGTAACTGTTTCAAGTTTCTTAGTTTATCACATCCGGGTATTTTTGCAAGTAGAAAGTCATATAGTTTTACAAAATGTTTTTGGGAGTTTTTCATGAAAACTTTGTCCTTTTATATAAAAAAGACTGCGGAGCTGATCTTCCTTGCCGCCCTTTGTTTCTGCCTTGGAGACAGCGCCGCAAGGATCGGGGAACGCTATCCCTTTGTCACCGTCTCCGCCTCCGCCGACGGCAGCTGGGGCTTAAGTTTCCAGCAGGAAGGCAAACCCCCCGTGGCCAATGCCTCCGCCGAATACTTAAAGCAGTTCAACGCCCACTACGCCGCCGACACCCAGGAAAAAGTGATCTATCTCACCTTTGACGCCGGATATGAAAACGGCAACACAGAAGCCATTCTGGACGCCTTAAAAAAACACAACGCGCCTGCCTGCTTTTTTCTTGTAGGCAACTACTTAGAGACCAGCCCGGACCTGGTAAAGAGGATGGTGTCTGAGGGACACACTGTGGGAAACCACACCTTCCATCACCCAGATATGTCTAAAATTTCCACAAAGGAATCCTTTTCCAAAGAACTTGGAGACTTAGAAACCCTGTACCAGCAGGTAACAGGACAGACTATGAAAAAATATTATCGGCCGCCCCAGGGCAAATACAGTGAATCCAATTTACAGATGGCAAAGGACCTTGGATATCACACATTCTTCTGGAGCCTGGCCTATGTAGACTGGTATGAAGGCAAACAACCTTCGAAGGAAGAAGCCTTCAATAAACTTCTTGGCCGCATCCATCCAGGCGCCGTGGTTCTCCTCCACAGCACCTCAAAAACCAACGGGGAAATTCTTGACGAACTTCTCACCAAATGGGAGGACATGGGATACCGCTTCGCCTCCCTTGACGAACTGGCAGCACAGTAACCCTCACCCCAGCACAGCCATAATCACCATGCTCCACGCCGGTATGGCAGCCATGGACAGCACAGTGGTTAATACCACACATTTGCTGGCAAATTCCTCATCCCTGTGATACTTGGCTGCCAGAATCGCCGTGGTACTTCCGGCAGGCATGGCTGCCAAAATCACAGACACTCCGGCCACTACCCCGTCAACACGGCACAGCACGCATGCCGCAAGCACCGCAAGGGGAATGAGAACGAGCCTGATCACCGAAAAGACAACCGTAATCTTTGTCACCATGGTTTTCAAATCAGCTCCGGCCATAATGGAGCCGATGAGAAGCATGGTCACAGGTGTGGTGCTGCCGCTGAAACTGGCAAGGGTCCTGCTCAAAAATCCGGGCAGTCTGATCTGAGTCATCATAAGCACCAGTCCGATCTCCACCGCGATAATACATGGATGTCTTAAAACCTTCTTCACTACCTCCTTTTTGCTGGGGCTCTCCGTGAAATAGGAGACTCCGGCAGACCACATAACGATTCTCTGGGGAATCAGATAAATGGAGGCATACAAAAGTCCCAGTGACCCAAACAGCCCCTCTGCTACAGGATTGCCTAAAAACCCCGCATTGGAACACACGGTGGCATACTGGAGCACATTCTTCTTCTCCTTCTCTATCCGATTATAACAGGTGGCGCTGATCCATGTGCAGAATGCCTGAAGAATCATGGAGATCACCAGAATCTGCAGTCCCTTCTTCAAAATCTCCTTGTCCATATCTATCATAAAAGACTGAATAATATTACATGGAAGAATCAGATCAATGACCAGATCCGTCAAAACCTTCTTTCCCTCCTCCGTAATCAGCCCTTTCTTCCGCAAATACCACCCAATCCCTATTTCGATAAACATCATAAGCTGTAGATTAACAAGCCCCTGCAGTTCCATTCTCTTTTCTCCCTGTACCTATTTTTCCGTGCCATTATATACCTAACCCAAAATATCTGCAAGATTTTTTTCAAATCAGCCATACTGTATAATACCATAGTTACAGTTCGCAGGGCTGAAAAAACAGGCGTCAAGCAAGAAGATGCCTCACCCATGAACAGCAACTGCCGTATCACTAATCATACAAGTGTTCAGGCCTGCCAGGATCGCAGCCCTGAACACCCCCATTAACAGGAGGTCCCCCATGCTCTTATCCCTCACAGCCTACGCCGTCATTCCCCTTTACACCATCATGTTCGTCAGCGGCACTAACTGGTTCACATCCAACTTATCCGTCATCGGCAGTTTTCCCGACCGCCGTGCTGCCTTCCTCTTCCTGGGAATCACCATCGGGCTCTACTATCTGATTGTGTTAAGAAGACTTCTCTCCTGTCTTCCCCACCGCAATCTGGAGACAGGGCTTCTCTACACTGCCTTCTTTTTGCTCATTCTTGCAATCCTGACTCCCTACCTGCCCCATGCTGTGCCGTTCCAGTCCTTTCTTCATGTGGCCTTTGCTTTCACCTCATCCATGCTCCTTGCCCTCTGCCTCTGTCTCATCCTGCGGCACTTGTCCGCTCTCTCCCAGGCATCCAGGCGGTTTCTGCGCCCTTACCGGGTATCCATGGTCATGATCATAGCAGTCAGCGGCATTCTCCTTGTCATAGCGGGAATCATCAGCAGCGCACTGGAAATCTTTTTCATTATCGCCACCACGATTCTGGTGCAGAGATTGTATAACCATTATCCCCTGCTCTCTCCCTGACGCCCTCAGTCTGTATCCTGCTGCTGACCGGCATCGGTCTTTGGCGTCTCTTGGGGGGCCGCTTCCCCCTTTTCTAAAGTTTCTCTCTTCCTGCTCACCATAAAAAGCAGGATTCCCGCCCCAGCCGCAAAGAGGGAAATAAACTGGGAGGTAGAAAGGGCGCCCACATTGCCTCTGATCAGATCGCCTCGGTAAAATTCGATCACAAACCTGCCCATACTGTAAATAATCAGATACATTGCTCCCACCTGACCGTCCTTTTTCACCTTGCCCCCCAGCCATGTCAATACAAAAAAGTGGGCAAAGTTGAATGCGCTGCATATGAGCTGGGTGGGAATCAGGGGAATTCCGTTAGGCGCATAGGCGGAATTCTGAAAGACAATGGCAAAGGCTCCCTCTGTCTCCCTTCCGTAGCAGCAGCCCGCCAGAAAGCATCCTATCCGCCCGAATCCCTGGGCCAAAGCCACTGTGGGCATAATCAAATCCACATATTTTAAAAATTCCAGCTTATGCCTTCGGCAGTATACATAACCTCCTATGATTCCGCCTATAATCCCTCCATAGACCACAAACCCGTTAGCCACATCAAGAAGCAGCCTGGGATTTGCCATAATCTCATCAATGGTGGTCATGTAATACAAAAGTTTTGCACTTACCAGGCCGATTGCTATGGCCCACCCCGCCAGACCGAATACATGGTCCGGATCCAGACCCTTTTTCTTCGCCCTGTAATCCGACAGCAGATAAGCTGACAAAAACCCGATGCCGATCATGAGCCCATAGCCGTGGATCGTAAATCTTCCTATAGAAAACAGATCATTTTTCATCCATATACCCCTTATGCTCCTCAGTGTTTTTCTTATCTAAAATTCTTGTTCTTAATTCTTCCGGCACTTGTTTCCCCTTCATTAAGTAAATTAATGCCTGCAACTTATCAGAATCTTCCGCTTCTGCCGCATCATTTGTCATATCTAAATTTATACCTAGTTTCAGTGCCTCCTGATGGATATGCTCTTCATGTTCTATTTCCTCTGGGGTACGTATATTACAGCTTTGAATCGGTCTTGTTGGCAATTGCTTTGTTGTCTCTTCTATTTCCCGCAGTTCCTTTTCAATGAATGTCATCTATTGATCACTCCTTTCTCATAAATCAAACCATATTCATGAGCTTTCTTTAACATATCATTAATTGCCAATGTACCATTGTTAGCAACGTTTCCTTTTTGTTTATAATCTTTGGCCAATGAACCATAATCCTCCAAAAATCTTTCGGTATTCAGTTTAGGTGTTTTCTGCAGTACATATACCGAACCATCATGGCCTACTGCTGTCATAATAAATATGGATTCATTTAACAGAAACGTCTTTACATCATCAGCTGAAAATGTACCTGTACTTGGATGATTATGCATATATAATATGGAATTTTTATATCCGTTTCTTATCATACTTTTTGCTTGTGTATTGTGGTTAATATAAACGATACCTCTTTCTCCCTCAATTACCACACTCTTCCAATTATGAATATCTACAGCTATAGCATACTCATAATCATTATATTTATTATTCTTACACTTTTCCTGTACTATTCTTAACAAACTCTTATGGAGAGATTGTATTATTTCATTCTCTTTATCAGAAAAACCCTTGAAGCTTATCTTACGTACTTTATTTATTGCGATATCCGTTATATCTATTGCTCTGTTGCGTACTTTAGCCTGTCTCAATTTATTCATTGCACAGCTCAACTCCTGTCTTGCTTTATTACATTATGTTTCCTGCCATTTTGACCGTTTCCCATGACCGGGACAGGGCCGTGATTCACCCTATCCCTCCATACACGATTCCCAGAATAAACACAAACAGCGCCAAAGGCACATACACATATTTTCCCACCATTCCAAACCATGAGCCCAGGGGGTTCTTTCTCCCTATAGATAGTTCCTCCCCGATCTCCTTCCATCCCAGCACATAATAGATGGAAAAAGCTCCCAGGAGAGCGCCGAAAGGCACAACCAGAA
The DNA here is from genome assembly GCA_910574345.1 of Clostridiaceae bacterium. Taxonomy (GTDB): domain Bacteria; phylum Bacillota; class Clostridia; order Lachnospirales; family Lachnospiraceae; genus UBA3402. The sequence continues at coordinate 92,761 of CAJSZV010000005.1, read as the reverse complement.
TGGTGATAAAGTCCATCCACATCCCCACCATATTGCCGTCTTCGATAAATACGCCCACACCGAAAGCCACCAATCCGCACAGGGCGGCCATAAGGGAATGGGACATCCCGAAACGAGTCTGCCATGACTCGCACACAGCCTCAAACATATTGATCAGACTTGTAATGCCGGCAAATGCCACGGAGATAAAGAAGAACACGGCAAACACATTGCCCAAAGGCATCTGGGCAAATACCTGAGGCAGAGTGATAAACATAAGAGGCGGTCCGCTGGCAGGCTCGATGCCAAAGGCAAACACGGCCGGCATAATGGCCAGCCCCGCAAGCATGGCGGCTATGGTGTCAAACACCGCCGTATTCACGGAAGCCTTAGGGATATCCTCTCCTTTCCCCAGGTAAGAACCATAGACAATCATACCGGAACCCGTAATGGACAGGGAGAAAAAGGCCTGTCCCATAGCCATAACCCAGGTATCTGCCTTAAGCAGATATTCCCATTTGGGGATGAAGAGAAACCTGTATCCTGCATCGGAACCCTCCAGGAAAAATACCCTGACTGCCAGCACTACAAACAGGATGAAAAAAGAGGGCATCAGTATTTTGTTGACCTTCTCGATTCCCTTTGTGGCCCCTGCAATCAAAAGGGCGCAGGCCATTGCCACCACGGCCCCGTGACAAAAAATATTGCCGAAAGACGAGGACATCTCCGCAAAAAAGGCTGCCGGTTCCACAGAAAACAGCGTTCCTGCCAGTCCTGCCCCCAAGGTCCGCAGCACCCAGCCTAAGATCACCGAATAACCGATGGCGATCCCCAGAGAACCCAAAAGAGGAATCCAGCCCAGAGCATACCCCAGCTTTCCCTTCCCTCTCCTTTCCCAGCAATATTCATAGGAACCAAGTGTTCCTGTTCCGGCTCTTCTGCCGATGGCAAATTCCGCCGAAAGGCCTACAAGGCCGAAGAGCCCTACAAAGATAAAATAGGGAATAAGAAATGCCGCGCCTCCGTACTGCCCCAGACGGTAAGGAAAAAGCCAGATATTGCCCATGCCTACGGCGGAACCCACACAGGCCAGGATGAATCCCAGAGAATTCTGAAACCCGCCGTTTTTGTGACTCCCTTTGTCGGCAGGCTTCCCGAAAGCCCCGCCGTTCTTCTTCATATTCATACATAAAATCCTTTCGCTAAATTTAATCGGTTGCCCCTCTACTATACACTATGTGCATATCTTTGTAAAACTATATTTTTTTCTTGACCTAAACCTCACTTTATCGTTTATACTATGGTTATCGAAATCTATAAGAACAGGAGAAGAGACACATGGCAAAATCTAACGTTTATTTCACAAAAGAACTGACCGGCGAAGCAGTAGTGCGCATGTATGAGGCCCTGGGAGTCAGCCTGCCCGGCAAAGTGGCGGTTAAGCTCCATTCCGGCGAGGTAGGCAACCAGAATTTTATCCGCCCGGCCTTTTTTAAACCCGTTATTGACCTTGTAAAAGGAACCATCGTAGAGTGCAACACTGCCTACAGCGGAAAGCGCAATACCACCAAAGATCACTGGGATACCATGAAACTCCATGGATGGACCGATATCGCCCCTGTTGACATCATGGATGAAGAAGGGGATCTAACCCTGGCCGTAGAAGACGGAAAGCAGATTCAGAAAAACTTTGTGGGAGATCATCTGTCCAGATATGATTCCATGCTTGTCCTCTCCCATTTTAAAGGACATCCCATGGGCGGTTTCGGCGGCGCTCTCAAGAACATTTCCATCGGCATCGCCTCCGCTTACGGCAAAGCCTATATTCACGGCGCAGGCGTGCCGGAAGAAATCTGGACTTCCGATCACGATTCTTTCTTAGAGTCCATGGCTGATGCCGCTAAGTCCGTTGTCACTCATTTCGACGGAAAGATGGCCTTTATCAACATCATGGCCAACATGTCCGTAGACTGCGACTGCTGTGCCGTAGCAGAAGATCCTAAGATCGGGGACATCGGCATCCTGGCTTCCTTAGACCCCATCGCACTTGACCAGGCATGTTTAGATCTGGTATATTCCTCCGATGATCCGGGCAAGGCCGATCTCATCGAGCGCATCGAATCCCGCAACGGCGTACACACGGTGGATGCCGCCGCTGCACTCTCCTTCGGCTCACGGGAATACGAACTGATTACGTTATAAAAAGTTTTAAGATAATGGTCATGAAGCCGGAGAAGGCCCGCGGGGGCGGACCTTCTCCGGCTGTTTTCATCCCCGGCAGTCTTAATTTTCTCTCTCCAAAAACACCTCCAGATTCCCCAGCTGCCTCACTGCATCCTTTCTTCCCATATCATACACCTGCTCCAACAAGTCCGGATCGCTGCAGGTCCGTCCGATACCCAGCGCTTCTGCAGGACAGATCACCAGTGCCTTCCCTTCTTCCTCCAAACGGCGGATGAATTTCCTTGAATTATTGTAGGCCTTATGCCGGTTTTTCATTGCCCCTGCAAATTCCGGATATTTTCTGTACCACAGTTTTGCCAGGGTTTTATACTCCGGTTCTTTCACGTAGCTTCTTTGGCGGGTCAATACCACCACATTTTTCCCGTACCCCATTTTCATAAAAGCATTGACCGGAATACTGTCCGTACACCCGCCGTCCATAAGCTTCATCCCCTCATATTCCACAATTCTGGATACATAGGGAAGGGTGGCCGAAGCCCTCATTAAGTCTACCTGTTTCTTCATATCCGTGATTCTTAAGTACTCCGCCTTTCCCGTCTCCACATTGCTGCAAGTCACATAAAATGCTGTTTTTGACCGATTAAAGGCCTCATAGTCATAAGGATCCAAAACCTCCGGCAGTTCATGGTAGCAGAACTGCTCGTCCACCATATCCCCTGTCCGCAGCATATTGCGAAAACTCATAAACCGTTTGTCTTTACAGTACTTTTTATAATAGCGGATGCTTCGCCCCGTCTGCCCGGACACAAAAGAACAGCCGTGTATGGCCCCGGCTGACACGCCGATTACCCCGTCAAAGGAGATCCCATGCTCCAGGAACACATCCAGAACTCCGGCAGTATAGATGCCCCGCATCCCTCCGCCTTCCAACACAAGTCCGGTTCTTTGCCCTGCCTTCGTCTGCTTGGTCAGACTCCTCTCTTCCATCTTCAGGCCTCCTTTCCTTTCATTTGCTCCCCTTAAAAGACTTTATATAATCATTGGTATAGAAAGTGTACATCAGCTGAACCGTCATGACACACCAGATCACCGGTTCGCAGAAAATAACCGCCATGTATGCGAACCTGGGAATGAACACAGCCACAAACAAGATCTTTCCAAAAAATTCAATAATGCTGGACACCAGGGGTAAGAGCTTTTGCCCCAAACCCTGAAGGGCAAATCTGGTAGCCAAAAGCATACCCAGAACCACATAAAAAGGTGCCACCACCCTTAAGTATCTGGCTCCGTTTTCCAGGACTACGGCCTCGCCGGAACCGGATATCCATCTTACCAGGGAAGGGGCCAAAAACCACATGACCACCGTAATCACCACGGTCACCGCCGCGTCATAGAGATATACGTCTTTAATGGCCCTGCGGATCCTCAATCCCTGATTGGCCCCTTTATTCTGGGATACAAAGGTACTGAATGCCATACCCATGGCCGAGATGGGCATCATGGAAAACATATACAGTTTTCTGGCAGCCGTATGGGCCGCTATAATCAGGTATCCCAGGCCGTTGATGCCGTACTGGAGAATTACGGAGCCGGCAGATACAATACTGCTCATGAAACCCATGGAAAACCCCTGTCCCAGAAGTTCTTTATACATATCCTTGTCCACTGCAAAATGTGCTTTTTCAGGCACCAGAATCCTGGTTTTCTGCAGAATATAGAGGATACAGAACACCACTGAAATACCCTGGGAGATCACGGTAGCCACTGCAGCCCCTTTCACTCCCATATTGAATCTGGTAATGAACAAAATATCCAGAACAATATTAAAACATGAGGAAATCACCAAAAACACCAAGGGCATAAAGCTGTTGCCAATGGCCCGCATAAGCCCTGCACATAAATTATAGGCAAACATAACGATAATAAACAGGGTTACAGTAGAAATATACCCATAAGCCTCATCAATAATCTCTTCCGGCGTGTTCAGCACCCGGAGAAGGGGATACAAGCTCAGCTGGGCAATCAGCGTGATCACCAAAGAGGCGAATACTCCGATAACCATGGAGCTGGCCACAGACTTTTTAAGCTGATCCATATCCCCCGATCCAAAGCTTCTGGCCGTCACAATAGCCAGCCCGTTGCCGATTCCAAGCCCGAAACCCACCAGCAGATCATAGATGGGCGTGCACACACCGATGGCTGCCAGGGACACATCCCCCAGATAATTGCCCACAATCATGGTATCCATGGTGTTGTAAAACTGCTGGAAAATATTGGAACCCAGCAGCGGAAGGGCAAACAGCACCAGGGACCGAAAAATCGGCCCCTGAATCATATCAATATTTTTTGCTATTCCAAATTCCCGTTTCATAGGTTTACTCGATTCTTTTCGTTATTATGTCAGTCCAGATCCTGTCCGTTGGATGCGATAACCTTCTTGTACCAGTCAAAAGACTTCTTCTTTCTTCTTTCCAGGGTACCATTGCCCGCATCATCCCTGTCCACATAGATGAAACCGTAGCGCTTGCTCATCTCGCCTGTGGATGCGGCCACCAGGTCGATGCAGCCCCAGGTGGTGTAGCCCCAAAGCTCCACTCCGTCCTCAATGGCCTCTTCCATAGCCTTTATATGTTCTCTCAGGTAAGCGATGCGGTAATCGTCATTAATAGAGCCGTCCTCCTCGATGACATCTTTGGCCCCCAGCCCGTTTTCCACGATGAACAGAGGTTTCTGATACCGGTCATACATAGCGTTCATGGTGATGCGCAGGCCCAACGGGTCGATCTGCCATCCCCACTCGCTGGCCTTTAAGTAAGGATTCTTAACGGACTTAAACAAATTGCCCTCTGCTGCAGCCACGGACGGGTCGGCGCTGGCGCACCGGGAAGAATAATAGCTGAAGGATACGAAATCTACGGTATTCTCTTTCAGAATTTCCAGATCACCGTCTTTGATATCCAGCGTTACATTCTTCTCTTTAAATACCCTCTTGCTGTAGGAGGGATAGTAACCTCTGGCCTGAACGTCGATAAACATCAGGTTATCTCTGTCCTTGTTCATCGCCAGCCATACATCCTCCGGATTGCAGCTGTAGGGATAGAACTGACCTCCCGCCATCATACATCCGATCTTGTTGTCAGGGTTGATCTCATGGCCGATCTTTGTGGCAAGGGCGCTGGCTACAAGCTCATGGTGAGCCCCCTGGTAGATGGCCTGCTCCCGATTCTCTCCCGGCTTAAAACACAGGCCTGCGCCTGAGAAGGGGGAATGAAGCATGACATTGATCTCGTTAAAGGTAAGCCAGTACTGTACTAACCCGTCAAACCTCTCGAAACAAACTTTCGCATATCTGGTAAAGCACTCAATCATCTCCCGGCTCTTCCAGGACTCATACTTTCTCACCAGCCCCATAGGAACGTCAAAGTGGCATAAAGTTACCAGGGGTTCAATACCGTACTTTCTGCACTCCTTAAACATATCCGCATAGAAGGCAATTCCCTCTTCATTGGGAGCCTCTTCGTCTCCACCTGGAAAGATTCTGGCCCATGCGATACTGGTACGGAAACACTTAAATCCCATGTCGGCAAACAGTTTGATATCTTCTTTATAGTGGTGATAAAAGTCAATGGCATTATGGGACGGATAGAACTCTCCCTCCATGAATTCTACCGGGTACATATCGCCAAACTTTACATAAGTTCTGTTCTTGCCGTGGGGAATCATGTCAACAGTAGTCAGTCCCTTTCCGCCTTCCAGATAAGCCCCCTCTGCCTGATTTGCCGCAATGGCTCCGCCCCACAAAAAATTTTCAGGAAACATTCTCATAACCTCCTCATCTCTTTTTCTACCATCATAACAAAAAACCATAACAAATGTCCATGGTTTTAAGAATATTTCTTGACTTTCCTATGTCCATTTGCTATAATTTCCTCGTTCATCGGAGGGAACATACTCTTTAAGAAGTATTTTGCCGGATAAGATGGCAGGTCCAGGCCTGCTGCCTTATCCTTTTTTATATCATAGGTCCATAAAGGAGGAAATGCCATGGAGCATAAAAAACACAAAAATCTTCTGTTTACAGAAGGACCCATATTAAGTCCCCTGCTTCAATTCGCTCTTCCCGTCCTTCTGGCCCTGCTTCTCCAGGCCATGTACGGAGGCACGGATCTTCTCATCGTGGGGCAGTTTTCCTCCGCCGGGGAGGTATCCGCCGTCTCCACAGGCAGTCAGGTCATGCATTCCGTCACCTCTGTCATCACAGGCCTGGCTATGGGAGCCACCATTCTTTTGGGGCAGAAGATCGGACAGAAGAGAGAATCCGAAGCCGGAGATGTCATCGGAAGCAGTATCTGCATGTTTGCCGTTGTGGCTGTTCTCGTAACTGCAGCTATGGCAGGAGGCGCCGGCAGTCTGGCCCGGATCATGCACGCACCTGCCCCGGCATTTGACAGCACCACCCTTTATATTCGTATCTGCTCCGCCGGCTCCGTTTTTATTATCGCTTACAATGTCCTGGGCAGCATCTTTCGGGGAATCGGCGATTCCAAAACCCCTCTCCTTGCCGTATTTATCGCCTGTGTCTTCAATATATTAGGAGACCTTCTTTTCGTGGCTGTGTTTCACATGGCCGCTGCCGGAGCCGCCCTTGCCACGGTTCTGGCCCAGGGGATCAGTGTCGTTCTTTCCCTGGTCATCATTCGAAAGAAAGAGCTCCCTTTTACATTCGGACGAACCAATATCCGTTTCCACAGACAGCTTGTGGGCAAAATCCTCTCTCTCGGATTCCCCATTGCCCTGCAGGACTTTCTGGTCAGCGTCTCCTTCCTGGCCATCATCGCCATCATCAACGGCCTGGGCGTCATAGCCTCCGCCGGCGTGGGGGTGGCTGAAAAATTATGTACCTTTATTCTTATGATGCCTTCCGCGTTCAGCCAGTCCATGTCCGCCTTTGTGGCGCAGAACTACGGGGCAGGAAAAATGGACCGGGCAAAGCGGGGAATGGTCTACGGCATGGCCGTGTCCTTTGGATTTGGGCTGCTCCTCTCCTATGTATCCTTCTTCCACGGAACCCTGCTTACAGGAATCTTTGCCCAGGAAGAGGCCATTATTCTCGCCGCCGCAGACTATCTGAGAGCCTATGCCATAGATACCCTGCTGGTATCCTTCCTCTTCTGTTTTACCGGATACTTTAACGGATGTGGAAGAACCACCTTTGTCATGCTTGAGGGAATCATGGGTGCATTCTGCGTCCGGATCCCCGTATCCTACTTAATGAGCCGCAGACCCGGCGTCTCGCTGTTCCAGGTAGGCCTGGCTATCCCCCTGTCTACAGTGGTCCAGATCATAGTCTGTATTTTATATTTTATCCGGTCTGAGAAAAAAAAGGCCGGCACCACACATATCACCCGGTAATACTGTCAAATTTCTGTGGAGAGGTAAAACATATGGATTCCTTAAAAGATTATATAACCCGGATTTTCACTGATCATCCTTACAAAATAGTTATCAGCAAACCTGTTGGCAAGACGGAAGCTTACAAAAAAATTGTGATTGACCAAAAGGACGGCTACTATCAGCTGGCAAAATATACGGACAAACAGGTCTTCCACGAGAATATAAAGGAAGATAACCTTCCTGCCAGATGTTTAGAGTTCTTAGAGCACTCTCACCTTAAGCTCAACGCCTGGACGGGAGATCAGGAATATTCCCTGTCCCTGTCCAAGAAAAGAAAGATTCTTTTCCATGCCGCGAAGAACGCTTCATCTGAACCCATTCCCTGGAACCCTGCCCACAACCTGACAAAGCGGTATATCCTGGAGGAAGGACAGGTTATCCTGCCCCTGGTGGATATGGGGATCTTTACCAGGGAGGGGAAGGTTGTAAAATCCATGTACGACAAGTATAGACAGATCAACCGCTTTATCGAACTCATTGATGATGTGGTGAAAAAGCAGAATTGCGAACATCTGAATATTATTGATTTTGGGTGCGGCAAATCTTATCTGACTTTTATTCTCTATCACTATCTGACGGTGATCCGGAAGATTTCCGTCAATATGATCGGCCTTGACTTAAAAGCGGATGTCATTGGCAAATGCAATGCCGCCGCGTTAAAATACGGCTATGATAACCTGAGATTTGAGCTGGGGGACATTAAGGGTTTTTCCTGTCCCTTTGACGTGGACATGGTGATCAGTCTTCACGCCTGCGACACAGCCACAGACTACGCCCTTTACAATGCCGTCTCCTGGAATGCCAGGATGATCTTTTCCGTTCCCTGCTGCCAGCATGAACTGAATAAACAGATCTCCACGGATACCTTCTCCCTCTTTACCAGGTACGGTATCATCTCCGAGCGCTTCTGCGCTCTCATGACTGATGCCATACGGGCCAATCTTTTGGAGTACTCCGGCTACAGTACTCAGCTTCTGGAATTTGTGGATTTTGAACACACACCCAAGAATATCCTGATCCGGGCTATAAAAAGTCCGGGCAAACCGGAGAAGAGCAGACAGAAGGCATTAAAAGAGGCCAAAGTGGTGATTGACGAGTACCGCCTGTCCCCTACTCTCTATGGGCTCCTTGCGGGGGAGCGACCGACAGACTAAAGTAGCGCCTTCCGTTCTCCCGCTTCGGGCACCTGCGCCTCTGATCAGCCGCTGCCTGGAAGACACCACCAGCCCCGCAATGACTACCGGATACCCGAATGCACTTATCTTCCGCACAATCACGGAGTAAGCTGCCCACATAAAAGCCGCCCCAAAGGCCAGCAGATCCCCCACAGGATTCACCTTAAGAACCGCCTTTCCGTTAAAGGTAACGAGAACTACTCCCAGAAGAGCCATGAAGAAACCGGTAGAAAAGTATCTCTACCGGCCCCATTTTTTCCAACAGCACCTTTGTGGATATAAAGGTAGTTCCCAGACAAAAGCGCAGAACAGTGCTGCCATATGTCCTTTTGTCTTTGTCTTCATAAGTTAAACTTCCGTTCTCCTACAGTTCCCGGTCAATGCAGATGGCTCCGTAAGGGCGGATGCTCATCTTGTACGCATTGCCTTTGCCCAGTGCGTTTTCCATATACTCCACATACTCATCTACCAAATCATTGGGAAGCATAGCCATAATCACCCCGGCAAAGCCGCCGCCGTGGATTCTGCATGCCCCTCTCTTTTTCTCTGCAATAAACATCTCCGTCAATGCCAGGGCAATGCAGATCCCCTGCTCCTGGACGTTGGCGTTGGTGTAGCAGTTCTGCAGCCATTTCCAGGAAGAATTGCCAGAAGCCGTGATTCCTGCCAGGAAATCATCAAAGCGGTCCTCCTTAAGAGCAGCCACTTCCGCCTCAACCCGCTTATTCTCCTCAAAGAAATGAAGGGCTCTCAGCACAGAGCGGTCTCCCGCATATTCCCTCACCTTGGCCAGATTCTTAAGAACGTCTTCTTCCCTTATCTGCGCGCAGACTTCTTTTCCAAAATACTCCGCCACCTTCTTCATCTCATGGGGCACGGAAGAATAATCCTCGCTCAGATCAGCATGGCCTTTTCCTGTATTGACAATGATCAGGCTGTGGTTATGGGAACCGAAATCAAAGGGGATTTTCTCCACCTCCGGCTCCTTCGGATTATGAAAATCAATGGTAATCAGGCCGCCTACCGCACAGGCCATCTGATCCAAAAGCCCTGAAGACTTGTTCCAGTAGTGATTCTCCGAATACTGCCCGACATGGGCATAGGTTACCACGTCAATCTTATTATCATTGAAAAACTCATTGACCATGGAGCAGATCAGCATCTCAAAAGACGCGGAAGAGCTGACTCCGGCGGAACTGATCACATTGCTTGTCACATAAGCGTCAAAACCGCCTACCTCATAGCCCATCTCCTCAAAACCCTTAAACAGACCTTTTACCAGATCCACGGTTCCCGCCATCTTGGGGCTTGGTGCCAGATCATCCAAATCGATAGAAAACTTCTGGTTAAATGTCTCGCTGACAATATTGACTTTTCTTGTGCCGTTTTTCGCTGCCGCGGCTTTGCAGTCCAGATTAATGCTTCCTGCCAGCACCTTGCCGTAATTGTGGTCCGTGTGGTTGCCGCTGATCTCCGTCCGTCCGGGAGAGCTGAACATCATCATGTCCTTATCCCCGAATTCCTTCTCAAACTTCTCCACCAGCTCCTTATAGCAGGCTGTCTGCTGCTCTGCACTGCCCTCCCCGTATAATTTCCCCATAAGCCTTCCGGCCCCCTGGGATTCCAGGAGTTTTAAAGCGTCCGTCTTCATAAGCGTCTTTGTCCTTTCCCTTTTCTATTTTTATGGCTCTGTGAACCAGCCACTCTTCTTGTCCCTTCCAGTATATCAGACTTTTCCCCAATCCAACATATATTTTTGTGTGAAATAGTTTTAATTTTTACCTTTCCTTACTCCGCCAGCCTGGTGTACCCTCCTGAAGATGTACAGGGAATCAGAGACGCCTCGGCCCCATCCTGCCCCCACACCACTTTCAAAAGAGCCGTCCTGGGAATACTGCTGCCGAACACGAAATTCCCCAGACTGTATACAATGGTTTTCCCCTTATATTCCTCCACAGGCTGCAGCACATGAGGATGGCTTCCCACCACCAGATCCGCCCCGGCATCAATATAGGCCCGCCCCATATTGATCTGATACTCTTTGGGCGTCTCCTCCCGCTCCACACCCCAGTGGACATACACCACAAGATAATCACACTGAGACCTGGCCTCTTCAATAGCCTTTAAAGGCAGTGTGGTATCATAAGTGGAAAACACACCGGGATGAGAATTCCCCGCAGCCCAGGAAGCATCCATATAAACCCTTGATGTCCCCAAAAATCCTATGATCTTATCTCCGATTACTATGGTCTTAAGAGCACTGGCCCGGTTAAAATCCTCCCCGCCGCCCACATAAAGAATCCCGGCCTCATCCAAAGCCCTGCAGCTGTCCAAAAGCCCCTCTGTCCCAAAATCCAAAATATGGTTGTTGGCCAAAGTCACTATATCCACACCCATTTCCTGCATGATATGCATGCGGCTTTCAGGCACCCGGAATGTAAACTGCTTATCCGCCGCGGCAGTACCCCTCCCCGTAAAAGGAAACTCCTGGTTCACCATAAAGATGTCCGCAGCCTCAATCTCCGCCCGGATCCCCTCATCCAGAACCCCGGCTATCCCTTCTGCCTGATCATAGGCACCCAGCACATGATCGGAGAAATACACATCCCCGGCAAACAGCATGACAATATCCGATGAAGCCCTGTCCCTCTCCTCCTCTGTATCCTCCTGAAACCGGGTTTCTCCCGGCCCCAAGGCAGACTCCGTCTGCCCGGAAGCAGCAACTTTCTCCGCCTGTATGGTCAGCCCCTCATCCCCCGGTTCTTGAGCTTTTGCCGGCTCCGGCATGATCTCACCCCCAGCGGATACGTCCGTCTCCCCTTGCCCTACTCCCGTTTCCTCTATGTATTCTGTTTCCTCTATATATTCCCTTCCCGCCCTTGCCCCGCCTTTCTGCAGGGCAAACCCGGCGCCTGCGCTGCTAAGGAGTATAACCCCGGCTGCCGCCAGCAGGATCATATTCCTTCCCCGCTTCCCCATAGCTTTCCTCTCCCTTCTTATAAAATTTAACAGACCATTGCGAAACACAAAACTTTGCCGAATATTCCCGACAGCTCCACCTTTCGCAATTCCCTGTAAGTCAACATCCCCGCTGCAAGCAGCGGGGGTGCTGACCCCGCGGGCAGTCGCCAAAGTCAAGCCAGCTTGACCTTGGCTCGTTGCTTTCGCGAGAATAAAAAAGACTGTTCTACAATTTTACATGCAAAACAGTCTTTTGTCTATCCTAACATGCCAGAACCACGCCTCCGTCGCTGGCATACACCGTGGCCACTCCTGCGGTCTCCGTAATCACCACATCCTTAAAGGGCACCCGCTTCAGCAGTTCCTCCTTCACATACTCCGCTCTCTCCCGATTATTGCAGTGAGCCACCACTGCCGTCTTCTCTTCCGGATTCTTAACATTCTTCTTGGCATAGTCACACATCTTTGCCAGAGCCTTATTGACTCCCCTGGCCTGATCTTCCTTGATGATCACACCTTCTATGGCTCCCATGACCGGTTTAATGTTGAGAGTTGTGGCAAAAAAGGCCTGAAGTCCCGTAAGCCTCCCATTCTTTCGCAGGGCATCTAAGGATTCCAGGACAAAATATGTCTTCATATCCTTTTTAAACTCCTCCGCCTTCCCGCACACCTCCTCAAAGTCCATACCAGACTCGCAGAGACCTGCTATATACAGGGCAATATTCAGCTCTCCCGCAGAGGCGGACCAGGAATCAATGATCTTGATATTCTTAGGCCCATGTTCTTCCTCATACAGTTCCTTACCCAGAACGGCACTGTTGTAAGTACCGCTCAAATGGCTGGACAAGGTAATCACATAGATATCCTCCGCCTCACACTCATAAGCTTCCTTAAATGTCTCCGGGGAAGGACAGGCTGTCTTGGGACACTCCGGGCATGCCTTCACCAACTCCAAAAAACGCTTCTGGTCAAATGTCTCATCATCTATCACCTGTACATCGCCTACCTGGAGCGTCAGAGGGATCATCTGAAAGCGGGGATCCTTTTTCATCTCTTCTGTCAGATCCAGGCAGCTGTCGCCAATAATCTTATAGCTCATATTGTTCCTCCTGAAATCATTCACTACATCACATAGTTTTCATTACTACATATTATAGCATATATTTTTCAGATTTCAATACCCTGTGACCATCTTGTCTTCCTATGCCGCCTGCATGATAGGATAAGATAACACAGGTTGGAAACATCCTGTGTTATCTAAAAATAAAAATCCGAAAGCTTTGGAGAACCGTCTCCCCAAAACTTTCGGATTATAGTTTTCATCTCTTTACTTCTCAGTCATCATCATCATGATCTCATTGCTTCTGGACACAAACTTAGTCATACGCTCCGGCGACAAACTTCCATGGGTCAGAGACGCCATATCATAAAGCTGCTCACAGATCTTGCCGGTCAGTTCGCCCTCCGGATTATCCAGCACATACTGAACCAGCTTATGGTTGGCATTGAGCACCAGTGTCCCGCTCTCCCCGCCAAACATGGACGGATCCATGCCGTACATATTGTACATCTTCATCATATCCTGCATTCTTCTGCTTTCCTCGGATACGATGATCATAGAAGCAACCTGGTCATTCTTTAACTTCTCAACCTTAATCTCCAGCTTATCGTTATTCAGGGCCTTCTTAAAGGTATCCGTCAGTTTCTCCGTATCCGCCTTGAACCCTTCTGCGTCTTCCTCCTTCACCGTCTCCTTGAAGGTATCCGTCACATCGGCATCAATGCGCAAAAACTTAAGCCCTTCCTTTTTCTGCTCCAGCTGGTTGATAAAGGGACTGTCAATATTATGTCCCATAAGAACCGCATTAAGACCCTCTTCTTTGAACATATTAATGTACTGGCTCTGCTCCTTTTCGTCAGTCACATAATAGATCACATTCTCGTGCTTTTCCTTGGCATCGTCTAAGCAGTCCTGAAGAGTCAGGTATTTCTTGTTCAGATCTTTGAACAGGATATACTCCTTCATCTTCTCCTCGAACTTATCATCCTTTAAGCATCCGAACTTGATAAAGGGACTGATATCATCCCAATACTTCTCATAGGACTCTCTGTCGGTCTTGCACATGCCGGTCAGCTTGTCCGCCACCTTCTTGGTAATGTAGTCAGATATCTTCTTCACAAATCCGTCATTCTGAAGAGCGCTTCTGGATACATTCAGAGGAAGATCGGGACAGTCGATGGCGCCCTTTAACAGCATGAGGAATTCCGGGATTACTTCCTTAATGTTATCAGCGATAAATACCTGGTTGTTGTACAGCTTGATGGTTCCCTCCAGGCTGTCATACTCCGTGTTGATCTTGGGGAAGTAGAGGATTCCTTTTAAGTTAAAGGGATAATCCATATTCAAATGAATCCAGAACAGAGGCTCCTTGTAATCCATGAAGACCTTTCTGTAGAAGGACTTGTACTCTTCCTCAGTGCACTCGTTGGGATGCTTATTCCAGAGAGGATTCACGTCATTGACCGCTACCGGTCTCTTTAAGATCTTGTACTTCTCTTTGGCCGGGGATACTTCCACCACTTCTTTCTCGCCGTTTTCGTTCTCCTTCTCCTCGGTCTTGGCCTCCTCCAGAATAGTCTCAACAATGGTATCCTTATCGGTCAGTTCGTCTTTCTCAATGGTCTCATACTGAGGTTCCGCTGTGGCATTGTCCAGATAAATGGGCACAGGCATAAATCCGCAGTATTTCTCAAGGACTTCCCTTGCACGGTATTCATTGGAGAACTCCACACTGTCTTCATTGAGATACAGCGTAATGGTCGTACCAAATGTCTCCCTCTCTCCGTCTCCCATCTCGAATTCCGTCCCGCCTTCTGATTCCCAGTGAACGGGCTTTGCGTCTGACTTATAAGATAAGGTGTCGATGGTTACCTTGTCCGCCACCATGAATGCGGAGTAGAAACCCAGACCAAAGTGTCCGATAATCTGATCCTCGTTGGCCTTGTCCTTATATTTGTTCAGGAAATCCTGGGCGCCGGAAAACGCGATCTGGTTAATGTACTCCTCTACTTCTTCCTCTGTCATGCCAAGACCGTTATCCGAAACGGTGATGGTCTTGTCCGTGGGATTTACCGTCACATGAATCTGATACTCCACATCTTCCGGTTTCTCGAACTCTCCCATGAGCTCCAGCTTCTTTAACTTGGTAATGGCGTCACAGCCGTTGGATACCAGTTCACGGTAGAAAATGTCGTGATCGGAATAGAGCCACTTCTTGATTACCGGAAATATGTTGTCACTGCTTATGGATAAACTGCCTGTCTTCGTTGCCATATGAAACACTCCTTCTTTATATTATTGTTTTATTTCATTCAATGTTGTCCGGGCTTTGCCCTCACGCAATCGCCGCCTGTATTCCCAATCCGGCCTGCCGGCCTGCTTGCTCATACCGGCTTGGCTGCCCCATATCCATGGTTCATTGCATGCATGCCTTTCTCGCTGTTCCGGCCGCCCTATGAAAGTCGATTGCTCCGGGCTTTGCCCTCACGCAATCGCCGCCTGTATTCCCAATCCGGCCTGCCGGCCTGCTTGCTCATACCGGCTTGGCTGCCCCATATCCATGGTTCATTGCATGCATGCCTTTCTCGCTGCTCCAGCCGCCCTATGAAAGTCGATTGCTCCGGGCTTTGCCCTCACGCAATCGCCGCCGGTATTCCCAATCCGGCCTGCCGGCCTGCTTGCTCATACCGGCTTGGCTGCCCCATATCCATGGTTCATTGCATGCAAGCATGCATTCACCATGGCTGCGGTGCAGCACTTTCATAGTACATTTTAGTACCATAATTGAAAAATGTCAACATAAATTTAGCACTCATTTGAAATGAGTGCTAACAATCATCAATATTCTGCTTCAATCTCCGGTCTCTCAAAAGCCTCGGAATTCATGTTAACCCAACGGTTAATCCGTATTCTTCCCTCTTCCCATGTCACAGACACATGGTCAAAGAATGCCATCTCCGGATATCTCCACTCCATCATCAGGGTATTTTTGCTGCTCCAGTAGGCGCAGGCAGAAATTTTTGCCTCCTCCACCTCATATTGATGATGCAGATAACCTCCTGTCATACTGGTAGTTCCGTGAATCCAATGCTCCATCCCGGCAGTTACCTGGTGAAATCCCCTGTGATCTCTGATTCCGTAAGTTACCTCTTTTTCACCCAGTGTCAGGCAGATCTCTGTAATATGGTCCACCTTTCCGTCCAGGATAAACCGGTATTCTGCTTTCTTTGGCCTATAGTGATCTTTTACGGAACGGTTCTTATTCTCCAAAGTCATGCGGAGTCCTTTATCTCTCAGAATCAGCCTGTTTTTCTCATCCAGCGTCCCTCCTTCTTTTACCTGATCCACCAGTTCCTTCTGGAGAATCCGAGAGAACAGATATTTGTCGTCCGCCGCCGTATAGGCAACCACCATATCAAGCTTTGGAATCAGAGCACAGGTCTGGCCGAACATTCCTTTCGCCTCCCAGATATCTCCCTCATGCTCCCAATGGAAATTATACTCCTTTCCCCCTTTTGGAGCGGGAATCCTGTCTTTTAAGCCCATGGCATATTCCACCCATTCCCCGGAAAGAAGCTGCTCCCCCTCCCAGTTTCCTCTGTTCAGATACAGAAGGCCGATTCTTGCCATATCCTCCACAGTAAGGCTGACCCCGTTGCCCCCTGAACATATCCCCTCAGGGCTTAACATCCAGTCAAATCCGCCGATTCCTATTTTTTCCAATATATGCTCCCTCAAATATTCGTGGCAGGTTTTTCCTGTAAGCCGCTGGACAATGGCAGAAAGTATGTAACTGTTTCCGCTGGAATACATAAATTCACTTCCCGGCTCCTTTACGAAGGGAACCTTAAAATAAGCCTCAAGCCAGCTGCCTTTCAGGGGGCGCCACTCATTGCCCCCGATTCCCCTCTCCTGTCCGCTCCTCATGGTGATCAGATTCCCAATGGTAGCCTTTTTTAAATATTTTGTACTGCCCTTCTCATACTCCGGCAAAAACTTCAGTATGGGGTCGTCCAGTTTTAAAAGCCCCTGGCTGAATGCAAGCCCTACTGCGGTGTTGGTCAGGCACTTGGTAAAAGAATGCATGATATGAGGAATCTCTGCCCTGTAAGGCTCATTATAAGCCTCAAATATTACCTTCTTATGCCTTATAATCATAATACCGTGAATCTCTTTTCCTGTCTTTTCTGCCTCATTCAGAAAATCCATAATGGCCAGAGAATCTACACCCTCCTTTTCCGGGTATGAATATTCAAGTTTCTTTTTCATCTCCTTTATTTCCTCCTTATGGATGTTATGTCATGCTCTTAAAAGAACGGGAACACCAAAGGCAATATGCCCACACAGCATACCAGGCTGATAATCACCAGGGGCCAGCCAAATTTAGCAAAATCCGTAAACTTCAGGTTTGAGAAAATAATCATGTTCTGGTTTGTCCCTGAAGCAATGGGTGTCAGATAGGAACAGCCCGATCCGATGGCAATTGCCAATACGATGGCCTGGGGATTGGCGCCCAAAGCGCTGGCTATGGAGATGCCGATAGGTGCAAGAACTCCTGCCGTTGCCATATTGTTCATGAAAGAGGTCATAACGGCGGAACCGATAAACAGCACTGCCGTAATAAAATACAGATTCCTGTTATCTCCCAGAATGGACAAAACCGCGCCTCCGAACACATCTCCAAGGCCGCTGATCTTCATAACCGCAATCAGAAGGTTAATGCCGGCACAGAAAAGAATCAGCTCCGCATTCAGGGAAGACATCACTTCTTTAGGAGTGACAATGGTAGTCAGTACAGACACGGCGATCAGGCCGTAGCCAATATAGTTAGGATTGCACTTAATCTTAAAGAAAGACTCGGCTACCATGGCAATAACAAAACCCGCGAAACAGAGGCCGACAATCTTCTGCTTTTTCTTCTGCTCAGGCGTGATCTCTTTCAGTTCCATCCCTACTCCTGTAGGAACCGTCTCCTCATAGGACGGACACCATCTGTTCATAAAAATCATATAAAGGCCGCCGATAACGAAGATAGGAAATCCTACCCAGGCAAAATCCAGCATGCTGAACAATTCCAGGCCTGCCTCCTCGAGAGCCGTGTTGGCATACACATTGGTAGGCGTACCGATCAGGGTGCAGGCGCCCCCTAATGTTGTGGAATAAATCACAAACAGAATCAGTTTGGAATGACTGATTTTATTTCTTTTTGAAATACTGAAAAGCACAGGAAGAAATGCCATTGCCACATAGCTGTTTTGAAGTACAAAAGAAACCAGACCTGACACAACATAGATAATGGCCAGGATCATCATCTCTTTCTTTTCCCCCTTCACATTGCCTGTCATTTTGTCTATGGCATTACCCATGACAATATCAAGGCCTGTGGCCGCAATCATGCCGGAAAACATACAGATAATAATCATCAGATGCAGTCCTGAACTGTTCAAAACCCCATACACATCGGAAGACGACATAACCCCTGAAAAGACCACTACGGGAGCCATGCATAAGAATGTCATCCAGTTGGGAATCTTTGGAAGCGCCAGTATTACAATAAAAATAATCAATGTTATAAATGCCCAAAGCATTGTGGAACCCATATCATTTCCTCCTTAGAAAAACCTTATATTCTTTGGTCACGCCGGCATCACTTAAGTTATTTTTATTATATTATGATCTTCCCGCTCTAACAAATATCAAAAAAACATAGGGTATAACCGCCAGGCTATACCCTACCCTTCAAGAATTCCTTTCTTATATCGTCCATACTTTTTACCAGCCCTTCGCCAATGCAGGAAATACAGTACCTCTCCTGGGCCGTCAGCTGTTTATCCCTATCATAAATTGCGCCGCTGGTTGAGGCATCGCCCGGCTCTCCTATGCAATAGCAGCGCAAAGATTCTCTGTTAATAATATACGGCAGAAAGGATTCCGACAAAAAAGCGCAGCCCAGCTGTCTCTCCACGGCCTGAATAGTCAGTATGGAATTCGTAACCTCCATAACGGGGCGGATTCTGACACCACATCTTTTCAAAATCCTGTCAATATCCTTCCTCACATTACAGGAGTCGTCTTGAAAGATGTAATCCACTTCGGGAAGACATGCAATGTCAATCCATGGGAATTTAAACCCGTCTTTTTCCTCGGACAGAGCTTCCAGATCATACCTGATTGGCACAGCCAGAATAAAATGCTCTTTTGTCAGCAGATCATAGGAAAAAGCATTTCGGTCACACACGTCGGGCCCTATGGCAAAATCACATTTCTTTTCCTCTAAAAGCCTTTGGATATCCTTGGACATCGCATTAATAAATTCCAACCTCACATCAGGATATTTTCTGGCAAATGCTTCCGAGATCTGGCCGGTCAAAAGCGTCCCCGTATTCAGGGTCATACAGACGCTGATCTGCCTGGAGCGCTCCTCCAGCTTCATCTGGTGAAGCTTTCTGGCCATAGTCGCCTGAAGCCCTTTAATCTCCTTTGCATAGGACACATACACCTGGCCTGCTTCTGTAAGGCTTACGCCTGAACCGGTTCTGGAAAACAGCTTAAGCCCCAGATCCTGCTCCAATTTAGAAATATAGCGGCTTAAAGAAGGCTGGCTGATAAACAGGATGTCCGCCGCCTTTGAAATACTTCTGCATTCTGCCACAGCCACCACATAATCAATATCTTTATCCATTCTTTCTCCCGTATTCCTGCTTGGCGCCGCCTTATTCCGCCTGCATCCTGGGCCCTAAGTTCCCTTCCCTGAAATGCCTGCGGCAAAGAGCCGTGTACCTATCATTCCCTCCCATAACAATCTGCTTGCCGGCCCGGACCATCTGCCCGTCCTCGCCGATTCTGGCATTGCAGGTAGCCGCCTTCCCGCACCAGCACACTGTCTTGATCTCCTCGATCTTGTCAGCCCAGGCCATAAGCCACAGACTGCCCTCAAAAAACTCTCTGCGGAAATCCGTCCTCAGCCCATAGCAAATGACCGGAACTTCCAGGTCGTCCACAATATGCACCATAAACTCCACCTGGGACTTATTGGCAAACTGAGCCTCATCCACAATAATGCAGTCATATTCCCTGATCTCATCATCTTTCATGCTCACCAGCTGCTCCAGAAGGATTCCCTTCTTCTCAAGCCCCATTCTGGAACGAATGGTATAATCCCCGTCACGAGAATCCAGGCGGGGTTTTACCAAAAGGGCCTTCTTTCCCCGCTCCATATAGTTATACTCCACCATCAGGGCGTTGGCTGTCTTGGAACTGCCCATGGCCCCATATCTGAAATACAATTTTGCCATAATTTCCTCCATTTGTTTGCAGAGCACTCCGTATCCATACTTTTTTATGCGCCCTGATCAGTCACACAGGTAAGGGATCTGATGCTCTTTTAAGAATCCTTTCACCGCTTCGTCCCATTCCGTCTCAAGAGACTTGTCCAGGGTAAAGAAATTTACGGAAGTTCCCGTAACACAGAATAATTCCCCGTCCTCATACCGTATATTCATATAGAGGCCGCTGATCTGCTCCGCCCGGAAAGAAAGACGCCTGTCCGCCAGAAAAGCATCTGTCTGTTCCTGCCCCAGCTGAAGGACGATACGAAAACTCCCCGGAAGCTTCTTCCCTTTAATCAGGGAAAAGCACACCGGCTTTACTGCGCCCCACTCTGAGAATTCTCCTATCCCGCCGTCCTCTATCTCCTGGTCCGTATAATATTCTTTTCTCACCTTTCCGTCAATGTGAAAAGTATTAAAGGTCACAATCTCCGCTTCCCTTACGAGAAAGGGGTCAAACACAGTCCCGATGAACAAACTGGAGGTAAACCGCCGGATATCCTCCACCTTCAATGCCGTCATTCAAATTCCTCCTGATATAGTAAAAAGAAATCCGCCGTATCCACATCTTCTCCGCCCTCAAAACTGATGGCGGACCACTCTTCATCAGAAATAACCGCCTTATGCTCAGACTGAAACTGACTGTATATCTGCTGAAAAGCCCAGTTTTTCCGTTCCTTGTAAATCTGCGCCTTCCTCTCCCTGGTGGCATCGGGCTCATAGTCACTGACACATTGAATCAAATAAAATCCGTCCTCCAGTTCTATAACGGGGCTCACCTGTCCCGTAATCAGGTCAAACGCAGCCGCCTCAATGGCTTCTTTCTCCTCTCCCCGCCCTATGCTGCGGATCTCCGGAGTAGTTCCTGTCACTTCTCTGCCTATGACTGCAAAGTCGCTTCCCTCCTCCTGAAGGCGGCTATAGACACTCTCTGCAGTGGTCCTGTCACTGAGCTTTATCTGGCGGATGGTGATCACCTTGGCCTCGCTGTCGCTGACCTCCAGATCCAGGCCCTCCGTCAGTTTTTCCACTACCTTGTTGGCGACATAATAATCCTGGTACAGGACGACCACATCTTCCTCGGAGATTTCCATGTATTCAATAGCTGCCCTTGACAGATCCGAATAATACTTCCGGGCAAGACGTTTGATCCGGTCCATCTCCCCGCTGCTTAAAGTGATTTCCCTGTCCTGGGCAAGCAAGACCATAGTCTTCATATTTTCCAAAAAAATGCGCACCTGGTTAAGGAGATATTCTTCAAAGGTATTCCCTTCCTCCGTGACTGCATTCCATATCTCATCTGTATAGACCTGCTCATAGCGGTTTCTCTCTGTGGTTGCAATGACCATGATCTGAGGTTTCGTATACATCACTGGTTCCTGGGGCTCTATGGCGCTGGGAACTCCTTTGGAACACCCTGCCACGGACAATACCACGGCCGCCGCCGCCCCAAGCAATCCCTTCCATCTGCTTTTTCTTTCCATTCAAAAGGTTCCTTTCCTATAAAAGCTGCTTCAAAACCTTGAGAACTCCATCATGTTCATTGCTGTCCGCCTGGAATCTGGCAGCTTTCTTTACCTCGTCTCTGGCGTTGGCCACCGCAAAACTGTAATAAGCTCTTTCAAACATCTCCATATCATTCATCTGATCCCCAAAAGCCATGGTCTCTTCCGGTTTTATATCCAGATTTTCCTGCAGGGTTTTTATGGCATGCCCCTTGCACACACCAGGGGCCATGGAATCCAGCCACATATCTCCCGCTATAGCCATCTTAAGTTTCCCGCCGAACTGCGCCATAAGCCCTTCTGTAGCTTCCTGGATTCTGCACGGCTTGTACGCAGATATCTTAATAATCTGATCCGCAACCTGGGAAATATCTTCCACCTGAACCACTTTAAACTGGTATCCATGAATCAGAAGATTGATATATTCCTGGTTCCTGCTCTCGATATAGGCCACATCAGGCCCGCCTACCAGAATATCCAGGTCCGGTGTCTGCCGGATCGCCTTTATCAGTTCCTGGGCAGTGTCTCTCTCAATGGGGTTTAAAAACAAGTTCCGCCCATGGCATCCCAGATAAGAGCCGTTATCTGACAAATAGAATATCTTTTCTTTAATGGGCTCAAACACCGCCTCAATACTGGCCCACTGTCTTCCGCTGGCTGCCGCAAACTGAATCCCCTTCTTTCTGAGTTTCAGGATCACATCAAAATATTCCGGATTCAAATGATGCTCTCCGTCTTTCACAAGGGTTCCGTCTATATCGCTGGCAATTAATTTAATCACTCTCTTCGTCCTCCATCTCTTCCATAAGCTTCTTCCATTCCTGGTATACTCTTCCCACGGGAAGACCTACCACATTCGTATAGTCTCCGTGAATCCCCTCGATGTAAGCCGCAAAAGCCCCCTGGATTCCATAGGCCCCCGCCTTGTCCATAGGTTCTTCCGTCCTAACATAACCCGTAATCTCCTCCTCGGTCAAAGGATACACCTGGACTTCCGTCTTCTCCGCAAAAGTAACCCCTCTGCTCTCCTTCTCTCCCTTATAGATCAAGGTCACTCCCGTGTACACCTGGTGGCTCCGCCCCCCAATCTTTCTGATCATCTCTGCGGCATCCTCATGACTTTCAGGCTTCCCCAAAATCTCTCTGCCTACAGCCACTACCGTATCCGCCCCAAGAATCAAGGTATGCTCCGGCGCCTGAACTGCCACATCCTCCGCTTTCTGGAGCGATAACTCCATAACCACTTCCTCCGGCACCGAAGACGCCACCTTCTCCTCAATTCCGCTTGGCCTCACTATAGGCTGTATCCCGATCTGTTCCAGCAACTCCCGCCTTCTAGGCGACCCCGAAGCCAATATCACTGTCATATTTTGCATTCTCTTCATCGCCCTGTCTCCTTCGCTGTCTTTCGCCCTCTTCATACTCATTTTATAAAAGCGTTCGCTCAAAGCTCTCACTTATGAACGAACGCTCAATCTTCCTATCATCGGTTCCTGTTCTTCCCCCTTGTTCCGCAACTGCGTACGCAGACAATAGAGAAAATCCGTCACATAAAACAGCACCAACGCCACTGCCATTCTCTTTTCAAATCTTTGAGGCACATAACCTGTGAGATGGATGAGAAAGCCGTTCAAAAACCGAAAATAGACAATTCCCAAAAGACCCCATCCAAGACTGCTCTCCAGACAGATAATTCCCTTATAATTAAACTTTTTCTTGCTGTAGTCCCACCAAAAGCTGCCAAACAGGCGGATCATAGCCCTGGCCGTCACCAGTTCCATAAGGGTAGCCATAGTCATGGCTGCAAAATACAGTCTCACCGTATGTCCTGCCAGGGGTCCCAGAAGGAAATTCGCCCCGACAGCGCCAAACCCATAGATAATGCAAAACGGCCCATGGCCAAAACCCCGGTTGAAAACCGGCGTACGATTCTCACAAGTCAAAACAACACATTCCAGAAGGTATCCCAACAGACTGCAGAGAAAGAACCAGTTGATCATAAAATAAATACCCATAACTGCCTCCAATACTCACTTTCCTCTTTATTCAACCAAAAGTATATCTTATACACCGAAAGAAAACAAGTATGAAATCTTAACGTTTTTTTAACCAATCTTTAAATCTAATAGGCCAAATTCACCAACAAAGCAATGACGATTCCCAGAATCGCTCCCACAAAAACCTGCAGCGGAGTATGTCCCACGAACTCTTTTAATTTCTTCTGGAATTCCTGATTATTCAGCTTAAAAAAATCCTGCTCCAGGATCATGTTGAGAAGCCTTGCCTGTTTGCCGGTCTCCTGACGCACGCCGATGGCGTCATACATCACCACTGCCGCCAGCACAAAACTCACTGCAAATTCCGATGAGGATACTCCGCAGCAGATTCCGCTGGAGACCACCAGCGCGCATACCGTAGAAGAATGGGAACTGGGCATCCCTCCTGAACCCACAAGCCGTTCCGCTGAAAATCCATGATTCAGGGCACAGTCGATCATGGTCTTTAACAGCTGAGCCACCACCCAGCCGGTTACCGAACTCATCAATATCTGATTCCCCAGCATCTCCTGCCATATATTCATCGTACTCTCCCGTTCATTCTTATGTATTGGCGGCCTTCGCGGACAAACGGACGGATCCCCCTGTCCACGAAAGGCAGCTGCCCTCTCTTATATGCAGCTGCAGCCCTATCCCATCTGCTTGGGCCAGACAGTCATAAGCAGCATATCCTTTACATGTCCGCAGAATTCCGTCAGACCGCACAGCTTATCGGCATACAGTATGGTGTAGCCCTCTTTATACTTTGGGGGCACCGGCGTCAATGGCCACATATGCCTGAGTATCATGTTCTGTTCTTTTTCCGGTATCTGAAAGTACCGGACGGCATTGTCCATAGCCACCCGCGGATGGGTAAATCCATGAAAATATTCTCCTGTCTCTTTTGCGTGGGTATGCCAGTCATAAAGAAACAGGTCATGGAGCAGGCCGGCTCTGGCCGCAGAACGGCTGTCCCACCCCCTCCTTCTGCATATCTCAAATGCAATATAAGAAACCTGAATGCAATGTGCCTTACAGGTAGTATGTCCGTGTTGAATAAACTGATCCATGGACTGGAACACTTTGTTATCTAAGATATCCTGAACACAGTCAAGATATTCCCGGTCCTGGGCCCATTTCGTGCTTTGCTCCAGCAGCTCTTCCTTTTCTTCCTTCCTCACTCCTGCTTTTCCCTGCCTTCTTTTTTTATAAATCGGAACCTGTTCCCTCTGCAAACATATATTTCGCAAGGGTTCCTTCTCTCAAATCACGCCGGACAGCACTCTGCCCGGCGGTTGCTTTTTAATATCCAATCAGCCAATCATACAGCTCCTGATACTTGAGAGCCGAAGCATTCCAGGAAAAATCCTTTGCCATGGCCCGATCAATCATCTTATTCCACTCACGCTTTTTGTCATAGTAGATTCTCTCTGCATATCGGATGGAATTAAGCATCTCATGAGCGTTGTAATTGGTAAATGAGAATCCCGTTCCGGTTCCCTCAAATTCATTATATGGCTCTACCGTGTCCTTTAATCCTCCGGTCTCACGAACGATAGGAAGAGTACCATAACGCAGCGCCATCAGCTGGCTTAAACCGCAGGGTTCAAAC
This sequence comes from Clostridiaceae bacterium, assembly GCA_910574345.1. Classification (GTDB taxonomy): domain Bacteria; phylum Bacillota; class Clostridia; order Lachnospirales; family Lachnospiraceae; genus UBA3402. The sequence continues at coordinate 67,467 of CAJSZV010000005.1, read as the reverse complement.
AGAGAGGGCATAAGGAAGGCATCCGATGCCGCATAGATCTTGTGAGACATAGGCTCTGAGTAATAGATCTGGGCGGACACCTTATTGTGATACTTCCAGTCAAAATGGCGGAACATGTTCTCATACCGCTCTTCTCCTGTTCCGAGAACAACAAGCTGGATATTATCGCTGCACAGATCTTCCATAACATACTGAATCAGATCAAATCCCTTCTGATCGGTGAGCCTGGATACCACGCCGATCATCATCTTGCCTTCATCCTCTTCCAGTCCCAGTTCTCTTTGAAGAGCCTTTTTATTCTTAATCTTCTCCTTGCGGAAATTCTTCGCATCATAAGGCTGAGCAATCATGGTATCCGTAGCCGGATTGAAATCATCATAGTCAATACCGTTGACAATACCCCGCAGGCTGTTGCTTCTGGCCCTCATCAGACCATCTAAGCCCTCGCCATAAAAAGGCATCTTAATCTCTTCCGCATAAGTATCGCTTACCGTGGTGATGGCATCGGCATATACCACGCCGCCCTTAAGCAGGTTGCCGTCCTTGTATGCTTCCAGCTTATCCGGCGCAAAATAGTAGTCAGAAAGCCCTGAGAATCTCTGAATCGTCTTTACATCCCACACACCCTGGAACTTTAAGTTGTGAATGGTAAACACAGATTTCATATTGCAGAAAAACTCTCCGTCATGGAAACGGTCTTTTAAGTACACAGGAATCAGGCCGGTCTGCCAGTCATGGCAGTGAACCACATCCGGCTGGAATCCGATTACCGGAAGAGCGGAAAGAGCCGCATTACAGAAAAAGGAAAACTTCTCCAGGTCATACAGCCAGTCCCCATAAGGCTTGGGACCGCTGAAGTACCCTTCATTGTCAATAAAATAGAACGGGATCCCCTCATACTCATACTGCAGAATACCTACATAGCGGCTTTGTCCCATATAATCCATGTAAAAATGGCTGACATATTCCATCTTGTCCCGCCATTCCTGCTTAATGCACAGATACTTTGGAATCATCACCCTGACATCATAATACTCCTTATTAAAACACTTTGGCAGAGACCCCACCACATCAGCAAGTCCCCCGGTTTTAATAAAAGGCACTGCCTCTGAAGCTACAAATAATATTTTCTTCATCTGAAAAACCTCCTGATTTAAGTAATGCTTGCAACCCCTAGTAGAAGTAGTATACAACATTTTTCAGATTTTAGGAAGTACATTATTACATATTTCAGCGCTCAGTACCTAAAATTTTACAGTCTTTTATAATCCAAACGGATCTTATCGGATAAAAGGGCGATAAACTCTGAGTTCGTCGGCTTCCCCTTCCCATTGCTGACCGTATATCCGAATATCTCATTGATCGTCTCCATCTTCCCCCGGTTCCATGCCACCTCAATGGCATGGCGGATGGCTCTCTCCACCCGGCTTGGCGTGGTCTGGTGTTTCTTAGCGATATTGGGATAAAGAACCTTGGTGACAGAAGCCAGCATCTCCTGATCCGTCACCGATTCGGAGATGGCATCCCTTAAGTACTGATACCCTTTGATATGAGCAGGCACCCCGATCTCGTGAAGAATCTGAGTCACATCATTTTCCAGATTCTGTTCCATGTACTCCAGCTGATTCTCATAGGGCTTAATCTTCCTGCTGCCCGCCAGGCCGCCTAACCCTCTTGGCTTCACTCCGCAGTTTCCCACACGCCGGATCTTATCAATCACTACCTCTTTTCGAAAAGGCTTCATAATAAAATAATTGACACCCAGATTAAAAGCATCTGCAGTCACGTCGTCGCTTCCCGCCGCCGATACCATAATAAATCCCGGATATTTTTCCAGACATTCCTCCGACTTTACTTTTTCTATCACTTCCACGCCATCCATTTCCGGCATAATCACATCCATGAGCACCACATCCGGTTTGGAACTGACAATCATCTTATATGCCTCTTCCCCGGTTCTGGCCTTTCCCACCACCTGAATTCCATCTTCATTTTCCAACATATCATTCAATAATTCCATGGTTTTCGGGTTATCCTCTGCAATTGCAACACTTAATGCTGTCATTTCCTGTCCTCCTTTTCATTGGTAACATGATTATAGTCTTTCGTTTTCCCTGCTGGCAACGGGATTCTGCCGCAAGTTTCGACACTATATTCTGTCCTGAAAAATAAAAAAGGGGCGCCTGCGTCAGTCTTGCAGGCACACCCCCCGGAGTATCTGAATATTATCTGCTTTTCTTTCTGTATTTAGTTTATCACAATAAAAGGATTGTTACAAGCGAAAATAAGGTTACAGATAAAAAAGCTTGTTTTACGTGAAAACCACAGCATCACCACGAACTCTGCATCTTTCCTTTCAAGGGTAACCTATTAAAAAAGGTTACATATCTTTATTCTTGCCTTCTTTAATATATGTACTGCGATTTCATCTTTACCTATTATTAAAGAAGTCCCATATATTATCATGCCTATCACGACACTTAATATCAAAGAAATCACTCCGCTGAACAGCCATTGTATTAGTATTATGCCTGCGGCCATAAAGCTTGTCGGCAAAATATATCTGACAGCAGCCTTAATAATCGGTCTGTATCCATGAAAAATTTCAACAGAATACAATTGTCTTCCTGTACAAACACACTCAGCAATAATTGAGGCAATGACAGCTCCTATGGCTCCTAAGTTAAAACTGCGGATCAGCACAAAATTCAGGATCACATTGATAACCGCGGCGGATGTCACTGCAATCGTATATTTCTTCTCATAATTCATGGCAATCAAAAAGCAGCCTAACAGCTCCCCTAAGCTTAATATTGCAAATAAGACACTGTCTACCTGCATTAACCTTACTATGGGCTCATACCCTTTACCAAAAAAGAAGGGAACAAACTCTTTTGAAACTCAGTATGCATTGATTACCGTAATTGCTGTGTCTCACATTCTCTATCACCATGTCTGCCACGGTTTCCTCGGTTACAATAATCAGCGATTTCCTTCTTCGTCTTTCTCCACGGAACAATCCCTTCATCCCCCTGCCGTCCCTCTTGTCAGATCGCCATCATCTTATCTTTTGTAAATCACGGTCAATATCCCCGATCCCGGCAATACCATGGTGACCGTTTTCTTATGGGAATCTGTCCCTTCTGCCGGTATGACCTCCCATTGTTCCGATTCCTTTCCATAAAACAGAGCGGACACCTCCTCCAAACCATCTATAAGGTTCGGCACGTACACGGTAACCTGCCCGCCTCCCTCTGTCTCTTCTCCCGTCTCCTGATTCCTGGCCACAATCCCGTTAAGAGCTATGAGCGCATAAAAATGATCCAATTCCTCCAGCTCTATGATGTCCGCCAGGATTTCCCCTTGATTGATTCGTTCGATCTGTGCCTCCACACCGACCGCCAGCCGGGGCACGGCCCTTTTGTAATCGGTATATTCAAACATTATAGGCTCTGTTATGGGATCAGCTGTCTTACTCTCCTGCTGCTTTGATTTCCCTGTTGGTTTTTTTCTTCCGTCTCTTCTACAGAGTCCATTCCGTCTGCCATGTTGTCTTCCTTTTTAAGTTCTTGATGCTTTGCACTATTTTCGGCAATTTCTCCACTGCCCTCATCGGTTTCTGCCTGCCCCTCAGCCATGATGCCGCCCTTATTCTCCCTGACAGGCGCCTTTGCCGTAATTCCATACCCGATTCCTCCTGCCAGTGTCAGTACGGCCAGCAGGCATTTCAGCAGTCTTCTGACATTTTTCCGCAGTCACATCTGCAGAGCCATGCGGTCCGACCGCTAATATTCTCCGCCGGCCTTAACACCGTCAGCTTTCCATACCGCTCACCGGCCAGGTTCAGCTTTTTCGTGGAATGTCTCATTGCCCTTTTCCTCTCCCTTGATATCTCTTCTCTCAACAGAATCCGTATTCTGTGAAATATCAGGGGACATTTTTCTTAAAAATATCCCAAAAACAATCAGGCAGGGAAGATCCGCCTTCCTCTGCCTGCGCGCCAGGCACTTGCCGGCTTGTCTGACACTCTTCCTTGAAGTGCCTGTGTGCATAAAAAAACACCTGCCGCACCGCGACCGATGTTTTAATGCCATATAAAGCCAAGGGCCACAAAAAATCATCTTTGTGACCTGTATTTATCATGCCGAATTTCTAACTGGCTATTGCAATCCAGCCTTAAAATATGCTATAATGTCTGTTGAATTATACAGATTTTTCTCTGATTAAAAACAGAATACGGATTCTGTTGCAGTCAACTGACCAATCCCAGCTGCTCCAGCTGCCGTGCATGTTCTGTGCCTGTAGTGATAAGATAGATGCGTGTAGTTTCGACACTGCTGTGTCCCAGTACATCCGCCAATTTTACGATATCCTGGGTTACCTGATAGAAAGTGGCAGCAAAGAGATGACGCAGATTATGAGGGAATACTTTCGATTGTTCCACTCCTGCTCCTTTGCAGAGCGCTTTCATAGCCTTCCATATCTGATATCGTGACAAGCTCTCACCGCCTTCCCTGCGAAAGATTTCACCGGAGGCGATTTTTTTCTTTTTCGCGTATTTTCGTAATTTCCGACATAACTTGCCTGGTATAAGTATCATGCGGATTTTACCCTTAAGCACTACCTGAGCCCGTCCCGCTGCCACAGCTTCCACTGTAATATATCTCACCTCAGAGACACGGATTCCTGTAGCGCATATGGTCTCCATAAGAAGCGCCAGCCATTCCAGATGCAGAGCTTTGGCAGCACTCAGCAGACGATGATACTCATCCCGGCTCAAATCTTTAGAAGAATCCCGAAATACTTTTTTCTGCAGCTTCAAAAATCTCACCTTACAGTCATCCCATCCAAGATAATGAAAGAGACCGTTGGCTGCAGAAAGCTTTGCATTGATCGTAGCCGGGGACTTGCCTTCCTCCAGCAAATATGCTTTCCACTGAGCCACAGCCTCTTTCGTTACAGCTCTTCCAGCCAGCCATAAGTCAAACGCATGCAAAGTCTGCGAATATTTTTCAATGGTAGTGTCAGACTTCTCTTCACTTTTAAGGAACTTGGCATAGGCAGTGATGTGGGTTCGTGTCAGTATGTAACTGTTCATAACATAGCCTCCTTAGAAAACGTTAATTATCCTGCAGTATATCTCCCCTCCAATGCCATTTACCGCACATCCCACTTGATCAATATATCCTTTTAACCCAACCCCTAAATAATCCTATAAATAACCAATGCAAGCACTACGCCTATAATACTGGCCATGGTTATCCGAATTGTCAGTCCAAATGTAATAACGATTACACCAAGATTAATAATCAAAGGTGAATCAAGTCCAAAAGACTGTCCAAAACTAAGCCACGACAGCCCCGGTATGGTCTGGGCCAGGTCTCCGATAAAGCTGCCCAGCACAATTCCTGACAATAAAAGCAATAACAAAATCCAAAAATTCTTGTGTCCCATCTTTTTACTCCTTTTTTCTATTTCTCAGTTTAACATAACAAGAAAATTGTTACAACTAAAAAATGACAGAGTTGTTTTTCATTCTTGACACATACTAGAAGAGAAGATTTTAAATTCTACATCTGGAGGTGTGTCATAATGAGAAAGAGCAGATACCTGCTGTGGGCATTTTGGATTTTCCTTTTGTCCGCTGTAGGGTTTTCCTACTACTATATGGAACGTGTGATTCCTGACAGGATCAACATCATCCGGGATCAGGAAGAAATCATAAAATTCCCCCTTCCGCTGAGTGCCACACTTCAAAGCGAAAGCGAGGAGGTAGTTCTTGGCAACGGTTCCAATATCCCTCAGGAGCAGATCACCATAACCAGGGATCAGCAGTTCAGCCTGTACGGAAAATCTGAGGGAAGTTACTTATTGTCCCTTGACTTATTCGGCCTGATCCGTTTTAAAGAAATCCAGGTGGAGGTGGTCAATGCCCAATATGCCATTCCCTGCGGAGCCCCCATTGGCATCTATCTGAAATCCGACGGCGTTATGGTTATCGGTACAGGAGAGATCACTGATATGGACGGCACTCCCACAGAACCTGCAGCCGGAATCCTGAAATCCGGTGATTATATCGAATCCATCAACGGTGAAACTTTAGAGACAAAAGAACAGCTGGCCGAGGCTGTCAGCCGCCTTGACGGGGAGGATGCTGTCCTGACCATCCGCAGAAACGAAGAAATAATGAATGTCACGCTTCAGCCTGTAACATCCAGCGACGGAACCCCAAAGCTTGGAGTCTGGGTCCGAAGCGACACTCAGGGAATTGGAACCATGACCTATCTGGACTTAAGCGGAAAATTCGGCGCCCTGGGTCACGGAATCAGCGACAGTGATACAGGAGAAGTAGTTGAGATATCCGGCGGCACCCTGTACGACACAGAGATCGTAGGTATCGAAAAGGGCTCCATAGGCAATCCCGGCGTCATGTCCGGCGTCATCTACTACGGCCCCGGTTCCCTTTTAGGAGAAATCGACACCAACTCCGAAGTAGGAATCTTTGGAACAGCAGGAGACCGTTTCCGCCAAACCATGAACATGCAGCCTCTTGAAATAGGCTACCGGCAAGAAGTAAAAAAAGGTCCCGCCCTTATCAGAAGCGGAATTTCCGGAGAAATAAAAGACTATCAGATTGAAATCCTAAAGGTAGATTACTCCACCTCCCACCAGAACAAAAGCCTGGTAATCCAGGTCACGGACCCGGAACTTCTGGCCCTGACAGGCGGAATCGTCCAGGGAATGAGCGGCAGCCCCATCATCCAAGACAACAAACTAATCGGCGCCGTAACCCACGTCTTCATCCAAGACAGCACAAAAGGGTACGGGATATTTATTGAAAATATGCTAACGCATTGAGCCGCGCAGCAGATGGAAGAAACGGTTTCGGGGGAAAGCTGGCTTTCCCCCGAAACTGTTTCTTTTATCTGATATGGGGCGACAGCCCTCAACCGATGGGCCCGGCAGGGACCATCGGTTGCACGCGGCGGAGTTATGGGGCAGCTGCCCTCAACCAATAAGCCCGACAGGCACCAACAGCCGCACGCGGCGGAGTTATGGGGCAACTGCCCTCAACCAATAGCCCGACAGGCACCAACAGCCGCACGCAGCGGAGTTATGGGGCAGCTGCCCTCAACCAACAAGCCCGACAGACACCAACAGCCGCACGCGGCAGAGTTATGGGGCAGCTGCCCTCAACCAACAAGCATACGACGCATCCTCACCAGAATCCCGCTACACTCCCGGCCCCATCTCAACACTCTCTTCCTGTCCTTCGCCGCTATTCCAGCTCTCCACCCCCGGCCCTGCGTCCCAGGGAAACGTAGCCCCGGTCTCCTTCGAGGATTCCTCAGCCTTTGCAGTCTCAGTCTCCGGCGGGGCAACAGCTCCGCTCTCTTCCGGCAAAGGAGCCGTCTCAGGCGCCGCGGTCTCCGCTGCCGCAGTTTCCACAGGAACTGTCTCCACGGGAGCCGTCTCAGGCGCCGGATTCCCTGCCGCCTTACCAGCCGTGCCGGTTTTCACCGGTTTATTCTCAGTCCCATCCAGCCGATAACACAGAACCGGCATTCCGGTCTCAATATTCTCAAAAATCGTCTTTGCTACCCCCACAGGCAGATTAATGCACCCATGAGATCCATTTGTCTTATAAATACTTCCTCCAAAAGATCCTCTCCAGTTAGCATCATGCATCCCGATATTTCTGTTAAAAGGCATCCAGTAAGAAACCGGAGTTCTGTAAGTGGCCCCCTTTAATACGGCATTTCTCTGCTTGTACGTCAGCGGATACGCCCCTGACGGAGTGTCGTATCCTCTTGCCGCATTGCCCGACACAAAATCCGATTCCACCACCAACTGCCCATCCTTATAAAAATGAAGATGCTGAGCCGTCAGATTAATCTCCACATAGGTGTCTCCATAATCATTCTCTCCATGGCTGGCAGCCGTCTGCTTGTACACCGGTTCTCTGACCTGGCTTTCCCCCGACAAGAGAATTTCATACAGTTCTTCGGCTTCCTTCTTCTGGTCGATCTGCCATCCATAGAATCCTTTTGAGATCTCCACTGTCCCGCCATAAGAAGTCTGTAATTTTTTCTCCTTATAAGCCGTATCATATTCAGCAGCCAAGTCCTTTACATAAGCCGTCACTGCCTCCTGGTTAACCGAAACCTCCTTGTCCTCCCCCATGCTGATCCAATGAACGATAATATCCCCGTCAAGCACTTCCTCTTTTTCTCCAAACTCATATGTAACCGTCATATTCACATATTTGTTCAGCCGGTCGGCAATCTCGTTCAGTTCCGGATCCTCTGTCGTAACCGCCGCCTTCTCATAAACATCCAAATCTTCCAGCACAAGTTTTGTCTCAAGCCTTTCCACCGCCTCCTTTATGGCAGCAGCCACCTTCTCTTTATCAAGAACCGTTCCAGGTTCCCCCTCAAGAACCTTATACCCTTCCCCGGATATGTAGTCTGACAAATAAGCATTCCCAGGTTTTTCTGCCTTGCTCTCATCAAACATATCCAGGGAATCAATCTTTTCAGACAACAACTCCTCATCATAAGCAATCATGGCCTCGATCTCGTATTCTGTAACCTTTTTCTGATGTTCCCACCATCTCAAAGGTTCCTGGGCCGAGAGATACCGCTCCAGACTTCCGTCAAACTCCGAGTGAAGATTGATCTCATCCTTTGCAATCTGCTCCGTCTCCCCGCCTCGCTTTACCAAAGTCAGCACATAATCATCCAGCTCTGAGGCGATCATCTCTTCCACTTCTCCTACGGTTCTCTCCGAGGCGTCAAACCCATTGATCACCGTACATGGGAAAAAGACAGTCTCATACTGTCTTCCCCTGTAAACATAATATCCGATTGCCCCACCGGCAGCCGCAATCACCATAAGAACGCCGGCAGCCACAGCTTTTGCGGGAAAAGGTTTCTTTTTTCTGCTTCTCGCTTTTCTCTTCTCTTCCATAACCTTTATACACTTTTCTCCTTCAGCAAATCCCTGATCTCCGTCAGTAATTCCTCTGCAGTAGGACCTGCCGGCCCAGGGGCTTCCTTCTCCTCCTCACGGTGAAACCTGGCCGTCACCGCAGCAATGGCCTTTACCATAAAAAACATGCAGAAACCTATAATTAAAAAGTCAATAATATTCTGAATAAAGCTTCCATATAATATGGCAGTTTCCGCCGCGATCTCGTTCCCCGCCTCATCAAACACAGCCGGATGGATCACATATTTCAGCGTGTTAAAAGACGCGCCCCCTGTGACAGCCCCCAAAGCAGGCATCAGGATATCATTGACAAGAGACGTAACAATCTTGCTGAAGGCGCCGCCGATGATAACACCCACTGCCATGTCAATGATATTGCCTTTTAAAATAAACTTCTTAAATTCACTCATGGTTCCTTCCAGCTTTTTCTCCAAAGCCTTCATATCTTTTCCCATATATTCATTCCCTCTGCCTCTGTACTCTGCTTTTTTAATGAAACCTTGTCCGGCCTGCGGCACATCAGTGATAACAAATCACCGGCATTCCCTTATATACATAGTCATATAAAATCTTTGCCTTTTGCGGAGGCAGGTTAATGCACCCATGGCTCCCGCCGTTCAGATAAATAGTCCCGCCAAAGGACCCTCTCCAGCTGGCGTCGTGAAGTCCGATTCCGCCGTTGAAAGGCATCCAATAGTCCACATGAGACTCATACTCATAGCTTCCGTCCGCTTTCTTCTTTCCTCTCAGTATCCGATCCTTCTCCTTATAAGTCAGGCTGTAGATTCCGTCAGGCGTGGCATATCCCTTGGCCACGTCTCCGGTCACACATGGCGCGTCCCACACCACATTGCCTTCCTGGATCATATACACATGCTGATTGGTTAAGTCCACCTCCGCATAGGTAGTTCCCCAGTCCTGGTTCCTGTCCGCTCCTGCCATGACATACTGAGGTTCCCTGGGCTGGCTCTCACCTGTCTGAATCATGGAGATCAGAGCTGCAGTCTCATATGCCTGGTCAATCTTCCATCCAAAAGGTCCTGTCAATTCCACCTCATTGCCTGCAACGGTCTTAAAAATCCTTGCCTTTCCTGCCGTATCATACTTTTCCGCCAGATATGTAACATAAGCGCCTGCTTTTTCCGCATCAACCTGTATCTGATCCCCTGACGTCCCTGTAAGCCATGAGGTAATCTCGCTGCCTCCAAGAACTTCTTTCTCTTCTCCAAATACATAAGTAATCTCCATGTCCCTGCACCGGTTCATGGTATCCCTCAGATTCTTAAGGCCTGCGTCACTGGAAGTTACCGTCACCTCCCGGTAGCATCCCTGAGCTTTTAAATCTACACTGCCCTGTCCTGCTGCCACTGCCGCCAGAATCACGTTCTTTGTCTTCTCCGGATCTACATCTTCCCCGTAAACCTCTTTTACGATGGTGAAGATCTGTCCTGATACATAAGAAGAGACACGTGCATTTTCTGTCTTCACGATTCCCTCTCCGCTGACACAGGGAAGACTGGCAATTCTTGCCTCCAGAGCCGCCTGATCATAAGAAGCGCTCACTGCCACCTCAAACTGATGCTTTACTGCCGGGCCCAGGACACGGCCTTCCGTATTCTGCTGAGTCAAAACCGCCCCCAAATCACCTGTAACCCTTGCCTGGTAGCCGATCTCACTTCCCCGTATCGTATCTTTTTTTCCGTCCTTTTTGATCACTTCCAGACAATAACTGTCAGGATTTTCAAGAATCGCTTTCGCTCCCTCCACAGTCTGCCCGCTCACATCTGTTCCGTTAATATAGGTTCCGGCCACATAAACATTCTGTTCCTCCCCATAGACCGGAAAGCTCCACATGCACAGAAGTGCGGACACAACCGCCCACTGCCTGATACTTTTGCTTAATTTCATTGAGAGATCCCCTTTCTGTTCCGCCTTATACTCTGCCCTTCCCATAAAAATTCCCTTGCCACTGCTGCAGTGGTATTCCTATACAGGCGGATATTCTACCATATAATATTCATAGGCATTGATTACAACCGTGTCCCCGTAACGATCCTGGCGCTTAAAATTCCCTCCGTAATTGGCATGAACATGCCCATGGACAAACATCTTAGGCCGGTATTCTTCCATTAATCTGCGAAAACAGGCAAAGCCTCTATGGGGCCTGTCCTCCATATCATTCAGCTCAAATGCCGGCGCATGGGTCACCAAAATATCAAATCCTTTTTTCCTCCACAATTTCCATCCCATCTTCCGTATACGCCGCTTCATGGCCCGCTCCGTATACTGGTTGGAAGCTCCCGGAATGTACTCCATGGAACCGCCAAGGCCCATAATCCGCACTCCGTCATGGACATAGATATCGTCCTCAATACAGATGCATCCTTCCGGCGGTTTCCATTCATACACCTCGTCATGATTTCCTCTCACATAAAGCACTGGTGCATGACACAAAGTGGCAAAAAAGCTGAGATAATTCGGTTCCAGATCTCCGCAGGAGATAATAAGGTCAACCCCCTCAAGCTTCTGCGGCTCATAATAATCATACAGAGATTTGGATTTGTGGTCGGCAAGTACCAGGATCTTCATAAGTTATTCCTCCATATCGCCGTTTTCATCCACCACTATACCCAGCAGCCGAACCAGCGCCTGTGCTTCCTCTGTCAGTTCTTCAAATTGGGGAATACATCCCACCACATTCTCGGCAAGCCAGTCCATGGTAATGATCTCTTCTCCGCTTAAGCTTCCCCCTTCCCGGCACTGAATCTTTCCGTTCTGGGAATAGATCAGTCCGTCAAAGGGATGAAAACTTCCTGCCCGAATGGAATTCTTTAAAAAGTCAATGAGCCTGTGGATTCCATGGGGCATATTTTGAGAACAGATCACATCAATCACCTGTGCGGACATTCCCCACCAGTAATTCACCGCTTTCTTTCCCTTCGCTCCCTGAAGCTCTCCGGCCCCCCGGCATACCGCATTGATAATCCGTTCATAGAATTTCCCCCAATGCCAGATGGGAGTGGCCAGATTCTCTACTGTGCCGTCCTCGTGCCTTACATAGAGTCCGTAAGCTCTGGAAGCTTTCTCCGGCGTGATCATATCTTCGCCTGAGATGTAGGTGATCCCCTCTTCCCTAAACCGTGCCTCGGCATCAGCCGCCTTTGTTCTGGACCATTCCAGGTAAACTTTTACATAAGGATTGATCATCCTTGCGCCTAAAGCAAATGCATTGACATTAGCCAGGGTTCCGTATATGGGATAATCCGCCACATATCCCAGCTTGTCGGACTTTGTCATGGCTGCCGCTATGGCTCCCAACAGAAACTTCGACTCATACATTCTTCCATAATAAGTGCAGATGGAAGAGTAGGATATCTTGACAGAACAATTATAGATCTTTACCTCAGGGTGCAGCACTGCAGAGCGCACACTCTGGTTAGCCATCTGCACTGCCGTGGTAAAAATCATATTGCATCCCGATGCAATAGCCAGTTCAATGGCATTCTCCACCTCTGCCTCTGTGTTGGCGCTGTCAATGGCCAGTGTCTTTAATTTTCCTCCATATACCTGTTCCAAGTGCATGCGCCCCAGTTCGTGGGCATAGGTCCATGCGGAGGTTTTGGCTGTCTTATTGTAGATAAATCCGATCTTCAGCATCTCCGGCTCGACAGTCTCCGCCGGTCTGAGCCAGTTGAGCAGGGAAGGCTTGTGAACCGGTGTCTCCACTTCTTCCGGGTTCTCCACCAAAGCCACCTGGCTGCCGCCTGCCGCCAGTTCAATCTCCTCCCAGGTCTTGTCAAGTCCTTTGGACATCTCGGTCTCTGTCTGTCCCTTTGTCTTATCATACCCATAAATCCTTGTATAGATCAGAAATGCGTCGGAGCAGGTAAGATTCAGCTTGTCTCCCCCTGCATGGGTAAATACTCTGGAAAATCTGCTGTAAGCAGACTTAAAAAGAGCTCTTTCCTCTGCCGGCCACACTTCCCCCGCCTTTTTGCCCATGATCTTTAACAGTTTTTTATAGCTGCCTTCCTTGCTGAACCACACATCACAGTTAAAAGACACCTGATAAAAATCCAAGAACTCATAATACAGCTTGTTCTCCTTTTCATCGGTCCTCTGAGGAATGAGGCGGGTTACATAACCGGCGATGCTGTAGGCCCCCACATATTTCATAACGCTGACACGCTTGTTGCCCTCCTGCACATAGAACCGGTTCATAAACTCGTAAGCCACAATCGGATCCTGGATTCCCTCATCAATCTGATAATCATAAAGCGTGGCCCACTTGGCGCCAAACTCCGACTGTTCCGGCAGAAGGGGCATAAAATTACTTGCAAATGCATTGGTCCGGCCTTCTGTCTTAGTTCCGATAAGCTTATTGAGAGGAATATCCATAAGCCCTAGGTTTACTTCTGATACGATCTTTGTATAAGATAAAATATTGTCCAGCACCGGAAGATAGGGATGTTCTCCTTTTGACAAGGATTCCTGGTACTGCCTGCGTCCCCTTTTCAGGGCGCCCATATAATCGTATAATGCCATTTTGCAGATCCTCCTTCTATGGAGTTATAGATTTTATTCCTTTTATATTGTAACACGTCCTCAGTGAAAAGCAACTGCTTTTACAGCCCCGGCATTCGTCATAATGCCCATGCTGTAACGCGGCTCTGGGATGGCTTTTGCAGGACGGTTTTTTATGGTGTTTTTTAAGGGGCCGTGCCATACGCCGAAATTATCTTTCAGGCCTGCAGAACCGGCGTTATACTGCCGGAATGCACAAGTCCTGAGAGTGTCAAAACCCTCTGAAAAGTTCTCCGTTTTGCACAAAATTATCCCATATATTCCGGCGGCTCCACAGGTCTGACGGATTTTTTCGGTGTGATCGTCAGCCCTTCCATCAACCAACGGAACTGCTGCTGCGTCAGCTGACGCACTTCCTCCGGATTGCGCGGCCACTGAAAACGGCTTCCGAAAAGCCTCTTTCACAATTTTTGCCATATACGTTCTCCTGTTCTCACCTCATAAGTTCCTGCAAAATTTCTCTTAAAACACTTATCCTCTGCTTAGTCTACAAATCATTTTCTAAGTATTCCCCCTCATCTTCCCACATGTCCCAATACGCTTCAATATAAAATTTGATACAACTCGGATATACATATAAATATCTCCTGCATACCCTTTTATACAACCCCAGTATTTTTTCATCACATGCAAAGTCCAGTAGATACTCAAGCAAATGGGATAATTCAGCCTCTGACACAATTCTGCTACACACTTCTTCAACCAACGGTAAATAAACTTCATGGGCTTTTTGATGTATTTCGATTATTTGTTCTGCAATCTGATAAATCCTCTCATCCATTAAATTACCTCAAAATATTTAAGTGCATCCGTTATCGCTTCTACCTTCTCTTTCGGCGGATACTTTCTTGGATGTTTTAATTCTTCCACTGCATTAGGCGCATCATACATTGTCAATCCCAAAGACCTCTTTACCTCTGCTATATATGCGGTATGTACTTTGAGACCATATTTCTTCTCCACATATTCCTGTATCATTCTATATGTGATTTTCGACTTTGGCTGATATTTCTTTGCCCGCTCTGCTATCGCATCCAACAGCACTTTCCCATCATCTTCTCCAAATTCCACCTTCACATTAATAACACTATCTGGTGATTTGTGGGACAAAAGTACAATAGTCTCAACATGATTATCGTTGTCCAAACTTAAATCATATATTTTATCATTTCTTATCTGTTTTTTGTCCCAACATTTTTATAGAATTTAAATAATCCTCTTCTACATCACTAATAGTTCTGGCTTTATATTTCTTATATTCATCTGTTGCCTTATTAACAGCCTGCTTATGAGAGACACTTCCATTTCCCTGCAACAACTGCTCTTCAGTCATTGTAAGAATACGATCTAAATGTTCCGCCCAATCTTTCATGGTCATTGCCTGTTCACGTTCCGCCTGACGCTCTGCGAAGTCTAAATATCCAGAAACAAGTTGTCCCATAGAATGCAGTTCCTTTTCACTCAAATAGTTTTTAGCAATAACAGCTTCTTTCAAAGTTGGTTGATTTCCCACAAATGTTGTAAGCCCCATGAACTCTTTTTCAGCATCTGCCCGTGTATAAATAACTTCAGCTGCTGTTTGACCATGAATGGCATAATGAATTTTGTTCTGTACCTTTTTAAAGAAAAGAATAGATATTTCTGCTTTTGGGTCATAATCAATACTGGTAGCATAAATTTCCAAAACTTGTCTGTAAAATACTTTTTCAGAAGCACGTATGTCTCTGATTCGTTCGAGTAATTCTTTAAAATAACCACCGCCACCCAGATTTTTCAATCGTTCATCATCTAGCGCAAAACCCTTTCGCATATACTCTTTCAGTATATTGATTGCCCAAATTCTAAACTGTGTACCGTGCTTGGATTTCACACGATAACCTACAGAGATAATAACATCCAGATTATAATAGTCAACCTGATAGGTTTTTCCATCTGCCGCAGTTGTTGCAAAATTTGCAACAACTGATTCTCTCACTAATTCTCCTTCGGAAAAAATATTTTTTATATGTCTTGAAATCGTTGATTTATCTCTTTGGAATAATTCAGCCATCTGGTCAATGGATAACCATACCGTATCTTCGTCAAAAGTCGTTTCAATTTTTGTCAAGCCATCTTCTGTCGTATAAATTATAATATTTGATTTCTGATTCACATTTTCTCGATTCTTCACTCGTACACCTCAATTCTACTAAAAAGTGCAATGTCCGTTGCACTTTTGCTATTCATTCACTATGTGACCTATTTTTCACCAAATCATACGAAAATGTCCCAGTACATAATTCTTGATTCACTCATTGGTAACTTTACTCTTTGTCGCCGTTAAATCTATCCACCATAAATTCCGCCGCAATATCATGCTCAGCACCTAGTACTGCCTTGCGGAAATTTCGATGAATTCAGTACCCACTCTTTGCGCCAGTGCCGCGTTGTCGTCAGTCAACGATGCCACCGCATCGTCTCCTTCCTCCGCCTTGCCCTGACACAAATATCGGGCACTGATATTCACCGTTATTTCCGCAAAGCAGTACTAGTTTAAACAATAAACATACCGCACCTACATATCTACCGCTAACGGAAAAAATACATTCCTAAATGATTAGTAAATAGCTGTCTCAGTTCATGCTCATCTTTTACTATAAAATAGATTCCTCTATCTTTGTATTTTTCTTTGAAAGTCTGCACCTTTTTATATTGTTCCATATCTACATTAGATGGATTTATAGGTGCATCAAGAAAATACATAAATACTTGTTTATTTGAAGACAACATTTCTTCAATTTCTTCTTCCGTTCCAGATCCGTATTTATCTGTTGGTGTGCCAAATTTAGTCCAAAATATAGCAACTGCTGCATCACACTCCCGAACGAATTGTTTATTCAACAATTCCTGTGGTTTATCCCCAGATTGTGGATAACTATCTGTTGACCAATGCTTTGTTACAATTTCCACATTATTAATATTTCCATACACTCTATTAAAATTATCCACACATTCCCTAATGATATCAATAAACCGATTAACATCACCTGGACATGAAATTAACAAATCATACGCCGTAATTCCCACTCTTGGCATAAATACTCCTCCTCTCAAAGTATTATTAATCTATTCAGTAAATTTCATATCGCAAAAAATGACGATAACGCTCGAAAGCGTAAATCTATGAAAAGCATCCCACTATACCTAAAGACACATCAAATCATACGAAAATGCTTCAACGCTTCACTTATAGCCTTTTCTTTCTCTGGTGGACATTTCGGCTGTCTGGGGTTGTCCGATTTTAGCAGGTTATAATTTTCTCTCTCAATAATACCATATTTCTGCTTCACCTGTGCAATATATAAACTGCTGACCTTTAATCCCATATGTTCCAGTACATAATCCTTGATTTCCTCATAGGTTGCTTTGCTCTCTGCAGCCGTCAAATCAAGCTCGCTCATTTCCAATTCCACTTCTATATTCTGTTTTGTATGAAGTTTTGAAAGCAACACGATACTTTCGACTGTCTTTTCGTTGAGCAACCGAATTTCATAACCCTCTTGTCCATCATAATAAACAGGAAACTTGAAGTTAATCTGCCGAATAATGCGTTCATCCGTTTTCCGTTCAGGGTATAACTCTATGCTCTCAATGAAATTCCTAATAAACTCCTTCTTCTCCAAATCTGTCATTTTATAATATATTATATCAAAGTGTTCCAGAATTTTATAGACTTCTTTTGCTGTCAAATGCTCGCTATACGCATTATGGATTTTCTCATTCGTGTCAGTAATCATGTCCTCCATATCACTGATTTTATCATAAAGCGTATCCAAACGGTCTTGCATATCCTGATACTTCCGGTCATAATGCTTATCGCTTACATCCAGCTTGTCAAGCATATCCATCAGTTTCTTTTTCGCACCGGTCAGCTGACGGAGCTGCTGTCTCAACTGTTCTCTTTCTTCTTCCAAAGCGCTGACGTCTATTTTCTGTTCCAGTCTGTGTTGAATGAACTCTCCAAAGCTTTCATTATTTATCATATCCAGGATAACTTCTTCCACCTGCTGGTTCAGCTCATTCTGGTTCAAAGAGAATTTGTAGTCACAAAAATGTTCTTCATCCATTTTCTTACGATGGAGACATCTGTAATAAAAATCATCCTTATATTCACCAGTCTTTTTATTTGTCCGCCGGCGGACGGTTCCCGCCATTCCCGTTCCGCAAAGCGGACACTTAATAATACCAGACAATATATGCTCATGCTCCAGACTATGTGTTTTATTCCATTTTACACTGTTCTCTTTTCTCTTTTGCTGTGCTTCTTCCCACAGGTTTTCATTGATAATCGCATCGTGTTTTCCGTCTGCAAGAAGGTAATCGTCCACCTTGACCCGATGATACTGATCTCTGGTGCCTTTCACCTTTTGCGTCTTGCTTTTGCCATATGCAATTTTTCCAGTGTACACGGGATTATCAAGAATATTCACTATAAGTCCACGGGTGAAATAGTTCAGCTCAAAATCCCTGCCCTTCCGTTTTTCATAGCCATGCTGGTTCAGATAATTGCAAATTGCATCAATACCCATATCTTCATTGACATACTTTTTAAATATGATTTTTACAATCTCTGCCTCATCTGGCGCAATAACAAGAGTATCCTCTTTACTGTCAATGATATATCCAAATGGTGCAAGACCGCCATTCCATTTTCCTTCTCTGGCTTTTTGCTTTCTTCCTTCCATTGTCTGAACCAGAATATTCTCTCTTTCTATTTCAGCCACGGCAGAAAGCACCGTAATCGTCAGCTTACCCGAATCTTTAGACGAATCAATTCCATCCTCTACGCAGATCAGGTTCACGCCAAAATCCTGAATGTATTGTAATGAGTTCAGAACATCTGCCGCATTACGTCCAAATCTTGACAGCTTAAACACTAGAATATAATCCACCCCATCCCGGTCATCCGCCACATCCTGAAGCATTTGGGAAAACTCCGGTCTCCCCGTAATATTCTTGCCGGACTTTCCCGCATCGCAATATTCACGGACAATCTCCATGTGCTGAAAATCAGCATACTTCGTCAAACGGTCTTTTTGTGCTTCTAAGCTGTAGCCCTCTACCTGCATTGTGGTAGAAACCCGCATATATAGATAACACTTCTTCATTTTATCCTTCATCTTTTACGTTCTCACTTTCCATCACTTCTATGCAAGCATCTATCATTTTAAAATGCTTCAATGTCTCCAGTATCATTTTTTCTTTATCCTTCGGACACTTGGGAACCTTTTTCTTTGGGTCTGCAGCCAGATTGTAATTCTTACCCATGTCCAAACTGTATTTCCGTTTTATCTGAGCAATATAAAGGGTATGTACGTTTGCTCCAAAAGTGTCTTTGATGTATTTTTTTATCTCTGCATAGGTTGCTTTTGCTTCTGCTGCAGTCAGCTCAGTTTCAGAGCAATCTAATATGAAACGAATATCGTTTTCTGTATTGCCTTCCGGTGTCAGACCATCTTTTCCATATGAGACTGAAAAGCGAAACGATATACTTTTTAATATTCTGCCATCTGTTTTTTCTTCTGGAAATACCTCTATCCTTTCAATGAACAGCCGGTACATCTGCCTCCGTTCTTCACATGACATCTTTTCATATAGTTTTTCAAAATGATCCAGCATAGATTCGATACTATCAGCTGCCCTAACGCCTTTGTTTACCGCTTCAATTTTCCCGATGACTATCGAAATCTTTTTTTCAACCTCATCCACTTTATCATAGCTCTCATCAAGGGCGGATTGAATTTTTTCATATCTTTTATCATAATCTTCGTCAAACACATCTAAATTGTCCAGTTCCGTTCCCAACTTCCTTTTCTGCATTTCTAATCCCCGCAATTTTTTCCGAAGCTGTTTTAAATCCCTTTCCAATTTTTCAACATCTGACTTTTCTCCGCTTGAAGCAATGACCGCACTTTTAAATTCTGGCATCCTGCTCAGTTTTCCTATGATTTCGAACACAGCGGCATCCAGTTTCTCCTGATTATACCTATGGCGAAATGGACACGTCCGCCCATTTGCTTTCCGAGAATTATTGCAGGCATAATAATGGATTGTTTTATAATAGCCGCCTTTGTTCTTATTGACATGTTTATTTTTTGTCGCTATCATTCCACTTCCACATACTGGACACTTTACAAGTCCGGACAATAAACTGATACGTTCTGGCTCATCAACCTTCTCATTCACTTTCGATAGACTTTCCCGCTTTTCTTGAACTTCCCTCCATTCCTCCTCCGTAACGATTGGTTCATGGACTCCCTGAACAGTTATAACCTTGTCCAAATCGTTTTTAATCAGCTTACCATCCCGCCCCTTTTTATTTGTCCTCCGGTTATATAAGAGCTTGCCGCAATAGAAAGGATTATCAAGCACACTTGTCACAAAATCAAATGTAAATGGCCTGTCCTGATCGGAATCCTTCTTTCCCCTTACATAGCCATTTTCATTGAGATAGGATACAACGGAAGTCGCAGACATGTTCTCCTTCAAATATAGGTCATAAATCAGGCGGACAATTTTTGTTTCCTCCTCTGCCAGTACCAGCTCTTTGTTCTGATTTCGGTAGCCATATGGTATTACTCCCCCTGCCCACTTTCCATCCATGACCTTCTGGATTTTTCCTGCCATAAACTGGACTACAATATTTTCCCGTTCTATCTCTGCCACAGCAGAAAGGATTGTGAGGGTAAGCCTTCCTCCCTGTGTTGAGCTGTCAATCGCATCATTCACACTTATCAGGTCAATACCATAATCCATAAGCAACTGCAATGACTTCAATATATCCGCCGCATTTCTCCCAAATCTGGATAATTTAAAAACAAGGACATAGGAAATGTTATCTTTCTGGCAAATAATATCCTCCATCATCTGTTGAAATGCAGGACGTCCCTTTATATCCTTTCCAGATTTTCCGGCATCACAATATTCATCAGCAATTTCCAATTCCCTGTACTTTGCATATTCGTATAGGCTCTTGCTTTGTGCTTCCAAGCTGAATCCATCTGTCTGCGTCATTGTGGATACTCTCGTATATAAATAACATTTCTTCTTTTTCTCCTGCTGTTTCATAAAATGGTTGCTCACTTAATTACTGATAATCTGTTTTTTATATTATATCATTGTTTCATCCATCTTTCAACAGAAAAAACGCCGGCTCACTTATATTGTAGTCGGCGTTTCGCTGCTTGTTTCATGCTCTTTTTCTTCTTTCTGTATTTCTTCCAGAACTTCTTTTCCGTATTTCTCTATCATCCTTACAATAAATGCTGCACACTTCTCCTTGTTCTGTCTGCTTATCCTTTCCAGCTGGGCGTTCCTATTTTCTTTTGACATCCTCCAATCTTCCTTTCCTTAATTTGAAAAGAAAAAAATATTCTTTTCACTAACCCCTTCCCCCAGAGGCTGGAGAACAAGCTGTCACAGAATTTTGTATCGGGAAATTCTCAACTGAAATAGTCGAGTACACGTTCCCATTCCTGTTCTGTCAAACAAAGTTTTTCCGCTTCACACTTATCTGTTATAAAGCGCCGGCAGCCCGAATACTCTACATCTACAATTCCCAGTTTTAATAAACTTTCCACCACCTCCTGTGCTCCTTTTCTTCCAAGGTTCCTGCACTGGATATTCCAATCTTCTCTTAACATCAGACGAAGCGGCTCATAAACCGTACCAATACCATGACGCTTTAAACAGTTGTATGGTCTTATGGATAACTGCAAAATCTCAATGCGCTGTTCTAAAATCTTATCTTCCACGGTAAGCAGCCTGCTCTTTTCCTTTTCCATCGCCATACGGACATTCTCTAAAACAGATGCCTCATGCGCCGCAAACCCTTCCCTGATATAAGCCGTTATCGCTGGGCGGCTAAGTTTCCGTAACGCCCGTCTCACGATCTGCTGTATCCTGCTTCTGGTCAACGCAAATTCCATACCGATTTTGGAATAACTCATTCCTTTTACATAGCGGTATTCCAGAACCTTCTGCTCCCGTTCCGTCAGCTGTTTCAGAGCATATTCCAGTCCTTTCATTTGATCGTCTGATAAAATCTGTCTCACCGGAATATCTCTCAATAAATTCAATGGATAATCTGCCCACATTATCATTCTCCTCCAATCTGCTTTCCCGCTTCACAAATATATTTCTTTCACTTATCCCTTCTGCCGGCGGCTGAAAGTCAAGCTGTCATATTAAGTTTTGTGTGCGGCTTGTTTTTGCTTTTTTCCCGATAGGGATATATGAGAGGGATTTTCTTTTCCAGGGCAAGATTCGCCTATGTGACACAAAAACCTATTTCATGGTTTTTTGCGCACCTGGCATATCTTGATGGGGATTCCGGCTCCCCATTCCCTCGGTTGCTGCACACAATGAGATTGTGCTATTTGGCTTTCACAAAAATTGTGTTCGCAGCGTCATACAGCGTATGCCGGGTATGCTGACGCATAAAAGCATCCTTATCCCCAATTATTCGGGATAAGATAAAAAAATACAAAGTAAAGGAGAGCTTATGGCAAGACCAGAAAAAGACACAGAAATAAAACGCTCCCACCACATTACCCTTCGTCTGTCAGATGCAGAGTTTGAGTTAATAACCAGAGTCTCGTATGAGGCAGGCTTATCACGTTCCGCTTACATCCGCAAACAGTTATTACATGGAATGGTGAACATTACATATGAAGTGGTTGCCGATGTGCCGGAGCTACAAAAGCTGACCGCAGAGTTTGGAAAAATTGGGAGCAACCTAAATCAGATCGCACGGTATTTCCACATGGGCGGCATCCGCTCAAAGGCAATGCAGGATGAAATACATGAATGTATCTCTCAGATTTTTGATA
Source organism: Clostridiaceae bacterium (assembly GCA_910574345.1). Taxonomy (GTDB): domain Bacteria; phylum Bacillota; class Clostridia; order Lachnospirales; family Lachnospiraceae; genus UBA3402. Next base: position 45,022 of record CAJSZV010000005.1, on the reverse strand, counting down.
TGAGAAAAGAGATTGCAGAAATGGCAGGTAATTATCATGGCAGTGTTGAAACATATCGCAAGCAAAAACGCTGATTACAGTCAGATCATTGAATATATGCTGTTCCAGCATGATGAGTTCACCATGAAGCCCATCCTGAACGAAAACGGGCACATGATATTAAGGGAAGAATATTACATAGACGGCATTAACTGCGAGCCTATGCTCTTTGACAAAGAGTGCGAAAAGCTCAACGCCCAGTATCACAAAAACCAGCACTATGCTGACATCAAATCCCATCATTACATTTTAAGCTTTGATCCGAAGGATAAAGACGATCATGGCCTGACCGAAGAACAGGCACAAGCCCTGGGAATGGAATATGCAAAAAAGAATTTTCCCGGTCATCAGGCTCTCGTCTGTACGCATACGGACGGTCACAATGGAAGCGGAAATATCCACGTCCATATTATTATTAACTCTCTCCGCAAACTGGATGTTGAACAACAACCATTCATGGAGCGACCCTGTGACAGCCGTGCCGGTTACAAGCACCATTTAACAAATGATTATCTGAAACACCTGCAGCAATCGGTCATGGATATATGCCACAGGGAAAATCTTTATCAGGTTGATCTGCTCTCCCCATCAAAGAATAAAATCACCCAGAAGGAATACTGGGCAGCCCGCAGAGGACAGGAAAATTTGGATAAGCGCAACGAACAGATTATAGCCGATGGCATGAAGCCACGCCGGACAACCTTTCAAACGCAGAAACAATTTTTACGGGATGCCATAAAAGACATCGCTTCCCAATCAAAAAATCTGGAAGATTTCAAAAACGGGCTGAGGGAAAAATATCATATCACGCTTACAGACCGCAGGGGACGTTTTAGTTATCTCCACCCTGATCGTGACCGGAATATCACTGACCGGGCACTGGGGACACATTACTGCAAAGATTACCTCATGGAATTATTTGAACAAAACCAGAATCGTTTGGAGGAGACACCGGACATTTCAGAAACAGAACATTTGCCGGAACCTCCTGCCAATCCGCAAGAAAAGAAACACAGCTTTTTTGAATACAATCCTGATTATGATTATTCTTCCGATCCGGTTGCTATCCTATTTATTAAGTCCGATTTACGACTGGTTGTTGACCTCCAGAACAATGTGAAGGCGCAGCAAAGTCATGCCTATGCACAGAAAATAAAGATCTCTAACTTACAGCAAATGGCGAAAACCATTGCCTATGTGCAGGAGCACCACTATGACACCAGGGAAAATCTACAACTGACTTTTGATGATATTTCTGAAAAGTGCAAGGAATCCAGGAAAGCAGTCAAGGCTACCGAAGCAAGTTTAAAAAATATCAATCAACAGATTCATTATACTGGACAGTATCTTGCCAACAAACCGGGTTTTGCACAAATGCTGAAATCCAGAAATAAGAAAAAATTCCGTCAGGAACACCAGACGGAAATTGAGCTTTATGAATCTGCAGTCAAATTTTTAAAAGAGAAAAATGCTGATGGGAAAATTCCATCCATGAAGTCACTAAAGGCTGAAAAAGAAAAACTGACCATAAAGCGGTCAGCCCAATATGACACCTATCATTATTTCAAGGAATACCAGCAAGAGCTACGGACAGTCTGCTACAATGTGGACAGCATCCTCGGACAGCCACATACGTTAGAATCTGACCGTACCCCAAATCATGAGAGGATGTAAAAATTTCTGTGTCTATAGAAAATGATTTTTCCTGATAAGAATTGGATATGTATAAGATTCTTGTCGATAACGGTTTCTTAATGGTGTCGAATTTCTTTTCTAATTATAGTATTACCAGATTTGTTCTGTTTATACTTTTTTTCTATTTTTTGGCATTACAATTAAGACATTAGTATGAATTACTTAAAATGCGGGCGCCGCCCACACCCAACCTCTGGAATAAGTTTGGACATTTCTGGTAATAATACTAATGCCGAAAGAATAAGGTCGGAACGGTCAGTCCAAATCAATCTGCCGCTCCGGCTCTTTTTTTAGAGATACTGAGTAAGCCTTTCACCGTAAAGTACAATCAGCTGGTTCAGTACCTGATCCCAGTTACGGTATCTCTGGGTCCATTTCTTTATGACATTTTCACTTGCCAGATACAGCATTTTTTCCAGTGAAACATCACTTGGAAATACACTTTTTGTCTTTGTCACTTTCCGGTATTGCCGGTTCAGTCCTTCTATGATATTTGTCGTGTACATGATTCGCCGGATATCTCCAGAGAACTGAAAGAAGGAGCTGACATCCTCCCAGTTGTTTTCCCAATTACTGATCGCATAGGGATATTTCTTTCCCCACTTCTCTTTTATATTTTCCAACTCCGAAAGTGCGGCAGTCTCATTCGGGGCATTGTATACCGCCTTGAAATCAGAGGAGAACTTCTTCAGGTCATTGTAATTCACATATTTAAAAGAGTTACGCAGCATATGGATGACACACCGCTGTATCTCAGCCTACGGATAAACAGCCTGAATTGCATCTTTAAAGCCCGGAAGCCCATCTACACAGAAGAACAGTACCTCTTTCACACCACGGTTTCTTAGGTCATTGAGCATCCCCAGCCAAAACTTGCTGGTCTCATTTGCCCCCACAGTAATGCTAAGGATGTCTTTGTAACCCTCCACCGTCACACCCAGCACTACATATGCGGCACGGCTGAGAATCCTTCCGTCTTCCCGTACTTTGTAATGGATGCAGTCCATGAAGACAAAAGGGTAGACAGGGTTTAGCGGGCGTGCCTGCCATTCTTTGACCGCAGGAAGAATCTTATCGGTTATCTTACTGACCATCTCTGCCGATATCTCAATACCATAGAGGTCTTGTAGCTGGTCATGGATATCCCTTGTGCTCATTCCACGGCCATAAAGGGAGATCACCTTTTCCTCAATACCTGAGATATCACGCTGATATTTAGGAATGAGTTTCGGTTCGAATTCACCATTCCGGTCTCTGGGAATATCTACCTGAAATTCCCCATACTGGCTTTTGAGAGTTTTCGTAGAGTGTCCATTTCTCTTGTTATCGGTGGGCAGATTACCCTTTTGATTTTTTTCATACCCAAGAGCAGCATTCATCTCCGCTTCCATAAGCTCCTGAAGAATATCCTTGAAACTGTCTTTCAAGAGAGTATAGACATCCGCGACGCTGTTGATGTTGTTTTCTGAAATAATTTGTCGGATTTGTTCCTTTGCAACTGGCATAAAAATACTCCTTTTCAAAAAGAATTGTCATATCTTAATTCTTACCAAAAAGGAGCCATTTTTTACCAAAGACACAAATTAATTTACATTACCAATCATGATATTTCCTAGTGTAAAAAACGGGCAGTATTTGTTTGATTGATACTGCCCGGCTCATTCTGCATTTTATTTAAGCAACTGCCAAAGCGCCCTTCGGTCACTGTCGGAAACGCTTAATACATCCATAGACTGTTCCGCAGACCATCCCATTTTTTCCATAAGGTTCTTAATGTTAGCGGACAGTGTAGAAATTCTTTCCTTCTGAGCCGCTTCCTCATTCATTTGTTGTATTGCCAAACACACATCAATCGCCTCCTCACCTTCTTTGACTGCTATCTTTGCACCTACGCAGGCATTTAATACATCCACTTCTTCTCTCCCCAAATGGCGGAAAGATTCGTCTGCATCCAATACCTTTTTCAATTCATCCTTGTCTCTTGCATACTTGATAAATGACAACACTTCTTTCAAAGAACTCTGGAATTTTCCAAAATCTTCATCTTCTATCGAAGCCGGTGCAAGCAAGTTAATCTTATAATCAGGAACCAGCGCAAGCACCCTCGCATCCTGTTTATCAAACATTTCATGAATAGATAACGGGCCATCCCACTCTTTTGAATCAAAATATATGACCAATGTTACCACGGGTAACAGCCGATCTTCTTTCATAAAACCTGACAGATATTCGTCACTATCTACACCCTTATAATCACCAGACATTTTATGGGAAGCCATCGCCGCTTCTACCTGCTTCGCATATTGTAAAGCATCATAGACCATATTTTTAACTGGCATCGCATAATGGATATTTGACTGATTCTCGATTGCCAGAAGAAGATAAGCGGTACGTTTATCCATCATCGCAATGACAGATTTGATAACATCCCTGGTTTTCTGCACCGGCTGCTTCGCACCTTTCTCTCCACCATAAGGGACATCTATCTCACGAGTATCGAGTTCCTCCAGGCTTTCCGGATTGATCACCTGCTCGCCGCCATATACAAAATAATTAAAGGCGTCAGCAAAGATTTCATTCTGTCGCATATATTTTGTTGTTACTGTATCTTTTACTCCCAAAGGATTCACCACCTTTATTATATACCGCATTACCAGCAAAGTATTCTTCCGGTACTTATATCATACCATAGCAATTTGAGGTTTACAAGCCGTGCTGTTTAATTTCAAATTTCTGCTTTCAGTATAAATCCTCCTCATCCCAGAACTCCTCATCTTCCTCAAACATCCCATCTTCTCTTTGCCTGTCTCGCCGATCATATGCCTCCATGAGTTCTTCATAAGACGCATATGGTTCAAGCCCAAGCTCCTCCCACGTAATTCCATACGGAACACCACCACCTGTATATCCGGCAATAAACGCATACACATCATCTGAATCTTCATACAAGAAATCCTGTTCCTGCTGTACCTTTCGCTCTTTTTCTAAACGTTTCTGGCGGATACGTTCTTCCTCACTCCGCTTTACAGCATCTAAATATTCCTGTGTAAATTCCACACCAATATCCTGCAGGTCACAAACCGCTGTGGTAATATCAACATGAAACCTCTTTCTGTAGTGCTTTGCCATATGTTTCGGTGTTCCATTGTAAGTTAATATCCACTGCCTCGCTTTCTGCAGCCTGATTTCTTTTCTTTGCGTTTTTGTCGTTCCATTCTTTTTTCTGCCCATGCATTCCGCCCTTTTCTATCATCCAACTGTCGTTATGAAAATTATAATCATACATCCCTTTTGAAAATCAGCATACCATATAACACAAAAGAATACCAGGCAAATAGAAAACTCCCTCTTTGCCTGGCATCCTTCTTTTTCCTATTTCCGGTTCCGCTCCATATCTGCTCCCATAACCTGTTCCGGCTGTTGTTTTCCACTTCGGATTGCGATCTCTTTCTGTTTGCGGTGCAGCTTCTCCAGAACGGAAGTCCTGCCTTTCCCTGTCTGCTTTGATTGCTTCGCACTGGAAATATTATTCATCCTGCTGTCAATCATGTTATAGTTTTGTTCTTCTGTCATTTCCGCACTCCGGAGATATTCCCCGTTTTCATAATATTTCTGCCATTGCTCCATCTGTGGTTTCTCCGGCACCGGCAGGGGCTTTTCCTGCGGATGCAGGAAATCCCTGAGTTTCTGAATGGTGATTTCATCAAACCCTTTGCTTTCATCCGTAACTATCTTACCGTCCTCCGATACAACTACATAGGGAACATCATCTTTATACACATCATTCTGCAAAAGAAAGAACTGCCTTCCGTCAACGATGATTTCATCCGCAGCAATCCAGTTTCCCTTTGTTCCCTCAACCTTAAAATCATCTGTCTCCATAGAAATCAGAGCACTGGAAGAATTGAGACGGATGAAGCCGGCAAGCACAATGAGCCGGTCTTTATCTATGTAATAGGAAGTAATGACTCCTTCCTTATTATAGACCAGCACATCACTCACGCTGATGGAATGATACCCTTTGAACTTTCTAGGCGGTTTATCCTGAAGTCTTTGCCATATCTTTTCCGCTGAATCATCCAAACGTGCGGCTGCCAGATACACCTGATCGTAGTTTTCTACCCTTACCGCTATATTTTCATCTACCAAATTCTGATAAGTGCGGAAACAAAGTTTCCTTGTCTCCGCACTCATTTTCAGCTGATAGACCGCAAATTGATTCAGCTTCATTCCTCATCCTCCGGCTCCTGCTTATACGGTTCCAGATCCAGCTTATGAAATTCTGCGTCTGAAATTCTTTTCATTTTTTCAATGGTATTTACTACCAAAGGCAAGACTTCCTCATCATCCTGAACATTGGGGATTACTTCTTCAATCCTCTCTAACGTATGTTTCCGGTTCCCGGCATCAAACATCGCCATTACTAACATCTCATTTTGTTCAAAAGTTACTTTTCTCATAAATCCTGTTCCCCTTTCTTTCTTGACTGTGTTTTATCCCTCGGCTGTTTTTCCTGCTCCTGTTCTTTTAGCTTGGCCTGCCGTTCCCGAAGTGCTTTCAGCACAGACTCTTTTCTGCCTGTCCCCGACTCCCTTGCCGGATTGTCTGCTTTCGGTGTCATTTCCGGTACGTTCCCTTCTCTGGAAGCAGTCTCTTTTTCCTTTCCGTCGGATTCATGCACAGCATGATCTGCTGCCTGCGCTGGCTCTTTTTCTGGTTCAAAACTGCAATAACATCTAAAATCAGACAAATTTCACACCAACAAAAAAGGTGTACCGCAGGTAAGTTTCAACCTTCCTTGCAGTACACCTTGATGTGTATAACCATTCCGTATTTTTCGTTTTTTGCATATATACAGTTTTTGTTTTTTTCTAAACATGACCTGTCCCTCTCTGCCATCTTTTACAAAAAAAGAGAACAGCGTTTTATACTCAAATAAAACCACTATTCCCTAATTTATGAATTACATATTTATGTCATAAAGATTGCATTATCAACCACCATTAGCGTTTGTATTGAATATATAAAACTAATCTTATGACTTCTTTGTAAAATCTAAAAGCTATGTTTTGTATAATTTATGTAAAATTTGAATTTTTTAGGAAATCTGCATCACATCATTTTTATCCTCTTGCAAAAAAATCTGTATGATTGTTCCTTCTCCAGGGCTGCTCTGTAAGTCAATCTGACCATTCAAATACTGTACGGCGTGTTTTACAATAGAAAGTCCCAGCCCCGTTCCACCCGACTCTTTAGAACGGCTCTTATCCACTCTGTAAAACCTCTCAAATATCCTTGCCTGATGTTCCGCCGGAATGCCAATTCCTGAATCCTTTACAGAGATCACAGCCTGATTTTCCTCCCTGCTTACAGAAACCTCCACCATACCGCCATCTTTATTATATTTGACAGCATTATCGCAAAGATTAAATATAATTTCCGTCAATAACCGCCGGACACTTTTTATCCTGACTGTTTCCCCTGTCACAGCAATTTCAATATCCTTTATCGCTGCTATATCCGCCAGCCCCGCAGCCACATCCGTTGCAACCTCATATAAGTCAACATTTTCAAAAGGCATATCGCACCCCTCGTCTAATTGGGATAAACGGATAATATCATCAATCAATGTTACAAGCCGCCCTGCCTCTGTGCGGATATGCCCTACAAAACGTGCCATATCCTCCGGTTTTACAAGACCATTCTCCATTAACTCCGCACTTCCCATGATTGATTGCAGCGGCGTTTTCAGTTCATGTGATACATTGGCAGTAAACTCCCGCCTGTTCCTTTCTGCGAAAGCTTCTTCTGTTATATCAAAGGCAAGGACAACCGCCCCGATTACAGTACCATTAGATTCAATGCGGTTGACATGGAGCTGATACTCTTTTCCCTCACGTTCTATGCGGATTTCGCTGTGTCCGTTTGAAAATGCGTCCTGTATAGCATGGCTCACATCATGGTTCCGCTCCACTGTCAGAAAATCTTTACCTATGCAGGATTTTTTTGTATGGAACAGTTTCAATGCTGCGGGATTGATGTTCAGAATGATGTTTTTTTCATTTAAAAGCACAAGTCCTTCCGTCATGCCCTGCGTAATCTGTGTAAACTCATCATTCTTTCTCTGAAGTTCCGACAACTGTACATCTATCTGCCTATGCTGTTTATTGATACGGTTTAATAAGGGCGCTAATTCTTCATAGGTATCATTTTCCAGCGGTTTTTCCAAATCAAGGCTGTTTAATGGCTCCATGATATGTTTGGAAATCCGGCTTGCCAACACTCCCGACAACACAAGGGCCACGGCAAGCACAATTAAAATCGGCTGTATCATTCCCAATACAAGCAACCAAACAGTAGCACTGCTAACCGAAATTCTAAGGACAGAACCATCGTTAAGCCTTCTGGCACAGTAAAGCGTTTTTTCCAGGAGTGTCGTGGAATAGCGCAGGCTTTTTCCTTCGCTGTTCTGTAATGCCTGCCTGATTTCCTCCCTGTCCGCATGGTTTTCCATACTTTCCTCGTCGGACTGTGTATCATATATCACATCGCCGTTCCCGGCAACCCATGTCAGACGGTACTGATTTGATTGTAATTCCTCAAGATATTCCTGCCCGTTCTTCTCAACGGCTGCGGCTGCCAAAGACAACTCATCTTCTAACTGTTTCCCCTGAACATCACTGAAATAACGGTAAAGACACCCCATGATGATAACAAGGCTCGCCATCAGGACAGCCGCCGCCACAATCATAATAGACTTAAAAATTTTCTTTGTCATGCCTGCACCTCTAATCTATATCCAACGCCACGCACTGTTTCAATCATTTTCCCATAATCCCCCAGCTTCACACGCAATGTACGGATATGCATATCAACCGTCCTTGTTTCACTGATATAATCCGCACCCCATACATCATTAAAAAGCTGGTCACGGGTAAATGCAATTCCCGGATGAGAGAGGAACAGACGGAGAAGTTCAAACTCTTTTAAAGTAAGCTGTATCCTTTCTCTGTCAACGGTAACAGTATGCTCGTCTAAATTGACAACAAGGCCGCCTGCCTTCAAAAGATGTTCCACTTCTGTGGGATTGCATCGGCGAAGTACAGCTTTCACACGGGAAACCATTTCCATCATTCCAAAAGGCTTTACAAGATAATCGTCCGCACCTAAATCAAGGCTCTGAATTTTATCGTACTCCATGCCCTTAGCCGTTGCCATGATAACGGGAATCCTGCAAGTGTCGGGACTGTCTTTCAGAAATTTCAACAATTCCACGCCGTCCTCTCCGGGCAGCATAATATCAAGGATAATCAAATCCGGCTTATCCGTGGCCAGCGCATCACGAAAAGCCGCCGCATCCGAAAAGCCTGTTGCTTCAAAATCTGTAGAATTAAGCGTGTATACCTCAATATCCCTGATACTTTCATCGTCCTCTACGCACCATATTTTCATAAATTTTCTGCTCCTTTGTGTTTTCCTGTTACAGAAAAAGCCACCCACTCTGCAATATTTACCGCATGATCCCCAATACGTTCAAAGTATTTGGCAATCATCAGTAAATCTAATGCGTATCCTCCATTTGTCGGCTTTTCTGCTATCAGTTCAATCAATGATGATTTGACCTGCAGGAATAAATCGTCAACCACATCGTCACGGTCAATCGCCGCATCAGCCAGCGCAACATCCTGCTTTACAAAGGCATCAATGCTTTCTGTGACCATTTGGCTCACCGCATCAGCCATAAAACGGATATGTTCACATTCCCCGCCTGTCCGCCCGTCAAGAAATGTAATAATTTCTGCAATGTCCGCCGCCTGCGTTCCAATACGCTCCATATCGGTAATCATTTTAAGGGCTGCGGAAATCTGGCGCAAATCCCCTGCCACCGGCTGTTGCTGTAACAACAGTTTCAGGCACAGCGTTTCTATTGTGCGCTCCATATGGTTAATTTCCCCGTCAAGGGATATAACCTTATCTGTCAGCTTCACATCGCCCGCAGAGAGCGCCCTTGAAGCAATTGCAATCGCTTCCTCACACATTGCCCCCATCCTCGTAAGCTCATTATTAAGCGTAGCAAGCTGTTCATCAAAACGACTTCTCATTATCCAAACCTCCCCGTAATATAATCCTCTGTCCGCTTGTCTTTTGGCTGCTCAAACATCTTTTCCGTATTTCCATATTCAATTAAACTACCGAGGAGAAAGAATGCAGTATTATCGGAAATCCGTACAGCCTGCTGCATATTGTGCGTAACGATGATAATAGTATACTTATCTTTCAGTTCCATTGCAAGTTCCTCAATTTTAGATGTGGAAATCGGATCAAGGGCGCTTGTGGGCTCATCCATCAGAAGCACATCCGGTTCAACCGCTAATGCACGGGCAATGCAGAGCCGCTGCTGCTGACCTCCCGACAATCCTAATGCCGATTTTTTCAGCCTGTCCTTTACTTCCTCCCAGATTGCAGCTCCACGCAGGGAGTGTTCTACGATATCGTCCAGTTTTGCTTTATTTTTTATGCCATGTGTCCTTGGTCCATAAGCAATATTATCATAAATACTCATCGGAAACGGATTAGGCTTTTGAAAGACCATGCCAATGCTGCGGCGAAGCTCATTGACATCAATATCTGCATCAAAAATATTATAATTCCTATAACACACTTCTCCCGTAATCCTTACACCAGTAATAAGGTCATTCATTCGATTTAAAGATTTAAGAAAAGTAGATTTTCCACACCCGGAGGGACCAATCAGAGCTGTAATGCTCCGTTCCTCAATTTCAATATTTATATCTTTCAAAGCCTGCGCACTGCCATACCAAAGACACAGGTCTTTCACTGTCATAACATTACTCATACAATTCTCCTTCTTTGGAAATATCTGCCCACCAATGCCGCCGACAAATTGATGAACATGGTCAAAATCATCAGGATAGCGGCAATAGCAAAAGCAATTCCAAATTCTCCGTTTTCCTTTGCATAGACATATAATGCAACTGTCAGTGTTGCCCCTGCACTGCCAAGCCCCTCAAAGATTCCATTCAGAGCGTGGGCAAAACCAGCCGTAAAAAGAAGTGCCGCCGATTCCCCAAGAATACGCCCGACAGACAGGATACAGCCCGTTATGACACCTTCAATACAGCCGGGAAGTACAACGGTATAAATCACACGCCATTTTCCAGCCCCAAGTCCGAAAGCACCTTCACGGTAACTTTGCGGCACCGTTTTCAGGCTCTCCTGAGTGGTACGCATGACCGTGGGCAGATTCATGATTACCAGTGTAAATGCCCCTGCTAAGAGGGAAGTTTTCATACCAAAAAACTGACAGAAAAACAGCATCCCCACAAGACCATAAATAATAGACGGAATCCCCGATAATGTTTCAGCAGTGTATTCAATCATTTCTACCAGCTTTTTATTTTTGGCATATTCCGTCAGATAAATTGCAGCACCTACCCCAAGAGGAAGAACCAATACCAAAGTTGCCAGCACAATATAGACCGTATTGAGAATATCCGGCAGAATCCCTATGCGGTTCGACAGATAACTCGGTTTTGTAGTAAGCAGTTCCCATGATACATTCGGCAGTCCTTTCCACAATACATAGCCGATTAAAAATAATACCAATGCACAGGTAACGCTCACGGAAATTCCCATCAGCACACGCATGACGGTAATGTATGCTTTCCTTTTAGTTGAAATAGATTGTTTTTGCATTTTCATTTACTCCTTACTATGTTTCAAAAAGAAATTCAACACGGCATTTATCAGCATGATAAAGAGGAACAGCACCAACGCAATGGAAAACAATGCCTGTTTTTGTAAACTCCCGTCAGCCGCATAGGACATTTCACTTGCCACGGCAGTTGTAAGGAAACGTACACTTTGAAACATCCCCGGCATATTAGGTGCGTTCCCTGCCACCATCATAATAGCCATTGCCTCTCCGATAGCCCTGCCAACTCCTAACACGACAGCCGCTGCGATACCGCTTTTTGCTGCCGGAACAGATACACGGAAATATGTTTCAACCGGCGTTGCTCCAAGTGCAAGGGAAGCATCCTCATATTCCTTTGGAACTGCTTCTAACGCCGTAAGCGATACTTTGATAATTGATGGTAAAATCATAATGGCAAGCACTATAATGGCAGCAAACAGACTTGCCCCGTCCGGAATATGAAAGAGGGTCCGTATCCCCGGAACAAGCACCATCATTCCTACAAGTCCATAAACCACTGACGGAATGCCCGCCAGCAGACTGACCGCCGTTTCTATAACAGTTTTTACTTTTGGCGGCGCAATTTTAGAGAGGTAAACTGCTGTCAGAAAGCCAACCGGCACTCCGATTACAATTGCACCAGCCGTACCGTAAATACTTGTGAGGATAAAAGGCAAAATGCCATATTGCGGCTGTGCTGCCGTAGAAGCCCACTTTTTCCCAAAAAGGAATTTCAAAACACCTATTTTACGGATAGCAGGAATACCGGATATGACAAGATAAATTGTAATTAAAAGCACACAGCCAACCGTAATCAGACCAAGTATCAGGAAAATGCCATGTATGGCATTCTCCATAAGCCGTTTTCTGTTTTTCATTTGACTCCACCTTTCAAAGCCTTTAGTTTACCGGCACAGCACCCGCAGATGAGATAATCTCATTTGCTTCAGATGATGTAATATAGTCAAAGAATTTCTGTGCAGCCTCCGAAAGTTCTACATTGCTCCTTGTAACTAATACAAAAGGGCGCTGCACTACATAACTTCCATCTTTGACTGTTTCCTCCGTAGGCATAATGCCGCTGACAGAAAGTGCTTTTACAGTTTCCTTTACGGACGCAAGGGAAGCATAACCGATTGCCGCAGGATTGCCTGCCACCGTTGTGATCACATCTCCGGTAGATGTAAGTTCCTGACGGTATTTGCAGACATCTTCCGTATCTGTAATGGATTCAAAGCCATCTCTTGTACCACTTCCCGCTTCACGGCCAATCAGTACAATTTCCAAATCATTACCGCCTATCTCCTTCCAATTCGTTATTTCGCCCCTATAAATTCTGCCAATCGTTTCAAGGTCAAGGTCATTTACCGGATTATCAGTATTTACAATAACGGCAATGCCATCAAGAGCCAGTATCGTTTCAGTCAACCCCTGTGCCTTTTCTTCATCCTTTAAGTTACGGCTGGAAAGACCAATATCACAACGTCCCTCTGCAACCGCTGTAACTCCAGAACCGGAGCCGGTAGGATTATATGTAAAGGTTACGCCGGAATTGTTTCCCTCAAAGGCTTCTCCCAAAGCGCCAATGACTTTTTCCATAGAAGTTGAACCGTCCGTAGATACCGATCCACTGACTGTTTTCCCACATCCTGTCATAGCAGTAAGCATAAGTGATACAATCGCAATAAGTGTGACAAATTTTTTCATGATACATTTTCTCCTTTTCTATCTGATATTTTTTGCTCTGTGATTATTATGATAAGTGCTGTCTGTAAAATCAAAAACACAACTTTTGTCAAATATTTGTAAAATTTGCAGACTTATCATTAAAGACCGCATTATGGAAAAGTGCATAACTGGCTTATCCTTAAGATATTTTTATCCCCATCTTTTTGAAACTGCCCGTATCCTTGGTGTTTAAGCACAAAAAGATGAGGATAAAAATCAATCCGTATGCCATCATATAATCACCATTACAAATTTGGAGGTGATTTTATGATTAAGCACTACAATGACTATGTCCAAGAGATGGTCAATCTCATGGTCGAAAGCGGTTTTGGCGAGTATGGAAGAACTGCCCGTAAACGCTGGTATGAAGCTTTTGGCCGCTATTTATCAGAGGCCGGACTTGTATACTCTGATGAAAATGTTTCAAAATGGCTTGAGGAGGTGGTAAAACCGGCAAATACCAGACAACAATACCATGTGACTGCAAGGTATATGGAACAGCTCCGGGAATTCATCCGCACAGGGGAAATACGGATCGAGAATCTCCTTTTGGTGAAGCCTGACCACGATAAGCTGCCCCCGGAGATACGGGGCACTCTCGATGAATATCTTGCTTCCCGCGAACCGGATTACAGCCCGGAATCTATGCGTCTTGCAAAACTGCACACGGCCAACTTTCTTTTGCGGCTCTGCGAGAAGGGATGATGAGAATGGAGATGCTCTCCTATGAAATGCTGGCGGCAGTATTCCGGAGCCGTTGGAACGTTACTCCAGAACAAAGATCGGTGATCCTGGGCCATGGCCGCCAACTGCTTGGCTTTCTTCATGAAAAGCATGGTTTCCGGCGGGGATTCTCCATTCTGTTAGAAGATTCCGTGTTCCAGTATGCATATGTCCCCGGATTGTCCGATGATGCCGTCATGACAGAGCTGCTGCGTCTGAGCCGTGAGCACTCTGTCTGCACTACGGAAGAAATGTATCCCATGATCGCCCGGTTTGCGGACGGGTACAGTGACAGAGGGTATTCCTACACCATGATCAAGAGGGTTACCCATACCCTCCGGTGTCTGTATGTTTTTCTGGATATGCATGGTCTGGACTACTGCCCGGAAGTTTCATGGGAATGGTACACGCTGATCGGAGACAAGGATACTGGGTCACTCATCGACCCAGACAACGAGGATATATGCTACGCCATCAATGAAAATGATGCAGGAAGCGATGGGAGGGAGTATTGGAGGTATGCCTGAGGAAGAACCCCTTTGGACAGACAATGAGGACGAGCTGGCAAGGATTTGTGGTCTGAGATGAATTTTTATCCTCATCTTTTTGTGTTTAAACACCAAGGATACGGACAGTTTCAAAAAGATGGGGATAAAAATATCTTAAGGATAAGCAAGTTTATCTTAATTTTAGGATAAACTCCCTATGAAACTATGGAAAACCCCATTCACAGCCTGTGGAAAAGCAAAAGCAGCTTTCCCACATATACATGATGGAGCGAGGGGTGAGGTCTACAAGTGGGCCAGGTGCTCCTGCGTCCAGCCCTTGGCTTTTCGTCTGCGCTTGATTTCTTGGCCCAGGGCATGACAGTCCAGGCATTTTTCATATTGGTACATTCTCACATCACCTCTATATTATTTTACTCAAACTTCGCACATAGTTTTTGCCTATGCACCTTGAAAATTCAACATCTGACAGGTATTCAGTCGTTAAAGCTTCCACTATTTCGCCCCTATGCTGCCCGAAGCTGCGTTTTCAACAAAACAGGCAATGTGTCCATAAACGCATCAACCAATTCGTTGATCGTTTCTTCGGTTAGCTCGGTATTATCCCTGAGTATGGCCCGGAACATTTGAAGCAGCATTTGAAATGCCTGTATCCATGTGATATCAGCCATTTCATCAGAAAAGTACAGAAAGAGTTCACCCAGCGAACGGTTGTCGTTCAATTCCCGGCTCTCCAGGGACAGCATCATATAACGCGTGAATACAACCGCTGTATGGGCAGTTATTGCGTCATAGGACAAGGAGTTACACTCCCTGCTGAGGTTTAGGTAGCTTTTGCATACCTTGAAAAAGACCTCAATGTCCCAGCGTTTTCCATAATTACGGATGATTTCACTTTCATCCAGGGAAGTATCGGTACAGATGAGGCACAGGTATTCCTTCTGCTTATTACGGTTGCGGACATAGACAACTTTTGCCGGGATGCTTTCCCCGTCCTTTATCACATCAACCAGTACAGACAGCAGATAGCGTGAACCTCCGCGTCTTTTCTTATTCTTCTTGTAGATTGTAATCAGGGACATATCTCCCCCCTGGTAACGGAAGAACATTTTGGGGGTCTTTTTCACCATGCCAATCACATCATAACTGATTGATTTTACGGCATGGAGTGTACTCGGGGAAGAAAACCAGCTGTCAAAAAGGACATGGCTGGCAGGAATCGCCGCTTTTTTAGCGGCTTTTAGGAGTTCCAGCATTACCTGGGTGCCTTTTTGCATGGAAAACATCCTGCGCCGATACCCTGCGGTTCGCTTATCGGTATCCATGGCCTCATTGACCCGGTTCTTTTTCTTCTCCGATGAGAGAAGGATACTGTTAACTGGCAGGAAAGTACTGCCATCTGACCATCCCAGTGTGAGCATACGGAATCCAAAATGGTATCTGTGATTTGCATGGTCATAACCTCGTAAAAAATCTTTTGATAGATTTTGAAATCTGCTTATCATTTTGGTTCGCTTGTGTTATACTGTTATTCATAACATGAGCCTCCGGTTTTAATTGTTTTTTGGTCAATTCAATTATACCAAACCAGACGGTTTCATGCTATTTTATTGCCAGAATTTATTGAATTTTCAATGTGCATAGGCACTTATTCAAGTGCGAAGTTTGAGTTATTTTACATTTCGGGGTGGAATATGAGAACGAAACATAATTTTATTTTTAAGTAGTTTTTTATTTCATGTTCCTTTCTTGCTCTCCCTTTTACCTTTCATGTTGCTGGGAGCTGTTCTTTGAAATAATTCGTCAACATAGACAAGCGGCAGCTACCCAATATGGGTAACTGCCCGATAAACTGAATTTATGAATGCTTTTTCATGTATTCTTCTTTAACTTTATCAATCGTTTTCCCACCGATACCAAAATTCTTGTCTGAAACTTCCTTAATGGTAGTAACAAAAAACTCTTGCGGCACTCTCATGATTTCAGAGGATACTTCCGTTAGCCGTCTTATCAGTTCCTCTTTTTGCTCATCTGATAATGTACCGCTTTCAACTGTAATATACGGCATTTTTATTCTCCTTTCAAATTTGTCCAATTCTAAAAATTCTGATTGATTATTATGATTGTACCATAGACAGTTTTATGCTTCAATCTTAAATTAGCAAAATCGACAGTGCCTAAATTCAACAACACCAAAGGTAAAAGGGACTTCTTGCTTGCGGGCTTGACAAAAGTACAACGCCATGTTATATTTTTAATGTCAACATCGTGTCATACATTAAGGAGGAAAGAAACATGGTACAACAACTATCAGATGCTGAACTTGAAATTATGAAAATCGTGTGGGGGAACCCAGAGGAGGTAACATTGTTCCCCTATATCATGGATGGACTGGCGGCCAAAGGAAAGCCGTGTCAAAAGAATACACTGATTGTCCTTTTGTCACGGCTGATTAACAAGGGTTTTCTAAGTGCTAAAAAAATTGGACGGCGCAACGAATATACAACACTGGTTTCAGAAACGAAATATCAGACGGCACAAACAAAAAATTTCTTGGATAAAATCTATGAGGGAAACGCAAGTGGACTGGTTTCTAATTTGATTTTAGGTGATTTGCTGGCAGACGAGGAATATGAAGAGCTGAAAAAGCTGCTGGAGAAAGGAAACGGGCAACAATGAACGTAGCTCTGAAAATCTTCCTGTCTATGTCCTTTTCCGGTGGATTGCTTATTTTGGCTCTGCTTTTGGGAAAACGGTTTTTGAAAGATAAAATCAGCCGACAATGGCAGTATTACATTTGGCTGATTGTTCTTTTACGGCTACTGCTCCCGTTCGGGCCGGAAGTAAGTCTGATGGGAAAGGCATATCAGGCTGTCGATCAGGCAATATCCCAAGCCGCTCCTTTACCGCTACAACAGCAACCATCACAAAATGCTCCAGGTGGCAATTTTATTCCCGCTGTTGGAACGGAGCAACACAATGAACTTGTGAATAGCCCGGCAGATGATATAACGACTGTCCACCCATTTCAAAATATTGGGGTAATGCTGATAAATTATATCTGGCTGGTTTGTCTGGTGGTTGCGCTGGGCTTTCTGATACGAAAAATAACAATCTATCAGGGCTTTATGCGGTATATCAATGCTGGATTGACCCCCATTTCTGACATTGAACGATTAGATGAACTTTCTATTGTTGCGGAGCAATTAGGTATCAAAAAGCCGATTGAATTATGTGTTAATCCGCTGGTTTCTTCCCCGCTGTTGATTGGCTTTTTCCATCCATGTATTGTACTGCCCAGCGTGGATATTTCCGAAAAGGATTTTCGGTGTATAGTGCTACATGAACTGACACATTACAAACGGTGTGATATGTTCTATAAATGGCTGGTTCAAATTACCGTCTGTCTGCATTGGTTTAATCCCCTTGTGCATCTTATGAGCCGGGAAATTATCAAGGCTTGCGAGTTTTCTTGTGATGAGGCTGTCCTTGCAAAAATGGGATATGACAACGCGCAGGATTATGGGAAAACTTTACTTGACGCTATGGCGGCAGTCGGAAAATACAAGGAGTCTCTTGGTGCTGTTACATTAAGTGAAAACAAACAATTATTGAAAGAGAGGTTAGGAGCAATTATGAATTTGAAGAAAAGGACAAAAGCAATTCAGCTTTTGACAGGTTTACTGACGCTGTGCATTACCTTTGGAGCATCCTTTGTTGGTGTCTATTCCGTTGCGGCAGCCACAGAAATTACTCCCCAAACACCAACGCAAGCCGATGGTTCTACACCTGAATATGTTACGGTTGATTTTAACGGTGTTTCCATAACCGGACAAGGCCCCGTGGGTGTGGATATTGTGAGAACGAATAAGTCCGAGGTAACGTTTGAATATCTGAATATGGAGTACCCGGAAAATTGCGTAACGAGCGCAAAGGTCATAAACGGTATTATGCAAATCACAGTTACGAACTCCGCATCAGATGGTATAGATGTAGACTTTGGAGCTGAAGCTCAAAATGTTGTCCGTGTTTATATCCCAGATGCCGTATATACTCGATTTGATATAACATCAGAACAAATGGCTTTACATATGCAAGATTTTAATGCGCCTGTCCATGTAACATCAAAGCAGGCTGGCTTTTCGCTGATTGACGCTAATGTATCGCGAGGCGTATATGATATTGACATTACTTCTGGCCCACTCTACATTGAGGCTGATACAATTCTAAAAGATATTACAGCTAATGTAAATAATGGCCCCATTAAAGTATGTTTTAATGAGAAACCTGCCAATCTCTATTTGGACACAACAAACTGCGGCCCTGGGTGGGTAACTCGTCCGGCAGACTGGCCTGCAATTTATCAAGTCGGGAACGGAACGCCCAAAATAATCCTTAGCAATTATGGGCCAGCAACGATTGAAGTTGCTGACAAAGCGGAGCAAAATTCACCGTCTAACGGGAAATAAAAAACTGTTGTTTCGTAAGCGTCAAATAAGAACGTGTAGTGAAATATATGGCGTTCTCCTGTAAACTTGGGGTTAGAGTTTTTAGAGTCCACTCCCAAAACTCTAAATCCAGATAAAGGAGAATACCCATGGACATTTCCACTTTGACTCCGGATAAACAGGTAAAACTTCAATACTGGCTGGATGTGATCCGGCAATGCAGAGCCTCCGGCCTGACAAACCAGGTATGGTGCGAACAGCATGATATCTCTTTAAAAAGCTATTATTATTGGATCGCAAAGATCCGGAAGCTGGCGCTTGAGGAACTGCCCCGAAAAAGGAATGGATCCAGGCCGGTAATGGGGCAGACTGCATTGCTGCCGGATGGGGCTCCGGAATTTGCGGAGGTATCCCTTCACGGCAGACAGGATTTCTCTGCCGCTCCTGCGGCAGTGCTCCATATCGGTACTGTGACGGTTGAACTCTTTGAAGATACTTCCCGCGAATTGCTGGAGGCTATCATGAAAGCAGTGCGGTCATGTTAGGCGATCTCTCCCGGGTGGAAAAGATCTATATACGCACCGGGTACACGGATATGAGAAAACAGCTGGATGGTCTGATCGATATCATCCAGTACAGCTTCCGGCTTGATCCTTACAGCAATTCCCTGTTCCTTTTCTGCGGGAAACGGGCGGACCGGATCAAGGCAGTCCACTATGAAGGAGACGGTTTCTGCCTGTTCTATAAGCGCTACGAAAACGGCCGCCTAAAGTGGCCACGGACAGGCGAAGAAGCCAGACAGATCTCCCATCAGCAGCTCCGCTGGCTGTTGGAGGGCCTGAACCCGAAGCAGCCCAGAGCGGTTCGGAAATGGGATCCCCCAAAGCCCGGGAAACCCGAAAATCCCTTATAAGTACTGGAGAATCCTGCTGTTTTATGGTATAATGGGTACATCAGAACAGGAAGGTTTTCAGCCCATGCCGGATACAGAACAGGAATACAAAAAGCAGATCAGAGAACTGGAACAGCAGGTCCGGCTCCTTAGGGAACAGGTTGATTTCCTTACCCGTAAACTTTACGGAACAAAATCAGAGAAGACGTCTGCCCTTGAAATAGAGGGACAGATGTCTCTTTTTAATGAAATGAATCCGGAATATCTGGATGACTATCTGCCATGGGATCCCATGGTACAGGAACGGTGCCGATGACCACTGTCCTTTCAGTATAGAGGGGTAGTGGTTATTTTTCTATCCACTATCTTATTTGACGCTTACGTTTCAGGCACGAAAAACCACCAAGCAAGGGTTTTATACTACCCACACGCGAAAACGGTTTCTAACCGTCCACAGGCGCATTTTGCGCCCCTATTCCTGCCCCGTTTCCCGCCGCACTAATAAGGGCTTGCGTCAATAACTCAAAAAAGCACTTGACAAAACGCTTCATGGGGAAATGCCGACGATATTAAGCCCTACACCGACCCGATATTTGAGAACAATATCCCGCTGACACAGACGGAACGGCTCACCATGAACAGCCACCCGAAGCAGCCGAAATATGCGAGGAATAAAAATATCCTTGTGATCGGCGGTTCCGGCAGCGGTAAAACCCGGTTCTTTGTGAAACCGTCGCTCATGCAGTGCAGCTCAAAAGATTTTCCAACTTCATATATCGTTACTGACCCGAACAGATAAGCATAATAGGGTTATAGGGAAGCGCGCACCCTCATAACTTCTCGGAATCTCAATGAATGAGATTCTAACTGAAAATTGACAACTGAATATCGTGCAGGAAAAGAAATTTGAAAAAAATGGACATAAACATTAGACATAGCGGGTACTATGCCTTGAAAAATCTTATGGAATCGCTTAAGATATCATTATTAGGCGGCTAATCCTAATAATGATTCTTGAAATGCCTCAACAGAGGGCATTTCCCAGGCATCAAGGTGTTGGAGCATCATGATGCCGTAGAGGCGGCAGTACCACATCTTAGTCGAGCGGTGCCTGCCGTCTTCTAATTTATAGTCCTCTTTCTCACGCTTGTTGGAGCGCTCCACGGAAGTTCTTCTGTCATATTCCTTTTCCCATGCTTTAGAGTCCCTTGGCGGTAGGTTAAATAACCTTGGATTGTCATCGGTAAAGATGTGTACGGTTCTGCCATATTTCGCCGGTGAACAGGGATGTTCACAGAAACAGCCACGTTTCCGGTTTGATTTCGGGCACCGGTATTTTGCGCGGTGCTTGGCAGCTTCATATCCATCTTTATGCATACGTAAGCCCAACTTACAGACAGGGACACCATCGTCATCGATAGTGAAATCGTCCTTATAGGTAAAATGCCCGGTATGTCCGGGGTTGAGGTCGATAAACGGTGTGATATGTTCCCGTCTGCAGTATTCATAAACAGGGTAAGCGTCGTGTGCGGAATCCAGAAGGAGCTTTTCAATCTGGAATTCCGGAAGATACGCTTTCATGGTGAAAAAGGAATGGAGAAAGAAAAGCATATCATGCCTGGAGGCACGTTCTAAAAGCGGAAATACAGGGAGGTCGCTGAAGGAATCGGAAGCCACATACATGTAGAGGTGGTAACCGAAGAAATAGCATTCCCGGTGGGAGTCCCATCCCCAGTTACAGTCGGGCTGGGAATAATGGCGTTTACAGTTACAAGAAGAACAGCCTTTGTCCTTACAATGGCAAATGCGCTTTTTTCGCTGCTGTGCGGCAGTACGGACAGGGGTGCCGTCACCGGCAAGAGCCAGATGGTCCGGAGCGATCAGCCCATTGCGGATAGAAAGATCCAGGAACTGCTGCCTGTAGAGCTGGAAAATAAGGGAAAAGAAAGGACAAGATGTTATGAATAAAAACGTGATTGAAATGGTTATTTTTCAGACAAACCAAGAAGTGACCGAGGAACATTTTTTACGAATGTATCACAAATTGAATGAGGTGCTTGAAAAAGATATTGCCGGATTTGTAAAACGGTCATTAACAAAGGATTTAAAGCAGGATAGATGGGTTGAAATGATTTGGTGGGCATCAATGGAGGCAGCACAGGGGGCTTTGGAAAAGTTGCCGCAGGTTACGGAATTTCAGGAGTATTGTTCTGCTTTAGCAGACGAGGGAACAATGATGTTCCATTTGGAGGAAATGGCATGACACCAAACGATATTCTTTCCTACTGCCAGTCTAATTTGAAAGATGTTGTATTGGTAGAAAGTTGGGGAGAACGAGGGATTTTTTATAATCCAAACGGAGTTTTGAAACGGGGAGTATATGTTTTAACTGTTAAAGAAAAAGACGGTGATAATGATAAAGGCTCTATGTTGAACCGTGATAATGTATATCGTGTGAATGTCGGTTTAAGGAAACAGACCTTTATTAAAAAATTTGGGTATATTCCAGAGCGTCCGCCTGCTGGAAAAATCGTAAAAATGGATTATGATTTTACCGTTTTAGATACCATTATTCCCCACCCTGTCTACGCATGGATGAGCTGGGCATGTGTTTTAAATCCCTCTGATAAGACCTTTGAGGATTTCAAGGCAATGATACAAGAATCTTATGATTTTGCAAAAGAAAAATTTAACAAAAGAAAAAAGTAAATAATGCAACAGAAGTGGCGACAGTTCACTTCAATGCTGCCGCCCTCTGATTTATAAATGCAACTGTAAACCATGCAGCACCCCATGTGGGAGAAAGGGGGAAATTTCTATGGATTGCACAGAAGCATACAAGGAACACATCATGTATTCTTTCAACGGTTTCTGCAAAGTCGTCATACGCTATGCCGCTATCAACGCATGGCGCGACAGGAGCAGGCGGCGGCAAAGAGAAATATCCTTTGAATACCTCACAGAAGAAAAGTTTTACCCTTTAGGCACAACAGACGAATATTTTGAAGCACCCTACGAAGAACACCCTATAACGGTATGCGGTCAGACAGTTATCCTCACCAATGGGGAACTTGCCGCCGCCCTGTTCAAGTTTCGCTTTGATGAACAGGAAGTATAAGAAATTGCTTTCATTTTTTGAAAAATGGATATATAATAAAACGACAACAGATCGGAAGTTGTAAAGGAGACAAAACTATATGGCAAAACAGTTAAAGAAAAGACCAATTGAAAAAGAACTGAAATTCTTAGCTGACTTTGAACTATACGGTGTGTTAATGTTTGCAGGAATTTATTTCGCAACAAAGTTTATTATCGATATGAACTTTGGAAAGAACGTGTTCAAATTAAATTGGATTTCGTTTTATCCATTGTTGGTATTTTCTATCATAGTAATAGAGGGCAGTTTCTATTGGCGCAATAAACTGAGAATGGTAAGAAGAAAAAAGGCGTTAAGTAATTTTGAAATTGGCAGGATTTACAATAAATTAAGATGGATAAATGTAATTTTATTAACAGCCTATCTACTGATTATTATTATGGCATTTCTTGAAAAAGAAGGTCTATCCGGAATAATTGTTGGAATTTTACTGTATTTTATGGCCGTAATAGAACAAATAAATTATTTTCATATCAGGCTTTCTTATGAGACGGTAAATGGCGGTCTTTTAGTTATTGAGCCTTTAAAAAAACTTTTTACTGGAACTGGAAAACGTTCACAATTGCGGAAGGATATTGATACTTATTTAAAAGGTTAACTTCCAATTTGTAGAATCGTAGCCAGCTAAAAATTTAATAGTAGCCATACATACAGAACGGCACACCAAGACAGGAAATCCAGAAAAGGTTTCCTGTTTTTTTGCGCCCATTTTTGGCATTTTGAAAAATCGTCGGTATTATGCTGTGCAAAGGGAGATAGAAAGAAATTTCCTCTCCCATTTGGCAAATCCGCAAGCTGTCCGTGGAGGGCGGGCAAAGAGAAATTTCCGCAAATCTCCGCCTATTCCGGCTTGTGTGGTGTTGTAAGAAATAAGGGGAAATTTCCGCAAATCAACGTCCATTTTGTATTTTGCGGGTTTGTAGGTATCAGAGGGAGAAATGTTTCCGCAGCTTTGGCAAAATCCCCGCTTGCGGCACGAAAGGTATTGACGGAAGCCAGCACAGAGGAAACCGCCACTTTTTAAGAGCAAGATTCTACCACAGTACCAAATTTCGCCTACCGGCTCATTTTGTCCTGCGGGAATCTTGTTGGGGTTGCCACCCCAAGCCCGCCTTTTGCGGCTTGCGCCGCTTGAAAAAATCCACCCACGAAAGGAGGTTCACAGCCATGAAAAAATACAACACGCCCCACCGCCGCCGAGTTATCAAGACACGTTTGACCGAGGAAGAATATGCAGAGTTTTCCGAGCGCGTTTCTCTCTGCAAAATGAGCCAGTCTGAATATATCCGGCAAGCCCTCATTAAGTCAAGCATACGCCCGGTTATCACCGTTTCCCCGGTCAATGATGAATTGCTCTCTGCCGTTGGGAAATTAACCGCCGAGTACGGGAAAATCGGCGGCAACTTGAACCAGATTGCCCGCTGTCTGAACGAGTACGGCGCACCTTATAACGCCTTCTCCCAAGAAGTGCGAGCCGCCATAGCCGAGCTTGCCGCCTTGAAGTTTGAAGTCTTGCAGAAAGTAGGTGAAGCCGTTGGCAACGTTCAAACATATCAGCTCTAAAAATGCCGACTATGGAGCCGCCGAGCAGTACCTAACTTTTGAGCATGACGAGTTTACCATGAAGCCCACGCTTGATGAAAATGGTCGGCTACTCCCCCGTGATGCACAGGACAACGGCTTGACCGTAGACCGGGCGCAACAGTTAGGCGAGCAGTTTTGTAAAGAGCATTTCCCCGGACACCAAGCCCTTGTATGCACCCACCCGGACGGGCATAACCACAGCGGCAATATCCATGTGCATATCGTAATCAATTCTTTACGGATTGCGGAAGTGCCGCTGCTGCCCTACATGGAAAGACCAGCCGACACAAGAGAGGGCTGCAAGCACCGCTGTACGGACGCAGCTATGGAGTATTTCAAAGCGGAAGTCATGGAGATGTGCCACCGGGAAAACCTCTATCAGATTGACTTACTGAACGGGAGCAAGAACCGCATTACCGAGCGTGAGTATTGGGCGAAGCGGAAAGGACAAGCCGCCCTGTCCTCTGCCGTTTCCTTTGAGGATTTTTCCGGGAAGCTGCTACAACAGGGCGTGACCGTCAAGGAGAGCCGGGGAAGGTTATCGTATCTCACGCCGGACAGGACGAAGCCAATCACCGCCCGGAAGCTGGGTGATGATTTTGACCGTGCCAACCTACTGGAAACCTCACCCAAAACGCACAGGACGCCGCAAGAGCCGCCGAAACGCCCACACCCAAACAGGAATACCCCCGCAGTATCAGAAGCCGCTTAGAGAGGGCAAAAGCCACCGTAATTTTTCATCAAACCCGGTAAGTTTGATGGCGCTGGCTGTCTTTGCGGTATGGAAATACTGTTCCAGCACTTCATCGCACGCCTTGCTCCCATCCGGCGGCGGGATGATCCCTGGTATGATATGATTATTCCAGAACTCTTCTTCCACCGTGACCAGCCCCCTGATCAGCTCATCATCCCATTCCAGTCTGCGGTAAGTAAATTCCCTGCCTAAGATAACCGCCGCGATATACCATGCCTTTTTCCCTGTTACCGCCAGTTCGTACACCGGATTATCCGGCCGGGCAAATACCGATACCAGCGGCCTTGTCAGCATAAAGGAGGCGGCAACCGTGATCAGACAGATACATGCGATCACTTTCAGACTCGTGGCAACCAGCTTTTTCAGTTTTTGGTGATTTTGTTCCCCGTAGTAATAACTCAGCATGGGCGCCACACCGTATAAATACCCCGTATAAAGGGAGCTGGCAAACATCAGCACATACATGATGATGGTGACGGCCGCAACCCCGTCCTCCCCGACATAGTGAAGCATCGTCCAGTTAAACATCATCGTGATGCTCCCGGTGACAAGCGCGGTAGCCATCTCCGAACATCCGTTTGTGGCCGCACCGGCGAGAACCTTGAAGCGGCATACCGGTTTCGTAAAATGCAGCAGACTCTTTTTGCGGCTGAAAACAAACAGACCGGCAACCGCCGTCACAGAATATCCCAGCCCTGTTGCCACCGCCGCACCGCTGATTCCCATGGAAAACCCTGCGATGAACACGTAATCGAGTACCATATTGAGGACGCCGCCTGTAACGGAACAGATTAAGGACAGCGTCGCCTTCTCGCTGGCGATTATATAGAGCGTGAAGTTGTTCATCAGCAGGATCGGCACAGTGAACACCAGATAGCGGCTCAAATATTCCACACAGTATCCCTCTACGGCCGCCGAAAGATTCATGCCGGCGAAAATATGCTCCATCGCCACATATCCGGCCCCGCACATAACAATGCCCACCACTACATTTACCAGGATCAGAAAGGTAAAATCCTGCTTTGCCTCCTCTGTTTTCTGCTCTCCCATCTTTTTCATGATCACCGCGCTCCCTCCGGTGGCAAGCATGGTAGAGACTGCCGTCACAAGCTGGATGACAGGAGCCGTCAGATTGATGGCCGAAAGCGCATCCGTACCGATCAAATTCGATACAAACAGGCCGTCTACCATCGTATAAAAAGACATGAATACCGTCATGGCAATGGTCGGCACGGCAAATTTCAAAATATTTTTCAGCGTTTTTTCTTCCTGTATCAGGTATCATAGACCGTACAGTAACTGTACAGTCAAGACAATCCCGAAAACGGCTACCGCTGCTATAACTACCATCAAAGTCCCATTCTGGAGACGATCCTGCTGCTCCGGGAACTGGACGTTTCCATTCAGGAGATACAGGATTTCATGCAAAACCGCTCTGCCGGCAGCTTAAAAAACCTGCTGGAAGACAAAATCGCGGAGCTTGACCTGCGCATTACCCACCTGCAGGCAGTCCGCTCCACCCTGTGCTCCCACCACCGGAACATGTCCACCCTGCTGACGATGGATCTGTCCGAGATCAGCATCATAGAGCGGGAAGCGCGCTGTCTGGTCACGGTCCCCATCGACCGGGAAACCACCTTCGAGGAGGAAGTGGAACTGATCACCGCCGAAACAGAAAAATACAGGCTGGGATGACTCCATGATGCCTCCTATGGCTCCATGATCGCCGTCTCCAGCCTGCTTGCCGGCAAATATGACGAGTATTCCAGACTCTTTATCGAGATTCCTTTCCTGCCCTGCCAGCCGGATCTTCACACGGCTCCCGGCGGACGCTATCTGAAGGCCTTCCACAAAGGATCCTTTGACAGACTTCCCGGGCGGTATGAAGAAATTTTTGCTTTTGCCGAAGCACACGGCCTGACACTCCACGAATTTTCCTATGAGACGGGCATCAATGAGAATGTCGTTGACCGGATCGAAGACTACATTGTACAGATTGAAATCCCTGTGAAGGGATGACAGCGAACTAAAGACCGGGGAGCTTGAAGAACTAACCTGCCGTTTTTTTCAATGTGCCATGACTCATTTCATACACTTCATCACAAAGCACCTCAATGTCTTCTTTGTTGTGGCTGGCCAATAGTATCAATTTTCCCATACTCCTTTGATCCGAAAAAAATTTTCTCATTTCCGCAACTCCTTCTTTGTCGAGACCATTCATCGGTTCATCCAAAATCAAAATCTCCTGATCTTCCATGGTCGCCTGTGCGATTGCCAGACGCTGACGCATCCCCAGTGAATAGTTGCAGACTTTTTTCCTGGCACAGGGGTCAAGTCCCACCTTCAACATGGCGGCGTGAATTGCCGCCGTATCTTTTTTGTTCGATATCCGGTACAGATATTCCAGGTTACGAAAGCCCGATAAGCTGCGGATATATCCGGGTTCCTCAATGATGATCCCCGTATGCTTCAACATATCCAGATCCTTTCCCATCACTTTACCGTTTATTGCTATATTGCCGGAATCCACCCGCAGAAAACCACAAATACACTTAAATAATACGGTTTTCCCGGAGCCGTTATGACCGACTATCCCATATATGTTTCCACCGCTGCAGGTCATATTTACATCGTTCAATACCTGCATCCCCTTAAATGACTTGCTTACATGTTCAATCTCTATCACGCACTGTCCCATCCGACATCCCCCTATTCTTCTTTATACCACTGAAATTCCATCCTTTTGATCTTTATGCATATGAGACCTGCACAAACTGTAATGCCAACTGCCAATGCCGCCAGCATATACACAACCGAAGGCTGCATAAAACTGTCATGCATTTTGATCCCGATCTGGGTTACCCGCATCCAGTTGACCGGTACAAACATTGCCGTCCCTCTTCTTAACAATGGATGAATATTCTCAACCAGATAAATCATGACCACCATAAGAAATGCCAGCGTGACCGCAACACTTCTGTTTATGTACAGACTGACAGCAAACATCAGAAGACCGACAAAAGCGATCACCAGGGTGCCGATCAATACCGTCAGGCCAAGCAGTTCCAGCGGTGAAAATCTCTGCATCGCTTCATAGGAAAAAGCGAACAAAAGCCGATACGCCTCAGAACCACCTGTTAATGCCAGGGTATGATACAGCTTTCCCCATTCCAGTGTATACTCACAAGATCCAGCCAGTAAAAGCATGGGAAAGAGCGCGTTTACAGCCATAAGCAAAAAGGCCTGCGCGAAGATCACGCTGATCTGTCCTGCTGCCCATCTCATCCTACCTGTACGAATCACCTGATACATGTTTTTGTTCTGCATAAATGGAATGTCTGAAAAAGAGTAAACGATCCCAACCATAAACAACAGCAAAAAGAAAAGATTCGACAAAAGAAACGGAAATACCCATGGTGACGCACCACACTCCATATCTTTTGAAGCACGTACAACAGGACACATGTACAGATACTGGATAACACCCTGCAAAAATACCACGCTGTAAGTTCTGGAACAAAACACCCGCTCCGTAAGCGCCTGCCGGAAAAAGCGACCATATAACATTCTGCTCATATCCTCCTTTTCAGCTGCCATATGCCTGCAAGGCCAAGGAGCAGCCATGCCGCTCCTCCTTGTGCAAGCGCCCATGTGAACATCTTAAAATCGCTGTTCCATATATTGTATCTTGCGTCGAAAATCACACGGGGATCAAATGCCGCCGCTCTTCGAAAACTGTCTGCACCAAATTCAGTCAATACCTGATAAAGCAGGACCGGTACAGAATATACGAGCAGCTTATTTGATAAAAAAAGGGAACAAAACGCTGCCGCCATCGACAAAATACCCGCCAGCATCCCCCACTGTATTCCATAAAGTAAAAACCACAGCAGATAATGTCCATGCGCCAAAAAGTAACGATAACCGCCAAACTGCAATATGTATTCCGCCATTCCTTCGTCCAGCCAGGGCATATTTACCGCACAACATACGGCAAAGCAGGTGATACCGATCCCCATCGCCAGCACGGAAGATATAAAAATGACAAGCATTTTGGAAAAGACATAGCTTCTCAGGTTGCCGCGGATCACCAGATATCTGGCATAATTATATTCCAGTTCCTCGGTAAAAGCGGTTGCATATGGAATAGCTGCCAGAGAAAAAGTCAACAAAAATCCGGCATCATAAGACGACAGCAATACAGCCGCCAAAACCGAATCCCCCATATGCCCCATTCCGTCATTCGCCGATAAAAACAAAATCAAAACAATTCCCGAAACAGAAAAATAGAATTCCTTTTTGCCAAACAGGCGGCCGACCTCTGTTCGAACATATGCCTGCCTTTTTTTCACTAAATAAACACCTCCGTCCCGTCTGTCGCATCAACAAACATATATTGTGTATATTCATATGCCTCACCGGTGTCACTGTCCTTTCCTGCCTCCTGCACTTCAAACAGCCATACGATCTTTACATCATAGGTACTGTCCGCCGTTTTCACCGGCATCTTGTATAATTCTGCACGCTTCACGGTATAGGAAGGCCCCACGATATCTCCGTATTTCTTCGATACGGTTTGCACAATCGTATCAAGATCCAGCAGACTTACGGCTTCGCCCGGCTCAGAAAAGGAATATAGCCGCGAGACATCCAGTCTCTCTATTCCGTTCGCGGAACACAGCGCGTGGATCGGCCGATTCCCCTCTTCGTCTTCCGGAAAATCCTGACTGCCAAAGTATATGGGAAGCCCTTCCTGAAGCTGGACTGCTGTATAAAAATAGCAGTCATCCTCCACTCCCCAGGAAATCCCTTCTGTGCTTACGGTTTCACCCGTTTTATCAAGGAGCATGAATTCTTCCGCCATGGTCTCATGGTCCAGTGCAAAGTAATCATATGCGACATCTTCAAGCTGATAACCCGCGTCGCGGATGCTCTTTAGCACATTTTCAAACAGCATCTGCGGGTCGCCGGCTTCCAGTACAGTGTCTTTTGCATAACGTTCCGTATTATTATGAGAATAGAGGCGGAATGCTCCATTGATCTTCTCAAACACCGGCGTATGGCTGTATGTCAAATTTGAGCTGATATACAAAAAAGTATCGTCATCATAATCAGCCCGATAGCACGGATATTCGATGCCGTCCTCCCCCGATCCGGTGTCGTTCTGCTCCTCCACTACCGTCCTGCCCGCTGCAAACACTGCTTTGGCTTTTTCTATATCCGGCCGCTGAAGTGTCGCCGACGTTCTGTGCAGGTTCTCCATGTCTGCCTCTTTAGAAATCCGCACATCCATATCAAAACACACGCCATCTATGGTTTCCTCAAACCTCTCCGGGAACACCTGTCCGGAAACAGCATTTTCTGTCTGCTCTGTTTCCTCTGTCCTGATTTCGTTGTCCATCTCTGTCACGGGCTCTGGCTGTTCTTTCGCACAACCCGCACAGGTCAGGCATGATAATGCTGTCACTAAAATAATGCTTTTCTTCACTTTCATAAATACTCCATCTCCTTTTTTGCAGTTTATTTGTATAGTATAGGACACCCTGTCCAAAAGTGGTCTGTTATGTCCGTAACCCCCGGGTTTTATGTCCGCGAATCTCCCGTAACATAAAAAAAAGAAGCCATCCTGGTACGTGGCTTCCTTCGTTTCGCGTGTTTCACTGAAAAAACAACATGACTGTTATTTTGAATTCCGTTTCACTAAACTGGTATTGCATGGTTCCGTTATACTTTTCCAGGGCGGCCTTTACACTCTGCATTCCCCAGCCGTGCTTTGTCTTGTCCTCTTTGTCCGTAACCAGCCTGCCCGTCCTTTCATCGATCAGTGGCCGGCTGGAGATCGTATTGTAGACCCGGATCACAAGAAACCGATGTACCCGGCATATTTTCAGACACACCTCTGCATTTTCTGTTGCTTTGCTTCCGTCGATCGCATTGTCCATCAAATTTCCGAGAATCGTACAGACATCATTTGTGCGGATGCCTGTATTTGACGGAAACTCAACATCCATGCTCACCTTTATTCCAAGCTGCTCCGCTTTTTGCTTTTTACTGCTGAGGAGCACGTCAATGATATCATTCCCCGTAAAACATTTCAGCATAAGTTCCTTCATTGGTTCGCTGATCTGACTGATATACGTTCTTGCCTCATCCAGCCGTTGTGCAGCAATCATCTGATACAGGATGTCCAGATGATTGTTCAGATCATGATACAGCCTTGCATTGCTTTCATACAGATCGCTTACCATCTGATAGTTTTCCCGCAGCAGTTCATTTTGCATTTCCGCCATCCGGTTCCGGTTTTTTTCGTTGCGGTTTTCCAGATAACTATAGACGATATAGATTCCCAGACCGCAGAGAACAACCGTCAACCCCCAGATACTGGACAATTCCACCATAAAAACGCTCTGTGATCGTTCTCGATAATATAAAAAGCCTAAAAAGGCGGCTCCTGTTATCAACAGTATACTTCTGTCATAATCGCTTCTTATGACCGGGATCAGCCACTTTTTCATTAAAACTATAAACGCGGTCATGACAGACTTTGCCAGAACGACCAGTCCTATTCTCTGCAGGGAGAATGTCATGATCGTATCACCATTTATATTCCATCGGTCGCCAAGAGAGAGATAGAGACTGCTTACCAACATGTCTGTGCTGCAGAAACAGAACGTATAAAACAGAGAAGCAGACAGGAGCTTTCTATAACTGACCCTGTAAAGGGCCCGTGCCACCATACTGCTTATGACCACAAGCTGCACAAGCGTAAAGGATGAATAGAGTACTATATTATTGATGAACAATACCCATGTCGCCATACACACTACATAGATATAATCCCAGTATATGCCGGCATTTTTCCGCTGCTCTTTAAACGCTTCCCAAAACAGCCAGGACAGTAATCCAATCTCGGTCAGACAGGCCACCCACTCAATAAACTCAGATAAGAATATCATACATACTCACTCCAATATATTATCATCCGGTTTTTGACTTCCTCCATCCTTGTGTGGCTCGCATGAAGGCACACGCCGTTGCTGAGCAGGATCTTGTCCTGCTGGATTCCTGTGATCTGTGCCAGATTAACGATACTGCCCCGTTCCACAAAAACAAAGTCTTCCGAATGGAGTTCTTTATATACATCCGAAAGACTCTTTCTCACTTTTTTCACACTGCCATCTGTGCAGATGAACATCGCGTTCTTCCCGTCTTTCTGAATATAGATGATCTGTTTATACATGATTTTTTCTATTTTTGTGGCTGTCTGTATCAGGTAGCTCTTATCAGCCTGGCTTTGCATCCGCTTTACTACATCGTCCAAAGCCCGCGGCAGTTTTTCATCCAGACTGCTTTTTGGAATATAGCGAAAGATATCCAGTTCATAAGCATCCACGGCATATTTCAAATATGCCGTCACAAAAATGATGATAGCATCCGGCAGACAGCTCCTGACCTGCTCCGCCAGCTTCATACCATCCGTATCCGGCATCTCAATATCACTCAGCACAAGATCGAAATATTTTCCTTCCTGAATGTCATATTTTAACAGATCGCTGCGGTCATAGGTTTCCAGCATCGCCATAATATTTTTTTCCTTAAAATAATTCTGCACCTTGTTCTTTATGTTCGCAAGCAGAGAACTGTCATCTTCACATACTGCTACATACAGCATTCTTACTCACTCCTGTCTGCCCCGTATTCTATCATGATATGGTTGCTCTCTTTATCCAAATAACAGTATTTGCGCTGAGCGGATCGACGCATCAACGAATCACCTCATAACGTAACCTTAAATAGGAGTTCTCCAAGATCACACATTCCTGCAGTTTCAGAACTCCTAATTGCGACAATTCACTTTGTGAAACCTGCCTCATACCCCATTTGATAGACATGTAGAACGAATGGTATAATCTATCTAACAGAGTCAGGAGGAAAGGTTATGGCACAGACGTATAGTATCGAATTCAAGGAAGAAGCATGTAAACGTGTTCTGTCGGGAATACCTGCAGCACAGGTCGCAAGGGAACTGGGCATTAATGTAAACCCCCTCTACACATGGATGTCCCGCTTTAAGGAACATCCCACAGAACCCTTTGTCGGCAGTGGCAACCTCCATCAGGAAGATGCCGAACTACGCGCCCTTGTTGTGGTCAAGCATTTTTGTAACACTTGTGGCTAAAAATATCAGATTTCTTTTTATGAGGCTATCCGTGCCTGATAAGGTGTACGGTATCCGTTATAACTATGGGGACGGACATGGTTATAGCTGACATACGCAAATTCTTCTACCGCCTGATAGAGCGCTTCCTCCGTCCGAAATTTATACAGATTGGTGCATTCGTTTTTCAAAGTGTTGAAGTATCTCTCCATTGGCGCGTTGTCATATGGGTATCCTGCCTTACTCATGCTCTGGATTACATGGACAGATTCGCAGAATTCTACAAACGCTTTTGATGTATACTGGGAGCCCTGGTCGCTGTGAAGGATCAGTTCTCCCTTGACCGCCGGCTGTGAATCCAGTGCTTTCTGCAGCGTACGGATTGCAAGGTCACTGGTGATGTGGCGGTCTGTGATACTGGCAACAACACTCCGGTCGTGCAGGTCGATAATGGTGCAATTATATCTCACTTCGTGATCTGCAAGGAATAGATAAGTAAAGTCAGTACACCATTTTTGATTCGCTTTATCCGCGGTGAAGTCCTGATTCAGCTTATTTTCAAATATCTTGTGCGGCTTTCCGTGTTCATGGCCCGGTTTTTTCGGACGGACGATAGAACACAGACCAAGTTCTACATTCATATATCTGTGTATGGTCAAAGGACTGTAATCATATCCTCTGCGTGCCAGATAAACTGTCATGCTCCGGTACCCATCAATTCCATTATGGATATGGTAGATATCCCTGATCTGTGCCATAACCTCAGATTTTTGGGTATCATAGTCCGCCTTCCGGTGTTTCCGGTAGTTGTAATAGGCATTCGGATATATGTCCAATCGGCGCAGCAGCCAGCGGATTCCGAATTCCTCACGATATTGGTCTATGAATCGATAAGCCTCTAATCGATTTCCTTTGCAAAGAATGCCGCCGCTTTTTTAGGAAGGCTATTTCCTTCTTCAATTCATCGTTTTCCCTTTTTAAGCGGAGATTCTCTTTCATGGAGCCGTATTCTTCTTTGTCTTTGGGGCTTGTCTGGCATTCTTCACATAATTCGCGGCACCATTTGGAGATGCTGGCTTTGGATACACCATATTCTGCGGTGATGCTTTTGTAGGTACGACCTTCTTCCTCATGAAGACGGACAATCTTCTTTTTAAATTCGGGTGTGTAATTTTGCGGCATAATAAGTACCTCTTTCTTAATTATTTTCAGTATATCTTATTAGCCACTCCCGTTACAACTTTATTATAGCAGGTCATTCCTAAAAAAAGCAAGCGCCTTCTTTGCCAAGAACCTGAAGTGATCCGTTATCTTTACATGGAACACAATCGTTCCAAATACCGGATCGCAAAGATGGCGCAATGGCTTCAGATCTCCAAAAGCGGCTATTATGCATGGCGCAGACGGACACCAGGCACCCGCCAATTGGAGAACCGATCCCTTCTGGAACAGATACGCCGGATCCATGAAGCGTCCCACGGGACTTACGGCAGCAAAAAGATCACCCATGAGGTAAACCGGAAGTCAGATGAGCAGTTCAACCACAAACGGATAGGGCGCATCATGCGTGAAAACGGCATCCGGTCAAAAGTCTGTAAAAAATATAAAGCAACAACAAATTCAAAGCACAGCCTTCCGGCAGCAGAAAATATCCTGAACAGGAATTTCAAAGCTGACAGGCCCGGACAGAAGATGGTAAGTGACATCACTTATATCCCGACGGATGAAGGCTGGCTCTACCTTGCGGGCGTCATGGATCTGTGCGGGAATAAGATCATCGGTATATCCATGGACGGGCGTATGACAAAAGAACTTGTGATAGCTGCCCTGAAAGATGCTGTGCGGCATAAGCGGTCAACTGAGGGTTGTATCCTGCACTCCGACAGGGGAAGCCAGTATTGTTCCCAGGATTATCAGGCACTTGCAAAAGAACACGGTTTCATCAGCAGTATGAGCCGGAAAGGGAACTGCTGGGATAACGCCCCGATGGAAAGTTTCTGGGGAAAGCTGAAACAGGAATGGCTAAATGAACAGCATTTCCGAACCAGAGAAGAAGCCAGATCAGCAGTATTCGAATATATATGGATATTTTATAACCGTAAGCGTATCCACGAGGCAAACGGCTATCTGACGCCGGAGGACTACTACCGTAGACACCAGACAGATCTGAAAGCGGCATAGCAGCTTTTGAATAAGTCGTCACACAGGCACAGCAGGCAAGAAAAGAATCGTTCCGCTATCCTGTGAAGATGAAAAAAACAGAAAAAACGGGCAAAACTAAGAACCGGATAGAATCCTTTCGTTTAAGGTGTCTATGCTGGCGGGGACGGGTCAAAAGGCAGCCAGAGTGACCGCAGGAACAGGTAAGCCTGTGGAACTGCAGTCGTGCAATAAGATTATTATAAAAATTTGGCGTTAAGGGGTTGTTTTCTTCTACAAATATGGTTATCATAGTTTTGCAGCCCATAGGCATTACTATGGTGTGTGAATGAGGCAGGAAACCAAACTTTGGACGGGGAGGTTCCTGCTTCTTTTGTTGACAGTGGCTTTGATATGATAACAGAAGGTGCAGGATAAAACAATCTGACGTAATATTCATCAGAATGAATTATGCTGTACCTTCTTTTAATTTGAAGAATTTTCGAGTAATTAGTGTAATATATCATTGATAAATAGTTAAATATTACTGGTTTGCCAAGTCGTTTCGTGGTATACTAAAAGAAACGGCGGTGATTCCTATGGCAAGACCTAAAAAATACAAAATCTCGTTAACGGATGACGAACTTAAAATACTGAAATCCGTTATGCGTAAAAAGAAAACAACAAAAACAGTCCGGAACAGATGCCAGATTATCATTGATCTGGATGAGGCACATGGCAAAATTCTTACCCATGAACAGTCTGCTAAAACAAACTGTGTCTGTATGGCTACGGTTACTAATACAGTGAAACTTTATTGTGAAAAAGGGATTGAAGGCATCACTTCACTCAACCGCAGTGTTAACTCTGACCAGGCACGCCGGAAATTTGACGGACGTGCAGAAGCCCGCATTATCGAAATCGCTTGCAGCCCGGCGCCGGAAGGTCATTCCCGCTGGACGCTCCGACTGTTGGAAGAACAGGCAAAAATAGCGCTTGATGTCCCAGTCAGTAAAGATACAATAGGCAGGGCTTTAAAAAAATAAACTTCGACCTCACATGAATGAATACTGGTGCATCCCCTCGAAAGAAGATGCTGAATTTGTAGCCTGTATGGAAGATGTCCTTGATGTGTATGAACTTCCATATAATCCGGCACGCCCTGTTGTCTGTATGGATGAAAAACCATACCAGCTGTTAGGAGATGTGAGGGAACCGTTATCCATGCGGCCCGGTGATGACCAGAAAACCGATTCAGAATATAAGCGGAACGGCACCTGCAGTATATTCGCTTTCGTGGAACCGCTTGGCGGAAAGCATCATGTAAGCGTCCATGAACACCGCACTGCCATTGACTGGGCGCAGAAAATCCAATATTTATCAGATGTGATGTTCCCGGATGCCGAAAAGATTATTCTGGTCATGGATAACCTTAATACTCATAAAGCTGCATCCCTTTACAAAGCGTTTCCACCAGCTGAAGCGAGAAGGATTATAAAGCGTCTGGAAATCCATTATACGCCCAAGCATGGGAGTTGGCTTAACATGGCTGAAATTGAACTTAATGTAATGACACGCCAATGTCTGTCACGTCGTATAGATACAATCACCAGACTAAAAAACGAACTATCTGCATGGGAAACAGAGCGCAATCGTGATGAAGCTAAAATACGGTGGCATTTTCAAACAGGTGATGCCAAAGAAAAGCTGATATCACTTTATCCAATAATTTCATCTGTCACCTCATAACAGAGGTGGCAGATGCGCTAAATATCAATGATACATTACACTAAATCTTTGGTTAAAAGTATTGAGCATTATCTCAAAAAATGAATTTCTCTTTTGCAAAGAAGAGAAAACTTCTATGTATCGTTGATCTACTTTTTTGTATTTTCCTTTTATAAAGGCTCTACAAAATTCAAAGTAACCAATAACATTTTTTAATCCTGTATCACTCAAAGACAAATTTCTACGAATAAAAACAAACCAGCTAAAAATTGTTGCTTTATTAAATGAATATTTAAAATCATCCCAACCAATAATACACTCCATAAATTTTTCTAAAGTTTTAGCAACTATCCTAATACACTCATCTGAAAAAGATATTGCTTGACGATATTGAATCGAAATATCATTAGATGTTATCTTTTTCTTTAATGTTCCCGTTTCAACTGAAAAACAAAATTTTGAGATAATTTCATCGTAAGCCAGCCTGGAATTTGAAAATCCAATTGTTTCTTTACTTGCTCCTAATGCAACAAACTTATTGGACAATTCTTTAACCTGATCTCTGGTAACACCAATATATGCATTCCTTTGTTCTGCAGACGTTAACGTCGTAGGCTGATTTAAACGATAAAATAATTCTGCCGGTTCTTCTGGTTGATATTCTGTTAATCTTATAATAACAATACTATATTGCCTAAATTGCCTTTGCCATTTTTTAGGAAGATCACGATAATGCATACCATCTAGCTAAATAAGTTCAGAATTTTCAGGCAGAATTTTTCCGTCAATACAAATTATATTATCATAAAAATCTCGTATAGCTGCTAATCTTTGCTGACCATCTAATACTTCATCTATGGATTGATTATTATGTATTACATGGATAGGTGGTATCTTCCAACCTCTTAATATTGAATCTATTAACTTTTGTTTCTTCTGAAGTGTCCAAATCTCCCCTTTTTGAAAGTCCGGTTGTAAGTCCATATCTTCATTTTTTATTCGATTTACTATTGTTTCGATTTCTAAATCTATAGATTCACATTTCATAAAGTTTTATCCTTTCTTACAACTATATTACATTTCAGAGAGAAAATTTCTACCGTTTCTGTTCAAACTGTTTCTAAACTTTAATCTAGCGAAATCATAAATAACTTGTTCAATGTCAATTACTACAACTAAACAATTTATTGACTTTTTATTCCTCTTGTCCAAGTTCAATTTCAGCAAGAATAAGCCAAGAACCTTTTTTAGATTCCTGGCCTACAGTTCTGTTTACACTGTTCTTTCGGCTTTCAATTTCTTTACTTCATCAAGAGAAAGTCCAGAAATACTCGCAATTTCTTCCAGAGCATATTTTCCAGCTGCCAGCATACGAAGCGCAACTTCTTTTAAAGATTCAATTCTCATATCCTCCATAATTTTACACATCTCGCTCACTCCTTTCGGGTTCTCTTTTAGATACCGTGTTCTGTTTTCCATCAATTCAAAATTCATATCATCTGCCTTGGTGCAATTAAAATCGTGCATGAGTTTTCCTATAGCAGAATCCCCACGATATTCACCATTCACATAAAGAATATGCTCCCCATCTTCAAAAGATTTACCCGTTGCAAGGTTGATTCTCTCAATTGGATAAACAGCTTTACCCTGACCATAAAAATCTTTTTCAATGATAAAAATTGTATATGTGTCTGGCAACTCTTTAAATTCCTGACCAGAATGAAGATTCTCTATATCCATTACGCTTGAATGGTATCTTGCCCTATGTGGATCTGCTCCCTTGTCCTGCCTCTGGACTTCTAAATCATATTTTTTTCCAACCAAATCCGTTCCATATGCGTCCAAACAGATAGAACGTGCCCCGGCCAGTCTTTTCATATCTTTCTGTGTTTCACACTCAGTAATAATTAAATCAGGTTTATCAGTGATAATGCGTAACACAAATTCAGCCAATGGAATGTTATCCTTAAAAAGACAACGCATAAAATCATCGTCGATTGGCCTTAACAAACGCAAACGTTGCAAATCTTCCTGATGTTGCTTATCTGTCACTGTCAATCTTCCCACCTGCTTTCCCTTCCGTTTTCGTATTTCCATACTACCATAAACCTCCTGATTTTACAAGCCGGGAGCCAGTGCATTTCTGAATCCCGGCCTGTTTCCGTTATCGTTTTTTCACATCTGCTGTATCTCATTTTTCATCATACGCTTGATTTTGTCGCTCATGGTTTCCTTGCTGGTCTTGCTGAAATGAACCCGCACAATGTAGGTAGTCTGTCCAATCTTCTTCACCAGTGCGGGATCGTCCTTAGCCGGTGCTGTGGTGGTAGTGTCCTCTTTGATTTTCTCTCTGCCCATAAATTCTCCTTTTCATGCAATCAGTTTATGCTATCCCTTATTCACAATCTCCTTCGCCGCCGCTTTGGTCGCCCTGGCTCCTTCCTCCCGAAAGTTCTTTCCGGAAAAGAGAACCGGCGCACACCATTCCAGTATGCGGTCATAAATCCTTGCGTGGGCAAGGTCTGGCGGGTTCTTGATTTCTTCCAGTTTCAGGTTTGTCGTGACGATCAGCGGCTTCTTGCTCCGATACCGGCTGTCAATGACGGTAAACATCTGCTCCATGGCATACCCGGTATTTCTTTCCACGCCTAAATCGTCAATGACAAGCAGGCTGTAATCGTCCAGGCTGGCGATAAAGGCCGCCCTGTCCTCGGCAAACACGCCGGTCAGCCGGTTCAGGATAGAGGGGAAATTTGTCATCAGCACCGGCACGTCACGGTCAAGCGGGGCATTGGCGATACCGCCGGCAAAAAAGGATTTCCCGGTTCCCACGTCACCAAAGAGCAGAAGGCCGGTATTGTCCCAGTATGCCTCCTTCCAATGCTCCACATAGGCGTGCGCTTTCTCCATAACGGGATTCTGGCCGTTATCGTTGGCGAAAGTGTAATCATAAAGGTATCTGTCCTGAAGCCCCTGCGCCTTCCGGCGTTTAACACGCTCCATGCGTTCCCTCTGTTCCTCCCTGGCTTTCCGTTCCTCCTGCGCCTTCTGCTGGCAGGGGCAGCGGCAGCGGGGCATAAAATAGCCGGAACCGCCGAACCTGGGCACAACGGTCTGGCGGCTGCCACGGCATTTCTTACAGTGGATAAGCCCGTCAGCCGGTTCTATGTATTCGTCCCCGGCAAGCTCCATATCCCCGGCGGCTCTGTCTATGGCCGCCCGGACTTCTGCGGTAATCTCCATCATATGGTTTCTCCTCTACGCTGTAATCCCGGTTCCGGGCAGGCGGTTCCTCTTTCTTTTTGTCGGCGTTCGCCCAGCGCCGGATTGTGGCGGCATGGTTTTTATATCCTTTTCCGCTGGATTCCATATATTCGGACAGCCGCTCGATGTACTGCTCCCAAAGAGAGGGGAGTTCCGTCTGGAGTTCTGCCAGTTCGGCGGAAGATAGAGATACATTCCGGTATCTCCCATAGGCGTGTGCCATATCCCCCTCTCTATTCTCTATACTCTTATCTCTAATCTCTTTATCTCTATACTCTAATATAGGCGGACATTTGTCCACCCGGCCATTGGACGGACAAATGTCCGTTTCCCCGGACGGGAGCAGGTTCTGGCGTTTCAGCCTCATGCGCTCCTTTTTCTTCCGTTCCCCCTCGCTGGACGACTGGCCGATCAGCAGCTGGATGTCGCTCATGTAATAGGCTCCGTCTGTCAGTATCTCCACAAGGCCAAACTCCTGGAATATCTTCAAAGCCCGTTCCACCGTGCCTACCTGATGCCGGGTAAAGGTGGCTATGGTCTGTACGGTATGGGGCAGGTAGTCATTCAGCAGGAGTACGCCGCTGCTTTTCAGCGACATCAAATACATCTTCAGCAGGAGATTGGAGTACAGAAGGCCGTCCTGCATACTCTCCAGGATGACCATGGTTTCACTGTTATAAAAATTCTCTTTCAGCTTCAGGTAATAAAATCGTCGGTTCTCTGTCATTTGGTTGCTCCTTTGGTTCAGAATGGGTTATTTCGGCTCCTGTACGCATTTTAATGGGGCTTTTGGGGTGTCGGTGATAAAAAGTATTGCCTCCCCTCCGACACGCCCCGAAAGCGCTTGATTTACAAGGCTTTTTCCGCTCCTAAATGCGTAGAATCATGGTATCTTTTCCTTTGGCGTTCCGCCTCCTTCCTCCGGCGTACCCTGGCAGCACATTCCCTACAGTATTTCGTCCGGTTGGAGCCGGGCTGTCGTCTGTGCGGATTTGTTCAATGACCGCTTCATCAACGCCGCACTCACGCAGAACCTTTTCCTCGGCTCCTTTCCAGATACGCCATTTCCTGTCCTCCCGTCCGTGGTTGTATGCCATCCCTATTTCCTCCAATCAAGATTGATTGAGGGGGCAGGGAAAAGCCCCCTCATTTTCCCAAAGGAAAAAACAAGGGGGCTGAACGCCTTAAATTTTGTTTTCGATTATCTTCCTCAGCTTGGCAAGGATTTTGGCTTTGTGTTTATTGACAACGCTCTG
The DNA here is from genome assembly GCA_910574345.1 of Clostridiaceae bacterium. Lineage (GTDB taxonomy): Bacteria > Bacillota > Clostridia > Lachnospirales > Lachnospiraceae > UBA3402. The sequence goes on along the minus strand of CAJSZV010000005.1, from coordinate 3,233 downwards.
CGTCACACCTAACCGCAACCCGACTTCCCTCTCGGAAAGTTCTTCAAAGAAGATTGCTTGTATCAACGTCTGTTCACTATCCGACAATAAGGACAGGGCGGCTTTCAGACTGTCCACCATCACCGCATGGACAACGGTTTCCGCAACGTCTACCGTTTCATCAACAACGAAGTCAATCACATTTCCCTCACTGTCTGTAAATCCCTCCAATGACAACAGGCTGTGGTTCGTGTCCAGTTTTTTCAGATAACGCCACCGTTCTTTATCCCGATAGAAATCCGTGTACTGTTCCCGCACAACTTCAAGCAGGCAACCCTGCACGGGGATAAATAGCTTGTCCATGTAACTCTGGTCGGCTTGCCTGCGGTGGCAGAAATCCGTATAGGACAGCTCCACATAGACATTGTTTTCTTTGATATATACTTTTCTTGGTGCATACTTCACCGTAAGTACCTCCCATCTGAATTTTTGAAATGCTGAAATCCAGATGGAGAGGGCGGAGAACGGCAATGAATACCAGAAACAGCCCTGCGGCACATTCCGATAAAAAACAACAAAAGAAAAACCGCAAAGGCACTGTGACCTCTACGGTTATAGGAGATACATATTCTGTTAAGCGGAGATTCTACTTCTGGTTTCATGGTGAGAAGTAGCGTTGCATGGACAAGGATTTTTTTAACTGGCTTCCTGCCATTCCCCGATATGCTATGTATAAGTCAAATCTGCGTTGCATGAGCAGATAGATTACCACCCGAAAAAAGAACATCAAAAAACCCTCCAAACTTCAAAAACAGGTCTGGAGAGTGTCTGTTAAGTCTTTTCGGGCATAGCAATACCGCCCACCATAACACCGTTTTTTTATATGGTGGGCGTTTGCCTTAAAGTCTTATGAAACAAAGCAGAGCCGACAAACTGTGATTTGATTTCACACGTTCATCGGCTCTGCCCGTGTCAAGTAAAGGACAAAAAATTTTCCAACTTTTTTATTCCTCTATATCAAGACTTCCTCTATGCAATTTTCAATACTTCATATATTGCCTCTAAACAATCTTCCATTGTAAGTGCTTTACCGTTTTCAAAAAACACTGATGTAACAGCTCGATTTTTGCAACTCTCCTGAGTGGATAAAACATCATCAAAAATATCCCTAACCTCATCCAAATCTGCTCTGGAAATATCTAATGCATTTTTCCAATATCTAACAAAATGTTTCTTAAAAGATTCATAGTCCGAATAAAGCCCCATTGGATTGTCCTGTAGGCCATATCGCATCGGCTGAAAAAGAGACGCTATATCCCTTACATATTCATATACCAACTTTTCTTTACCTCTGACATTTGACATATTTGCTGATGCCGAATTGATATCAAGATTAAACTTCGTCCACATATGACTTTGAAACTGATTTCCTGTGATAAAATATTGTTGCATATTCCTACCCTCTTTCTAATATTTTTCATTAATTAATCTGTAACGATTTCAAAATTAGGTATGCTAAGGGCGGCAGTATTGACCGCCCTATAGCTTCAACTCCGTCAGGTCATTTGGATTGAACTGCATCTTCCCACACAACCGTTGGACACTTTTCTTTATTGGACACACTACCCATTCTCCGTTCATCTTTCCAGCCTTAATTTTTATAAGCGTCTGTGTCAGGTCTTTATAGGATATATTCTTGGATTCCCCAATGGAGGCAATCTCTTCAATTGCTTTCACCCCGATAATGGTGGACAGATGGTTCAGGAACAGCCATGCCTCCTCCGTATAGTTGTTCCTCATATAGGATGCTTCATAGGACATGGTATCCCCATATGTCTTGAAGAACTGTTCAATCGCCTGTCTCTGCTTATATATGCTGTAGACCTGGAAGGCATTCAGGTCCAGCCTGTTCGTCTTTAAGGTGATGGTTCCCATTTCTTCTTTGTCCGTATAGGCTTCCTGGATCGTGATGGGCACCAGCGCTTCCAATTCCTCATCAGTAAGGCGGCCTTTCCCTTTCGCCCTGCGCGCTGTTTCCCGCCCCTTTTTCAGTTCCACAGCATTGTTCTTCTTTTCCGTCCTCTTCGTGACATCCGCAATCTCCTGTGCCAGCAAATCCGTGTCAAGGAACAGGTGGATGTTGAAGCCCTCCTCCGGAATGGTCAGGCTGTGTATCCCGCGCCCGTTGAAGCTGAAGGCTTCTTCATATCCAAAGGGCGAGGCCGGGACACGGCCTTTTACAAAACGGTTCCCCCTTTTGAGCGGCATCACATAGTTCAGCCCGGATTCCTCAAGCAGGGTGAAGCCGTCGTTGCTTGCGAAGCCTTTGTCCGCTATGACGGTGCATCTGTCCGTATGGGCCGTAGACTCTTTGAGTATGTCAGTGAAAGCGGAGACGTCAAGGGTGCTTCCAAGGTATTGTTTATAATATACGGGATAGCCAGTGTCGCCTCCCATGGTAAAGAGGTACAGCAGGTTGATCTGCGGCTTGTAGCGCATCCTGGAATCATATCCGCATTCCGCATTGTCCACGGTACGGGATGCGGACAGGAGCCTGTGCCCGTCAAACAGGAGGAAGCGTTCATGCTCGGCGACCATCTCCTGTATATAGCTGCGTATCGCGCCCCTCATCCTCCCCAGAGTGTTCAGGAATTCCGTGACGGCATTCGGCATGAAGGAGAGCCCTGGATAGAGGTACGACAGGATACTGTCCTCGTAATGGAGCTGCAGCCGTCGGAAGCGGCAGTCATATATGGCACGGACGACCGCTGCCACATAGATGGCTTCCCATAGGTCAGGGAAATGCTTCTGCAGCCTGCTGCGCATCCATTCAGTCCGCTGGTAGACATAATTTACAGCCCCGACCTCCACGACATCATTCAGGACAGGGTTGACGCACCCACGCCTTGCCCTGCTTGGAACCAGTCCCTGTTCGGTTATGCTCCCGAGGATCTTCCCTGACTTTTTTCTTGACCGTCCAAGCTTTGGATCATAGACATTGCTCCGCTCGTATAGATACCAATGCCCCCGGATATATTTTATCTCCGTATTGGCAGGCCGTACAAAGTTCATTACAAAATCAGGCTTCTCCATCGAGTCTACCTCCTTATAGCATACCTAATTAGGTGTGCTATAAGGATAACACAAACCGTCTAAGTAATCAATAGAAATGCCATATTTTAGGGATTTTTCCGGCCTGTATCTGGTTAGTAGATTGGTTATGGCATACCTAATTACAATCGTTACAGATTAAT
>CAJSZV010000004.1 GCA_910574345.1 Clostridiaceae bacterium | reverse complement strand
TTATATTAAGCAATATATTTGGCTGACCACAATATATAGTGGTGGCTCTCAAGCTTTTAAATACACTGGATTCGGGTGGCTCTCAAGCTTTAAATTAGTGGCTCCCAAGCTTTAGAATAATCACTATAGAGCTGAAGCCCTACGGTTTTGCCTATAATAAACCATTTATTGAGGGACTTCTGCGGGATCAGATGGGATTTGAGGGATATATCAACTCCGATACGGGAATCGTCCACAATATGAGCTGGGGAGTGGAGAGTCTGGATAAGCCGGAGCGCATCGGGTACGCAGTGAACCAGGCAGGGGTGGATCTGATCAGCGGGCTGTTTGACAATGAGTACGGGCGGGAGGCCTATGACCGGGGGCTCAACGGCTATTACGACACCCATTCCGTGCCGGAAGGATTTCGGAAAGAGGACATCATATTGACAGAGGAGGCTTTAAACCGGGCGGTTACCCGCACTCTTACGGAGCTCTTTGAGCTTGGCATGTTTGAGAATCCCTACCGTGATCCGAAAAAGGCATTGGAGGCGGCTTCTGATAAGAAGGATTGGGACCGTGCCATGGAGGTACACCGAAAGAGTGTGGTTCTCCTTAAAAATGACGGAACCCTGCCTCTTATGGAGGAGCACCTGGAGAATAAAAAGATTTACGCAGAATGTTTTTATAAGGATGCACAGAGGGCAGAGAAGGCAACCGTGAAACTTCGAGAGGCGCTGAAAAACAAGGCATTCCTGCTGACGGAACGTCCTGAGGAGGCGGATTATGCCATATTGATGCTCTATCCCTCTTCGGGAGAGTATTTTAATGCCACCAAGGGGTATCTGGAGCTGGAGCTGTGCGAGGAGAAGGAGGTTCCTGATGTGGATGGGGAAGGCCGTCCGGCCGAAGGGACTCACAGGGAGACTACCTTAAAGGGAGCGGGCCGCATCCGGGAGCTTGCAGCTGCCGTCCACAAAAACGGGGGAAAGGTCATCGGTAATCTGAACATTACCCTGGCGTGGGAGGTGGGTAATGCAGAGCCTTATCTGGATGCTATGACCGCAGGGGTTGATACAGAGCAGTCTGCTGTTCTGGATGTGATCTTCGGCAGGTTTTCCCCTGTCGGAAAGCTTCCGGTTACTCTGCCTAGAGGGGACCAGGTCCTTGCCGTAGATCAGGAGGGCGTATGCGTCAGCCCAAATGATGTGCCGGGCTTTGATAAAGATCAATATATGCCGGAGCATCTGAAGGATGAAAACGGAAAGGCCTATGCCTACCGGGATGAGGCGGGGAACTATTATGAACTGGATTTTGGATTGACGTATGTTCAGCCCCGACCTGGTTTTGCCGCAGCAGGAATCCGGCAGCTCAGCAGGAGGATCCTGACAGTATATTGAATTTTTATAAAAACATGATCGGTTTTCGGCAGAAAGGAGTCTATAGGGACTGCCTGATTTATGGCGATATCGAACCTCTGGATTCCAGTAAGAATGTGATTGCTTATTGACGGGATTGCGGCCAGTGGAGTGAAAGGTTAAAATCTGCATGTTCATTCACTTGCCAAACAGGGTAAGGAGTGTTATAATGTTCACAACCAAATAAACAGGGGAGCTTGTGTGACAGGCTGAGAGGAAGGTAGACCTTCGACCCTTGAACCTGATGCGGATAATGCCGCCGGAGGAAGTCGCAGAGACCTGTACTTTTCAGGGGGCATCGTATCCGGATGCTCCCTGTTTTTTTGAAAAAAGAAAGGAGTTTCCTGCTATGTTTGAACAGATTTTTGAGAATGTCCGTCAGAAGTCCCCTTTGATCCACAATATTACCAACTATGTTACAGTCAACGACTGCGCCAACATGCTGCTGGCCTGCGGCGGTTCGCCGATTATGGCTGATGATCTGGAGGATGCCGTGGAGATCACCGCCATCTGCGGCGGCCTGAACATCAATATCGGAACCCTGAATCAGCGCACGGTCCCGGTCATGTTCGCTGCCGGGAAGCGCGCCAATGAACTGGGGCATCCTGTGGTGCTGGATCCGGTAGGAGCGGGAGCGTCCAGGCTGCGGACAGACACAGCTCTTGGTCTATTGGAAAAGGTAAGGTTTTCCGTGATCCGGGGCAATATCTCGGAGATGAAGACCCTGGCTTTAGGCAGCGGTACAACCAAAGGCGTGGATGCTGATGGGGCGGACCGGGTGACAGAGGACAATCTGGAGGAAGTCATATGGTTTGCTGAAAATTTCGCAAAAAAAATCGGGACAGTCATCACCATTACCGGGGCCATTGACATCGTGACGGATGGAGAGAGGGCTTTCTGCATCCGCAACGGGCGCCCGGAGATGTCCTCTATTACCGGCACCGGATGCCAGCTTTCCGCCCTTACCGCGGCTTTTGTCACCGCAAACCCGGAACGGGTTCTGGAGGCAGCGGCGGCGGCCGTATGTGCCATGGGGCTGTGCGGGGAAATCGCATACCGACGGATGACAGATCTGGACGGCAATTCCTCTTACCGGAACTACATCATTGACGCCATGTACCGCCTGACGCCGGCGGAGTTGGAGAAGGGGGCCAATTATGAAGTGCGATAAAAAGCATATGCTGCTCTATGCCGTCACAGACCGGGCGTGGACAGGGAAACAGACTTTGTATCAGCAGGTAGAGGCAGCGCTGAAGGGCGGGGTGACATGTGTACAGCTGCGGGAAAAAGAACTGGACCAGGCAGAGTTCCTTCAGGAAGCAAAGGAACTCTGCGCCCTGTGCCGCCGGTATGGGGTTCCGTTTATTGTGAATGACAACGTGGATATCGCTGTTGCCTGCAAAGCAGACGGCATCCATGTGGGGCAGGAGGATATGGCAGCAGGAGAGGTCCGCCGCCGGGCAGGGGAAGACATGATCCTGGGCGTCTCCGTCCATACGGCGGAGGAAGCCCGACAGGCTGTCCGGGACGGCGCGGACTATCTGGGCCTCGGCGCGGTGTTTCCCACCAGCACCAAGACCGACGCCAAGCCGATGACAAAAGAAACCCTGCAGGCAATCTGTGACGCGGTGGAGATCCCTGTTGTGGCCATAGGAGGCATCAACCGGGATAATCTTTTAAACCTGGCCGGCAGCGGTGTAGACGGCGTGGCCCTGGTGTCGGCTGTTTTTTCGGCAGAGGACATCGAGGGGACATGCCGCGGGCTGCGGGTGCTGTCGGAGAAGATGGTGAACACATGAAAATACGGGGAGCTGTTTTTGATGTGGACGGCACGCTGCTTAATTCCCTGTCCGTCTGGGACACCATCGGTGAAGACTATCTGCGTTCCCTTGGGCATGAGCCGGGGGAAAACTTAAAGGAAGCGCTTAAGAATATGAGCCTGTACCAGGCGGCCTGCTATTACCAGAGGGAATATGGCGTGACGCTTAGCACGGATGAAATCATGAACGGAGTAAACGCCATGCTGGAAGGGTTCTATCGGCATGAGGCTTCGCTGAAACCGGGGGCAGGGAAACTGTTGGAGCGGCTTCGGGAAGGGGGTGTGAAATTGTGCATCGCCACCGCTGCGGATCAGTATCTGGTGGAGGCCGCCCTGAAACGATGCGGAGTCTTATCCTGCTTTGGTAAAATTTTTACCTGCAATGAGGTGGGACACGGTAAGGATGAACCCCATATTTTTGAGGCTGCCCTTGGCTTCCTGGGTACAGAAAAATCAGAAACCCTTGTGTTTGAGGATGCCCTCTATGCCATCCGGACAGCGAAGACAGCCGGATTCCCGGTGGCTGCAGTCCGGGACAGCCACGAAAAAGCACAGGAGGAAGTCTGCGCGCTGGCAGATATCTATATGGAAGAATTAACACAGCTAGATAAACTTTGGAAGTACCTCCCTGCTTAAGGGCTGGGGGCTTCATGCGGCAGACCGGGGGCACCACTCTCTGCCGCTTAATAAAAATAATGCAAAGGAGATATGACAATGAAGACAGCATTATCAATCGCCGGGACGGATCCCAGCGGAGGCGCCGGGATTCAGGCAGATCTGAAAACCATGACCATGAACGGTGTATTCGCCATGAGCGCCATTACGGCGCTGGTAGCCCAGAATACTACCGGCGTGCGGGAGATCGTGGAGATGACGCCGGAATTTCTCGGACAGCAGATTGACGTAGTATTTGAGGATATTCCGCCTGACGCGGTAAAGATCGGCATGGTGGCCTCCTGCGGGCTGATTGAGGTTATCGCGGAGCGCCTTCGTTTCTATCAGGCGAGGAATATCGTGGTGGATCCGGTCATGGTGACCACCAGCGGCGACCGGCTGATTTCCGAGGAGGCGGTAGATACCCTGAAGGCCCGCTTGCTTCCCCTGGCAGCCGTGGCTACCCCGAATATACCGGAGGCGGAGATCCTGTCCGGCATGGCGATCCGCAGTGAGGCGGATATTGAGGCTGCCGCCCGATATATCAGCGGTACCTACAACTGCGCTGTTTTACTTAAGGGCGGACATAACGTCAACGATGCCAATGACTTCCTCTATACAGGCGGGAGGGGAGAATGGTTCTATGGAACCCGCATCGATAATCCAAACACTCACGGCACCGGCTGTACTCTGTCCAGCGCCATTGCCGCCAATCTGGCCAAGGGGTTCGGCCTGGCTGAATCGATTCAGCGTGCAAAAGCCTACCTTTCCGGCGCTCTGGGGGCCATGCTGGATTTGGGTAAAGGCCGGGGGCCGATGGAGCACAATTTTAATTTGTCCGGTGAATTTGCGAAGGAGGCCAGATGATGAAAATTACAGAGCGGCTTTTATCCCCATCGAAAGATATTTGGGAAGCCTGCCATGAGCATCCCTTTGTACTGGGAATCCAGGACGGTACGCTGGACCGGGGAAGTAAGGGAGAGCAAAGTTGAAGACATAATAATTTCTATGGTGGAAGCAAGAAGAATATTTTAACTGGAATTTTTGCTAAAGCAATCAGATGTCCCATGAACAGGAAAGTTTATTTCGTTTTCTTGTAATTATTTCCCCATTCTGCCATGGCGTCAATGATAGGACGAATACTTTCCCCTAATTCACTGAGAGCATATTCCACACGAGGAGGTACTTCCGGGTACACGGTTCTTGTGATAATACCGTCCTCTTCCATGGAGCGCAGGCTGTCCGTGAGAACTTTCTGACTGATGCCTTCCAAATTTTTACGAAGCTCATTGAACCTCCAGGGGCGTGTAAGCAAATTTCTTAAGATCAACAGTTTCCATTTACTGCCTATGATCTGAACCGTTGTGGCAACTGGGCACTGTGGCAGCTCGTCTTTGGTCTTCATGGTATCTTCTCCCTTCAATAGTTCAAAATAGAATGTTATACTATTATTATAATACAGCATATCAAAAAATCAAGATGAATATATGTTGCCGGTTCAAGGGGAGGATGGGTTACAAAAAAGTAACTAAGTAACAGATTTGTGCCTGCTTTCCGGTTCCAACAGATTCGGTTACAATAGGATCAGCAAACAAAAGTAGTTTGCAAATACAAGAATGGAGGAAAAAATAATGACACTTTCTAATACTGTTATATATTTGCGGGAGGGGAGACAAGTGTAAAAAACCAGATCGGATGATATGGACTCAGATGGAGGATACATTTTATAATTGCCTGGATTTTTGTAAAATGTATAAGCGTTAGCCATATTTTTATATAACCGGCGGCGATCCCATCCTGCATCCGGACTTCTGGAAGCTGTTGGAACTGCTGAAAGGGTATAGGATACCCTTCACGATTTTAGGGAATCCATTTCACCTAAGTGATGAAAATTTGGAGGAGGAAAGCATGAAACGGCAGATTGAAATAATGACAGGGAATTTTACGGCGGTACACACATCTGCAGAGGATAGGATATTAGATGGAATACCGGTTCTGCGTGTTGCTAAAAAAGAGAAAATCAATGAATTTGACGAGAATACCTATGCAAAAGTAAATGGTCTTTCATTCCATAACGGGATAATAGAGGTTAAGATGCTCAGCCGCCTTTTGCCCGATGCACCGGATTTTGCCAGAGGATTTATAGGGATTGTCTATAGGGCCAATGAGGCGGACTGCGAATTTGAATCTTTTTATGTAAGGCCGACTAATGGACGGGATTGTGCGGATCCGGTGAGAAAATCTCATGGCTGCCAGTATTTTTCCTATCCGGGTTATACGTTCAATTATTTTCGGGAACATTGTATCAAAGATTATGAAGCGCCGGTAAATATTGCCCTTAATGAGTGGATCACACTAAAGGCTGTCATAGAAAATGAACGGGCGGAGTTTTACCTTAATGGAGAGGAGCAACCAACGCTTGTGGTTGATAACATGAAGCATGGTGTTGGGCAGCACGGTTCTGTGGGAATCTTTGTGGATATCGGAACAGAGGCATTTATTTCTGATCTGAAAGTAGAGTGTGCGGACTAATGGAATAACTACAGGAGATAATCTTATGTTGATGGATATAATAAAAGCCAGGCATTCTATCCGTAAATACACGGATAGATCGGTTTTAACCAAACAAGATGACAGAATATGACAGTACATTTTGAAAAAGAGAGGCGTAGTCCGCATATTGAAGATTTTTTAGATACATTTGTGCGGAAAGTATATGCCAGATGAAGAGTTGGTTTACAAGTTGATTCTATTATTCCTGCCGCAAAAGGCGGAAAAACCGTTGCATCAAACCTTAGAGTTCTTTGTTCAAAGTGCAATGATTCAAAATCTGATAAAATACCCATTTAATTCAAAAACAATAAATTTCTTATAGTCCCAAAAAAGGCAGCCGCTTCCCTCAAAGTGTCTGCCTTTTCCTGTCCCCGTCCTTCTACTCGTCCCTGAAAACCTCTGCCATCATCTTTGCCCCCAGCTTAAAACCGTCAATGAACATTGGAGCGGATTCCCTTCTGGTGCGTCCGGCAGATGACCAAACAAAGGCGAAAAATGTCGTTTCGCGCAAAAAGAGTTGAAATTATGACAGAAATACAGATAATGGGAATTGTTATTGTACAGGGGATGAGGCGATTTGGGGTATTGATTTTGACACTACCAATTTGATGGAAAGAGGAGATATTATGAAAAAGAGCGTTTCAAAAAATATGTTTGTGTTGTCTGTGCTTATGTCTGCCGGTATTCTGTTGACTGGCTGCTCCGGTACGGCAGCAGGATCTTCGGAGAGTACACCGACGGGAAGCAGCACAGAGGCGATGCAGGGGAGTGTAGGAGGGGCGGAATCTGGAACAAACCATATCAGTGAGAAGTTGTCCGATAAGTTGGTAATTGATGCGGAGGTAGTTTTGCCGAAAAAGCAGGTATATAGCGTGTATACGCTGACAAAGCAAGCGTTTCCGAGAGAAGATTTAGATGTTTTTTTCGGAGTGTCGGAAGCAGCCGTAACGGCTCACCCAGAATGGGTGGGTGCATATTCTGCAAAAACAAAAGAAGGCGGATACTTTAGTACGAATCCCTATGGTAATTTTACATACGCGAAGGATGAGGAAAGGGATGACCACATCGTATATTTGGTGGAATCTGCATATTATAATGCTGGCAGTTGTTCTTTCCAGAAGGAAGAAATACAGGATTTATCCTTCCTGGACGCAGAAAAAGCCATTCAGATGGGGAAGGTAAAGATTAAGGGGCTGACAGGACAGGATTCGGAGGTTCTTGTTGCTTATGCTCTGAATAAGGAAATACTAACAAAGTTGGAGGAGAAGTACAGGCAGACTCAGAAATATCAGGAAGATGCACAGACAGGGAAAGAAAGTACGGTCGCTGACTGGTCAGACACAGATGAGATATACTATATGGAGTATGAACTGACAAAGGATGGCCTGCCAATCTACAGCGGTATCAATGAGCCGGGCATATCCATGGCAGTGGAAACCTTTTGGACGGCTGAAACCCGAATCACTATGTTGCTTGATAAGGATGGGATTCGATATATAGCCAGCAGGGGCGGAATTTTTGACGCCAGCCCGGAAGCAGAGACGCAGACGATTATCTCAGCGGAGGAAGCACTGGAAGCGGTAAAGGAAATTTATATGAATACCATATTGAGCTCGCAGGTTACAATCTCCCGGATATGGCTGGAATATGTCGTTGTACCGGACTGGGAAGAGAAGGAACAGTATAAGCTGGTGCCTTATTGGTGTGTGCAGATAGATTCGCCTTCGGGAAACAGCAGTGCGGAGCGAATCAATGCGATAACGGGAGAGAATCTATCCTATGGAGAGTAAAAAGGCATTGCCCCGCCTGTTTGGTACTGAATTTAAGAGGAGTCTGACGGTAAGATTTTTCCTTGTACCGGTCGGCGTGGTGCTGTGCATTTGTCTGGATACCTGGAACCAGATACCCTTTATGTGGACATCTCCTGAGACTATGGATGTATATTACTATTGGTGTAATTCTTTTATATTTGGAGGGTTTTATGGTATTTATGTGGTTCCAATGCTCGCGGCGCTTCCCTATGCAGTAAGTTTTTGCGAGGAATACAATACGAATATGCTGAGGGAGCTGCTTATGAAAGCAGGAAAGAAGAAATACTGCATGTCCAAGGTGCTTACGACGTTCCTGTCGGGAGCTCTTCCGGTATCGGCAGGGGGGATTACTTTTATCCTCATGGCAAATATTTTTGTTCAGTTGTTCAATCAAGCCAGACTGCCGGAGACAGAAGCCTTTCCTTATCATCAGTTTTTGCTGCAAGGTAATGCTGCCTGCTACTTTGCAGCAGTTATCTTCCTTTTGTTTTTGACCGGGGGGCTATGGGCAGTGGCAGCTTTGCTGGTATCGTCATATTTCCCTAATATTTATGTGACAGTGGCTTCTCCTTTGATTTTGTCCTTTTTGACAGGGCGGGCTTTTTTTGTTTTGAAGATTCCTGTCAGACTTCGGTTGGATTTATGGCTACAGGGTAGAAGTTCCGCCGGTACAGATCAGCTCACCATTTTGTGTTCTGCGTTGGTGGTGATGGGACTGACTGTGGGATTTGGTATTCTGTTTTACCGGAAGCTGAAAAGGAGGGTGGAGAATGAGTAAGGGACTTCGGGTGTTTTGTTTTCAGCTAAAGCAGGAATTGGTGCAGGTCAGGGTACTGATTCTGTTCATGATTCTTGCTGTGTTTATCTATTCCTATCTGGAGCCGGTGTCTAATCTGGCACAGGCGGTTGATGAGAAAGTGAGTCCGTGGGCTTTTCCACATCTGATGAATGATTATATCTGCCAGATGGTATTTATGGTGAGTACAGTATTCCTGTTTAGCACAGCACCCTTTGAGGGGAAGGCTCACTACTATATCGTTCAGCGATCCGGAAGCTTTTCCTGGCAGTTGGGTAATGTACTGTATATTCTGGCATCTTCGTTTTTGTTTGTGGGGTTTATATGGGGATTTAGTGTTATTAGCCTGCTTTCACGGACGAAGTTTAGTGGCGATTGGGGAATCATCTGGGGAACATTGGCAAGGACAAACGCAGGGAATCAATATGATGTTCCGTTTACGGTGTTTGCTTATACTGTCGGTGTATTTTCGCCAGTGGAGGCAACTGCAATCAGCTTCCTGCTTGAGTGGGCATGTGTCTCATGGATGGGATTGGTGGTCTATTTGTTCAATTGTATCACAAAAAAGATGACAGGAATATTGGTGGCATCACTCTTTGTATTTTTGGATGTGATGATCTATAATTCATGGACACCCAAGGCATATCGTTTCTCACCAGTGACGTTGGCACAATTGAAGGTGATGTCAGGGAACAACTTATCCTATGGCGTATCTTTGAAATATGCGGTGGTGTTCTTTGCGGTGACAATCACGTTTTTTATTCTAATATGCTTGGGACAGGGAAGGAAAAAAGTAAAGAAATGGGGACTGAAAAAATGAATGATAGAAGGATTATTTTTAAAAATGTCTCTAAGACAATAGACGATCAGACAATATTGAAGGATATCAATCTGGAGATACCTAAGCAGGGGATTTATGGAATTGTGGGCAGGAACGGTTCAGGAAAGACGGTGCTGATCAAGTGTCTGTGCGGGTTTATGCCTGTCACGGAGGGCGAGATATGGGTAGGAGAAAAACAGGTGGGGCGCGATGTGGAATTTATTGAGGATACCGGCTTCATCATCGAGACACCGGGCTTTTTGCCCAGAGAATCCGGATTTCGTAATTTGAGATATCTTGCCTCCATCCGGAATGTGGTCGGAAAGGAGCGCATCAGGGAGTGTATTACCATGGTTGGTCTTAATCCTGATGATAAGAAATGGGTAGGGAAATACTCATTGGGGATGCGCCAGCGACTGGGTATCGCACAGGCTATCATGGAGAATCCCAGTCTGATTATCCTTGACGAACCCATGAATGGGCTGGATAATCATGGCGCGGAGGAGATACGAAAGCTCCTGCTTGGACTGAAGGAGGACGGAAAGCTAATTCTTATCATCAGTCATAACCGGGAAGACATCAACCTGCTCTGTGACAGGGTGTATGAGATGGATATGGGAGTGCTGACACAAGTAAGGTAAAGCTGGCAACAAATTTACAGAGCAATCGTCAAATCATAGCTGTCCAAGGGAAGATGGGCCAAGGCGTTCCTCTGTTGACAGAAAAGAATCCGGCATGGATTTTGACATTGGCCATGCTTCCTATTTTGAAAGAAGGGACTTTTTACTATCTCAGCGTGAAAATATCCGTTTAAAGGAAATCTTATATGCCAGAGTAAAGAGCCGGGATTTGGATTTTGTAGTAAACGTTAAATCGGAAAAGGAATTAAAAGAAATTGCAAGACAGCTTATGTTAATCAGAGACCGACTGGAACGGTGCGATTTTTCTAACAGCGAACGGGCTATTGTAGACTTCATTTTGGGAAAGAAATTGGAAATCCGGGATATGACCACCAAGGAGATTGCCCAGGGGGCTTTTGGCGGCAGTCATCCTTATGTTCTGCCTGCCCGGCCAGTTTATTACGCCTATCTATGTATCGGAAGAGGAGCAGAGGAAGTATGACGGTTTTGAAAGGGCGGAAATTCTGTACGACCATTGATGAGCAGATTGTTTTCAGTCAGTTAGAGTACAGCGAGAGCGCTGTGTGGAGTCTGTTTCTGGCAAGTGGGTATCTGAAAGCAGACAGCTGCCGGTTCAATGAGGAATTTGGAATAGAGGAATATGAACTGAACACGGCGAATATCGCCCGGCTGATGTTCGAGATGTACGCCGAGCCGTCCGCGTCGTTCGGGGATTTTGCCCGATATTTCGCTGAAAACAATATTCTGATTTACGGCAAGGAATTGAAGCGAGGCTTTATCTCCCAGTTCCTCCGCAGCCCGATTTACGCCCAGGCAGACCTGGAACTGTACGAGTTTTTCAAGGGACAGGGGGCCGTGGTGGTCAATGCCGCATCGGGCTTCGCTGGGACAAACGGCTGTTATCTTTACCAGGGCCGGGCTGTTATTTTTTATTGGCTTTCACCAACAACATCATGGGACGGCGCAATTCGTCTTTCATTCCCGGAATACGCATCATTTCTTCTGCGGGCTTTGCTTCCTCCACAACTTCAAGTTCAAAGCCGTTATTCAATAATCCCATCAATATTTGTGTGAGTGTGTGGTGCTGCTTTACTACATCACACCCTAAAAAGCGGGTCTTTCGTTCTCCAGGGATGAAATATTGATCAACCGGCCAGTACTGAGGAGTTCCGGCTTCTGTGTAAATCCAGTCCTGCCCAACTCCTGCAGTAAAAACAGGATGTTCGATATTAAAGATAAATACTCCGCCTGGTTTCAATGTTCGGTATACGTTTTGAAATATTTTCTCAATATTCTCAATATAGTGCAGAGCCAGATTGGAAACGACGCAATCCCACATATGTTCCGGGTATTCATATTCCTCAATTCCGCAGATGCGATACTCGATTTGTTTTTCCGGGTTTCTTTTCTTAGCTTCTTCAATCATTTTTTGGCTAAGGTCAATCCCTAATACCTGTGCAGCTTCTTGTTTTGCCGCAAAGGTACAATGCCAGCCATAGCCGCATCCCAAATCGAGTACAGTTTTCCCTTGCAGCGAAGGAAACAGGGGCTTTAGCTGATGCCATTCTCCGGCAGCGCTTAGACCCTCCTGACTGCGGGACATTTTTGCGTATTCTTCAAAAAATCGCTCATCATCATATTCGCTTTTCATAGTCAATTCTCCTCTTGTTCTGGTTTTTCCACTTGTTTTGCTATCGATGGAGGCTTTCGGTATATACAATTGCCAGTCCCATAGAAATATAGGACTGGCAAATCCATTTTATAAATACTTTTTAGCTTCTTCGAGGCTTAGATGATATTGCTCCTGAATCTTAACAAGGATAGTTTCTTGCGGAATACCTAAATTTTTCAGTATAGAAACAGTTCCTTTAATTCCTTGTTCAATCCCTTTTTCAACATTGATCTGGTCTCGCATTAACAGCGTCATATACTCGTGCCTCCATTCCCGGTTCTGCTTTGCCTTTTCTACGGCTTCCTCAAGTTCCTGCACGAAAGAATCATTGGTCACTTTCCCGGCGGCATAATCTAAAAATGCTTTTAATTCTACGCTTACGTCATCCATAGTACTGTCTGCATTCAGAAAGATTTTCGTGGTTTCGTCCCCCATAGAAATAATCGGGTCTTCTTTACAGAGATTTTCAAAGATATAAATATGCCGTCCGTATCCAAAAATATCTTCCAAACAGATAACAAAACTGCGGTTCAGCTTCCGGTTTAATCGCCTTCTGTAATTCCGGATATTCGATATGGTCTATGTTTAAATCCAGAAGGATTCTTTGGAGCAGTTCTTTGCACAATTTGTCTGTTTTAATCTCAGTTGTTTGATGTCTCCTTTTCTTTATTTTATCATGCTTTCCATGTTTGTTCAATTGGATTTTCAAGCTATATTACCTCCGAACTATGAACCTGCTTTTGCCTCTAAAACCGATCACAGAAAAATCTGCCCCATAATTCCCGCAGATAACCCACATACAGGGAAAGTAAGAAGGAGGAGCAGAGATGTTTTTCAACAGGAAGCGAAGAAGGCGGTTCTGGGCGTTTCTGTCTATTGTTATGGTTGCTGGTAACCTGGCAGGCATCATGACAGTTTATGCTGCAGGAGCAAAAATGTCTGAAAAGGAAGAGAAGCCAGTTTCAGAAGAGGCTTATCTGGGATATGGATATTTCAACGGAACCCTGGAATACCTTTTAAACCGAAAGGTGCAAAAGCTGGATGAAGACATGGAACTGATCTATAACAAGCACGGCGTATTTGACGGCTATGCCTATATCACCAGGACGCTGTCAATGACACCGGAAACGGAGTGTGGATTGCGAAGACAATCCAAAGGGAAGACACCCCCTATCCTGTTTTACAGCCTGGACAATCTTCAGATTACCTCCAATGATATCTATACCGGCATTGGATTCCAGAATGATAAGCTTATCGATCAGGTCTTCGGAGCGGAACGTCCGGACAAGAAAAGAAACATGTATGGATTTGACAAAAGGGGCAAGGTGGTCAATATCACCCAAAAGGATGAACTGAATTCAGTCTTTGTCTTTGAGGCAGGCACCAACCGCCCTGTTTATGAGTTTGTGGGCGGAGATTATGAAAGTTTCCTTTGGGTTTAACTGCCGGGATGATTATACCGGGGGCTATACCAGCACCATCAGCTATGACACCGTGGAGGGAATCCACCGGGTTGATTATCTCCCTGTGGTAACTTATATCCTGAAAGAGACCGGCACTCCGGAGGGTTATGTGACAGCGCCGGAGCAGACGATTCAGGCAGACTGAAGGATAAACGGATTCGAAGATTACTTCAGGAATTTAGAAATAGTTTATCAAATTGTTAGACTTTTGTTAGAAGTATCTGATAAACTGTTTTTACCCCCCTTTTACGGAAAGGAGTCTTGATATTTTTTTCATAGTTTCCTATAATTTAGACAGTGACATATACTGCTGAACGATCAAACAGTGAAGGAGTGCTTGCCTCATGTACAATCCACAGCTGGACACCTTTATCCATGTGGCGGATGCGGGCAGTTTTAACCGGGCTGCCGAGGAATCCTATATCACCCCTACCGCGGTGATCAAACAGATCAACCTGCTGGAAGCGTCTCTTGGCGTCAAATTATTTGAGAGGACTCACCGGGGTCTGATTTTGACAAAAGCGGGTAAATCTTTATATCAGGATACAAAATATATTATCCAGTACTGCCGGGACTCTGTTACAAGGGCGAAGAATGCCATGCAGGAGGATACGAAGGTGATCCGGATCGGCAGTTCCCCCATGACGCCGGCCCAGCTTCTGATGCAGCTGTGGCCCAAGATACAGATCCATTGTCCGGACATGAAATTTCAGATCATTCCTTTTGAGAATACGCCGGAAAACGCCAGGGAGATCTTGGGGAACCTGGGAAAGAATATTGATGTGGTAGGCGGGATCTTTGACGAGACCATGCTGGATCTGAGGCGCTGCGCAGGACTGGAACTGTCCCGTGAGCCCTTTTGCTGCGCGGTCTCCGTCCACCACAGGCTTGCCGCCAAGGACAGGCTTAAGCTGGAAGACCTGTATGGAGAGAACCTGATGCTTATGCGCCGGGAGTGGAGCCACTATGTGGACGAGCTGCGGGACGATATCTGGCAGAACCACAGTCAGATTCATATTGTAGACTTTGATTTTTACAGTATGGAGGCCTTTAACCGGTGTGAGAACAGTAATGATGTTTTGCTTGCCATACCCGGATGGGCCAATGTACATCCGCTTTTGAAGGTAATCCCGGTGGAATGGGATCACAGTATTCCCTTTGGACTGCTCCATTCCCCCAAGCCTTCCGGAATCGTGAAACAATTTCTGGAGGCCGTGAAAGAGGCGGTACAGTGAAGGAAGTGGCAGGAAAACACGGAAGTCTTCATTTACGGGTGGTACATGGGACAGCTGGATGAAATAAACAGAAGTTTAAGAAGGAACCAGATACCAAATGGTATTTTGGTTCTTTTTATGTACACGGGGGGGCGGAACGGAGTATGCTGCTGAAGCGGACCGCCCCCGGCACGGCGAGTAGGGGAAAAGCCTCCTCTGCTCGATTTTGTATTTTCTGAATCCGGTTGCAACCAAAGGGTATAAACTGATGAACAAAGAGAGACTTCCTCCTACGGTTCGCCTTATTTATAATTGGCACATAGAGCAGTGGTGAACACAATAACAGGAGCGGTGATGAAGGATGAATAATTTTATCTTTGAAAACGGAACAAAGGTATTTTTTGGAAAAGGCTGTGTGAAAGAGTATCTGGCTTGTCTCACAAAAGGATATGGGGACACGGTCATGGTTGCCTGTGGGGACGATTCGGTTAAAAAGAGCAGGATTTATGATGAAGTGGTTTCTATTTTAAACAGGACAGGGAAACAGATCGCAGAGTTTCCGGGTATTACGGCCAACCCCACCTATGCCGAAGTCCTGGAAGGAGCGAAACTTGCCAGAAAACATCAGGCAGGTCTGCTTCTTGGTGTAGGAGGCGGTCCGGTGATGGACTACTGCAAAGCTATTTCCATTGCTGCCCGGTATGAGGGGGACGCATGGGAGAACTTTTGGGCAAGGCCCGGTATCCTGGATTTTGAGCCTCTGCCGGTGGGGGTAATTGCCACGGAGGCGGGAACCGGAAGCGAGTGCAGCGGCAAAGCGGTGATTACCAACCAAACGTTTAGAGTGAAAACCGGGCGGGATTATCCCAAATGCAATCCGAAGTTTGCCTTGATGGACCCGTCTTATACGTTCAGGGATTCCAAACCCCAGATGGTTTCCGGCGGCTTCGCTACCCTTTCCCACATCATGGAGATTTATTTCAGCGGGCCGGATGAGGATAATGTTTCCGATGATATGGCCCAGGCCCTTATGGGGAATGTGATCCGCAATCTTCGGGCAGCTATAGGGAATCCGGAGAATTATACGGCAAGAAGCAATCTCATGTGGGCCGGGGCAATGGCGGAAAACCGAATCATCAAGCTGGGGAAGCGCACGGATTTCCAGTGCCGTCAGATGGCGTATCAGCTGGAGGCGTATACGGACTGCGATCACGGTGGGGGACTGGCGGTGCTGCAGCCGATTTACTATCGGCATATCTATAAGGATGGGCCGGGTAAATTTAAACGGTTCGCCGCGGAGGTATGGGGGATTTCGCCTGAGGGAAAGACCGATGAAGAGATCGCCTGTGCCGGGATTGATGCGCTGAAGGATTTTATTCGGGAGATAGGGCTGCCGGAGGATTTCCTTTATAATGAATACAGTTCTTAAAAATAAAAAAACAAGAAACAAAAAGAGGAGGAATTTATTTATGAAAGCATTACTTGTAAACGGAAGCCCAAGGAGAAACGGATGTACTTACACGGCGCTGACAGAGCTGGCAAAGACTCTGGAGTCAGAAGGCATTGAGGCGGAGATCGTCCATGTGGGAAATAAAGATATCCGGGGCTGCATTGCCTGCCGGAAATGCCACAGCGAAGGAGAGCAGGGAGGCAAGTGCGTATTCAACGATATCGTCAACGAGATTGCCCCCAAGCTGGCTGAGGCAGACGCCTTTGTCATCGGTTCCCCGGTTTACTTCGCTTCCCCGGCAGGCGGAGCCGTATCCTTCATGGATCGTCTGTTCTTCAGCACCCTGAATATTGACAAGACCATGAAAGTAGGAGCGGCCGTGGTATCCTGCCGCCGGGGCGGCAATACGGCTACCTTTGATATGCTGAATAAATACTTTACCATGTGCGGCATGCCGGTGGCAAGCAGCCAGTACTGGAATATGGTACACGGAGGAACCCCGGAAGAGGTTTTGAAGGACGAGGAAGGCATGCAGACCATGCGGACTCTGGGCCACAATATGGCGTTTCTCATGAAGAGCATCCAGATGGGTAAGGAGAAACTGGGCCTTCCCCAGAAGGAAAAGACCATCTTTACCAGTTTCCATCACTAAAAAGGAGAGGAGAATGACAGAAATGGAAAAGAGAACACTTGGGGCCAGCAGTCTTAAGGTCAATCCTGTTGGTCTGGGCTGTATGGGATTCAGCCACGCTTCGGGGGACCCTACAGAAAAGAGCGTGGCGGTTAAGACTTTGAGAGAAGCTTTTGAGATCGGTTATGATTTTTTTGACACGGCGGAGGCTTATACCGGGGTCAGCCCGGACGGCACGGTTTCCTATAATGAGGAGCTTGTGGGGGAGGCCGTGAAGGGAATCCGGGACAAAGTGGTCATCGCCACAAAGATGGGGGTAAAGCACAACGCGGACCGCTCTTTAAGACTGGACAGCAGCCCGGAAACCATAAGAACAAGCGTTGAGGAAAGTCTTAGGAAGCTGGGGACAGACTACATTGATTTGTACTATCAGCACAGGATTGACCCCAAGGTGGAGCCTGAGGTTGTGGCCGAGACTATGGGGCAGTTAATCAAAGAGGGAAAGATTCGTTATTGGGGCATTTCGGAAACCACAGAAAGATACCTGCGCCGGGCTCATGCCGTGTGTCCCGTGACGGCTATTGAAAACAGGTATTCCATGATGGCAAGGTGGCATGAGACTATTTTTCCGGTGTGTAAGGAACTGAATATTACCTATGTGGCCTTTTCTCCCATGGCAAACGGATTCCTTACAGGCAAATACACGCCCTCCACAAAATTTGAGGGAAGCCAGGATTACCGGGCAAATATGCCCCAGTATACCGAAGAAGGGTATGAAAAAGCGAAGGAGCTTTTGGATCTCCTGACGAAAATGGGAGAAGAAAAGAAGGCCACCATGGGTCAGCTGTCTCTCGCGTGGATGATCAATAAGAAGCCTTACCTTATCCCGATTCCGGGTTCCCGCAAAATTGAGCGGCTGAAGGAAAACTTTGAGGCAGGCAATGTGGTTCTGACCAAAGAAGAGATTGCTATGATTGATTCCAGACTGGATACCATGGACTTTGACGTGTTCGGAGGCCACAGCGCAAAATAAAAGGAGTACTCCCGGAAACTCAGCCGCAAAGACAGGCGCGAGGGAGTTGCCGGGAGTGCCCAAAAGGATGAATGGAGGAACAGATGATGGAATACATAACTTTAAATAATGGTGTAAAAATGCCCATGGCAGGCATTGGTACTTTTCTTTTGTCTCCTGACGAGGCGGAGGCTTCCTGCTTAAGCGCCCTTGGATGCGGGTACCGTCTGATCGACACGGCCAACTCACATCGGATATCAGCCCTCAGGCCATGATAGATGCGTACAGGGCTCTTGGTACGGAACTTGCCGGAGACAAGATCGCCGTGAAACATGGTGAGAAGGCCAAAGGTGGATTTGGCATGATCATAACCGAATACATGTGTGTCAGCGAGGAAGGACTGGCAGCAGGACTGCAGGCTGCATGGATACTTGGAAAAAGAGGACATAAGGTTACGGTCTATGAAAAAGAACCTGTGGCTGGCGGGCAGTACCGGCTGGCGGCGGTTCCGACGAACAAGCAGGATCATGCCCAAATCATATCCGCCTGTTTGGAATTTTGCAAAAAATATGGGGTAGAGGTACGCTGCGGGATCCAGGTTACAAAAGAGCGGCTGGAAAAAGAAGGCTTTGATGAGATCATCTTATCCACTGGTTCCGTGCCGGTGATCCCCCGGTTTATCGACATGTCCCAGGAAAATATATACACGGCACAGGAGGTGCTTTCTTTTGAAAAGATGGTCCATGAAAAGCGGGTGCTGGTACTGGGAGCCGGGCTGGTGGGAGTGGAAACAGCCGAACTGCTGGCGGAGTACGGGAATGATGTGACCGTGGTGGATATGCTTTATAAAGCGGCTCCCCTGGCCCCAAAACGTCCCAGACAAAATTTGATGGAACATTTAAAAGCGCTGGAGATAAAACTGCAGCTGAATTCTAAGGTTCTTTCGGTTAACCCGGACGGCATTGATCTTGAATGTGATGGGGTAAGCAGCAGCTTAAAAGGATTTGACTGTATTGTCCCGGCTTTTGGATCAAGAAGCAATACGGCTCTGGCGGATTCCCTGATGGGTTTTCCCAATGTTCATTTGGTGGGGGATGCCAGGAAAGCGGGGGATGCCAAGAAGGCTATTTATGAGGCAACACAGCTGGCGCTGGAGTTATAACGTGACAGATAAATACTATAGAAATGAAAAAAAGTTCAGTTTTTTGGAAAAGTTCCAAAAGAATGCCGAACTTTTTTTTCAATGCCGCCCCAAATCAACAAAAGTCAATTCCTTTGTGCTACTATAATAGTAAACGACAATAAAATCTAGCAGGAGGAGTAAACCCATGAAAACGGCAATATTGGGAGCGGGAACGATTATACCGGCATTTTTGGAGGCAGCAGAAAAGATCGAGGAACTGGAGATCTATGCTATCTTCGGCCAGGAAAGTGATCTGCCTAAGATGACGGAATTTCAGAATGAGTATGGTATCACAAAGATCTATCATGATTATGATAAAATTTTGGAGGACAGGGAAGTGGAAGTGGTCTATGTGGCTCTTCCTAATCATCTTCACTATGTGTTCGCCAAAAAGGCCGCAGAAAATAAAAAGCATGTAATTGTAGAGAAGTCCTTTGCCAGCACTTATGCTCAGGCCAAAGAATTGATTGATATTGCGGACCGGAACCAGGTGATGATTTTTGAAGCTATCTCTAACCAGTATATGCCGAATTACCGGAAAACGAGAGAATTGGTGAAGGAGCTGGGAGATGTAAAAATTGTTCAGATCAATTATTCTCAGTATTCCAGGAGGTACGATCTTTTTAAGGAGGGCACCGTACTTCCTGTATTTGATCCGAAGAAATCCGGCGGGGCGCTGATGGATCTGAATGTGTATAATATTCATTATGTACTGGGGCTTTTCGGCAAACCGGAAAAGATTCATTACATTGCCAACATAGAGCGGGGGATCGATACGTCAGGTATCCTGACTATGGAGTATCCTGACTTTCAGTGTGTCTGTGTAGGAGCCAAGGATTGCAAAGCCCCTGTATCCATCAATATTCAGGGCGATAAGGGATTTATCCACAGTGATGAGCCGGCCAATGTATACAGTTCTTTTTCCTTTGCGCATAACAACGGGGAGTTGGAGACCATAGCTCTGAATGAGGAAATGCCTCGCCTCTACTATGAACTGAAGGTGTTCGCGGATATGGTCATAAACAACAACTACGGGGAAACAAGAGAATATAACCAGCATACCCTTGATGTTATGGAGATTCTGGAAGAGGCAAGACGGCAGGTGAATATCTCCTTTAGGGAGTAGGGAGATTACAGAAGGAGGAAGGCAAAATGATTCGTTGGGGAATCTTAGGGGCAGGGAAGATTGCGCACCGTTTTTGTGAAAGCTTAAGCAGGGAATCGGAGAGTGTGCTAAAGGCAATCAGCTGCCGGACAGAAGAAAAAGGGGCGGCCTTTGCCGAAAAGCACCATGCCGAAAGGTATTATCTGGATCACGGCAGTCTTCTGACAGACCCGGAGGTAGATGCCATTTACTTAGCTCTTCCTCATAGACTCCACCGGGAGTGGGCCATAAAAGCACTCAGAGCCGGAAAGGCAGTACTGTGTGAGAAACCTGCGGCTTTGAACGAGCAGGAGATGAGGGATATTGCAGAAACAGCCCGGGAATCGGGAGTCCTTTTTATGGAAGCCATGAAGACCAGGTTTGTCCCTCTCTACGGAAGATTAAAAGAATTGGTAACATCAGGGGCCATTGGGGAGATCACAGAGGTGAAAACTTCTCTCTGTAATGAGATACCTGCCCAAAAGACGGCATTTACCTACCATCGAGAACCGGGGCAGGGCGGGGCTCTGCTGGACGGAGGAATCTATTGTGCCAGCTGGCTGGAGGATTTTCTGCCAGGCGAACCGGTATTGGAGAATATCAGCGCGGTCATCAAAAATGAAGTGGACGAGTATGTGGATGCACATCTGGGATTTGAAGGCAGGAGCGCAAAACTGGAATGTGCTTTTGACCGGAAAAAGCCCAGAGTGACAGTGATTGTTGGAACAAAGGGAACCATTGAAGCGTGGGAACTTCATCGTGCTCAGTCTATGACAATACAAATACCGGGAAAAGAGTCCCGGATTATAGAGATGCCCTATGAGGTTGACGACTTTTATGGACAGATACACCATTTTGTAACCTGTCTAAAAGAGAGACGAGGGGAAAGCGACGTGATGCCGTTGGCGGCTTCTATCCGGTGTGCCCGGATTTTAGATGTAATTCGCAGGGGATTTATATATACATCCCGGTGTCTTGAGGTTTTAGAGGAGCAGGAAACGATGCTTAAGTTTGAACAGTTTGGCAGTGAGGAGGCGCTTGGCCTTGGCACAGCTATAGCGGAACTGGCCAGAGAGTATGACAGGGAGATCAGCGTCCGGATCACACGGGAAACGGACGAGGCCGTGCTGTTTCAGTATATGATGGACTCCAAGGGGCCGAGAAACGAATGGTTTATGGAAGGAAAACGCAGAGCGGTTCTTGACACGGGACACAGTTCCCTCTGGCCCTATGTGGAACATAAGATAAACGGCAGATGGCAGGAGATGTTTGAGAATGACAGGACAAGTCTTCCCGCCGGAGGGGCATTCCCCATCCGTGTCGGGGAGGAGCAGGTAGCTACTGTGGCGGTCAGCGGACTTCATGAAGGCAAGGACCATGAGCTGGTCATCCGGGGACTTGAGAAAGTCCTTGGGAAAAAGGTTCCGGTTTTTCCTGGAGCAGCTGTATAAGACAGTTGGATATGGCAGTTTGTGCATTTATAAGCTTCCGGTCTTGCTTATGGTTAGAAAAAGGAGTATGGTCAAAATGGATTTATTTAAAAAAATGCAGGAGCTTAACAGGTTTTCGGAGAGAGAACAGGAAGTAATCCGTTATCTTCTGATGAATCCGTCAGAGAACCTGACTATCAGGCAGCTGGCTGAACAAACTTATACATCCAATGCCACTATTGTGAGAATGTGTCAGAAACTTGGGTACCATGGCTACAGCCAGTTTAAGGTGGAATTTATCAAGGAAATGGAATCCCGGAAATACCAGATAGAAACCGTGGATTACAGCCAGCCGTTTCGCGGCAGTGAGAGCATTCAGGACATTATCTGCAGTATGGCCGCAATGTACAAAGAAGGCACGGACTTGCTTCTGCAAAAGCTGGACGGAAAAATTCTGACCGGGATCAGCAAGACAATACTGGAGGCGAGGCGGCTTTACATCTATGCAGTAGGAGATTCTATGATTACTGCGCGCGCCTTTTCCAACAAGCTGCTAAAGCTGGATATCTATCCTATCTTGGTGTATGAATTTAATGAAGGAAATGCATCCAGCTACAATGTGACCAACAAAGACTGCGCTATGTTTTTGAGCTACAGCCTGGGTTACAGCCACTTTAAAAAATGTTTTAAGACCCTGAAAAAGAAACAGGTTCCTATCATTACTATTACTGCCAACGAAGGAGATATCATCACAAAGCTGTCTACTTATAAACTGATTGTCCCCAGAAAGGAAGGGGATTTTAAAATTGCTACATTTTACTCCCAGTTTGCCTTCGGATTTCTCTGCGGTATCCTTTACGCGTCCCTCTATTCCCAAAATTATCAGTATTACAGCGGGAGGAAGGAGGAAATTGACAGATTAGGGAAGTCGTGAAACAAAGGTTCGACATTTTTTAGAAGAAGGGGAAAAAATGCCGGACTTTTGTTTCAATATTGCCAAAAACAGGCAAAGAAACCTCCCCATATGTTATACATAAGCTACAAATAATAAAGAGGAGGTTTTCGTATGAACCAATTTACCAATTTTCTTTTGCGGGCAGGGACCTGGGCGAATCAGAACAAATACCTAAGCGCTATAAAAAACGCGTTTCAGACATTTCTTCCCTTTACCATCGTCGGCGCGGCAGGAGTACTGTGGACATCGGTTATTTGTAACAGTTCTACGGGGCTGGGCGCGTTATTTCCGCCAATCATGGGGCTGTCATTTTTAAACCCTGCATTCAGCGCTCTTAATTTTTGTACCATAGGCTGTATTGCCATTGGTGTCACATATCTTGTGGGTTCAGAGATCGGAAAAGCCAATGGAAGAGATTCTGTCTTCTGCGGCCTGTTATCCGTAATCGCGTTGATATCCGTAACAAATACTTCGACGGTTGTAACAGCCGATGACGGTTCCGTAATAAGAACCATAACAGGAATCTTCGGTGATTCCCTTGGTTCTAGGGGCCTGTTTACGGGAATGTTAATCGCGATTCTGGCATCTGAATTATATCATCAGATTAGCAAGGTGGATGCCCTGCAGATCAAGATGCCAGAACAGGTTCCGACTTCTGTGGCCAAATCATTTTCTGCGTTGATCCCCGCTTTCCTGGTGATTATGTCTGTCAGTCTGCTGAATCTGTTTGTGGTAATGGTGTCAGGAAATTATATCAATGACCTGATTTTTGCCGGCATTCAGGCTCCTCTTCAGCATGTGGGAGGTTCACTTCCGGGATTTTTGATGTTCGAGTTGATCGCCCTTTTGTTCTGGGCTGTGGGTCTTCATGGCGACAACCTGATCAGCGGCGTGCTCACACCTATTCTTACAGGCTTGATTCTGGAAAATCTGGATGCGGTTACAGCAGGCAGTGTTCCGGTAAATATTATTAATAACAGTTTCCAGCGGGGTTTTTACGGATTAGGGGGAACAGGAATGACCATCTCCCTTACCCTTGCCATACTAATTGCAGGCAAGAGACCGGAAAACCGTTCTACAGCTAAAATTGCCCTGGTTCCCAACCTGTTTAATATCGGTGAGATCAACGTATTCGGTATCCCTGTTGTATTGAATCCGATTCTGTTGATTCCATTTATTGCGGCTCCTATGGCGACTATTTTATTTGGGTATATTATGACAGCAATCCATATCTGTCCGGTTATGTATGTACAGGTACCGTGGACTATGCCTCCTGTGCTTCATGGATTTTTGGCCACAGGCGGAAGCGTGATGGGTGGGTTGTGTGAACTGGTGGGAATCGTCATCGCTACACTGATTTATCTGCCTTTTGTAGTGCTTTATGAGAGACAGCAGACAGCTGCTGATAAAAGTGAGACCGAATCATAGAGAAGGAATTCGAAAATGGAGGATAGATATGAATACAAATATTAAAGAGATAGGACATCTGAGTTTTAAACTGAAAGACACGAAAAAATTTCGAGATTTTTATGAGAACACCTTAGGATTAAAAGTAGGATTCTCCCTGAAAACAGCTGAGGGGGAGGAGAGAATCATTTATTATCAGCTCCATCATGGACATTTTATTGAGATTTTTCCGGAAACTTCTCTTAGGGGGTGGCCGGAATATGACGGACATAACCATGACGAGTACTATTCTTATCAGTACACTACTCTTGGAGAAGGAGAAGGCGAAAACGTTCAGGATCCGGAGTTTAATACCTGGAAGATCAACAAGGGACCACTCTATATCTCCAAAGTGACTTACAACAGCAATGACCTTGAGAAAGCCAAAACTTTTTACAGGGATATACTGGAAATGGATTTGATTCTGGATACGCCGGACCGCGTTCATGTAAGAGTCAATGAAGAGCAGATTATTGAACTGTTAAACCAACCTTATCCCAAGGATAACTGCACCAATAATAAAGGCCAGTGTCATTTTGCGATGATTGTCCATGATATAGAATTGGAGGCAGAGAGAATGAATGAGAAAGGGGTTCAGCTGTATTATGGCCCCAAGACATCAAAAAGGCCATATACAGGCCCTTATGAAAAAGTGGCCCATACGGAAAATTCCTATAACTTTTATATACAGGATTATGATGACAATGAAATCGAAGTTATGGCCTATTCCGAAGAAAGTTTTCAGGTTAAGTATGGGTTGGAATAGTTGTCAGAATATGTAATGTTTACAAGCGTATTAACCTTTGGGTTGATACGCTTGAACTTTTTTGATGTTCCGGTGTCAGTGGATTGCAGGTAAAATAGAGCCATGTGTCAGTGACATAAGGCAATGAAAAAATGGAGAAGACAGAACATGAAACGGAAAAAGGTATGTCTGGCGGCAGGGATGATCATCGCCGCCCTTTTGGCCGGATGCGGCAATCAGGGAACAGATACCCAGCCGGTAAAAAAGACGGCGGAAGAATCCGCCCAAAGGGGCGAAGGACAGGAAACTTTAAAGCCCACTCAGGAGGATAAAGATTCGGCGGCCATGAAAACAGACGGAGATGGCGGCATTTTAATCGCTTATTTTGCCGTGGCTGAAAACAGCGATATGGACGCGGCATCCTCAGCCAGTGTAGTGACTGTAAACGGTGAGACGGAGGGACGGACGGGGCATCTGGCGAGATTGATCCAGGAGGAAACCGGCGGGGAACTGTTTTCCATTCAGACCTCTGTGGATTATCTGGGGGATGGAGGCAGGCTTGTAGATTACGCGGCAGAGGAGCAGGATGAGAATGCCAGGCCGGAGCTGACAAGCCATATTGACAATCTTGATCAGTACGACGTGGTGTTTGTGGGTTATCCCGTCTGGTGGGGAATTGCCGCATGGCCGGTAGACAGCTTCGTGGAAGAGAATGATTTTACCGGAAAGACTGTGATTCCGTTCTGTACTTCTGCCAGTTCCGGCCTTGGAGAAAGCGGAGAGCTGCTTAAGGAAAAAGCGGGAACCGGGGACTGGCAGGAAGTGATGCAGTTCAGTTCCGGCGTATCCGAGGAAGATATCAGAAGCTGGGTGTCAGGACTTGGGCTGGATTAGTAAGGCCGGAAAAGAAGGATTTTTTATCTGCCTGACCATAGGGATGTGCAGAATGCCTTTCAGGATATGGATGCCCGGTACATTTCTTCTTAGTGCCAAAAGTAATATATGGCGGCATGCTTTTGCGGAGGTATATACAGCTTTCGCAGATTTCCAATTGTAAAATCGTCCTGCCAGGTAACCATATGAAAAACCAAGGGGAAAGTATGCCATTTTTTAAGGTTTTCCAGTATTCCTAACTGTCATTTAGAGCCAAAATCAATCATCATTCATAAAAATACTGTCTTTGAAGGACAATTTATCAAGAGTAAGCCAATCAGATTTAGGATTGGCTTCATAAAACAACCAATTTCACGGATTCAGGTAGATATATAAGAGGATATATGATAAGATGAGGGAGCTGCATAACTGTTTGACATATAAAAAGGAGATGACATGAAAAAAGTTAAAGGTATAGCAATAGTGCTATTATCTGTTATGATTGCAGGGTGTTCAAATACAAATAGTGAACAGCAGGAAGATAATAGTGTTGCAATAAAACAGCAAACAGCGGAAGAAAATCAAAATATACAAGGTACAGAAATCGTCAAAGAAAATGAAATATCTGTTGTGACGGATAATATTGTTGATTATTCTGAATACTTTCAAGGAATCAGTGGTTGCGCTGTAATATATGATGAATCATCAAACACTTATTCTCTTTATAACAAAGAGAAATGCGAAAAGGAAATTTCGCCGTTGTCAACATTCAAGATTGTATCCGCACTGGCAGGTTTGGAGAATAATGTGCTTGAAAGCCAAACTTCTACAATGGAATACAGTGGTGTAAAATACCCCATTGACACATGGAACTCAAATTTAACATTGAAAGAAGCATTTGAAGCTTCATGTGTATGGTATTTCCGGCAAGTTGTAGATATGGTTGGTCAAGAAGATATTCATGCCATGCTGAAAGAAATACAGTATGGAAATTGTGATATATCCGAATGGAACGGAAGTGAAACGAATCCATTGCCGGAACTTAATGGATTTTGGCTGGATTCATCGTTAGAAATTTCTCCCAAACAACAAGTTGTTACATTGAACTATATTTTTGGCAGTGATAATAATTTTAATGCTGATAGTTTGGAAGAACTGAAAAGCATTATGTATATAGCGGAATTTGATAATGGTTGTCTGTATGGAAAGACAGGTTCGGGAGCTGATGGTAAGGCATGGTTTGTTGGTTTTATGGAAAAAGATGATAATAAAATTTATTTTGCAATTTATCTTGATGATATACAAAACAAAGAAGCAGTATCAGGGAATAAGGCAAAAGAAATAGCAATCAGTATTTTAAAACAAAACGATAGCGAGATACAAGACAGCAGCACCTTTGCAGGGTACAGTGGTTATTGGTCTTATGAGGGAAAAACGCATGAACAGATTATAGCAGAGGGAAGAAAAGCAAGAAAGTAAAAATGCCAAAACCTGAACTTTATGTTATTTTTACGGGAAACAAAGGGAGGAAACCCGATAAAATATCTCTGCCTAAAGAATTTTTTGAGGGGGGCAGATATAGACATTGAGGTAAAAGCAAAGGTTATCTATGAAAGCGATACAGACGACATTATCAATCAGTACATTATTTTCTGCAAAGTTTTTAACGAACAGACAAAACTGCACGGAATGACACAAAAGGCAGTTACAGAAACAATCCGCATATGCAAGGACAGGAATGTTTTAAGGGAATATTTAGCGCAGAGAGAAAAGAAGGTTGTGACGATTATGATGAGTTTGTTTAATGAAGAACAGATTATGAAGTCGTTTATCAGAAGTGAAAGTAGTCGGTTTACAGATTGCAAACAGGGAAAATAATTACTTGCTGTAATTGCGGCAAGAAACAACAATGGGGAAACATTTTCCTCCTGTTCAGATTTGGGGTAAGCGAAATCTGAACAGGAGAGGCGGGCTTGCGGCACCGGGGCCAGATTGGAAAGCCCACCGAAAAAGCAAAAGAGCGGCGGCTCTGATTTTCTCAAAGCCGCCGCTTCGGGCGTGACAATACTCCTGCTTGTACGATGGCTTTTTTTCTTTTGCCGTCGTGCAGCAGTTTTGTACATTATGTTCTTATCTGTGATAAAAGTAGGTCATTTGTTTGCCGGCAGAGTTTGCATCAGGGCAAAGAAATGTTGTTCCTTACCGCTGCTGAAATAGTTATACCACGCTTCCAATGTATCCGTCTGAAATACTTCCAATCGCTCAATGATTTGTTTTGCCCATAACAAAGCCCCGGTGGAGCTTGCGGTAATCAGGTTTTGATCTGCAACAGACGGCTTATCGACATAGCACTGCTGTCCTTTGTAACAGGGAGAAACCATTTCGAGGTATCCCATTCCATTGCTGGTGTGCAGACGTTGATCCAGCAGACCGACATTTGCCAGCGCGGCAGTAGCGCCGCAAATGGCACATACCATACCACCTGCTGAAAGAAGATTACTCGCCTTATCAATGATAGCTCCATGTATCGGCTCGCCCCAGGTGTTTGTGCCCGGCAGCGGTAATACACTTTCTTCGTTCATTGCAATATCGCTGATGGCACAATCAGGAATGATAGTGAGGCCGCCCATTGTTTTGACAGGCTCTTTTGAGATACCGACAGTTTTGACCGATATATTCGGCGCATCCTTTTTGAAAAAGCGTTTAGAGTTGAGTTCTGCGGTAGCATACCCCATTTCCCAATCTGCCAGGGTATCAAGAATATAAACATAGACTGTAATCATGCCTTTCCTCCGTTTTCATTTTCTATTTGCTGTTGGCTTCTTCATTGTGCCAATCAATCGTTGTCTAAAGGGACAAACTTTGATACAAAATAAGCCTTCCATTTCGGAGGGCTATTTTTCTGCAAGTATTGAAAAAGCCTTATTCTGCGGGCTTTTCCAGATTCTATCTTTTTCTACACTTTGCACTGACTTCTGAAAATTCCATGGAATAATGAATCTTCAACTCAGGGGGATTGTATTGTACTGGCGGATGCACACCCCTCGGAGGGCAGCAGAGGCAAAAATCAATATCCGCTAAAAAGTATAATTTCGCATTAAGCCGTGAGAACATTTTAGCGGATAATTTTATATATGGAACAAGTGGCTCATTTCATGGAGGAGCGAGGCGGCTATCTCTGTAATGGGGCGGTCGAGGTATTCGGCGCAAAGGTTAATCTCCCGGTAAAGTTCGTTATCTGCATTCCAGGTTTCATGGATGGTGCACCAACCATATGCGCCGCACCCGCCGTCCGGGGATACGGTGATGGCCGGGCGGGTTAATTCGTTGTTGTAAAAATGTTGGTTGAATAAGTCAAACATTTCTTCGGTTTTCTTTATGATTTCAGATATATTGAGCATTGCAATGTCCTCTTTAAAATTATGTTTTAATTCTGTGAGTGACAGCTTACGGATTTTTGGTGGGAAAGCAAGCTCAAAAGGAATTTATTTTTATTGACGACTTAAGGGGGAAAAATGTAAAGAAAATATAAGATATAGTTGCGTTGTTACAAAAGAGATGGTACACTAAAAAAATACTTTAATAAAGTATAGGCGGTGTATATGGATAAGAAAAAAATAACCAACATGGAAGTAAAGAAGAAAAATAGGAATGAAGTTTTTCGTTATATCTGTAAGCAGGGAACGGTATCAAACCCCGATATTTCATATAACATGAAGATCAGTCTGCCCACGGCAACACAGATTACAAAGGAGTTGATGGCGGAAGGGTTATTGGAGGAAAAAGGGGAATTGCAGTCAACCGGAGGGAGAAGGGCAAAAGCTTTATCAGCAGTTGTAGGTGCCAGACTGGCGGTGGGGTTGGATATTACCAAAAATCATATTGCGCTGGTGCTTACCAATATTGTGGGGGAAATCTTAAAATATGAGCGCATCCATCTGCCGTATGTTCCCAGAGAGATTTATTATCGGGAAGTAAGTGAAAGGCTGGAGCATTTTCTGGATGAGAATGGTGTTGATAGGCATAAGGTCTTAGGGGTGGGAATTTCTTTTCCGGGAATTATAAATCTGGATGAGGGACAGATTACCTATTCCCATATATTAGGCATAGAGGCTGTACCCCTTGATTCAGTAAGCGCTTTTTTTTCCTACCCATGTTTTTTCCTTAATGATGCCAATGCAGGGGCATATGCGGAGGGGTTCCATGGAGACGAGGAGGAGCGATTTTTCTATCTTTCATTAAGCAATACGGTGGGAGGAGCGATTTTTGGCGGAAATGAGCTGGTACAGGGCAGGAATTTCCGGTGTGGTGAAGTTGGGCATATGACACTTGTTATGGATGGGGAAGGCTGCTATTGTGGGAAAAGGGGATGCCTGGATGCCTATTGTGCGGCATGGCATTTATCCGATGCGGCGGATGGAAAACTGGAACAGTTTTTCAGCATGTTGGATCAGGGGGATGGAGAGGCGGCAAAGATATGGGATTCTTATACGGATTACTTGTCTATTGCAGTGAACAATATTTACATGATTCTGGATTGCGACATTGTTTTGGGAGGCTATGTAGGAAGCTGCATGGGCACACATCTTCAAGAACTATGGGATAAAGTTGCCGGGAGGAATACATTCGGGGTAAAAGATTCCTTTGTGAAAGCCTGCAATTATAAGGTAGCTGCAGCAGCATTGGGGGCAGCGCTGAAAGTGATTGAGACGTTTGTCAGCCAGATATAAAATTGAGATGGAACAGTGCTAAAAAGAGGTTTCAGAAATGAGACTTCTTTTTTTGTGCATTTTTGTTAAAAATAGAGACGAAATTTAGGCAAAAATGATGAAAGTGGAGTATTCCTCGAAAATATCTTGACAAAATGAGGCTTCGGAATTAAAATAAAATATATAATAAAACTATTTAATAAAGTAATAATTAAAGTAACATGTAAAAGGAGGAAACAATCATGGAAGGAAAAATGAAAGTAGCGGTAATGTTAGGGATTGGAAAAATGGGATTTGAAGAAAGGGATATCCCGAAGACAAAAGACAATGAGGTGCTTGTCAAGCTGGAGTATGTGGGAATCTGCGGTAGCGACTTGCATTATTATGAGACGGGGGCGATCGGTGACTATGTGGTAAAGCCGCCATTTGTGCTTGGCCATGAGCCGGGCGGGACAGTTGTGGAAGTGGGGAAGGATGTGAAGCACCTGAAAGTCGGCGACCGGGTTGCGTTGGAACCGGGTAAGACCTGCGGCCATTGTGAGTTCTGCAAAACAGGGAATTATAATCTCTGCCCGGATGTAGTCTTTTTTGCAACGCCGCCGGTGGATGGGGTATTTCAGGAATATGTGGCACATGAGGCAGACCTTTGCTTTAAGCTGCCGGATAATGTAAGCACCATGGAGGGCGCGCTGATCGAGCCGCTGGCAGTGGGCTTCCATGCGGCAATGCAGGGCGGCGCAAGGGCAGGACAGACAGCGGTTGTCATGGGGGCAGGCTGTATTGGTCTTGTGACGATGATGGCGTTAAAGGCAATGGGAGTTTCAAAGGTGTATGTGGTGGATATCATGGAGAAACGTCTCCAGAAAGCACTGGAGCTGGGAGCAGACGGCATCATCAACGGAGCGCAGGCAGATGTGGTGGAAGAGGTAAGAAAACTGACGGATGGGAAAGGCTGTGACCTTGCAGTGGAGACCGCCGGTACACAGATCACCACAGTGCAGACGATACACATGACGAAGAAAGGCGCGACCATTGTGCTGGTAGGCTACAGTAAGAGTGGGGAAATGACGCTTCCCATGAGCCTTGCGTTGGATAAGGAGCTGATGTTCAAGACAGTGTTCCGCTACCGCCATATCTATCCCATGGCGATAGAGGCTGTTGCGGCAGGCAAGGTGAACCTGAAAGGGATCGTGACAGATGTCTTCGGACTTGACGAGGCGCAGAAAGCCATGGACTACAGTGTGAACAACAAAGCTGACATTGTGAAAGCAGTGATACGCATTGCCGAGTAGCCAATGTAAAATATACAGAACCCCGGAAACCGCATACCGGACTGTTTCCGGGGTATCTGTGCATGGATCTGGAAAAGGCGGAGATGGAGGATTCATATGGAAAATAATTTTCAGAGATATATAACAGGGCTGCAGCATATAGGGATTCCCACAAACGATCTGGAAGCAACCATTGCCTTTTATGAAACTTTTGGATTTCAAGTTGCGTTTCAGACAGTGAATGAAGCGGCAGGCGAAAGGGTGGCATTCTTACGGATGGGGGATGTGGGATGTAATTTCAGTTGGATGTTTGTTGGGAATTTCCTGATGATATTCTATACGGACGTTTTCGGGATAGGGATGAGCGCGGTGGCAGGACTGATGTTGTTTTCGAGATTCTGGGATGCAATCAATGATCCTGTGATCGGCGGTCTGAGCGATAAGACACATACCAGATGGGGGAGATACCGCCCGTGGCTTTTGATTGCAGCGCCACTGACCGCTCTGGTATTGATGTTGACCTTTTGGGCGCATCCGGACTGGTCATCTACCGTAAAGATTATATATATGGCAGTTACCTACTGCATTCTGGTATTGGGCTATACCTGTGTCAATATCCCTTACGGGACTTTGTGCGGTGCAATGACTCAGAATATTGAGGAGCGGGCGAAGATTAACACGTTCCGTTCCGTCAGTGCTATGATTGCCATCGGCATTATCAATATCATAACGGTTCCACTGATTGCGGCACTTGGGAAGGGAACCAGGCATTATTCAGCAGTTACTCCCTTTTTATCATCATCCCGTCCATCATTGGTGCGGCTTGCTTCCCGGTGGTGTTCAGGCTGACAAACAATAAAGGGCGTTCTGCTTCCATATTTGCGCTGCTTACGGGAATCAGCATGTTTTGTATGTGCTTTTTTACGGTTGGGAAATCACCAGTCCCATTTTACTTGTTTTCATGTCTGGCACAGTTTTTCTTTTCCGGGTTTAACACAGCGATCTATGCCATTGTACCGGACTGCGTGGAGTATGGGGAATGGAAAGCAGGGCTTCGTAATGACGGCTTCCAGTATGCTTTTATTTCTCTGGGAAATAAGATAGGAATGGCGATTGGGACTTCCTTATTGGCAGGTGTTTTAGGCAGCTTCGGATATGTAGCGAACCAGCAGCAGAATCCGGCAGTGCTGGCTGCGATCAAGCATTCTTTTACCACGGTTCCCGGTGTGCTGTGGATTATAACAGCGGCAGTTTTATTTTTCTATCGCCTGAATAAGAAAGCATATAACAAGATTGTGCAGGAGATTCAGGAAAGAAAGGAGAGTGGAAAAAATGTATGATGTAGTTGCAATGGGAGAACTGCTGGTTGATTTTATCCAAAACGGCTGCAGTGAGAAAGGGAACCCGATATTTGAGGCAAATCCGGGCGGTGCGCCGTGCAATGTACTGGCAATGCTTTCACGTCTGGGGTATTCGACTGCGTTTATTGGAAAAGTGGGGCAAGATTATTTCGGACGGATGCTTGGGAAAACAATCCGGGAAACGGGGATCTCAGATGAAGGGCTGGTGTATGACCGGAATGTGAACACTACGCTTGCTCTGGTGCATACACTGCCGGGTGGAGAGAGGGACTTTTCATTCTACAGAAAATCAGGAGCGGATATCATGCTGACGGATGAGGAAGTGAACCGGAAGCTGATAGATGAATGCAGGGTGTTCCATTTTGGCTCTCTTTCCCTTACAAATGAACCGGCGGCTGTAGCAACGAAAGCTGCTGTTGCGTATGCAAAGAGTGCGGGAAAACTGATTTCCTTTGATCCCAATTTACGGGAACCTTTATGGGAGAAGGAAGATCAGGCAAAAGAGGCGATATGGTATGGGGTTGGGGAATGTGATGTCTTAAAGATTGCGGATAATGAGATAAAGTGGCTGACCGGAAAAGAAGATTATGATGAAGGCGTGCATATGATCAAAGAACGGTCAAATGTTAAGCTGGTCAATGTAACTTTGGGGAATGAAGGAAGCCTTGCATATTATAGGGATCAGAAAATTTATGGCAGACCGTTCCTGAGTGACAGGACGATCGATACCACGGGAGCAGGGGATACTTTTTGCGCCTGTGTGATCAGCTTTTTGCTGGAGCATGGACTGGATGTTCTGGAGCAGGAGGATCTGGATAGAATGCTTTCTTTTGCAAATGCAGCGGCCTCCATTGTGACAACCAGAAAAGGTGCGATCCGTTCCATGCCAGGTAGGGAAGAAGTCAATGCCCTGCTTGCAAATTATGGGCAGGAACATCAGAAACAAAAAACTGCAAAATCTTTTGATATCCAGCTTGGCTCCGTAGATAAGGTGAAAGAGTTTGTCAATGATATGAGCAAAATAGAAGGGGATGTACTTCTTTGTGTGGGAAAGTATGTGATTGATGCAAAATCGATCATGGGAATTTTCAGTTTAGAGCTGTCAAAGCCATTGCGGTTTGAAATTGAGGACTGGAAAGAAGAGTATGCGGCAGTTATTGAAAGATATTTGCGTCAGTAAGTGATAGCTCTGATTGCCAAAAGAAAAGAGAACAGTAAGTATAGATTTGTTGTATGATACAGCTACAACAAACATACTGGAATTTACGGCTTAGTGAGGCCAAAGAATTTTTACGGAGAGCGATGTATATTGAAGAAGATTAAATGTTTACGTTAAGAAATCAAAGGTAAATTTTATATAGATTGTTATGTGGCATCGGTTAGAAATAATCGGTGCTTTCTTTATGCCTGCGGCTCGGATTCATTCAGGCTTTTTTCATGCCGTTTTTGAGGGGAGGTGGTTTTGGTAGCGAACCGGATCAAGGGCATTACGGTGGAGATTGGCGGTGATACTACCAAGCTGCAGACCGCCTTGAAAGGGGTCAATACGGAAATACGCAATACCCAGTCCCAGCTGCGAGACGTGGAGAAGCTGCTGAAACTTGACCCCGGCAATACGGAGCTGCTGGCTCAGCGGCACCGGCTTCTGGGGCAGGCGGTTTCAGAAACCAAGGCGAAGCTGGAAACTTTGAAGACGGCGGCGGAGCAGGCGAATACTGCCCTTGCCAATGGGGAGATTTCGCAGGAGCAGTACGATGCGCTGCAGCGGGAGATCATTGAGACGGAAAATGTCCTGCGGAATCTGGAGCAGCAGGCGAACCAGTCGGCTATGGCGGTGCAGAAAATTGCGGCTTCGGGGGAGAAGCTGCAGGCGCTGGGGGATAAGGCCCGTGAGATGGGTTCCAAGACGAAGTTCTCTGCTTCGGAGGCGGCGGAGGCCATGAACTACGTGGCGATGGCAGGGTGGAAGACCTCGGATATGCTCTCATCAGCAGCTCCGCATAGATTTTTTGTGGTCTTGTCCAAATATCCATTATGACCAGCTCTGCAGTTCAAGGATATTCCCTTCCGGGTCTGCGGCATAGACAAAGACAGCGTTTCTTCCATCCTTATAGGCTGTCTTTACCAGTTCTCCTACCTGGCTTCCGCCTTTTTCAAGGAGGAGACTCAGTGTTTCTTCCACATCATCCACTTCAAAAGCAAGGTGCGCGATTCCGCACCGGTTGATCTGATGGCAGGCATCCTCCATTGAGTCATAGGAAAAGATTTCAAGGGTAGGATGATCTTTTTCGTAACCTGGCAGGCAGAGATGTTCCCCCACGATGTGGGCGCCCGAAATCCCGGTGAGACGGTCCAGCCATTCCCCCCGGAGATCCCTTGTCTCCCCGATGCTTCTGCAGTGAAATACTTTTTTATAGAAGGTTATCAGCCGTTGATAGTCTTTTGCAATGATATTTGTATGTACATACCGGAACATATCTGCGTCTCCTTTTCGTGAGTGTCATATTTTCTGCCATTTATTCTATCAAACTTCCCTATGGCTTTCAATCACAGAAATGCTGGAATGTGTTTGAAAATTCATTCCCGCCATCTGCCGTACCGATGAAGAACGGCAGGAGGCCCAGAAGAAGGCAGACGCCCTCAGTATGCTCCATCAGATGCTGCTTATTTTGGATGCCTCCATGGCAAGCACCAATGAAACCTTCGATTCGAACTTTAATCCTTCCAAAGGAAAGGCGCTTTTGAAGGGATATGAAGCCCTGGAGCCTTATGGGTGGTATTTTGAGAGCGAGGAGGAAAAGAAGGTGCTGGACGGTACCCATGAGCTGTACGAGAAAGAACCGGGGAAGGAAAACGGCAGCAGCTGAGAGAAAAATGACAGGCACAGAAGATGAAAAGGACGTCTTAAGGTGTGCCGTGTCAGGAAAATATATATGCTGAAAACCAAGGCAGTCTGTGAAATCCAGGCTGCCTTTTGAGTTGCTGCTCCCATAGCAACTGGCCAAAATCCATAAAGATCACCTGCGGCGATGGGATTTTTGCCTCCCATCCCAGGCTGTCATTTACCT
The DNA here is from genome assembly GCA_910574345.1 of Clostridiaceae bacterium. GTDB lineage: Bacteria > Bacillota > Clostridia > Lachnospirales > Lachnospiraceae > UBA3402. The sequence continues at coordinate 216,667 of CAJSZV010000004.1, read as the reverse complement.
GGACAGTAACCTCAAAAGCATTTCCCGGAACATATCACTTGACAGACAACCTTCATGGTGATAGACTTATTCACGATAATAAAACAAATTACGATACTCGTCTGCCACCGGGTAGAGGAGTCAATCGCTGGAATTTCTGTCGTTAGGTCAAAGAAGACAGAAAGATCCGGCGATTTTGTTTTTAAAAGAAGGAGGGAGAGTGTGTTTAGAAAAATGCGGAGAAGAAAGCGGGTATTGGAAGAAGAGGAGGTAAGTGCCATATCAGAAAAGAAAAAATCCGGCGTATCCGCCTTGGAAAATCCGATCAAAAGCATAACAAAGAAAGAGAGGGGTATCTTGACATGCTCGATACTGATTATAGGAATTTCCAATTTAGTGACAGGAAACATTAATATGCTCATGCTGCTGGCTGCCTGGATCGGGGTTATCTCTCTGGTATTGGCGGCTAAAGGGAACGTATGGGCGCAGATTCTTATGGTTGTATTCAGTATTCTTTATGCCGTAATCTCCTGGACATTCCGGTATTGGGGAGAAATGATTACTTATCTGGGGATGACATTGCCAATGGCTGTATGTTCCACAATAACATGGCTGAAAAACCCGTCTGAGAACGGAAAAGAAGTTGCCATTCAGGCACTGACCAAAAAACATATGATTGCGCTCTTGTTCCTGGGAAGCGTGGTCGCCGCTTTCTTTTACTATATCTTGCAGGCGCTGGATACTCCGAATATTGTACTAAGCACAGTTTCAATCGTAACAAGCTTTTTGGCGGCAGCGCTGACGATGCTGCGGTCTTCCTATTACGCGTTGGGGTATGCGGCAAACGACCTGGTATTGATCGGGCTATGGATATCAGCTTCCTTTGAAAATCCTGAGTATATACCTGTTGTCATAAATTTTGCCATTTTCTTATTTAACGATATGTATGGTTTTGTATGCTGGAGGAAAAGAGAACTTCGTGTCAATTAGACAATTGCAAAGGAAAGGGGACTTGTCATTACCTGAGGATCTTCATTGGCATGATCTAAGTTATCCAAACTTAAATAAAATCCAAACCTTTCAGAAAAAAGACGTAAACCGCAACAAATACCGTCTGAAAAAGTTTGGATATTATTTTTATCTTTTTCTCTTGATACCGCAAAAATCTACAAGAGAGCCATCAGGATTTTTCCACTTTGCAGATACCTTTCTGTCGTTTTCATCCTCCAGAGTGGCCAGTGCCTTTGCTTTCTCTTCCACAGTGATATCAAGGTAAACCATCGTGGTCTGGAGCTGTTCGTGGCCGAGTAAAAATGAAATCTGTATGATGTTCATCCCATCCTCCAGCCAGTGTGAAGCCTTCGAATGGCGAAGCTGGTGTGCATGGAGCCCTGGCGGCACATCACTGCAGACCTCATGCGCCATCTTGGCATATTTCCTCAACATCTTGCTGATGGCAGGCTGGGTCAGCTTCCCATGGCATCCAGTATTACGGGAATAAAAGACATAAGCTTCCGGATCCGATGTTTCCCCATGGAACTCTGCCAGGTAACGCTTTAAATGCGCGACGGTCTTGGGCAGCAGGTAAAGGGTGCGGATCTTATTTCCTTTCCCGATAATAACCGCATATGGTTTTTCGTCCGACAGGTGGAGCTGGCTGTTCTTCATCGACAGGAGCTCGTCCAGCCGGGCAGCGGTGCTGTAGAGCAGGATAAGGAATGCCATATCCCGGCGTCCGGTCCTGCTTAATGGGCTGGGGGCATCCAGCAGTGCCTTTACCGCTTCCCTCGTCAGGCCTTCCACTTTCTTTTTCTGACATTTCCTGCGCGGGATCTGGGCCGCCTCCAGATACAAGTGCAGGTAAGCCACATCCCGGCTGCCCAGGTACTTCAAAAATGTCCTTAAAGATGCCAGCCTGTTGTTGCAGCTCTCCGGACTGCATCCCCTGGATTCCCGCAGCCAGACAAGCCATTCTTCGATAACCGTATGCCGGAAGCAGTCTGCATTCAGGCTGTCACTGTGTATCTTTTTCTCATTCTCCAGAAAGAACAGGTACAGCACGATCGCATCCCGGTAGGATTTCAGGGTGTTCATGCTGTCTGTTTTCTGTGAAAGGACATAACCGTCCAGAAACCCTGAAATATATCCGGCTATCAGGATGCTTTCCTTATTAGGCTTCTTCATCTGCGGGCACCTCCGGCATCATCCATTCCGAACCGGCTTGTGTCTGTTCCTTTATGATCTCCGAGAGCCCGGGCACAATCGAGTAGTAGTACTTCGTGCTCTCCACTGTCGTATGCCCCATGCTCTTACTGAGGAATACCAGCCTGTCATGGAACTCAAAGCCCCGTCCCACCCACCGGTTGATGTTTTCCACGGCATAATGGTGCCTTAAGAAATCCAAACATTTGGATTTCTTAAGGCACTGTTTTGCAACGGTAATGGCTACTTATAAGGTCAATCTAAAGGAATTAAGCTATATGCTGGGGCATTATTCTGATATTTTCAGTCTGCAGAACTATATTGATCAGGATGCAATTACCTGTATCGGGGTTCCGGAATACGATAAAGTCATTGATGAAGTACTTCCCAGCACTGACATTGCAATTTATGACATCGAAATATCTCCAGAGATTATGGCGTACATCCTTCCTAGATAAATTCTGGGATTACCCATTCGGGCATACCCTAATGCATGCCCTTCGGGCGGACGTGCTTCGCACGAAAAGGTATAAATATGCATATGATTCTTAAGATTTTTCCCTGTCATGTAAGTAGTTGTTGCTGTTTTATAGGAAACTGTGGTAGAATAGTTTCGTATGTGGTAGAATGTACGTGAAAATAAAATTGCCCCCGATTTTGAAAATCACCCTATTTTCGGCTCAAAAAAGGCCTGATTCGCCGACCTGGCAGAGACCTTATTTGCAGCAGATTTCTCAAAATCAACCGATTTTCTGCACCACAAAAATAGCCTAAAATTTATGCAATACAAACAAAAATACAAGGAAAAATCATGAGAAAACTAGCCTTACCTGATGAAATTTTACTAAGTATCCAGCAGCCCGCCCGCTACATCGGCGGCGAGGTGAACATGTGCGTCAAGGACCCGAAAGATGTGGCCATTCGTTTTGCCATGTGTTTCCCGGACGTGTACGAGATCGGCATGTCCCATCTGGGCATTCAGATACTCTACGATATGTTTAACAGAAGAGAAGACACTTACTGCGAGCGGGTCTATTCCCCATGGACGGATTTGGACAAGATCATGAGGGAGCACAAGATTCCCCTGTTTGCCCTGGAATCTCAGGATCCCATAAAGGATTTCGACTTCCTTGGCATCACGCTGCAGTATGAGATGTGCTACACCAATGTACTGCAGATTCTGGATTTAAGTCGGATTCCTCTCCACAGCAGCGAGAGAGGAGAAGACGATCCTGTCGTCATCGGCGGCGGCCCCTGCGCCTACAACCCGGAACCCTTGGCGGAATTTTTCGATCTTTTTTATATCGGGGAAGGGGAGACCGTTTACGATCGGCTTTTGGATGTCTATCTTGACAATAAGAAGCAGGGAAAAAGCCGTTTCGAATTTCTTAAGAAGGCAGCTGGGATTCCCGGAATCTATGTTCCTGCTTTTTATGATGTAACCTATAAAGAAGACGGAACCATTAAGACCTTTCTTCCCAATAACCTCTGTGCGCCGGAGAAGGTTACCAAAGAACTGGTGGTAACCTTGGACGATGCACCCTATATCGAGAAACCTCTTGTTCCGTTTCTCAAAGTTACCCAGGACCGGGTGGTCCTTGAGATTCAGAGGGGCTGCATCCGGGGATGCCGGTTCTGCCAGGCAGGCAATGTATACCGGCCATTGAGAGAACACGGGCTGGACTATCTGAAACACTATGCCAAAAAACTTATCGAGACCACGGGACATGACGAGATCTCCCTGAGTTCCTTAAGCTCCAGCGACTATACTTATCTTCCTGAGCTGGTGAACTACCTGATTGACGAGTGCAGCGCCAAGGGAGTCAATATCTCCCTTCCCTCCCTGAGGATCGACGCCTTTTCCCTGGATGTAATGAGTAAGGTCCAGGACGTGAAAAAGTCCAGCCTCACCTTTGCCCCGGAAGCCGGCTCCCAGAGACTTCGGGACGTGATCAACAAGGGGCTGACAGAAGAGGTAATCTTAAAAGGAGCCGCCATGGCCTTTCACGGCGGCTGGAACCGGGTAAAGCTGTATTTCATGCTGGGGCTTCCCACAGAGCAGAGAGAAGATATGGAGGGAATCGCCCTTTTGTCAGAGAAGATCGCCGAGACCTACTATGACGAGATTCCAAAGGACCAGCGCCATGGCAAAGTGCAGATCGTGGCCAGCTCCTCCTTCTTTGTCCCTAAACCCTTTACCCCCTTCCAGTGGGCTAAGATGTGTACCAAGGAGGAATTTTTAGAGCGGGCTTATATTGTGAAGAATAAGTTTCGGGAGATGAAGAATTTTAAGAGTTTAAAATACAACTGGCATGAGGCCGATGTGACGGTTCTGGAAGGAGTCCTGGCACGGGGAGACAGGAGAGTGTGCGCAGTGGTGGAGGCGGCTTACAACAACGGAGCCCTTTTTGACTCCTGGTCCGAGTATTTTGACAACAGCCTGTGGATGAGGGCCTTTGAGTCCTGCGGCATTGCCCCGGATTTCTATACGGTGAGAGAGAGAGGTCTTGATGAGATATTCCCTTGGGATTTTATTGACGCCGGCGTGTCCAAGGAATTTTTGAAGCGGGAATGGCTGCTGGCCATGAAAGAGGAGGTAACGCCAAACTGCCGTCAGCGATGCTCCGGCTGCGGCGCCAGGGGATTTGGAGGAGGTGTCTGCTATGAAGATAAGAATTAAATTTTTAAAGCAGGGCTCCATGAAATTTATCGGTCATCTGGATATGATGCGGTATTTTCAAAAGGTCATGCGCCGGGCTGACGTGAAGATCCGCTACAGCGAGGGCTTCAGCCCTCATCAGATCATGTCCTTTGCAGCCCCTCTCGGAGTGGGAATCACCAGCAACGGAGAATATCTGGATATCGAAGTCACAGAGACAGAAAGCTCTGCAGTCATGACGAATAGGCTTAATCAGGTTATGGTAGATGAGATCCGGGTCCTAAGCTACAAAAAACTGGAGGATTCCAGCAAGAACGCCATGTCCATTGTGGCCGCTGCAGACTATACCCTCACATTCAGGGAAAGGTATAAACCGGAGGATTTGGACGGTTTTTTTGAAAAACTTCGTGGATTTTATGATCAGAACCAGATTTTGATTGTCAAAAAGACCAAGAAGGGACAAAAGGATATGGACCTAAAGCCTCTCATCTATGATCTTGCCCGCAAAGGGGACGCCGTCTTCATGAAGGTGTCCACAGGCAGCACAGACAACATCAAGCCGGAGCTTGTCATGGAATCGTTCTATGAGGGCCAGGGATGGGAATACCCCGGATTTACCTTTCAAATACAGAGGGAAGAAGTCTATGGCCGGGACGGCGCCGAAGGCAGATTGATTCCCCTGGAGCAATATGGAGAAGACATTGAATAAGATCATCATAACCAGAATGGACAAGGGCATTCTTACTGCCATAGCAAAGGACTCCCGGATTGTGCAGATGAATATGGAAGAAGAATCACAGTCCATTCTGGGAAACATTTATATAGGAAAAGTAAAAAATATTGCCAGGAATATTGATGCGGCTTTTATAGACTTAGGCGGCGGACGGACTGCCTATTACAGCCTGACGGAGAACAGACGTCATCTCTTTGTCAGGGATGCAGGGGAGAACAGGCCCCTTCGCTCAGGAGATGAGATCATCATCCAGGTAAGCCGGGACGCGGTAAAGACAAAAGACCCGGTGGTCACTGGCTGCATCAGTTTGACAGGACGGTTCTGCGTGATTACGGCGGGAAGATGCCGGATCGGATTTTCTTCCAAAATCACAGACGGACCATGGAAACAGAATATCCGCAGTCTTCTGGAAGAAGAAAAAGAGGATGACTTTGGGATCATTGTCAGAACCAATGCCCAGAATGCAGAATCCAGGGAAATCCTCAGAGAATTAAGGGACTTAAGAGAAGAGTATGAACGGATTCTGGCTCAGGCGCCATACCGCACCTGCTTTCAGCTCCTTTATGAGGCGCCTCCCGCCTATATCGGCAGTCTCAGAGACACCTACGAAGAATTTATGGAGGAGATTGTCACTGATGACAAGACCATATATCAGGAGATCAAAGAGTATTTAAGAGTTCACCAGCTCGGCGGCATGGACAGAGTGCGGCTCTACGAAGATCCCCTTCTGTCTCTGTCCAAACTCTATTCCCTGGAAAAAGTCATGGACAGTGCCCTCCAAAAACGGGTGTGGTTAAAGTCCGGCGGATATCTGGTCATTGAACCTACGGAAGCCATGACGGTTATTGATGTAAACAGCGGCAAATGCACAGGAAAGAAAAATCTAAGAGACACCATACGAAAAATTAATCTGGAGGCTGCAAGGGAAGTCGCCTATGAGCTGCGCTTAAGGAATCTTTCCGGCATTATCATCGTTGATTTTATCGATATGGAATCAAAAGAAGATCAGGACGAACTCATGGAAGTCCTGACTCTTTGCTGTAGAAAAGACCCGGTGAAGACTACGGTGGTGGACATGACCAAACTGGGCCTTGTGGAAATAACCAGAAAAAAAATACGAAAACCATTTTGGGAACAGGTTGAAAAAGGAGAGCATAAAAAATGAAGATAATCATTGTTGGCTGCGGAAAAGTCGGAACCACTCTGGCGGAGCAGCTGAACAAAGAAAACCATGATATCACACTGATTGATCAGGATGCCCAGGCTCTGGAAAAGGTCACCAACAGTATTGATGTTATGGGGGTGGCGGGAAACGGAGCCGTCTATGCCGTTCAGATGGAAGCCGGAATCCATGATTCGGATTTGCTGATTGCAACCACCAACTCCGACGAGCTGAATATGCTCTGCTGTCTCATCGCCAAAAAAGCCGGCAACTGCCATACCATAGCCAGGATCAGGAATCCGGAATATGCGGCGGAGATTAATTTTATCCGGGAGGAGATGAATCTTTCCCTGGCCATTAATCCCGATCTGGCTGCGGCCAGAGAGATATCCAGGCTCCTTAAATTTCCCTCGGCCATAAAGATTGATACCTTTGCCAAAGGCCGGGTGGAGATCATGAAATTCCAGATACCGGAAGGGTCTGTTCTTCACGACTTAAAGGTGTGGGAGGTGTCCTCCAAGCTGAAGTTAAGCGTTCTCATCTGCGCTGTGGAGCGGGGCAACGATGTGGTCATACCCAACGGTAATTTTCAGTTAAAGGCCGGGGACAAGGTTTCCTTTATCGCCTCCCCCGCAAAGGCTATGCGGTTCTTCAAGGAAGTGGGCATCGAGAACAACAGTGTCAAAAACGCCATTTTAGTGGGAGGCGGCAGGATTACATACTATCTGGCCAAAATGCTTGAGGATTCTCCCATTAAGCTTAAGATCGTGGAGCAGGATCTGAAGCGCTGCCGGAAACTCAGCGAAGAGCTTCCGGGCGTTATGGTAATCCATGGAGACGGTTCTGACCAGCAGCTGCTTATGGAGGAGGGCATCCGCCAGACAGAAGCCTTTGCGGCTCTTACCGGGTTTGACGAGGAAAATATGATTCTTTCCCTCTTTGCCGGCACCCAGTCAAAGGCAAAGCTGATCACCAAAGTAAACCGGACCACCTTTGAAGGGGTGGTCGACGGCATGAATCTGGGAAGTGTCATTTATCCGAAACTGATTACGGCCGACACCATTCTCCAATATGTCCGGGCTATGCAGAACTCCCTCGGAAGCAATGTGGAGACCTTATATAAGATCGTGGCGGACAAGGCGGAGGCTTTGGAATTCAGAGTGGGAGAGGATGCGCCCATGGTGGGGATTCCCCTGGAAAAGCTGTCCTTTAAGGCCAATCTTTTGGTGGCCTGCATTAACCGCAACGGAAAAATTATCACACCCCGAGGCAAGGATACCATAGAAGTGGGAGATACGGTAATCATCGTCACCACCAATACGGGGCTGAAGGATCTGAAAGACATCTTAAGATAGAAAAGAGAAGAATTATGAACATCAAGATTATATTCTATTTTTTAGGCTGGGTACTGAATATTGAAGCTTTGCTTATGGTACTTCCCTGTATGGTATCCCTTCTGTACGGGGACGGGCAGCTCCTTTCCTTTCTTGGGGTTATGGCGCTGTGCATGGTCATCGGCTGGCTTACCACTCACAAACGTCCGGCCAACATGGTCTTTTACGCCAAAGAAGGATTTGTGGCAGTGGCCTTAATCTGGGTGGTCTTAAGTTTTTTCGGCGCCCTGCCCTTTCGCATCAGCGGACAGATCCCCTCTATGACTGATGCCATGTTTGAGACCATCTCCGGATTTACCACCACAGGAGCCAGTATTCTGACCAACGTGGAAGGACTGTCGCCGTCTATGCTCATGTGGAGAAGCTTTACCCACTGGGTAGGGGGGATGGGAGTTCTTGTCTTTATCCTGGCCATTCTGCCTCTGGCCGGGGGAGGGTACACCATGCATATCATGAGAGCGGAAAGCCCCGGCCCCTCCGTGGGGAAACTGGCTCCCAAGGTGAAAACCACAGCCAAGATCCTGTACGGAATCTATCTGGCCATGACCGTGGTGCAGATTTTTTTGCTGCTCTTAGGCGGAATGCCCCTTTTTGACTCCCTGGCCACCAGCTTCGGCACTGCAGGCACAGGAGGCTTCGGAATCAAGAACAGCAGCATTGCCTACTATGACAGCTACTATCTTCAGGGTGTTGTCACAGTATTCATGATTCTCTTTGGAGTCAATTTCAATGTATACTATCTGCTTCTGGTGAGGCAGTTTAAAGATGCCTTTTCCTGCGAGGAGGCAAGAGCCTACCTGGCTGTCATAGGGGCGTCCATACTCTTAATCACCCTCAATATCCGCGGCTCCTTTGAAAGCCTCTTTGACGCTTTTCATCACGCGGCTTTTCAGGTGGCCTCCATTATCACCACCACAGGTTTTTCCACGGTGGACTTTGATGTGTGGCCCCAGTTTTCCAAGACGATCCTTGTGGGGCTTATGTTTATCGGCGCATGCGCAGGCAGCACCGGCGGCGGCATGAAGGTATCGAGAATTCTCATCTGGCTGAAATCCTTGAAGAACGAACTTTCCGCCCTGATTCATCCCAGAAGCGTAAAGGTACTGAAGCTGGAAAAGAAAGCCCTGGATTCCGGCGTTATGCGATCGGTGAACAATTATTTCATCGCTTACTTTTTTATCTTTGCCGTCTCCGTTTTGATCGTCAGCCTGGATAATTTTGATTTTAATTCCACCTTCACGGCTGTGGCGGCCACGTTCAACAACATCGGACCCGGCCTGGGAGCAGTGGGACCGGCATGTAATTTCTCGGAATTGTCCGTTTTGTCCAAATATGTACTCATGTTTGATATGCTGGCAGGGCGGCTGGAGATCTTTCCCATGCTGATTCTCTTTTCTCCATCTACCTGGCAAAAGGGTTGGTAGAAAGAACTGCCCTATGGGAATGGCGCCTTTGAAAGAATTCAGGTCTTTGAAAGGCGCTCTTTCCATAAGGCCATACCCGGATTGTGCATTTTATATAAGAAAAAAAGGATAAAAGCAGATGTGCGGATTTAAAATATTTAGAAAAAATACACAAAATACTTTACAAATTAAAAACCCTGTGTTATGATCTATATAAATAAACGCGCGTTTATGAGGAAACCATATGAAAATTACCAGTGAAGAAATTGCCAAACTGGCTCATGTATCCAGAAGCACCGTATCAAGGGTTATCAACAATTATCCCAATGTGCCGGATGAGACCAGAAAAAAAATCATGGAGATCATTGAAAAGTATGAATACGAACCCCATTCGTCGGCCAGAGTCCTTACGGGAAAAGCCAACAAGAATATTGTCCTGTGCATTTCCGATTACAATGAAGGGCGGAAGCGCTGGCGGGGTTCGGAGTCTCCCTTCTTCATGCGCCTGATAGCGGAGCTGGTAAGTGCTGCCAACCAGTACGGATATGTGATTTCCGTATCCGTGGTTTCATCCAAAAGCGATTACTCAAAGCTTGAGAACATGTTTCTCAACAAGGATGTAACGGCGGGAATTTTCATAGGGTTTGAATTTGACTTTCAGATGGACACCATCAACCAATTCATCGACAAAGGATTCTCCATGGTGGTCATTGATCCGGGAGAAGGCATGAAAGAGGCTGACAATGTGACCGGAATTTACAGCGAGGACGAAAAAGCCGGATATATAGCCACCAGTTTTCTTCTGGCACAGGGACATAAGAGAGTGGCCCATCTGGCCGGGGACAGCCGTCTGTCAGCCAGGCACCGCCTGGAAGGATATGCAAGGGCTATGGAAGAAGCCGGAATGGGCAGGGACGAATCTTTGATTCGGCACGGCAACTTTGAGAGCGAGCTTGCCTACAAGTTGGCCCTGGAACTTCTGAGAGATGAAAAGGCGACAGCAGTTTATGCCGCCAATGACACCATGGCCATCTCGGCCATGAGAGCGGCCAAAGATTTAGGATATCGGATACCAGAGGATATCGCTGTCATAGGATGCGACTATACCCCGTTTTTTGAGACAGTGGGATATTATCTCACATCCATCAAGATTTCCGTAAAGACCATGGCTGATATGGCTGTGAAAGCGGCATTGGGGCTGGAATCCAGCAAAACATTATACTGCCAGGCAGAATTTAAGCCGGGAGACACCGCCTAGTATCTGAAAAATACAGGGCGGTATAAAAATAATTTGAATAAACGCGCGTTCCTAAAATTAAACGCGTGTTTATTCAGACAAAAGGAGCTAATACATGGCTAACATCATTTATAATGAAGCAACAAAAGAATTTCATTTGCAAAACAACCGAATCAGTTACATTCTCTGTGTCCTGGAGAACGGACAATTGGGCCACCTTTATTTTGGGAAAAGACTGACCCACAGGGATTCTTTCCAGCATTTCATTCAGATGCGGACCCAGAGTCACACCGCCTATGTGTATGAGCAGAATTTCCTGTTCTCCCTGGATACCATCCGCCAGGAATATCCGTCCTACGGAACCACGGATTTTAGGGAACCTGCCTATGAGATCATTCAGGAGAACGGAAGCAGAATCTGCGGTTTTGTCTACGAATCCCATCGGATCTTCGACGGAAAGGAACGGCTTTCCTGCCTTCCCGCCTGCTATACGGAAGGGGAGGGGGACGGGATCACCCTTGAGATTCTCCTGGAAGATCCTCTGATTTCCATGGACATGATTTTGTCCTACACCATCTATGAGGATTATGACGCCATATGCAGAAGCGTCAGGTTTGTCAATAAGGGAGAACAGACTCTGCGCCTTAACAGAGCCTTATCCATGTCCGTGGACTTCTATGACAGCGATTTTGAGATGATTCAGCTTGACGGAGCCTGGTCCAGGGAACGCCACATCGACAGAAGGAAACTGGCAAAGGGAATCCAGTCCGTCTCCAGCATCAGAGGGGCCAGCAGTTCGGATCACAATCCCTTCCTGGCATTAAAGCGCCCCCATACCACGGAATGCAGGGGTGACGCCTATGGGTTCTGCCTGGTATACAGCGGGAATTTCCTGGCACAGGTGGAGGTCGACCGGTATGAGGTGGCCAGAATCTCCATGGGAATCCATCCTTTCGGATTCACATGGGTCTTAAAACAAGGGGAGGAATTCCAGACGCCGGAGGCTGTCATGGTCTATTCTCCTGACGGGTTAAACGGAATGAGCCAGAATTTCCACAATCTGTTCAACAACCGGCTTGTCCGGGGCAGATGGAGAAATGCAGAACGTCCTGTGCTCTTAAATAACTGGGAAGCCACTTATTTTGATTTTAACGAGGAAACCCTTCTTGACATAGCCCGAAAAGCCAGGGAACTTGGAGTGGAACTGTTTGTTCTGGACGACGGATGGTTCGGAAAGCGGGATGATGCGGGAAGTTCTCTGGGAGACTGGTACAGTCATATCGGCAAACTGCCCGAAGGCGTGGAGGGGCTGTCAAAAAAGGTGGAGGACATGGGACTTAAGTTCGGTCTCTGGTTTGAGCCAGAGATGATCAACAAAGTCAGCTGCCTTTATGAGGAACATGAGGACTGGGTCATCAAAACTCCGGGGCGCTCCATGTCTCATGGGAGAAACCAGTATGTGCTGGATTATTCCAACAAGGCCGTGGTGGACCGGATCTTTGAGGACATGGAAAAGGTACTGACCCATTCCAGAATTTCCTACATTAAGTGGGATATGAACCGAAACATTACGGAAGCCTACGGCAGTGTTCTTTCAGGGGAACGGCAGGGGGAATTCTTCCACCGCTATATTCTGGGAGTGTATGACTTGTATGAACGCCTGACTGCATCATTTCCTCATATCCTTTTCGAGTCCTGCGCCAGCGGCGGCGCCAGGTTTGACGCGGGAATGCTCTATTACGCGCCTCAGGGCTGGGCAAGCGACGATACGGACGGAGCCGAGCGCCTTAAGATTCAGTACGGAACCACCATGGCTTATCCCGTCTCATCCATAGGCGCCCATGTATCGGCAGTGCCTAACCATCAGCTGAGGCGAACCACCAGCCTGAAATTCCGGGGCCATGTGGCTTACTTCGGAGCCTTTGGCTATGAGCTTGATCCCAACAAACTGACGGATGAGGAGCAGAAGGAGATTAAAGAGCAGATTGCATTTTTTAAAAAATACAGAAAACTCATTCAGTTCGGAGATTTTTACCGGTTAAAGGATCCCTTCTTAAACGGCGGCGACTGTGCCTGGATGGTGGTGGACAAAGACAAAAAGACGGCCATTGTCAGCTGGTATAAGGTGCTGGCCACCCCTAATCCAAAGCTTAAGAAACTTCTTCTCACAGGTCTTGACCCTCATATGGCTTATCGGTGCAGCCGGGCGGGAGAAGTGTACGGCGGCGATGAACTGATGAATATGGGATTTCTGACGGATATGGAGTTCACCGGCACTTATGCCAGAACAGCCGGCGTGATCAAGACTGATTCGGGAACGGACCAGGGAGACTTTACTTCCCACCTGTATGTTCTTGAGTGCTGCGGGAATTTGTCATAAGTTAACCACGAATATAAAAGGAGAGGTATTATGAAAGACACGGCCCAGAAAAAAATACCCTTTTGGAGAAATATCAAGGTGGTCCCCTACCTTTATATTATGCCTAACATGATCTTGTTTTTCGTATTTATGATCATCCCTATTTTCATGTCTTTTTACTACAGTACAGTGAAATGGAACGGCATGGGGACTCCTAAGTTTATTGATATTCAGAATTATGTGTACATATTTCATGACAAGGTGTTTTTGAAATCTATTTTCAATACCATCTATTACACAGTGGCCACAGTGCCCTTTCTCATGATACTGGCCCTGTTCTTTGCCGTACTTTTAAACAGCGCCATTCCCTTAAGAGGGCTGATTCGCTCCGCCATCTATGTTCCGGCGGTTGTGTCCACGGTTGTGGTAGGTACGGTATTTACCTGGATCTTCCAGGATCAGCTGGGACTGATCAACTACATCATTACATCTTTTGGGGGAACCGCCATCAAATGGGCCAATGACCCGAAGTTCGCCATGATCATGTTGATCATAGCCACGGTATGGCAGAGGACAGGCTACAACATGGTGATCTACCTGGCGGGACTCCAGGGAATTCCCACAAGCCTTATGGAAGCGGCTACCATCGACGGCGCCAATACCTGGCAGAAGTTTAGGTATGTGACCCTTCCTCTTTTAAAGAACACCCATATGTTTGTCATGATTACCTGCATGATCAATGCGTTCCGTTCCTTTGACCTGGTGTACACCATGACTCAGGGCGGCCCCTTAAATGCCACCAAAACCATTGTTATGTATGTTTATGAGCAGGCATTTACCAAGAATTACTACGGCAGGGCATCAGCCGCAGGCATTGTGCTCTTTGTCTTCATGGTAGTTCTGACTGTCATAAGATTCAAGATTGAGAAGGAGGATTAGCATATGGAAAGCTCAGGACGTATGGGAATGGATAAGAGGAAATATTTCCTGATGAAGACCGCCATATTTGTCTTTATGCTGGCGGCAGCGCTCGTCGCTTTGTTTCCTTTCTACTGGATGTTTGTGACCGCTGTGAAACCTGTTGACGAGATATGGGCCTTTCCGCCCAAGCTGTGGCCAAGCAAGTTTATCTGGTCCAACTTTACCACGGCTCTTTCGCGGGCGCCCTTTGGCACCTATTTTAAAAACAGTTTTATTGTTACGCTTCTGTCCACCACCATCACGGTATGCATCAATCTTTTGGCAGGCTTTGCTTTTGCCAAATACCAGTTTAAATTCAAGGAATTTTTATTCCTTATTGTACTCAGTACCCTGATGATTCCCCTTCAGGTGACCATGATCCCTGTCTTTATCATCGCGTCCAAGCTGGGGATCCGCAACACTCTGTGGGGAGTGATCATTCCGCCCTGTGCGGAGGCCTTGGGACTTTTTATGGCCAGACAGTTTATCAGCGATATTCCCGACGACCTTCTGGAGGCGGGAAGAATCGACGGAGCGACGGAATTTACCATTTTTACAAAGATCATTGTGCCCAATGTAAAACCGCTTATCAGCGTTCTTGTGATCTTTACGGTTATGTGGCGGTGGAATGACCTTCAGTGGCCTTTGATCATGCTTTCCAGCGACAAATACTATACGGTGCAGCTTGGCCTTTCCAACTTAAACGGCGCACAGTATGTGAACTGGAATGATATGATGGCAGCGTCCTTAATCTCTGTGCTGCCGGTTATTATCGTATTCCTGATCTTTCAGAAAGAGTTTGTCCAGGGCGTGGCATCCAGCGGTATTAAGGGATAACCGGCTGAGCACGTCGTGTACATCAGGGAACACTTTACACCAAGGTGTTAAAAATAAAAAGGAGGAGCATTTTATGTTCAAAAAGAATCTGAGAAAAGTCATGAGTATTGCGTTGGCAGCAGGTATGGCGGCGGGTCTTTTGGCCTGCGGCGGCGGGGACACAGCCGCAACCACGGCGGCAACCCAGGCTGCAGCAGGAGGGGGAGCAGCCCCGGAGGCCACAAAAGCAGAGGAAACCCTGGCAGAGCCTGCCGGTGCGGAGTCAGAGGGCCTGACGGCAGAAGAGGGCGCAGAGATCGAGATCGCCTACTGGGAGGGTTCCACCTCTGACAAGGAGGCATGGGATGAGCTCATTGCCAATCTGCAGAAAGACCATCCTGAGATTAAGATCATTCCCCAGACTTATCCTTCCGGAGATTTCCGGGATATGCTGGATACGAGAATTGCCGGCAATGACTGGCCGGATGTTATGCGCTATACTTATCAGAGACTTGGCAAATTCAAACAGGCGGAAACCATGCTGGATCTGACTCCCTACATGTCTCAGGAGAGCCTGGATGATATCTCTCCCGCATTCCTCTCCGCATGTACCTACCAGGGAAAACTCATTGCCATGCCTCACCACACAGATACCATCGCTCTCTTCTACAACAAGAGAATGTTTGAAGAGGCCGGCATCCGCATTCCCACCAGCGTGGAAGACGGTTATTCATGGGAGGAACTGACGGACATTGCGAGAACCCTGAAGGAGAAATATAATCTTCCCTATGCATTCGGCGGAATCTGGGAAACCAACAACGGCTACCGCTATCTTCCCTTCCTTTACATGAACGGCGGTTCTGTCCTGAATGAGGCACAGGACACTGTTACCATGGACTCTCCCGAAGTTCTGGAAGCCATCAAACTGTATGAGGACTGGAGAAAAGAAGACCTGATCGCCAACACCGCATTTTCAGGCGCGGCTACCACCAACTCCCTGTTCGTTGCCGAGCAGACTGCATTTACCTTCTCCGGAAGCTGGCACTGCTCTTATATGCAGGAGAATATGGGCGATAAATGGGGTATGACCTACATGCCTATAAGAAACGGCAAGACCAGCTCCGATATGGGCGGCAACGCAGTATTTGCCTATGCAGAAACAAAATATCCCAAGGCAGCGGCTATTGTAGTGGACTACATCACCAACAAGGAAAACATGAAGAAATTCTGTGAGACCGGCGCTTTCATTCCCGTAAGGACAAGCCTTCTGGAAGGCGGCGTAGAGTACAAGGTATTCCCGGATGAGATGAAGATCTTAAATGAGATCGTGGGAACCATTGATCCCAAGATGGCGGCGGACGAGACTTCCGTACCGTTCCAGCAGCTCAACGAGATCTTTAACGAGGAGATGGATCCCCTGGCAGTAAATAACTCCGCGTCTGCAGAGGATGTAGTGGCAGCTTGTCAGGAGCGTATGACAGAGATTTTAAATGAGCAGTAAACCTGTTTGGACGCTGGGCGTCAGCCCTGTCTGAACAGCACGAACAACAAAAAAGGAGAGAATTAGGCTATGGCTGTTAAGATTACATTTTTAGGCGCGGGAAGTTCCGTATTTGTGAGAAATGTACTGGGCGACTGCATGCTCCACCCCGAACTGGGGGATCTGGTGTTTTCTCTGTACGACATTGACCCTCAGAGGCTGGAAGACAGTTATCTCATGTTAAATGCCATTAAAAAACACTACAAAAAGAATGTGGTCATTGAAAAGTACGTTAATGTGGAGAACCTTCCCATGGCTCTCAAGGATGCGGATTTCGTGATCTGCGCCGTGCAGATCGGCGGATACGAGCCCTGTACCGTGTCAGACTTTGAGATACCGAAGAAATACGGCTTAAGACAGACCATCGCTGATACCTTAGGCGCAGGCGGTGTATTCCGGGCCCTTCGTACTATCCCTGTGATGGAGATGTTTGGCCAAACCATGGAGAAATATTGTCCCAACGCTGTTTTCCTGAATTACGTCAATCCCATGGCCATGATCACCGGTTATATGCAGCGGTACTCCAATGTCCGTTTCGTAGGATTATGCCACAGTGTGCAGAAGGCGGTTCCCGATCTGTTTAAGGATCTGGGGATGGAGTACGATGACAGGCTCCAGTGGAAGATCGCAGGCATCAACCACATGGCATGGCTTCTTGAGATCACAAGGGACGGTGTGGATCTGTACCCTGAGATTAAGAGACGCTCAAAGGAAATGGGATATCCGGAAAATGACAAGGTGCGCCATGAGATCATGCACCGGTTCGGCTATTACGTGACGGAGTCAAGCGAACACAACGCGGAATACATGCCGTATTTCATTAAGGACAAGTATCCGGAATTCATTGACCGGTTTCACATACCGCTGGATGAATACCCCAGAAGATGCGTTAAGCATATTGAGGACTGGGAGAAGATGAGAGGGGAGCTGATTCACACGCCGGATCTGACCCACGAGACTTCCAAGGAGTACGCAGCTCTGATCATTAACTCCATTATAAACAACAAACCTTACAAATTCGGCGGAAACGTGCTGAATACAGGGCTGATCCCCAACCTTCCATCCAATGCATGCGTGGAAGTCCCCTGCATGTCAGACGCCAGCGGCATCACGCCCACCTATGCAGGCCCCCTGCCGGAACAGCTGGCAGCCTTAAACCGTACCAATATCAATGTGCAGCTCATGACCATTGAAGCGGCCCGCACCAGAAAGAGGGATGCCGTATATCAGGCTGTTATGCTGGATCCCCATACGGCGGCTGAGCTGTCCATGGATCAGATTGTGAGCATGTGCGACGAGCTTTTTGAGGCTCACAGGGATTGGATGCCGGAGTACCGATAATCATTTTTGACGGATTGGAATAAGGCTGGCCGGGTCAGACTTCTGAAATTGGGAACAGGAGTCTGGCCCGGCCGCTTTTTGTTATTTTTTACAAATATGTTAAATATGTTGCTTTTTTATCCCAAAAGTATTAATATGTATATAGGGAAAGGGGGTTCGTGCAGAATTCCTTTTGAAATTTTAAGACAGTAGGGAGAGAAAAGATTATGTTTGGTCCGAAGAAGAAAAACGATACCATCAACACAAGTATGATCAATACCATCATCGGCAATAATTCCAAGATCGAAGGTGTGCTTACCGCCTCCGAGTCCACAAGAATCGACGGTGTGCTGGAAGGGAAGATCGTGTCCGAAAGCTCTGTTATCATAGGGGAGAACGGAATTGTGCGGGGAGATATTACCGCAGTTGAGATTCTGGTAGCCGGAGTGGTATACGGCAACCTGGTAGCCAAAGAGAGAATCGAGATGACAAGTACAGGACGTATTCTGGGCGATCTGATTACCAAGACTCTTGTGATTGACGAGGGCGCTTCCTTTAAAGGAAACTGTACTATGGACGTGGCCCCTGACACCAAGGCGGAAAGCCCTGTACATACTGCCCAGCCCAATACCAGAGAACTGAAACCGGAGGACAAACCGGGTGAGAAGCCAGGGGAGAGGCCGGGGAAGAACAAAAAGAGCGATCCTGAGAAGGAAAAGGAGAACCATATTTAATTTCTTAAGGGAAAGGGAGAATGATCTTATAAATGAAATGGAAACGATTTAAAAAAGAACGAATTTTCCTGAATTATACGGTTATGCTGCTTCCTCACTCCCAGAAGAAACCCATACATTTTAAGACGCCTGTGTGGACCTTCGGACTTTTCTTTTTGGGAATTCTGATTCTTTCCGGTACATGTCTGTTTTTTGCCGGTTCCCGCATCCAGCTGAAGGAAGTGCAGCTGGAAAAGGAGCAGTTAGAGATAGAGTGGATGCAGCTGGCCGCGCAAAAGCAGCAGGCGGATGAGGAGAATGATACCCTGCGCCAGGCAAGGGAAGCCCAGGAACAGGAACTTAAGGAGCTGGAGGCAAGAACAAAGGATACCATTCGGGAGTTGGAAGAGCTGGTGGAGCGGGAAAGCCAGATCCGGGAGGAATTGGGAATCCAGGATGAGGCGGAAGAAGGGCAGCAGGACCCGGAATCCGAAGGCGAGGAGCAGGTCAGGACAGCGGGGACCGATACTTCCAGCAGCGCGGTTCCCTCATTCAGCCGGACAGAGCGCACCATGAGCTTTCATTCCATTCAGTCGGAACTGAGTTATCTCCAGAACAGTCTTTCTGAGATGTCAGGCCAGTACGAGAATTATCTGAACACCATTGTGGAAAAGAAAGAGATGGAAGCGGCAGAGAGGGAACGGATGGAGAACTTAAGAAGTTCCATTGTCAATAACGCCCTTCAGTATGTGGGCAATGCCTATGTGTACGGAGGAACCGATCCCCATACCGGCGTGGACTGTTCCGGGTTTACCAGATATATCTTAAGCCATGTGGCAGGTGTGTATTTAAACCGTACGGCGGCGTCCCAGTTCGCCCAGGGAAGAACCGTATCTGCAGAAGATGCAAGACCGGGTGATTTGGTTTTTTACAGCAGCAGCAGCGGGCGCATCAATCATGTGGCCATCTATATGGGCGACGGAAAAGTTGTCCATGCCTCCAATGAGAGGACGGGCATTACCACTTCCAATATGTATTATCGTACGCCGGCCAGGATCGCCAATGTTCTGGGTGATTAAAAAAATAACATACATGAAGTTGCGGACGGCAGTCAACTGCCGTCCTTTTTCGCTGTACTCTATAGTAAAACCGCAGTCAGCTTACCTTAGGAGAAAACAGATGAATCTTCAGCATTTAAAATATTTTCGGGCAGTATATGAGTGCAAAAACATAACGAAAGCCGCCAGCCGGCTTCACATCTCCCAGCCGGCTGTCTCTTCGGCGTTAAAAGAACTGGAGACGGAATTCGGGGTTCCTCTTTTTGAGCGTCAGAACCGGGGGCTTGCGCCTACAGAAGAGGGAATCGTCTTTTATTCCCTTGCCTGCAGGATCATGGCTCAGTGCGACAGTGCAAAACAGGTCATCCGGGAGGTGGCGCAGCACAAAAGTCAGGTGCGGGTGGGCATGGCTCCCATGGTCGGTGCCATTGTCTTTCCCCTGATTTACGAAAAATTGTACCGCACCTATCCTGAGATCGCCCTGGAGATTCTGGAAGACGGGAGCTGCGAACTGATCAAGCGCCTGGAGGAAGACAGGGTGGAGATGATCATTGTTCCCGACGGGGTGGAGCTTAAGGGCGGCCTTAAGAGAAAAATCTATGAGACCGGTATGGTGTTTGCCATCAGCCGGGAACATCCCCTGGCCTGTCGGGACAGCCTTACCCTGGAACAGATTTCCACGGTTCCCCTGGCCATTTACCAAAAAGGTTATATTCAGACACAGAACATTACCGACCTTTTTGAGAGCCATGGACTTCCCATGAAGGTTATGGCCCGGGTTTCCAATTATATGACTGTCAAAACCCTTATTCACTGCGGGGCTTTTGGAGGTTTCCTTATGAGGGAGGTCTGCGAACATGACAAGTCTCTTCGAACCTATGAAGTTCCTGAACTAAAGCCAACCTCAGTCTATCTTTTCTGGAAAGAGGACGGGTATCTGTCAGGGGCGGCAAAGGGATTTTTAAAATGCTGCAGGGACTTGTCTGACATAAATTAAATTTATGATTAATAAAAAACTTCGATTTTACTTTTCCCCATAATACTGATAAAATCAAATCAACACAGAGAAAAAATAGCAAAATCAACAAAATAACAGGGAAATATTAAGTCATACTATTTGATTTTCTTATGTGAAAGACTATGTGAAGGGGGAAAATATGGAGTTTACTTATGGCTATGGAAAGGAAATCCGCAGTTTTTCGGTGCCGGAAAAGAATTTTTTATGCCAGGTAACACAGAATCAGGTCAAAACGGACAAAAAGGGCGTTGACGCCGTGAGACATGCACTAGAACATCCTTGCGGCACGCCCCGGCTGAGAGAGATTGCAAAGCCGGGAGAAAAGGTGGTGATCATCACCAGCGATATTACCCGTCCCTGCCCGTCTCACATCATAATACCGGAACTGCTCCGGGAGCTGCATCAGGCGGGAGTGGAAGATGATCACATTACCGTGGTCTTTGCCTTGGGAAGCCACAGGTTTCATACAGCCGGGGAACAGCGTCAGTTAGTGGGGAGTGATGTGTATGACCGTGTAACCTGCGTGGATGCGGCAAAGGAAGGGTTTGTGCATGTGGGGTTCACTTCATCGGGAACTCCGGTGGATATCGACCCAATCGTAGGGGCGGCAGACCGGCGTATCTGTGTGGGAAATATTGAATTTCACTATTTTGCAGGTTACAGCGGCGGAGCAAAGGCAATTATGCCGGGGGTTTCCACCAGGGACGCCATCCAGAAAAACCACAGCAAGATGGTGCTTGACGAGGCGCGGGCGGGAAATCTTCATAAGAATCCTCTCCGCCAGGATATTGAGGAAGCGGCGGCCATGGTGGGAGTGGATTTTATCTTGAACGTGGTGCTGGATGAGGAAAAACAGATCGTGAAGGCAGTGGCAGGAGATCTGCGCAAGGCCCATGAGGAAGGATGCAGATTTTTAGACCAACTCTACAAAATCCCCATTCCCTATCCTGCGGATATCGTGATCACCACCCCCGGCGGATTTCCAAAAGACATCAATCTCTATCAGGCCCAGAAGTCTCTGGATAATGCAAAACATGCAGTGCGGGAGGGCGGAATCATTATCCTGACAGGTTCCTGTAAAGAGGGTTTGGGAGAAAAGGTTTTTGAAGAATGGATGATTCATTCACCGTCTCCCGATTTTATGATTGAACGGATCGGACATGATTTTCAGCTCGGCGGACATAAGGCGGCTGCCATTGCCATGGTTCTGAAAAAATGCAGAATCTTTTTGGTATCCGATCTGGACGAAAACTTTGTAAGAAGTATTTTCCTGGAACCTTTTTCCTCTGTGGATGAAGCGCTTAAGGAGGCCTTTTCAAGTCTTGGGCAGGACAGTACCGTCATGTTCATGCCCCACGGAGGGTCTGTGCTTCCCCAGGCGGAGGAATCATTTTCCTGTCGGAGAGAATCCGGCAAAAAACATAAAGAATAAGGAGGCAGGTTTATGGTAGAAGGGTTGCGTTTTCGGTCCTTTGGGGTAGGGTGTGCACATGAAATTCAGCTTGCTAATGGAAAGCATATTGTTATCGATCCGTTTTTCGGCGAGCACGAGACGAAGGAGCATGGCAGGGAATCCGTGTCGGGGGCAGATTATATTTTGATTACCCACACTCATTTTGATCACGATCTGGCTGCCGGATATCTGGCGAAAAAATTCAATTCAAAGGTGTTTGTGGGGACTATGTCAGCCATGGATTTCCTGAAATTTCATGAAATTCCTTATGACAACGTATTTCCCGTAACTCCGGGGCAGACCTATACCCTGGAAGACTTTACCCTGCAGATATGGGCGGCCAAACATAATCCCTCCGGCGGCAGGACATACCATGAGGAGACGGATATCTGCAGGAAAGAGACCGGTATTGAGGGCCATAAGGCCTGTGACAACTGGGGTTCTCTGGAATCCCTGGATTATATGATTACCACAAGGAACAATATCCGGATCTTAGTAGCGTCGGGAAGAATAGTGTGGGAAGAGCTGTTTGATCAGTGCCGCAGGCAATGCCCCAATATTCTTCTGCGTCAGTCCGGCATGAGAAAGACTGGGGAGGACTTGTTCGGAGGCGGACAGGTATCGGCCGGGGAACTGGCAGAGGTGCTGGTAAAATACGGCGCCCAGCTGATCATTCCCTTCCACTATGATGTGATGGTCTGGAAAATAGGGGAGGACGGGGTGCGAAAGTATTTTGAAGAAGTGAAAACGGAAGTGGAACGCCTGGCTCCCGGAAGCAGTCTTTTGTATCCCGAAAGCTGCCGGTGGTATCGGTTAGGATTGGGGATAGAGGCGGAGGGAGAGACCTTATGACAAGAGAAGAGATGATACGACAGGCAAAGGAAACCCGCAGCCCTTCATGAGTGCTACGACGTAGTAAAATGGGCTTATGACCATGGAGATGAGCTGGGGATTGATTCCGGGAAGATTATTCTTACGGGACACAGCGCCGGAGGAAACCTGATCTGCGGAATCTGTATCATGGCCCATGAAAGCGGAGATTTTAAGATTCCTCTTGCCGTTATTGAGTATCCGCCTCTTGATCTGTATACAGACCCGGCGGATAAAAAGAAAATGGGAGAGGGAATCCCTTATGAGAGGGCGCGGCTTTATAACCTACCGGAGACCGAAATGTGAAGAAGCTATGGAACTGATTATCCGTTTCCTGAGAAATAATATATAAAATGAATCGTTCATTCAGAAAAAGGAGAATACGTTATGAACTATTATGAGGAAGCATTAAAACTGCACAGTGAACACAAGGGGAAAATAGAAGTCACCAGCAAGGTGGCCCTTGAGAGTCGGGACGATTTAAGCATCGCCTACACTCCGGGGGTGGCGGAGCCCTGCAGGGAGATTGCAAAGGACAAGAAGAATGTTTTCAAATATACTTCCAAAAGCAACCTGGTAGGCGTTGTCTCTGACGGAACTGCTGTTTTGGGCCTTGGCAATATCGGGGCCGAGGCCGCTATCCCGGTTATGGAAGGGAAGTCCATTCTTTTTAAACAGTTTGGCGGCGTGGATGCGTTTCCTATCTGTCTGGACATCAAAGACACGGAGGAGATCATCAAGGCAGTAAAGCAGATCGCCCCTGTGTTCGGCGGCATTAACCTGGAAGATATCGCCTCCCCCAAGTGTTTTGAGATCGAAAGGCGGCTGGAGGAGGAACTGGACATCCCCGTGTTCCATGACGACCAGCACGGCACTGCCATTGTGGTGACTGCGGCCCTCTTAAACGCCCTGAAAGTAGTGGGCAAGAAAATTGATGAGATCAAGGTGGTGTTAAACGGGCCCGGTTCCGCCGGTACGGCCATTATTAAGATGATGCTGACGGCGGGAGTGAAGAATATTATGGCCTGTGACGAGCACGGGATTCTTTATAAGGACAGAGGGGTAGGCATTGCCGACCACAAGAAGATGCTCTGCGATATCACCAACCTGGAAGACATGAGGGGAACTCTGGCGGATGCGCTTAAAGGTGCAGACGTGTTTGTAGGTGTCTCCATCGGCGGCGCCTTAAAGACAGAGATGATAAAGGCCATGAACCCTGACCCCATTGTATTTGCCATGGCAAACCCGGTTCCTGAGATTATGTACGACGAGGCTATGGCCGCAGGGGTGAAGGTTATGGGAACGGGGCGCTCCGATTTCCCCAACCAGATCAACAATGTCCTGGCATTTCCCGGAATTTTCAGGGGAGCTTTGGATGCAGGGGCCAGGGATATTAACGATGAGATGAAGCTTGCGGCGGCAAAGGCCATTGCGGAACTGGTGGAGCCGGAGAAACTTTGCGCCGAGTATATCATTCCTTCCGTGCTGGATTCCCGTGTGGCAGAACATGTGGCTATGAGAGTGGGGGAGGCGGCAGCCGCATCCGGGGCTGTGAGAAAGTAGGGAGCAAAAAGGGAAGGAATACAGACGGTTCCGGGAGGAATATCCATGGACAAATACTATTACGAACTGAACAAACCGGCGCGCACTCTGATAATCCGCCAATATATTTACCGCATCGGACAGTACCGCTATAACTGGCACCAGGCCCTGGAGATTCTTTTAGTCATGAAAGGCCGGGTGGAGATGAGCTGCGGGGGAAAGACCGTTATGATGGAGGAAGACGACCTGATTCTGATCGATTCCAATGTAGGCCATGCCTCTCTTGCCAGGGAGGAGGACAGTGCTGCCATGGTGATTCATCTGGAGCCAGAGTATCTGGAGGAATATTATTATCCCTTAAAGAACTGGAAATTCTCAGGTTTTACGGACAGTCTCACCCGAAACAAAAAGGAAGCTTTGGAAATCCGCGGGGCTATGGCGTTCATGATGGCCTGCGGCGGTTCTGATAATCCTGGGGACCGGCTTTTGCACGAGCAGGAACTAAACCGGCTTCTCCTTCTGTTATTCCGCCTGTTTCCTCCTGCGCGCCAGGCGGATATGGAGCTTGGCCGCACGGAGAAGCAGAAAGATCTAATGGAACGGCTTTTGGAATATGTGGAGAAAAATTACAGGGAGAAAATTACTCTCCAGGATTTGAGCCGGGTATGCCGGTACAATCCAAGTTATCTGTCCGTGTATTTCAAAAATCAGGTCGGTATCAATTTTTATGATTACCTTACCAGAATCCGTGTCAGGGAAGCTACCCTGGAGCTGTGTTCCACGGACAACACGGTCCTTGACGTGGCCCACAGCCACGGATTTCCAGATGTGAAAGCCTTTAACACCGCCTTCCGCAAAACCTTCGGGAAATCCCCTATGGAGTACCGCAGGCAGATTCTTGCGGAAAACAGGGGCAAAGAACTTCTGGAAAAAAGGGAGTTTCTTCCTGTGGATGATGAGTCCATAAACCGGAAACTTACGGGCTATGAAAGGGAGCTTCTGGAAACCTGTATGGGCCGGGAGGATGTTTTCGGGAGCAGGCTTTTGAAAAAAGAGCTTGTAAAAAGCCTGAAAAAACAGGTTGACGATTCTTCAAGGCAGCTGGAAACCTTTTTGGAGAAGGCGGGCAAGATACAGAAGACGGCGGAAGAACTGGCTGATTTATTTTAGTGCAGTATTTCTTTGTCTAAAGATAATCCTTATGGAATGAAATTTAGATTTTTATCCGCTGATATTCTTGATTTTTCCCGAAATCCCAGGAGAAATCCGGGTGATTTTTTAGATAATATGGGCAAAATACCCATCCCATATGGAATGACGGTCTCTTTTCTTTATAAAAAACCGGCAAATTATTGGAAAGAATTTTTTGTGGAATACTGCTAAAATATCCTCATAAACCAAAGCGCAGGTGAAGAAATGTGACGAGGAGGAAAGACGATATGAAAATCACAGATTTAACACTGGTCCCAGCAAGCAAATATCTTTTTATCAAGATTCATACGGATGAAGGGATCACAGGCATTGGGGAGGTGGGCTCCTGGGGATTTATTGATGCCACGGCTGAGTGCCTTAAGAAATTCCGCCAGTACCTCATAGGAAAGGATCCCTACAGGATTGAGCATCACAACCAGTATATGTACCGCAGCATGTATTTTCGGGGCTCCATTATTATGAGCGCCATCTCGGCCATCGACATTGCCCTGTGGGATATTAAGGGCAAGGCCCTGGGAGTTCCGGTCTACGAGCTCTTAGGCGGCCAGACCAGAAATAAGGTGCGCAGCTACGGCGCGGTATTTCAGTTCACCCCGGAAACCATGGCCAAGGGCTGCGTGGATTTGAAGAATCAGGGTTTTAACTGTGCAAGGCTTATGATTACCGGCGACGTGCGCCAGGCCACAACCGGGATTCAGGATGATATCTATAACGGCAAGGTTCAAAAATATGCGGATATGGTGGCGGCCTGCCGCGAAGCCGTGGGGCCGGACTTTGACCTGGTATTGGAGTGCCACCGTTCCTTTAACCCGGCGGAGGCAGTGGCCTTCGGTAGAGCAGTGGAGCAGTACCGCCCCCTGTTCTTAGAGGATCCCATTGCTCCCGACAACGTGGAGGTTATGGCCGATGTGGCATCCAAGCTTTCCATTCCCATTGCCACGGGGGAACGCTGCATCAATATTCAGGAGATGGAACTGATTATGAACAGGAAGGCAGCCAGGTATTTAAGGCCGGATGTATGCGCCCTTGGCGGCATCACCCCGTCTAAGAAAGTGGCGGCAATGGCCGAGGCCAATTATGTGAGCATTGTCCCCCACAATCCATTGGGGCCGGTTTCCACGGCGGCATGCCTGCAATTAGACGCATCCATTCCCAATTTTGCAATCCAGGAATTTCCGTCCTTCTACTTACAGGGCGGTGAGTCCGCCATGCTGAAGGAGCCTTTAGAGGTGGAAGACGGATACATAAAAGTTCCTGACCGTCCCGGTATCGGCATTGAACTCATTGACGACATTACGGAAAAATTTCCGCCCAAACAGAGAGGCATAAGCGCCCAGATCAATCATGACGGTTCTATCAGAGATCTGTAATTGCAGATTATCCTGTTAACAGTAAATTCACCTTAGTAACCATAAACAGCAGAAGCCCGGTCTTTCAAAGGACAATGAAAATCCTGACTTTGAAAGGTGTGTTTTCTGCGCCCAAAATTCAACCAAATAAAGAAAAAAGAGGGGAATCATATGAGTCAGTTAGCTATCTGTTTTATTATTTTCGCGGTGACCATCGCCGGATACTGCAGCGGCCTTTACAGCCTTGCAACCATTTCCATGACATCTTTTATGGCACTTACCATCACCGGATGTCTTGATGTAAAAGAAGCACTGGGTTACTTTTCCAACAGCAACGTGATCATGATCGCCGGCATGTGTGTGGTGGCGGCGGGCTTTAACCGCACAAAATTCTGTATGAACTTAGCGGACAGCATTTCCAAAGTGTCAAAGGGAAGTGTCAGGAAAATGATGTTCGGCTATGTGATTATCGGCGTGCTCTTAAGCCAGTTTATTCAGAGCCCCGTCGTGGTATTCGGTATCGTAGCCCCCATGCTCATCGCATCGGCCGAGTCCATGGGACTGAGCCGCAGCAAGGTAGTGTTCCCTGTAGGTGTGGCCACCATCTGTACCTGCTGCACCCTGCCTTTCGGCGCAGGCGCCACCATTGCCGCCGAGTTAAACGGTTATATCGAGTCCTACGGCTATACGGCCCATATGGTAGGTTTCCTGGATCCCATGAAGGCCCGTCTGCCCATGCTGATCATTGCAATTGTCTACTTTGCCTTTTTTGCCATCAAGTGGGCCCCTGAGGTATCTCCTGTGGCTGCTGCCGATTCCGCCAAGAAGGCAAAGGCCAGAGAACCCTTAAAGCCCTTTGCGGAAAACGCCGGTATTATTATTTTCTTCGGCGACGCCCTGGCTCTTATGTTTGCAGATAAACTTCATATGGCCACCTGGGAAATCTGTGTCATAGGCGCTCTTTTGATGGTGCTCTGCGGCGTGTTAAAACCCAGAGAGGCCACTGCGTCTCTTCCGGTCAGCATGCTCCTTCTGATTGTAGGCGCTCTGGCTATGGCAGGTGCTTTAAGCGCAACGGGGGCCGGAGATGTAATCGGCGGCGCCATCGCCAATGTGGTTCAGGGTCTTGGCGGAAATTCCTACCTGGTGGGAATCATTTTCTTCATCATCCCCTTTATCCTGACCCAGTTCATGAGCAACCGGGGCACCATGATGATCTTCCATCCCATTGCCATCGCCACCTGTGCCAGCATCGGCGGCAACCCGGTGGGGCTTATGATCTTAATCCAGGCAGCCTGTCTGTCCGCATTCATGACTCCTATGGCCACCGCGGCGGTTCCCTATATTATGGAGGAGGGCGGTTACAACCAGACTTCTATGGTGAAACAGGGTATACTTTTCGCCGTCATTGCCTGTGTGGTATCCGTGGGATGGATTATGACCATATTCCCCATTCTGTAACCGGGACCAAGGTTTGTGAAATGACAGGTGCGATAAGGCGGCCCATGACGCCGCATATGATTGGGAGGTTTGGAAATGACAAGAGATGAGATGATTGCCAGGGCTGTTCAGATGCGCAGCCGTGACCTGTTCGGGCAGGTCACAGAAGAGGAACTGGCAGGACTGGAGGCTCTCCAGAAGGAGATAGAAATTCCCGTATCCAATGGCAGCGTTCCGGTGTATGAGATTACTCCGAAAACACGTCCCTTAGGGAGAGGAATGCTCATCAATTTCCACGGCGGCGGCTTTATCAAGGGCCGCCAGGGAAAGGACCGGCTGTTCTGCAGTAAACTGGCGGAAAAGTTTGGGATCATAATCTGGGATGTGGATTACAGCCTGGCCCCGGAACATCCCTTTCCAAAAGCCGTCCATGAGGCCTATGACGTGGTAAAATATGCTTATGACCATGGAGAGGAACTGGGCATTGACAGGGAGAAGATTATTCTTATGGGCCACAGCGCCGGAGGGAACCTGGCTGTCACCGTGTGCATGAGGGCAGGGGAGACAAGGGATTTTCGGCCGGCGGGTCTTGTGGCCGAATATTTCCCTGCTGATCTCTCCACAGACCCGGCAGAGAAAAAACGAGTGGAAGGAGATATGCCTGCCCAGGTAGCTAAGGCCTACAATACCTTTTACTGTGACGGGGAAACCGCCGGGAATCCTTATGCGTCACCCCTGTTTGCCGCAAAAGAGCAGCTTAAAAGTTTTCCCCATACCTTGATTATCAGCGCAGGCCTGGACAGCCTTTGCTATGAGGATGAGGAATTTGCCGCAAAGCTTATACAGGCCGGAGTCACGGTGACGGCCCGCCGGTTTGAAAACAGCCGTCACGGTTTTACCGTTAACCGGACGGATGAGTGGGAGGATGCACTGGGTCTGACGGAAGATTTTATTCAAAGGAACCTGACGATTACACCTGCAAAAGCAGATACTGAATAAACATTTTCACGGCATGAGACGTATAATTCCGGTCGGGGAGGAGAACGTAAAACAGCCTTTTTGACAATTCTGAGTCCAGCTTATAAAAGAAAAGCGCCGAATCCGGGCTTTTCACCATGCGGTCACTGATAAAGGTGGCCGCATAATTTTCTTCCGCCAGATGATATGCCGTGGCAAGCTGGGACAGCATCAGTTTGATCCGAGGTTCAAAACCTGCCTTTTCAAACAGTGCAAGGGCGCGGTCATGGAGATTATTTCCTTTTGTTAAAAGAATATATTCCAGACCGCAGAAACTTTTTAAGGAAGCCGCTGGGCAGTCAGGCTTTAGGTGCCTTTGATTAAGAATATCACCGGCAGTGAGAGCCATGGAGGAGACTTTCCGGTTGACTGGGTCATCCCTGTGGACCGCCAGTAAAATGTGGTCGTAAAAAATAGAATACCGCTGAAAATTGCGCATAAAAGCGGTGTTGCAGCTAAAAGTAAGGTCAAGTTTCTGTTCTGTAAGCATATCAGCCAGCACATCGGAACTTTCTTCAATGACTTCTAACCGCACCCCCGGATAGTCCCGGCTGAAACCGGTCAGCACTTTGGGAAGAATATAGGCATTCAGATAATGAGAACCTCCTAAGCGGATTTCCCCTGTATTTAAATTCTGAATATCATGAATCTGGCGGTCCAGATCCCGTTCCAAACTTTCCACTTTCTTAATCATATCAATATAAAGCTGCCCCGCCGCAGTCGGCTTTAAGGGGCGCCTGCTCCGGTCAAACAGAGGCATTCCTATGGACTCCTCTATTTTTTGTATGGCAATGCTTAGGGCCGGCTGAGTCATATAGAGGTGTTCGGCTGCCTTGGAAAAGCTTCCGTCTTCATATACCTGATAAACATACTTCATATCCTGCTGCATAGTATAAACTCCATTTATATTATTATAAATATCATAAAATTGATTATATACTATATCTGTGCTATTGTAAAGACATGAAATACATGGAGAAAATAAAAAGGAAGGAAAGAGGAGAATGGAGATCAACGGACTGCTTATGGATGAAAAAGACAATGTGGTTACCTGCGTGGCTAAGGTCCCGGCAGGAGAGCAGGTTATTTACCGAAAAGGAGAGGAAGTATGTACTCTGACGGCTGAGGAAGAGATTCCTTACTGCCACAAGATCGCCCTGACGGATTTGGCTTTGGGGGAGGAGGTAATCAAGTACGGCGAGCTGATCGGCAAGACCAGGGAGCCGGTGAAAAAAGGGCGCTGGGTAAGCCACAACAACATTTACAGTGTTCCCCGTGATTATGAAAGTGAAATGGTAACCGTTTAAAGAAGACAAACCATGAGACGAAGGAAAGGAGAAAGGAATATGCAGTTTTGGGGATACAAGAGAAAAGAAGGACGTGCAGGCATTCGGAATCATGTGCTGATTCTTCCGGCCTGTGCATGCGGAAGCGAAAGCGCCCGTATAGTAGCCAGCCAGGTAAGGGGAGCCGTAAACATTGTATTTAACACCGGATGCTCCGATGTGGCGGACAACACCGCCATGTCCCAGAAGATTCTCACCGGCTTTGCCTGCAATCCCAATGTGTACGGCGTGGTGATCATCGGCCTGGGATGCGAGACCGTACCTCATATGGAGCTGAGAAAAAAGATCCGGTCCATGACCAGCAAGCCTGTGGTGTCTTTTGGCATTCAGGATGAGGGAGGAACCTTAAAGACCATTGAAAAAGCAGTCCGTGCAGCCAGGGATATGGCAGCCGAGGCCGCCATGCAGCAAAAGGAACTGTGTGATATCTCAGAACTTCTTCTGGGAATTGAGTGCGGAGGTTCCGACGCCACGTCCGGCATTGCCAGCAACCCGGCAGTGGGAGAGTTAAGCGATCTTCTCATTGACCTGGGTGCATCTACGGTCATGAGCGAATCCATTGAGTGGATCGGCGGGGAACATGTCCTTGCCAAGCGGGCGGCAACTCCCGAAATACATAATCAGATCATTCAGGTCTGCAAAAACTATGAGGATCACTTAAAAGCCGCAGGGCAGGACTGCCGGGCGGGACAGCCTACACCAGGCAACAAGGCAGGCGGTTTGTCCACATTGGACGAAAAGAGCTTGGGATGCATCCGCAAAGGCGGCACAAGGCCTATTGTGGAAGTGGTGGAACAGGCCGAGCGCCCTGCAAAATCCGGAGCTATTGTCATGGATACGGCAGGGTATGACATTTCGTCCGTCACTTCCATGGTGGCCGGCGGATGCAATGCGGTGATCTTCACCACAGGAAGAGGAACCCCTACGGGAAACGCCATTGTCCCCGTACTGAAAGTAACTGCCAACGCCCTTACCTTTGAGAAGATGGAAGACAATATGGACGTGGACTTAAGCGGCATCGTAAAAGGAACCAAGACCTTCCAGGAAGGCGGGAGAGAACTGCTGACCGTAATCGGAGATATCTGCAACGGAAAAATGACTAAGGCGGAAGCCTACGGATTCTCGGATATTGCAGTGGACCATGTGTGCAGGTTTGTATAAGAGGAAGGGAGAAAATTATGTCAAGTTTAACCATCTGCCTGATTATCTGTCTCATTACCATGATCAGCTATATCGCAGGCAAGATTCCCATGGGGCTCACCGCAATGCTGAGTATGGCTGCCTTTGTACTGACAGGCTGTCTGGATCCTAATACAGCAGCAGGATATTTCGGCAATGCCAACGGCATTATGATGCTTTCCATGTTTGTAGTGGCGGCAGGTTTTAACCGCACCCAGTTTGTAAAAAAATGTGCTTCCAGCGTGAATAAGATTTCCGGCGGATCCCTGACGAAGATGATGTTCGGCTATGTGGTGATCACCGTGGTTCTGTCCCAGTTTATTCAGAGTTCCGTAGTTGTGTTCGGCATCATGGCTCCCATGATGATCGCAAGCTGCGAGGAACTGAATATCAGTCCGTCAAAAGCCCTGTTTCCTATGGCTATGGTAGGAATCGCAACCATCTCCGTACTTCCCTTAGGAAGCGGAGCCACCCAGTTTGCAGAACTGAACGGTTACCTGGAAGCCAATGAGTATACGGCATTTACCGTGGCGCTGACAGATCCCATGAAGGCCCGCCTTCCTATGCTTATCGCCATCTCCCTCTACAGCATTTTTATTGCCCCGAAGCTGTCTCCAAGCGAACCGGTTATGAAAATGAGCAATATTGAGACAAGAAAGGACAACAAGGAAGTTCTCTCACCCTTCAAGGAGAGGGCAGGATATATTATCTTTATTCTGACCACCGTAGCCCTGATTTTCCAGGTGCAGTTAAAGATCGCCACTTGGGTTATCTGTCTGTGCGGCGCTCTGGCCATGATTCTGTTCGGCGTATTGTCGGAAAAAGAAGCAATCGCAGCCATTAACTGGCCTATGGCATTCCTGTTTGTAGGCGCTCTGGCCATGGGCGGAGCCTTAGCCCAGACAGGAGCCGGGGAAGTAGTGGGAGGAATCCTGGCGGATATGGCAGGTAAGCTGAATAATCCATACCTTATCGGCCTGGTCTTCTTCCTGGTACCTTTTATCCTGACCCAGATTATGATGAACCGTACGGTTATGATTATTTTCATTCCCATTGCCATTTTGGCCTGCAAATCCATGGGAGCCAACCCGGTAGGCATTATTATCTTAGTACAGTCCGCCTGCCTCAGCTCCTTCATGACTCCTATGGCGACTCCCGCCATCCCGATGTGTATGGCAGCAGGCGGTTATGACTTGAAGTCGCTGATCAAACAATCCGTTCTTCCGGCAGCCATATTGTGTGTGGTATCCGTGTTCTGGATTATGACCGTATTCCCCATGTTTTAAGTTTCGGCCACATGGCAGGCGGCCCTTGGCGGCGCCTGCCCTTATGTAAAATTGAAAGGAGAATCCTTATATGTTAGAAGTAAAGACATTTCCCAAAGATATGGGTGAGTTTGAGATCGCCTCTTTTGATATGAAGCGCTGTCTGGTATCCGGGTTGTTCCTGGAGCATGTAGAAGTGGGAGGAGTAACCAGGAATTTCTATACTTACCTTACTCCGGGCCTGACCTATGACCAGCGGTGTCTTATCGTCGTTCCCCCGGATGAGGTGACTGTCCCCGAATTTATCGAACATGGATTCTGGCAGGAATTTGCCAAAAAGGAGCAGGTATTCCTTCATTTCCTGGAACCGGAGGGAAAATGGAAATTAGACGGTTCAGACGCCGATTATATGAACAAAGTTTACATTCAGGTTCAGTCCAGAAACTTTTATGTAACCATCCAGGATAACATCTACGGAGTCGGAATCGGAAGAGGCGCCACGGTGGCGCAGCAGGCCGCTATGAAAATGACCAGCGAATGGTCGGGCCTGGCGACCTTCGGAGATTTGGAGGAGGCTGCCATGCTGAATGCACAGGCAATTCAGGAAAGCCAGGATATGGGAAAGGTGGAACTTTCCGTAAGCGCATCCAAAGCCCAGCTTCCCGTATGGATGCTGTGGTCCGAAAACTTAAAGGTCCATAAAGAAGTGCGGGATTACTGGAAAAAACAGAATGACAGCCAAGAGGAAAAGTTCTCCAATGCAGAGGCTGACGAGATCTATTTCCCCTCAACCGTATACAAAAAAAGCTCCGTCAATGAAGAAAAGATCTCCCAGGTTCGGATTACCAACAACTTTTCCGGCAGCATAACAGAGGAACTTTTCCAGGCAGTATGGCAGTTTATCAGCATGGCAAGGCGGCACAGGTGTTTCGGCACCAAGGCCCTTCGCAATTATATGAAACCGGAGGCTTATGGGGCAGAACTGCACACTATGGAACTTGACGGATTTACCAGATTCTGGTATGAATATGTGCCGGAGCAGGTGAAAGAACAGGGCAGTCCCGTCCCCCTGGTAGTAAATATGCACGGGCGGGGAGGAAGCGCGGAGAGCTTTATGGATCTGTCAGGCCTGAACCGTGTGGCCCAAGAGAGGGATTTCATCGCTGTTTTTCCCGAGGCAAGCATCCATCAGCAGCGTCCCGGCGGCATAAGAAATGTGCTGCACTGGAATGGAGAATATAACGGCAAAGAACTTAATGATGTGGCATTTATTTTAAAGATTATTGAAGATGTAAAAAGCAGATATGCCGTTGACAATAAACGGATCTATGCCTGCGGCCAGTCCAGCGGAGGAATGATGACATCGGAGCTGGCTCTCAAGGCTCCTGGAGTTTTTGCGGCGGTTTCTCCGTGGTCAGCCATCAAGTCCCCGGACCGCAAGGTTGCCCTTCCCGAAAAGATCGATCCCCCGGTTCCCTATCTGTTTTTGCTGGGCGAAAATGACTGGCTCTGCGTAGATAAGGAGAAAGGAGAACTGGAATACAAGGTCACCAAGGATATCGCTGATTTTCTCCGGAACCTTATGAAGCTGTACGGGCTTGAGACGACTCCCAAAAGATATCAGTGCGGCGAGATCAGCTACTATGTGTATGTAAATAAAAAGCATGTTCCCATGCTGACTGTGGGCACCGTAAAGAATATGTCCCATGCCAACTATCCGCGGGAGAGCTGGATTGCCTATGACGAGTTCTTTGCGAAGTTTTCAAAAACGGAAGACGGTACACTGTTGTATATGGGGGCGGAGGCTTTTTAAGCCGCATCGCCCCCTAAACAATAATAAATTGACACTGAGACAGAAGATCTTCTCGTATAATTTGAATCAAGGCCTCAATCAACTCCTTTTTAATATTATCTGGGGCATAAGCCGCCGTACACTTACGGCTCACAGGCATGTGCTCCAAAATACAGAAGTCCAGATCGCTGTTTTTCGCGAGCTGGGCTTCATTCATCTGCAGAATGGAGCCGGAGAGAAGCTGTACGCCCAGACCGGCCATGGCAAGCTGAAAGCCCGTGTTCAAATTGCTGACAGCGATGGTGCGGGAGGGCTGGATATGGTTTTGTTCCATGATCTTTTCATAACTGCCGTAAAGGCCGTTGGAGACCCGGGGGCAGATAAAGGGCAGGTGATTCAATGTCTCAGGCTGGATGAGACACGGATTCTGGGCACAGTAACGCTCCCTTTCCCCATGAGGAATCAGCCCGAATTTTCTATGGGCCACAAAATAGAGTTTCTCAAGCATTAAATCAGCCGCGGTTAAATCAGATATGGAGGCCGGAAGGACGCCGAAGGCCACATCAATCTCCCCGTTCCTCAAAGCTTCTGCCATCTGTTCTTCCGGAGACTGAAGAACCTGGATATTCACATGGGGATAGAGGCTGCAAAACTGGGGAAGAATCCTGGGAAGCCAGTGGTGGCCCCGGACCTGCCCGATGCCGATAAGCAGAGTCTGCTCCGGCTTGGCAATGAGCCGGATATCATTTTTCAAGGTCTGCTCCGCGCTGGAGATAGCTTTCATCTTCTCAATATAATAGCTTCCCGCCTCTGTGAGACGGACCGGTACCTTGCTGCGGTCAAAAAGCCGCACTCCCAGTTCCCCTTCCAGCCGGTTTAAATACAGGGTAAGAGTGGGCTGGGAAATATAGAGTTTCTTCGCCGCCCTGGTTAAATTAAGCTCTTCCGCCACGGCCAGGACATAATCTAATTTTTCATACATCATACCTTCAAATCCCCCATGAGACAAATTAAATAAAATCCTTATTTATAAATATAATATATGATAAATCAATAAAAGTAAATAAAATCCATATTAATTCTTACATATTATAAATTTTATTTATTATCACTAAGAAATCCTGTATTGGACGAACTCTTTGGCGGATGCTATGATGAGATTACAAACAAGAACGTTTAAGAAAGAACGGAGGGCATTCCATATGAAGATTACCGATGTAAGGGTGGAACATTACCGCTGGCCAAAGGAGAAACCCATTGCCAATGGAAAACATGTCTATACTCACAATAATCTAAACCTGCTGATCATTGACACGGACGAGGGCATCAGCGGTTACGGCTGCAGCTGGGCCATAGAATTTGCCGAAAGTATGGGCAAGGCCATTATAGGAGAAGACCCCTTAAACCACGAACGGCTGTGGACCAAAACCTATGTGCCTAAATTTATCGGCAGGAGAGGCACCAGCGCCAAGACCGTGTCCGCCATTGACATGGCCCTTTGGGACATTAAGGCCAAGGCGGCGGGAATGCCTTTATACCGGCTTTTAGGCGGATACCGGGAGAGGATTCCGGCTTACGTGGCCGGCGGCTACTATGCTAAGGATAAGGGAATCAAAGAACTTCAGGAAGAGATGCTGGAATATAAGAGCTGGGGAATCGGAGCAGTAAAAATGAAGGTGGGCGGCCTTTCTATGAAAGAAGACGCGGCCCGGGTAAAGGCAGTCCGTGAGGTAATCGACGACGATACCTATCTGATGCTGGACGCCAACTGCGCTTATAAATTCTTCGAGGCCATTGAATTTTCCAGGATGGTGGAAGAGTATCACCCTTACTGGTTTGAAGAGCCGGTGGACGCAGACGACTACGACGGCTACCGCAAGGTAAACGCCAAAAGTATGATTCCTCTTGCGGCAGGGGAAAATGAAGTGACCAGATTCGGCTTCCGGGACCTTATCAACACTCAGGCAGTCAGCATCTTAAATCCCGACGCAGCCAGCTTAGGCGGCGTCACGGAATTCATGAAAATTGCCAGCTACGCAGATGCCAACGGAATCATCATGAGCCCCCACGGACAGCAGCAGATTCATGTCCATCTGGACTGCGCTGTCCCCAATGTGAACTTCGCGGAGTTCTACCCGCCTCAGTATGACGCCAAAGTTTATGAAGCCTTTAAAAATCCCGTTGTATTTAACGACGATGGAACCGTAAGCCCAAGCCAGGCGCCGGGAGTGGGTCTGGATATCAACAGAGAGGTAATGGCGCCTTACAGAATCGGATAAAGGAGAAAGAGACTACTATGAAGATTACAGATGTAAAGGTATTGCGGGCCAACCGCAGTGTTTTCTGCAAAATATACACGGATGAGGGGATTGTGGGACTTGGAGAAAGCGGCGCCTGGGGATTTTTAGAGGCATCGGCTCAGGCAATCCTGACCATGAAGGAGTATCTTCTCGGTCAGAATCCCCTGGATATTGAACACCACTGGCAGTATCTGTACCGGTTTTCCCATTTTAGGGGCGCCGCGGTTATGGGAGCCATGTCGGCCATTGACATCGCTCTGTGGGATATTGCGGGGAAATATTATCACACTCCCGTCTATCGTCTCCTGGGCGGAAAATGCCGTAGCAAGGTGCGGGTGTACAATCACACCGCCGGGCGGACGGAAGAAGAACTCATGGAAAATGCCATAAAAGGAGTAGAAGAGGGCTACACGGCTCTGGGACACTTAAATCCCTACTTAGACGAGCCAAGGACCACAGCCTATAAGGACGGCAACGCAGCCATGCTCTATAAGGCGGAGAGGCGGATCGCCAAAGTCCGGGAGGCAGTAGGAGAGGAAATCGATCTGTGTCTGGAACTGCACCGCCGCTTAGAACCGGGACTGGCAGTCCAGTTAAGCGCCCGCTTAGAACCCTATAACCCCATGTTTCTGGAAGACCCCATCCGTCCTGACAATTTCGACGAGATGGGAAGAGTGGCCGCCCAGTGCCGGATTCCTGTTGCCACAGGGGAGAGAATCAACACGGTCCATGAATTTGAGATGCTTCTGGAACGGAACGCCTGCAGCTATGTGAGGGCTTCCCTGGGCGTCTGCGGCGGTTTTACGGGAGCCAGAAAGATTGCCGCCGTGGCGGAAGCCCATCACAAAAGCCTGGTTCCCCACAATCCCTTAAGCCCGGTTATGACCAACGCCGTGGTACATTTTGCGGCAGCCACGGACAATATCGCCATTACGGAATACCCCAACCCTTACGCCGCATCCACTGTGGATCATCTGACGGTCAGCGGCGTAAAGCTGCGCCAGTGCGATATGGTGGATCATATCTGTGAGTTTAAGGACGGCTATCTCATGGTGCCGGAAGAGGAGGGCCTTGGCATTGATCTCATACCGGATCTGGAAGAAAAATTTCCTTTCCGCCCCCATAAGATTATGACCAGACTCAATGAAGACGGCTCTATCTGTGACCAATAATCTATGATTTTAAATCATAATATTATAATAATAATGAATTTGAGGAATTATTATCACCATGCTATAGTAGACCTATAAAAATCTAAAGAAAAGAGGAAAAAAACATGAGTCAGTTAGCAATCTGCCTGATCATCTTCGTAGTGACCATCGCCGGTTACTGCAGCGGACTTTACAGTCTGGCAACCATCTCCCTGACATCCTTAGCAGCCCTTACTCTCACGGGATGTCTGGAGGCAAAAGAAGCTCTTGGGTACTTTTCCAACAGCAATGTCATCATGATCGCCGGTATGTGCGTGGTGGCGGCGGGCTTCAACCGTACACAGTTCTGCACCAACTTAGCGGACTCCATCTCCAAGGTAGCCAAAGGGAGCATGAGCAAAATGATGCTTGGATACGTTCTCATCGGCGTGCTCTTAAGCCAGTTTATCCAGAGCCCTGTGGTAGTCTTCGGTATTGTGGCTCCCATGCTCATCGCCTCTGCAGAATCCATGGGAATCAGCCGCAGCAAGGTAGTCTTTCCGGTAGGCGTGGCCACCATCTGTACCTGCTGTACCCTGCCTTTCGGCGCAGGCGCCACCATTGCCGCCGAGTTAAACGGTTACATAGAGTCCTACGGCTACACGGCCCATATGGTAGGATTCTTAGACCCCATGAAAGCCCGTCTCCCCATGCTGATCATCGCCATTGTATACTTCGCCTTCTTTGCCACCAGATTCTCTCCCGAGGTATCTCCCGTGGCCGCCGTGGATTCCGGGAAGAAGGCAAAGGCGAAAGAACCCTTAAAACCCTTTGCCGAGAAGGCAGGCATTATCATCTTCTTCGGCGATGCTCTGGCCCTCATGTTCGCGGACAAACTTCATCTGGCTACCTGGCAGGTATGTCTCATCGGCGCCCTCTTGATGGTTCTGTGCGGCGTGTTAAAGCCAAGAGAGGCCACGGCTTCCCTTCCTATGAGCATGCTTCTTCTGATCGTCGGCGCTTTGGCCATGGCCGGAGCCTTAAGCGGCACCGGAGCCGGGGACTTAATCGGCGGAATGATCGCTAATGTGGTTCAGGGCTTAGGCGGCAACTCCTACCTGGTGGGAATCATTTTCTTCATCATTCCCTTTATCCTGACTCAGTTTATGAGCAACCGGGGCACCATGATGATCTTTCACCCCATTGCCATCGCAACCTGCGCCAGTATCGGCGGCAACCCTGTGGGGCTGATGATTCTCATTCAGGCAGCCTGTCTGTCCGCATTCATGACTCCCATGGCAACGGCAGCCGTTCCCTACATCATGGAACAGGGCGGCTACAACCAGGCATCCATGGTGAAACAGGGCATGCTCTTTGCAGTTATCGCTTGTGTGGTGTCCGTGGGATGGATTATGACTATTTTCCCGATTCTGTAGTTCGAGATGTAATTATTTAAAGTTTAAAAAGCCATTCCGTCTGCCGTAGGGATGGCTTTTTGGCTTGATATAATTAAGAAGTGTTTGTATTATTCACATTTATTCGTTATACTAAAAATAAATGGAGGAATATTATGGACATCCGTGATTATGAATACATTGTGGCCATTGCCGAGCACGGAAGCATCTCCCGTGCAGCCGCCCAGCTCTTTATCACCCAGTCAGCCCTGACCCGTTTTCTGCAGCGCACGGAAAAGCAGACAGGCGTCCCCCTGTTCCATCGCCGGGGCAATCAATTTCTCTTGACGGAAGCGGGGCAGCAGTATGTGGAGACAGGCCGGATCATTATGCATCTTGACAGACAGCTGGCGGACAAGCTGGCAGAGGAAAAACGGCTTCATAAAAGCCTGATCCGCTTAAGCTACAGTATGGGGCGAGGCGACTATCTGATGGAGGATATTTTCCCCCGCTTTTTTGAGAGATTTCCCGATATAGAGATCAAAGCAAGGGGAGATACCAGCCGCAAGTCCATGATGGCTCTGCAGAACGGAGACATGGATATGGTTCTGGTAACCAATGTGGAGAAAATACCCGGATACCATTATATTCCCGCTGAGAAAAGTTACATGGCCCTGGCTGTCAGGACAGATTCCTCCCTGGTGGAAAAAAGCCGCAAAATAAAGGGATATCCTTTTCCGGTGATTTCTCCTGAACTCATCAAAGGAATGAGAATCATCACCATGCCTGCCTCTACTAACTCCGGCAATATTACAAAAGAAATCATCAGCAAATATGAACTGGATATGAAGGTATGTATGGAAGTCAGCGACGCGCGGACGCTCCTGGACGCGGTGATGAGTAACCTTGGCATTGCCTTCATAATGTCGGTTCCGATTATCAACAAAAATATCCGTTATCTCTCTCTGGAGACAATTGAACTGCCGGAACAGACTGTGGAATT
Organism: Clostridiaceae bacterium; assembly: GCA_910574345.1. GTDB lineage: Bacteria > Bacillota > Clostridia > Lachnospirales > Lachnospiraceae > UBA3402. The sequence continues at coordinate 175,822 of CAJSZV010000004.1, read as the reverse complement.
GGTATATAAGTCGGATAAGGCCCTTTCTCCCGCAATGAAATATCTTGTGGAACTTCTCACCGAAAATTATGATCTAAGGTCATGATTGTATGAAAAATATGAATTTTTGTCAAAACCATCCCTGTGATAAACTAGGGGTAAGAGTCAAAGGCTCCGCTTTAAGCATGGACTCTCTAAGGCAGCCGCCGACACAAATAATGAATGAGAAACAGGAGGATACAAGTTATGTCTGAACCTTATATCACGAAAATTGATTCCCAGGCCTTAAAGCTCCGCTGGATCTCCGTACAGTGCTATGAAATGGTGCTGCCCAACGGAAAAGTAATCGTCACAGACCCCTTTTACTGGGATATGAGCCATTTTGACGGGCTGACGGAACTGACAAAGAATCAGAAGATGGAAAAAGACATCTACGCCCAGACCGGATTTTCCGTGGATGATTTTACCGGAGCGGACTATATGATCTTAAATCATGTCCATGGTGATCATTCCAACCTGACAGGAAAGCTGTGGAACCGTTTTTATGGACGGGTGCTGGTTCCGGCTGACTGCGCCATGGAAGTTGCCAAAGCCTATGATATTCCATATCCCGCCATCTATCCCTTATATCCGGGCAATACCTACTACTTTGACGATTTTACCCTGAAAGTTTATCCCGGAGCCCATGACAACCGGGCCTTTCGGGAGGGGAAATTCCAGCGTCCCAGTGACCCGAAAACTCTGATTGACGGCTCCGAGGGCTTCGGGATTTCCTGCCCCAGCCTGTTAGGGCCTTTAGGGTCCATGTATAATTTTAATTTTATGATTGAGACAAAGAATAATTACAAAATAGACTTTTCGGCGGGCCGGGATTTTGAAGAGCATGTGGAGCATATACGGACGGAAAGGCCTAACCTTATGCTGCGCCACCGTATCCGCAGCTACAGCCCGGAACAGTATGCGGACATGATTGAGACCGTGGGAGCTCAGCTTATGATGCCCCTTCACCACAATAACGCAAGAGCAGCCGGTGAAGATCTGAATGAATATATGAGGAAGGTCAATGAGGTTTTAACCTTACGGGGCAGCGCTGCCAGAGTCTTCAACCCTGAGCCATACCGGTGGTATCAGATCTGCACATCCATTATTGCGGAATCATGACCTGAAAGATGCATCCCTTTTTTCATAAGCTTCCTTTTTGAAAGCCGGGAACAGGACGCCTGCTTTGATTTTCCTGGGGATAAACCACATTGTCAAAGGATTGACAAAGTCGAACTTATCCAGTTATAATAATGCTGCAAGCTGATAAGGGACAGTTTGATAATGAAAACACTTTGAGGAGGCATTATGAAAAAGACAAAGTTATTCCATGTTATGGCAGCATCTGTGGCAGCTTTAAGCCTGGCTGCATGCTCTGGTTCCGGAAACCCGGAGACCACAGCCGCACCGGAGACCACGGCCGCCGCCGCTACCCAGGCGCCTGCAGCAGAGGCAGAGACTACAAAGGCAGAAACGAAAGCGGAAGGCCCTGTAACCTATGATGCAAAAGGAAGCGGTTACGGCGGAGAACTGAATCTGAAAGTAACCATTGACGGGGATAGCATCACCGAACTGGAACTGGGCGATCACCATGAGACGAATGTGGTTATGGATCGTGCCTTTCCTGTGATTCGGGAGCGGATTCTTGAGGCCAACTCTCCTGTGGTGGACAGTGTAACCGCTGCAACTTTTTCTTCCTATGCAGTCAAGGCGGCTGTTGCTGACGCTATGACTCAGGCCGGAATGGAGACCGAGAAGATATCCATGACGACTGCCGGTCCAGAGAAGGAAGCCAAGACGCTGGATGATGTGACCGCTGATATTGTGGTGGTAGGCGGAGGCCCTTCAGGTCTTGCAGCAGCCATTACCGCAAAGCAGGCCAACAAGAACGCCCATGTTCTGGTAGTCGAGAAGATGGATATATTAAGCGGCAACGGTAAATTTGACATGAACTTTTATGATCTGATTAATTCCGAGGCTCAGAAGGCTGCAGGCAATGAGAAATGGACGGTTAATCAGGTAGAGAACTTTATAGAAGCCAAGTCCACAGCCGGAGACAGTGAGGAGCGCGTAAAGGTATGGGCAGAGCAGGAGAACGTTCTGGACGCATGGCTTCGCGACATGGGCGTGGAACTTGACTATAACTACGGCGCTATGAACCACATGGCGAAAGAAGACCAGTATGCAGGCGAAGTGATTCAGGCCGGAATGGAAGAGTGTGCCAGAGAACTGGATATTGATATCCGTACAGGCACCAAAGGTGTTGACCTGATCATGGAAGATAACCGCTGCACAGGTGTCAGTGTGGAGAATAACGACAATGAAAGCTACAATATTAAGGCCCAGTATACCATTATCGCCACAGGCGGATTCTGCAGCAGCAAAGAGCTGCTGGCTGAATATGCTCCCGGATTCGAGGCGCTCAACACTTCTAATCAGATGGGAACCACAGGTGATTTTGTAAAAGTATTTGAGAAAAACGGTTTTAAGCTGGAGCAGATGGATAATGTGAGAGTATTCCCCAACATCATCGTTCCCCGCAGAGATCTAACGGGAGGCGCTGACTTAAGTCTTCTTGTGAATAAAGAAGGCGCCCGTTTCATCTCCGAGAATGCAGGCGGTCTGAATCTGGGAACTACCATTCAGGCACAGCCTGACGGCGCTGTATATTCCATCACGGACAAGACCGGATATGATTCCTTCTACCGAATCCGCAAGCATGTGGGCCTTGGATACTACTCAGAAGGCGCAACTCTTGCAGAACTGGCAGAAGCTTTGGGAATTGATGCAGAAGGTCTTGAGAAGACCGTTTCCGACTTTAACATGGCTGCGGAGGCCGGCACGGAAGACGAACTTCTTGAGGCAGTGGCTGCCCGTCCTCTGGATGCCGAGGGTCCCTACTATGGCGTGCGCATCGAAGCCGCCAACCATATGACCAAGGGCGGTGTTTCCTGTAATGAAAATGCCCAGGTACTGTATGAGGACGGAAGCGTAGTAGATGGTCTCTATGCTGCCGGTGAAGTGACATGGCAGTCCGGCGGCTATTCCCAGTCTGTGGCATTTGGCCGTGTGGCCGGCGAGCAGGCGGCTGCGAATCTCAAATAATATGGAGGTTCACAGGCGGGAAAAACGGATAAAAACAGGCATTAAGCATGCTTGTAAGACTGATTTTATCCGTTTTTCCCATCGGGCGAACGCCCCGGCTTTTGTCCGCTTTCAACGGACAGAAGATACCCCCTTCCGTGAAAAGTAACATATGGATAGAAAAAGCGGCAAAAAGCAGGAAAATCCGGTTGACAATTCTATCCATTGATGTTAATATATCAAGGTATGCCGCACAGTGAGGTTCAAAGTTTCCTTAGGGAACACCGCAGTTGGCGAGTAATGATAATAGGAGGTGCCATATGTACGCGATTATTGCAACAGGTGGAAAGCAGTACAAAGTCGCAGAAGGCGATATCATTAAGGTTGAGAAGCTTGGTGTTGAAGCTGGAGAGACAGTTACTTTTGACCAGGTACTTGCAGTGAACAACGGAGAGTTAGCCATCGGATGTCCTACGGTAGAGGGCGCGACTGTAACAGCGACCGTTGTGAAAGAAGGCAAGGGTAAGAAAGTGATCGTATATAAGTATAAGAGGAAGACTGGCTATCACAAGAAGAATGGTCACAGACAGCTCTTTACTCAGGTTAAGATCGACAAGATCAACGCTTAATATGATCTGTGTGACAGTATTGACAGATTCAGAACACCGGTATATCGGCATCAGCATGACAGGTCATGCCGGGTTGGCGGAGGATCATCAGGAAGGCCAGGAGCTTGTTTGTGCCGCTGTGTCTGCCTTGACCCTTAACATGGCCAATTCCGTGGAACATTTTACGGGAGATGAGTTTGAGGCTGATGAAGACGAAGAGAGAGGGTATTTCTCTTTCCGTTTTACATCCGACATAAGTTCAGAATCACAACTTCTTATGAATTCCTTTCTATTTGGTCTTCTGGATATTGAGGAATCCTATGGAGAACCCTATATAAAAATTTGCTTTAAGGAGGTGTAAATGATGTTTAAGATGAACCTTCAGTTATTCGCTCATAAGAAAGGTGTTGGCTCTACCAAGAACGGCAGAGACTCCGAGTCTAAGAGACTTGGCGCCAAGAGAGCAGACGGACAGTTCGTACTGGCCGGCAACATTCTGTACAGACAGCGCGGAACCAAGATTCACCCAGGTGTGAATGTAGGTCGCGGCGGTGACGATACCTTATTTGCCAAAGCAGACGGCATTGTGAGATTTGAGAGAAAGGGCAGAGACAAAAAGCAGGTTTCTGTATACCCCAGAACAATCAGCGAGTAATCTTGATGGCTTCATACATATACCGTATGAAGCCATTCGTTTTAATGAAGCCGGGGTCAAAGGTCATGTATGGCTTTGGGACCCGCAAAATTATAATAGGAGTGACCAATGTTTGCAGATCGTGCAAAAGTATTTATAAAGTCCGGGAAAGGCGGAGACGGCCATGTGAGTTTCAGGAGAGAGCTGTATGTTCCCGCCGGAGGGCCTGACGGCGGAGACGGCGGCAGAGGCGGCGACATCATCTTTGAGGTTGACGAGGGATTGAACACCCTGGTGGATTTTCGTCAGGTTCGTAAATATGTGGCAAAAAACGGGGAGCCCGGAGGCAAAAAAAGGTGTCACGGCGCCAGTGCCAAAGATCTGGTAATCAAGGTTCCGGAAGGAACCGTAATCAAAGACTTTGAAAGCGGAAAAGTCATAGCGGATATGTCCGGAGAAAACAGGAGAGAAGTGATCTTAAAAGGCGGCAAAGGAGGTCTTGGCAATATGCATTATGCCACATCCACCATGCAGGCTCCTAAGTATGCCCAGCCCGGGCAGGAGGGACAGGAGCTGTGGGTAATGCTGGAACTTAAGGTCATAGCGGATGTGGGACTGGTAGGCTTTCCCAACGTAGGCAAGTCCACGTTGCTGTCCAGAGTCAGCAATGCCCGGCCTAAGATTGCCAATTACCATTTCACCACCCTGGACCCCCATCTGGGAGTTGTCGACTTAGGCGACAGCGCAGGATTTGTCATGGCGGACATTCCGGGACTGATCGAAGGCGCATCCCAGGGCGTAGGATTGGGCCATGATTTCCTGCGCCATATTGAGCGGACAAAGGTGTTGATTCATGTGGTAGATGCCGCTTCCACAGAAGGGCGGGACCCGGTGGAAGATATCCGCACCATCAATGAGGAGTTATGGGCCTACAATCAGGAGCTGAAACAGCGCCCCCAGGTCATCGCCGCCAACAAGACCGACGCTATTTACGGAGACGGAGAAGATCCCGTTGCCAGAATTCGTCAGGCTTTTGAACCGGAGGGAATAAAAGTATATCCCATATCCGCTGTAAGCGGACAAGGGGTGAAAGAACTGCTCTTTGGAGTTTATGATATTTTGAAAGGTTTGGACACCAAGCCGGTTATCTTTGAAAAAGAGTTTGATCCGTCGTCTCTCCAGGCAGGCATGAATCTTCCTTATACAGTAGAGCGCGGGGAGGACGGGGAATATATAGTGGAAGGCCCAAGAATTGAAAAGATGCTGGGATACACCAATCTGGAGTCGGAAAAGGGATTTGTATTTTTCCAAAACTTCCTGAAAGACTCCGGAATTTTAGAGGAATTAGAAAAAGCCGGAATTGAAGAGGGCGATACGGTCCGCATGTACGGTCTGGTTTTTGATTATTATAAGTAAAGATATGGACAAATTGTCCGAAAGGGGCTAATATGACGACAAAGCAGCGCGCTTATCTGAAAGGTCTTGCCATGACTATGGAACCTATCTTTCAGATCGGCAAATCCAGTCTGACTCCGGAACTCACCAATGCAGTGAGGGAGGCTTTGGATGCCAGAGAGCTGATCAAGGTCAGCGTTTTAAAAAACTGTCTGGATGACAGCAGAGAACTGGGCCAGACTCTGGCGGAAAGAACCAATTCCGAAGTCGTTCAGGTTATCGGAAAGAAAATAGTCCTTTACAAACAGGCAAAGGATGAAAAAAAGAGGAAGATCACCCTTCCTTAGGAAGAGCGGTATGTGCCTGTTCCTGTAAGGAAGGCAGGGGGAATTGCATATATGGCAAAGATCGGAATTATGGGAGGCACCTTTGATCCTATCCATAACGGCCATCTGCTGCTGGGGCGGCAGGCCTATGAGGAATATGGATTGGACTTTGTCTGGTTCATGCCTTCCGGGCAGCCTCCCCACAAAAAAGACCGGCATGTCAGCAGAATGGAAGACCGGTGCGCTATGGTAAAACTGGCCATAGAAGGGCAAAAAGGATTCGTCTTTTCTGATTTTGAGGTGTCGCGGGAGGGCAATACGTATACTGCCCAGACCATGAAGCTTCTAAAAGAGGCTTACCCGCAGCATGAGTTTTCCTATATTATCGGTGCGGATTCTCTCTATGAGATGGAAAGCTGGTATCATCCGGCGGAAGTTCTGGCAAGCGTACCCATTCTTGTAGCAAGCCGGGAATATGACAAGGAACACCCTGTCATGAAAAAACAGATTGACTATCTGACAGACCGGTACGGCGCCAGAATTCAGATACTTCATTGCCGGGAAATCAATATCTCTTCCGAGGAGATCCGCCAGGCTGTCGGAAAGGGACTTTTTGCAGATGACTGTGTGCCCAAAGGAGTAGGGCAGTATATTCGCAGCCACTGTCTGTATCGGGAGCCAGACACCCTGCAGAAATGCAAGGGGAAAAATCGAAATATAACAATTGGTTAAGGGGGCTGTGTCATGGATTCTCGTATATTGAAGCTGAGAAAAAAACTAAAAGCCAAATTAAATCCTTCTCGCTACGAGCATTCATTAAGTGTTTCTTTTACCTGCGCCTGTCTTGCCATGAGGTATGAATATCCCATGGACAAGGCCGAACTTGCAGGACTTATGCATGACTGTGCGAAAGGTTATACGGATAAAGAGATCTTAAACTTTTGTGAAAAGCATAAAATTCCTGTCACGGAAGCAGAGCGGACGGCTCCTGCTGTACTTCACGCCAAATATGGAGCGTGGCTGGCAAAAAAGCGCTACGGAATCGAGGATCCGGAGATTCTGGATGCCATCGCCTGCCACACCACAGGGAAAAAAGAAATGCAGACTCTGGACAAGATCTTATATGTGGCCGATTACATTGAAGCCAGAAGAGAGAAAGCCAGAAACCTTCAGGCCATGAGAAAACTGGCTTTTGAGGATTTAGATGAAGCTCTTTACCAGATAATGAAAGGTACTCTCGATTATCTGGAGCAAAAGGGAAGCAGTGTGGATTCCGCGACAGCAGAGGCATTTGCATATTATGATAATGAGCGGGCGCAAAAAGGCAGTGCCGCCCATACGGCAGGAGAGGAGGAACAATAATGTCAAATTCTTTGGAAATGGTAAAACTTGCAAAAAAGGCTTTGGAAGATAAGAAGGGACAGGATATCAAGATCATTGATATACGGGAAGTAACAGTGATCGCTGATTATTTTCTTATCGCCGACGGCTCCAATCCCAACCAGGTACAGGCCATGGTTGACAATGTGGAAGAAGTCATGGGAAAAGCAGGGTATGAATGCCGCCAGATCGAAGGAAACGGTTCCGGCGGATGGGTGCTTATGGATTATGGCGATATCATCGTTCATGCATTCTCCAGAGAGGACCGTCTGTTCTATGATTTAGAGCGGATCTGGAGAGATGGAAAACTTCTGGATGAAGGAGAACTGTTATAGAAACCGCTGTACAGGCATGTCAGAGTGCAGCTGTGTTTACTGAATATAAAGAAACTATAAGAGCGGAATTCTCATGTAAAGTGATTCCGCTTTTTTATATCCTATTGCGTGGCAGGTTATATATATCTGTCAGCACGCACAAAAATGAATCATTCATTCTTGTGCGTGCTGACAATCCCTGATAAATGGGCAGTGTACAGACATATTTCACGATATGCAAGTATGTCATAAGGACATTATATAACATCAATCACCCGGCGGATTGCAGTATTGAATGAAAGAAACGGGATCAGTTTACATAATTATTTTATGTAAACTGATCCCGTAATGAATTACATCATACGGATGAGTCCGATGACCACACCAAGAATCTGAACCTGATCTACGATAATAGGTTCCAGAGCATCATTCTCAGGCTGCAGACGGTAGTGGCCATTCTCTTTATAAAATCTCTTTACAGTAGCGGAGTCTTCGACGAGAGCGACAACAATCTGCCCGTTATGGGCGTATTCCTGCTGTTTGACAATGATCTGGTCTCCGTCAAAAATCCCTGCATTGATCATGCTTTCTCCCTTTACCCGAAGCATAAAGGTCTGCTCGTTGGGAAGAAGTTCCACGGGAATGGGAAAATAGTTCTCGATATTCTGTTCCGCCAGAATCGGCTGTCCGGCGGCGACTGTGCCGACCATGGGAACATTCACCAGTTCGCGTCTTGTCAAGTTAAAGCAGTCGTCAATGATCTCAATGGTCCGCGGCTTAGTGGGATCTCTGTGGATATAGCCGTTTCGCTCCAGCGTCTCCAGATGGGAATGAACGGATGATGTGGACTTTAAATGAACTGCTTCACAGATCTCCCGCACGGACGGGGGATATCCTTTTTTCAGAATCGTTTCTTTTATATATTCCAGTATCTCCTGCTGTTTTGGTGAAATCTTTCCTTGTGCCATATATCTTAACCTCCCAAATAGAACTTATAGTATGTAAATGACTGAAGCAGTTGCCTTTTCTACCATATATAGTATCATATGTGAAAGAAAAATGCAAACTTTTGTTCGGAAAAACATGAAAAAGGCATTGACAAACATGTGTTCTGGTATTATAATGATCAAACAGAACACATGTTCTTGGCGGAAACGCATTTCTATTATAGAAAAAGTAACCATTCAGACATGCGGAAGGGTTACTGTGGGGAGGGTATTATGAAAAGGTCTCTGGTATACATACTGTTAAGTACTCTGTTAGGCTGCACATTCTTTAGTCTTTTTTTCATAAATGCTCTGGCAAAAGAAACTCCGGGGCCCAAGATGATATCCTACTATACCTATATTCAGATTCAGCCCGGAGATACTCTTTGGAGTATTGCCGAGACCTACACGGAAGGGACTGACCTTACTATCGACGAGTATGTCCATCGACTGAAGCAGATGAACCATATAGGGGAGGATACCATTCACACAGGACATTATCTGACTGTGATGTATCAGCGTCCTGAGACCATCATGGAGGATGAGCCCCAGTCCCGTGTTTCTCATTGACCCTTTTAGTTCTTATTGACTCTTTTAGAAATCTTTAGGACTGTTCACAGTGCATATGGAGGTGATCAGAACGGTTATGATTCCCTGAGCCGTACTTTATCTCTGGCGCTTCTTCTTCTTGCGTCATCCAGCGCCGCATAGTGTTTTTTCGTGGTATTTACATCCGAGTGTCCCAGGACGTCAGCCACCAGATAGATATCTCCCGTTTCCTGGTAGAGGGAAGTGCCGTATGTACTTCTCAGTTTATGTGGCGTGATTTTTTTGAGAGGCGTTACGATCTTCGCATATTTTTTTACCAGGTTTTCCACGCTTCGAACAGACATTCTCTTCATCTGCAGAGAGAGAAAGAGTGCATTTTCGTGACCGTCGGCAGGGATCATTCGCTGACGGTCTTCCAGATAGTCTAAAAGAGCATCCTCCACCTCCACACCGAAGTACACGGTGACTTCTTTTCCGCCTTTCCTGTGGACCAGAATTCCGCCGTTTTTTAAATCAATATCATCTATATCCAGTCCCACACATTCCGATACTCGGATCCCTGTGCCGAGAAGAAGCGTTAGTAATGCGAGATCACGAACTTTTGTTCGCTCATGGTATTGTTTCTGTTTTTCTGTCAGAGATTCCCCTTTTTCCACCTCATCCAGCAGCATGGCTACCTCGTCAATATCCAGACGAATGATCTCTTTTTCATGAAGTTTCGGAAGGGAGACAAGAGCAGCCGGATTATTCTTTATTAATTCCCTGCGGTAGTAGTAGTTATAAAAACTTTTCAGCGAGGATATTTTCCTCATGATCCCCCGTTCTTTATTGACTACTTCCTGATTCTTATCGTTAAAGCGGTATTTCAGATATTCCATGTATTCTTCCAGATCAGTAACCTGAATCTGGTCTAAGTGGGAGAGTGTGATGTCCTTTCGATTCAGCTTTGCAATGATCGGATTTTCCTTTTGCAAAAAGTCAAAGAATATCTTTAAGTCATAGGCGTAGGCGATTCTCGTTCTTGATGAAGTCTGCTGTTCGATTCCGCGAAAGAAATCAGGGCAGAAAGGGGGAAGCTCCTGAATCATAAGACGTAGTTTCTTTATATTTTCCCGATCCTTTTGTTCATGGTATGGCAGTTGTTTCATAGATAAATTCCTCCGTTTAATGTATGGGCGTATCAGGCCAGCCGGGTATGGCCCCATGAATGATGGCATGAAACATGCGGTCTCTGACGCCGGGATTATCATGTTCCAAAGATTTTGATAATTTTTTAACATATTCTCTTTTGGTATAACCGTCCGCCGGGCAGGGGTTTTTGCATATGGGCAATTGATACTTATTGGAAAACCCAATCACATCGGCCTCATCCACATATATCAGAGGCCGAATCAGAGTCAGACCTGTTCGGTCTAAGTAAGTCTTGGGAGAAAACGAATAAAATCGTCCCTCATAGATGAGAGACAATAACATCGTCTCTACAACATCATTTTTATGATGGCCATAAGCCACTTTATTGCAATTCAATTCAAGGGCCGCTTTGTTGAGCGCCCCTTTGCGGAGTTTTGCACAGAGAGAACAGGGGGCGGATTCCCGGCGGGTTTGAAACACGATCTTTCCTATATCCGTAGAAATGACCGTATAGGGCACAGATAATTGCTCACAGAGAGCTTTGATCTTTGATACGTCAAAATTCTCAAAACCCAGGTCTACGGTGACTGCATGGATTTCAAATTTTTCAGGATAAAATTTCATGAGACTTTGTAAGGCATACAGCAATGCCAGGCTGTCTTTGCCGCCTGAGATTCCAATGGCAATACGGTCCCCGGAGCTAATCATCTCATAAGTATCTACAGCCTGGCGGGTCAGGCTGAGTAATCGCTGGAGTTTCATGGAGGTTCCTTTCTGGTGGGAATATGCATCCAACTATTCGTTAAACTATTCTTTCGCGAATAGTTAGATGCTGTATCTTATAGTTTACTACTCTTTGAGCTGTTTGTCCAGATATATAAAAGCCGCCCCAACAAAAATACCCAGACCATGGTCTGAGTATTTTTGTCAGGATATTTTCTCCAATTTCTCACTATGTTTCGTAACTACGGTTTTAATAAGGGCTACGTCCTGCATGGTGTTTTCGATCTGATCCACACCTTTGGCATATCGTTCGTATGTGGAGGTGTAACAGGACTCTATATTTTGGAGCCTTGGAAGGATCTCGTTTTCCAGATTGATTTCCATCCGTTTTACCCGCACATCCATTTCCATCATCTGTGCTTTTATATCTGTCATATTATCTTGGATTTGGGAAATGTCTTTTTGAATTGGTCCTAACTTTTGATCCATCATACTTGAAATGGCAAGCAATAATTCATTATCACTCATATGTAGTATAGCTCCTTTCCTGCTGCGATAGTTCTATGGTAGCATAAGGATGCTATTTGACAGGTCGATATATCGCCCCGTTCCGATACAAAATATGCCCAGCCTTACGGTCCGGGCATACATTAATGTTTCGTTAAATTATTCTCTCAACTTTGACTTTTACAGTCACAGCATACTACACCAAATTCGTGTATCCCATTAGAGCCTGGTCTACTTCCTTAGCCGCCTCACGTCCTTCTTTAATGGCCCATACCACCAGGGACTGTCCCCGGCGCATGTCTCCTGCGACAAACACGTGTTCTGCATTGGTCTTGTAGGAGCCTGCCTGGGTGAACACATTGTTTCTCTCGTTTAATTTTACCCCGAATGCATCTGCCACATACTTTTGGCTTCCAGTAAATCCTGCGGCAATGAGCACCAGCTGTACGGCAATCTCCTTTTCGCTTCCTTCTACAGGAACCATTTGGATTCTGCCTGTTTTCGGATCTTTTTTCTGTTCCACATGAATCAGAACCGCGCCGCACACTTTTCCGCTTTTATCCTTTTTAAATTCCTTTACCGTGGTCTCATACATCCTCGGATCTTTTCCGAACAGAGCAATGCTTTCCTCCTGACCGTAATCCGTCTTACAGATTCTGGGCCATTCCGGCCAGGTGTTGTCCTCTGACCGCTTATCCGGAAGTTTCGGCATTATTTCAAGCTGAACTACGGAGGAGCATCCATGACGAATGGCAGTTCCCACACAGTCGTTGCCCGTATCCCCGCCGCCGATGACCAGTACATGTTTTCCCTTGGCGGATATATAGGTTTTGTCTGTCAAGTTGGAATTCAGAAGACTTTTGGTTGTCATTTTCAGGAAATCCACGGCATAACAGATTCCGTCGGCATCTCTTCCCGGTACCTGGATATCTCTGGGCTCAGATGCGCCGCAGGCCAGAATTACGCTGTCGAATTCTTTTAAAAGCCGGGCAGCCTCGTAATTCTCTCCTACATGAACGCCTGTTTCAAAGACCACGCCTTCTTCCTTCATGACATGGAGCTTTCGGAGTATGACCCCTTTTTCCAGTTTCATATTAGGAATGCCGTACATCAGGAGGCCGCCTGCCCGGTCCTCCCGCTCAAACACGGTGACAGAATGGCCTCTCTTGTTCAGCTGGTCTGCTGCTGCCAGGCCTGCCGGTCCGGATCCTACGACTGCCACCTTCTTTCCCGTGCGGATTCTGGGGGGTTTGGCCGCTGCGGTTCCTTCCTCATAGGCCCGCTCAATGACTGCGAATTCATTTTCCTTTACGCTTACAGGGTCTCCGTTGAGCCCGCAGGTACAGGCGGCCTCACAGGGAGCCGGGCAGACTCTGGATGTAAATTCCGGGAAACTGTTGGTTCTCTTTAACCGGTTGTACGCCTGACGCCAGTTTCCGCTGTAGATCAGGTCATTCCACTCCGGAATCAGATTGTTCAGGGGACAGCCGGAGGTCATTCCTTTGATCATCATGCCGGACTGGCAGAAGGGGACGCCGCATTCCATGCATCTGCCTCCCTGTCTTCTCTGCTCCCTTTCGCTTAAAGGAGTGTGGAATTCGTTGAAATGTTTGATTCGTTCTTTCGGCTCCAGGGCTTTGCTGGTAACTCTCTCATACTCTAAAAATCCTGTTGGCTTTCCCATATTCTCACTCCCTTCTACGGTTCCCTGGTGTTGGCATAAAATGCCTCAATCTGTGCCTGATCGCTGCTTAACCCTTTTTCTTCCATCTGCACAATGGTATTCATCATGCGGCGGTAATCATGGGGAAGAATCTTTTTAAACCGCGGAAGATATTCTCCAAAATGTTCCAGAATATCTTTTCCCCGCGGGGAATTGGTATAGGCTACATGCTCCTGAATCATGGCCTTCAGTTCCAGAACGTCATATTTGTTTGTCACTTCCTCGAAAGACACCATCTCTTTATTCAGCCGCTTGTAAAGATCGTTTTTCTCATCCAGAACATAGGCGATGCCGCCGCTCATGCCGGCCGCAAAATTTTTGCCTGTGGTTCCCAGAACCACAACCCGGCCTCCTGTCATGTATTCGCATCCGTGATCTCCCACTCCCTCCACCACGGCGGTGGCGCCGGAATTGCGGACGCAGAAACGTTCCCCTGCCACACCGTTTATAAAGGCTTTTCCGCTTGTGGCTCCATAAAGGGCCACATTGCCGATGACAATATTGTCTTCCGCCCTGAATTTTACTCCGGCGGGAGGATATACCACCAGTTTGCCGCCGGACAATCCTTTGCCGAAATAATCGTTGCTGTCGCCAATCAGCTCCAGAGTCAGTCCCTTTGGTATAAATGCGCCGAAGCTCTGACCGCCGCTTCCTCTGCAGCTCACCGTAAAGGTGTCTTCCGGAAGGCCATCCGGGTACATTCTTGTGATCTCCGCGCCAAAGATGGTTCCCAGAGTCCGGTCTACGTTGGATACTTCCAGCTGCAGACTCTTTTTCTGCCCTGATGCCAGGGCCGGTTTCAGCTTTTTGAGAAGAATTTTTTCGTCCGCCGTATTTTCCAGTTTAAAATCAAAGGGCTGTTTCTGATCATATCCTGACAGTTTCATCCCGGCATAGGGATTTCCCAAAATGTTGGTCAAATCCACCTTGGCTGCTCTCGGTGACGGAATCTGCTCTTTTTTCTTCAACAGATCCGTACGCCCTACCAGCTCATCCACCTTGCGGATTCCCAGTTTTGCCATATATTCTCTCAGTTCCTCAGCTATGAAATGCATAAAATTCACTACATATTCCGGCTTACCTTTAAACCGCTTTCGCAGCTCCGGATTCTGGGTGGCGATGCCGACAGGACAGGTATCCAGATTGCAGACCCGCATCATCACACAGCCCATGGCCACAAGGGGCGCCGTGGCAAAGCCGAACTCTTCTGCTCCCAGCATACAGGCAATGGCCACATCCCGGCCTGTCATCAGCTTTCCGTCAGTTTCCAGAATCACCTTGTCCCTGAGTCCGTTCATAATCAGGGTCTGATGGGCCTCGGCAATGCCAAGCTCCCACGGAAGCCCTGCGTTATAGATGGAGTTTCTGGGCGCGGCTCCGGTTCCTCCGTCAAAAGAAGATACCAGGATTACCTGAGCTCCTGCCTTCGCCACACCGGCCGCCACGGTTCCAACGCCGGCCTCTGACACCAGCTTTACAGAAATTCTCGCCTGGTTGTTGGAGTTTTTCAAATCAAAGATCAGCTGGGCAAGATCCTCAATGGAATAAATATCATGATGGGGCGGTGGGGAGATCAGACCTACGCCAGTGGTGGAATGTCTTGTCTTGGCCACCCATGGGTACACTTTTTTGCCCGGAAGCTGCCCGCCCTCCCCCGGTTTGGCTCCCTGAGCCATCTTAATCTGAATCTCCTGGGCGCTGACCAGATACTGGGATGTGACTCCAAACCTTCCTGATGCCACCTGTTTGATAGCAGAACAGCGGTTGGCCCTGCCGGGTTTGGGATTCAGCCGTTCCAGACTCTCGCCGCCTTCGCCGCTGTTGGATTTGCCTCCTATGCGGTTCATGGCCATGGCAAGTGTCTCATGGGCTTCCTGGGAGATAGAACCGTAGGACATGGCTCCGGTCTTAAACCGTTTCACAATGGAATCTACACTCTCCACTTCCTCTATGGGAATACCGCCTTTTTCGTCAAATTTAAAATCAATAAGGCTTCTTAAGTTGACTGTCAGCCCCTCCTCATTGAGAGCATGAGAATACTCCTTGAAGATTTCATAACTTCCGGTTCGGGAAGCCTCCTGCAGAAGATGAATGGTAAGGGGATTATAGAGATGTTCCTCCTGCCCCGCCCTTCTCTTATGGCTTCCCACGCTGTCCAGAGTCAAATCCACATCAAGGCCCAAAGGATCAAAAGCCGATGAGTGCAGAGTATCCACATCATTGGCAATATCCTCCAGCGTGATGCCGCCGACTCTGCTGACCGTATCAGTGAAATACCGGTCTATCACTTCCCTTGAGATGCCGATGGCCTCAAAAATCTGTGCGCCCTGGTAGGACTGGATAGTAGAGATGCCCATCTTGGAAGCGATCTTTACAATGCCGTGAAGCACAGCCAGATTATAATCATTGACTGCCGCGTAATAATCTTTATCAAGCATTTTTGTCTCAATCAGGTATTTGATGGACTCCTGGGCCAGATAGGGATTGATGGCACAGGCGCCGTATCCGAGGAGCGTGGCAAAATGATGTACCTCTCTGGGCTCTCCGCTTTCCAGAATCAATGCCACGGAAGTGCGCTTTTTTGTTTTTACCAAATGCTGCTGCAGGGCCGATACTGCCAAAAGAGATGGAATGGGCACATGATTTTCGTCAATATCCCTGTCTGATAAAATAATGATATTGGCCCCTGCCCGGTGAGCCCGGTCCACCTCCAGAAAAAGTCGGTCAATGGCCTTTTCCAGCGATGTGTTTTTATAATAAGTAATGGGGATGACCTCCACCTTAAATCCGGGCTTTTTCATATATTTAATTTTCAGCAGATCTGTACAGGTAAGAATCGGGTTGTCAACCTGAAGAATCTTGCAGTTTTCCGCCTTTTCTTCCAGCACATTGCCGTCCTCTCCCACAAATACCGTGGCGGAGGTAACGATTTCCTCACGGATGGAATCAATAGGCGGATTGGTTACCTGGGCAAAGAGCTGCTTGAAATAGTTAAATAAGGGCTGGTGTTTCTTAGAAAGCACGGCAAGGGGGCTGTCTGCTCCCATGGCGGAAGCTGGCTCCGCCCCGTTTAAGGCCATGGGCAGAATCATGGTTTTGTACTGTTCATAGGTATAGCCGTAAGTTTTCTGAAGTCTGGCTCTCATCTCCCCTGTCATCTGAGGAACGCCGATGTTGGGAATGGTCAGTTTCTTAAGCTCCACTAGATTGGAGTCCAGCCATTGTCCATAAGGTTTTCTGCCGGAATAATACAATTTCAGCTCATCATCATTGATGATCTTTCCCTGTTTCGTGTCCACCAAAAGCATTTTCCCCGGACGGAGCCGTTCCTTCACAAGAACATGGGACTGATCCATGTCGATGGCTCCCACCTCAGAGGACAGAATCACATAACCGTCATCCGTGATATAATAGCGGGAAGGTCTCAGGCCGTTGCGGTCCAGCACAGCTCCCAGCACATCCCCGTCGCTGAACACAATGGAGGCCGGTCCGTCCCATGGTTCCATCATAGTGGCGTAGTAGTGGTAAAAATCCTTCACTTCCTGGGGCATGGACTGATCATACTGCCATGGAGCCGGGATCATGATCATCACGGCCAGGGGGAGAGCCATACCGCTCATCATCATGAATTCCAGGGCATTGTCAAGCATGGCGGAATCAGAGCCTTCCTGATTAATAATAGGAAGAACCTTGTGCATCTCAGCCCGGAAGAATTCTGACTCCATGGTCTCTTCTCGTGCCAGCATCTTATCCACATTGCCGCGGATAGTGTTGATTTCACCGTTATGGACGATGATCCGGTTAGGATGGGCCCGCATCCAGCTTGGATTGGTGTTGGTGCTGAACCGGGAATGAACTGTAGCCAGAGCCGACTCATAGTCTTTGTCCTGAAGATCCACAAAGAAACGGCGCAGTTCTTTTACCAGAAACATTCCCTTATAGACAATGGTCCTGCTGCTTAATGACACCACATAGGTGTTGTCATTGCTCTGTTCAAACACTCTTCTTGCCACATAGAGACGGCGGTCGAACTCCAGGCCTTTTTCAAGGTCTCCGGGTTTCGCCACAAATCCCTGAACCATGCAGGGCATTTTCTCAACGGCTTTTTTGCCGATCAGTTCCGGCTTTATGGGAACCGTCCGCCATCCCAGGAATCTTAAGCCCTCTTTTTCCACAATGATCTCAAACATCTTCATGGCCTGGTTTCTGGCCAGTATATCCTGCGGGAAAAAAAACATGCCGACACCATACTCCCTCTCGTCTCCCAGCTCAATCCCAAGAGGTTTCGTCACCTTCCTGAAAAACTTGTGTGAGATCTGAAGCATGATACCGACACCGTCGCCAGTCTTGCCTTCTCCGTCTTTTCCTGCCCTGTGTTCCAGATTCTCCACAATATGAAGGGCCTGTTCCACGGTTTTATGGGTTTTCAGCCCTTTCATATTCACGACAGCACCGATTCCGCAGTTGTCATGTTCAAATCTGGGATCATAGAGTCCCGGAAGCCTGCCATCCCTCTCGTCAGCGGCTTCCGGTCCTTTCCCGGTTCTCATCTGCATGCTTTTTTCCATACTCTCATTCCTTTCCCGATTGTTGGATTTTCATTGCTATGATGCGATAAAGTAATATTTGCAGATGATCATACTATAATTTTTCCAGCTTGTAAAGGCTTTTTTTATATTAAATTGTCAGATTATTTCACAATATGATATTATTTAATAAATTATCTGTTTTTTATCATTAGTCCTAATTAGCGCTGGAATCCAGCAAGTGCTGATGATACCCACTGGCAATATAGACAACTCCCGCTGTCATCTCCAGAGCAGGAAACACAAACATACCAATAATACATAAAATAATTCCCAGAATTCCTGTCCTTGGAAAATAGACTTTCAAGGTTAGCATAATTCCGATTATTCCAAAACAGATCAGATACATATACCCGGCGACCCCTGCGGTCAGAACCGCATTCTGTATGATCTCTGCTTCAAAGGGCCGGGTCATTTGAGCTCCATAGAGGAGAAAAGCCCCTAAAGCGCCATAACTGGTCCATTTCGGCGGGAAATATAAAAATACAGACTTCGGCTTCTGTACCGGAAAGCGGAGTCTTCGAAGAATCAAAAGACTGACCTCATATACCACAAACCCTTGAAGAATCCCCAAAAAGATCATAGACAGCACAAGGATTTGTTTCAAATAACCGGTCGTCATCATCATATCCGGCAAAGCTGTACCCGTCAGCTCAAAGACGGTGTTCATCATCCTCTGCATCTCTTCCACGTTCTGATTCAGACTCACACCGGACAGAGTACTCAGAACAACGATATCAGCAGCCTTCGCAAGGACAGACAAGATCATTACCGTAAACAACGTCTTTGTCATATCAACCTTGTGATACAGACAGCCTCCGAATATAATGCCGATCAATGCCTGAGTCACAGCGTAAAAAATCCCCCAGACATTTCCAAATAAAAACGAAAGCAAAGACATAGCAGCCAGGACCGGGAGTGCACTCTTTATGCCGTACTGTGCCCCATAGGCGACCATGGGAATGGGATACAGGAACACGAAAATATCTCCAAAAAGTCCGCCTGTCTGCCTGTTGAGCAGCAGCATTACACCGAATATGGCCGTAACCATGGCACCTGTTGTGATTTTCAGCGATTTTTTATTCATCATATCGGCTCCTTTTCCCGTGGTCTGTCCCTTTTTGTAAGAACGTTGGTTTCCCCTATACTATCTGCATATCATACCATAACTGATCATGGTACACAACCCGTTACTGTTCACAGGGTACCTGTGAACCACAACCCATTTACTCAGCACCCAAATACTCCCATTCCCACTCTTGCTTTTTTTGGCTTCTCATATTATAATGATATATCATAACAACACTTACTAATATATTACTAATCTGGGAGACACTTATGAGACATAAACAAGAAGCCGATTTACGCGTCCGGCGTACCCGCACCGCTATTCGCAGTACATTTCGTCAGATGCTATTAGACATGGATTATGAGCAGATCACGATCCAGGAGCTAACGGATCGGGCTGGTATTAACCGCCGAACTTTTTATCTCCACTATTCAGCCCTGGATGAATTATTGGATGAAGTGATAGAAGAAATTGCTCAGAGCTATATCATCGAAACGCAGCAGATGAATACGCTTTCCGATGTACCAGATATTATCCGTTCTTTTTTACTGTTTATCTCCAAGCAAGATACGATTCACGAGAAAATCATGTGCAACAGAAATTTCCATTACATTAGTGACCGGGTAACTCAAAAAATCAACAAAACAAATGTAGGAGGATTGTCAGGATCTATGGAGCACTATACCCGCAATCTCCTGATTACATACTTGAATACAAGTATTCTGGAAATGTACCGCCAGTGGATTTTAGATGAAAAGCCTATCCCGCTGGAGACGCTGATCAGTCTGACCATTCAGCTGATCTGTCCTGGCGTTCAGGGGCTTCCTGAGTATCTGGAATCTTGCCCTATCCTTCCGGTTTGAGAAAGAACAACTGTATTTGAGTGAATCCAATGGGGCTGGTACTGCTGGCGCTTAGCTCTGCCGTCAGTGTATCAGCCCCTTCTTTCCAGATCTCTGCTGATCAGCTCCAGATAATGGACCAGAACATCTCTCTGCCGTCCTATTCTCCAGGATTTGTCTATTTCATCATAGGTAAAGCTTTTTCTCCCCCCATTCTGCATCCGGTTCCAGAAGCCGTAAAGCTCGTCAAAAGGAATATAATAGATCTCGTCTTTCGCTGTCCAGTGAAGCACAATAAAGGCAATGCCGCCCTGTTCCTCGAATTCCTTCATAAACCGCACCTGGTGTTCGTGGACATTCTGCAGGGGAAAGGTGGTTACCGCGCACTCTTTGGCGTCAAAGCATATGGGGATTCCCTGAACCGCTCCTATATAGTCCACGGTGCTCTTCTGATCAAAGTAGGCCAGGGTGATATGCCTGGTCTCCTTGTCTATGGTAATGGGCGTAATGGGGGTAGGGACTTTCTGAATGAGAGCCAGTTTTCTCTCCCGATATACTTCATTGCTGTGATTAATCATGTCTTCCAAGGTGGAGCCCCTAAGGCCCCGGCTGTTCCATGTTCCCATATGGTCTGTTCTCCCGTGAGTCAAAATCCTCTCTGCTTCAGTTCTTCCGCCAGCTTCACATAAAACTCCGTCACGTCAAATCCTCTGTAGTCTTCCCGCGTCAGGTCGATCATGTCGCCGTGGGAAATCCCCCTCATATGGGTATTGGTCAGAACCCCCTTAAAATCCGCCCATCTGGCCGATTCCACTGTTACCAGGCCGTCGTTGGGGGCGTCTAAGGCTTTTAACACCCAGTAAGGAATACACAGAAGCTTGCTGCTGAGTCCGCAGCTCATAAGACTTGCAAAGCTCTGGTAGTAGATTCCCGGCGCATCGGGATACTTCCTGTTGAATTCTTCGGCATAGGCTGTGGACAGCTGAGAACTGGCAGTGTAGGCGTCAGGATACCTGTCTCCCATTTTTCCGAAGTACAGGTCAATCCATCTGCACACCATGCGGTACACCCTGTCAGGAAGCCTTTTTAAAAAGTCAACCAGCATGGAACCTCTGTGAGGCGTGCTGATGGTCGTAAGGGTAGCCACGCTGTCTTCCATATGAAGACCGCTTATGAGATATCTGGAGTCCAGCCCACCTTTGGAGTGAGCGATAATGTTCACCTTTCTGCACCCTGTCTCCCTCTTGATTTCCTGGATCTTTTCCTTTAAAATCTCTCCGTTCTTTTCCACGGTGCCCCACGCTTCCTGATGACCATAGTAGACCCTGGCTCCGTTGCGCACCAGTTCCCTGGGAATTCTGCCCCAGTAATTAAAATAGCGGAAATCCCGGAATCCTACGCCGTGAACCAGCAAAAGAGGATAGCGGGTCCTGCAGATCCGCCGCTCCTCCCTCACGTCGTCCAGGCTGATCTTGTACAATGTGTGGTCGATCTCCTGACCTGCTAAACCTTTCACGTATAGGGCCAGAAAGAAATTGATTACAGGAATCCAGATAAATGTCCATACGATTATTCGTTTGGCAATGCGAAGGCGCCTGCACAGAAGAGATACCCAAATCAATAATATTTGAAAACCGCCGTAGAGAAGCAGAAACAGAAGAACCAAGGCAATGCTGGAAAGGCGGACTCCATATCTGGAAAAAAGCCAGACAGCCCCAAGACCGCCAAGAACCAGAAGCCACATGGCAAAGGTCAGCAGTGTGGTCAGAATCCGCAGAATCTGAATATGTACTTTCTCAGCTGTCGTGAGAAACCTGTCGTAATTGATCTTCATCATTGCCTGCCTTTCTGAACTATCCATTCATAATTCTCGTGAACTCATGAGGCAGAGGTGCTGTAAAGTTTTTCCCTGACAGATAGGCAAGAGGTTCTCTGAGCCGGGGGAACTCCATAAGATAGGAATGAAGCATCTGATGACGGATGCCGAAAGTTTCCTCCGCCTCTTTGTTAACCTGTTCGTCTCCGTATTTTTTGTCTCCCACCAGGGGGTAACCTATGGAAGCCAAATGAGCACGGATCTGATGGCTTCTTCCTGTGATCAGCAGTACCCTTACCAGAGTGTAACCTTTCCTGTAAGAGACCGGCGTATACTTTGTGGATATCTTCAGACTTCCCGGCACCTGTCTGTCATGGATCGTCACATGATTGAATCGTTCATTTTTCGACAAATAGCCCTTTATCGTCTGCTCTCCTTCCAATTTCCCACGGACTACGCAGTAATAATATTTGTGCAGGCTGCGTTCCCGGAAAAGCTCCGCCATAATCTGCAGTCCGGGCAGAGATTTTCCCGCGGCTACAAGGCCGCTGGTGTTCCGGTCCAGGCGGTTGCATATACCAGGGCGGAAGGTTCTTAAGTCTTCTTCCGTCAGCGCCCCGGTGTCAAGAAGATAATCCGTCACATACTCCACAAGGGACTCGTCCCCGTCCTTTGCCTTTTGGGACAGCATGCCTGAGGGTTTATTAATCAGCAGTATATGTTCATCTTCGTAGACAATATTGAGCCTCGTCTTTTTCACCTTCTGCACTGAGACACAGGAGAATTTCTCGATGGTGTCATCGGAAAGGAACAGCTTTACCTTATCTCCCGCTTGCAGTCTTTCGGTTCCGTCGCATTTTCTGCCGTTCAGGGTAATGTTCTTTTTCCGCATCATCTTGTAGATGAATCCTTTGCCGGCCAGATTGAAATATTTGCCCAAGAGTTTGTCAAGACGCTGTCCGGCGTCCTTTTCATTTATTGTAATGACCCTCATGGTTTTCCGCTCCTTTACATAGACAGGCTTTTCAGCAGCCTGGCCCCATAATCCACGCTTCCGTCGTCCTCTGATTCGGGAATGGGTTTCAAGGTGTCCAGCCTTTTTAAAAATAACTGCTCGTCTTTTATGACTTTCACGCAAGGATCCAGTCCTTTGGCTTTGAACATATGGTTCAAATAGGCTTCCGCCTTTTTTTCTCCTGTCTTATGATCCTTTACGTATGCAAACACTCCGGTCTGATGAATCAGAACAGCATCTATGGGGATGATCTGTTCCTTAGATGTGACGATTAGGTCATAGAGAAGGAGCCCTTTCTCTTCCCTCCTTTTTACTCTCTCATAAAAGTCCCTGGAAGGAGTTTTGTACTTCCATGAGGCGAGAAGAGGGGAGGCGGCATTGGCTGTGGGAAGAACGGATAACACAGCCATAACTGTGAGAATATTTTTGGCTGCCTCATTGTCCGTGAAGTTTCTGGCGCCGGCCTGAATGAGAATCATGGCGGCTCCGAAAAGCACTTTGGCAAGCTGGACTTTCCGGTGATCATCCCGGTATCCGTACTGTCCTTTTTCCTTGTGGTTTGTCATGGGTTTTTCGTCTCCTTTTTGAGAGCTAAAAGCAATAACTCATGGGGCGCTATTTTGCACAGAAGCCAAAACGCCTTCATGGTCCATCCGTAGACAGACACGGATTTTCCCATATAGCTGTCTCTCAAAGCCTGTCTGACCACCTTCTTTGGATTGGCCATAACCAGCCGTTTGTACAGAGGAATCTGATCGCTGGTCTCTGCAATGTCAAAGAATTCCGTATCCACCGGTCCCGGGCATACGGCTGTCACATAGATATCCCGTTTTTTCAGCTCCGCCCCAAGAGCCCTGGAATAACTGAGGACAAATGATTTGGTGGCCGCATAGATGGCGAATTTGGGCTGAGGGAGAAACGATGCCGCTGAGGCAAACTGGATGATCCGGCTGTTGGGGCTCATGAAGGGAAGCACCATGTGGGTCACGGCGCAGAGGGATTCACAGTTGAGCCGCACCATGGCGCATTCCGTGTCCTCATCGGTTTCTCCCACCTTTCCGATTTTGCCGAAACCGGCGGCATTGACCAGGATTTTAACATCCGGCTTTTCTCTTTTAAGGGCTTCCCTTAACCGGTTTCTCTGGTCTTTGCTGGTGATGTCCAGTGCAAAGGACCTGACGCGGGCGGGAAGACGTCCTTCCAGTTCCTCAAGGCGTTCTTTTCTTCTTGCTATGAGCCAGACTTCGTCCATCCCTGCAAATCTGTCTGCAATCTGCACCGCTGCTTCTCTCCCCATTCCTGAGGAAGCGCCTGTAATAACTGCAATCTTCATAAAAATTCCTCCCTGCTATACCCTTTTCTTTTTGTGGACATTCCGGATGGTCTTTTTGGATTTTGATGATTTCTTCTGCTCTTTGGATTGAAGGGGCATCCTGCCTTTCCCGGCTTCCGGCTGTCCGCAGACGTTTCTGTGTCTTCCATAAGGGTTCCCGCCTTTTGGCCGGATCAGACATGTTTTCTCATATCCGATGAGATCCGTCCTGCCCCCAAGCTTCAGAGCTTCCATGACCAGATCATAATTTTTCGGGTTTCGGTACTGAATCAGAGCTCTCTGCATGGCTTTTTCGTGAGGATTAACAGGAACATACACCTTTTCCATGGTCCGGCAGTCATAGCCTGTGTAATACATGCAGGTGGATATGGTGGAAGGCGTGGGATAAAAATCCTGTACCTGTTCCGGCATGTATCCCAGATCCCGAAGGTATTCCGCCAGTTCAATAGCCTCTTTTATGGTGGAGCCGGGATGGGAGGACATGAGATAAGGCACCAGGTACTGCTTTTTCCCCAGTTTTTGATTCATGGCATCGTATTCCTTCACGAACTGCCGGTATACCTTGTTGGCCGGCTTTCCCATGCGCTTTAATACCTGGTCCGCCACGTGTTCCGGCGCCACCTTCAGCTGCCCGCTGACATGATGCTCACATAATTCCCTTAAAAATGTTTGTTTGGAGTCCGCCAGCATATAGTCAAACCGGATTCCGGACCGGATAAATACTTTTTTCACTTTGGGCAGGGAGCGGAGCCGGCGAAGGAGTTCAATATAGTCTCCGTGATCTGCTTTTAAGTTCTTGCACGGATCCGGAAACAGGCACTGACGGTTTTTGCAGGCTCCCTTAGTCATCTGCTTGTCACAGGCGGGATAGCGGAAATTAGCCGTAGGTCCGCCTACATCATGGATATATCCTTTAAAGTCCGGATCTTCGGTCAACAGTCTGGCCTCACTGACAAGGGATTCATGACTCCTGGCCTGAATAATCCTGCCCTGATGAAAGGTCAGGGCACAGAAACTGCAGGCGCCGAAGCATCCTCTGCTGCTGATGAGGCTGAACTTGATCTCCTTAATGGCTGAAACTCCGCCCAGCTCCTCATAGGAAGGATGATAATTCCTCATATAAGGAAGGTCATAGATCCTGTCCATCTCCTCTGTGGTCAGAGGTTTTGCCGGAGGATTCTGCACCACATATACTTTTTTGTCATAAGGCTCTATGAGCCGCCGTCCTTTCCATGGGTCCGTGTTGCTGTACTGGACAAAAAAGCTTTTTGCATACCCCTTTTTATCCTTTAAAAGCTCCTCGTAATCCGGCAGAAGTTCATAGTCACAGACAGAATCAAGGCTTTTGGTGCGGTACACGGTTCCGTCAATAAAGGTAATGTCCTTCACGTCCAATCCGCTGTTTAAAGCGTCGGCAATCTCCACAATGGACCGCTCTCCCATGCCGTAGGAGATCAGATCCGCCTGGGAATCCAGGAGAACGGACCGTTTCAGCTTATTGGACCAGTAGTCGTAATGGGCTAAGCGGCGCAGGCTTGCCTCGATTCCTCCAAGGATAATGGGACTGTCCCTATACACGGACCGGATGAGATTGGAATACACGATTACCGCATAGTCAGGCCGTTTTCCCATGACTCCTCCCGGTGTGTAGGAGTCCTCCCCCCGGCGTTTTTTGGACACAGAATAATGATTGACCATGGAGTCCATGTTGCCTGCCGAGACCAGGAAGCTAAGTCTGGGCTTTCCCAGAACCGTAATGCTTTTTTTGTCTTTCCAGTCAGGCTGGGCGATGATTCCCACTTTATAGCCGT
Source organism: Clostridiaceae bacterium (assembly GCA_910574345.1). Lineage (GTDB taxonomy): Bacteria > Bacillota > Clostridia > Lachnospirales > Lachnospiraceae > UBA3402. The sequence continues at coordinate 149,972 of CAJSZV010000004.1, read as the reverse complement.
GGGCCTCCAGAACCCTGGATATGATGGCATGGCCAAAGGAGGGATGGTCTACATAGGCATCCCCGCACACATACACAAAGTCACACTGGTTCCATCCCCGCACACTCATGTCCGCCCGGCTTACGGGCAAATAATCCGGTTTCATATTCTCACCTCAATCACAGCAGTTCCGTATAATCATAAATAAAATAATCGGCAAGGGAACGTTTTTCTTCCTCCAAATGCCTGGAGAACTGGTCATCCACGGCGCATACAGCCATGCCCGCTCTCTTTCCGGCCAGAATCCCGGCGGGGATATCCTCAAACACCAGACAGTCCTTGGGATTTACTCCCAGCTCTTCTGCCACTTTCAGGTAGATGTCCGGCTCCGGCTTCCCCGCCTTCACCTGGCAGGCTGTGACCACCGCCTGAAAACAGGGCTCCATATGCAGGGATTTTAACACCGCATCCACCATATCGCGGCCATTGCTGGTTCCGATTCCGCAGAGCATGCCTGCCTTTTTTGCGCAGGCCAAAAACTCCATGGCCCCTTTTTTCGCCGGGACTTCATAGCGGTATTTGTCGATGGACATCCGGGTCCATTGAGCCTTGATTTCGTCCAGAGTAAGGGGAAGGTGAAAGCGCTCCTTAAAATAAAGGGCTGTGTCCGAAAAACTCATGCCTTCAATCTCCCGTTCAAGCCCCGGAGGACATTCCTGTCCATAGGTTCCCAGAAATTCCATATCAATGCGCTTCCACATCCACATGGAATCCACCAGGGTTCCGTCAAGATCAAACAGCAGCGCTTTCTTGTGTTTCAGTATATGTCTCATCTACGTTATCCTTTTCCTTTGTCCTGATTTCTGTAGTTTTCCTGTTCCAAGATCTGAGGGAGCATGCGCAGCCTTTCCACTTCCTCCTGGGAAAGGGGACGGTATTCCCCCGGTTCCAGGGTTTCATCCAGCTTAAGACTTCCCATGGAAACCCTTTTTAAAAACACCACCCTGCATCCCACGGCTTCAAACATCCGCTTTACCTGATGGAATTTTCCTTCCCTTATGGTCAGAAGGATCCGGCTGATTTTGCCGTCTTCCTGTCCCTGTCCGTCTGTTTCCTGTTTCCTGTTCCCTGTCTTCCCGGTTTCTTCTCGGCTCATGATCCAAAAGCGTGAGGACCGCCCCCATGGTGGGAGTCCCGTCCGACAGAGTGATTCCCCTGGCAAACTGCTCTCTCACATTCTCCGGAAGGGCTCCTGACACCTGGGCGAAGTAGACTTTGTCCACGTGGTGCCTGGGAGACAGAAGATGATGAGCCAGCTCTCCGTCATTGGTGATGAGGAGAAGGCCCTCGGTGTCAATATCCAGACGTCCTACAGGGAACAGATCCTTTCTTCTGGGTCCGGCCACATGTGCCTTCTCCCCGCTCTCGCCCTTCGGCGGCTTGCTTTTTATCAAATCAATCACTGTCCGGTGAAGATTGTCCTCTGTGGCCGACACCAGGCCCTGAGGCTTGTTAAGCATATAATATTCCATGGCAGCGTAGGCAACCCGGGCTCCGCCGCAGACCACCGTATCTGCTGCCGGGTCTACTTTTATATCCGTCTTTTTTACCGTCTCACCGTTTACCTGGATTCGTCCTTTCTTTGCCATGTCCTTTATCTGGCTTCTGGTTCCTGCCCCCATGTCTGTCAGAAACTTATCCAGACGCATTTTTTTCTCCATCACTGCCACCGCCATCCCGGATAATATTTGTTCTTCAGCGTCGTGCTGCAGCCCTTGGCAAATCCCAGGGCAAAACCGTCCACGCACACAAGACACCAGCCCTGTAAGGAGCCTTCTTTTGGTTCAAGGGCAATGGTCTCCCCTTTCAGATAACGGATCACCCGCATATCCTCTCTGTCAAAGGAGATGGAATTCTCATATTCATGTTCACTGAGCACCATGGCCATGACCTGGCTGGGCTCAAATCTTCCCCTTTTTAATGTACCCATCCATAGGCCTGTCCGCAGATATCTCAGCTTCTTTCCCGATGGAAATCCCTCAGGCAGGTAATACACCATATCCTGTTGTTTCACGATCCGCGAAAGATCCCAGTCCAGCTTGGTTTTTTTGAGGAATTCCTGCAGCTCATCCAGTCCCGGTTCCTTTGAAATCCAGTCCTGTCTTCTTGTTCTGTCAAAGTCTGCGAACGGGCTTTGGCTTTTTTCCCTCTCTTTCTTGTGGAGGAGAGCCATGAAATGTCCTTCCCCCCGAAGCTTATGGGGAAACAGGCGGATACAGCCCGGCATTCTCACGCCGCCTTCCGCCCCTTCAAACAGGGGAAGGGGCTGCAGTTCCATGTCGGGAAAGTTGCGGAATATCCAGTTTATCACATCCTCATCCTCTTTTGTGGAAAAGGTACAGGTGGAATACATAAGATATCCGCCGGGCCTTAACATCTTCACCGCTTCCCCGGTAATCTCCTTCTGTATGGTACAGTAGTAATCCGGGCCTTTTGTCAGCCAGTCCTTTACCATCTGAGGATCTTTCCGAAACATGCCCTCCCCGGAACAGGGAGCATCCACCAGAATCTTGTCGAAAAACTCAGGGAATGACTGGGAAAGCTTTTCCGGGGCTTCGCTGGTGACACATATGTTGGGAATCCCAAATACCTCCAGATTCTTTAAAAGGGCCCTGGCTCTGGAAGTGCTGATGTCATTGGCCACAAGCATGCCTTTTCCTTTTAATTTGGCTCCCAGCTCCGTGCTCTTTCCGCCTGGGGCGGCGCACAGATCCAGTACCATATCCCCCGGTTCCACTGGAAGCAGGGCAGCCGGCGTCATGGCGCTTGGCTCCTGGAGATAATACAGGCCTGCGTAGTAGTAGGGATCCTTGGAGAGCCGTACCTCATCCCCCTCATAAAAAAGCCCGTTGTCAATCCAGGGCACAGGCTCTGTCCGGCAGGAAAGCTTCTCCCTGCATTCCCTGACGCTTAAGCGCAGAGTGTTCACCCGAAGCCCAAAGCTCCGCGGCTCTTCAAAGCTCTTTAAATAAGCATCATAGTCTTCTCCAAGAAGAGACTTCATCTCCTGTCTGAAGGCCTGGGGCAAATCTATGGTCATGGCAGTCCCTCCTTTTTTGTTCAGTACGAATACACCAGCCTTCGCTTCTCCAGATACCGAAGCACCCAGTAGGGATTCACGCTCATTTCCTCATAGTGATCCGTCTTTAAGTACATGCCCACATGAAGATGAACATCAAAATTCCCTGTGGTTCCCTCCACTTTGGAATACCCCGTATCTCCCATAAATCCCAGAAGTTCTCCGGCCTTCACCCGGTCCCCTTCCTTCCAGTCACGGCTGTAGTCATAGAGATGGGCATAGTAAAGATACAGACCTCCCGGCGCGCGGACTCCCACACGCCAGCCGCCCTGTTCCAGCCAGCCCACCTTCTCCACCACTCCGTCGCTCATACTGACTATGGGGTAAAATCCTCTCTCCCGCTCCATCCCCATAATGTCGCAGCCTTCATGGCGGCGGTCTCCCCCATAGGTTCTGCCGTCCATCCAGCCGTTCTCATAGACCACATCCGGCGTCTCAACTCTGCTGCTTTTTGGAATGGGAAAATAGATAAGATCTTCAAAAACCGTCTCGTAGGCATGAAGAAGCTTCCTGTACTCCACCGGCCGCCGCTTTGCAATCAAAGGATTATCCTTTAGATCATCCTCTGGTCTTACCTTTGTCAGATCATACTCGTTTCCGATCATCATGGCAGTCAGAACATCCATATCCAATGTCTCTTTGGCTGCAATGCCTTCCCCCAGTTTCACGGCACGGAATTCCTCGGTTTCCCATGTATAACCGTCCAGCTGATAAAAATCAGGATTGGCAACCAGATATTCTGTCACGGTCACCTGGAAAAACGCCAGAAGAATCAGCAAAAGCACCCGCATATCTGCTTCTACCTCTTTCATATAGTGTATAAAACATCTTATTCCGGTGACTATGAAAAAATCCTTTTTCCCTGCCCTGGCCGTGGTGGTTTTACTGCTTTTGCTGACTCACCCCCTTCTCTCCTTTGAGGGGGCCAGCCATGGGCTCCTGTTATGGTATCAGACGGTTCTTCCCACTCTTCTTCCCTTTATGATCTGTTCCAATGTAATCGTCTCTCTGGGCGGCATCCGTCTGCTGACAGCGCCGGTGAGGCCCTTATTAAAGAACATGCTCTGTCTCTCCGATGCCGGCAGTTATGTCCTCATATCCGGGCTGCTCTGCGGTTATCCCATGGGAGCGAAAACCTGCAGTGAATTTGTGGAACAGGGGAGAATCACGCCTTCGGAAGGGCGCTATCTTCTCTCTGTCAGCAATCACCCAAGCCCTATGTTCCTTCTCGGCTATGTGGCATCGGCTCTGTCTCCTTCCGTCCCCACCTCCATGATACTGACCGCCCTCTATGTTCCCATCCTTCCCATAGCCTTTCTCTCACAGGCAGTCTATGGAATCCATGAGCCGTGTGTATCAGGTCCCCCGAAAGACAAAAAGGCCCCTTCCTTTGACCAGTCTATGATGGCCTCCTTTGAAGTCATGGTGAAGATCGGGGGCTATATTATGCTGTTTTCCATTCTGGCGGAATTTATCAGTCAAATCCCTGTTCTTCCCAATGCCTTTCAGGCTGTTCTTTTAGGTATAGTGGAGATCACTACGGGAATCCAGGCGGCAGCCCATACATTTTCCGGAATCCGGCAGGGAATGGTGCTGTGCCTTATCACCGCGTTCGGCGGCATCTGCGGCCTGTTTCAGACAAAGAGCGTATTAAAAAGCCAGAGTCTGTCCGCTGTTCATTATCTGTGCTGGAAACTGCTTCACTGCGCTCTGTCCCTGGCGGTCTTTATGCTTCTGGCAGCATCATGTTCTCCTGGTCATTAGGTCCCGGCGCCGGCGCCGTCAGTTCGCTGCGGTTACTGGCCACCACATCATAATTGGACTGCATGGCGGAGAGGAAAGCTCCCAGCCTCCCCTGAGCATCCTCCATGGTACCGGCTATAATATTCTGAAGGTTCCTGAGAATGTCATCCGTATACTGGATGGCGCCCTGACGGATGTTGTTGGCGTCATTGACCGCCGCGTCAATAATCCCCTGGGCCTGTACCTGAGCATCCTCCACGATCTGGTTGGCCGTGGAGTAGGCGCGCTGCATAATCTCATGTTCATTGACCAGCTCATTGGTCTGAGCTGTAGCTTCCTGAATCATGTTGTCAGCCTGAAAACGGGCTTCGCTTAAGATGGCATCCTGGTTGCTGATGATCTTCTGATACTGTTTGATCTCGTCGGGAACACGAAGGCGCAGCTCCACCAGAAGTTCCTCCAACTCCTCCTTATTTACAATGATCTTTGTATTGTTAGACAGGGCCTGATACTTGCAGCTGTCGATATATTCTTCAATTTCGCCGATTAACTGTTCAATTCTGCTCATAATATGTATCCTCTCCTTCTCTCATATTCATTTCCCTTACTGTTCACGGGAGGGCATCTTTCCTGTCCGGCTCTCTACTTTTTCCTGAACCTTAACGGCAATCTCCGGATGCACAAAAGCACGGATGTCTCCATGATACATGGCGATTTCTTTAACAATACTGGAGCTCAAATAAGAATATTTCAAATTGGTCGTCAAAAATATGGTGTCAACCTCAGACGCAATGACACGGTTGGTCTGAGACATCTGCAATTCATATTCAAAGTCCGTAATAGCCCGCAGGCCTCTGACAATCACGTCAGCATGGCACTGCCTCACAAAATCCACCAAAAGTCCGTCAAATGCCTGTATCTCGATATTGGACAGATGCCCGGTAACACTCTTTAACATATTAACACGTTCTTCCACAGAAAACAACGGAGATTTGGAATTATTCTTCAAAACTCCCACGATGACTTTATCCATAATCCTGGAACTTCTCTCAATAATATCCTGATGTCCTAACGTAACCGGGTCAAAACTGCCCGGATATACTGCTACAGCCATAATGTCCTCCATTCTGTCCTTTACTTACGCTCTAAAATCCTTCCTGAGAAAAACATGTTTATTTGTCTTATATTCTTTATTCTTCTCCACCATATATCCCATATGCTCTGCGCAGGAAAAATCCGTCTTCAGAGATGCTTCTGCGATGATCAGGGTTTCCTGATCCGCTATGCCGGAATCTTTCAGATACGCGAGAACCTTCTTCTCCCACTCCATATCATAGGGAGGATCCATAAAAATGATATCAAAACAGGTATTCGTGTCCTCCAGGCGTTTCAGTCCTGTTAACACATCACAGGTAAGGACCTGCGCCTTTTCCTCCAGATGAGTGGCTTTCAGATTCTGTCTGATACATTCGACTGCCCTGGGATTTTGCTCTATGAATACTGCCTTTGATGCTCCGCGGCTCAACGCTTCGATTCCTATGGCTCCGCTTCCGCTGAAACAATCTAAAAAACAGCTTTGCATCAGGCGGTTCTGGATCATATTGAATAAGGTCTCCTTGATCCGGTCCGTAGTTGGTCTGGTGTCCAGTCCGCCTATGGTCTTTAGCTGAATTCTTCTTGCACTGCCTGCAATTACTCTCATAATATTCTCCCATGTTTTTTCCCCGCGAAGGTTGCAAGTCAAGGTCAAGACGGCCTGGCTTTGGCAGCTGTCCGCAGGGTCGCTGACTTCTGACAAGTATACTAGATCAGTATAATATGATTTTTTTTTCATCACAAGGGGTTTTTTTGTAAAAATATGCCAAATTACGCAGAACCTTCTAGGGTATTATTTTTTCATAGGCACATAATAGGAGTGTAGCAATTAACAAACCATCACAGAAAACAAGGAGGCGTTTTATATGTCTAGCAAATCTACTAACAGCACAAATGTACCAGAGGCAAGAGAGGCAATGGACAAATTTAAAATGGAGGTTGCAAGCGAAATCGGCGTTCCGTTAACTAACGGATACAATGGAAACCTCACATCCGCACAGAACGGTTCTGTAGGTGGATATATGGTGAAGAAGATGATCGAGGCCCAGGAAAAGCAGATGGCCGGTAAGTAAAAATCAGTTATGAAAAAGAAATCCCCGGATGGCACCATGCTGGCCGGGGGTTTCTTTTTTATCGTTTTCCTAAAGATTCAGCTTGTCATAGCTGGCCTCAATATATTCCTCCATTCTGCGTCTCAGCTCCTGATGCTCTTCCGTGGCAAGATCGCGGTCCCGGTTAAGCAGTTCTGTGACTTCTTCGGACACGGTCTTCAAAATATTGGCATCCGTAAATATATCAGCCAGTTTAAACTCCATATCTCCACTCTGACGGATTCCGAAGATGTCTCCAGGCCCCCGCAGCTTCAAATCCTCGGAGGCAATATAAAAACCGTCATTGGAACGGTTTAAGATATCAAGCCGCTTTTGGGTTCCTTCCTGATCCCCGCAGTTGACCATAATACAATAGGACTGATGCTTTCCGCGGCCTACCCGGCCCCTCAGCTGGTGCAGCTGGGCCAGACCGAAGCGCTCCGCATTCTCGATCATCATCACGGTTGCATTGGGAACATTGACTCCCACCTCGATGACTGTAGTTGACACCAGAATCTGAATCTCCCCGGCGGCAAACCGCTCCATAATCCTATTCTTCTCCTTGCCTTTCATCTTCCCGTGAAGATATTCTATGGCGGCTGCTGGCAGTTCACTCCTTAATTTTTTCGTATAATCCAGCACATTTTCCGCCTCGATCATCTCGCTCTCCTCCACCATGGGGCAGATAACATAAGCCTGACGCCCCTCCTCAATCTGTTTTTTTATAAAGGAATAGGCGTTCTTCCGGTATCCCGTATTGACCACGCAGTTCTTGATGGGAAGCCGGTTGGAGGGGAGTTCGTCAATAATAGAAATATCCAGATCTCCATAAAGAATAATGGCCAGAGTTCTGGGAATAGGCGTGGCGCTCATGACCATGACATGAGGCGCTTCCCCTTTACTTTCAAACATGCCCCGCTGCCCGACTCCGAATCTATGCTGTTCATCTGTAATAACCAGTGCCAGATTGTCATAGACTACCTTTTCCTGGATAAGCGCATGGGTTCCTATGATAATATCCGCTTCATGGTTTTCTATCTTTTCGCAGGCAATCCTCTTCTCTTTCGCTGTCATGGAACCGGTGATGAGCACCGGAATCTTATGGATTCCCTGCTCTTCAAAAAGCTTTGCCATGCCTTCATAATGCTGCCTCGCCAGAACTTCCGTAGGAGCCATGATGGCTCCCTGGTAACCGTTATAAGCTGCCAGAAGAAGGGCTAAAACCGCGATAATGGTTTTTCCTGACCCCACATCCCCCTGTACCAGGCGGTTCATGACCAGACCGCCTGTCATATCGTTTTCCACCTCTGCCAGCACCTTTTTCTGAGCTTTCGTCAATTCGTAGGGAAGATTATGAATCACCTCTTCCGCCTGAGGCGTCTTTTTCATGACATACTTGCTGTGCCTGTCCTGACGCTTTTCCTTTAACCGCCCTACGGCTATGAGAAATAAAAAGAACTCGTCAAACACCAGGCGCTTTCTGGCAAACAAAAGCTCCTGTCTATCTTTTGGAAAATGAATATGCTCCAAGGCATAGTTGTACTCTGCCAGCTCATATTTTTTCCTGATATATGCCGGCATATACTCCCGTTCCATCTTCCGAATATCCAGAGCCTGGGCCACAGCTCTGGTGATGGCTTTATTTCCCAGACCCTTTGTCTGTCCGTAGACCGGCTGCATGCTCATCATCATGGCCTGATAGCTTTCTCTGGTAAAGATCTCCGGCTGTTCCATGGTCAGACGGTTATTCTTCTTTATGACCTTGCCATAGAATATGTGGCAGGTGCCGGCCTGAAGAATGCTGCAAAGAAAAGGCATGTTATACCAGGTCAGCTGCAGGGTGCCGGTTCCGTCTTTTAAAGACGCAGTGATTACCTGGGTACGCTGAAAGGTTCTCACCGTGGCTGTCTTCTGCAGAATTCCCTCCACAGCGCCTGCTATGTCTATGGTCAGTTCTTTAATAGACACCGGTGCTTCATATGTGTGATAGGCCCTGGGATAATATCCTAAAAGATCGCCTATGGTAAACACGCCTAACTTCTCAAACAGTTTGCCGGTCTTTTCCCCGATTCCTTTCAAAGTACGGATGGATTCCTGATTGTATGCCATGATCCGTGATTCCTTTCCCTGTAAATGGACAGAACATTCATAGGGCCGGCATAGCCTTACCTATGCCGGCCCTTCTTATAATCCTGACCCCTATTCTCTGCGCCGAAACATGGTATTGATGATCTCTACCACGCTCTCCCATGCCTTATCTTTTGACAAAGTCTGTCTGGACAATTTCAGACAATCCCGCACCGTGAGCATCCGCTGTGCCAGATTGTCAGGTACGGTCTTGTAGTCTTCTTTAAGTTCCTTCACCTTTTCTTCCGTATAATATGGTTCTCTGTCCATGGTTCTGCTGCGAGATTCGTCCATACGGCAAAAGATCTCAAACTGCTTTGGCCATTCCTCGGCCATACGCTCCAGCCATTTCACCTCTTTTTCGTAGACAGCATCCAGCTCAGCCAGTTCTTCCTCCATGGTCAGAACCCTGTATCCTCTGCCCTGGGCCAGATCCGGCACGGAGGCTCCTTTTTCAACCACCTTTACTTCCCGTGTACCGTTCCTGTACCCTTCTGTGATCTCATCATAGAGCGAGGCGTAAGCTTGGGCCAGTCTGGCGGCTTTGTCGCGCCAGGTATTGTTCCCCTGACCTTCTCTTACGTCCCTTTCCTTTAAATCCCTTACTTCATTGGAAAACCAGAGGGATACGATGTTCTTTGACCGGTCCTCCCCCTTAAGCACCTCCTCCTCCGTGGAAAAATAAACGGTGTCAGTACTTAGGGAACCATAGAGCTGTTCCAGGAGGATGGTGGAATTCTCCACCTCCTCTATGGTGGTCATGGCAGAGGGCTGGCCTTTTTCTTTCACCATCCTGCGGTAAGTATCCATTCCTTCTTTGGAGAAAGACACTTTAACCGTCGGCATTCCCATATCGGTCATGAGCTCCTGCACCGTCTGATTTTTCTTCCCGGTCTTATGGGGACTCAGAGCCTGAAAGGGGGCAATAGGTAAATTAGCCTGAATCTTCATGTGCCTTCCTCCTTTTTTTATTCAACGGACAGCAGATAGTAATAGATGGGCTGACCGCCGCTGTGAAGCTCGATCTCGCAGTCCGGGAACTCTTCATGAGCTTTGTCAAGAAGACATCCTGCTGTCTCTTCCTTAATATCGGCTCCGTAATAGATGGTGATCAGTTCCGAATCCTCATCCACCATGGCTCTCAGGGTACTAAGAGCTGTGTCCATGACAGACTGGCCGACACACAGGATTCCCTTGTCGCCGATTCCCATAATATCCCCCTGATTGATCTCCTTGTCATCAATCACGGTGTTTCTCACGGCATAAGTAATCTGGCCCGTCTTCACCCGGCTCATCTCTTCCGTCATGGCCTCCATATTCTCTTCCGGAGACAGATCAGGGGCAAAATTAATGATGGCTGTAATTCCCTGGGGGACAGTCCTGGAGGGAACCACCATAATCTTCTTGTCTTCCACAAGGGAAGCCGCCTGCTGCGCGGCCAGGATAATGTTGCTGTTGTTGGGGAGGATGTAGATGGTGTCCGCGTTGACCTGTTCCACGGCGTTGAGCATATCCTCAGTACTTGGATTCATGGTCTGGCCGCCCTCAATCAGGTAATCCGTTCCGATCCCCTCAAAGATCTCACCGAATCCGTCTCCCACGGAGACAGCGATAAACCCGTATTCTTTTCTCGGCTGTTCTTCCCTGTGCTCCGAAGCCTGCTTTTCGGCTTCCTGGTTCTTCTGTTCTTCTGCCTTCTTCTGGGAATCCATGATCAGGCGTTCCTGATGCTCTTCCCGCATATTGTCAATCTTCATTCTGGAGAGGGAGCCAAAGGTAAGGGCTTTCTGAATGGCAAGCCCCGGATCATTGGTGTGGACATGAACTTTCACCACATCATCATCGGACACTACCACGATAGAGTCGCCGATAGACTCCAAATAGGTCTTGAATTCTTTTTCCTCCCGGTCTCCATAAGTTTTTTCCACATTAATAATAAATTCCGTGCAGTATCCGAACTTAATATCCGTCTCTTCCAAGGTTCGGGACTTGGCCGCTGCTTCGGGGGCGGCCTTTGCCTCCACAGTCAAGTCGATCTCCTTGCCGAGGAGGCCGTCCAAACATCCCTTCATGACCTGCATAAGACCCTGTCCGCCGGAGTCCACCACGCCTGCCTGCTTTAAGATAGGAAGCATCTCCGGAGTCTGGCTCAGCACATAGTCGCCATGGGCAATGATCTTCTCCGCAAATTCCAGAATATCCTCGGTCTCTGTCACCAGCTCCACCGCTTTGTCCGCCATTCCCTTGGCGACGGTCAGAATGGTTCCCTCCTTTGGCTTCATAACAGCCTTATAGGCAGTCTCCGCAGCGCGCACGAAGGCATTGGCCAGTGTGGTGGTGGTGATCACGTCCAAAGGCTTAATCTCTTTTGTAAAGCCGCGGAACAGCTGAGACAAGATAACGCCGGAGTTGCCTCTCGCCCCTCTTAAAGAACCTGAGGAAATGGCTCTGGCCAGGGTCTCCATAGTTGGAGATTCAATAGCCGCCACCTCTCTTGCCGCCGACATAATGGTCATGGTCATATTGGTGCCCGTATCCCCGTCAGGAACCGGGAACACGTTCAGTTCGTTAATCCATTCTTTTTTTGCTTCCAGGTTCTTTGCCCCTGCCAAAAAAGCTTTTTGAAGATCTTTCGCATCAATCGTATTCATACCCACCGGTTGCTCCTCCTTAATCAATTACCCGGACGCCTTCGACATAGATATTGATCTTGTCGACTTCCATTCCGGTGAATTCTTCTACTTTGTATTTTACATTCTCGATTAAATTGTCCGCAACCGCTGAAATACTGATTCCGTATGCCACGATCACATGGAAATCCAGTTTGATGCGGTTAGCCTCAATGTCCACATTAATCCCATGGGTCAGGCTTTCTTTCTTTAATAATTTCACAAGACCGTCTTTCATGCTTATGGCCGCCATACCGACGATTCCAAAACATTCCACAGCCGTTGTTCCGGCGTATATTGCAATCACTTCCGGATTAATGCAGATTTCGCCCAATTTGTTGCTGATCCGTCCTTTCATGAACGAAGACCTCCCATCTTTCTATAAATTTACTACTTTCTATTCTGCCCAGGCATTCCCCATGTATGCCTGCCTTCCCTTTTTTCTGCCATTTTTTGGCTCTATGGATATAAATAAGTATACCACATACAAGATATTGTGTCTATTCCAAAGATTTTTTAAATTTTGCTTGCAAAATACAGCACAATCTGCTATTATAGCTAGTGTTGTGGTTTCCATATGTCAGAACATATATCAGGAGCCAAGTAGCTTTTAAGGAGGTGCAAATCATGGCTAAATGTGCAATTTGCGAAAAGGCTGCTCACTTTGGTAACGCAGTGAGCCATTCACATAGAAGATCCAACAAGATGTGGAAAGCTAACGTAAAGTCTGTTAAAGTAAAAGTGAACGGCGGAGCCAAAAAGATGTATGTATGTACTTCTTGCTTACGTTCCGGCTTAGTTGAGAGAGCTTAACCAGGATCTGACCGGCGGCGTTTCGGTATGCCTGGCAATTGAAAGAATTTTAAAACTCCAGGGTTATATGACCCTGGAGTTTTTGCGTGCGCCCGGTGGTGCACCTTCTATGCCTAACATCCGCAGAACAGATGATATCCCACCACTAACAGTCCGATAATAAAAAACAAAAGTGCCAGCGTGGTGGGAATCAGAACTTTGACAGCCATGCCTGCGCCGATGCAGAACAGGATCAGGCCCCACAATCGCTTCATATAAATCCCCTCACAATCTCAATGTCTTGTGTACACTTTATCCTATGCAGCCAGACATGTCCTTATGTCAGGGGATGTTTCCTTTATTGCTTTTCGTCCGCAGCAGCCATCTTGCGGGCTTCCCTGACGGCTTCCTCCGATACCTCCTCGCCAATATTCACCTTTCCGCCGGTAAAACGGTTCACAAGATCAGGAACCATGTCCAGCATTTTATTGACCGTATTCTGATTCTTGATATTTACCAGACGGGTACTTCCATTCTGAATCACCAGAATGGCGCTGGGAGTCAGTTTGGCGCTCATGCCGCCGGCGCCCTTATTCTTAGCGTTCTCTCCGAAGGCCCCGGCAGCCATGCCGCAGCTTACATCCATAAGGGGAAGAATGATCGCGTCATCCACACGGACTGCATCTCCCACTACTGTCTTTGTCGCCACCAGATGATCCATCCCCTGGAATATCGCTTCCACTGCCGATGAAAACTGGTTGCCTGTCTTGTTCTCTGCCACCTTATATACCTCCGTTTCTGCGCCAGCGCTTTACCAGCACTCTGAAATTTTTATTTAATATAATTCGAATGAGAAGGACAAGAAGGGTTCCTGCCCGTATGCGCCCTTTCAGGCTCCCCTCGCCTTCAAGGATTTGTTCATCAAAAACCGGCGTGATCTGAACGGCGTCTTCGTACCAGGCATAGAGAACGGCAAAAATTGCCAGAACATTGCCTGTAGTACAGGGATCCTCAAAGCCAAAGGTCAGTTTTCCCCTGGCCTTAACCGGGAGAACATGCCGGAGCATGGCCTTGAGCTGACGGAGAATCAGACGGAATGTCTTCTGGTTCTCCTGATCCGTCACAAAGGCAGTGACCCGCTCCTTGTACTCCCCTGCGCGGTTCCATGTCTCCCTGACAGATCCTGCAAGGTCTTTTATTCTCTCAGACAGGCTTCCTTTCTTCCTGTCAGAAGATTCCCTTTTCTTTTTGGATTTTTTCCGCTTCCTGCTCTTTGGGGACTTGGGAACCGCTTCCTCAAAGCAGTCGTCTTCCGGCAGGATATCCTCTTCCTCACACGCTTCATCTCTATGCCCGTCTTCCCCCAGACTGCATATTTCCACATCCGCAGCGTTCCCGGCCTCACAGACGATCTCTTCCTCCAGATTCTCTGCGGTCTCCTCCAGATGTTCCAGGGTATCCTTCCCATCCTCCTTTTTCTGAAATAAGGGAATTCCCAAAATCCTGACGGAGATGTCCAGCTCATCCTCATATGTAATTCCCAGAGACAGGGCATGGAGAAGCCAGGTAATCTTTGCCTGGGCCTTTATGGCGCTGTAATAAGATCCTGACAGAGAATACCTGACCGGCACCAAAAGAACCAGGAGCAGAATGAGAAACAAAAGTCCCAGAACCGCAAGAATCACAATTCCTATGATTTTTAATATGGTCAATACAATCGGAAGCATCTGATCACACCTGACTTCCCCTTTCTGCCAGAAATTCCTCCAGGCCGAAACCGCCTGTCTCCTCATACATTTCGCTGACAATGGTTCCGGCAAGCTCAAGCGCTTCCTGATACCCGTAAGCGATTCCAAGGATTTTCAGCTCTTTCTCCCTCTCGTCACAAAGAAGAAGCATATAAGAGGGATAGATATCAAGTACATTATTCCCGTTTGACGGGGGAGTAATCACAAAAACCCCGGGACGGAAGGATTTTTCCTGAATGCTTTGGATAATGGAATAACTGTGTTTCTTTGCTTTCTCTCCCATGTACAGATGTGTATACCACAACATCTACTCCACCAGCTCCTGCTCTAATAATTCCATACATGTTTCCCGCTCGCTGTGGTCGCTGCAGCTTTCCAGGCCGGAGCGGATATATTCCTCCGCTTCCGAAGCACTGCCAAAGACTAGGGGAAGACCGGACAAGACTTTTGCCATCACTGCCCTCACCGCGGCTTTCGGCAGCTTTGCAAACAGCTGATCCAATTCACGGCAGAATTCTTCCGCTTGTTTCTCAATCCAGGCTTGGTCTGCCGTCTCATGAGAAACTTTCGTCTCTTCCAAAGGCATGAAACGGCTCCCTGACACAAGCTTATTTACTTTGCTTAGGATCTCGTCATCTTCCCCGCCGCCGCTAAGGACAAGCTCCTCTGCGGACTCCTGCACGCCTTCCATCCGGTTTAGGAGTTCTTCCCCCTCTTCCTCCATAAGCCGGCGGTCCTTATTTTGAAGAGCTCTCAGGATACCGGCTGCGCCTTTCCGGAAAGCCTGGTCCTGAGCGGCGTCCACCATAGCTTCACCCCTGGTTAGGAACAGCACATAAAGGTCATTGACCAGACAGACCATGATGACAAAACTGTCGATGGACTCCATAAGAATGCGGCTGCCTTCAGAAAGAGCAGAAGAGACATGGAGATACTGGTCTTTATCCATGCCGCGGTAATCCGCCTCTCTTAAGAGCTCCAGGATCTCATACAGTTCCTTTTCCTGATCCATATTTTCCGGAAGCTTAACCATGGCAGAGGATTTAAGCATATAGAGAAAATCTTCCACATTGTCTTTCTCTGTCCCTCCGAAGACGGAAAGCCGTTCCATGATCATGCTGTAGAACTTCTGTCTGGTAAACCGCGCGGGAAGCTGAGCCACAATATTCTGCATCCGCTCATTGCGTCTGGCTGAGGACGGCTCCCCGGCTATGGAACGGACCAGAGCGGAAGCCAGCTCTCCCGGCGTGTACCCGGAATCCTTCATGGGGATAAATCTGCGCTCCATCCGGTTTAAAACATACTCGTAGATCTGGAAACAGTCCGAGAAACCGGTCAGTGCTTCCATTTTTTTCGTGATCCGTTTTCTCAGAGCATCCAGATCCTCCAGAGCATCTCTTCCCTCCAGAAATTCTCCTAATATCCGGCCAAATTCCTCTGCATCTCTCTTTTCCTCTTCCGATCCGCCCTCTGTCTCCCAGGCGCCCTCATAGTAGAGATAATAGTTCAGCACCAGACCTGCAAAGGAATACTGATATGCCGCTGATATCTGTTTTCTTCTTCTGCGTGTGTCCAATTTTACAACCCCCGATTATTCCTTAGTTCTTATTCTCCAGAACAGTACGCCGAACCAGATCCAGAGCTCGCACCACGGATTGTTCCCTGATCTTTTCGCGGTTTCCCTTAAACTGGTACTTTTCCACAGTCACTTTCTCTCCAAAACAGCAGGCCATATAGACCAGGCCCACAGGCTTTTCTTCCGTGCCGCCGTCAGGCCCTGCCAGGCCGGTTATGGCTACGCACAGGTCGGAACCTGTGGCAAGGGCGCCGCCTATAGCCATCTCTTTGGCTGTCTCCCTGCTCACCGCCCCATATTTTTTCAGAGTGTTCTTGTTCACATCCAGGTGTTTTCTCTTGGCTTTGTTGGAATATGTGACAAAACCCTCCTTGAACACTTCAGAAGCACCGGGCACATTCACAAGCCTTCCTGCCACAAGTCCTCCTGTACAGGACTCTGCGGTAGCCGCAGTAAGTTCATGTTTTTTCAGAAGACGGACTACGGCCATCTCCAAAGTCTCTTCTTCCTTGGTGGAGTAGACAAAGGTTCCCATCCGTTTCTTGATCTCCTTGACTACGGGACGGATGAGGCGGTCCGCAACTTCCGCAGTGGGAGCGCTGGCCGTTACCCTTACGTGAACCTCCCCTGTCTTGGCATAGGTGGCTATGGTGGGATTGGTCTGCTTGTCGATGAGATCAAGAAGCTTATCCTCCACCTGGCTTTCCCCCATACCGCAGATCTTTACCATCCTGGACACAATGAGTTCCGGTCTTAACTTCTGAAGATATGGTTCCACCTGTTCTGTAAAAAGCGGAATCATCTCATCAGGCGGTCCGGGAAGAAGGATAGCTCTCTTACCGTCTTTCTCAAGAATCAGGCCGGGAGCCGTACCGTTATGATTGTCAAGCACTATGGCCCCTGCGGGAACCATGGCCTGTTTCCAGTTGTTGTCCGGTATCTCCTTGTATATATTGTTCTTAAAATATTCCTTGATTCGTTCTCTTGTGTGCCTGTCCTCCGCAAGCTCCATTCCCATGGCTTTTGCACAGGTCTCTTTGGTTAAGTCATCCTCCGTGGGACCAAGGCCTCCCGTAAGGATTACGATATCCGACCGGCCGAGAGCTGTAACGACAGCATCCCCAAGACGCTCCCGGTTGTCTCCCACCACAGTCTGGTTGTACATGGACAACCCTAAAAGAGCACATTTCTCCCCTAAAAACTGAGCGTTGGTATTAAGAATATTGCCGAGCAAAAGCTCTGTCCCTACGGAAATTATTTCTACAGTCATGTCTATATGCTCCCTTCTGTCAGTACCTTATGATTTTTCATGAGATAATCCGCCAGTGAAACCACGGTCAGAATCAGGGCGATCCAGACACAGGCAGCGGTCAGAATATGCAGAGCCGGAAGATTCACAATCAGAAGAATCACGGCAAGCATCTGAAATGTGGTTTTAAACTTGCCCCAGTAGCTGGCTGCAATCACCACACCGTTATCCGAAGCCACCAGACGGAAACCGCTGATGATGAATTCCCGGCTGATGATGATAATCACCATCCAGGCAGGAAGCTGTCCCAGTTCAATCAGGCAGATGAGAGCAGAACACACCAGCAATTTATCCGCCAGAGGGTCCATAAACTTGCCGAAGTTGGTTACCATGTTGTATTTTCTCGCGATTTTTCCGTCCAGAAGGTCCGTGAGGCTGGCGATAATGAAAATCCCTGCCGCCGCCCAGCGCATAGTCTGGTTTTCCCCATGTTCCCACAAAAGAGCCCCCACAAAAAAGGGGATCATTATCACCCGCAGTACCGTCAGTTTATTTGGCAAATTCATTATACATCTCTCCTATCAGATCATATTCCAGGGCGCCGGTCACCTTGACACGTACAAAATCCCCTGACATCAATTCTTCTTCCGTATTCAGGAAAAGAAGGCCGTCCACTCCGGGAGCGTCCATATAGGTGCGCCCTGCATAGGCGTTCTCATCCGCCACTTTTCCCTCTATCATCACTTCCAGCACACGGCCGATCATGGACTCTGACTTCTCAAAAGCGATCTCCTGCTGCAGCTCCATGATCTCATTGCGCCGCTCTTCTTTTAACTGGTCAGGAATCTGATCCTCAAACTGTGCCGCCGGCGTGTCTTCCTCCTGGGAGTAGGCAAACACGCCCAGGCGTTCAAATTCCATCTCGTCCACAAATTCCATCAGTTCCTCATGATCTTCTTTTGTCTCTCCGGGAAAACCGGAGATCAGGGTCGTCCTAAGGGCAATGTCCGGAATCTCCTGCCTTAGATGATGGATCATGGCCTTTAACTGCTCCCTGGTGGTTCGTCTTCCCATGCGCTTAAGGATCCGGTCGCTGGCATGCTGGATGGGAATATCAAGATAGCGGCAGATCTTCTCCTCAGACTTTATGGTATGGATCAGCTCTTCTGTAATCTCTTCCGGATAGCAATACTGAAGGCGGATCCACTGGATTCCCCCTATCCGGCAAAGCTTTGACAAAAGTTCGGGCAGGGCCTTATGTCCGTATAAGTCCACTCCGTACAAAGTAGTCTCCTGGGCCACTAAAATCAGTTCTTTTACCCCGCTCTCAGCCAGCTCTTCTGCTTCTTTTATGAGCCGTTCCATAGGAACACTGCGGTAAGGCCCCCGCAGGCTGGGAATGATGCAGTAGGTACAGCGCTTGTCACATCCTTCGGCAATCTTTAAAAATCCGTAGTATCCTCCTGTGGTGATAATGCGCTTTGTCTGTGTCTGGGGCAGGGAATTAAGGCTTTTAAAATGCAGTTCCCGCCTGCCTTTAAGGGCAGCGTCGATGACCTGAACGATCTCATCCCAGGAGGCGGTCCCCAGACAGCCGTCTACTTCTGGAATCTCCTCTACGATTTCTTTTTGATATCTCTCAGCCAGACATCCGGCTGCAATCAGCACCTTTAGGGGTCCTGTCTTTTTTAACTCCGCCATCTCCAAAAGAGTATTGACGCTTTCCTCTTTGGCATCATTGATAAAGCAGCAGGTGTTGACTATGATAATGTCCGCCTCTGTCTCATCATCCGTAAACTCATATCCCTCATTCCGCAACAGACCCAGCATCATCTCCGTGTCCACCAGATTTTTGTCACAGCCAAGGGAAACACATAGTATTTTCATGAATTCTCCTAGTCACATAGATTCCGGGTACGTGAAAAGCCATCTCGGCTGAGGTGAGACGGCTTTGCGGTTCCCTATTGTTGTAATCATCAGATACCACAGAACCGCAACCTATTGTTCCGATTCTGACAGTTCGCCGGCGGATTCTGCCTCTCTGTCTTCTGCTGCCTTGGCAGTCTCACCGGTCTCTTCCTCATATTCATCAGAGTCCTCTTCACTGAGGATCTTGATCTTGGACTCGTACAGCTCTTCCACAGCTACGGACAGAGGCTTTTTGTTGTAGGAAGGTATCATGGCCTCGTCTCCTCCGATGAGCTGTCTCGCCCTCTTGGCAGTGGCGATGACAATGGAATAACGGCTCTGAACAACCGGCTCCTCTCCCGGCTCCACGCCGCTGTTAACCGCATTGATCAGGTCTGTGTATGATGGATGCAACATATCCTATTCCTCTCTTTCTAAAGTCTATATGGCTCTTAACTCTGATTTCATCTGCTCAATAAAATCGAGATTGCTGCTGACTTTCCGGTGCTGGGCCTGAATCAGCTGATGCATGGCTTCCACACAGGAATCAACTTTGTCATTGATCAAAATATAATCGTAGGAAGTCATGCCCGCGGCTTCCTCCGCCGCCCGGTGAAGGCGCTGGTCGATGACCTCCATGGTCTCCGTCCCTCTTCCCACGAGACGTCTCTTCAGTTCATCGGCGCTGGGCGGCATGACAAAGAGAAGAAGAGCGTCGGGAAACCGTTCCTTGATCTTTAAGGCTCCCTGAATCTCGATCTCCAGGATCACATCTTTCCCGTCGGCCATCTGCTGAAATACATACTGCCGCGGTGTACCATAGTAATTATTCACATATTGAGCATATTCAATCAATTGCTCCTCTTTTATCATGGTCTCAAAATGATCACGGGTGACAAAGAAATATTCTCTGCCCTCTTCCTCCCCCTCCCGCGGCTTTCTGGTGGTGGCCGATATGGATAAGGCGTAATTGTGATATTTCTCCACCATGGCCTTGATTAAGGTTCCCTTTCCGGCTCCTGAAAAACCGGATACTACTACCAAAATCCCCTGGTCGCTCATGTTCATCAGCACTCCTTTTTTTGTATTGGCATGGGCGCTTTCGCGCTGCCTGCCCTATGGTCAAAGGCATCCCCCTAAATGCTTCGCGGCTGTCTTCCTCCTACTCAATATTCTGTATCTGTTCTCTGACTTTCTCAATCTCAGTCTTCAAGGCAATGGCCAGCTCCGATATCTCCAGATCATTGGCCTTGGAAAGAATGGTGTTGGCTTCCCTGTTCATCTCCTGGGCAATAAAATCCAGCTTTCTTCCCACGCTGCCGCCGGCTGTCAGTTCATTCCTCGTATGGTCAATATGGCTTCTCAGCCGTACGGTCTCCTCATCTACACAGATCTTGTCTGCAAAAATGGTCACCTCTGTGGCAATCCGGCTCTCATCTATGGTACTGTTATCCAGCAGTTCTTTTACCTTCTCCTCCAGCTTTGCCCGATATTCCGCCAGGACCTCAGGGGAGCGCTGCTCCACACAGTCCACCAGCCTGACCATGTAATCAAGTTTTCCAAGAAGGTCTTCCTTCAAATGTTCTCCCTCTGTCTGGCGGCTGCGGATAAAACCGGTCACGGCTTCCTCCACGGCTTCCGAGAGGATCTTCCAGACGGCATCCTCATCCTCCGGCTCCTGCTCCATGGTGAGAACCTCCGGCAGCCTGGCAAGTCCCAGGGCAGTCAGGTCATTGTCTATGGCAAACTGTTCACTCATCTCTTTCAAATACTGTACGTACTCTGCTGCCAGAGCCTTGTTGTATTTTAAGCAGAGCCTTTCTTCTGTGTAGTCCTCATAAGTAATGAATACATCTACTTTACCCCGCTGAATACGGTCCTTAAGCATAGTTCGGATGGCGGATTCGAAATAGTTGAATCGCTTGGGCATCTTGATACTCAGGTCCAGATAGCGGTGGTTCACCGCTTTCATCTCCACGGAGATCTTATGGTTTTCTGTGACCTTCTCGCATCTTCCGAATCCTGTCATGCTCCTTATCATCAGTAAAACAGCCTCTCTTTCGTCATAGATATTCCCATTATAAGGCAAATGGAAATACAAGTCAACGTTTATTCTTGTGAAAGCCGCAGGCCGGACAGGCTTAATGCAGCAGTTGTGCTCTCATCTAAATATGTATAATTGTATTTCATAAGCCCCGATTTCCTGTAAATTGCAAAAAATCGGTTCCGGTGCGCCTTTGCACCGAAACCGATTAAAAAGGGGAGGTTTTGACAATGTGGATTTTAGGCGATTTATCACCGTTTAAAGCGTCCTTTTTCCCTCTCTATTAGACTTTGTATGATTTATAACCGTTTACCTTGGTGTAATAATTTGGTGTAAAAAATGGTGTAATAAGTGGTGTAGTAAAAAAACGATATTTCCATACATCAATCTTTTGTTTTCGCTGTTTCTCCTATTGTCGAATTATGAAGGATATGTTATGATGTGATAGGAAACAACCGTGTTACAAGGTGGTAAGCCTCCCTAACTTGAAAAAGAAGGGAGGTGGTGTAAATGGAGATGTTTACCTTTCAGGATTTAGTCTTGTTTGCGACATTTTTAATTGCACTGCTTGCCTACATAGATAGGGACAACAAGCCAAAATAAATAAGCCTACCTTGTACTTGGCAGTCCGGGTAGGCTTTTGCTAAACTGGGAGGCTAACCACTTTGTGGGCGGTTGCTTTCCTTCTGTCTAAAATATACCACATTTAAAGGAGGGATTCAACCCTCTTTTTATTGTATTGTACAATTTATAGTCGTTTATCATGGCATAGTAATACATGGCCTATTTTCCACAATGGTAATGCTTGATTTACATAAAATCAATTTTTCCGTGGATACGGAATCGGATTATCTGTCAACTCTGCCAGATAATCCATACTTGTGTCAAGTGCCAACGCAATTCGCTTACATTGTTCAAATGTATAATATCTCTTTCCATTCTCAATCTTGGAGTAATCACTTTGGTCAATCCCTGTCAGTATTTGCATTTTGGTCTGTGTATAGCCCTTAGATTTCCTTAATTCCTTTAATCTGCTCATAATTAGTCTCCTATGCAATTACTATGTAAATTATGGCATATTGACCTATTGACATTAGGGTGAAATTGACCTAAAATAAATTGTAAGCAAGATTTCTAATCTAATACAGAAACCTCTTTATCCTTACCTATCAAGAAAGGTGATGAAAATGTCTTTTGTTGCTGAAAAGAAAAAATGTTCAAAATGTGGCCGTCTTTATTCTTGGAATCCAGATGTTGGAAAAATTCAATGCCCGTATTGTAAGAAAAAAAAGGGAACAGGGGAATTAGAAAAGCCAGATTTAGAAAGCCCAACGTATTCAATCTATGAATAAAGTTATTAAAGGGAGGAAAATAATGGGAAAATTACTTAATGAGGAAGCAGTATTAAAAATATTGAATATCACAGATTTTTGTCAACTTACCAAACAAAAAATTCCACAAATGATTTCATTGTTAGACAAAATGGAACCGGAGGTTGCAAAAAAAGCATTAGAACAGTTTCCATACTTTGCTGATGCTATGAAAGAGCTTCTTCATGATTATCATGAATCTTTAAATAAAGCATATGAAACAAATGCAAGTAGTGTGGAATCATACTACCATGCTTGTTCCACCATGATTGAAGCATTACAGAAAAAAATGGAACAAGATGGCTTTTCATTTGATGAAATTAAATACATTATCGAAAAAATGAAAGAAATAGTTGACATGATGGACAAAAAAGACAGTGAAAACAAAAATTTTATTGGAAATATGGCAATGATTGGTGGTGCCGTAGTATTTGGTATTGGATGCCTATGTTTAGGAGCACTTGGGTCACTTGGGTCTTTATTCCATGGCGATAGTACAGACTAAAGGCGTTTTCTTATTTATAGTTAGTTTTTAGGTTTACATATTATAGTCGTAAGAATAAACGATAGGAGGTCTACAATGTATAGAGATATTCTTACGATAATATTTAAAGCTGTATTGGACATTATTGACGTTGTTAGCAAAGAAGAAAGTAAATAGCCCTATTAAAAGGTTTCTAGGCTGTTAATTCCAGCTTAGAAGCCTTTTTCTATTAAAAATTGCGAAATCTGTTCTATGTTCTATAGCACAATATACTATAAAATACCGCAATAGTTCTATGATGTTCCATGGAACATTTCTTTATATATAGTTTTATTTATACTTGGAACTAGAATTTTTTATACAATATGATATACTTAAATTACTCATACTACTATCAAGGAGAAAATACAATGAAAAAATATGATGATTTGCTTTATTGCAAAAATATTGATAATGAATTGATGAAATCTCTACAAAAAGAAATCGAAGCAAATGAATCTAAATTTTTTTACAATATCTGGGATTCTCTTTGCCTGTCTGATACATTTAACAAGAGAATCCCGCATATTCAATATGAGAAAATAAAGATAGACTCTAATAATATCTTCTCATTTTATGAAACCATCAATAATCCCAAATCAGAAATTGAAAAAATACTCAAAGAAACTAACAATTCATTTGAAATATGCTTTTCACTATTAGCTGATAGTCTAACTTTATATGACAAAGATATACATATGGCTTTGACATATAATTATTGTTTAAAAAATCGGGAGGAAAAAGCTACAGAAGACGAATTAAGAGTGTTTTGGACTACAATTACTGACACTCAAAAAATTGATAAATTTATAACCATTAAAGACAGCGATAGTATACTCGATACTTCAAAATACTATTTGCCTTTTTCACTTAAACATAATGCTTATAAAGATTTCTGTTCATTTACTTGGAAAAGTATACACAAAGATTTAGATAGTATTAATTGTTTCAAAAAAAATACTGGCCGAATGAATCCAAATCTTTTTACATTTGACCGAATATTTCATTGTTTAACCTATCCTAATGAATCTATTACCATAAATGACCAATGGCTTATTGAAAAAATATCCGGCGTAAATACAATAATGTTGCTAATGCCTGCGGTTACAAAATATTATAGTAATCAGACTATGAAAAATATCTACATTCCTTTGTTGCTAGAACTATTAAAGTGCAAGCCTATTTATATCAGAGCCTATTTGGCTATGCTTGTAAACGATTTTTTATTTATAATTCAATCACGCAATTCTAATTCCCCATTATTAAATAATGTCAATGATATATTTAACCCTTCAATAGTCCATAAAATAAAATGTGATTTAGAAAAGGCCGTTGAAAGAATAAATATAAATTATTGCACACTCTTACAATGGTTTCATGAAAGTAAAGTAAAATTAAATAGTAAAATAGAAATTGATATCAGCAGTAAAGACGAAACTAATTCATTCATATACAAATCACAAAGTATATATTATAATTTAGAATTGGATGCATATCCTAAAATAGAAGAATATTCCCCTATAGTTTTCCTCAATATACCTGGTTTAAGCAAAATAGCTAACCACCTATTGTCTTGTCCTAAAAAAAGAACCTATAACGGAAGTGATGACTTGTTTAGATATGCAAAATTACAAAAAAAGGCTATAGAATTTAATTATAACAACTTTCTATCATAAATCATCTCTTAAACCATTGGTGAAATGTTCATCAATGGTTTTTTGTTGCAAATTGCAACAAGAAGCCCTCCCTTCAAAAGTATGGTATCCTATTAGTATCTTAAATGAAAGGAGCTACTTTATGAAGAAAGCAAAACCAGCTATAACTATGCCTGCAATGACTATGGACGCAATCTATTTTAAAGAAGGAGGTGAACCACAACATAATATCCAAAATGACCATTTAACACCAGAATCAACCCCGTTGCGAACGAGCAATTTAGCTACGGAACATACAAGAACAGATATAATGCCCCAAAACACTGTTGAGAAGCTAAAAAAGCTGCTCCTATCAGCACCAACAAATCATGTAGACAGAGAAATATATATGCCAATTCCTACCTCTACAACAAAATTTATGGGGACAAACAATGAGCAAATAAGTGGTAATAGCTTGCCTTTTCCAGTACAAATTTTTAAGAAGCTGTTAAAAATGTTTTACATCCGTGTTTATCAAGATAAGTTATATGTATTTAACAGCAAAAAAGGAGGATACGAATACTATTCTGATGATGATTTTGATACATATATCATTAATGCAAACTTTGGAGAAACCATTAACTACTGTGGAAATTCAAGGACATATGACGAAATCAAGAAATTGATAAGGAAAGAGCATACTATAAATGTAAGAGAAGATATTGCTTTTTCCACATCTTATTGGGCATTTCAAAATGGCGTGCTTTATTTACCTACCAAAACTATTTTTCAAAATGACGGGAAATTGTTTATTCGTCATGTACTGAAATGCAACTATAACCCTTCTGCCCTTTGCCCACAATTTGAAAAGTTTTTAACTGCCGTTGCGGGAGGGGATAGAAATATATATACGCTCTTATGGGAAGTTATAGGATATTTATTATCCCATGACATGAATGCAAAATGTTTTTTCTTGTTTCTGGGAGTCAAAGACTCTGGAAAAAGTTTACTTGGTACAGTAATGGAATCACTCATAGGGGAGGAATGGGTTGCTAATGTAAGTCCGTCTGACTTTAATGGACGCTTTGCAAGTGCTTCATTAAAAGATAAGGTGTTAAATATGTGTATGGATTTACCGGACTATCAATTATCAGCAGAGGCCGTAAGAACGATAAAAGCAATCACTGGTTTAGACAAGTTGTACATTGAAGAGAAATTTCAACCTGGTACTACTATGAAACCAAAAGTAAGACTTTTATTTGGTTCCAATCATATGATTAAGTCAGAAGATTCTGCTTTCATGGATAGAATGGTCATAGTCCCATTCCAATACCAGGTTCCTAAGAATCAACAAATTACCGGTCTTAAAGACATATTATCGCAAGAGAAAGACGGGATTACTATAAAGGCATTACATAGTTATGAAAAACTTGTTTCCCATAACTATATCTTTACTAAATATAATAATTCCAACTCTTACTATAAGTATGTAGACCCTAATGAGGTTATCCGGCTATTTGCTGAAGAATGTTGTGAGTTTACAGATTCAGAAGGAGACAAATTATTTTCTTCAGAATTGTATGATAGATACAACGATTATTGCCATTTAAACAAGTTAAATCCAATAAAGCAAAATAATTTTTCTGAAATTTTCGGGGATTTATTTTCTGATAAAAGCGGAAAGAAAAAAATTAGAAAAGGCATTAAGTGTGCTAATGGATTTACACATATAAAAATCAAAAATCCCTCATATAGCAATTAAACTATGGAAGCTATAGATTTAAGGAGGGATATTTATGGAAAATAGAACAATACCACTGAATCAAAAAAGACTGCTAAGTATATCTGATTTTCAAATATATGCAAGTGTAGGAAGGAATAACGCTTTCAAACTTATTAGGGCGTCCGGTTGCGAAATCAGATGGGGAAAACGTGTATATGCCGATAGAGTCGCATTTGACAAATGGTGCGATTTACAGGTAAGTGGTAATTGCGAATAGAAACAATTCAATCAGGGAGAAGGCATTAGCGCCTTCTCCCCCACTTTTTCACTAGGAGGTATATTATTATGGCAGAAGCAAAACAGAAAAAATTACCCAAAGGCATAACTTTAAGAGCTGACGGATTGTATATGGGAAGGTTCTCCTATTATGGGGAACGCCATACATTATATGACAAGGATTTAAAGGTATTAATGAAAAAAATGGATGATTTGCGATATGAATTAGAGCATGGTCTCTATGCAAAGGAATCTGTAATCACGGTTAATGACTGGTTTCATACTTGGATTAAGGAATACAAAAAGCCTACAGTTAAGCAGGGAACCGTGGGGGTATATGAGGACACCTTTGATTCCTATATCAAAGAACCATTTGGAAAGAAAAAATTAAAAGATTTACGTCCTGAACAAATTCAAAACCTGTATAATACGCTATATTCACAGGGATTTTCGAGAAATACCATTGAGTTAGTGTCTGTTGTCCTAAGCGGCATGTATAAGCAGGCATACAAAAATCAAAAAATCCGTATGAATCCTGTTCCCCTTGCCACCCTTCCTAAAATGTCAGAAAGACAGGAACGCCGGGTTCTGTCCAAGGAAGAGCAGGAAATCTTTATACAGGCATCAAAGAACCATAAATATTACTATACCTTTGAGTTGGCATTGTCTACGGGAATGCGTAGCGGTGAAATCAGGGGCTTAGAATGGAAAGATATAGATTTCCAAAATAAGATAATCCATGTCCAGGGGACTCTGGTACAAAATAAATATGGATTCTACAAAGATTCGCCCAAGACACAAAGCAGTTACCGTGATATTCCTATGCTGGATAATGTATACACGCTGTTAAAAGAACGCAAGAAGGAGCAAGCGGAGCATAAAATGTTGTTTGCAAGCGAATGGAAGCCCCATGAAGGCTTGGAAAATCTGGTAGTGACTACAAATACCGGACGTCCTTTAGGAAAGGCATACCTGAACAATGCCATTGACACAATCACCAGAAAGATACAGAAAACAAGGCCGGATTTTAAAGAGTTCTCTATTCACTCAATGCGCCACACATTTGCTACCCGGTGCATTGAAAATAGTATGGAGCCACAAGTCTTAAAAGCTATCTTAGGGCATAGCAAGCTGTCAATGACTATGGATTTGTATGCACATGTACTGCCAGATACAAAATCCATGGAAATTCAAAAGATAGCAGGACTATTTCAAACTCAACGTGTTTCATGATTTGAGGTCTAATTTACACTGTTTTTGAGCAAAAATGGTGTAAAAGTGGTGTAGTACATGATTTACACGACATTTACTCTAAATGGGAAATATGAAAAACCCCCGATTTTACGGCAAAAAAATCGGTTCCGATGCGCCTTTGCACCGAAACCGATTAAAAAGGGGAGGATAAGTATTAATCTTCTCTTTGGTACTAATCTCATTATTACCCATCCAGGGAAATCTATACACACATTCTCAACTTTTTCAAAAAGAATTTTCTCCGGCTTGTCAAGATATCATATCTATTATACAATAGGAAGTGCGCTGATACGCATACAGGATACCCAGTACAAATGAAGGAGACTCCAACATGAAAAAAAATATCCTTGTAGGGCAGTCCGGAGGTCCGACTGCCGTGATCAATGCCAGCCTTTACGGCGTTGTCACTGAGGGAATGAATCATTTAGATGAGATTGAACACGTATAT
Source organism: Clostridiaceae bacterium (assembly GCA_910574345.1). Taxonomy (GTDB): domain Bacteria; phylum Bacillota; class Clostridia; order Lachnospirales; family Lachnospiraceae; genus UBA3402. The sequence goes on along the minus strand of CAJSZV010000004.1, from coordinate 121,584 downwards.
GGAATGGTCAACGGAATGGAAGGCTTTTTAAAGGACGATTACATGAACCTTTCGGAAGAACTGACCCAGAAAGAGTTGGAACTGATCAAACTGACTCCGGCGGCTTATTTAGGCTCCTGCCGTTACAAACTGCCGAAGGATCTGACTGCGCCTTCCTACCCCACGGTGTTTCGGAAACTGGAAGCCTTGAATATCGGTTATTTCTTTTATATTGGCGGCAATGATTCCATGGATACCGTAAGCAAGCTGTCACGCTACGGCGCCCGGATTGGGTCTTCCATCCGTTTTATAGGAATTCCTAAGACCATTGACAATGACCTGATGCTCACCGACCATACCCCAGGTTTCGGAAGCGCTGCCAGATACGTGGCTTCCACTGTGAGGGAGATCGCTTTGGATGCTTCCGTGTATCAGCAAAGAGCAGTGACCATTGTGGAACTTATGGGACGCCACGCAGGGTGGATCACTGCTTCCAGTGTCCTTGCCAGGAAATACCAGGGGGACAATCCCCTTCTGATCTATCTTCCCGAAACAGCCTTTGATTTCCGATCCTTTGCAAAAGATCTGTCCAGGGCTTTGGAGCGTCAGCCTAATGTGGTGGTGTGTGTGTCGGAGGGAATCGCCGACTCCAGCGGGCGCCTGATCTGTGAGTACAATGACGAGGCCAGGCTGGACAACTTTGGTCATAAAATGCTGACCGGATGCGGGAAAGTCCTTGAGAACTTTGTCCATAACCATTTCGGCATCAAAGCCCGTTCTGTGGAACTCAATGTAAGCCAGCGATGTTCCGCCCTGGTAAGCTCTGCCGCAGACATAGAGGAAGCCGCTCTGGCCGGAGCGTTCGGAGTCAGAGCCGCCCTTTCGGGAGCTTCCGGACAGATGGTTGCTTTTTGCCGTACTTGTGAGGAACCCTATGCTATGGAGTGCTCCCTGGTCGATGTGAATCAGGTCTGCAACCGGGAGAAGCCGTTCCCAGTCCAGTGGATTATAGAGAACGGCACAGATATCAGTCCGGACTTTCTCACCTATGTCCTGCCTCTGATCCAGGGAGAAGTGAAGCGGCCTATAAGTCAGGGACTTCCGGTCTACGCTTTCCGGAAACCCTAAGCGTTGTAACGGTTCAGCCGGGGGATTCCTCTGCAACCGAAAAAGCGGCTGTGAAAAAACGGAGACGGCACCGCTTCATTTTTCACAGCCGTTTATATGCATTCCCCTTTGGGGACGCGTCACAGTTTTCTCATCATGATATCTCATCAATTTCCGCCGCTTCCGCTCCGGGATAAAAGAATTCCAGAATCTGCCGGTAAGTCTTTCCTGCTTTCGCCATACCCTGGGCCCCGTTCTGGCTCATCCCCACGCCATGTCCGTAACCGCCTCCATAGATGGTAAACGTAATGACGCCGTTGGAGTCCGGCTGTCCCGCTTCAATTGCCACAAATGCGCTGGGAAGGGAATCCCAGCCGGTGACGGTGGTTTTATCCTGCCGTTCGATTACCAGCTCCCGGCTGCCCAAAGTTCCCCGGATCTGGCCTTCGCCCCGGATCTCCTTGGAACCGCTGCTTCCCTCCACCACCAGGACTTTGCCGATTCCTCCCACTGACCGCTCCTTCATGGTAAGCCCCGTAATATTGCCGATACCGGGCACTTTCGCCTCAAGCTGGCTGCTTGTCAGTTTCGTATTCCACCGGTACATGGCGAACTGGGATTCAAAACCGGAGGGACTGGATTTTATGTATTCTGAAAACGCCTTGTCATCCGTCAGATCCAGGGTGCCTCCCCCCTCCTTCACGGCCACGCCTTTCAGATAAGGATAGCTTGACGGGTCGGCGCCCCAGATAGTTCCGTCTGTGGTGTGACCGCAGGATGTGGAAAAATAGTAGATCTCCGCCACCTGGCCATGGTACATTACCATCTTTCCGTAAGTGTCATTAACAGCCGCATCTGTGGACTCATAAGTTTCTGTATTATTGTACACTTGATATCTTGTACTGTCATCTACATGGGCGCCGTAATTCTTATAGCTGTTTGCCATGATCTGGCGCCATGCATAGGTCCGGGCGCAGACGGCCTGGGTCTTTAATGCCTCCGGTTCATAGCTGGCCGGCATCTCGCTGGGCACCACCCTTTTCAGGTACTCCTCCAGATATACTTCATTGACCATAACAAGGCCTTCCGATTCCTGCTTGATCTCAAGGTGGCCCGGATAGCAGGGGGTGGAATCCCCTCTGCTTATGGTGGGAATTCGGATACCCCCATTCTCGTCATCCATCCTTAAGATCACACGTTCCCTGGCCAGTTTCGGATCCCCTGTGCGAAATGTCATGATCGTTCCGGCTTCAAACCTCTCCTCTTTATCCCCTGTTATCATAACGCCGGCTCCTAAAAACTCCAGGGTGATGGAGTCATGGAAAATAGTTCCGAACCCCGTATTCATAATAAGGACCCGTATGGTCTCTGCATTGACGGGACGCAGGGTGAGAGCCGCGCATAGATAACCGTCAGCCACCACAAATTCCTGGGCATCGTAACCTACCAGCACGTCAGAAAGTCCTTGTCTTCTCAGCTCTCCATAGAGACGGTACACCCGAAAATCCTCATCCAAAGGCACCTGTCCATACCCTTCGATCTCAATCATATCATCCCGTACTTCCAGGACTTTTCCTGAGACCCGCTCCTTTTTTATGACGATCTTCTTTACTGCCCCGTCCGTCAGATAGACATCAGCAATCTGACAGACCATTTCCTGCGGTTCTTTTACCTTTGACTTTACAGGCAGATGCCTTGTAAGAGAGCCTACAAACGCAGTAAGTTCCTTTTCCTTTGCCTCCATGACCCAGACATTTTTGTAGATCACGGAATCCGAGACCTTCTCTATAATACGGATGATCTCGCTGCCGCTGACCAAAGCCCTTATCTCCCGGTCCCGATAGTTGCCAAGACCAAGACCCTCAAAGCCTCTCACTCCTTCACTGGTGTAACCCCTCCAGGACACGCCGTCGGTCATATCCTCAAAGGTGCCATAGACCTGAAAGGTTTCCTCTCTCACACCTTTCTCTTCCTCCCACACTCCTGCCTCCCGGCACATATCCTCATATAGCTTCCACCAGTCCGCTGTGGGATATGGTTTTGACCGGTTCTTCTCTGTCACTGCCACCCGGCCTTTCAGATTCTCCGACACCTGGGCCGCCAGGTAATCCGCCTCGCCGTAAGTCAGGAGACTCTCCGCCTCCTTTTCATCCGGAGGGGCCAGTTCCTTCGTAATCCATCCCTTCTGGTACAGAGCATCTAAATATTTCACATACCACTGCCTCTGGCTGGAGGCAGGAAATGCAGATTCCTTCTCCGATAACAGGCGGCACTCTTCCACTGTGCCGCCGCAAAGAGCCGCCGCCTTGTAAGCGGCGGCCCTGGTAACTCCGTCTTTTGGAATTTCTCCAAGAAGTATGACCACAACCAGCACGATGACCGTCAGAGGAATCCCAACCAGCCATCCTATCATTCTTTTTCTCTTCATACGCTCTACCTGATATATGTTTTGTGATTCTCGTCAATGTGATCCAGGGTTCCATAATCATCGGTTATGGTTGAAAGTTCTTTTTTCTTAAGCCGCCTGTTGATCCATTTGGCAGTCAGACGATAGATGACCGCAAAGGTTGGAACACCGATGATCATTCCGACAGGTCCCAGGATTCCTCCAAAAAGCAGGATGGAAAACAGAACCCAGAAACTGGAGATCCCCGTAGAGTTTCCAAGGATCTTGGGGCCGATAATATTGCCGTCCAGCTGTTGGATCACCAGAATCGAGAGCAGAAACCAGACACATTTTTTCGGATTTACCAAAAGCACCAGAACCGCGCTGGGTATGGCTCCGATAAAGGGACCGAAAAACGGAATAATATTGGTCACCCCTACGATTACGCTGATGAGCACGGTATAGGGCATCTTGATTACAGACAGCCATATGAAAGTGAGAATTCCGATAATCAGGGAATCCACCAGTTTTCCGATAATAAATCCGCCGAACACGCTGTGGATATATCTCCATGTTTCCACCATCTCGTTGGCCGCCGGAAGGGGAAAGAGACTGTAGATGACCTTTTTTGCCTGGGCGGTCAGCGTATCTTTGATATTCAGAAGGTACAGCATGACAATAATACCAATCAGCGCATTCTTTACCAGATTCACCACACTCACCACGCTGGTATAAACGCCGGAAATCACCTTTTCGATATTGGGAATCAGCTGGGTGGTTGACTGTATCCAGGAGAGAAGCTTTTCCACTCCCTGATTATAGAGATTCATAACCGTCACTTCGATATCGGGATAATCCGCAAAAAGGGTCTCGATCCATAAAGCCACTTTCGCGGCATTGCTGGGAATGGAATTGATGATTCCCTTTACACTGTCAATAACCCTTGGCAGAATCAGGGATACAAGTCCTGTGATTACCAGAATAAGAAAGCCAAGGCTTACTGCCGTGGCTGCCGCTTTGGCCAGGGCATTCCTTCTCTTAACCTGTTTCATCCATGGAGTCAGAAGGTTATCGGCCCATCTGTAAACCCGGTTAAAGATGGGAGTCAGGAGATATGCTAAAACGGCCCCAAAGGTAATGGGAGTCAGAATCCGCCCCAGGGACTGGATAATCTGACATACGGACTGCCACCGGACAAACATAAGCCCCGCTGCAGTACAGATTATAATCACCAGAATCGCTGTCACTCCCCAATAGATATAATCCCGAAATTTGTGTTCCTTCATGTGCGCTCCTCACTCTTATCATATATGTACGTATCTATCTATAGATTACCATATTTTTATAAAAAGATAAAGCAGCGATTGCTCGCTGCTTTTATCTTTTGTAATCCCAAAATGCCGGTTCTTACAATTTGACGCCTAGCCATGCTAGGTGGGTGACCTCACTCTGGCTTCTGCCTTCCACTCATGGGAGGCCTGACATCCACCAGAAAATATCGGAATCCCTTATGTCATAATGTAGGTTCAAAGATACGTAAGATTGTCGAACATTCCAGGAATTACAACCTGCCTTTTCATATGACTTATTATACAATAGAACGCTCTCTTTTTCAATCTATATTTTTTTACTTTCCAGGCTTTCCTTTCCAGCAATGCAACCGTTCAGACGGCCTCTCTTCCCGCTTTTATCCGTTTTTCCGCCCTGTGAACGAAGCCCCGGTAATTACTGAAGATTCTCCGGACCGAATCCAAGGGGCAAAAGCTGGTTCAGCATAAATTCTTTATAGTCATCCTCTGACTTTGCCAGAATGATCCGAAACGTTTCTGGTTCGCAAAACTCCCTCATTACCTGGCGGCACACGCCGCAGGGACTCACGTAATCCGTGATGACACCGTTCCCGCCTCCGCAGATTGCGATGGCATCAAATTCTCTCTTTCCCTCGTTCACGGCCCGGAAAAATGCGCTGCGCTCTGCACATATGGTAGGCGTGTAGGCCGCATTTTCAATGTTGATCCCCGTATAAACCGTACCGTCTTTACACAGAAGAGCCGCCGCCACATGAAAATGGGAATAGGGCACATAGGAGTTGGGCAGCGTCTCAATAGCCTTCCTGATCAACATCTTTTTGTCCATGGTCTTCCTCCGCCTTCGCTAATTTGACGATTCTGCTGGTTCCAAGGCGTTTTGCTCCCAGATCAAGAAATTTCTCGGCATCTTCAAAAGAAGCGATTCCCCCGGCAGCTTTCATCTTCACGCCCTTTCCGATATGGCGCCCAAACAGGGCGATATCCTCAAAGGTGGCGCCGGCCTTGGAAAATCCTGTGGAAGTCTTGATATAATCGGCGCCGGCTTCTGTCACCAGCTGGCACATCTTGATTTTCTCTTCCTCTGTCAGAAGGCAGGTCTCGATAATCACCTTCAGCACATGCTCTCCGCATACGGCCTTAATGGACCGGATCTCGTCCAGGACTCGGTCATATCTCCTATCCTTCAAATCGCCGATATTGATCACCATGTCGATCTCATCCGCTCCGTTCTCCAAAGCGTCCTCCGTCTCAAAGACTTTGGATGCCGTGGTATTGTACCCATTGGGAAAACCGACCACCGTGCATACCTTCATCCGGTCGCCTACGTAGGCCTTGGCAGCCCCCACATAAGAAGGCGGAATGCACACGGATGCCGTATGATAGGCTATGGCATCATCGCAAATCTCCTGGATCTGCCCCCATGTGGCATCCTGCGCCAGAAGCGTATGATCCACTGCTCCGAATATCCTGTCTCTGTTCATACTTTCATCTCCTTTTATGATCGTTTATAATGATATTATGATGCCGGAGGCAAAAGGCCATGTACGGCAGGCATGGACGTCCGTACATGCTTTGGGACCCACGGCATCATATCATTCATCCACATCCACCACCTGATACACTTCATACTCCTTCTCATGCACATACCCAAGCTTCTGGGCCAGTTCCACAGACCGCTGATCCGTGGCTTCCCAGCTGGGCATCACATCCTTATCCATACATTCCAGCTGAACGGCTGCACTGCAGGCCAGAGCCAGGCCGTTCCTCCGGTATTCCTTCTTCGTCTTTACCCGCACTTCCATGATCCCTTCACTGGCTCCGTATGCCACACAGCCCGCCGCAATCTTATGGCCTTTCATGGCCGCATAGCCGAAACCATTGGCCATTAGATGTTCATAGTCCTCGAAACTGACGCACAGATCCCGGCTCCACTCTTCCTTCACCGCCAGGCTGTAGATCCTCTCATCCATCCGCTTGATGTGATATTCTTTGGGGATGCGATCCCTGTACTCCCTTAGGACGTCCCTGTCAAAACAGCCTTCCTCCTGCTTCAGAACATACCTGCTTACTCTGCGCAGCCGGCCGCAGAACTCATCCTCCAGCCAGTTTCTCCACCTTTCGTTCTGGGGATAAATACAGGCATGGGATGCGGATTCGTAAATCTGGCTTTTTAAGTCCAATGCCCCCACTCCTTTAGGCGGAAGGCCAAGTAAATAAGCAAAATCTCCCACCACAATCAGACAATAGGGGGTACTTTGCAGCTTGGGCACCCACACTTGGCCCAGAGTGCCTTCCACGGCTCTCTTCACCAGTATCTCCGCGCTGTCCTCGCAGACAGCCTTCACACTCTGACGTTTCGCTTTTCCCAGTTCAATCATCATCGTATTCCTCCCAACACTTTGCCAGCATGGCAGCCGGTTTTGCTTATGTGATATAGTGGAAGTGCGCCAATGCGCACAGAGCACCGCCTTGACAGGTGATGACATCGTATATGTTAGTATACCACATATGCGGCAAGAATTCCATTTTTTTAAACGGAAAAACATTTTTCAAAATATTTTACTGTTCCATGAAGGTAAAAACATATGCCCGTCGTTATAATAAGTAAGAAGGGAGGTGAGCAGGATTAACTCAGATATGCAGCTGGAACAGTGGATTGACAGATATCAGAATCTGATTTATTCCATCTGTTTCCAACTTACAAAAGACTATTTTGATGCCCAGGATCTGACTCAGGAGACCTTCCTCTCAGCCTACAAGAATCTGGCCGGTTTTGACGGCGTCAACGAACGGGCCTGGCTGTGCAGGATCGCTTCCCGCAAGTGCCTGGACTATCTGAAGCATTCCGGAAGAAAACAGATTCCCACTGACGACCAGTTTCTGATTACCTGCTCGCCGCCGGAACCTGCTCCTGAACGGGAAGTGATGGAAGCGGCTCTTCGGCAGGAGCTTTACGACTGCTGCTTGAAGCTGAAAGAACCTTACCGCCAAGTGGCTCTGGATTATTTTTACTATGAAACCGATGCTGCCGAAATGGCAGCAAAGACCGGGAAGAACTTAAAGACGATTCAGACTCAGATTTACCGGGCTAAGGCAATGCTTAGAAAGCTTTACAGAAAGGAGGATTTGTTTGATGGATAACATGTTCAATACGGAATTTTCTCTGGAGGCCATGGCCTCTGATCTGTCCGCAGCAGAGCGCTTTGGGGATTATCTGGAACAGCAGGGACTTACCTCTGCCCCCGCCAACTTAAAATCTTCCATTTTGGCAAGAAGCCGGCACATGGATGTGCGGATTCTTGCCGGTACAGGCCGTCTGTCCAAAAAAGCAGAACTGTTCTTATACGGATTGAAGGTGGGATTTGCCGTGGCCTGTTCCATTGCGGCGGTGGGGGCCGTTCCGCGGCTGTATGCCGGACACTCGGTTCATGGACCACAGGAAAATCCCCCTGTCCATATGGAATTTTATGAAAAAATACAGGAATGGAACGGAATCATCAACGATTTTTCCAAATCCTTAATGAATCTGGAGGTGTCTTTCTATGACTAATAAAAAAAATAGACTATTTACATTTATAATTTCCTTAATTCCCGGCGCAGGGGAAATGTATCTGGGTTTCTATAAAGCCGGAGCCAGTATTATGCTGTTGTTTTGGGGGGGCGCCGCCTTCTTTGGCTCTCTGTTTCCGCCTATGTTTTATTTGCTTCCCACACTGTGGTTTTACAGTTTTTTCCACACACACAACTTAAACAATATGCCTGACGACGAGTTCTATGCCTTAGAAGACGACTATCTCTTTCACACGGATCCGGTCAAACTCAAAAAAATGACGGAGACCTACAAAAAACCTTTGGCGCTTATTCTGATTCTTATGGGAATCAGCGTCATCTGGAGACATCTTGGAAATGGATTTTACAGGCTGTCGGAGCTTTTAGGGATTTCCTCCGTACTGTTTTCTGTGATCCGCTACTGGAGTCATGCCATTCCCCAGCTTGCTGCCGCCTTCTTTTTTATCTGGATGGGATGGAAATTGTTTCAGGGGAAAAAAAATTCTCTTGCAGAACTTCCCGGAATTGAGGAAAAAGAAGGGCCTCATGAATCTCAAAAAGAAAGCGCCTCTTAAAAGGAGACGCTTTCTTTCTGCAAATTTTCTTCCGGCAAATGTCCGCCTAATTCCGGCTGTCCCCATAGTATTTCATATCCAGAAACGTTTTTCTGTCATGCTGATACAGATAAGCGTATTCAGGATTATTGCCGGTGACAATATGGGGATATATGGTATACCGGTTCATGACAGTCTCACAATTTTTCTCAGAGGACATGGACAGCCTTTTCATGGTGCCGTCGATGAGATACACATACACAAGGAAGGAAATGCTCCTTCCCGACCTTTCTTTTCCTGTCCGAACCCAGACAACATCCCTGTTGGCAAAAAGTACCTCTTTTAAGTTGGCGGCAAAGGTCCATCTGTTTCCTACCCATACGGTTCCCGTTTTCTGCGCGCCTGCAAAATCATTGTTGAGCTGATCCAGGGTTACATCCGGATTAGCCGCAAGATAACGATTCACCCGCTTTCTCACAGGGTCTTTCATGGTACTGATAATGAGAATCAGAGCCAAGGCTGCCATGGCAAGGGCGATGCCGCTGATTCCATAGACATTGCTCATGGTGTTCTTTCCGATTCTGCCGTCGCCGATGTGATATACCACGTCTTCTATAGGCAGCTCCGCAGACCGCATGGCACGTTCATAGTAATGCAGATCCTCTCCCTCCAGGCGCTCCAAAGACCCCTGCACTACAATTCCTTCTGCGGGCATCTGAGCGTCATTTTCTAAAGCATCATAGAACCGGTCGCAAAGTTCTTCCATCTCGCCGCATTTGCGGGCGGGAACCAGAACCGACAGGCAGATTCCCCTGTCCTCATCAACCACCACATAGGAAGAGCTCTCCTTTTTCGTCCCGGTGCTGACGCCGTTTACTTTCGTCGTCTTTTCCGTCTCCATATATTCGCCTAAGGGATACAGTACTTCATAAGACACGTATTTCCCTTCCATGTCCTCCAGTTCCATGTCTGCTTCCAGGGGAACACTTCCCATTAGGGCGCTTACAGCGGAAAGCCCTACCTGAGAGAACAGCACGCCGCTGATTACCCCAAGAATCACCACGAAAAGAAGAATGGACGTCAGCTCTTTCATCTGTAATTTGTTAATCATAAATCATACCCCCTGTTTCCTGTGTATTATAATGCGGTGATCTCTATAGTATCGTTCCGGTGCTTTCTGATCTGCGCAACTAAAAAGCCAAGGGCCTCTTCCGACTCAAAGACCAGACTGTAATCACAGCCTTTCTTTCTGGTCGAATTCTTAAAATAGATTCCGGCAATATGCTGAATGTAGGAGGTTCTCACTTTGCCCACCCGGATCTGTCCGGACTCTGTAACTGTCTCCACTTTCTCCACCTGGTTTGCATCCACAATATGTACCATACCGCCGCAGCGCAGCACAGTCCAGTAACGGTCTCCCACGGCGACCCAGTTCATCGAGTTTTTCCCCTGCTCTCTGAAAGAGGCGTTTCTGGCGCCTTCCAGAATATCTTCGGCAAATTCTTCACAGGCTTCTTCGGATGAAAGCATTTTCCTGATATTGCGGCGGAAGGCTGCGATCGTCTTTCCCGTATTGAAACTCACTCTCTGTGTAAGCCATGCAGTGTAAATAAATACATCTGCAATAAGCAGTCCCAGAGGCAGATGAAGAGCAAGAATTCCCGGCAGAGAAATTTTCACGGCCAGGCCGATACCCACAGGAACTGCAATGCTAAAAAGAACACAGAAAACACTGGTATTTATGTTTTTGTTCCCCATTTTCCGATTCCATGGCTCCAGCCATACTCGCTGCAGCGCCATAAGCTGATCCATCCCGCTTCCGGCAAATTCCTCTGACAAAACGTCCGCCTCGCCTTCCGTCTTCTCCCTCTTAAAAAGCCCCGGAAAAGCCACCATGAAAATCACCCCGTTCAGGACTGCGGTCACCACCATGAGCCAGATGTTTCCGGCTCCAAGACCCTGAATCCTGCCAAGCTCCACGGTATACCAGCTTTCCTGGGCAAATGCCTTTTCATCCATCTGCCGGGTGCTCTTGGAATCGCCGTTTACCAGGGCTGATAAAACCTTATCAATTTGAAAGTCTTCCATTGGCAAAAGTGTTCCTTTGACGGTTATGGGCGTCACTTTTGACGGGTTTGAATCGTCCGCCTGGTTGGCGGAACGCATCAGACTTCTGAATGAACTGTTCATTCTATCAGAAACCACTACATTAAGAAATTCCTCACGTTCCTCATCATACAAAACATAACCCCACTTGGAGACTCTGTCAGGATCGCCGGAATAGTACTCTGCCCCGTAAGAAGCCACAGGCCAGACCGCCTGGTATTCCACATAGGCGCCTTTTGCCTCTTCAAAACTGCCTGTCAAAGGCACAGGGCCGGACAAAAGCTGTATGAATGGACTTCCGGCATAGACACCAAAAAACGCAGCCACTGCTAGGGCGAAGGCTGCTACTGCACCGCAGATTGCCTTTTTCATCTTGTGTTTCCTCCTGATTTGCCTGTCCCCGCTGCCAGGGGACAGGCTGTAATACTTGCACTATATACTTTGAAGAAGTGTTTGTCAATTAGATTTTTGGCGGATTTTCCCTAATTCGCCTTCCTGTTAATCAATTCCGTTTTCATCTTGGAATACACAAACTTCTGGCTTCCATACAGCCCATAATACCCCGACAGAGTAAAGCTCACCCCAATCGCCAAGGCAAAATAAGGCATGGCCTCAAATCCGCACATCTCAAAGGCGATGATCAGGCTTGATATGGGGCAGTTGGTTACCCCCACAAATAAGGCTGCCATGCCGCAGGCAGCGCACAGGGACGGTGAAAAACCGAGAAGGCTTCCTACGATGCATCCGAATGTGGCTCCCACACACAGGGTTGGGACTATCTCCCCGCCTTTATAGCCGGCGCCAAGGGTCACTGCCGTGAACAGCATTTTAAGGACGAAGGCTTCATACCTCACATGGCCTTCCAGAGCCTCCTCGATCAGTCCCATGCTGCTTCCGTTATAATCCCGGCTGCCTGTAAGGAGCGTGATGCAGATCAGCAGAGCGGCAGCCGCCAATATCCTTGCATAAGGGTTTTTAAAGTATCTGCGGTAGAGATGTTCCGAACCGTGAAGAATCAGGCAGAATCCCACACTCAAAACGGCACACAAAATTCCCAGGCACACAATGATTACTGCCGGTCCCAAACCAAAGCCGGGGATCTCCACAATGGTAAAATGTTCGCCGGACAATCCCATAAGGCCCGATACCCCTGCTCCGATAAAAGAAGCAAAAAGGCAGGGTACCAGGGCTGCATAGTACATGATGCCGATGCTGAATACTTCCATGGAAAAAATACCGGCGGCTAAAGGTGTGCCGAAAAGGGCGCCGAAGCAGGCGCTCATCCCGCACATGACTGCCACTTTCTCATCCTTTTCATCCAATCGGATCATTTTCCCTATAAGGCTTCCAAGACTTCCTCCCAGCTGCAGGGCGGCTCCCTCCCTTCCGGCGGAGCCGCCGGTCAAATGGGTAAGAATGGTGCTGACAAAGATCAATGGCCCTGTGGGAAGAGTTATCTTTTCACCGGATGACACTGCCGCCAGAATCATATTGGTGCCCCTGTTCTTCTCCTCCCCTGTCACCTGATACAGCCATACGATCAGGACGCCTGACACAGGAAGGAGAAAGAGAAGCCAGTTATACTTCTGAAAACCCGCGGCGGCAATACGGATTCCGTGGCCGAAAACGCCGCCTATGACTCCTCCCAGAAGGCCTGTGATACAGGAAATCAAAGCCCATTTTACAAAATATTTTACCTGTTCCCCGAAAATAAACCTTATCTTTAAAAATCCCATGGCTCTCTCCCTCTGTAAACCGTCATAAAGGCAGCTGCCCAGTCGTCACTGCCTGGTTCAGCTGCCTGCAAAATCCTATTTTTATCATTATTCCGTGTATGTACCGGACGCCTTTACCAGTTTCGGCCGGTAACCTGCCTCGTTTAATGCCCTCACAATGGCATTCTTGTGCTCTGTTCCGAAAGCTTCTATGGTGATTCTAAGCTCCACCGCTGCGTTCCGGTTGATGCTGATAAACTGGTTGTGCTCCAGTTTGATGACATTGCCCTTCTCCTGGGCAAGAAGGGTAGAGATCTTCGCCAGTTCTCCCGGCTTATCAGGCAGCAGAACCGATACGGTAAAGACCCGGTCTCTCTGAACCAGACCATGCTGCACTACAGAGGCCATGGTGATCACATCCATGTTGCCGCCGCTTAAGACAGCCACGATTTTTTTCTTTTCCACATTAAGATGCTTCAAAGCCGCCACGGTCAAAAGACCGGAATTCTCCACAATCATCTTGTGGTTCTCCACCATGTCAAGGAAGGTTACAATGAGTTCGCTGTCCTCAATAGTGATAATATCGTCTACATTTTCCTGAATATAAGGGAAGATCAGATCGCCGGGACACCGCACCGCCGTACCGTCAGCAATGGTATCCGCTGACTTTAATTCCACCACATGGCCCGCCTTTAAAGACTCCTGCATACAGTTGGCTCCTGCCGGTTCCACTCCGATGACCTTAATCTTGGGATTCAAAAGTTTAGCCAGGGTGGAGATGCCTGCGCACAGTCCGCCGCCGCCCACGGGCACCAGAATATAGTCCACAGTGGGAAGTTCCTTGATGATCTCCATGGCGATGGTTCCCTGACCCGTGGCTACGGCCAGGTCATTGAAGGGATGGACAAAGGTCATGTTTTTGTCCTCAGCAAGTCTGTACGCATAGGCGCAGCACTCATCGAAATCATTGCCCTCCAGAATCACCTCCGCTCCGTAGTTTCTGGTGCGGTTCACCTTAATAAGAGGCGTGGTTGTCGGCATCACAATGGTTGCGGGAATCCCTGCCAGCTTGGCAGCATAGGCCACACCCTGGGCATGATTGCCTGCGGAAGCCGTAATGAGTCCGTGCTGCTTTTCCTCCTCGGACAAGGTGCTGATCTTATAATAAGCTCCTCTCACCTTGTAAGCCCCTGTATACTGCATATTTTCCGGTTTCAGATATACCTTGTTGCCTGTCTGTTCGGAAAAATACTCGCTGTACACCAGTTTTGTCTCCTGGGTGACTCTGCCCACTGCCTCCGATGCTTCTTCAAAACTTTCAAGTGTCATCATCTTTTTAGTCCTCTCCTCTTTCCTTGATGTTAAACAGAGCGTTGATAAATTCATCTGCGTTGAATTTCTGCAAATCATCAATCTGCTCGCCGATACCGATATATTTTACGGGAAGTCCCAGCTCCGACTGGATGGCCACAGCGATTCCCCCTTTGGCCGTGCCGTCAAGTTTCGTAAGGATAATTCCTGTCACATCGGCGACCTCCATAAACTGCCTTGCCTGGGAAAGTGCATTCTGGCCTGTGGTTCCGTCGAGAACCACCAAAGTCTCCCGGTAAGCGTCAGGATATTCTTTGTCAATGATCCGGTTGATCTTCTTTAATTCCTCCATCAGGTTCTTCTTGTTGTGAAGCCTTCCCGCAGTGTCGCAGATCAGTACGTCGGCGTTTCTCGATTTTGCCGCGGCGATGGCGTCAAAGATGACTGCCGCCGGGTCGGAGCCTTCCTGCTGGGCGATAATCTCCACGCCTGCCCTGTGAGACCATTCCGTCAGCTGTTCGATGGCAGCTGCCCGGAAGGTATCGGCTGCCGCCATGATCACTTTTTTGCCGCTGTCCTTTAACTGCCCTGCAAGTTTCCCTACGGAAGTGGTTTTGCCTACGCCGTTGACGCCGATGACCAGGATTACAGACTTCCGATTCTCGAATTCATAGGCATTTTCACCCAGATCCATCTGCTGCTTCATAGTCTCCATGAGAATATGTTTGCACTCCGACGGCTCCTTGATGTGCTGCTCCTTCACCTTCTGCCGGAGATTTTCCACGATGGACATAGTGGTCTGGATGCCCAGATCGCCCATGATCAGTATCTCTTCAATCTCCTCATAAAAATCGTCGTCAATAGCCGAGAAGCCGCTGAAGATGGAATCCATGCCGGACACGATGTTGGCTCTGGTCTTTGCCAGACCTTCCACCAGTCGTCCAAAAAACCCTTTTTTTCCTTCTGCCATAACCCTCTTCCTCCTATTTGTCTAAAGTCTCTTCTATGAGATTTACAGAAACCAGAGTGGATACTCCTTTTTCCTGCATGGTGATGCCATAGAGTCTGTCCGCCGACACCATAGTGCCTCTTCTGTGGGTAATCACGATAAACTGCGTATTTTCCGTGAGCTTGTGGAGATACCCGGCAAATCGGTCTACGTTGGAGTCGTCCAAAGCTGCCTCTATCTCATCCAGAAGGCAGAAAGGAGACGGTTTCAAGTTCTGGATGGCAAAGAGCAGGGCAATCGCTGTCAGCGCCTTCTCACCGCCGGAAAGCTGCATCATGTTTTGGAGCTTTTTCCCCGGAGGCTGGGAGATGATCTGAATTCCCGCCTCCAAAATATCCTCTCCCTCCACCAGTTCCAGTGTGCCGTGGCCGCCGCCGAACAGTTCTTTAAATACCAGGTCAAATTCCCGTCGGATCTCTTTGAATTTTTCTTCGAACTGCCGCCGCATGCCTGTATCCAGTTCCTCAATAATCTTAAGGAGGGTTTCTTCCGCCTTCACCAGATCCTCATGCTGGGTTTTCATAAACTCGTACCGTTCTGATACCTCTTTATAATCTTCAATGGCATTGACATTGACGTTGCCAAGGGCTTTGACGGCGCTTTTTAACCGTTCCGTCTGCTTCTTCATCTCAGGCAGGGAGGTCCATTCCTGGTTTTTCAGGGCCTGGGCCCCAGTGAAAGTGAGCTCATACTCGCTCCACATATATTCAACCTGATGTTCCATGCGCTCTTCCAGTTTTTCCTTCTGACTCTGAAGGCGGAACAGTTCTTTATCCAGACGTCCTTCCCGTCCTGCCAATTCTTCTCTCTTGTCGAAAAGCTGTTTCTGCTCTTTGGATTTTACCTCTCTCTCGGCTGCGTATTGGACCGCTTCTTTTTCTGCCCGGGAGGCTTTGGAAAGGGCATCGGCTATGAGGCCTTTTAATTTTTCAATCTCATCCTGTTTCCCGGCGATGACCTGGCCGCTTGCTTTTGTGCTGCCGCTCAGGGTATTCTTTTCTTCCTCAAGCTTCTCCATCTCACTGCGGACACGGCGGACATTCTCCTGAACAAACTGATATTTTTGCTGCAGATTGGCATTGTCAAGCTGTACTGCAGATAAATCTTTGGCCAGATGTTCTCTTTTCTCCTTGTCCTCATCCAGGCGGGCAGTCAATTCCTCTACATTCCTGCTCTCCAGGCTGTTCTGGGACTCCAGATCCCAGACGGCTTGTGCCAGCTCCTTTTGATTTCTTTCGATCTCCCGGATCTGTTCTTCCAAATGACGGTTTTCCATAACCATATCCTGAGAGGATTCGGCAATCTCCTGAATCCTGTCGTCCAGCTGAGACAGATTCATCTGAATGGTATTCTGTTCCAGATATTGACTCTGACGCTCTTCTTTCAGCTGCTCCAGCTCTTCTCTCTGCTCACTTAACAGCCCCTCGTTCATGGACAGTTCTTCCTGAATCTTTTCGGCTGCCTTTAAGGCTCTCTCGCAGCTTGCTTCCAGATCTTCAATCTCTCGTTTTCTTCCCAGAAGATTGCTTGTATTTTTAAAGGCTCCGCCCGTCATGGAACCGCCGGCGCTTAAGAGTTCTCCGTCCAGGGTTACAATCCGCAGGGTATACTGATATTTTCTGGATAAGGAGATGGCATTGTCAATATGGTCAACCACCACCACTCTTCCGAGAAGATAGCGCACCAGACCCTGGTATAGCTTGTCCGCCTGGACAAGCTGGCTGGCAAGCCCTAAAACACCTGGTTCCCTCAAAGCCTTTTCCTGAGCAAAGCCGGATTTCTGTCCCACGCTGGTAAGGGGAAGAAAGGTGGCCCGCCCGTATTTGTTCTTTTTCAGATATTCGATAAGCTGCTTGGCCGTGGTCTCGGAATCCGTGACGATGTTCTGAATACTGCCGCCTAAGGCCGTCTCAATGGCTGTCTCATATTCTTTCTGGGTTGTGATAATATCAGCCACCACGCCGTGGATTCCATGAACCCGGTCTTTCACCTCCATGACACGGCGGATGCTGTTGCCGTACCCTTCGTATCGCTCCGCCAGATTTTTTAAGGATTCAAGCTTCGTATCATCTCTTCGGTATTCCTGCTGTCTGGCATTTAAGTTCCGGGTCAGCCGTTTGACTTCGGATTCCAGTTCATTGATTCGGGTTTCATGGGTTTCCTGACTGACTGCCAGGTTTTTAAGCTGTTCTTCCACCAGAGCCAGTTTTCTTAACTCTTCTTTCTTCTGCTCTTCCTGGACCGACTCGTCGCTTTTGGACTTTAAAAGCTTCTGGGCCACTTCCGAGCGGCGTACCTGTACCTGCTCCATCATGGCCTCGAAGCGCTGCTGTTTTGCCGCCACAGATGCCTTTTCGTTCATAGTGAGAATAATCTGGCTCTTGGCTGCCTCAATCTTCTGATCCAGAAGCATCAGGGCCTCATCTGCCTGGCGAAGGGTCTCCTGAGCTTCTTCCTGTCCCTTTCGTTTTTCCTTTACCTGCCGGGCTATCTGCAGGTTGTCCGTCTCGTACTCCTGAATCTGAACCTTTCTGGTCTCCAGCTCCTGGTCGATGGTGTTTATCCTGGCGCTGATATGTTCCGCGTTCATATGTTCCGTGTTAATCTGTTCCAGAAGTACGTTGATTTGGCCTTCCAGACTGCCTTTAAGCATATTGGCCTGACCTGCCTCATCCCGGCTCTCTCTGTTCCTCTCTTCCAGCTCCTTAAGGGTCTGATCCAGTTCCTCATAGGTGCTCCTGATCTGATCTGCCGCTTTCCTGGTCTCGTTTAAATCTTCGGATACAATGGCCGCATTGCCCTCCGTCTCTTTTAACTGGACTTTAATATTCTCGCTCTCATGAAGGAACACATTGACCTCATAGGCTTTCAGCTCTTCCTTTAACCGCAGATATTCCCTGGCTGTCTCCGATTGTTTCGCCAAAGGGCCTACGCGTTTCTCAAGCTCTGAGAGAATGTCCCTCACCCGGACCAGATTCTGCTTCTCGTCCTCCAGTTTTTTCTGAGCAATGGTTTTTCTTCTTTTAAACTTTACAATCCCCGCCGCCTCGTCAAAAAGCTCTCTCCGCTCCTCCGGCTTGCCGCTTAAGATCTTGTCGATCTGCCCTTGTCCAATAATGGAATACCCCTCTTTGCCGATACCTGTGTCATAAAAGAGCTCATTAATGTCTTTTAAGCGGCAGGAACTTCCATTAATCAAATACTCGCTCTCGCCTGAGCGGTAGATTCTTCTGGCCACAGTCACCTGGTCATAGTCAATGGCAAGCTGGTGATCGGAATTGTCCAGGGTAATGGCCACATAGGCAAATCCCTGAGGCTTTCTCGTCTCCGTTCCTGAGAAGATCACGTCCTGCATGCTGGCTCCCCGCAGCTGTTTGATTCTCTGTTCGCCCAGAACCCAGCGCACCGCATCGGCCACGTTGCTTTTTCCGCTTCCGTTGGGCCCTACAATGCCGGTGATTCCGTTGTGAAATTCAAAGAGAATCTTATTGGCAAAGGATTTAAAGCCCTGTACTTCAATGCTTTTTAAATACATAGTTTCCCCTATTGTTGTTTTAATTTCAGGATTCCCCTGTAGGCAGCCATGCTCTCCGCAGCCTTTTTGGTCCGTCCGGTTCCGCGGCCCACTTCCTCGCCCCCCACCAAAGCGCGGGATTCAAACACCTTATTGTGGTCCGGCCCCTCCTCCCGAATCAATTCATAGGACAGAGGATTCTCTCCCATAGCCTGTACCATTTCCTGTAAAATAGTCTTGCTATCATAAAAGAGCTGTTTATGCTCAATATCATTTAACACAAAACGCTCAATAAACTCTTTTGCATTAGCAAAACCACCATCCAGGTAAATCGCTCCGATAAGCGCTTCCATGGCATCGGACACAATGGAATTCCGCTCCCTGCCGCCGGTCGCCTCTTCTCCCTTGCCCAGCAAAAGATAAGACCCCAGATCCAAATCGCCTGCACACAACGCCAGTGTAGGCTCACAGACAATGCTGGCCCGCGTCTTGGTCAGATCTCCCTCAGGAGACTTGGCATATTTATGGTACAAAAAATCACTGGACACCACTTCCAGAACCGCATCCCCTAAAAATTCCAGCCTTTCGTTGCATTTCAGCTTGTCCAGCCGGTGTTCGTTGGCATAAGAACTATGGGTCATGGCCTGGGTGAGCAGCCTTTTATTCTGGAATTCATAGCCGGTTTTTTCCTCCAGTTCCCGTAATCGCTGGTTCATACGTCTCTCCTTCTTTCTTGTATAGCCAAGAAGGAAAAAGCCCTGATACCAAGGCTTTTTCCCTCTGCAGCTCATGAGTTTAATTTAAGGCGCCTTTAATCTGCTCTACCGCATCTCCTACGGTGACGATCTTCTCCGCTTCCTCCTGTGGAATCTCGATATCGAACTGCTCCTCAATGGCAGCGATAATCTCGAATATGTCCAGGGAATCGGCTCCCAGATCATCTACAAACGTAGTGGATGTGGTGATCTCGTCCTCACTGACATTCAGTACCTCCGCGATAATCCCCTGTAGCTTCTCAAATTCCATAACAAAACCTTCCTCTCTTTCTTTTTTATTCCTGCTCTTTAATTGGCAGCAGGCTTTCCTTTATTTTTTCATTGATCTCCTGTTCCTTAAAGGTAACACACTGGATAATGGAGTTGCATACCTCCACGGACTTGGAATTGCCGTGGGTCTTCACCACCAGTCCCTTTAAACCCAGCAGAGGAGCTCCGCCGTACTGGCTTGCATCAAAGGCCTTCATGGTCTTTTTGAGAGCCGGCTTTACTAAAAGGGCGCCTATCTTGCTTCGCAGGCTTGTCATAAGCCCGGCCTTTACCATGCCAAGCAAAGTAGCTCCCACCCCCTCATAAAGCTTTAAGATTACATTGCCCACAAATGCCTCGCTGACAATGACATCCGCGCCGCCGTGGGGGATCTCCCTGGCCTCTATGCTGCCGATAAAGTTGATATCCGTGCAGGCCTTCAGAAGAGGAAATGTCTCTTTCACCAGAGCATTGCCCTTCTCCTCCTCGGCGCCGATATTCACAATAGCAACCCTGGGATGTTTCATGCCTATGACATGTTCCATATAAATAGAACCCATTCTCGCAAATTGTACCAGATGAGATGGCCTGGCGTCCACATTGGCTCCGCAGTCAATCAGAAGGGATACTCCTTTCTCCGTAGGGATGAGAGGCGCTAAGGGCGGACGCTCCACTCCTCGTATCCTTCCCACGATGATCTGGCCTCCCACCAATATGGCCCCAGAGCTTCCCGCAGACACAAAGGCATCGGCCTCCTGCCGCTTTACCAGATTCATCCCCACCACAATGGAGGAATCCTTCTTCTTGCGGATGGCGTTTACCGGCGGTTCCTCTGTCTCTATGACCTCAGAGGCATGTACAACGGAAACCCGGTCCTCAGGGTAAGAATACTTCCCCAATTCCTTCTGTATCTTATCTTCCTGGCCCACCAGGATCACACTGACCTGTTCCTTCTTACTTACTGCCTCTATGGCTCCTTTTACAATCTCCGTGGGAGCATAGTCTCCCCCCATAGCATCTACTGCTACCTTTATCATACTGTGATTCTCCTTTCGGCCCATGGGCCTGAGATAATCTATTACATAATATACTAGATATCGTTTTATAAATCAATACTGTATTTCTTTTTATATTTAAGTGTAAATAATTTCTTTTTATATTTAAGTGTAAATATCTTGTATGTTCCGGTTATTTGAAATATAATGAAAAAAACCGTTTTTCAGTTTAGGAGGGAAATCGTGCTTTTAAAATATATTGTCAGCAATTTTAAATCCATTGGTCATCCCATTGAATTCAGTATGCTTCCTGCGGCATCCCATAAAGACCAGGGTTTCTTTAAAACACTGACCACCAGGGCAGGTGACTGGAAGGTCCTGCAAAGAGGAGGCTTCTTCGGCCCCAATGCTTCCGGTAAGTCCTCTTTTATTAAATCCCTTGCCTTCGCAAAGAGCTTTATTGTCAACGGCCAAAAAAGCGGAAAAGGAACCGGTATCAATCAGTTCAAAGGCTATTTTGAAGATTTAAGTCATACTTCTGTCTTTCAGTTCATGTTCTATCTGGATGGGGAGGTATATGAATACGGCTTTTCTTTGAGCAGGCGTCAGGTCCACGAAGAATGGCTTATGATTCTGACACAGGATGACATGGCACCTCTTTTCACACGTACTACGGATGAGAACGGAAAAACCCAGATTGATATTGAGTCAAGATTGGCCCGGAAAAATTCAAAGGAACGCCGTTTGGCCGAAACCTTAAAGGACAGCATTGGAGAAAACCAGAAAAACCAGCTGTTTTTATATAAATTATACGACAATGGCGTGGCAAAGGCAGAACTTATCATAAAATGGTTCCAGAACATACAAATAATCTTTCCTGACAGTACGGTAAAAGGACTTCCCCTGCGACTGCAGCAGGATCATGATTTTAAAACCTTTCTTGCTGAAAGCTTGAGGAAAATGGACACCGGCGTGTTTAATCTCACGGTTGTCAGCGATGAAATTGATTTTCACGAATATGCAGACAAAATTGATCTTCCTGCGGAAATTGTGGAAGAAATTGAAGAAATCAAAAGCGGTATTGTAAGCTTAAACGGAAAATACTTTATTTTTGCTGAAAATGAGATAAGCCATACAGTAATGATTCAGATCAAATTTGAACATCACTTAAATGAAAAAACCATCTCTTTTAACATGGAAGATGAGTCAGACGGAACGCAGCGTCTTCTGGATTTACTGCCTATTTTGTTTGTGATGAAGGAAAACAGCCAAACCATATTTTTTATTGATGAAATTGACAGGAGTCTTCACACAAAGCTTTCTCAATACTTGTTAAACGAGTTTGCTTCCAACTGCCATGATACATTTAATCAGATTGTCTTTACTGCCCATGACGTTAATCTCATTGATCTTGACAAATTCGGACAGGATGAAATCTGGTTTGTCGAAAAGAATGATTTGGGTGAATCACAACTAAGACCCCTTTCTGACTTTCATATTCAGAAAGGGCAGGATGCCCTTAGGGCCTATCTGAACGGCAGGTTCGGCGCCATTCCCATGATAAGGGGGAATGATTGATGCCTCTCATTACCAGCCGTACTCCCTTCTCACCCCAGAATCCTTATCGTCCTGAAAGGCCCGCCTCAAGTAAGATTATTTTTCTTTCCTGTGAGGGCAGTGTTACAGAAGAAGAATACTTTGAAAGGGTATCCCAAATCTTTCATGCAATGAGAAGTAAAATTCAGTTTATCTCTGTTGCGGAGGATGCCATCCATACTCATCACAGGTACAGAACTCAGGAGCAATCCGTTATGCTCAGTAAAAGCCGTCCTTTGCAGCTGGTTGAACGAATTGAGCAGTTCAAAGAACAAAAGGAACAGATCTACCAATTTTCACAGTATCCAGAAGACGAGTTTTGGATCATAATCGATGTGGACGATCATCTGAGCTCTGCATGGATTGATGAGTGGAACAAGGCCTTGGAGCAATGTGACGAAAAAGGTTATGGCTATGCCATCAGTAATCCTTTTTTTGAAATATGGCTCCTTCTGCACCATGATGCTCCGACCGAAGAAGATCAAAGTTTTGCCGTTACCGATCATAATCTCTATGTGCCTACCTCGCATTTTCGGGACAGACTTCGTGCACTTGGGGCTCCCTTAAAAGATAAGAAGCATATTTCTCCGGAGCATTATGATGCTGCTAAAATCAAACTCGCTGTAAAACAGGCAAAAGAGCTCCATGTTGATAGAGAAGCACGGTATCCGGCATACTTTGCTACTACGGTCTACTTATTGCTGGAAAAGATATTGGAGATTCAGCCATGACATATTCTGTTATCTGAATATTTTTCTGATCACAGACATGCCATGGCTGCTTGTCACTCCTTAGCCAGCTCCAAAAGCTCCTGCCCCTTTAGGGCCCTCTCCAAAAGCTCCGGCAGCTTCTGGGGATTACATGCAAAGCAGGGAATCCCCATACGGGCTATCTTCTCCGCCATCTGGGCGTCATAATAAGGCTTACCCCCATCAGCTATGGCAAGCAGGCACACCACCGTAACCCCGCTTTCCTTAAGCTCTGAAAGTCTTCTTACAAGAGCCGCCCGGTTTCCTCCTTCACAGAGATCGCTGACTAAAAAGAACAAGGTCTTTTTCGGATTCTCCACAAAACGGCTGCAGTATGCCACGGATTTGTCGATATCCGTGCCGCCGCCCAGCTGAAATCCGAACAGCAGATCCACAGGATCGTCACATTTCTCCGTCAGATCCACCACCTGGGTGTCGAAGGCCACGATCCTGGTCTTCACAGACGCCATACTTGCCAGAATACAGCTGATAATGGAGGAGTAGATCACCGATTCCCCCATGGAGCCGCTCTGGTCCACATCCAGGATGATGGTATACTTGTTGGCCGCCGTGGTGGAGGTGCGGTCAAAGAAATAATAGTGCTCCGGAATGATCTTTTTCAGCTCCGGCCTGTAGTTTTTGATTCCTCTTCTTATGGTGGTGGGGAAATCCAGAGCCGATGCCGAGGGAATGGGGGAATGCTGCCGTTTATTCACCGCCGCCGTCACCGCCCTCTTAATATCGCTCTCCAAAAGCTTGTTGATCTCCTCCACAATCTTTTTCATAAATTCCCGGACGCTCTCCTTGCTCCTCCCCGGCACCTGGTCTTTTAAAAGCAGGATGGTGGTGGCCAGATTCATATCCGGCTCTAAGTTCTCCAAAAGCTCCGGTTCAAAAATCAGCTGCTTTAATCCGCACCGCTCCATGGCGTCCGCCTGGACGATCTTTACTAAGTCCTTGTCAAAGAGGGTTCTCACGTCTCCAAGCCATCTGGTAATCCGGGGATTGGAGGGCCCGTGGCCCGCCCCTCTTCCTCCCGGTCCGAAGCCTCCCTGGGAAGTACTGTTGTAGATGCATGCCAGGGCCTGGTCCATGAGCCACTGTTCCTCCGTAAGTCCCAGATCCTCTCCCCCGTTCATCTTGTCAAACCCTTCTTCACTTTCCTGTCCCAGAATGAGACGCCATCTTGTCATGCGCTCCTTTAGCTTATCCTCAGATATCTCCAAAATCAAAGTCCTCCAATCCCTCCAGCATCTCCATGGCATCTTCTGTCAGGGTCCCGCCAAGGACCTCGCTAACCTGTTCCGGGTTCACCTGCCAGATCTCTCCCAGATTTTCGGCGATCTGATTCTTCTCCATGGAAGAAAAATCCGCAAAAGCCCGACGCAGAAACAACAAAGCCCGCTTAAACTCCTCCTGGTCCAGCTCGTCCAGATACCCGCTTAATTTTTCCCACAAGGTAAGCCTGGCAATAAGGGCATAGTGGTTCCTGGAGGACAGTCCCGCAAACCATCCGGCTCCAAGCTCCGCCGGGATTCCCCTGGAAAGACGCCGCTCCACCTCCCGCCCCAGCTCTTCACTGTCCATCACTCCCTGCTCCAAAAGGATGGAGGCTGCCAGGCCGGAAAGACGGGTATTTAAATCGTCCCTGGCCGCAATCTGCCCAAGCACATCAAGAAATCGCTCCCTGTCCAGAAAATCATGGGCCACACTGACGGTCTGAAGCCGGCTTACAGCCGAGGCTAAGGGCCCTGCCGCCCCATCGTCACAGGCACACTCCTGGGGCAAAATCAGACAAGCCCGCAGAAATAACTGGGACAGTATGGGAATCAGAGGCCTTCTGTCAAGCCTTCGGATATCCCCGTACTGAATCACCACGGACAGGCTTCCCGCCGTATCTGCGAGCTCCGTCACTCCTGCCCCGTCCACTGCCATGGCCTGGAGATGCTCCAAAGCCGCAGATACCATAACCGGCATGCCGCAGTAAAAGGCTTGCTCCACAATCTCAGCGATCCGGGCAATGCTCTGGTTTTCCTCCAGCTTGTTCTTAAGCTCAAAGGCAGCGGCCTGCTCCACGGTATCTCCCTTTAGCACGGCTTCCACGATCTGGATCTCCGCCTCCGGCGTCCATCTTAAGCTCCACTGTTCCGCCCAGGTGGCATTGTCCTGGCGCACGGACTGGATGGAGGCAAACTGAATCCCCAGCACTCTCAGCCTGTGGAGAAAAAAGGACCGCTCCAGATCAAGAAACGCCGATTTTTTCGTCTTCACCCTTAAGTTTTCCCGCAGGTCCAAGGAAAGCTCTGCCGCTGTCACGGACTTGTATTTTTCCAGCTTCAGGTCCTTTAACTTCTCATAGAAGTCGCTCTGAATGGAGGTCTGGCTCACGCCACCGGGAAGACTCCCTATCCTGGTGCCGATCTCCGTGTCGGCAGCCGCCAGTGCCAGTTCTGAAAATGACCCATGGCCCATACAGGTGACGGCTGCATCCCGAAGATCTCTTAAGGCCGGAATCCGGCCGTCATGAAGCTCTGCCAGTGCCTGAGACAGCCTTGCCGCTTCCAGCACCTCGGCAGAAGACACCAGCCCTCCATGATTTCTCTGAAAGGATGCCAGGCCTGTCAGATACCGTCTGGCTCCGTAGTCAGGTTCCTTCCTCAAAAGCCCCTTCCACAGATATTCATAGTAAGCCGGCGCCCGGTTGCCTGCCCCGTAGCCGGAATGCTCCGAAAGCCTATAGTAGGAATAGGGCATCAGAGTTTTCATGGACTCCAGGCGGGGAAGAGCCTTTTCTTCCTTGTCTGTCATAGGCAGATCACTGCCTAGAATCCCTTCTATGTGATAGGCTCCTGTGATCACCGCGATTTTTTCGGGTGTTGTCCCCTCTTTTACAGCGTCCTCTATCTGCCTTCTCATATAAGCCTCACGGACCAGATTCTCAGCGTAGTCCCTGGCGCCTCTCTGTTCCATCTGCCTTAGGGAGCGTCCAAATTCCCTGGCCCCCGCCTCATAGCCGGCAGCGTCCCCGGCCTGCTCCATGGTCCGTTCCCAGAAGGTCTCGTGATCCTTGTCCTGACACTGACTGTCCAGAGCACGGTATACGTCAAATTCTTCTGTCCGACTGCCTCCCTGGCTCTGGTCTGCTTCTCTTTCGGCAGCCTGTTGGCCTTCCTGCGCTGGCAGAGCCCCTTCCTTTGCTTCTTTTGCAGCCCGCATCCCAAGAAACACCTGAGATGGCAGATCGCAGAACCGACACCTGCGCCCATGCTCCTTTGCCCACAAAAGGGCCTGATATTCCGGGGAATATTCTGCAAAAGGATAGAGGATGGTTCTTATGGGAAGTTCCTTGGTGTACGCCATAACCGCCACAGGGGGCTTCACCTCCTCTGCCCCCAGGTCTTCTATTAAATCCGTGAAATCTGCAGGCCCCTCGATAAGAACCAGCTCCGGGTCCGCCCGGTCTAAAAAGTCCCGGACATAGTAAGCGCCGGCAGGGGACAGATGGCGGATTCCAAATACAAAAGGGTGTCTTTCCATCAGCGGTTTAACTCCTTGCACTCTTTATAGAGGGAAAGCCATCTGGATCCCCTCTTCTTCATAATGTTCTCTAAGTACTCTTCCCACACCTTTTGATCCTTCTCGTCCTCTTTCACCACAGCTCCCTGAAGGCCTGCCGCCAGATCATAATCGGTGATATCCCCGTTTCCGAAGCTCCCGGCCAGAGCCATGCTGTTGGCCAGTAAAGAGATGGCCTCCGCCGTGGACAAGACCCCTGTGGTAGTCTTTAGCTTCTGCTTCCCGTCTAAGGTAGCCCCTGCCCTCAGTTCCCGGAAAATGGTGCATACTTTCTCCACCACCTCTCCTTCGGGAAGCTTGGCGGAAAGATCCAGGCTCTCTGACAGCTGGGCAATTCTCGTCTTCACGATCTCCATCTCCGCCTCCAGGCTTTCGGGAGAAGGCAGGACCACGATATTAAACCGCCGCTTTAGAGCCGCCGACATTTCATTGACACCCTTATCTCTGGTGTTGGCCGTGGCAATCACGGAAAATCCCTTTCTGGCAGGTACCTCAATGCCAAGCTCCGGCACGGAGATCCGCTTCTCCGACAAGATGGAGATCAACGCATCCTGAACCTCCGAGGCACACCTGGAGATCTCCTCCACCCTGGCGATGGCGCCTTCCTCCATGGCTCTGTATACAGGGCTGGGGATCATGGCCTCCTTAGATGGCCCGCTTGCGATAAGCATGGCATAATTCCAGGAGTACTTGATCTGCTCCTCCGTAGTTCCTGCCGTCCCCTGGATCACTCTTGTGGAATTGCCGTTGATGGCCGCCGTCAGATGCTCTGACAGCCAGGATTTTGCCGTACCCGGCTCCCCGATAAGAAGAAGGGCCCGGTCCGTCACCAGGGTGGAGATGGCGATCTCCACCAGCCGTTCATGGCCGATGTATTTGGGTGTAATCTCCATCCCGCCGCAGCTGCCGCCGCAGATGTAAGTCAGGACGGACCTGGGCGACATGCGCCAGCCTGTGGGCACCGAATATTTCTCATTGGCAATCAAGGTGTCGATTTCTTTCTGAAACAGCTGCTCCGCCGGCAGCCTCTGAACATTGTTATTACTCATAGCTTCCTCCATATTTATAATTCTTTTTTACAGCAGTTCTATTTTACAAGAATGCTTTTTTGTTTTTCTGCTATAGCTGATACCCACAGCTAAAATACGGCCTGTATATTTGGGTTTCTCACCCAATTTCCCTCTGAAACGGAGTGCATAATTTTTATCCTTAATCTGCTTAATTGCCTTCTGGGGTGTGCTGTCTATCTTCAATTCAAGAATAATGGCATCACTATTCGGACTTTCCGGATAAAAAATAAAATCTACATATCCTTCCCCTGCTTTATCTTCCCGCTCAATACGATATCTGTCTCTTGCCGCCAGATAGACAAGATTTACGATTGCAGACAACTCGATTTCACTGTTATAAGAAAAAATCGGCGCTTCTGTATCATGGGCGAATTTAAGGATTTCCACCATAGTCTGAGTATCCTCTGAAAGTGTAGCCTCAAGCATTTTCTCGGATTCTCTGGCAAGGTTATAAACATATCCAAGAGAATCCTTGGACATCAAAAGCTTTTGAAACTGTTTCATAATCTCCCTGTTTGGTATAAAAACTTTTCCGTTTTCATAGGTCAAAAGACCATATACTACCATGGCAGAATAAATCTCATCTTTCGTTTTTAATCCCATAGATACTGCTGCATAATTCTGAATTTCTGCCTTAACGCCTTCTCCTGCCACCATCAGAACAATATCTTCCCGAACATCATTCATATTATTTCTAATATAATAAAAAATTTCATCATATGGACCTGAACTGGTCCAATAATCTGCCAGCTCATTATCTCCTAATGCACTGGCGATCGAACGAGGATTGTATATTCTTTTTCCGCTTGCAGTATGATAACCATCATACCATATACGCAAATCCTCTCGGGATATTTCAGGATTATCAGATTCTGCCTGATAAATTTCAAACAGTCTGTCAACTTCCTCATCAAGAAACCCAAAATATTCACTGAACTTCTTTTTGGTAGACATATCATATTCCAGAAACATATTTAGTTCGGAACCACTAGAGTATGGTGCATCCGCAGGAAAGACTGCTGGCAGGCTTTCACCCGATGCACCAACGAAGGAATCGTCTGATTCCTGAGTACCGAACGAAGTGAGGCAAGAAGTAATAGGGAGTACTCCTGTCATATAGACCAGCTCAAGGTATACTTTTCCCTTTAATAGAGATTTCAGAAAAAGCAAAAATTCTTTCTGCTGTTCCACATTAATAAATGGCATATGGAATATCGCATCCCATTCATCTATGACAAAAACAAATTTCTCCCCTGTCTTTTGGAAAATATCCGTTAAAATATCCCAAACCGCCAATTCTGATTCTACCGGTATTTCCTGATATGCCTGCTGCAAATCCGATCTTAAACCTTTCAGAAAACGTGTAATATATTCATCGTATGATGTACACTTTTCAGGCATCTCACTAAAATCAATATAAACTACATTATATTGATTTAAATAGTTCTGATAATTTTTTAGTTCTGCAATTTTAAGATTGCCAAAAACCTGGCGTCCATCTGTCGCCTTTCCGAAAAAAGCCCCAACCATATTAGCCATAATGCTTTTTCCAAAACGGCGCGGTCTGGTAATGCAGAAAAATCTTTTCTCTCTTCCAAGGGAGGGAATCAGTTCTGATATAAGCCAGGATTTATCTACAAAATATGGGTCCGAAGCCATGGCTACAAACATTTCAAAAGGAACCTTACTGTTTAAAAATCTTCCCATACTATATATACATTCCCCACTTTCTATTTATAAATCTCTCGCCAAAACCCCGCTTTTCAGCTTCTCGCACCACATCTCCAAAACCCCAACGCCGATCTTTGCTTTCTTCCCATAACTCTTGATCAGGCTCTCCAGTTCTCCTGCCAGTTCCTCACTGGCCAAAGGCAATTCACACAGAAGCTCCCGGATCCCATATGTGGCAATGTGGTCATTCTTCTTTCCCATAAGAGCCAAGAGTCCCTTATAATCCTTCCAGCCGCATTTTTTAAGCATCCGTATGTCTGCCGCCACAGGCCCCCGGTGCCTGGCTCCCAGATAGAAATAGTTCCCGTAGGCTTCCTTAAGCCCTTCCTTATCCGGTCTGAAAAGTCCTGCAACCATGGCGTCATAGCTGTTGTCAAAGCTGTTTCGCACCTGTTTGCGGAACCGGGCGTTAAACCGGTCCTTTGACTTAAGCAGGAGGGGATACCACCGGGGATCCAGCCCTGCCTCCAGCCGGGTGACCACAGTCCGATACCGAATGGGAGACTCCCATGATTCCCGATATACCACATAAGAGCCTTCCTTCTCCTCATAGCTTACACGCATAAGGACCTGATAGATTCCCATAGGATCTTTCTTTTTCCCGCCTATCTGTTTTATGGCGTCAAGAAGCTCCTCCGGCCTTAGATAAGGGCTGAATCTGTCATAGACCTCCCCTGCGCTCTTTGTCAGCAGATCAATCCAGAATACGGACTGAAGGAACTCGTCTCCATAGGCATCATACAGCTCCTCTGCCGTCTGGCACAGACCGGCAGGCTGTTCTTCCATAAGAGATTCCCAAAGTCTTTCTGCGGTCTCCTTAGGCAGTACCTGGTACACCCGCTTGTAGCATGCGCACATCTGTGGGGAAGACTTGCCTAAAGCGGCCCTCCACAGATCGTAGATCCTCTGCCTGTCCTCATCCTTTAACTGTTTTAGAGAAAGTCCCGACTCCTTGAAGGTATCCAGCCACTGTATCAGATACTCTGCAATCAGATCCGAAGCCCACATGGTCCTGGAATTCTGGAGATAGTTCACTGCCTTCTCCGGCTTTTTACCCATCTGCTTTTTCCAGAACTCCCTTGCCTTCTCCCCGTTCATACGAGCCAGAGACCAAAGAGCCTCCTCCTTCACTTTTCCCTTTTCTGATTTCACCAGATCCAGAAGCAGGTCTTCATTGGCTTCACAGTGCCTTAAAGCCCTGGCAAGAGGCTCTTTCACTTCCTTTGAGGCCTTCGGAAACATCTCCACATAGAACCCATTCTCATCCCCGCCTGCTATGGCGTCTATGATCTCCACCCGTCTGGCCATGTCCCGTCTGCCTGCGGGATCAAAGCCCTGCTTTAAGAGAGGAAGGATCCCCCTTCCCTCATCAAGAAGCCAATGAGCCACCATGTCAGCCAGATCCCCATAGCTGTCCCCCAGGGCTTTTACACAAAGGTTCTTGATTCTAAAATCCTTAAAGATCTCCGGCTGTGCCTCATGGGCATCACGAATCACCGCATATCTGCCGCTTCCGGTTCCCCTAAAGGCCTCCAGAACCGGGGCCATCTGTCTATAGGGAATGTTGACACAGAGCCCATCCTTTGTATCCCCTCCAGGAATCTCTTCCCACTCCCCCTCTTTTAAAAGGCTTCCCTGGGTGCATAAAACCGCATCCAGAAGAGACAAGGTATCCAAAACCATCTCCTCCCTGCTGCCGCAGTCCGGCTGGGTGATTTTCCGGGCCATCTGATAAATCCTTCCAAATACCGGGGAAGCTTTCCCAAGGGGGGCCATCTGCTCCACAGCCCTTTTAAGCCGGAAATCCTCCTCTATGAGACCGGTTCCCGCCACTGCCGCTGTCTTTAACCGGTCCCTCAGTTCATATACTACACTCAAATTCATAATCTGCTCCTTCTATCCTCACTCTTTCAGATCCTTTAAGATCACCGTATCCATCTGCCCGCCTAACTGCAGAGGATAGCTTTCCATCACCATGCCGTCATAGTTTACTTTTACCCGGTCGCCTATGGCAGCCGTCTTTGTTTGTTCCTCATTAAGCTGCACAAATACCTGGTCTCCCGAATCTCTGATAGGCCACCCTTCTTCCACGGATACCAAAGCCGACTGTCTGTACAGTTCGGTGATCACTCCCTCAAAGGTCTCGCCTTCAAACACAAGCCGCGGATATTCCCCCTCTGTTCTAAGAGTCATGCGGTCCATTCCCTCAGGGAGCATCACATAGTTGTTCCTTCTGCCAAACCGTATCCCCAGATCTACGCCATACCCCAGATTGCTCCCATATGCGCAGATACTTCCGACTACTTTGTTCTCCCCCAAAGCGCTGTCATGCTCCACAAAGATCAGCTGAACCATGCCTTCACTTACGGTCTCCTGCAGCTCCCTTCCTGAGCATCCAAGAACCTTCTCCATCTCGGCTTTTGCAGTATACGGATCAAAGGTATACACCCAGTTCCATGAAAACGGCGCAAGTTCCGCCAAGCTAACGGTATCCCCTTCCTGAGCCTGGGATATCCACTGCTTTACCTCTTTAGAAAACGCCCGGCTGTTGCGGCTCACCGGATCCCCCATGCCAAAGGCCTTGCTGAAAGCAAATACAGCCGCGGCACCCATAAAAATAAGCAGAAGCACAGCCGCCATGGCTTTCCTTTTAACCCCGGCCTTTAACCCATTCTTTTCCGACATATTGCTTTCCTTCCTCATTCGCTAATATAACAGCCTGAGGATCCCGTCCTCTGTAATCAGGCTGCATGGATAAATCCCCATCTGCCGGTCCGCAGGGTCATAATATGCCAGCCCGAACAGTACCCCTTCTTTATAAAGAGACCGTTCCGGAAGCAGAGGTATGATAGAAACCGTGTCGTCCATACCCTCCGGACTCTGCAGTTTTATACTGTTTCCGCTATGATCCCTTAAGGCGCAGAGCATGTCTCCCCCTGCCTTCCCCTCAGACGTTTCGGTCTCCTTCTTTCTGTCCTCCTTCATGGTCTTTACCATGCCGATCTCCTCATAGGATATCATGACAGGGCAGTACTCCTGCGACAATGTATTCTTCAGCTCATTTTTCACCGCCTTCATGGCAGCGGGAAGATCTTTGTAGGCCTGTTCCATAATCTCTTTATAGACAGCCCTCGGTATGTCCTCATAGGAGGCGGACTCCCAGCGCACTCTCCTGTCTGCCGTGCCCGGATAGTAGGTCAGAAGGGGAATATTTAAAAGCCCAAAACAGGAATCCTCCTCTTTCACATACTTGAGGGCTTTCACCGGACGGTAATTGCAGGTGTGCACAATCTGCCCTGTATCCACATCTACCCAGTATCCCTTGTCGATATATTCCTTTCTGGCAGCGTCAAAGGTCACCCCAAAGGACAGCTGCACCAGGCGGGCCTGCTCCTTTTTAAGCCCCAGCCCGTTTAGCTGTTCCAGCTTCCAGATTCCTCCCAGCTCCTCATACAGCTCGTCATCATCGGCATCGGGGCTGTCATTGTCCAGTTTGTCCTGAAGATATGCCTTCGCCTTCTTCTCCAAAGCCCGAAGCTTCTTTAGGATCTCCACTGCCTGTTCATAATGCTTAGGATCCTGGTCCTTCTGGCATGCCTCCATCTCCAGAATCAGCCGGTTCAGATACACCAAGGGGCCCGGAAGGTAATAATCTCCCAGCTGTTTGGCCAGATCCCGATAGGTTTTTAAGGACATGCTTCCCATAGACGCCAGTCCGCTTTTCATCAGGCTTTCTGTCAGCTGTCTTAAAAGCTCAAGTCCTTCCAGCTGCTTTTTGATCTTCTTTGTCCTGGCTGCCTTTGCCGCCTTTATGCTCCGCTCTGTTGCGGGCTTCTTCTCTCCTGACTGTTTCTTTGCCTCCCTGGCCTCTTTCTTCTCACGTTTATCCAGAATATCCTGAGGGATTTTCGTCAGGGCAAATTCTTTCCCGGCAGCCATCTCGTAGAGCAGGGCCAGGCTGTGTTTGCAGGGAAACTGCCTGCTGGGGCAGGTGCACCGAAACACCGGGTGCTCTTCGTCTATGTAATCCGCAGATACCACGTAATTGTTCTTTCCGCTTCCCTTACACTCCCCCATGTAAAAGGTGTCGTCCTCAGACCGTCTTAAGGATACAAATCCGCCTCCTGACGATATTTTTCTGGCATTGGCCGCCGCATTGGCATTGGGCGCCATGGCGGCAATTTCCTGTTCCTTTACTGTTCTCATATCCTCTCCTGTCCGCCGATAAAAACGGCTGTTTCTATAACCTCTATCATACCACTGTCCCTGTAAAAGAACTACTTAAATATTTATTACCAATGGTGCCGGGCACTCGTAAGCTTATATGACAATCTTTCCTGGGGTGCCCCGGCGCATACAAAGTTCGCTTCCATATAAAAGGAAACGGCAAAATGCGCCTTTAACACATTTTGCCGTTTTCTTTTATGTTTCATGTTTCCTATTCCGGAATAGGCCATACCAGAGGATTATGCTCTCCCAGCATCTCATTGGGCCATACCATTTTCCATTTTCCGTCAATGAGCTGGGAAATACAGGACAAACCGTACTTATTATGGTTCAGGCATCCGGATTCATCAATCTCATCGAACTTCATTCCCTCAAAAGGTACCAGCAGCATGTACTCGGAATCCGCAGGCAGATTTAAGCCGTACAGGGTATCTCGGACAGTCTGCTTGTCCTTTGTTCCCGCCTCCTCCAGAGCCGCCACAATGGTACTCATGGCAATCCAAGCCATACCGGCGTTTTCTCCCATGTCATGCCCGTACTTTTCCACATATCCGTCATGAATCTTCACTGCCTTTTCCCCTTTGCTCTCCAAAAATCCCTTATTCCAGGTATCAGTGGAAAAGATGTAATTGGCGTCGTCCCCCAGGGCCTGGGCAAACTCCGGCACGACGAATACGCCGCCGCTTGCCAGAATACCGGCATTGCAGTTATATTCTTTCATCTGGCGAACAAAGAGAACCGCGTCGTTATAAGAAGAGATGCACGGCACCACAAACTTCACTCCCGATGCCTTCAGCTTTGAGATCTGGCTGCTGAAATCCGTTGCGCCCGGCTCAATGGTCTCATTGATCATCACTTTTTTTCCGGCATCCGTAAAATACTTCTCAAAGGTTTCCTTCTGGGAAAGCCCCCATTCCGTATTTTCCATAATCAGCCCGATGCCGTCAATCTTATCCCCGTAAAGCTCCTCCACCATGTCGCAGATACCGATCAGGCCCTGGACATTGGTGCGGGCATCATTGCTTGGATTGAATACATAGGTATATCCTGCTGTATAGATATTCAGGGATGAAGCCTGGTTAACGACAAAAGGCATCTGGTACTTTTCCGCAAGAGGAGCCACAGCGCCCATAACCGCGCTGTTGTAAGGTCCGGAGGCAATATCAATCTTCTCCACATTGACAAGCCGCTCAAACTCGGTCACCCCTACCTCGGTCACGCCTGTGGTATCCGCATAGACAATCTCCAGCTTTGCTCCGCCTAAAGACTTGATTCCTCCCTGGCCGTTATAATATTCCACTGCATAGTCATAGCCTTCCCTGGCGAGCTCCGCCGAGTATGCGCTGGCGCCTGTAAAGGGAAGCAGTACGCCTATTTTTACTGTGCCTTTATCCGATCCGGTCTGTGCAGGCGCAGCTGTCTCATTCTCTTTCCCTGCTGCCTCCGATTGCTGCGTGGACGTCTGTCCCCCCGAAGAACCCCCTGAGCATGCCGCAAGAGATGCAAGCAAAGTCCCGCAAAGAACCAAAGAAATTATCCGTTTCATTTTTCAAGTCCCTCCTTTATTTAATAAGTAATCCTTCTGTCTTTTCCCAACGCAGCATTTTTTCTGTTCCAATATTCCTGTATCTTCGTATCCGTATAGATTTCCTGCTTTCCGCCTGCCTCCAAAATCCACCGGTCCGTAAATTCTTCTGCCTGGCCAGCGATGTCTTCACAAAGTTTCTGTCTTCCGGACACAGGCACCTTTCCTGCCTCCAAAATCCATGACGACTGGAGAACCTGCAGTTCTTTTCTGTATCCCTCTTCATCAATCCTTCCGCTGATCATGGCGCGGTTCAATCCTTCCAGCTTCAGCCATCTCTCCATGGCCTTTTCCTGGTCCTCATAGGCATAGACCAGTTTCCCGCTGAAGGCATCCAGCCAGAAAGGCTGAAAAGGCGCCATACA
This sequence comes from Clostridiaceae bacterium, assembly GCA_910574345.1. Classification (GTDB taxonomy): domain Bacteria; phylum Bacillota; class Clostridia; order Lachnospirales; family Lachnospiraceae; genus UBA3402. Next base: position 86,125 of record CAJSZV010000004.1, on the reverse strand, counting down.
AGGCGTCGACATCCCTGTCCCCCACATGCAGAGTTCCTCCGGCTTTAACACCGCTATGAAAGAATTGGTAGAAGAACTTTCACTGGACGGACCGACTGCATGCTTGCAGATGCTCACATCCCCCTTCCGCCAGGGATCCTCTGTAGAATGGCTGCGCAGTCCGCGCATCATGTCCTCCACTTTGAAGGAAGTTCCTGGAAGTTCCAGCATATGCCGTCCCAAAGAGCTCCTGATAAAACCGCTGATATTATTGGGTCTGTCCCAATCCATGTAACAGCCGGCAAAATCAAAGGGCGCCTGCGTATCATATCCCGCTTCTTTGGCGTGGGTTACGGTCTCCATATGCATAAAATAGGGCGTCCCAAGCATCATATGGTTGGATGCCGCCAAGGCTTTCCGGACCTTCTTTGCACCCCAGTACTTTCCCGCTGTTTCCAGATACCAGGTTTCCTCATGGTCCGCAATCACAAAAGAGTTGTCATAATAAAACTCGCCGTCAAAACTCCCGTTTCCGCCCTGACCGTACTGTTCCAAAAGATCCGTGATCACCCCAAGGGCCTCCTTCGCTGTGGCGCCCCGCTCCAGTCCCAGGCGCAGAAGATCCATTCCGAGAAGGGCCGGTTCCTTCTTCGTCTCTTTGGAGTAAACCGCCTCGTTGCCGATGCAGACCCCGTCCTCATTGACCCCCATCTCGGCGCCCCAGATCCAGGAAGGCTTTGAAAGCAATAGGGCTTTCGTATGTTTTACCTGCTTAACTGGAATATAAGTACACCGTACTTCCTCTTCCCCATGGTCCGTGGAGGGGATAAATACAAAATATTGAGGTTCATTGCAGCTTCTGTCGCTGTTCTTTCCGAAAATCGTATTCCCCTCTGCCGTTATCTCTCTGTTCGCTACCAATATGTCACACATTTATCTCTCACCTCCCAAATGATAATGCGGCGCCCCCTCACCTTCGGTTCGGCGGCATGTCGGAGGAAGGCATCCTAAAAATGCTTCGCATTTGCCTTCCTCCTATTTGCAATGCAGCGCCCCCTCACCTCCGGTTCGGCGGCATGTCGGAGGAAGGCATTCTAAAAATGCTTCGCATTTGCCTTCCTCCTCTAAATTCCCAGATAAGCCTTCCTCATGTCCTCGTTGTTCAGAAGTTCCGTGTTGCTTCCGCTTAGGACGTTGCTCCCGACTTCAATCACATATCCCCTGTGGGCAATGTCTAAGGTGGCCAGAACGTTCTGCTCCACAAGAAGGATGGTCATCCCCAGCTTGTTGATCTTGACAATGGTGTCAAAGATCATGTCCACCACCACCGGGGCCAGTCCTAAGGACGGCTCGTCCAACATCAAAAGTTTCGGGCAGGACATGAGGGCGCGGCTGATGGCGCACATCTGCTGTTCTCCCCCGGAGAGGGAACCTGCCAGCTGCTGTCTTCGCTCTGCCAGCTTGGGAAAAATACTAAAGCACATCTCCAGGTTCTCATCCCTGCTCTTTCTCGTCTGAGGAAGATAGGAGCCCACCAGAAGATTGTCATAGACCGTCATGGAAGGAAACAGTTTTCTTCCCTCCGGCACCTGGACAATCCCCATGGCTACCCTCTCATGGGCCGGAACGTGTTTCATGCTTTTTCCGTTAAAGGTAATGTCGCCCGAAACCAGGGTTGTGGTTCCCGAAACTGTATTAATGGTCGTCGTCTTCCCGGCCCCGTTGCCGCCTAAGAGGGCTACGATCTCTCCCTCTTTAATCTCCAGGGATATCCCGTGAAGGGCCTCAAAATTCCCATAATTTACAAAAGCCTGATCAATTTTTAGCATACCGTTTCTCTCCAAAATATGACTTGATAACCTCAGGGTTTTTGCTGACTTCCTCAGGAGTTCCGTCAGCAACCAGGCTGCCCTGGTTCAGCACATAGATCCGGTTCGACAAGGTCATAATCGCTTTCATCACATGCTCAATGACAATGATGGTGATCCCCCGCTCATCCCTGATTCGTCTCACCAGTTCAATGACCCGGCCGCTGTCTGTAGGATTAAGGCCTGCCATAACCTCATCAAGAAGCAAAAGCTTTGGCTCCGTTGCCAGGGCCCTGGCCAGTTCCAGCCTTTTCAGCTCAGGAAGGTTTAAATTTCTGCTGGAAACATCCATTCTGTGGCCAAGCCCTACAAAGTCCAGGGTTTTTCTGGCCTTTTCCCGGGCCGATTTCACATCTTTGCATTGGTTTAAGGCTCCCACTACCGTATTGTCCAGGACAGAAAGATTCACGAAAGGTTTTACGATCTGATAAGTTCTTCCGATTCCCAGCCTGCACATCTTGTGACAGGGCAATCCCTGTATCTCCTGCCCCATAAAAGAAATCCTGCCGGATGTAGGGGGGAATACTCCCGCAATCATATTGAACAAGGTGGTCTTTCCCGCGCCGTTGGCCCCGATAAGGCCTACGATCTCCCCTTCGTTCACATGCATGGAGACATTATTTACCGCCGTAAGCCCGCCGAACTGCTTCACAATATTTCGGGCTTCCAACACCGTCCTGCGCTCCTTATCCGCTATCATTTTGCACTCCCTTTCATTTCCTTAAGCTTTTCCGAGACATAGGGCCATATGCCCTGGGGGATAAAATAGATGATCAGCATAAGGGCCAGCCCATAAAATACCAAAGACAGCCCTGACACCGTGGTGCCGAACACCGCGCGCAGCAGGTCATTGAGGGGAGCCAGCAAAAAGGCGGCTATCACCGGTCCTGCCAGGGTGCCCCTTCCTCCGATGGCTGCGTAGAGCATGATCTGAACAGACAAGTCATACCCCAGTACTCTGGACGGATCCACCATCATGATGAACTGGGCGTAAAAGGAACCTCCAAGGGCCGTCATAAACGCGGAGATACAGCTTGCCTTCAGTTTCATCCCCATCACATTGACTCCCAGGGAACTTGTTGCCTCCTGATTGGTGTTGATCGCCGCCAGATAATAACCCATGCGGGAAGTCTTAATCCACCAGGAAATAAAAAGCCCTATGACAAAAAACGCTAAAATAATATAATAATATTCCGTCTTTCCCTCAAACTGCATATTCAAAAAACTCTGTCCCCGCCAGGGCACATAGATTCCCTGGGCCCCTCTTGTCTCATAGCCGAAAAGCCTGTTGCTGGAAAGGACAAAGAGGCGGATCACATGAAGAACAGCCACTGTGGACAGGGAAAAATAGGAGCCGCTTAAGCGGAAAGTCATCCTTCCCATAAGCAGTGCAATGAAAGCGGCGACTCCTCCCCCAAGGACCATTCCAACCCATGGAGACAGATTTTCATATACAAAGAGGACTGTGGATACATATGCTCCGATACCGAAATAAACCCCGTTTCCAAGAGCCATCTGCCCGGCATAGCCTCCGATAATGTTCCAGCCTGTGGCCAGATATGCAAAAAGCAGCATATTGATAAAAAACTGCAGGGCATAGGGATTACTCACCATCATGGGCAGGGTAATGGAAAAAACAGCCCCTATTCCAAACCATATCCATTTTTTATTCCTACTCAAACTTAAGCACCACCCTTCCTCACATTTCTTTTTCGCCCATGAGGCCGTTGGGTTTGAACAGCAGCACCAAGACAAAGATAATAAATACTCCCATCTGGGCATAGGTATCGCTGAAAATCAGGCCGCCGAACTTTTCAATAATCCCCACGATCAATCCGCCCGCCAACGCTCCCACTACGCTGCCTTTTCCTCCCAGAACAACAATAACAAAAGATTTAAAACTGAATGTGGCTCCTATGGAATAACTTACCGTATAATAGGGAAGCAGAAGGGAGCCGGATAAGCCTACCAGGGCAATGCTGATGCCAAAGGCAATATTGTAGATCTTTTTCTGATTGATTCCCATTAACGTCGCGATCCGGCGGTTCTGGGCCGTAGCCCGGATCGCGCGGCCCATCTCAGACTTCTGCAGGAAAAAATAAAGGGCCAAGGTGCAGATCAGGGCAATGACAAAGGAAATCAGTTTGGGCAGCGAAATGTAGATATCCCCCGCCTGTATCATCTTACCGGAGTATCTTGTAATCACGGAAACCGGATTAGAGCCCACAAGGGCCAAAACTCCGTTGGATAAAAACATGCCAAGGCCTGCCGTAAACAGCAGCACGCTTACGGGTTCCCTGGCCGTCTCACGGGCAAGAATATTGGACAGAACCGTATTCTGCAGCAAATACCCGATACCGAACATAACTGCCGATGTCAAAAAGATAATAAGGTAAGGGTCAATTCCAAACTTCGTAAAAATCCAATAGGAAATGAACATGCTGATCATCAGCAGTTCCCCCTGTGCCCAGTTAATAATCCGCATGACGCCGAATGCCAGAGAGAGCCCCACGGCAATCGTAGCATACACACCCCCTATTAAGAGACCATCAATTAACGATTGCAAATATATACTCATTTCCCCTTCCTTTCCGGCAAAACTGCCTTTTCAAATGATTCTTCATACCTGCCAGGTAATATCCCCCCTTTCGGCCCCTGTTTTAATCATGATTAATTTACTTCTTTTTGTAAATTTGCTTTGTAATCATGATTACATTTCTAATATTTTTTGCATCACATGGTGGTTATGATCAAAAATATATCATAGACTTCTAATAATTGTCAATACTATTTTTTCTATTTTTTCATTTATTTCAGTTTTCACTTTATTTTTTTTGTTATAATCACCAAATTTATCTTTTCTATTTTCTCTCTTGACATTTTTCTGTGTTTTGTGTATTCTAATCGTGATTACATTTATTTCATCACCCAATCCAATCTTCGTGTATTTAAATCGTGATTATTTATCTGCAAAAAAATATCCGCTCATAGTTTTGCACAGAGGCGGACAAAAGAAAAGGAGTATATCAGTCATGAATCGGCAATTATTCGCAAAGCAATACGGAAGCTTATTTCTCTTCTTATCGGCATTTTGCTGGAGCATCTGCGGGGTCCTGGTAAAATCCAGCGACTGGAACGCTTTCAGCATAGCTATTTTCCGCGGGGTGATTACCCTGGTTATGTACACTTTTTTCCTGAAGCGATACCGATTCCATCTTAACAGAACCAAATGCATGGTGGCTGTATGCTACTTTTTACAGAGCACCCTTTTTTTGCTGGCCAACAAGTATACCACTGCCGGAAGCGCCACAACCCTGCAGAATACGTCGCCCATCCATATTCTTGTGTTCAATGCCCTTCTGTTAAAAAAGAAACCCAGCCGCCTGGAGCTTGCCACCTGCGGGTTTCTTCTTGTGGGAATCTGTCTGACCCTTATGGGGGGTAAGGGAAACACCGGCACGTCCGGCGATCTTCTGGCTTTATGCTCCGGTGTTTTTTATGCCGCCGTATATTTTTTCAGCGGCCTGTCAGATGCGGATACCGTGGAATCTCTCATCCTTGGTAATATTCCCTTTCTTTTTTTGCTGCCTGTCATGTTTCTCGATCCGGCGGTACGAAGTGCCTCTTTTACGGGATGGCTTATTCCACTGACCTGCGGTCTTGTGTCCGGGGCCATTGCCTGGCTGTTCTTCAGCATAGGAATCCGCTGCACTTCTCCCCTCCATGCAAGCTTTATCACCATGTCCGAGCCTGTCATGAGCCCTGTCTGGACATTTCTTTTTCTCCGTGAACGGATGTCCGGCGCCGCTGTCATGGGCTGCGCCATTGTGATTGTAACCTTGATCGTATCAAACAGCCTAAGGGCCAAAAGGACCGCCGCACCATAACAGATTCACCTAAAGAGCGCCTTTGCCTTTTCAGTGAATCCGTATTGTGCCGCAGTCCTCTGTACATGGAGGGTACTAATTTGTCTTTAAAATATGCATGAGGCAGTCCATAAAATCGTGGCGGGCAATGGTGATGCTGCGGTGCTTATAGGTAAAGAGATCGTGCATATAGCTTGCATGAACGCGTACAACCATATTGGCTACCATGGACTGATTTTCCTCTTTGATGACGCCTTCTTCCGCTAAGCAGCGGACCGCTGTCATCTCCCCTTCGTACACATCCTTTGCATGGAGCCAGTTTTGAACCATGGGCGTCTGCCTGATGGACTCCTCAGGAAACATCGTATAGTACTCTTCCCGGATATTTCCCAGTTTGTAACTGTATTTTCCAAAGTACATATTAAAAAAGATCTCCGGTTCTTCAAAGGCGTATTCGCAGTAAATCTCATATAATTTTACATATTGCTCAAAAGCGGACATTCCGGGCAGAATCTGGTCTGAGAGGTGAATCAGGTATTCTTTCCGGAATTTAAACGTCGCAAAAAGCACCAGTTCATCCAGATCTTCGAAATAACTGTACAGAGTAGCGCTGTTAAGTCCCACCTCCGATGCCAGTTTTCGAATATTCAGCCCTCTGATTCCTTCATCACGCATGATCCGCTCCGCCGCTTTAATATACAATATTTTTTTCTTTATCTTCCTCTGATCCCGGCAATTTTTCTTTTCAGCAGGTTCTTCCGATTCTTCTCTTTTCATAATTTCCTCCTTTCGGCAGGTCATGAGGGGTGGTCACATCTTCGCCTCCGGTCCCCAATCAGTCATGCTCCGCCAAAAACCTGGCCACCACCTGAAGAAATTTGTCTGTTTCATCAAACTGAGGCACATGGCCGCTCTCCTCAAACTCCACGGCCCGGACGTTCTCTATATTGTCCAGCATCCGTCTCACCACAGCCGGCGTACACTGGTCATATCTTCCTGCCAGCACCAGGGTGGGGACCTGAATCTTTTTCAGGTTCTCCGTCAGGTCCACATCTCTCAAGGTGCCTGTCAGCTGGAGCTCGCTTGGGCCCTGCATGGTGACATATACCTCCGTGGGGGAGGTTTCAAACTGAGCCCCGCCCAGATCCCTGCGGATAAAGTGCTTCTTCATAAACGCTCCCATGGCGGCCTGAAACTCCGGCGAATTGTCCTCCCCATGTTCGATGGCGTAAAGAAGGGTCTCCCGGTAAGGTGTTGGCAGTTCTTCTGCCAGCCGTCTGCTCTCTGCGTTCCACTCAGGAACAGATACCGGAGAATCCGCCAGTATAAGACTCTTAAGGCCTTCCGGCTGCCTGCCGGCAAAACAGATTCCCAGCATACCGCCCCAGGACTGTCCTAAAATATGGTAGGACCCGATTCCCAGCCGGTCAATGAGATTGGCCAGCTCGTCCGCAAACAGTTCCACTGTCCACCGTCCGGGATCCGAATCAGCAGGGGAATTGCCGCATCCAAGCTGGTCATAGTACAATACCTGCCGCACATCTGACAGAGGATCCAGCACACGCATATAGCCGTGGCCCGCCCCCGGTCCTCCGTGCAATGTGATAAGCGGGGTCCTGCCCTCCCTTCCGACGGCAGTGTACCAGGTCTCAAACCCGGCATAGGGAATCTTCCCCTCTTTTGGTATCAGCATAAATGTTCCTCCTTTTGGATATTGATACTGTCTTCTACCTATCAGCATACGCTATTTTCGCCGCAAACACAACCCGTTTTTTCATCCCTGATGTGCTTCCGTCCGCTCTCGGCTTCCATGACATTTCCCGGACGAAAGAGGGAGAAGAGACCGAAGCCTCCTCTCCCTTTTTCGTCTTCCTACAGCCCTGTATATCAACTATCTGCTGTTTTTCTTCCCGTCCTTCCAGACGGATGCCAGGATATCTTTAAGCACCAGGAAAGAATCCGGTTCATTGTACACGTATTTCTTTTCCAGATCCCTTAACAGCTTATCCAGCCTTGCTCAAAGTCCGCCAGTGCTTTCCTCTCCTAACTCTGTCTCATCTTCTCATTGGCCTTCTCCACATCCATCCTGGTCAAAATCAAGGTGATCAGCAGATTCAGAGCCATAGGCATCCACAGATACATGATATGGAGCATATTGATGCAGGAAGCAGGCTGACTGACAGCGCCTCCCACATAACCGCTGTAGGCCAAAAGCCACCCGGCCACAGCAGTTCCGATGCCGCCGCCAAGCTTGGTTCCCAGAGAAGTACAGGAGTACATAGTGCCGTCTACTCTCCTGCCGGTCTTTAAGAACGTATACTCCGAACAGGTGGCGATCAGGGCGTTCATATCCCCCTGGAGAGGGCTCATTCCCAGGGCCGCTGCTGCGGTACACAAAAGCATAAGAGGAACGCTTCCCACATAACCGGCGATTATCACCCCCACGCGTCCCAGTGTTCCCAGCACATAGCCGTAGAGATTCAGCCGGTACATGCCCTTTAACCTGGCCACCAGGGCCGGGGTAAACAGAAGGCCTGCAATCATGGGGATATTGATGGCCCAGGAAAACACCCCCAGAAGACCGGCGTTTTTCAGAACATAGGTCATAAAGTAGATTCCCATGTTCAGAGTTGCCGAATAAATCTGCATTAAAATATAGGCGGCGCAGATCATCAGATAATACTTATTATGAATCAGAAGTCCAAAAGCCTCGCTCAGCCGGTATCTCTCTTCCGGTTTCCCTTGGACTCTTCCGGTCTCCTTTGCCGGCTCTTCAGAAGGCAGCTTTCCCGAAGACATGTCCCCAGAAGACAGCTCCTCCGTCGGCAGTTCCTTCACAGACCACACGGACAGGGAATTGGAGATCACGCCGACGACGGCATAGATGACGGCCACAGCCCGCCAGGCGCCGGCTCCCCCGCCGAAATAAGCCACCATACCCACGGTGATAGTCTGAATCACCATACTGGTGCCGAAGGCGAACATAAACCGGATGGATCCCATCTGAACGCGCTCATGGTTATTCCTGGTGACGAGAGCCGTGAGGGCGGAGTAGGCGATGTTGTTGGCCGTGTAAAATCCTGCATTCAGCAGAGTGTAGGCGATGAAGAACCATGCGTACTGCCCAAACCGGCTCATGCCGGCAGGGATCACAAAGATGGCTACCAGACAGAGCGCGCACCCGAAATATCCATAAAACATCCACGGACGGGCCTTCCCCATCTTGGTGCGGGTCTTGTCGATCATGGAGCCGAAGAAAATATCGCTGATTCCGTCAAAAAGCTTTGACGCGGCGATCAGGCTTCCCACAATCCCTGCGTTCAGGCCCACGGTGTCTGTGAGATAAATCATGACAAAGGCGGACAAAAGGGCATAGACCACATTGCCGGCAATGTCGCCGGAACCGTATCCTACCTTGTTGTACCATTTTAAATACTTTTTCTCCTCCATCATTTCCCCTCCTGTCTCATAGGGGCCGCCTTAGTTCCCTCTTTGCGGCCTGCCAAATGGTGGCAATCGGTTCCGGGCAGGGGGACATATTCCGCAGGCTTTCCCTTTTTCTGAGTCTTCACCGATTCCGGCTTCAGATTCAAAGAGAAGGTAAACCGCTCCGTAGACAGCCTGTAGCATTCCCGAAGCCTGGGACCGCAGCTGTTGGAGCCGATTCCGTTTTGTCTGTAATCAAGGTTTAGCACCGTGCTCCCACAGGGAATCAGCTCATAATTGTGTCTCTTTTTGGTCAGTTCCTCCTGGGTAAAGGGGGAGGCGTTAAAAGAAAACGTGGTTTCCCCGTAGGCCTTTAAGGCCGCCCCTGCCCCGCTGACCATGACATAATCACAGTCATAGCGGCTGCCGTTTTCCTGAGGCCGCAGATAATCCTCATGAAGCGCCTCCACCGTGGAGTCATAGACCCCATGGCTTGAGGCCCGGTGCTTATCCACATAGCTTTCCTGGGGTCCCAGGCCGAAATACGTGACCTGGTCCATGTCCCCGGGCAGAAACAGCCGCAGCCCGAATCTGGGCAGCTCCGGAAAATCCGGGTTTCTGACCACATTCATTGTGACGAAAATCTGTCCCCCGTTGTCGATGCGCCACACCGTATCCAGATCCATCATTCTCTGGACCGTCACTGCCGTCATGGCCATCTTGCTGTGAATCTCCAGATACTCCCCTGTCAGGGTATAATTGGTCACATAGGCTCTGGACAGGGCCCGGTCGTACATGGCCTTCTTCCACTCCGCCTTTAAGTACATGTCATTGTCCACAGGCGCTCTCCACACATTCAGCTCCATGGGCCGGTCAAGGAATTCCCTCCCCTCCACGGTCAGCCGGTCAAAGACCCCGTAGAGTTTGCTGTAGACATAGGTAAATTTTTCGCCCTCCACCATCAGCTGTCTCGGAGTCTCATGGACCTTCAGCATAGAATGTCTCCCTGCATCTGTCCGGGCTTTCACCTGCCACAGAAGACTGGTCTGGTTGCGCGGGTCATGGTTTTTCAGGGCAATCTCGTCAAACCCCAGCACATGTCCCTGATTCCGGAAAGGCTCCGCCTTTTTCAGGGTATACACTATTTTAAGATAGGCTTTCCCCTGATCAGGAACCGCAGCAGGAAGAAAAATCTCCCCCTCGCTGCCAGGCAAAATCTCCGGGATCTGGTCCTCAAAAAGCTTCCCTGAGAATGTCACTCTTCCGTCTGCGCTGACCTCATAGGAAATGTCCAAATAATCCCTAAGCTCCACAAAATTCATCTCGTTTTTCAGCACCAGAACCCCGGTATCCTGGTCATAGGAGCGGACTCTCGCCGGTCTGTGGACGTTTTTGTACTCCAAAAGCCCTGTATGAGGAGTCCGGTCCGGATATACCAGCCCGTCCATGCAGAAATTCCCGTCCTCCGGGTACTCCCCGTGGTCGCCGCCGTAGGCATACATATCCTTTCCATCCGCCGTCTTTCCCCTGTACACCCCATGGTCGCACCACTCCCACACAAAGCCTCCGCAGATACAGTCCCAGGCCTCTATGAGCTGAAAATAATCCTCATAATCCCCGGCGCCGTTTCCCATGGAATGGCAATACTCACACATGATGTAAGGCTTGTCCGGGCCCGATGCCACATAGTCAAGAACCTCGTCAAACCCCGGATACATGCGGCTGTAAAGGTCAATGTTGGTGTAATCGTACTTCCTTTTTCGCCCCCGGTAGTAGGCGCTCTCATAGTGAGTCAGCCTGTTCGGGTCATATTCCTTGGTCCATGCCAGAGCCTTCTCAAAGGTACAGCCGTAGCCGCACTCATTTCCCATGGACCAGATAACCACGCTGGGACGGTTCTTGTCCCGTTCCACCATCTTTTTTACCCGGTCAAGGGTGGCCTCGTCAAATTCCGGATTATCCGAGATCAGCTCGTTCCATCTTCCGGCCCGTTCCTCGTCCGTGTCCTTGGAATAACACAGCATCCAGGGGCCGTGGCTTTCATTGTCCGCCTCGTCGATGACAAAGAACCCATACTGGTCGCACATCTGATAAAACATGGGCTGATTGGGATAATGGCTGGTGCGGATCGCATTGAAATTGTGCTGTTTCATCATCTCCAGCTCTTTTTTCATCTGGTCCACACTGATGACAAACCCGGTGACCGGGTCCGAGTCATGGCGGTTCACTCCCCGGAATTTTATGGGCGAGCCGTTTAAGAAGACTACGTTCCCCCTGATACAGATCTCACGGATGCCGATCTGCTCTGTGATGACCTCGTGGTCCGTCTCCAGAACCAAGGTGTAGAGACAAGGTTCTTCGCTGTTCCACAGCTTAGGGTTCGGGATGGCAAACTCCGTATCCCCCTGAAAGACAAATTCCGTCACCGGATTTTCCTTCTCATCATAGACCGCCGCCTTCACCGGGATCACCTGGTCCAGATACTTTGTGCGGACAGTGACCAGAGCCTCCCCCTCACCGATCCTGGTATTGATGAAATAGTCATAGAGACACTGCTGCGGCCGCTTCATCAGGTACACGTCCCGGAAAATGCCGCTCATGCGGAATTTGTCCTGATCCTCCAGATAGCTTCCGTCGCACCACTTTAACACCAGCACTCCCAGGCGGTTTTCCCCATCTTTCAGAAACCCTGTCACGTCGAACTCGCTGAGGGCGTGGGACACCTGGCTGTAGCCCACATACTCACCATTGAGCCACACATAGAAACAGGAATCCACCCCCTCAAATTCCAGAAAGACCCTGGGCGCTTCCTGGTCTATGGAATAGAAGAAAGATCGCACATAGGCTCCGCAGGGATTGTCCTGGGGCACATAGGGAGGATCTACGGGAAAAGGGTACCGGAAATTAGTGTACTGGTGGCGGTCAAATCCATAATTCTGCCAGACTCCCGGCACCGGGACGCTCTTAAAATCCCCCAGGTCAAAGCCTGGTCTGTAAAAGGGTTCCTCCAGCTCGTAAATGCTGTCATAATACTTAAATTTCCACTGACCGTTCAGCATCTGAATACGGTCAGACTGTTCTCTGTGTTCCACAAGCCCGTCCATCCTCACCGACGCCGGCACATAATAACACCGGTCCGCCATGGTATTCTCGTGGAGCATGTGCAGATCTTCGTAATAACGGGGCACCATCATGGCAATTTCCTCCTTAAACGTTCATGCATCCTTTGGCAGTACAAATCAATTCGCGAATCTCTGACTCTCTACACAGGCCTTGTGTTTGACTGTATTATAAGCCAATCCGCCGTATTTTTACATAAAGGGAAATGGAGAAAACATGCACAAAATGATACAAAAGTCCCCACATAAGAGTCAGAATCCGGTTGGTCTTTATAAAAAGGGGATAATTGCCTGCGGCAGTGTAGAAGCCGCAGGTGGAGATGACCACAGTCTCCTTTTGGACTTCCTTTAATCACCAGTATGTTCATACAGTCTTCTCCTCCAACAGACCGTCCTCTCTTATTCGGGGAATTTCCTATAAATAAAAAGCATATATACAGACTTATGGCAGTCATGTATATATGCTTTATTTTTTAATTTACCAAGTAATGCTGCTTAACTTTTATAAGCTTCTATTGCATGAGATTTTAGTAAACGATGGAACCTGTTCTAATAATAACGAGAATCGTTAATTATTTACCCATAACTGTTTTGCCTGCAGTACGGCCAGATGTCATGGCTTCAAGCAAGCCAGCAACCGTGCGTCCGCCGGTAACCTCGCCAGCCGCGCATAATCCGGGAATTGTATTGCCGTCAGTGCCAATGACTTCAGCACTTGTATTAACCTTTAAGCCGCCTTTTGTAATGTGAGCGGAGGGAGTTCTCGCGCCGGCATAGAAAGGAGCTTCAAAGATACCAGGGTTACCGTCAGGGTTAATAAAGTCGCCGCCAAAAGAAGCACGATTGAATTCCGGGTCAGAACCTGTCTTAACAGCTTCGTTGAATTTTTCGATTGTTTCAACGAAAGCCGCGGAATCAACACCGATCAATTCAGCTAATTCTTCTAACGTATCAGCTTTCACAACGATGCCTGCATCTATTAAATCCTGAATGTTTTGTCCTCCATAAGTAGTACCGTCTTCGCCGACACCGGCATTGTTTTTATCACATACCATATAGAAAATTCCGTCTGTCTGAGCTAAAGCGGCATTTGAAAGGGTATCTCTGTCAGAAAGTTCATTTACAAATCGTTTGCCTTCTTTATTTACATACAGGTTTGTACCCGTACCGATGAAGGGATATGCATCACCGGTTTTCGGATCACAGGTTGGTACTAACTGTAAATGTCCCATATCAACAACATCAGCGCCCACTTCTAATGCCATCTTAATTCCGTCGCCAACCATAGCCGGATCGTTGTCAGTCTGTAATTTTGAAATGTCAGCCCATCTTCCGTCAGAGTATTCAATTAACATCTCTTTATTGGCTGAGAAACCGCCGGTAGCTAAAACGACACCTTTATTAGCGTTTAATGTATATTCCGTTCCGTCAGAAGCAGTGGCTTTAACACCTACAACTTTACCGTCAGCAGTCAGTAATTCATTGGCTCTGACTTCTTTAATGATCTCTACATTGTAACTCTTTTCTTCGATTGCATCTGTAAATACGGAAATGAACCCATCTCCGCCATGCGCTGAAACGGATGAGAACCATCTCGGCCATGTATCGCCTAATAATAAACTGGGTGAATCCGTCCACTCAAATCCCAGTTCACCTAACCATTCTTTTGTTGGTTTGGATTTCGATACTAAATCATATAATAATTCCGGATCAGCAGCCTGGCTGAATCTGAAGAAGTATTGCAGTGACATGTATTCTAATGAATCATAGACTTGGGTTTTGCCTTCAGCTTTATAAGCTTCCATATCTTCTGCTACTTTCTTTTGCCAGCCCTTGACTGTTTCATTATCGGTTTCTCTGGCGATTAAACCTTCGATTTCAGCCATTTGACCAGCAGTCATTTCATGAATGGAGATGGCTTCCGGATCACAAGAAGCATAACCGCCGCCTGTACGAACCGTATTACCGCCGATATAAGGGTTCTTTTCTATGACAATTACGGATGCGCCTTCCTCAGCAGCAGATACCGCGGAAGCTAAACCGGCTCCGCCGGCTCCGACTACGATAACGTCGGCTTCTTTTTCAACTGCCTCTCCTGCAGTTTTATTATCAGCAACTTCTACTTTCTTAAGCGCTTCCGCATCTCCGCCGGCTTGGTTTACCGCATCGGCAACTGCATTAAGAATGGCATTGCTTGTGTTGGTTGCACCTGTAATGGCATCAATGTTCAATGATTGATTTGCTATAATCAATTCCGGAATTTTTGCAATAGGAGCATCAGAAATACCTGGTGTCTCACCATGTTCTTTAATCTCGATTGATTTGATGGCGTCACTGTCAAAAGTAACTTCCAAAGTTACATCTCCATTGTTCCCTTTCGCTGTAGCTGTATAAGTACCTGCAGTGTATGTACCGCCAGCAGTTACGTCTCCTTCATTCTCTTTCGCTGCAGCAGTATCCGAACCTGCAGCGGACGTTCCGCCGGTACTTTCTTCTTTTGAACCACAAGCTGCCAGACTGACGGACATCACAGCAGTTAAGCCAAATAATAAAATTTTTCTTCCTACGCTTTTCATAAGTCCCTCCTAAAATTATAGTTTTAGCGCATTGGCCTCTCATCGCTTCATTATGGTTAAATATAAAGGGATTGTTTATAAAAACCATAAAGAATAAGCACCATGAGAATGAACCATACTTTATTATTATTCGTGATTCACGGCAAACCCATGTTTTAATTTCCTCTCTCTGATTCCTGCCCTATGAAGTTCTTCCCTATATAACCATAAACAGTGTTCCCGCGCCGATCAATACGCAGCCCATGAGGGACTTTGCCGTAAATGGTTCATGAAGGAATATAAATGCCAGTAAAAGGGTAATCACAACACTCAGCTTATCAACAGGCACCACCTTGGAGGCTTCCCCCATCTGCAGGGCCCGGTAATAGCAGAGCCAGGAAGCTCCCGTGGCCAGCCCGGAAAGAATCAAAAAAATCCAGCTTTTTTTATTGATCTGCAGGATACCCTTTTGTGTATTTGTCAAAAATACCATTCCCCATGACATGACAACGACTACAACCGTCCGTATTGCTGTGGCGAGGTTGGAATTAACGCCATGGATACCGATTTTTGCCAGTATAGACGTCAATGCCGCAAACAGCGCAGACAGTACCGCAAATAAAAACCACATACCCTTCCTCCTTCCGCCATGCTTTTTTCTATCCATAGTATAACAAGTTATTTCAGGCAATTCAATGTTAAGTTCACCGCAGGTTTCGTCAGCACAGGCGAACCGCTTGATAAACCGGCACTGTTCCGGCGGATCAATGTGGGTTGACGGTTTTTCTCGGTTCCAGAGAGGAAAAGGGATCCTGAAAGATCATCTGCATCTCCTTGGATATTTTGCGCATTTGGGATTTCTTTAGATTTCATATCCATGCCCTGCAAAATCAGCGTGCAATCGAACAAATATTCTGTTATAATAGATCTGCATATCTGCCTGATTGGAAAAATAACAAAAAGGGGGAAATGGAAATATGGAGGAACCGCGCTTTTACATTGCCATTGACTTAAAATCGTTCTATGCTTCTGTTGAGTGTGTCAAGCGCAATCTGAATCCGCTTACGACGCATCTTGTGGTGGCGGACCTGGAAAGGACAGAAAAAACCATCTGTCTTGCCGTCTCGCCTTCTCTGAAAGCCTATGGCATTCCCGGAAGAGCCAGATTGTTCGAGGTGATCCAGCGGGTGGATGAAGTGAATCTGGAACGCAGAAGAAAAGCTCCTAAGGGCCGGTTTGCCGGCTCCTCCTGCTTTGTCCCCCAACTGGCCAGACATCCTGAATTAGAGCTGTCTTACATCGTCGCCCCTCCAAGGATGGCCTTATATCTCGAATACAGCACGATGATTTATGATATCTATTTAAACTACATCGCGCCGGAGGATATGCATGTGTATTCCATTGATGAGGTATTTATGGATGTGACCCAGTATCTGAAAACCTATGGGATGACGCCGAAGGAGCTGGCGGCAAAGATCATAGGTCATGTCTTTGACAGAACAGGAATCACCGCAGCAGCCGGGATCGGCACCAACCTGTATCTGTGCAAAACAGCCATGGATATCGTGGCAAAGCATGTCGAACCGGATGAGCATGGAATCTGTATCGCCATGCTGGATGAGATGAGTTACCGGCAGCTTTTGTGGGACCACCGCCCTCTTACCGATTTCTGGAGAGTCGGACGGGGATATGAAAAAAAGCTGGAATCTGTGGGACTGTTTACCATGGGCGATATTGCCCGCTGCTCCCTGGGCAAGGACCAGGATTACCACAATGAAGAACTTCTTTACCATCTGTTCGGTGTCAACGCGGAACTTTTGATTGACCACGCATGGGGATGGGAGCCTGTTACCATGGAGCTTATCAAAGCCTACCGTCCGGAAAACAACAGTATAAGCTCCGGGCAGGTCCTGCAGTATCCTTATGATTCGGAAAAAGGCAGGCTGATTGTGCGGGAAATGACAGATTCCCTTGTCTTAGACCTTGTGGAAAAAAGGCTGACCACAGATCAGATCGTGCTTACGATTGGCTATGACATCGAAAATCTGTCCCCTGCCCATAGGAAGAACCGCTACCAGGGGGAAATCACCACGGACCGTTATGGACGAAAAGTCCCGAAACATGCCCATGGCACCGTAAAACTGGACTGTCAGACCTCTTCCGCAAGGCTTATCACCGACGCGGTCATGGAACTGTACGACCGCATCATTGATCCCAAGCTTCTGATACGCCGTGTAGCCATTGGCGCCGACCACCTGGCTGATGAAACGAAAGCCGCCAAAGAGGAGGACTTTCAGCAGCTGGATTTATTTACGGATTATGCCTCTTTAGAAAAAAAGAAAAAAGAAGAAGCCGACCTACAGTCCAGGGAAAGGCGGCTGCAGGAAGCCGTCCTGTCCGTAAAAAAGAAATATGGGAAAAATGCAGTTCTGAAAGGGATGAATCTTTTGGAAGGGGCAACCGCTATGGAACGGAACCGCCAGATCGGAGGACATAAGGCATGAAATACCATAACACACACAAATATGACGATATCATCCGTCTCCCTCATCCTGTGTCAAAAAGACATACTCCTATGCCTCTTTTAAGCCGGGCGGCGCAGTTTTCGCCTTTTGCCGCCCTTACCGGCCACAATGAGGCCATTGAGGAGACATCACGGCTGACAGACTCTTTTATTGAACTGGATGAAGATGAAAAAATCCGATTGAATGAAAAGCTGCGCCTGATTAAAGAAAATATAGATCGGAAACCGGAAATTGAAGTTACCTATTTTCAGCCGGATGAAAGAAAGACAGGAGGGACTTACGTAACGATCTGCAGCAGAGTGAAAAAGATTGACGAATACAACCGCCGGATCCTTTTCATGGACGGAAAAACTGTCCGGTTGGAAAGTCTTTTTTCTATTCATATCCATTGCGGAACATAATCCCCGAATCATTACGGATCACTTCTTTTCCCATGAGGGAAAAGAATATGATGCCGTGAGGAAGCCTGAGGAGGTCATCCGTCTCCACAAACAGCTGTATGAAAAAGCTGACTCTCAGGTCAAAGGGGAGACAGGTTTTCGTTCAAAACCGGTGCCGGAGAGAATGGCATACCAGCCGACAGAGAAGAAAGAACCGAAAAAAACCGGCCTTTTCTTCTGCTTCAGCCCTGTCCATGACACCCCATATCCTTAGTGCCTTAACCGGCGCATAACCGTAAACATTTTGCCCATATCAATAGGCTTTGCCAAATGATCATTCATGCCGGCGTCCTTTGCCATGGCCACATCCTCTTCAAATGCGTTGGCCGACAGCGCTATAATAGGCACAGTTTTTGCGTCCGGCCGGTTCAGGCCGCGAATCACACGGGCCGCCTCATAACCGCTCATAACCGGCATCATCAAATCCATGAGCACACAGTCGAAGGTTCCCGGCGCGGATGAGGAAAAAACATCCACAGCGGCTTTTCCGTCATTGGCAGTGGCTACCCTCACTCCCGCCTGCGCCAGCATAAACTCCACAATCTCACGGTTAATCTCATTATCTTCCACCAGAAGAACATGCATTCCGGTGATACTGCCCTGGATATTCCGCTCTTCGTCTACAGGATGGGTACTCCAGGCCCCGTCAACGCCAATGGGCAGAGTAATCCGGACCGTGCTCCCTTTGCCCATCCGGCTGTCCACCTCAATGGTTCCCTTCATCTCGTCTACCAGTTTTTTCACGATAAACATGCCGAGGCCAACGCCGTTATAATGGGTTCTTGCATCTTGATGTTCCTGAGCAAAAGGTTCGAAAATATGCTTTTTGAAATCTTCCCCAATGCCGATTCCCGTGTCTTCGATTACAAACCGGTAGCTGGCGATTCCGTTTTTACAGGCGGTCTCCTTTACCTGAATAAATACGGAACCATGGATTCGGTTATATTTGACGGCATTGTCCATGATATTCATTAAGATCTGCTTTAAACGCAGAGGGTTTCCTTTCAATCTGCTGTGCTGCAGGTCCACCTCCTCCAATACCAGGCGGATGCCTGCCTCCTCCGCCTGCACCGACAAGATAGTCATGCAGGTTTCCAAGATATCATGAAGGTCAAAAGGTTCTTCCACCACCACCGGCCTTCCGCTTTCCAGCTTGCTGATCTGAAGAACATCGTTGACTAAGGACAGGAGATGCTCCGCCGACACGCGGATTTTCTCCCGGCACTCTCTCTGCCGATTCCGGTCGTCCTGGGTTTTCTCCATAATAGCCAGCATTCCCAGAATACCGTTAATGGGCGTGCGCAGATCGTGGGACATATGAGAAAGAAATTCGCTTTTGGCTGAGTTTGCCCGCCTGACCTTCTCCAGAAGCTCCATAATAGCCTGGTCCTGTTTCTTCCGTGTCATCATGGTATCCGTAATGTCCTGATGGTATCCGCTTAAGCAGACCCCCGTGTTTTTGAATTGTCTGTCCGGAACACCGCCGCAGCGGACATAGATTTTCCCGCGTTCAGGATGGTTCCAGGGATAGGTCACCTCGGAACGTCCGGCTTCCAGGATCTCCTGCACCGATTCCTGCACCATGTTCACATAATCCGGTTCAATATTTGCAAACCAGTGGCGGTAGCATTCTTCCGGCCCGATCTCATCCGACACGCCCAGGAGTATCCGCATGGTCCGGTCTGCGTACATCCTCGGCTCACGGCCCTCTTCCAGTTCTATGGTCCAAATCCCTGTTCTGGCTCCCTCCAGAATGTCTTCCAGACTCTGTCTGGCCTCCAGCTTGTACTTCTTCTCCTGCTCCACCACGGCGTTCACATCCCGTTGGGCTAAAAGCGCGCAGTTTGTCTCATCTTCTTTCCCCGTGACGGAGAAATGGATCTCCAGGTGTTTTAATCCATAGGAATTATCTTTTATCTGATACCGGATATAGAACTTCTTCCTCATCTTGAGTTGGGAAAGCACGTAGTCCTTTTTTGTCATGACGCGCAGCCGTTCCTGATCTCTGGGAATTACATGCCGGTCAATATACCGCTCCATAGCCGCCTCATAGCTGCCCTCAAAGCGGACGTCCCAATCCATACTCATCCGCCTGCTGTCCCGGTAAATCTCATACTGGTCTGTGTCAAAATTCACCTGATAGATGCCCAGATAATCTACGCTGAGGGCATGAAGAACGTTATAGCTCCGCTTTTTAAGCTCACGAACCAGGTTGCGCCGCCTTAAGGAAGATACGATAAAATATGCCGCAGTCTGAAGCATATTGGAGGCGTATTCCAAAGACTTTGCCGGCGGATTATCCACACCGTAAAAACCCACAGGCTTTTTATTATCATAGAGGGGAACCACTACAAGGGAATGGATGTTCTGTCGCTTCAGAGTCCCATACATCAGGGGGTCATCCTCTCGGATTTCTTCCAGATCTTCAATGACGATATGTTTACCGACTCTGAAATTCCCATACCAGACCGCACACACCTCAGACGGAACATTTTGAAGACTCTCCTTCTCCGGCTCCACGCCTTCGGCCACCCACTCATAGGTGTTGTCATCGCCTCCGGATTCATTGCGCTCAAATATGTAAGTCCGTTCCCCGCGGAGCGCTTTTCCAAGATGCTCCAACAGCACTTTAAGAGACTGGTCCGGAGTCTCTTCCAGGAGAGCAGCACGAAGACCTTCATTAATAACAGCCTCCAGATTCTGGACACTGCGCATACTGTTCTGCTGCTCACTGCCGCCGGCATCCAGCCTGTCTTCGTCTGCCCGTTCAAAAAGTTCCTTTGAATAACCCATACCCCTCTGCCCTCCCAGTCGCTCCGTTTATGCATATTTTATACGATATAGACAAAGAGTGCAATACCATTCGTATATTTTCGGCGTTTTATGTGATTTTTGCTGATTATATACAAAGAATTAAGCAAGTCTCATACTTAATTTTTCTATCTAAACTCACCCAAATCCAAACAGTTCTTCCATAACCTCCCTCTCCCCAAGGCAAGGCTCTGTCATCGCTCCCGCCACATCTGCATTGGAGATCAGAACCATGGTGGTGGCTGCCAAGCCTGCTTTTTGTATTTTATCCCTGTCAAACATAGAAAATCATTGTACCCATTCCATGGCCTGTTTTCGCCGCGGCACCTGTCCAAAAGAATAACAGCCGCTATAACCGATTGCCAACAGTAACAAGGCTCCCCTGCATGTACAGTAAATCATCGAAAAAATTACAGCAGGAAACAACCTGAACATTGGTCGGTTCCCTGCTGTAAATTTTTATTTTACTATTCGTATTCCAACAGCATTCACTACTTCTTATATCTTTCCGCCATCTCTTCCAGACTCACCTGCTCTATGAGAGGTGCCTTTCCAAAGGAGCCGAACTGAACGATGAGAGTTCCCACAACTTCCCTTACTCCCCTCTCCACACAGTCAACGACAGCGGCCACGTCCTCGTCGGGAACAGTTCCATACATCACTGTATCCATAATGGGAGGAAGAAAGACACGGGGATCGAATTGATTCTTCTTTGCTTCCAGCAGTTCATACACAGGTCCGACAGAGGGGCTGTTTCGTTTCTCTGGATACTTGGAAAAGAGTTCCTTCATATTCCTGGTCACTGCCAGACGGATATCCGTGTCCACGTTGATTTTGCTGATTCCGCAGGGAATAGCCGCCTTCAGCTCGTCGATAGAGATGCCGTAGGTGTCAGAGAGCTGGCCTCCGAGACCGTTGATCTCATCTACAATGTATTTAGGCACCGTGGAGGAACCATGGGATACCAAAGCCCCGAAGATCCCCAGATGGTTCATGCACTCTTTTATGGCTACGGCGATCTCCTTTCTCAGCTTTACGTTCTTTCCCTTGGAGGCGCCGTGCATGGTGCCGTAGGAGATGGCCAGGGCATCCACCCCGGTCTTCTTAAAAAACTCCACTGCATCCAAGGGGTTTGTATAAGTAGATGAAGCGGAGAACACATGATCCTCCACACCGGCCAGCACGCCTAACTCCCCTTCCACACTGACTCCTCTGGCATGGGCATATTTTACCACTTCCCTGGTAAGTTCCACATTGTCTTTAAAGGGCAGGGAGGAACCGTCGATCATCACAGAGGTATATCCGCCCTCAATGGCTGCCACGCAGGAGTCAAAATCCCGCCCGTGGTCCAGATGGAGCACAATGGGAACAGGCGAGTTCTCGCCGTACTTTTTCACCGCATTGGCAATATTTTTCGCCCCTGCCCTCTTGTCTTCCAAAGTAGCGTTCATAAAATCCGTTCTGCCGCCCATAAAACCGTTGGCAAGGTCTGCTCCCTGTAAGATGGCCGCGGAGCGGAACATCTCGTGAACCTCAATGGCTGCTTTTGCCTGGGCCACGGCGTTGACATTAAAAGCTCCCTGGCCGAACCCATATGTAACCGTTGCCTCCAATAAGGGGCGTAATGGAATTAATGGCATAATCTCCTCCTTCTCTTTCTCGAAAAAATTCTATCCGTGCATATGCTGGTGGGCCATGCAATGGCAGTCTTCTGCGCCTTTTCCGGTATACACATCATCCTTCATCATCAGATGGACCGCGCTGAGCTTAAAGGTCTTAGGAAGGGCTAAAATGTTGGGATTTGGCCCTACGAACTTCTTTTTAGCATCTTCTAAGGCTTCCTCAATGGTGGCTCTTGTTTTCAGCCCCATGCCTCTGGCAAAGCCCGGTTCCTGGGCGCCGCACAGATAGATGGCCGATGTATTCATCTCCGCGATGTGGCCGCAGCTGATCATGGAAAAGCCGTGGAAGGGATGGAAGGCGTTGCAGTAGCGGTATTTGCGGATATATTCCTGGTTGGTGGCAAAATACTCTCCGTATCGGTTCATATCCGGCAGGGTGTTCATGTAATCCTTCTGGAACATGTCATACATTTCCCGTGTGTAGGGCCACAGTTCGTCGTGGAAGTATCCGTTGCAGATGGAAGAACAGATGATCACGCAGCGGTCGCTCATAATCCTCTTGTGGCGGATCACCTGGGCGGAGATGGCCTGCATAAGCATAATGGGATTGGTTCCCATGCCCTCTCCATAATGGAAAAACTGAGGCATTCCGAATATCATCACGTCATATTTCTTCTCGGCCCAGGGCACATAGGTGCGCTTGTCCGCCGCAATCCAGGAATGGGGCTGCATCACCTTGGCATAGCCGCTGTTGATCTCGATCTGGCGTGACCTGGTGTCCAGCACCGCGTCACAGCAGAAAAACTTCTTTCCCATGCACGCTTCCATATGCTGGCCGATCTCGTCGAACTTGGTGCGCATGAGAGAGGTTCCGCTTACGGGCGTAAAGTCCTGCCTGTGCATTACCTCAGGAACATGATGGGAGGCAATGGACCGCCAGTGGGTGATTCCCGTGGCGCAGTGTTTGTAGCCGCCGGAATATCCGCCGTAGGGGTTTCCCTGGGTGTGGCCGATGAGGATGGCTACATCGCTGTCATAGACATACTTGTTCATCAGAACCGGATCCCCTCTTTGGGTGGTTCCCAGATCCACCAGATGATCATAATCCTCGCTGTCGTGGTTGATGATCTGATGGGTATGCCAGAACTCATGGAAAAGCTCGTCACCCAGAACGCCCCTTATCTCCTGCTCCGTGTTCTTGCGATGGAGACCATTGGAACAGATGAGAAGAATATCCTTTTTCTCCACTCCCGCGTCATAAAGCTCTTTGAGAATCAGCTTAATGGACACTTTCCTGTGGGAAGTGGGCTGTTCGCCTCCCTTTACCCGGTCCGGGAATACGATGGTAACCTTGGAACCCCTGCGGGCCAGCTTGGAGAGAGGCTCCATTCCCATGGGATTGCGGATGGACTCCAACGTCTTCGCCTCGATCTGGTCCTCCGGGATACAGGGCGGGTCGGGAACGGTCTCACCGGGAATAAACACATCCGTAGTGTCAGGCAGTTCTGCCGTCATCAACCCCTGGCCATACTCAAATGAAAGTTTCATGTCAAATACCTCCTTTTACTTTCCCATATAGGTTCCTATAATCTCCAGATACTCATCGGGGTAATATCCGATCTCTCCTGCAAACCGGGTCAGGGCGATGAGACCGCCGTCCATAACCGGGACAGAAGCAAGCATCCGGGCATTGTCCGTCTTTAAGCCTCCGCCGTAGACCACATCCATGCCTCCTGTCACCTCTTTCACAAAGGTTCCGATCTTGGTAATGTAGGCCTCATCCGGCGGCACCTTCCCAGGCCCGATGGCCCACACAGGCTCATAGGCGATGGTGACCCTGGTCCGGTCCACACCTTTCAGTCCTGTTGTCAGCTGTTCCTCCAGGACCTCCTGCCATCTTGGCTGTTCCTCGGCAGTCTCGCCGATGCAGTACAGCACGGAAAGTCCGGCCTTCACTGCCGCTCCGATCTCCTTGTTCAGCAGACGGTTCACTGCCGCCGTGTCCGTAACCCCGGCCTCCGCCAGCACTCCCGCCTTGTCCCGGCGCTCCTCGCAGTGGCCGATGATGACAGCTGTGCACCCCAGAGCCTTCACGCTGTTGGCCGTCCGGTTGGTGGTAAAGGCTCCGAAGTTGCCGCCTGTGCTTGTGTCCTCCCGGTACACGCCCTGGCATCCCACTTTCACGGGACTGTGGGGACACAGGGCCGACAGGGCGGGAATCAGATGAGCCTCAGGAAAATACATGACAAACTCCACCTGGTCTTTGTCATAAGCTTTCAGGTGCTCCTGAGTGTGTTCTATGATGTAGCTTCCCCATGAGGCTATGGGAGCGATCCCGTTGACTCCCCCTAACTCCCTGGGGACATCAAAGCGTTTCAGGTTTAAAAAAATATGTTTCATGGCTGTTCTCCTTTACTCTTTTTTCGCTGCTTCCCAGTACAGCTCCTGAAAATCAATGTACTCCGGGATCACGGCTCCCGTCAAAGGTCTGCACCACCTGACAAAGTCCTCCGTCACATCATTGCCCCTGTCGTTGATATAGGCTTCCGGAACCGGCTTTTCATAGAGCATAACCTCATCAATGGGAACCATGGAGACAGAAATCTTGTAAGTATGATCCGGCATATCCTCCCGGACAAAGCCCACCATCTTTCCGCCTTCTCCCCGAAGAGCCGCTCTAAGAGCCTCTCGGCCTGCCAGTACCGCCTCGTCCCGGTCCACCGGGGACTGAAGACTGATGGAGGCCCGTCCGCAGATGCCCGGCTTCTCGCTTCTGGCTTTGATTCCCAGACCCTTGATCACCAGTTCCGCCAGGTAGGCGCTTACATCGCCGTAGTAAACCGATCTTCCCGTCTGGAATACAGGCGGTACAATGGGCTTTCCGTCCCCGCCCTTTAATCCTTCGCTTGCCACTACCACCACGCCGCCTTTTTCCTCATAGAGTCTCTTAACATCCTCCAAGAATTCATCCTCATGGAAGACCCGTTCCGGCAGATAGATAAGATGGGGAGCGTCTCCCGGCTTCTTCCTGGCCAGAGCCGAGGCTGCCGTAATCCACCCGGCGTTGCGGCCCATGGCTTCCACAATGCACACATGGATGGGAAGGGATTTCACATCCACTCCCACCTCAGCCACGGTCTCCGACAGATACCGGGCAGCGCTTCCGTAGCCCGGCGTGTGGTCTGTTACGGCGATATCATTGTCCACGGTCTTGGGAATTCCCACTACATGTATCCCAAAGTCCCTGCAGACCCGGTGGATCTTTCCGCAGGTGTCCATGGTTCCGTTTCCGCCGTTGAGCAGTACATACCGGATATCATGTTTTTGAAAGACTACCCTCATGGCCTCATAGTCCTCTGCCTCAAGGGCATACCTTGACGAGCCGATGGCTGTGGCAGGCGTGGTCAGAAGCAGTTTTAACTTTTCTTCCGGGAAAGATGTGAGATTAAGGAACCGTTCCTTTAAGATTCCCTCGCTGCCTCCTATGGCTCCGTATACATGGCGGATCTCTTCATGCTTTGCCGCCTCTGCGATTACCCCGTACAGGGAAGCGTTAATCACCGCCGTGGGACCGCCTCCGTGTACCACCAATACATTTGCCAACTTTCATTCTCCTTTCCTTTGCCTGCCCCCTTAAGGATCTGTTTTTCCAAGGGCTGTAAACATGCTTCTCTTGTACTCTTCCACACCTTCCTGGTCAAATGGGTTGACCCCCATCATCTCCCCGGACACGGCGCAGGCCGCCATAAAATAATAATACAATTCCCCAAAGCTTCTCTCCGAGACCAAATCCGCCGTAAAACGGATGCAGGGAACTCCTCCTTTGGCATGAGCATTAAGAGTCGCTTCCTCTGCCGCCCGGTTAATATCTCCAAATTCCATGCCGTCCAGATAATCAAAGCCGTCTTTGTATTCCGGACAGGGCTCCACCTTAAGGGAGGGACCCGGCTCTTTCACGGACAAAAAGGTTTCCATAAGATTCCTCCTCCCCTCCTGTATATACTGCCCGATGGAATGAAGATCCTCAGAGTATATGGAGGCGGCGGGAAAGATGCCTTTCTTGTCCTTTCCTTCGCTCTCCCCGAAAAGCTGTACCCACCATTTTGTAAAAAAGGCGTATCGGGGTTCAAAAGATACCATCATCTCTATGTCATATCCATGGCTGTAGAGGAGCTGCCTTAGAGCTGCGTACCTGACTGCCGGGTTGTCCTCCAGGTGATTTTGACAATCTTCACAGGCGCTTTCCATGCCTGCCAGATACTCATCCACATCCAGTCCCGCCGCCGCCATGGGGAACAGGCACACAGGCGTAAAAGCGGAGTATCGTCCGCCTACGGGCACGGGAAACTGCAAAAACAGGTATCCCCTCTCCCGCGCTATCTCATGAAGCCGGGAACCTTTGGTGCCGGTGACAATGATCCTGTCTGCCATGTCTTCTTTGCTGCAGCGCTCCGCCATCCACTGCCGCAGAATCCGGAAATGGCTTCCTGGCTCCAGGGTCCCAAAATTCTTGGCAATCACATTGATGTATACGCTTTTTCCTTCCAGTTCCTCCAGTGTCCTTGTAATGGTATAAGAGGAAAGGGTGTTGCCAAGATATATGATTTTTGGTCTTTTTTTTCTTGGCAGGGCTTCGATGAGGGCTCTTGCCGCCTGGTTGGAGCCTCCCACGCCGACGATGACAAACACATCCGCCCTCTTCCTGACCTCCTCCGCCTTGGCCTTTATCTCATCCAGCTGCAGAACTGATTTCTCCTTGGTCCGCCAGCCCAGCACCCCTTCTGTGTCTTCTCTCTCATACAGAGTCCGGCAGAGCTCTGCAGCCTTTGCGCCTGCCCTCTCCAGCTCTTCTCTGCTGAGATAGGTTTCGGCTCTGCTCAGATCAAAAGCAATTCCCATGTTTATGCCTCCTGCCGGGAAAAACAGGGTTCTCCCTTCACGTAAGCCGCCTCCACGCAGCAGGCCTCATCAAGAATCACAAGATCCGCGTCCTTTCCCTCGTCTAAGGAGCCTACCCGGTCATAGACACCGATGAGTCTGGCCGGATTCTCTGTCAGGAGAGGAAGAATCTCCTCCAATGGACGCCCTGTAAAGGCAAGAAGATTCTTAAGGGCCTGGCCTGAGGTAAGAGTGCTTCCGGCCCTGGTTCCGTCTGTCAGCTTGGCGTCTCCGTCCACGACCACTACGTCGTTGACTCCCAACTTGTAGTTTCCGTCGGGCAGTCCGGCGGCCATAATGGAATCTGTGACAGCCACCACCCGGTCTGTGCCCTTGGTCTTTAAGATCAGGCGCACGGTTCCCGGATGAAGATGACGGCCGTCACAGATGGTCTCGCAGTAGACCTCATCATCCTCCAGAACCGCTCCCCAGATAGCCGGCTCGTGCTGGTGCAGAAGCCGCATGACATTGCCTGTGTGGGTGGCCGCTGCGACGCCGTTTGCAATGGCCTTTCTGGAGGTCTCGTAGTCCGCTCCGGAATGGCCGATGGACACGGTCATTCCCAGTTCGCAGAGGGCAGGTATAAAATCCACCATGCTCTCAACCTCCGGGGACACGGTGATATAGCGAATCTCCCCGTCTGCAGCTTCCTGATATTCTCTCACCAAATCCAGATTTGGCTTCTGAAGAAGATATTCCGGCATAGCTCCCTTATACTGCGGGCTTAAGAAGGGACCTTCCAGGTGAATGCCTAAAAGGCGGGAGCCTTCATGCTCCAGATTCTTCCAGCGCTTGTATTCTTCTATACACCACAGGGTCTGCTCCCTGGTATCCGTGAGAACGGAACAGAGCCACCCGGTGGTCCCCTGGCTTACATGGAACCGGCAGATCTTCTCATAATCCTCTGCCCTTGCCCCATTGACATCCACCCCCACTGCCCCGTGGGTATGAATGTCCAGAAATCCCGGCACAATCCGCTTTCCCGCCACATCTGTTACCTGAGCGTTTGTTTCCGCCAGACCTGTTCCCACAGCGGCGATAACCCCCTCTGACATAAGTATATCGGCCCGCACAAACTCATGGCCCTGATAGACCATTCCGCCCTTTAATAATACTGCCATCTCTCCATAACCTCCTTCTGTATACTCGAACCCTTTGCCTGTCTTTGCCTCTAATCCTCCAGCCGTCCCACATATTCCGTGAAAGTCAGGGTAATGTCCTCATGGTCACGAAGAAGGCTGACAGGGAAATCGGTTGTCACATCTCCATGTCCTGCACGGCGCACCACAGCCCGATGCCAGTTTCTAAAACACCCCAGGCGAATCTTCCTGGCATGGGCGATCTCATAGATTCCCACGGTCACACAATACTCAGGCATATCCTCCAAAGCCCCTCCGAAATCCCCGATGGCATTGGCTGCACGGGTCTCCGGGCTGATGGGAAGCACTCTGGTTTTCTGCGCCAGGAATTCTTCCGGGCTCATCTCCGAATCCGCCTCGTTAAATGCCACATGGCCATTGATTCCGATGCCGCCAAAGGCGATGTCCACGCCGCCCAGTTTCTCGATAAGCTCCGGTATCTGCTCCACATGGTTAGGATCCGGGAATATTCTCTGATCCTCCCCCATCAAAAGCTCCGGTTTGATCTTTGAGTACACCGTACGCTCCATAAAGCCCCGGAAACTTAAGGGGTGATCCATGGGAATCCACTGCTTATTCTCATCCAGATATTCATCCATATTGATAAACCACACCTGCTTCAGACTGACGTTTTGGCTGTTGACCATGTCCACGAAATAGGGGTACTGGCCTACAGGTCCAACGGGACAGATGAAGACCGTCTTTTCTCCTTTTGCATTATTAGCCTGAATTTCATGGACCATCTGCTCTGCCATCTGCTGAAAGACGCTGTCATTGTCTTTCAGACAGAACAGGGGAAGCTTGGGGTCCGTCAGCAGCTGTTCCTTATTGTAAGAATAATATTCGTGACGCATATGTATTTCCTCCTTCATGGTTGCCGGCACGTGTCCTTTGCCATGTGCCGCATCTACGGTTGCTTTTACAAAAATAAATGAGAAATATTCAGCTCCTGAATCATGGACACGATCTCCTTTGTTCTGCTGCATCCGAACTTGCGCAGAAGCCCTTTGATCTGAGTCTTTACGGTGATCATCTCCACGCAGCGGATCCTGGCGATGTCCTTCACTTTGTTTCCCTCCAGCAGAAGGCGTACAAGCTCCCTCTCCGCCGCAGTCAGCTGAGACACGTTGTTTATAAAAAACAAGAGACTCTGCTCCGACCTCTGCAGACGGCTGTACTCCCTCATGATGGTCTCCTGAATCCGCGATTCCATCACCGGCTTTCCCACATAGGCATTGCGGATATGCCTGAGGATCTCCTCATCCGTACAGCCTTTGACCACATAATCCACGGCCCCGGTGCCCATGGCGGTAATAATGGTCTGATTCGTCTCATGAGCCGTGAGAAAAATGATCTTCTGGTCCCGCCCCTGATCTCCGATCCGCTCTGCAGCCACGATTCCGGCGTTGACAGTCTCCATCTCGATGTCCATGAGAATGATGTCCGTATCCTTCACTCCCGCCAGTTCCACTGCCTCCCGGCCGCTTCCCGCCTGCCACGCTACTTCCATATCCTCCTGACCTGCAATCAATTCCTGCAAATCCTCCCGGAGCAGTTCAAAATCGTCTACAATTGCAACTTGAATCATGTTACCTACCTGATTTTCCTTTCCTGGGTTCATAGCGGGGAATAGCCACAAAAAAACTGCTCCCCTCTCCCGGCTGGCTTTCCAGCTTCAGTTTCCCCAGATGACTCTTTACGATCTCCCTCACATAGTGAAGACCCATACCCCAGTTGGTATTGGTGTTCTTACTGGTATAAAAGGGATCAAATATCTTTCGCTGTTCCTGTTTGGTGAGCCCCGGACCATTATCCCGGACCTCAAAGCCTACGTACAGCCGCTCCCCGTACACCTCCAGCTCCAGCCGCTCCGTCTTTTTCCCGGACATGACAAAGGCCTCATGGGCATTGGTCAGCAGATTGCAGAGAGCCTCGCTTAAGTGCTGCTCATCGGCCAAAAGGGATTCTACCAGGCTGCCCGACACCTCCACGGACACTTCCGGATACTTTTTGTGAAACAGACATAAAGCCGTATCCACGATCTGGCCGGCCCTGACAGGAGACAGGAAAATCCCGCTCTGCCGGACGCTTTTGTACAGCTCTTCCATGCGCCCCAGCATACTCTCGTTCACATCCTCCAGCATCCTTGCGTAGCCGGTCAGCTTCTCCAGATCCGGATGTTCCTCTTCCAGCTCCCGGTAGATCTTCTTGCACAGCACCCGGTTGGAAAGCAGCTGGTTCTTAATGCTGTGGACAAACACGGATACTCCCATAGTGGCAGTGTCGAATTTTCTGCGGACACGCATATCCTGCTGATTTTCTTTCCAGTCAATGACCATGTAATTTTTAAGATTCCAGAATCCCATGACCACGGAAGCCAGAGTAAACCCTGTAAACAGATACCAGCCTCCCACACTCATGAGAGAATTGGCATACAGCCTGCCGCTGAAACGCATATATTCCGCGGAATAGATCTGATATACCTGGAGAGGGTCCTGGGTACAGTAGACCGCATACTGGATGGTTACATTCAGAATAAATACCATAATATACCGGAACTGCTTTTTTAAATAGGGAATGGTTATGGCCCTGTACTCCCTGACAAGCAGAATAACCGCCCCTGCCAAATAGGCAAAGATCCAAATCTGCGTCAGATTCATGAGCGCCATCTGCAGACGGAACCTGCCCTTTACCAGGCGGAAAAAAATCTCCGGATAGTAGACTACCAGGCTGAGCACAGGAAAAACAAAGACAGCCTGGCTCCTTGCACGCAGACGCAGGATTGCGGGAATCATACTGTAATGAACGGCGGTCAGAAGCAGAAACAGGGGAAACAGGTATCGTCCGATGGCAATTATATACCCCAGTTTTCTTAAGGGAATCATCAGATAGGAAAGCCGTCTCTGAATCCTGGTGTCAAAAAACAAAAACATTTTCTGTTCCGGCGACAATCCGCCTGTCTTGGCCAGATAGATGGTAATGCCCACAAACATGCAGATAAAGCTGAAACACAGTCCTAAGAGCCAGATGGTCTGCTGGTCACGCTTCAGAAAAAAGAGAGCCACAGAGGACACGGCCAGGAACACAAGGACAATCAAAAGCATCCCTTTTTCCCCCTCTCATTACCGTTTTTATCTCTGTAAAAATTATAGCATAAGTTTTCTGCAAAAAGCATGTACAATTTCAGCAAACGTTTTCCGCCTGGAATTGGTAAAAGAAAGGGGCCTCCTAAAGCCCCTTTCCAGATAACATGATTATTTATTGGCCTCGTTGGCTTCTTTCATCACATCAAACAATACATAATTATTGACATCCACCTTTTCTGTCAGACGTCCGCCGTCGATAAATACCTGCTGCTGATTCTCGTAGTAGGTTTTGATGGTTCCGTCCTCTAAAGCCTTGCTGAGGAAATCGCTGGTAATGGTCCAGTTGCCCTCGCCTACGGTGGCCTTCATGGTATCTTGGTCCACCTCGCACTGCTTTGCCACCCAGCCTGCTACCTCCTCGATGTTGCTGTTGCGGTAATCCGCGGCCTTCTGAAGAGCGCGTGAGAAACGAACCAGCACATCATGGTTGCTGTCAGCAAACTTCTGAGTGGTGATAAAACTGGAGGGGAAGGTTACCTGATTCACATAATCCTGATTCGTCGCCAGCCATACGGTCTTGTCCTTTAATGCCTGTTCAATGGTCATGGTTCCCGGAGACCAGGTGGCGCAGGCGTCCACATTACCGCTGATCATAGCTGTAACGATACCGTTGGCATCCATCTCCACAAGTTCCAGATCGTCAACAGTCAGGCCTTCCTGCTTCAAAGCCAGATTCAGGATGATCTCCGCCGAGGTTCCGCTGGTGGCAGCTACTTTCTTGCCCTTGAGATCGGCGATGCTGTTGACACCTTTGTCTTTGTTGCCCATAACGGCGTCAGCCAGACTGGTACAGTCAATCTGGAAGATCACTGCTTCCCCCTCTGCACAGAGTGCATGGGCTCCATGGCCGATCTGGGAAATATCAATATCGCCGGAAGCCATGGCCGCGATCTCAGCCGGTCCGCCCTGGAACTCCACCAGTTCCACGTTCAGGCCCATCTCCTCAAAGAATCCTTTCTCCCTGGCCGTAACCGCCAGAGATGCACTTCCCATGTTGGGCATGTAGGCCACACGGAGTGTGGCGGGCTCGAAGGTCTCCGCCTGAGCCTGAGTCTCACCGGCGGATTCCGGTACTTTTGTGGTCTCAGGGGCCGCTGCCGCCGTAGTTTCAGGGGCCTTTGTCGTTTCGGGAGCCGCTGTGGCAGCCGGTGCAGACCCGCCGCCTCCGCAGCCCGCCAGAAGTGCGGCCGTCATAAGGGATGCCAATGCCAAACTCATTGTCTTTCTCATAAAAATATCCTCCTTTTACACCTTTTCGGTGGTTTTTGCTTTAAAAGTCCCGATTCCGGGCACATGCAAGTCTACTTTCGAACTTCCAGATACTCCTGGTATACCTCTCCCCAGATATAACTCTTAAGATCTAAAAACGGCATCTCCATTTTCATCTCCTGGGTCCTTGGGTAAGGCAGGTTGATATCCACTATCTTCTTGATTCGTCCCGGTCTGGCACTCATGATGATCACCTTGGTAGCCAGGATAACGGCCTCCTCCACATCATGGGTGATAAAGAAGCAAGTCTTTTTCTGCTCCTGCCAGGTCTTAATCAGTTCCGACTGCAGCTGGGTTCTGGTCTGAGCATCCAGGGCGCCGAAAGGCTCATCCATCAAAAGCACCTGGGGGTTAACTGCGTAGGCCCTTGCTATGGCCACTCTCTGTTTCATGCCGCCGGACAGTTCCTTGGGGTAGGAGTCTGCAAACTGCTCCAGATCCACCATCTTCAAGTACTTCATGGCGGTTTCTTTGGACTGGGCCTCACTGACTCCCTTAAGCTTCAGCCCGAACTGCACGTTCTTTAACACCGTCAGCCAGGGAAACAGCGCATATTGCTGAAACACTACGCCCCGCTCCGGCCCCGGCCCCCGCACCTCTTTCCCGTCTACGTAGACAGCCCCGGACGTAGGCTCCAAAAGACCTGCAATCACGTTCAGCAGCGTGGATTTTCCGCATCCCGAAGGGCCTACCACGCAGATGAACTCATTTTCCATAATATCCAGACTGACGCCGTTTAAAGCTACCATTTCTCCGTGGCGGCCGCTGTATACCTTCTCCACCTTGTCAATCTTTACCTTTACTGCACTGTTTCCTGCCATCCTGTCAGCTTCCTTTCTAAGAATTTAACCAGCTGCTCCATCAACATTCCGATAATTCCGATAATCAGAATTCCCAGAAGCACCGTGGCCATATCATAGTAGCCCTGAGCTTTCTGAATCATCATTCCCAGTCCCTTGGAAGCGCCGGTCAGCTCCGCCGCCACCAGAGTGGTAAGGGAAGCGGAAAGTCCCAGTCTGGCGCCTACCAGAATAAAGGGGGTGGAGGCGGGGATCACGACCTTAAAGAAAATATCCTTGTCGGACGCGCCTAATACCCTTGCCGCCTTTATCAGAGTGGCGTCCACATTGCACACGCCCTGGTATATGGTAACCACTAAAACCAGGAAGGAGGCGATAAAGATTACGATGACTTTTGCCTTCTCTCCAACGCCTGCGCCGGTGATAACCAGAGGGATATAAGCCAGAGGCGGAATATTCCGCACAAACTGCACCCATGGCGCCACCACGTTTCGAAACGGCGCGTACCATCCCATAAGAAACGCAATGGGGATGGAAATCACAAATCCCAACGAAAATCCTGCGATTACCCGAAACAAACTGATGTATGTATGTTGCCACAAGGTTCCGTCGGACACCTTATCCATCAGCTTTGCAAATACCTCCCACGGTTCCGCGAACACTACGCCGCCGGCCTCTGTGGAAGCAATAAAAATCCACAGAAGAACCGCTGCTGCCAGCGACAGCACCATCCACGCACCGTCAGGGATCTGCATCCAAAAAGACTTGTCTTTTTTTCTTGTCTCCATGTATACCCCTCCTGCTTTCCTGCAACCTGTCCGGTCACTATTCTTTTATATATTTAAGTGTAACCGGGTTGGGCTGAAAAGAACAGTATGAAATATTTTCATACTGTTTGCGCGGCAAATCTTATATTTTTTCCTCAAACGTTTGGCGATCTGACCATAGTATTTTCCGCGAAAATCCTATATATTGGTAAATAACCTCCCCAACCGGGAGAACTGACATGCAGGGGACATCTTAAGACATTACAGGAAGGAACATGATTATGACTTTGAAAGAGATCGCCGCTGAGGCAGGGGTTTCCATCTCCACGGTTTCCCGTGTCATCAACAAAAGCACCAAGGCGCCGGCCAGCCAGGAGATTCAGGACCGGATCTGGGAGATCGTGCGCCGCACCGGTTATATCCCCAACACCAGCGCCCGTCAGCTGAAGATGGGCAGCCCCACGGATTCCCAGGTTCCCTCCCGGTCCATCGCCTGCCTCTTCGCCAGGATTCATCAGGAACAGACAGATATATTTTTTACTTCGCTGGCCCGAGGCATTGAAAAAGAAGCCTTTAAGCACGGATATATTGTAAAGTACACCTTTACCGCCTTTGATGTGAATGACCCCGGCATCTTCCGTCTGATCTCGGATAACCATGTAGACGGAGTTGCAGTTCTGGGGCGGTGCAACAAACAGCTTCTAAAATTTTTAAAACAGTATTTCCGTTATGTGGCATATACAGGCCTCAACAGTCTGGAGGCCAATTACGACCAGATCATCTGTGACGGATATCAGGCGGCCATTACCGCTATGGAACATCTTTTCAAGCTGGGACATCAAAGAATCGCCTATGTGGGGGAAACAAACAGCGAAAACCGCTACCATGGATATCTGGCGGCCCTGTCTCAGGCCGGACTTTCTTTCTGCCGGGAGCTGACAGCCGATGTTCCTCTGTCGTCAGAGGGGGGATACCGGGGGACTGATGCGATTTTAAAGAGGAATGTGCCTGTTAGTGCCGTCTTCTGTCCCAACGATATCACTGCCATCGGCGCCATGCGGGCCATTAAAGACCACGGGAAGTCTATCCCACATGATATTTCTCTCATCAGCATTGACGATATCGACACGGCGCAGTACTTAACGCCTATGCTGACCACCATCCACATTCCTGTGGAAGAGATGGGGCAGATGACGGCCAAGATTCTCATTGACCGGATTGAGGGCGGCCATTCCCTGCCTGTGAAGATCAGCCTTCCGTATTATGTTGCCGGGCGGGAGAGCTGCGGAAGCTGCGGCATAAGAAGCAAGTCCATCTCATAACATTAAAAATGGACAACCATACAAAAAGAGCAGAACCAATGGTCTTTCCATCTGTTCTGCTCTTTTTGGCCCTCATCCCCCATATCCCGATTTTTTGCGAAAGGCCATAGGGGTTTCCCCGTAATATTTCTTAAAATATCGGATAAAGCTTTGAACGTTGTTATACCCCAGACGCTCGGCGATATCCTTCACTTTCAGGGCAGGCGCCTGGAGAATCAGCTCCTTGGCCTTCTGCATCCGAATGTAGGTAATGTACTCCAAAACCGTGTATCCCGTCTCCTCCTTAAAGATAATGCTCAGATAACCGGAGGACAAAAATACGCTTCCCGCCACATCGTCCAGAGACAGATCCTTCTCATAATTGGACATAATATATCCGATGGCCTTCTCCACGTTGGGGGAATAGGCCTGGTCTTTTCTTCTGAACTTCTCCACGCAGGCCATGAGAATCTTCTCTGACACCTGCTCCAGTTCCATCAGATCCCTGGCCTTGAAAATCCTTTGGAACACGGCCCGCTCGCTGTACTCCTTAGGCATCTGGCAGCCCAGTTCCAGAACATTTTCGATAAGATTGCTGCATATCTGAAAATACAAAAGCCGGGTATACTGAATGTCCGTGGCCTTTACGCTTAAGTCCTTCGTAAGGCCGTGAAGGGTCTCAAGGGCTTCCTCCTCTTTTCCCTCCCGCACCAGCCGGTTTAACTGCTTCTGTGTCTCCTTCTTATAGCATTCGTGCTTGAACTCCGCAGCCGGCGCGTTCTCATGAATCAGCGTATTTTTTCCCTTAAAAAATGTTTTCTCCAGGGTCCGCAGAGTGGCTGAATAAATCAGGCTCATGTTCTCCGGATTCTGAAATTCCTGGCTGACACAGCAGGTACACAGAATCCCCTGGCACTCTTCCAGTTCCTGCTTCTGCTCCTTTGCCATCTCCAGAAAATCTTCATAGGAAAGATCGGTGTTGAAGATTCCCACCAGCCTAGTCTGAGTCAGCCCTGCCAGAAGTCCGTCCACCATCTCCTCTCTGGCAATCAGCTCCTGCC
Organism: Clostridiaceae bacterium; assembly: GCA_910574345.1. Lineage (GTDB taxonomy): Bacteria > Bacillota > Clostridia > Lachnospirales > Lachnospiraceae > UBA3402. Next base: position 49,493 of record CAJSZV010000004.1, on the reverse strand, counting down.
AGGCGGCCTGTGCCTGCCGGCGGTCCTCCTCATTGTCGCATTCCACCACTATAAGGACATACCACACAAAATCCATGTTCTGGCGCAGCAGGCGTTTCAGATGTTCAAACCGTTCCTGGTCAAAGACCTCGGTCACCAGTTTCCCCACGGAATCCCTGACTACGGAGGGCAGGCCGTACTCCTTGTCCGTCTGAAGCTCCTTTACCACATTCTCAATCAGCATATATTCGTTTTTAACCATATCAGGTTTATCCTGCACGGCCATGATGGCAAGCTTGCTCCCCAAGCGTTTTAAGGGTCTGTAGAAATACAAGGCAAACCCGTAGATAATCACCGATGCCGCGCCGATGACCAAAAGGCTTACCATAATAATCCTGCGCCTTACCTGGCTGCTCTCTTTGGTAAGATAGGTATAGTCCTGAACCGTTCCCATGGCCAGGTTGGAGAGCTCCGACTTCTTTTTATACAGCATAAACCGGCGGCCTCTGCTCTCGAACTGCTCCGCCGCAGCCTCCTGAATCTTTAAGTGTTCATCCACCTCCTCCTGACTGCGGTCGCCGCCTATGACAATTCCGCCCTCATCCGCCATGAGACAGCTCCTCACCATTCCCGATTCGTTTCCCATAAGGATATTGTCTGTGAATGCCGCCAGATCCACTGTAAGGATCAGGTAAACGATCTTCTCTCCCTGAATGGGTTCCAGCCGCTGAATCAGCTCCAGCTTCTGCTCTCCTTCCTCTTCCCGGATCATAAAAAAGCTTTTTGAGGAAAAATCCACCTGAAGCCCGTCTGACTGGACAGTGGTCTTGGCTTTCTCCGTAACGGAGATTCCCCTCTGCAGATCCACCAGCTCAATCCCCTTGATCAGGCTGTTGTTGGAACACACATTCTGGAAATGGCGGATAATGTTTAAGAGGGCCATAGGCCTTCCGTTATATGCCTCGCTGGTCATGATCAGGTTGAACACGTTCCTGTCTCCGAGAATCAGGTACACCGTCTCATCCAATTGCCGTACCCGCTCATCCATGGACTGACGTTTTTCTTCCAGCATGGTCTCGTTGAATGTGGTCATGGATTTCAGAATCAGCCTGGTGCTGTATACGCTGCAGACAGCCGCAATCATACAGATAAATAAAACAATTATAATGATATTCACAATATATAATTGATAAAACACCGTGCTCTTCGATGCCTGCCGTCGTTCCTTCATCATCTGACCTCCTAAAACTTCACATCCGGTTTTGCCGTCCCTTTTCAGCTCTGACGAAAGGAGAGAGAAAAGGCCGCCCGCCCCTTTTCCTCCTTAAGATCAAGGCGAAGGGCTTCTGCTCCCGGAACCAGGTTGTAGATCCGCCGGGTGCCATGGGGCAGGGACAGTTTCCCCTGCTCTCCCATAAGGGTTACATAAGTTTCCCCTTTTTTCACGGTTACCTGCTGTTCATGGACCATGACTTCTTCCTCACGCCCGGAGACCACAGGCAGAATCCACCTGGTTTTTTCCGGCATCTCTCCCAAAACACGGATCCGGTCCGGCTCAAAGATATAACGTATGGCATATTCTCTGCCCTCTTCCCTGCGGCCTTCCTGACTTGTCATGCAGCCCCTTACCTCTATGACCGTCACAGGGCCCGGCTCCCCCGTCTGCACCATCCTGCACCTGTGGTCATACAGACTGGAATAAACCCTTCCCTCCTCTGTCATCTCAAGTCTGGGAGTCAGACACTCATGGCAATCAAAACGGGGCATGGTCATATTATAAGGCTCTTTTAACGAATATGTTCCCATGCTGGAGCACAAGGTGAGCCCTGCCTTTTTGTGCCACAGAAGAGACAAGGTTCCTCCTCCTGGATGGCCCTTTGGCAGCCCTCCGTATTCCCAGTCATAGGCCGTAACCGTAGCCGTGTACTCTCTCCCCGGAATCACCCAGGTATCCAGCTCCTTCATATATTCCGGTGCTTTCATCCGGCTTCTGGGAAGCTCTCCCCGGCAAAAATACGGCCAAAGTTCCTGATCTAAAATCCCTGCCAGAACTTTGGCGTGGGCAAAGGTGTGATGGACGCAGGGAGGCTCCCCCATGTCACGCATATGGAGACCTCCGTAGAGAAGCCCGTCAAAAGTACAGGCTTTTAAAAGAGACAGATTCCTAAAAGCTGCCGTTCCCAGCTCCGGCTCCCCGGAGGCAGCTAAAAGACAGCCAAGGACGCACCCGTCGCTGGTCCGGCTGCCCCAGTAAGTCCACTTGTAATTCCTGGTTCCGAAACTGTTGTCCATTCCTCCGTCGTCCAGCATAAAGAGAAGATGTCTTTTCAAAACCCGGATCACCTGCTCCTTTAGAGAAGCGTTTCCTGTTTTCAACGTGTACTGCAAAAAAGAAGGAAGAGACTCTTCCAGATTATACCCGATATCCACGGGACGGCATCCTCTGGGGCTAAAGCCGTCTGTGGGCCGTCCTTCTCCCGCCAGAAGTCCGTCCTCAGTCAGCTGGGGCAGGGCAAGTGCAGAAAGCTCCTTGGCCCGGATACGGTAGCGTTCTTCTCCCAGGAAATCGGCGCACAGCTCCATGGCAAGGCTGCAGGCAATGCGGTAATTTACATTGCACACTTCAAACTCCTTAAATCCGGCCAGAAAGTCCGCCGCCTTCTTCACCCGCGCCTTCCACTGCTCAAAGGTATCCTTCCCCAGCACATGGCCGTGAAAAGTCAGGGCCTCAATTAACTGAATGACGGAAAAAACCGTGGTTCCCTTCCACGGGGAATTGATGTCGTTGACATAGGAGCCGTCGGAGCGGGATACGGTGTGTTCCGCCCACTGAAACAAAAGCTCGGCTCCTTTTTTGTATGTGTCGTCATGGTCTGCATCAGCCAGATACAAAAAAGGATAGATGGCGTCAAAACATCTGCCATGGATCATCCCGCAGGCCGGACACAGGATCCCGCCCTGAAGGGATGGCTCTTTTCGGTTTTGAAGCTGCAGCTTTAAAAGTCCGCCGCACCATGAGCGCAGCAAATCCTCACATGTCTCCTTCACCGTCCATCCTCCATTCTTCCGTGTCAAAACGCCAGGTCAGAGATTTTCCTTTTCCGGAGACGCAAAATCCATGATCGTCTCTTGTGTAAACCGGGGGATGCTCCCATTCTTTCTCGGCCTCAAAAAGGGTTCTTGTGCCCAGAACGCCGCAGGCCAGCCATGTCTCCCCCAAAAGCAGATCGCCGGTAAGTACAGGCAGCTTTGTCCGGGAATAGAGCACATTGGTATTGGGATGGGGCACAACCACCTGGCCCTTTCTTACTCCCTCCAGATTGAGAACAGCCGTGCAGCCTTTGGGATACCAGGCCCTTGCCATAGACTCGTTCTGATCTTCCAGCACCGTCTCATGGGAAAAGCCGCCGTCGCATCCCACTGCGTAAGCGCCTTCTCCTCCTTTTAAAAGCCGGCTGCCGGTTATTTTGTGAACCCGCACATGCCAGGAGCCCCAGGGGATGAGCCAGGTGCAGACCCTTACGTCCGGCCAGGGTTTCCACAGACTTACAATCCCCTCATAGGACACCCTGACCCACTCACACTTCCTGCGGACCCGGTACAGATCGTCTCCCTGTTCGCACAGGGCCAGCGTGGAGTCAAAGGCTCCCTGATCATATCCGTATTCTCCTCCCGGAACACTGAATCCAAACACATTGGAGTAGGCAAATTTTTCGTATTTGGCCGACATGAAGGTGGGCTCGAACCGGGCATACTGGCCGGAGGTCAGAGCCTGCACATGTCTTCCCTCCTCCCCCCTCATAATCAGCATAAAGGGATGGGGCTGCAGGGAAAGGCGGGGAAGAGCCGGAAGTTCTTCCTCCTTCGCCTGCCAGAAGGGGTGTGTGTCCGGAAGGGCCAGAGCGAGAAAAGATTTCATGGCCCATGCCGGGGAACCGGGGGCATTGTAAAATTCCGCCATCTTCAGATTGGGATATCCATACCCTATGGTCATGACACCGCCCTCGTCCCAGATGGGACGCCTCATCCACCACCGGATGTTTCGAAGAAGGAGTCCTTTCACCACACCCCAGGGGAAAACTTCCACGCCTGCAAAAGCCAAGGCTCCCCAGAAGGCGGACATGGCAAAACGGTAGGTAAGGCTGCGCCCAAAGGGCAGGCCGTCCCCCTCCCCTCCGAACCAGAAGATAAAGTCCTTTGCAAACAAGGCGGCGCGCTCCTTATAGAGACGGCAGCGCTCTTGGTCTTCATCCTCCATAAGCCCTGCATAGATCAGACCATAAAAATGCATGGCAAAAGGGATATAGTAATCTCTCTGAGGCGCAGGACCGTCAGAGTACCATCCCTCTCCCAGATAGTTGTCTTCTATTCTCGAAAGGGCCTCATCCATTATCTCCTGGCTGTAGGAAGCCCCCGCTTTTTTCAGTCCCAGGTTCACAATCACCGGGAAAAACAGCCAGTTGTTGGCTGCCAGAGGGGCCTCATTTACCTGCCGAAGCCAGCCGGCCAGATTCTCCCTTTCCTTTTTGGAAAAGGGCTCCCAGAGAAACTCCGGCGCCAGGGCAAGCCCCAGGCCAAGGGACGCCATCTCCACAATCTTCTGATCTTTTCCCTCAAGCTCTCCCCAGTATTCCTCTGAGTCCGGGTCTGTTCCCGCCGCGATTCTTTGTCTGTAAACTTCCCACAGATCACTTGAAAAACCGCCTGCGCAAAGGGGAACAAGCCCGAAGAGAGGGCGGAGAAATCCCTCTATCCAGGCTGTCTTGTGGGAGTATTTTGCACCGGTCTCCCCCTCGCATACAGACAAGTCTCCCTGACCGAACCGGGCCAGGGCAGAATCAATCATGGTCCGGGCCAGGGCTCTTACGTCTTCCCTTGTCTTAAGAGGATTGTCTTTTATGCCCTTATTATACATTCCCTTCCCCCTCTTTTTTCACGAATACCGGCGATACAAAGGCCCACTGACGGTTGTTCTGGGACACTTCCATGTGGTAATAGTCACAGTCCGTCTCCGGCTTGTCATCTTCCAGGTCCAGACAGAACAAATACTTTGTCTCAGGAACCGCTTTGTAGATCTTAAAGGCCTGAGAGTGATAGTACTCCATATGCGTGGTGTATCCGTACTCCAAAAGCTCCCCGACTAAAGCGGTATATGTCTTTCCGTTAAGGGTTACCGTAACCTTTGTATCCAGGTTTCCCTTTATCTTCACCACGAAAGACGAGGTGGAGGGATGAAGGGTGGACTTGTTCCCCACCGTATCGCAGGCCCAGGACAGCTGCCTTAAACTGTCAAGGGAGGACTGCGTGCAGATATCATTGATGGTGTTCTCGTCGTAGGTCTCATCCTTGGACGGAGCCAGAACGCTTCTTCCTCTGAAATACGTATTGTAGCTCTCGATCTCCCCGTTTTCCACGGTCATCACGCCGTTCCAGCGGTACAGATTCTGGTTCCCCCAGCCCATTTCCACACGAAGCTTATAGTATCCTTCACGGTTCACTTCCTGACTGCTCTCCCCGTTGATGACATGGAAGGGCTTTCCGTTTTTGTACACCACGATCTTGTTCAGTGTCCCTTCCGTCTCGATACGGGCCGTAATCCGGCGGTGATTGGCCGTAATCTCGCTGCCCATCCACGCGTCGTTGACCTTAAACTCGCACAGGATCCGGTCTCCCGTCACTCCATAGGTCCGGCGTGCCTTTATGGCCTCCCACAGACTTTCTCTTGTCAGAGACCGGGCCGCCACTGCCGCCATGCCGTCCCCGTAGGAGCCCGGAAAACCGGCGTGGTGATCCGTGGAAGCTACAAATCCGAATTTTTTTCCTCTGCGAAGTCCCTCGTCCACCATATTTCTGGTGTCCCTAGGCCCCATGTTGTGGTAATACGGATAGTCCGCGTCCTCGCTCATGGAACAGCCGTGCTTGGAGTACACTTCCACCACAGGGGACAGGGCTTCGTCAAATTTGTCCCAGTTGATTCCCCGGTAGTCCGGCGTGTAGCCGATATGATGAGGAACGGCAATGGCCTCTGCGCCGCAGTCACGCACCAGTTCACCAGGAGAATCCATATAGACCAGTTTCAGATCATCGTCTATGGAAACCAGGTGATGGTCCCCGTATTGCCGGGAATGAATCTCATAGCCCTGGAAGGTCACAAAATCCTTTGTGTTGGCCTCTGCTATGGTCTTTCGAATCTTCTCCCAGTTCTGTCTAAGCTTTTCAAATCCCACCTCGTGAAAGTTTACCACAAACTCTGTCTCCGGAGCTTTCGCATACATGTCCGGCCACATGGCATGTCCAGTGAAAGCCGCAAAGTCCAGCTGGCTTTTGGCTCTGGCAATGGCATTTTCCAGACTTCCGAATCCGTAGGTAATTCCACAGTGGTTGTGTAAATCGCCAAAATAAATGTTCATCCTGTTCCTCCTAAATATCCGCCGAACGGTCTGTCAGAACCACAGCCTTAAAAAATCTTCACACTGTGTCTTAACTTGATCAGCGCTTCCATAAAATAGTAGTCCCCGTAAATAATGGGCACATTCACATGTTTTTTCTTCGCATAGTTCACTGTGCCGTGAAGGAGCATGGACTGACTTTTCTCCCGCTCATCCCAGTGGTGCTCACAGAGCCCCTTAAGGATCTGCAGAGCCTTTCCATAATAAAAATCCCGTTTCTCTTCTGACTCTTCCATGGAGCTGATCTCCAAAAGCCCGGATGCCGTGCAGGCGGAGGCCGAAGAGTCCAGAACAAACCGGTCCTCAGGGTCCGCGCAAAAATCCCACCATGGCACCTGATCCTCAGGAAGATGCTCCAGAAAATAGTCCGCCGCGTTCCCGGCAGCTTCCAGGAAGACCTTATCCCCTGTCTCACGGAAGGCGATGGCCATACCGTAGATCAGCCATGCCTGTCCTCTCGCCCAGGCGGAATCCGGCCCCTTTCCCTGACCGCCCAGGTTCTCAATCTTCTCCCCGGTAAAGGGATCAAAGCTTACGATATGAGCCGTAGTGTGATCGGGTCTCACAAAGCACCGAAGCACCGTATCCGCATGAGCCTTGGCTATGTGATAAAACCTGGGATCCTTCATCTCCTTGGATGCCCAGAACAGAAGGGGAAGGTTCATGAGGCTGTCGATAATGGCCCAGCCTGTGGAATGAGGATCCACCTCGTCGGTCCATGCCCGGATAAACCGGCCTGCCAAGTTGAACCGGCCTGCAAGATGGCTGGCGGCCTTCAGCCCCCGGACTCTGGAAGCCCGGTTTCCTGTAAACTTGTAGTCAGCCACAGCCGAGGGAAGCCACATAAATCCCACGTCGTGATGGAGGGTGACAAAGCCGTCCAGTACCTGATCCATCCTGTCTTCCAGCCTTCTTGCCAGGTGCAAGGCCCTCTCGTCCCCGGTCTCTCCGTAGTAAAGCCACAAAAGTCCCGGCCAGAATCCGGACACCCAAAACTCCGGTCCCTGATCATTGTAGACGCCATCATAAGCCACATGAGGAAAATGTTCCCCTATGCTCTCAATATTGCGGCCTGTCCTTTTCAGGCACAGCTCCAAAGCCTGGTCCGCCCACCCGGCACTTACTTCCGCCCTTTGTTCCATTGAATAAAATCCTCCTGTCCTTCATGGTAGTTTCTGCAGGCTTCATGCATTCTTGTGACAACCTCTCTGTACTCTTCTTCTCCGGCCACATTGTTCATCTCCCCCGGATCCAGCTTCAGGTCATAAAGCTCCGCCTCGCCGCTTCCATCATACACATATTTGTACCTTTCGCAAACGGCTGCTCTCCGTATGGTGCCGTATCCGGGATTGCCGGAATACTGAACACAGACTATCCGGTCTTTCTCTCCCTTCTTGTCTCTGACTGCAGGAAGCAGGCATATGCCGTCTGTGCCTTTTTTCTCCGCTCCCCCTATCTGACAGAAGGTAGGGTAAATATCCAGATGAGAGATGACCTCCTTCACGGTTCCCGGCAGCTCTCCCGGAACCTTAAAGACAAAGGGAACATGGACCGCCTCCTCATACATCTCCATCTTCTGATACATGCTGTGCTGGCCCAGATGATCCCCGTGATCGGAAGTGTACAGAATACAGGTTCGGTCGTAGACTCCCTGGTCTTTTAAGGCTCTCACCAGACGTCCAAAGCACGCATCAGCCATGGTGGTAAGGCCCAGGTGGGCTGCCCAAGCCCTTTTCCACTCATTAAGGCTGACCCCTTCCGCCATCTGCGCCGGTGTTCCCCTGCGCCTGAGAGAGGGTTCCCCTTTTGAGGCTCGTCCCACATTGTCCGGCAGAACGATGGATTGCGGATCGTACATGCTATAATATGGCTCCGGCACTGTGAGAGGCGGATGAGGGGCCCACAGGTAGACAAACAGGGCAAAGGGCTCCTCTTTCGTCTCTCTTAAAAACTCCAGGGCTTTAGTCATAAAGTAGTGATCCTTAAAGTGTTCCAAAGGTTCCTCCCACCGTCTTACCTTATGACCGCTGTACTTCTTTTTCACACAGGCTCCCTCGATCTCCTCTTCCACCCATGTAAGCTGGTCCGGGGAGCGTTTGGTGTCAATGCCACGGCTTTTCGCCCACTGTTCATAGTCTTCCTGGCTTACAAAAAAGTCCAGCCCCTGATCCCTCATGGAAGGCTTCACCTTAATGTGGTCCACGCCCACATGGCCCACCCGGTATCCGGCTTTTTTCAGTGTCCTATGTATGGGCTCCAGTTCTCTTGCCGTCTTCCCCTGCCAGTCATTGTATACCACGCCGTTTCTCGTAGGATAAATTCCGGTAGCCAGGGCAGTTCGTGCAGGAACGCAGAGAGGGCATGTATCATATGCCCTCTCAAACCGGACTCCCTCCTCTGCCAGCCTATTGAGATTGGGAGTGACCTCTCTTTGGCACTGTACCATTCCTATCATATCATCTCTCTGATGATCTGTCATAAAAAGCAGAATATTTAGTCTCTGATCCACGATTTTTCTCTCCTTTTAACCCTTTACGGAACCCATCATGACTCCCTGAGTAAAGTACTTCTGCAAAAACGGGTACACGCACATAATAGGCAGAACCGTAATTACAATGGTGGCCATCTTAAAGTTTTCCGGGTTCATGAACACCTCGCCGCTGTTGTTTAAATCGTTGGCCAACATGTCGATGATGTTGCGAAGCACCACCTGGAGAGGCCATTTGGAATCCGTGTTGATGTAAATGGTGGCATGAAGAAACTCGTTCCAGTGCTGCACCGCATAAAACAGGGAGATGGTGGCTAAGGACGCCTTGGACAGAGGCAGCACGATCTTGACCAGTGTCAGAACATCCCCGCATCCGTCGATTCTGGCAGCTTCTATGAGACTGTCAGGAATACTCTTAAAAAACTTGGTCAGAATCAGCAGATTGTACACATTGACCGCCATGGAAGTGATCAGTGACCACAAACTGTCCATGAGACCGAACTGCTTGATGACCAGATAAGTGGGGATCATGCCCCCGCTAAACAGCATGGGAAACACCACAAAGGCGGAGAAAAACCCTTTGCCCGGCAGCTTTTCCCTGGAAAGAGGATAAGCCAGCATAATGGTAAGGATCATATTCACCACGGTTCCCACCACGGTGAGAAACACGGAGTTAAAGAACCCGCTGAACAGGATTTTCTTGGAAAACGCGTACCTGTAATTGTCCAGTGTGAATCCTGCCGGCCACAGGTACAGATGATCCAGGGAGCTCTGGGAGGGCACGCTTAAGGAATACATGACCACATACCAGAAGGGATACACCATGATAATGCCGATGACAAGAAACAGCAGGTAATTCAAAACCGTGGCTGTATGTATTTTCTTTCTTCCTCTGTTCATCACACAATGCCCTCCTCTCCGAACCACTTGCTGATCTTGTTGGCGCTGCCTACGAGAATCAGGGCAATGACGGATTTAAACATATCCACTGTGGCCGCAAAGCTGTAGCTTCCCCGCCCCAGTCCTTCCCGGTACACATAGGTATCGAAAATATCAATGGTGTCTCTTGTTATGGGATTCTGCAAAACCAGTATCTGTTCGAATCCGGCATTCATGATCTTTCCGATTCTGAGAATCAGCATGACGATGACAATGGATGAGATGGCCGGCAGCGTGATGTGAATCATCTGCTCCAGTTTGTTGGCGCCGTCCATCCTTGCAGCCTCGTAGAGATTTAAATCCACCTGAGTCAGGGCCGCCAGGAAGACAATGGTGCTCCATCCTGCCTCCTTCCAGATATCCGAGAAGATCACCACCCAGAAAATCGTGTTCTTCTTTGCCATTATATTCACGGCCTCCATTCCCGTGGCCTTAAAAAACTGTCCTGCCAGACCGAACACGGGAGAAAACAGATTCAGCATGATTCCGCCGATGACCACCCAGGATAGGAAGTGGGGCAGATAAATGCAGGTCTGTATCACCTTGCGAAACCGCACCTGTCTGATCTCATTTAACAAAATGGCCAGAAGAATGGGAATCGGAAAGCTGATGAGAATCTTGGTAAAACTGATTCTCAAGGTATTTTTCATAACATTCCAGAAATCCCTGGAGCGGATCAGTTCTCTGAAATTTTCAAGGCCCACCCAGTCGCTGGCCCAAATGCCTTTAAAAATATTATAATCTTTGAAAGCGATTACCAGGCCAAACATAGGCAGGTAACGAAACAATATAAAATATAAGAGTCCGGGAACCATGAGCAGATAGAGAGTCCTGTGCTCTCTCACCGCTTTCCACATCTTCCCGCCTTTTCCCCGATTTCCCTGCAATGCCTTCACTTTCGCTCCTGCCATGTCAACCTCCTGATTTTTATTTCCTATTTTGCCTGATATGCCTCATCCAGGGCCTTGGTAAGTTCCTGGCCGCCTCTGGAATTCCACTCTTCCACAAAGCTTTCAAAACCGCCCTCAATAGGGGTCTCGCCTACGATCATCTCAATGTATCTGGTGTTGGTGATCTCCTTTAACTTGGGATACAGCTCATTTAACTCGTCAATAAAGATTCCGTCTACCGGGTTTGCCAGGCAGGTGGTATGGGAATATTCAAAGGCGTCAAAGAGCTCCGGAGAGGAATGGTCAAACAGCACCGTATTGCCGATGAAGAACTTGTTTAAGTCCAGATCATTGGTCTGCTGATCGTCAATGAGCCTTACCAGCATGTCGCCTTCCCATTTGTAGTGCTCGCCCTCCACGCCGTACTGGGCAAAGCGGTTGCCCTCCTCGGACATGAGATAGTCAATGAGCCTCAGGCAGGCGTCAATATTCTTGGAGTCCTTGGATACAAAGGTCCTCAGCCATCCTCTCTCGCTGGCCATACGGATTCCTACGGGATTGTCGCATCCGCCTGTAAGCACAGGGCCGTACACATGCTCTCCTTCCGGATATGCCTGGATAAAGGGTTCGTAGTAGTTGGACCAGTTGTTGTGGTCAAAAATATGAATCTTGGTAACACCGGCGCCGTAGATACCGGATTTTACCTTCTGCTGCCATCTCTTTGCATCGTCCGTGACGAATTCCGGGTCGATGAGGCCATCCTGGTACATCTTATTCAGATAGATCAGGGCATCTTTCATGGCCGGCTGAGTGGAACCGTTGACTATGTGTCCGTCCTTTACCATCCAGTAGTTGGGAAGAGCTCCGTAAGCGCCGAAGATATGATCAAACCAGGTGGTATCCACATTCTGATAACCGCCGAAGGCAAAGGTATCGTCTGCTCCGTTGCCGTCCGGATCCTGAGTCGCCACCGCCTTTGCCACCTCATAGTACTCATCCAGTGTAGTGGGAACCTCCAGCCCGAACTTGTCCAGCCAGTCCTTTCTGTAGGCGATGATGGAAAGAGGGTTAGGGTTCTTGATACCGATGGAGTAGACGTTGCCGTCAGTGTATCTCATAAGATTCCAGGTAGCCTCATCCCTGCCGTTTTTGATATTGGGGTAATTGTCCCAATATTCATTTAAGGGAAGAAGAATTCCTGAGGACAAAAGCTGGCTCTCCATGGTCTCTGTCTCGCACTGGATAATATCCGGGCGGTCGCCGGATGCCAGCAGAATGTTCAGCTTGTTATCCAGCTCCTTCGTGGGAACCTGAATGATCTCCAGTTTGGTGTTGGTGGCTTCCTCGATCATCTGTTTTGCATAGGAGCCGTCCACAATATTCTTATTGGTAAGGAACAGTTTCAGATGGGCCGGTTCCTCCGCCGTATTTTCCGCTGTCTGACCGCCTGCGCTCTCCCCGGTTTTTGCCGCCTCACTGCCTGCTGTCTGGGACGGAGCCGGATCGCTCTTATTCTCGCTTCCTTTTCTGCCGCTGCATCCGGCCAGGGCTCCTGCTATCATACAGGCTGCCATCATACCCGCTGCCGCTCTCTTAATATTTCCGTTTTTTTTCATGAATACGTCCTCCTTTTTTGTTGTTGTGCATTGTTTATAGTTTTTCTTCCATGAGCTGACTTTATTATACGTTTTAGAATCAAAAATACAATTTTTGATTTTTTAGATTATGTTATTATATTAATATTCTCTGTTTTTATATGGTTTTTTAAACATTTATATGGGAATTGTACTATTGACGGAATAAGGAATTCCATAGATGATTAAGATATAAACTTTGGAGGTCCCTTTATGAAAATCATAACCGTAATGTCAGATGAACACTCTTTCCACATGATGAGCTTTGTCAAGAGCTTTCGAAACTCCGTCCTAAAAACTCCCAACTTGGACAGGCTGGCAGCGGAAAGCACGGTTTTTGACAGCTGCTACACTCCCTGTCCCCTATGCGCTCCGGCCAGAGGAAGTTTTATCTCCGGGCGGTATGTGCACCGCACGGGAACCTGGGACAATTCCACTCCCTATGACGGAAAAGTTCTGGGCCTGTCCCAGTATCTGACCGGTTTTGGAATTCCCTATATCAATATCGGCAAAACTCACTTTCATCCCCAGGGCTCTTATGGGTTCACTTTTCAGAGACAGGAAGGGTTTATGGAACATGCGGATATCGGCTGTTTTTTCCGTGACCAAAAAACAGGACGGATCGGTGCCGAGAAAAGGTTTGAAAAGATCGGATTAAAGACAGAGGAAAGTCATGACGATAAGGTTCTGGCGTCAGGACTTTCCTGGCTGGAAGAACATGGCAGGGAAAAGGACTGGTATCTCTACCTGGGATTTTTGGACCCTCACTTTCCCTTCTATGTAAAAAAAGAATACTGGGACTATTATGAAAAGCAGATCCCGGAAATACCTGACGCCTTAAAGCCTCCTTTTTCTTCCCTCAATGAATCCCTGGACTGGCTTCGCACCTATTTTAAGTGTGAAAGCCTGCCGGAGGATACAGTAAGGAAACTTCTCATCGGCTACCACTGCGCCATCGCCCAGCTGGACGAGCGTCTGGGGATCCTTCTTGACAAGGTGGACGCCCTGGGACTTAAGGATCAGGTAATCTTCTGTTATACCAGCGATCACGGAGAACAGCTGGGCTATCACGGCCTTTGGTGGAAATGCTGCATGTTTGAGGAATCCGCCCATGTGCCCATGATCGTCCGGCTTCCGGGCGGGAAGTCCCGCCGCGTAGAAGCGCCGGTGAACCTGACAGACTGGTTCCCTACGGTCTGCGACTATATGGGGCTTCCTATTCCCGGAAGTCTGGACGGACAAAGCCTGCGCCCCTTCATGGAAACAGGAGAAAATCCCGGCCATCAGGACTTTTCCTTCAGCGAATACCATGCCCACGGCATCCCCCACGCCATGTTCATGATCCGTTTTAAGCAGTACAAGTATGTGTACTACTGTTCTGACAGTCCTCAGCTCTTTGACCTGGAACATGATCCGGGCGAGAATCATAACCTTCTTGAGATTTCTCAGGATTCTCAAGAACTTTATATGGATAAAAAACAGAATATTTTCTTCCCCTCATCTGCTGAGGCAGGGGAAATTGTCCGGCAGTGCCATGAAAGACTGCTCTCTGTATGCGATCCCCATGAGGCGGATGCAAGGGCGAAGGAGTTTCAGAGAAGAATGAAGGATCACCTCGGCATCGCGGAATATAGGACGGATATGATGGACTGCCCGGTTCCTCATCCTGAGGCATGGGGCTGACGGCAGCATTATGGATGTGCGCCAGTCTTGCGTGGAACTGCCGCCATTGCAGCCGGCAGTTCCACACAAGACTTTTCTTCCAACGGCACATAAACATAGTCGATGATGTGGCCAATTACTTTGCCATTTCGGGGCTGCGGGTTGCCACCCCGGACGTATTTTGCCCTGGAGGCTAATTTCAAATAGCATAACCTCTCATTGTAAACCGAAAAACGGACGTTACTGCTGTATCCTCCACAGCCCCACATTGTCGCTGTCATAGACAGGCCTGTTTTACCCAATAAGCACCCGTTTTCCCTCGAATCCAAATCCATAGCTTCGGATCCGTTCCTCACAGATTCCTTCTGCTACCAGGGCTTCCTTATAATCCATATCCTCAATCTGCTTCAAGGCTGCCTTCACCGTGTCCTCCAGGTTTTTTTCATCATCCGGATCATGAACCTTAAATTCCAGGATCATGGCATCATCCTCGCTTCTCTTCTATAATCTGACAGATTCTTTTTTTCGTACCAAAAGCTGTCGATTCCTTTATATCAGCAAAGCTGAGGAAGATCACAGGATACGTTCCCTGGAGCCTGCGGTACTTTTCCTCCTTCCATATAGACATCCCCTCAAATATCTCTCCCTGACCTTTATATTTAACGGAAAGAAAGCGTTCCAGCATATTCATATTCAAGGTTTTTCCAAATCTTCTGGGGCGGGTAATCAAGGTTACGTCATCTCCGTTTTCCCACCATTCTTTGATGAAATCTGTTTTGTCGATATAGAAATAATTATTTACTATGATTTTCTCAAAACTCTGGATTCCGATTCCTACAGTTCTGGCCATTTATTATCCCTTCTTCCCAACATGCTGCTACACATAGCCAATGCTGCCTCCATAACTGAATCAGCCCATGCTAATCAGCACCGTGAATCGTCCATGGTATAAACCTTACTCGCCAGCTCCATGGCCAGTCCTGCGATCTTATCTTTCTCTGACAGATTGGCATCATTGGCCAGACTGCGGATATCCCAGGATTCCCCGGCTAAGTTATCGGCAGCATAAAAGAACTGAAACAGTTCCTTTCCCCGAAAATCCGCCATGGCGGCCATAGAGGCACACTCCATATCCACACAGACACAGCCGGACGTTCTTCTACGGGCTGCCTTTTCTCTGGTTTCCCGGTAAATACCATCGGTCGTCCAGGTCTTCCCTATGGTATATCGGCAGCTTAATTTCTCCAGAATTTCTGTAAAAACTTCCCTATACTTAAGGTTCACCCTGATCTCATCAGAGGCAGGCGCATAGTGGAAGCTGGTTCCTTCATCACGAAGGGCCCTGTCAGGTATGATAACGGAACAGTCCTCAATAGCACCGTCTAATACTCCGCAGGTTCCGAAGAGAATGATGGTCTCTGCACCCATGGCATAGATCTCTTCTGCCGCCGCCACACAGGCCGGAGCCCCTACAGGCGACATATACATCCCCACAGGGCTCCCCTTGTAGCTTGTCTTGTACACAGGAATTACCATATTGGCCTGCCATGTCTCTCCTATCTTTTCCCCTCCAAAGCTTTTAACCATGCGCTCAAAGGTCTCCCTTGCAAAGCAGGAAACCACAGCTTTTGGCATGTCAGGGATAGGTTTTATCACATCGGTCGGGTTCACGATGGCCTGTCGGCTGTTGTCAAATTCTTCTAAAATTGTCATAAATCTTCTCCTTTCTCAAGCCTCTTATGACTTATACCCTCATTTTCGCTTCCTATTCTACCATACCTATATAAAATTTTCTATTCCTCCATAGAGACTGTTCCGTTATAGTTGGCGGGGAGTGACCTCATGTTGTTTTCGTCCTGCTCTGAATACTTTCTGTGGTATCTCAAAGACAAAGACAATTCCCAGCACAATGGCGACTGCAGTCTTCACCGCCTCATAGCCTGTGTGCAGAGCCAGATTCAGCTGGTCCGTCACAATATAGTAGGAAGTCCAGTAAATTCCTGCACCTGGAACCAGGGGAAAGATGCCGGAGATCAAAAAAACTGTCACAGGGCACCGCTGCCAGACAGCTGTCGTTCGGGACAGGAGAATCACCACCATAGTAGCCACAAGAGCTGCCAGCTCCGGCTCCCACCGGGAGGCGGCCATAGAGTACACCCACCAGCCGGCGCCGCCGATGAGACCGCAGTAAGGATAATACCTCCTTGGAACACCGAAGAGAAGAGAGAACGCCACGGTTCCCACCATTGCCGCCAAGATTTCGCCGATCATAAAGGAATCCCCCCTCCTATCCCTGACAACAGAGAAAATGCCATACCTACACCGATGGCAATACAGAAAAATACAAGAATGGCGTCCAGCATGCGGACAGAGCCTGAGATATAATCTCCGTCAGCAATATCACGAATCCCATTGGTAAAAGCCACGCCCGGAATAAGGGGCGTTATGGAGCCGATAATCATAAAATTCAGGTGATTTCCAAGCCCCCCAAAATAACAGAAAGCACAGACAAAGGTAACCAAAGCTCCGCCCCCGATATTTCCCACGATTTTTGACAAATGGGGAGCGCTGACGAACAATACATAGGCATATAGAAGCAATCCTGCCAAAAACGCCGCTCCCATATCCCATACATCCCCGCCAAACAGACAGCAGAAAGCCGCGCTTCCCACCCCAGAAGCAAAAATCTGGGTTATGGGACGTTTCCCAGGCATGGTTTTAATGCTTTCCAGAGCAGCTCTCAGTTCTTTTATGGTATAGAGCCCCTCCTCCATCTCTCTGGACAGCTGATTCACCGCTGCCACCCGGTTTAAGTGGGTTCCGCCTACGGGAATGTGCTGTACTTTGGCAAAGTATCCCTCACGCTCATTGCCAGCCGTGGTAAAGATCCCGTTGCTCAAAACAAAAGCGTTCCCTGACTTTACTCCATAGTGGCGGCAGACACGGTCAATGGTCTCCTCTACCCGAAAAATTTCAGCTCCGTTTTCCAGAAGAATGTGCCCGGCCATAATAGCCGTCTCCATAACCTCTTTTTCCTCTTTTTCATCCAGCTCTTCTTTTGCCACTGCCCTCTCCTCCAATCTTCCATACGTTTACCGTAATTATAATCTCTTTCTTCCTCCCGGACAATAGCATTCTGCTGTTTGATTAACCCTGTCTCCTTTTAAACGGTTTTCTTATTGAGTAAATTGGGACGATATGATAAAATATGATAAAGGGAGGTAATGACTAATGGAGCATATAAAAATAACCAACACACCTTATGATGATGTGTTTCGTACCTTGCTGAACGATTGCAGTTCTTTGATCCTTCCTGTAATAAACGAGATGTTTGGAGAACATTATTCCGGTCAGGAAACCATCATCTTCTCACCAAATGAACACTTCCTTAATCAACAAGGCGGAAACGAGGATGAACGGATCACAGATACCAGCTTTAAGATAGAAGGGAAATGCACAAAAAAATATCATTTGGAATGTCAAAGCAGCACCGACAACAGTATGCTGATCCGCTTCTTTGAATACGATACGCAGATTGCACTTGATGACGGACAAATCCGAGGCAATATCCTTATAGTAACATTACCGCATTCCGCCGTATTGTTTTTAAGACACCATACATCGACACCTGATACTCTGAAAATCCGAATGGTGACACCGGGAGGAACCGTAGAATATAATATTCCGGTGATGAAGTCCCAGCAATACTCTTTAGAAGATATTTTTAAGAAAAACCTTTTGCTGCTAATCCCCTTTTATATTTTTTCTCATGAAACACGCTTCGAGGAGTATGAGAAAGATCAAACACAGCTAAGGGAATTGCAAGCGGAATATGAACAGATCAAAAATAACCTGGAAGAACTTTTGAACCAGGGATCAATAAGCGAATATACACGATGTACCATTATTGATATGTCTAATAAAGTATTGGAGCATATTGCCATAAAATATAATTCTGTCAGGGAAGGAGTGAAAGCGGTTATGGGTGGAAAACTTCTGGAATATGAAGCAAAAACAATCAAAAAAGAAGGCATAAAAGAAGGCATTAAGGAAGGCATTAAGGAAGGCATTAAGGAAGGCATAAAAGAAGGCATTGAGCAGGGAATTATGGGCACCGTTTCCATATTAAAAAATTTAGGTGTTCCATCACAGACAATCCTTGCCAAGATTCAGGAGGAATACCATTTAAGTCCCGAAGCATCTCAAAAGTATCTGTAATGTCACAGAGGGCCCGCTGCGCGGACCCTCTCTTTTCGATTATGCTCTCCATTTACCGAAAACTCTTAATCCAGTTCACGAGAGAATCGTGGTACACATTTTCCATAACATCCTGTCGCATCCTGTCGGTTACAGGACCGTTCTTTGCCATTCTGTCCAGAATCGCCTGCTGAAGCTCCTCAATATCCATCTCTTCATACGGCTTCGGCTCTGCTGGAATCGCTTTTTTGTCAGCAGTTATTTTCTCCTTTGTCCCGGTCTCCGAAGCAGTCTTCTCCATCTTCTCTTTTTGCCGGTTCCCTGGCTTTTTTGAACCTGTTTTCTCCGGCTCTGCCTTTTTTACGTTGTCCTGTTTTTCCCATATGGCAGATTTCACTGGTTCCTTCTGTGTCTGCTTCATCCCGTTATCCTTTACAGGTTTTGGCTCTGCCGGCTTTCCCTGCGGGTATTTTTCTGATTCTGCAGGCTTTACAGGCCTGGACAGAACAAGAACCTCTTTGTCCGCTGCCAAAGTTTCTTCTGCGCTTTCTGTCTTTACGTCTCCGCCTGCCGGAACCCAGATTCCGCCGCTGCATGCCGGGATACGGATATTGATATGTCCGTCTGTCACGTTTGCCGTCTCACCGGAAAGCATCTCCCGGTACTGTGGGACATTACTTGCCGGAAGGCTCATGGCAGCCTCATTCTCATCATTATTGACCGCCACAAGGACGCTTTCTCCACAATAATTCCTGGCAAACCCATACTGGCGGTTTGTCAGCACCAGCTCTTTATAATCCCCATAGGAAAGGGCCTTGACCCTCTGGCGCACCTTCCCAAGTCCGGCAATCAGTCTGGTGCAGACATTGTCCTCAAGGGCGCTTTCATAATCCTTAAGAGACAGACTGGGACGCAGGGAATCGTCGGAATACTGTTCCTTCTTTCCCTCTATTCCGAACTCAGAGCCATAATAGACAGATGGCACTCCGGGAAGGGTATACAGAAGGATATGGACCGGCACAAAATGGGCCTTGTTTGTAAGCTTGGTGTAAATCCTCTCCACGTCATGGTTGTCCACAAAATTATACAGCTTCAGTCCGTCAGGACGATTGCCTCCCATCTCGTAGAGACGTCTTACAGTGTGGGCAATCTCAAAATAATTATGGTCATTGTGCCCTGAATAAAGAGCCTTGTGCAGATGATAGTTGGTGACGGAATGAAGGGTCCCCTCATTAACCCAGCGGGTGTAATCACCATGGATCACTTCTCCCATAAGCCAGAAATCCGGCCCGATCTCATTTGCCGTCTGCCTCAGGGCCTGCATATATCCGAAGTCCAGCACATCGGCGGCATCAAGACGGATTCCGTCAATCTTAAACTCATTGGCCCAGAAGCGGATCACATCACAGATATACTCTTTCACAGCCGGATTATGCTGATTCAGTTTTATAAGAAGATCATAGCCTCCCCAATTCTCATAAGAAAAGCCGTCATTGTATTCATTATTCCCCCAGAAATTTACATTGCAGTACCAGTCTTTGTAAGGAGAATTCTCCCGGTTTTTCTTAATGTCCTGGAAGGCAAAGAAATCCCTGCCTGTATGGTTAAACACACCGTCCAGTATTACCCTGATCCCCTGTCTGTGGCACTCTTCCACAAAAGCAGTCAAATCTTCGTTGGTTCCAAGACGGCTGTCCAGCTTTTTATAATCCGTGGTCTCATAACCATGGCCTACGGATTCAAACAGCGGACCGATATAAAGGGCGTTGCAGCCGATCTCCCTAATATGTCCAATCCAGGGCTGCAATGTGTTTAACCGATGTTCCGGCTTCCCATAAGAATTGGTTTTGGGCGCTCCTGTCAGCCCAAGAGGATAAATGTGATAAAATACGGCTTCATCATACCATGCCATAAAGTAAATTCCTCCCTGATGCATAAATTTGTATTAAGCAATGTCAGCGTCCGTCAGCGCGGAGGCCTGTGTGCGTCATGCCCTAATTATACCACATCTTTCGCCTTTATCCCATGATATTTTATAGTAAATTTTCTTTTTCTATGATATACTGTGTCTGGACACTAACGACATACTTATAGAAAAATACAAAAGGAGTACAGATTATGACAACAGCATTTATCCATGCCAATATAGCAGACGTAATCGGCGCAGCTCTCATTCCGGACAGTTCCATATTGGTGGAAGACGGCATTATCACGGCGGCAGGAAGGGATGTATCTGTCCCTCAGGATGCCAAAATAATCGACTTGCAGGGAAAGACTCTTCTTCCCGGCCTTTTCAACTGTCACGTCCACATGTGTTCTGATGCCGGAACAGGTGTCAGAGAGCATATAAGCCAGGCAGCCCAGACTATCCGTGCCATTACCAATCTAAAGACTCTTTTGCATTCCGGCGTCACCTACATACGAGATGCAGGGACGCCTGACTATATCGACGTGGACCTCCACAGCGCCCAGATTGCGGGGACCATCATGGCTCCTCAGATGCAGACCGCATGCCGCTGCATCTGCATGACCGGAGGACACGGACACACAGAGGGACGGGAAGCCGATGGTCCGGACGACTGCCGCAAAGCAGCCAGGGAACAACTGAAAGCAGGGGCTGACTGGATCAAGGTCATGGCTACCGGCGGCGTTATGACAAAAGGCGTGGAGCCCGGTTCCCCTCAGCTGACGGAAGAAGAACTTCGGGCCGCCATCGAGGAAGCGCACAAGGCCGGTGCCAGGACCTTTACCCATGCCCAGGGAATGGAAGGCATCAAGAACGCTCTCAGAGCCGGTGTGGATTCCATTGAGCACGGTTTCTTCATGGATGACTGGTGCTTTGACTGGATGAAGGAGCACAATGTATTCTATGTTCCCACTCTGGCTGCCCCTTACTGGATCAAAGTCTATGGAACAGATGCAGGAATTCCGGATTACATGGTTCGCAAAGTGGAGAATACCATAGAAGCCCATAAGGCTACTTTCCGCAAGGCTCACAAGGCCGGAGTGAAGATTGCCCTGGGGACCGATGCGGGAACCCCCTTTAATCACTATGACAAGACGGCCTTTGAGGCAGTCCTCATGGTTGAGAACGGCATGACTCCCATGGAGGCTGTTCAGTGCGGCACCATCCATGCTGCCCAACTGCTGCGGGTTGACAAAACCCATGGTTCCGTTACTGTGGGGAAGAGAGCCGATTTTGCCGTATTTGAGAAGAATCCTCTGGATGATATCAACGAACTCTTAAACTGCGCAATGACCGTGCTTGGCGGAGAAGTGGTGTTTGAGAAAGAATATATCCCATGTTCTGCGGCAAGGATGACCACGGACAAAACCTTTGGGTACTGATGAAAGAAGGGTGATTTTTATGAATGAAATCTATTTTCCCAGCTGCAATTTTACCAAGGACAGCCCTGAGGCCGCCAGACGGATTCGGGCGTATCTGAAGGAGCGGATGCCTGTGGCAGGCTGCTGCCGCATAGACAAGCTGAATTACACCAAGGGCAGTACAGCCCTGTACTTCTGTCAGGCATGCCGGGAGACCCTGCAAACACGGGTGCCGGAGCAATTCACACTGCAGAACTTATTTGTCTATCTGACAAAGGACTCCGCCTTTCCCTGGCCTGATTACAGCGGGCTTACGGCCACGGTCCAGGACTGCTGGCGTGACCGGGATCATCCGGAAATTTTTGAGGCAGTGCGGACGGCCCTGGAAAAGATGCGTGTTTCCGTGGTGGAAATGGAAGAAAATAAAGCACGCAGCGTCTACTGCGGCACGCTCCATTTTGAACCGAAAGATCCCCAAAACGCATCCCTGCTGGCAAAACAGGATGACAAAACCATTTCCCACATGCCCAAAGAGGTACAGCTCCGATTCATGAGGGAACAGGTTGAAAAGTTCCCCTGTGAGCCGGCAGTCACCTGCTGCAACCGCTGCACGGCAGGCATTCGGATGGCCGGAGGCAAAGGGGTGCATCTCATGGAACTGATGATGGGCACCTATGACTGACATAAAGGGGAGCCATGGCGCCCTGGATAATTTCTCATCCGGGGCGCAATGGCTCCTTTTCCGATGACTGCCGTTGTCATAGTTTTCAGCGGTCCCCAGCCAGAGTTCCGGCTTCAAATTTTTTCACAATGGTAAACAGAAGCTCTGTGGTCCTCTCAAGAGCCTGAACCGTAATATACTCAAACTTCCCGTGGAAGTTGTGGCCCCCCGTACAGAGATTTGGACAGGGAAGTCCCATATAGGAAAGTCTTGCCCCGTCTGTGCCTCCGCGGATGGGAACGACAATGGGCTCGATTCCCAGCTCCTTCATGGCGTCCTTGGCAATATCAATCAGATACATATGGTCCGCAAGTTTTTCCTTCATATTGTAGTAAGAGTCCTTTAAGGTCAGCTCAATGGTTCCATCGCCGTATTTTTGGTTCATGTAAGCTGCCGCCCGCTCCATATAGGCTTTCTTTTTCTGAAACTTATCCATATCATGGTCGCGGATAATGTAGTCCATCACCACAGTCTCCACGCATCCGGAGATGGTGTCCAGGTGGAAAAATCCCTCATACTCTTCCGTGTACATAGGGTTGTCAAATACAGGGAGCATGTTCTGGAATTCCATGGCCATAAGGATGGCATTCTTCATCTTTCCCTTGGAGGAACCGGTATGAATGCTGAGACCGTGGACCACCACTTTTCCGGAGGCGGCATTGAAGTTCTCATATTCCAGTTCGCCCAAAGCGCCGCCGTCTACCGTATAAGCCACATCCGCATGAAACCCTTCCACATCGAACAGATCCGCTCCCCGTCCCACTTCCTCGTCCGGCGTGAACCCGACTTTGATGGTTCCGTGGGGAATCTCAGGATGCTTTAGCAGATACTCGGCAAGAGCCATGATCTCTGCGATCCCCGCTTTGTCGTCAGCCCCCAAAAGCGTGGTTCCGTCTGTGGTGATCACATCCTGTCCCACATAATTAAGCAGCTCCGGGTACTCCTCCGGTCCCATGGAAAGGCCTGTCTCCCGGTTCATGACGATCCGGCCTCCGTCATAATTCTTATAAAACTGTGGTTTCACATTCTCGTCAGAATAAGCCGGCGATGTATCTATATGGGCGATAAAACCTACAGTGGGAATCTTCTTGTCCGTAGTGGCGGGAATGGTGGCGTAAACATAGGCATGATCATCGGCCTTCACGTCACTGGCCCCCATGGCCTTTAATTCTTCTTCCAGAATCCTTGCCAGATTTTTCTGTTTTTCCGTACTGGGAATACTCTCTTTCTCCAGCTGGGACATGGTGTCCACAGCGATGTACTTGAGAAAACGTTCTAATACTGTTGTCTCCATCTTTACCTCCTTCACCGAAAGCACTGTCTTAAGCAGTGCGGATTCTTCTTCTGTGGCTAGTATAGCACTGTCCTTTCAAAATGTCTACCGGCTGGCCAGTTCCTCCATGATCTCTTCCCAGGTAATCCCCCTGTCCGCCATAAGCACCATCATATGGTAGAGAAAATCGGAGATCTCATATTTGATCTCCTCAGGATTCGGATTCTTGGCGGCAATGACGATCTCCGTGGCCTCCTCTCCCAGCTTCTTAAGGATCTTATCAAGGCCCTTGTCAAACAGGTAATTGGTGTAGGACCCCTCTTTCGGGTGTTCCTTTCTGTCAAGGATCACGGCAAATACATCCTCAAATACCTTTAAAGGATTGGTGTCCCTGTACTCTTTCCTGGCCAGGGTCTTAAAAAAGCAGGACCGGGCCCCAGTATGGCAGGCACTGCCGATCTGTTTTACTTTGGCAAGAATGGTGTCATTGTCACAGTCCAGATGCAGGGATTTCACATACTGGTAGTGGCCGGAAGTCTCGCCTTTTAGCCAAAGCTTCTGCCGGCTGCGGCTGTAGTAGGTCATCTTTCCCGTGTGAAGAGTCTTTTCAAAAGCCTCCCTGTTCATGTAGGCCAGCATCAGCACCTGGGAGGTCTTATAATCCTGGGTGATCACCGGAATCATTCCCTGGGAATTCAGTTTGAAATCCTCCCAACTAACAGAACTCTCAAAAGTATCTACAGGGATTCCGCGCTTTTTCAGCTCCTGCTTAAGATTCATGCAGTTTCCCTCATACTCTTCGGGAACCGTGAGAAGGACTCCCTCCACCCTGGGAAATTTTAAAAATGACGCCAAAGCCTGAGGCGTATCCTCATCACAAAATAAAATCACAGGCATTCCGCACGCAGAAAGAAGAGCCTGATCCTCTGCGCTCTGACAATGACAGTCAATCACCAAAGCACTGGCTCCCAGCTGTTCATACTCCTCCGCCCGCTTAAGATAAGACAGCTCTGACAGATAGCCATAGATTTTTTCACTTCCGAACCGGTGGGAACCTTCCTTGATCAGATCCACATGGTTGTCGTCAGCCACATCAAGGAACACTGCCTTTGCCCCGGCATAGAGATATTTTTTAATATCCTCCAGACGCTTCACATGACCGCCGGTGATAATAGGAATATCAATCTCCCGCGCCACCTCTTTTATGAGCAGAATGGTACGTTCATGATCCTCATCCGTCTCCGACAAATCATGGATCAGAAGTTCATCCGCCCCGTTGTCGCTGTAATAACGGCAAAGAGACAGGATATCATTGCTGAAATACTCCTGGCCCTCATCCAGTATAATCGCCTGGCCTTCCCGGCATCCAAAGCTGGGAATCAATTTTTTGCAGATCATCTGTCTTTCCTCCCTTCAAACCGCAGGATCGCTTCCTCCAGCTCAAGGCGCTTCTCATAAAGAGCTTTTCCGATGATGGCTCCCTTTATGTTGTGTTCATAAAGTTCCTGCAGATCTTCCATACAGGAGACCCCGCCTGAGGCAATAATATCCATCCCCGTCTCATCAGTCAGTTTCTTCGTCGCCGCCACATTGGGGCCGGAAAGCATGCCGTCCCGCCCAATATCCGTGTAAACCACATGGCGTACTCCATAACCTTTCATAATCTGACAAAGCTTTAAAGCCGTCAAGGCGCTCACTTCCTCCCAGCCTTCCGCCGCCGCCATACCGTCTTTTGCATCCACGCCTATTACAATCCGCTCCGCGCCGAACTCTTCCACCAGTCCCCTGATGAATTCCGGTTCTTTGACTGCCTTCGTGCCGATGATAACGCGGCTGATTCCCAGGTTCAGCATATATTCAACTGCCTGGCGGCTTCTGATCCCGCCGCCCAGCTGAATGGGAATATCCACCGAGCGCACAAGTTCCTGAATGACTGATTCATTTACAGTGCGTCCCGCTAAAGCCCCGTCCAGATCCACCACATGGAGAAAGGTCGCTCCCTTTGACACCCACAGCTTCGCCATATCGCAGGGGTTATGGCCATATACTTTCATGTCGTCAAACAGTCCCTGAGTCAGACGGACACATTTTCCATCCTTCATATCAATAGCCGGATATAACTGCATATTCGCTCCTCCTCTGTATTATGTATGGGCAGATGCCCCCTTCCATGGGTCTTTTAAGGTGTTCCCTCATAGCCGCCGGGAATCAGCTGGCATTCCCGAAACAATGCTGCCACTGCAGTCTCATAATCCGTAAGAGACTGGGACTTTTTAATCTTCTTTCCATATTTTTTCCCATTCTCAAAGGTATTCATAAGATAACACCAGATTTCTTTCATCTTAAACAGCACTACTTTTTGTCCCGCCTCTATGAGATATTCCCGGCAGTAGGCGTCATACAGACAGTCGTGAAATTCTTTTACCCTCTCTTTTTCCTGCACCGGGCACAAGAGTCCGGGGTTCGCCAGGATTCCCCGCCCCATCATCATGGCAGGAAGACCGGGAAACTCCTGCTCCAGCGCCTCCGCATCTTCCTTCTTAAAGAGATCCCCATTATAACACAGGGGATTTAAGCTGGCTTTTGAAGCCGTCTTAAAAAACTCCATACGGGGCCGGTTTCTATAGTAATCCTTCTGAATTCTTGGATGGACAATCAATTCCTCTAAAGGATAGCGGTTGTAGATGGAAAGCAGTTCCTCAAATTCTTCCGGGGCTTCCTTTCCCAGCCTTGTCTTCACGGAAATCTTCATGTCCAGACGGGAAAATATGTCATAGAGACAGCCATCCACCTCAGACGGGTAAGCCAGAAAACCGGCTCCCCTCTTTTTGGAAACCACGGTTCCCGATGGACAGCCCAGATTCAGGTTCACCTCACAATACCCCATGGCCTTCAGGGTCTTTGCCGTTCTTATGAAATCTTCGCTGCTGTTGGTAAGAATCTGAGGAATAAGGCGGATCCCTTTGTTATTCGCCGGATCCACATCCTTCTGCTCCTTCGGACTTAACCTGCCTGTCTGATTGGGGGAAAGAAATGGGGTAAAGTATTTATCCATTTTGGGAAAACAGCGGTCATAGACTCTGCGGAATATATAACCCGTAATTCCCTCCATAGGGGCCAGATAGTACTTCATATCACAGGGTGCTCCCGGTGTCTCTGACCGTCAGATCCGCAGTCTGATACCTTATGATCCTGCCAAGATCACCTGGAGCAAGTTCCACCTGGTATCCTATTTTCCCTGCGCTGAAACAAAAGGTTTCACAGGTTAAGACGCTCGTATCAATGGTTGTCTTAAAAAACTTCTTCATCCCAATAGGAGAACAGCCGCCGTGAATGTAACCTGTGAGAGGAAGCAGTTCTTTTGCTTTCAGCATCTCCACAGATTTTTCTCCCACTGCTTTTGCCGCTTTTTTTAAGTCCAGCTCCTCGGCTACCGGAATCACAAACACATAATTCTGCCTGCTTTTCGCCACTGTCACCAGAGTCTTAAATACCTTGCGGGGATCCTGCCCCAATACCGCAGCCACCTCCTCACCGGAGACAGCCTCCTGGCCGGAGTAAGTATGGCTTTTATAAGGAATTTTTTTCTGGTCCAGAAGACGCATTACATTGGTTTTTTCTTCCATGCTCCTTTTTCCTCCCGCTTCCCTTGCCTGTTACCGATGCCTCATATAGGCGAATAAAAGATTATCCATGCACACCTTTTTGGCTGTTTCAAGAGAGATCTCATCTCTGTGGTAAGATATGACATGCATATCCATGGACCACCAGGCCAGTGTCTGAAGGACAAACAGGGCGGTTAGCGCCGGGTCTTCCACTCTCCGCACGGTTCCCAGACTTATATAGCGGGTAATGTAGCTGGTCAAAGCCGACAGGGTCCGCCGTCTCTGAGCATCATAATTCTGACTTAAGATCGGAAACTCCTCCCGGTTTCTTTTGACAAACAGGCCCACCTGTGCATACCGGGCCATCTGATCAAACAAATCGGAAAGCAGAGTCTCGAACCCATAACTTCCTGTATTGCCCAAATGTCTCTCGAATTCCTCCGCGCCGGAAATAAACACATCCAAAACCTCTTCCTGAAGTCCTGTAAAAAGATCATCAGTAATGGGGCGCTTAAACTGTCTGTCTGCAAATCCCGGTTCCAGAGAACATTTTATGCTGAAATGCATGATCTCCTTTTTTCCGGCAAAATCCAGATAAATGCTTCCCACAGAAATACCGGCAGCCATTGCAATATGGCTGATCTGTGTTCTGGCATATCCCTGTTCCAAAAACAGAATGGATGCGGCATTAGCAATGCGTTTGATCCGCTGATTATTCTGGTCCATATGATGTCCTCCTATTGTGAACGAGCCATTCATTAACAAGTGTTTTTCAGTACCCGAATCTCCCGTCCAGAGATTCATCATCCTCAATCCAGTCCCGGACTTTCACTACACGATAGTGTTCCTCATCATCCCTGATATAAACAGTCTCGATTCCCGCATTAATAATCATCCGTTTGCACATGGAGCAGCTGCTGGAGTTGGCGATATACTTCCCTGTGCCCACTTCCCTTCCTGACAGATAGAGGGAACTTCCGATCATCCTCTCCCGCTCTGCACTGATAATAGCATTGGCCTCCGCGTGGACACTGCGGCACAGTTCATAGCGCTCCCCTCTGGGAACATTCATCTTCTGGCGGATGCAGATCCCTAGATCTGAACAGTTCTTTCTCCCTCTGGGAGCTCCCACATATCCTGTGGAGATTACCTCGTCATTCTTCACAATCACTGCTCCGTAAAGCCGCCTTAAACATGTTCCTCTTTTCGACACCACGTCCGCCAGATCCAGATAATAGTTTACTTTGTCCCTTCTCTCCATGGCCTTTCTCCCTTTCACTCTTCCAGCTTAAGCTCTGCCAGCGCCTGGGCAAATGCATTGTTAACAGGCTCTGCTGCCTCTTTCCTCTGCTGGTTCAGATACCGGTTTATGTCCCGCTTCGTCACTCCGGCGCCCTCTTTTTTCCGACGTTCCTGGAATGCCTTCAGTTTTTCTTTGTAGCCGCACCGGCATACAAAAATCTGTCCGTCTCCTTTTCCTCTTAGCTCCATTTTTTTATGGCAGTTAGGGCAGCGGGCGTTGGATGTACGGGAAACGGTCTCCCTGTATCCGCATTCCCGGTCCTGGCACACCAGCATTTCGCTGTTCTTTCCCTTCACAAGAAGCATACGCCTGCCGCACTCCGGGCATTTATGGCTGGTCAGGTTTTCATGGTGGAAACTGCCTTCCCCTGCTTTAATCTGGTCAATGAGACTCTTTGAATACTGACGGATGTCTTTCATAAATACGTCTCTTTTCAGAGTCTTCCCCGCAATCTTTGACAGTTTCATCTCCCAGTCCGCCGTCAGTTCCGGCTTCTTTAAGTCTTCCGGCACCAGTTCAAGAAGCTGTTTTGCCTTGGAGGTCAAAAACAGTTCCTTTCCCCGCTTCTCCAAAAGGAAACTGGAAAATAATTTCTCGATAATATCAGCCCTGGTAGCCACGGTCCCAAGACCTCCTGTCTCCCCCAAAGTCTTTGCCATGGCTTTATCCTGTGATTCCATGTAGGCCATAGGACTTTCCATGGCGGAGAGAAGGGAAGCTTCCGTAAAACGGGCCGGAGGCCTGGTCCTGCCCTCCGTTATGACATAGGCAAGGTCTTTCAGCACAGCCCCCATTCCTAAGTCCGGAAGATTCTGGCTCTTTAATGTCTGTCCGGGCAGGCTTTCTGCTTCACCCTCGCCAGGATCATCCTCAAAATCCCCTTCCTTCTCTTCATAGACGGCTTTCCATCCGGCATTCTTCACTACATTGCCGCGGGCAAGAAAGATCTCCTCCCCCGCATGAACTGTAATGACAGTCTGTTCGTACTCGTAAGGGGGATACATTACCGCCAGGAAACGGCGAACTACCAGGTCATAGATTCTCCGCTCATCAATGGTCATATGGTCAAGCTGGACAAACTGTTCTGTAGGGATAATGGCGTGATGATCTCCCACTTTTTTGTCATCCACAAAAAAGGGACTGGCAGACAGGGACTGATTGATAAGGCGCCCTGCCAGGCTCCGGTAAGGACCAACGGCGCAGGCTTTCAGCCGTTCCTTCAAGGTGGGCACCATATCCGATGTAAGGTATCTGGAATCTGTTCTGGGATATGTCAGGACCTTATGATTTTCATAAAGCCGCTGTACCAGATTCAATGTCTCCTTGGCCGAATAATCATACCGCCTGCTGGCCTCTCGCTGAAGCTCCGTGAGATCGTAGAGCAGGGGAGGAAATGTCTTCTTAGGCGTCTTCTTCACCTGGACCACCTTCGCCCCGCTTCCCCTGCACTGGTTAAGGACGGCCTCCGCCCGCTTCCGGTCAAAGGTACTCATACTGCCTGACTTTTTATCCTGCCATACAAGGGTTAAGCCCTGTCCTTTCGCCTGAACGCCGTAGTAAGGCTTTGGAATAAAATTTCGGATCTGCTCCTCCCTCTTGGCAATCATGGCCAGTGTGGGAGTCTGGACCCTGCCGCAGGAAAGCTGAGCGTTGTATTTGCATGTCAGAGCCCTGGTGGCATTGATCCCAACCAGCCAGTCAGCCTCCGCCCTGCACATGGCCGCATCGTAGAGGGGTTCATATTCCTTCCCGTCTTTTAAATGGGCAAATCCCTCTCTGATGGCTTTATCTGTCACAGATGAAATCCACAGACGGCGCAAAGGCTTGTCATTGCCCGCTTTTTTAAGAATGAGCCGGGCCACCAGTTCTCCCTCTCTTCCCGCATCTGTGGCGATGATGATCTGATCCACATCGTTTCTGTGAATCTGTGCCTTCACCGCCTGATACTGTCTGGATGTCTGTTTGATTACTTCAAGCCGAAAGTGTTCCGGCATCATGGGAAGATCTTCCATCTTCCACTCCTTATATCTTTTATCATAATCTTCCGGGTCGGCTAAGGTTACCAGATGCCCTAACCCCCAGGTGATAATATAGCGGTCGCCTTCTATGACGCCGCTGCCCTGCTTTTTGCAGGACAAAACACGGGCGATATCTCTGGCTACGGAGGGTTTCTCCGCAATGACAAGTGATTTCACCTGATATATTCCTCCTTGTCTTCACTTTTTGCCCTCAGACCCACCAGTCCCAGCGCCCGAAAAATCGCCCACAGATAGGGAGCTCCGAAAACATTCAGCTTCTTGGGACCCGTAATCTCATGAGGATGATCCTGGATCTTTTTCCAGGCGGCGTCAAAGGTGCTTTTTGTAATGGACTTGCTGCGCCGGCTGATGAATAATTCACCGCCCTTGATAGTGTATGTAAAGGGCAGCCCTTTTAAAGTGAGAAATTCCTCCTCCTGATGGTCCGTTACCATCTCCCAAACCTGGTCGCACGTATAGGGAATCATACCCGCCTCCTATCTTAAGATCTGCACCTTTTCGTCGGTTTCTATGGTGCTGCTTATGGGGTTGCTGCGAATATCCAGATATTTTAAACTCTCGGCCTGGTTTAAGGGCGACAGTTCTGTCACATAGTTATTGTTAAGTCCCAGATGAGTCAGATTCTTTAAAGATGCCGCGAATCCGATATCCGTCAGCTGATTCCCGTCCAGATAAAGTTTTTCCAGGTTCGGATAATTGGCAAGGAAATCTGTATGTCCGTCCAAAGCCACATCATCATACCACAGATCCGTCATGCCGTTGTACGTCTCAACATAGAAATTCTCCTTCAGCCCCACCTCCCGCATCTCAAGAACCCTTAAGGTGGGATTCTCTCTCAGGTTTCCAAAGGCCAATTCAAACATACAGTTATTTAAGTACAGCTCTTCCAACCCCTGGTGATTGAACACATTGGAAATATCCCCAAGAATCTCCGTATTTCTCTGATATCCTCCCCAGCCGCTTCCCTGGCTGATTCCGCAGAAGTCCAAAAACTTTAAATTGGGCATATTGTCAATAAAATCCACATGCTTTAAGGGCACCGCATAGGTCCACACGGAATAGCAGGTCAGACGCTCCAGCCCGGTCAGGCCGGACAGGGCGCCGATCTCATCTATATTGCAGCCGTGAAGAATCAGCTCTTTCAGATTCCCCATATTTCTCATAAAGGATATGGAGAGAAACCCGTTCATATCCAGCTTTTCCAAGCTGACAAGGCCGGAAAGATCAGGGTCCTCCTGCCCCGTTCCCTTATTGAGTGTCAGACTGGTAAGGCCCGTAAGCCCGCTGACAGGGCTGTAATCCTTTACCGAATCGTTGTCTACAAGGCTTAAGCTCTTTAACTGGGTAAGCTCCCCCACAGGCTCCACACTGATGGCTTCCGTGTCGCACAGAGACAGGGAAGTCAGGTTTGTAAGGGACTTTAAGAAACTAAACTCCCTCAAAGCCGGCGATTCGATGCTTAAGCTTTCCAGATTCGTAAGAACAGAGAGCGCCGAATAATCCGTGAGTGTTCGGGATGCATCGGAGCCGGCAAAGGGGTCATAATCCACGTCCTCCACAAGGGTCAGGCTGACCAGTTTTTTTAAGGGCACAAGCTGTTTCAGGTCAGGAGCTTTAATGTCTTCGACGGTCAGGCTTTCCAGATTGAAAAAAGCTCCGATTCCCTCCAGGCTTTCCGGTCTTTTTAAGCTCAGTTCCACTATCTGTTCCGGGGAAGAGAGAAGTTCCTCAATCTGGGCAAGTTCCAGGCCTGTACATGAAAGCCCTTTTAGCCGGGTCAGGCTTTTAAGGGATCCCAGACCGCCGGCATATTCCATATCCACTTTCTGAAGTCCTGTAAAAAATCCCAGACTGTCGCCGCTCCAGGTCAGGGGCTCCAGAGTCAGACTTTCCGTCTGAAACCCCTCTCCATAAGGATCGCCGTAACCATATTCCACATCAACAGTATCACTGCCCCTGGAAATCTTTAAGTAAGTTACCTTCTCCAAGTCTTCTTCTGTAATCCGAGCCAGGTCCTTTCCGAATATCCCCTCCGCTATGGCCTCATAGAGAGGGCTGCTTCCCGCCCTGGCGCCTTCCTCATCCTCTTTCTCTTCCTCCGCCAAAGGAAATTCCTTGCCGTACCGGTCCCCTGCCTCAGCTCTCACCGAAGCTGTAGAACTTCGCCCTGAATTTCCCTGACGAAGACTTCCTGCAAAAATACCGCCTCCGATGGCTACCACAAGAAAAGCCAGCATCATTCCCACCGCAAGAACGGGACCTACAGAGGAATCCTCCCTTGTTGTATCCTTTCCCCTTCCCCCAAGCGCTGCAGAGGGAGCGGGACCTTCGGGATACTGATGGATATGATAATTGATGGTCTGATCTTCTTCCAGCATAAATTCGCTGTTGCAGAATTCGCAGACCACGATCTTCGGATTCTTCTCCATAGGCACCAGCTTGCCGCCGCAGGAGGGACACTGCAAATTAGTAATCTTCATAACTTTGTCACCTTTCCCTATAAAGTCCCTTTCGTGGAAAGAACCCCTGTGATTCTCTCATCATATCGGGTCGCGTCATCCAGCGCTTTGGCAAAAGCCTTGAAAGCTCCTTCGATGATATGATGATTGTTGATGCCGTCCAGCTGTTTTAAGTGAAGGTTCATCTCCCCGCCGTAAGACACGGCATAGAAGAACTCCCGAATCATCTCCGTCTCCAGTTCTCCCACTTTTTCCCGGTCAAGCTTTAGGTCATAACACAGATAGGGTCTCTTGCACAAGTCAAGAGCACACAAAATCAGGGCATCGTCCATAGGAAGTATCCTGGAACCATAGCGGACTATCCCTTTCTTGTCCCCCACTGCCTCCCTAATGGCTTTTCCCAGGACGATTCCCGTATCCTCAACGGTGTGGTGGGTATCCACTTCCAGATCCCCCTCCACTGTGAGATCCATATCAAAGAGGCCGTGCCTTACAAATCCCTTAAGCATATGGTCAAAGAATCCGATTCCCGTATGGATATGAGCCTGTCCCGAACCGTCCAGATTCAGAGTCAGACGAATCTTCGTCTCATTGGTCTCCCGCTCCTGAAGGCTGATCCTCCCTGTCCCGGTACGTTCCATCTCAGTCTCCCCCTTCCTTATCCCCGGCAAATCTCACCGCTATGGAGTTTGCATGGGCCGTGAGATGCTCCGCCCTGGCAAATGCGATAATGTCTTTATGAATCCGTTCCAGGGCATCCCTGGAATAGTAGATAATACTGGATTTTTTAATAAAATCATCTACGCTTAAGGGTGAGAAAAACTTAGCCGTTCCGTTGGTGGGAAGCACATGATTAGGCCCTGCAAAATAATCCCCCAGGGGCTCGCTGCTGTACTCTCCGATAAAGATGGCTCCTGCATTCTGAATCTTCGTCATGACCTCAAAGGGATTCTTTGTGACAATCTCCAAGTGTTCCGAGGCGATGGCATTGGCTGTGTCAATGGCCTCCTCCATGGTCTCAGCCACCAGAATATACCCGAAGTTCTCAAGGGATTTCTCAAGAATCTCCTTTCTGGAAAGTTCCTTCACAAACATGTCCACCTCTGCGGCAACCTTCTCTGCCAGCTCCCGGCTGGTAGTCACAAGAATGGCCGACGCCAGCTCGTCATGCTCCGCCTGAGACAAAAGATCAGCCGCCACGAACTTAGGATTGGCTGTTTCGTCGGCCAGAACAAGAATCTCGCTGGGACCGGCGATGCTGTCGATACTCACATGACCGTAGACCGCCTTTTTAGCCAGAGCCACAAAAATATTCCCCGGTCCCACGATCTTATTCACCCTGGGCACAGACTCCGTACCGAAAGCCAGAGCGGCCACGGCCTGAGCGCCGCCTGCCTTATAGACCTCCGTGGCCCCTGCCAGACGGGCGGCCGTCAGAGTTACCGGGTTCACTTTCCCGTCCTTTCCCGGCGGCGTCACCATGACGATTCTCTTCACGCCTGCCACCTTGGCGGGGATAATATTCATGAGTACAGAGGAAGGGTAAGCTGCTTTGCCGCCGGGTACATAGACGCCTGCGCTTTCCAGGGCCGTCACTTTCTGCCCCAGAATCGTTCCGTCGGGCTTGCTGTCAAACCAGCTGCGCTTAAGCTGCATCTGATGATAATCACGGATATTCTTCATGGCTTTTTTCATGATCTCAAGAAGCTTTGGTTCTACGGAAGCCTTTGCTTCCTCGATCTCCTCCTCAGTCACCCGAATGGTAGAGCTGTCTATGTCCGCCCCGTCGAACTTTTTTGTGTAGGCAAAGACAGCTGCGTCTCCCTCTTCTTTTACCCTGTCCACAATCTCCTGAACCGCCGCCGTGTAGCTTTCATAATTATTGGGATCCCTCTTTAAAAGGCTGGACAGAATATTCTCCCTGGCTGATGCATCTAATGTGACAATCCTCATTGGCCTACCTCCGCTCTCTGTCTATTTCGTATTTTAAATCTTTAATCAATTTGGCGATCCGCCCGTTTTCCCGTTTCATACTGACCTGGTTGATGATGACCCTGGCGGACAGATCACAGATCTCCTCCAGAACCTCAAGGCCGTTCTCCCTCAGCGTGGAGCCGGTCTCCACAATATCCACGATGACTTCCGAAAGCCCCACCAAAGGCGCCAGCTCAATGGAGCCGTTCAGCTTGATGATCTCCACAGTCTGATGCTTTTTGTTGTAAAAATAATCCTTGGCAATGCCGGGATACTTGGTGGCTACACGGATCAGCTCATGATGCTTTAACCGCTCCCTGGCAGATTCCGGACCGCAGACGCACATGCGGCACCTGCCGAATCCCAAATCCATGACTTCGTAAAGCTTTCTTCCTTCTTCCAGAATGGTATCTTTGCCGCAGATCCCTATGTCCGCAGCCCCGTATTCCACGTAAGTAGGCACATCGTTAGCCTTGGCTAAGAAGAATCGGACCCCCAGTTCCTCGTTGGTAAAAATCAATTTTCTGGAACTCTTATCTTTCATCTCGTCACAGGTGATCCCCACCTTTTCCAGCAGTTCCAATGTGGTATATGCCAGTCTGCCTTTAGTCAAGGCTATGGTCAGATATCTCATTAAGCCCTTCTCCTTCTCTGTGTACTATCGCCATATGCCCTGCTCCCCGTCTCCGCGGATCTCAAGAGAACAGTCCTCCCCATTCTCTTTCATCCACAGAAGGCGGTCAAATCCTTTCCGGGCTCCATAGGACTGATACTGCTCCACACTGATCCTGGACGACTTTCTCACCAGCATGGTCCTCTTCTGATTCTCACGAAACTTCCGGGCTGTTTTCACTGCCCTGTCCTGGGCTTTGACATCGTAGAGCACCATAATGTCCATGGGCTTTGTCTCTATGTCAATGTCCTGTCTGGACATAGCAAGCATGAGCTGATCGATGACAATGGCAAAGCCGATTGCCGGAACATCTTTTCCGAACTGAGTCAGCAGCTTGTCATACCGGCCGCCGGTGACAATATATTCCCCGGTTCCATAGGTATAGGCCTTGAAAATAATCCCTGTATAATACTGATACTTGCTGAGCATGCCTAAGTCATAGGACACATAGTCCGCCAGACCATAAGATTCAAGAATAGTCTGAACCTTTTCCAGGCGTTCAATGGCTGCCAGAGACCGCTTGTTGTGAACCAGGGATTTCACCTGACTGAGTTGTTCCATGGTTCCGAACAGTTCCGGAAGCTTTAAAAACAATTCCCTGAGAGATTCCTCCATGTTCCTTTTTAAGATTAATTCCTCAACGCCGAAATAATTCTTATTCTCAATCAGTTCCCGCAAAATCTCCTGGGTCTCATCTTCCATGCCGGCTTCCTCTGCCAGCCCTCTGAAAAACTCCACCTGTCCCAGTTCCACCTGAAACTCCTTAAGTCCTGCAGCCTTTAAAGAATCGATGACCATGGCGATCATCTCCGCGTCCGCCCCGCTGGCGTCCTCACCGATAAGCTCCACTCCTGTCTGGGTAATCTCCTTTAACCGCCCCTGGTAGCTGGAATTGTTGGTAAAAGTTCTCTCCCGGTAGCACAGTCTCACCGGCACAGCCTCGTCAAAAAAATATTTGCACACGCACCGTGCAATGGCCGGAGTCATGTCCGGGCGCAGCACCAGGGTGTTATTATCCCGGTCAAAGAATTTAAACATCTCCTGGGAAGTCACGCTTCCCCGCTCCTTGTTAAAAATATCAAAATATTCGAAGGTAGGAGTCTCAATATCCTCATAGCCATACAGATGAAACACATGGCTGATCTTCTCCTGCACCGCCAGTTTTCTGGCACATTCTCCATTATAGAGATCCCGGACTCCCTCCGGGGTATGTAATAAACTTGCTGCCATCTATGTTCTCCTGTCATTTCTCTGTCCATATAGATTCGTCTCATGAACTTTCTCCATTCTACTACATTTTCAGGAAGAGCACAAGGATTACAGAGTGCTTTTCTGCGATACATAAAAAGGCGCTGCCGTTCACACAGTTTACAGCAAGTTTATCGAACGCAAATTCCCATGAAACAAAAAAGCTGCTGCTTCGCAGACCTGCATCCGCGTCGCAGCAACCTCTTTAAATCCTTAAGTACTTAGAGATTACATCTCTCCTAAACCGCTCTCAATTGCCTTGGAGATGGTCTCCATAGCATCAGCCTCATCCTCACCGTCACAGATCAGGTTGATCTCTGTACCGCACTTAATGCCTGCAGCCATAACGTTCAACACGCTCTTGGCAATGACTCTCTTCTCACCGCACTCAATGATAACGTCACACTTGAACTTCATAGCGGTCTGGGATAATACTCCTGCTGGTCTTAAGTGAAGACCGGATGGGTTAACTACTGTTAATGTCTTTGAAAGCATAATATCATTCTCCTTCTTATCCTTATTTTGATACAACCCTCGTATTTAAATTTTAGTACAATTCCTCATCAGTGTCAAGTATGAGAATAGATACAGCCACAATAATTTTGTCTGTAAAGGCCGTACTCCCCAGACAGCTCGACAGACCTTTTGTAACCGTTTTTTTTCTTAAAATCCGACGGAAGATAAGCTGCTTTGTACTCTTTTCCCGCCTGCTCCCCGATCTCGTTCAGCTTTCCTGCCGGTTTTAAAGGACTGATAGTCAGGGTAGTGGCAAAAAAGTCGAATCCCCCGTCTCTGGCCTGCCGTGCGGCCTCCCTAAGCCTGAGTTCATAACACTTTTCACACCTTCTCCCTCCTTCCGGCTCCCTCTCAAGGCCTTTCACCGCCTCATAGAACTCATCCGGCTCATACCTTCCCCGGACCATTTGAACCTTATGGACAAAGGGCATTTGCCTGATAAGCTCCTCCTCCTCCTGTTCCCTTAAGGCATACTCCTCAGGCGGATAGATATTGGGATTATAATACAGCACCGTTATCTCAAAATACTTCGACAGATACTCCAGCACATAACTGCTGCAGGGCGCACAGCAGCTGTGCAGCAAAAGTCTGGGAACCTTTCCCTCTCTCTCATTAGTCTCAATCAGCTGATCCAGTTCCTTTTGATAGTTTCTCTGATTCATGCCTTTCCTCCAACGACAAAAAGGAAGTGCCTCACACTCCCTCTCTGCCTCATCCTTTACAAACATTTGACTACAGGCTTTTTCCTTTTGTCTCATCTACAGAAAATCCCGAATCCTCTTGCTTCTCACCGGATTCCTCAGCTTTCTCAACGCCTTGGCTTCGATCTGCCGGATTCTCTCTCTGGTGACATTGAAGGCCTTGCCCACTTCCTCCAGTGTCCGCGGATGTCCGTCCTCCAGTCCGAACCGCAGTACGATAACCTGGCGCTCCCTCTCCTTCAAGTCTCCAAGAAGAGCCTCAATATGTTCCTTGAGCATAACGGACTCCACATTGCCTTCGGGAGTCAGCACGTTGTTGTCCGCCACAAAATCGCCTAGGTTGGAGTCGTCCTCCTCACCGATAGGAGTCTCCAAGGACGCCGGTTCCCTGGCGATCTGCATGATCTCCATCA
Source organism: Clostridiaceae bacterium (assembly GCA_910574345.1). GTDB lineage: Bacteria > Bacillota > Clostridia > Lachnospirales > Lachnospiraceae > UBA3402. The sequence goes on along the minus strand of CAJSZV010000004.1, from coordinate 11,003 downwards.
CCTTATCCTCAGACATCTCCAGGGCTTCGGCAAGCTCCACCACGGATGGCTCATATCCCAATTCCAAGGTCAGTTTTCTCTGCATCTTGGACATCTTATTGATCGTCTCTACCATATGCACCGGAACTCGAATGGTTCTGGCCTGGTCTGCCAGGGCTCTGGTCACTGACTGGCGAATCCACCAGGTTGCATATGTACTTAGCTTATATCCTTTGGTATAATCAAACTTTTCCACGCCCTTGATCAGGCCCAGATTCCCTTCCTGAACAAGATCCAGAAAGCTCATTCCCCGCCCCGTATACCGCTTGGCTATGCTGACCACCAGTCTTAAGTTGGCTTCGATCAGACGGTCCTTGGCATGTTCGTCTCCATCGGCCTTCTTCTTGGCCAGTTCCAGCTCTTCATCAGCCGTGAGAAGGGGTACTGTACCGATCTCTTTCAGGTACATGCGGACAGGATCCTCCGTACCGATTCCTTCCAACAGATCAATGGCATCCAGATCAATATCCTCTTCCTCTGCATCCTTCATGAAGCTGTCGTCCACATCATCATCGATAAGCAGTGACTCTTCGTTGAGAATACTCTCATCAATCACAGGAACAACGTCGATTCCTCTTTTTTCCAGATAGGAATATATCTGCTCCATCTGTTCTGTGGAAAGATCATCACCTGTAAAGAAATTGTTGATCTCCGTTACGTCAAGCGCATTGTGCTTTCCCTTTGCAAACTCAACAAGTTTGCCCAGTTTTTCTAAAAAAATATTTTTTTCCACCAAACAACGCCCTTTCGTTCATGGTTTCGTAAGCTGCTATATAACTAATTTATTATATACTACAATAGTTTTTTTTTCAACTTCTTTTTGCAAAAACTTCTAGAATTTTCTAAAAATCGTCATATTATCCATGGGCCGGCATTTCAAAGAGGGCTCTGCTCTTCCAGACTTGTCACGATGCGGATTCTGCGGCTGTGATTTTCGATGTCAACTTCGGTCCGGGAACCGCCAAACTCCCCGTCCAGCACCCAGTCAACGGGAATCCGGGACTTGATCGAAAGCTTTGACGTCTTAAACCGGTACACATACTCGCTCTGTTCCTCTTTGAGGATCATGGAAGAGAAAATATCCTTAAGCTCCGGCAGCGTTCTCGGCGTGCGGATCATAAGAACCTCGAACAGTCCGTCGTTGAGGGCCACATCATTCTTCACTAAGCCTTTGAATCCTCCTACGCTGACCGTATTGGTCACCATGCCAAAGACAAAATCCCCCTCCAGGCACATTTCCTCCGATTCCAGACTTAAGGGAACCGACTTAATATTGGCAAGGCTTTTCACGCCCTCCAGCATATATGCCTGATGTCCCAGCAGATTTTTCTTCTCCTGAGGCGTCATATAGGATACCTCCGTGAACAGACCGAAAGCCGCCACATATACAAAATGCCTCTCTCTGCAGAACTGTCCGATATCCACAGGATAGGGATTCCCGGTCACTGCCAGCATGGCCGCCTTCTCCATCTGGGACGGGATCTTTAAGCTGGACGCGAAATCGTTGGTGGAGCCTGCAGGGATATATCCCAAAAGAGGCGGATTATCAAGATTCATCATACCTGATATGGTCTCGCTTAAGGTGCCGTCACCGCCGCTGCACACTACCATATCCGCCGCCTGTCCTCTGGCTTTTGCCGTCTCTAAAGCATCAAAGGGGGCCTGGGTCGTGTGAATCTCCACCTCCCAGCCGTATTTTACAAAAATATCCACGATTTCCAACAGACGAGAACTGATCTGCGCCTTTCCGGCGCGGGGATTTACGATAAAAAGCAGTCTTCCCATAGGCTTTCCTCCAAGTTTATGATTCTCCATTTAATACTTTTATATACGCCGAAAATGCGTTGGGGAGGGGATATTTTGTCCGGATTTCCTGTCTGTCCACAAAATAATACCCTTCCGGCATCTTTCCTTTTAATAAAATGCGGTAACCCTTCATATGCCATTCCACGTGACTGAAAATATGTTTTGCCTCTCCCGCCGTCTCGATCTTTGCTATCTCCGCCCCCTGTTCCCTTAAGATGCGGCAGACAGTATGGGAATCTGCATGGCCTTCCAGATTGGGAAATTGGTACAGAGAAGCCAAAAGCCCCTTATCCGGCCTTTTCTCAATGGCGATCTCATGGTCATATTCCAAAAGCAGTACTGTCCGCTCCTCCACACGGCGGGGCTTTTTTTGCGCTTTATAGGGAATGGAGTCCAAAAGTCCATGCTTTCTTGCCAGACACAGAGAAGAAAAAGGGCATTGGCCGCACCTTGGCTGACCATTTGGAACGCACACCATGGCTCCGATTTCCATAAGGCCCTGATTAAATTCGCCGGCTCTGTCCTCTGGCATGGTTTCCATCAAATCTTTTTCTGTCTTTTTCTTCACGGAAGCTTTCAGGATATCCTCCCTGCTTGCCAGTATCCGGGAGATGACACGCAGAACATTGCCGTCCACAGCCGGCACCCGGATGCCGTAGGCAATGGAGGCGATGGCTCCTGCCGTGTAACTGCCGATTCCCGGAAGCTTCATAAGCTCTTCGTAAGAAGGAGGAAGCTGGCCTCCATAGGACTCCGCCATAATTCCGGCTGCCTTCTTAAGATTTCTCGCCCGGTTATAATAGCCCAGCCCTTCCCATACCTTCAAAAGCCGTTCATCATCTGCTTCCGCCAGTGCTTTCACGTCGGGAAAGACCTCCATAAACCGGGCAAAATAAGGTTTCACCGCCTCCACTCTGGTCTGCTGCAGCATAATCTCTGATATCCATACTCGGTAAGGCTCCGGTCTCTCCCTCCAGGGCAGCATGCGGGCATGTCCTTTATACCAGGAAAGCAAAGGGCCATTTATGGCTTTCAACCGTTCCATAGGGGTTAACGGCTGCGATTCATGTTCCAGAATCTGCAGCCCTTCATACCATTGTTCCATACCTGTTCTCTCCCCTGCTCTGCAGAAAGTGCCGATCCCATGACCGGCACATCACAACCATCTCACACATATCCATAGAGCCCCCGAACCGACACCTCACCGGAAAGGACATGGCATAGTTCTCCGCTTTCCCTCTCCACAAGCAGTTCTCCCTGGTCGTCAATTCCCCGGCAGATTCCCTCAAAAGGTTCTGTGGGGGAAAGAACGGTCACAGAGCGGTTCCTGTTGGCCAGGCGGCTCTCGTATTCCTGCTTAAGGAGGGACAAGTCTCCGGTCTTAAGAAAATTCTTATAGTAACTCTCAAAAGCCGCCGCCACGGCGCCGATGACAGGAGCCCTCTTGTGCGTCCCTTTTGTCTCCAGAAAAAGGGAGGTGGCCGATGAGGACAGTTCCTCCGGAAATTCTTTGATGTTTACATTGATTCCGATTCCCACCACCACATATTGGATGGTTTCCAGCTCCGTTGACATCTCTGTCAGGATTCCGCAAATCTTTTTCCCGTTCAGCACAATGTCATTGGGCCATTTTATCTCTGTCTTTATTCCCGTTGAGCGAAGGATCCCCTGGGAAACGCCAAGGGCAGCCACCAGGGTGACCATGGAAGCCTGGGAGGGGGCAATATCCGGTCTTAAGATCAGGCTCATCCAGATACCTGTTCCACAAGGGGACACCCAGCCCCTGCCTCTCCTTCCCTTCCCCGCATTCTGCCGCTCCGCCACTACAAGAGTTCCCTCCCCGGCACCTTCCTCAGCCAGGTGCTTGGCTCTGATATTGGTGGAATCCGTCTCCTCATAACAGACTACGTTCCAGTCCATGAATCCCTTATCCAGACAGCTTTTTATCTCCGCCTCTGTCATCACGTCACCGCCTTCTATCAGACGATATCCCCGGTTTCTCACTGCCTCAATCTCGTATCCTTCCTTCTCAAGCTGTTTGATCACTTTCCACACAGCGGTTCTGGACACCCCAAGTCTCTCACACAGTTCCTGACCGGACAGATAGCCGTCACATTCTTTCAGGAGCCTGATAATCTCCGCCTTCATATACTACCTCCAGATACTGATGGCGCTGATTACCGTCACCGCCAGAAGAAACACCGCAGCCAAGAGAAGTCCTGCGCTTAAGAACTTTTTCTTTTTATTGCGTCCGCTCTGCCTGTATCGGTAAACGCCGTTAACGATGTTCAGCACGGCAGCCAGAAAAAAAATGAACGGAAACAGAATCATATTATTTTCCGGATTAATAAATGCGATCACCGCCATCACCACAACACAGACGCCTATGACAATATGCAGCCAGTCCAGTATCAATGTGGTATTTCTGGGGCTTCTCCTTCTCCCCTGCTGCCCGTATCTCATATTTCCTCCTCTCTGGATTCCCGTACTGTCACAATGTGGCAGCCATGACCGCCTTGATGGTGTGCATGCGGTTCTCCGCCTCATCAAATACCTTTGACTGAGCAGATTCAAAAACCTCGTCTGTCACTTCCATATCTTTGATTGCAAACCGGGCCCCCATTTCCTTCCCGATCTTTGTCTTTAAGTCGTGGAACGCCGGAAGGCAGTGAAGAAAAATAGCCTGGGGCCCTGCATTCTCCATGACTTCTTTCGTTACCTTGTAGGGAGTCAGCTCCCGGATTCTCTCTTCCCACACTTCATCCGGCTCTCCCATAGAAACCCACACATCGGTGTAGATCACATGAGCCCCTTTGGTCCCCTCTGCCACATCCTCCGTCAATGTGATGGAAGAACCTGACTGCGCCCCGTATTCCCTGCACTGTTCTACCAGCTCCTCGCAGGGGAAATATGCCTTGGGAGCGCAGGCCGTAAAATCGAGGCCCATCTTGGCACAGGCTACCATCAGGGAGTTGCCCATATTATACCTGGCGTCTCCCATATATACCAGCTTTATCCCTTCCAACGTTCCGAAATGCTCCCTTATGGTCAGCAGATCCGCCAGCATCTGGGTGGGATGGTATTCATTGGTCAGGCCGTTCCACACCGGCACGCCGGCATATTTTGCCAGCTCTTCCACAATCTCCTGGCCATATCCGCGGTATTCAATTCCCTCATACATGCGCCCAAGAACTCTGGCCGTGTCCGCAATGCTCTCCTTCTTGCCGATCTGGGAGCTGGCTGGCTCCAGATAAGTGGTTCCCATACCCAGATCATGGGCCGCCACCTCAAAAGAACATCGGGTTCTTGTGCTGGTTTTCTCAAAGATCAGAGCCACATTCTTCCCTCTGTGCATATCAACATGTATTCCCTTTTTCTTCTTTTCCTTTAATTCCGCCGCCAGATCCAGCAGATACGTTATCTCCTCCCGGCTGTAATCCTTAAGTGTCAGAAAACTTCTTCCCTTTAAATTCATGTCCTGCCTCCCTTTCAACTTTTGTATTTTTATACAGAATTATAGTGTGTTATACATAATCATGCAAGCATATTTTCTCCAGAAGCTCATGGGCCCTGTAGACCTTAAACCGGTTGATCCTGCGCCTTCTGGCTGCGTACTCCAGGATTCCCAGATACATATCCTTATAATCCCAGCCGTCTTTCATCTTCCACTTTTTGGCAAGCCTGGGATAGAGAAACTCCGTATAATAGCGAAGGCCTGATACCCCCTTTTCCCTGTCCTGACCGGCTGTGAGTTCACAGGGAAGCAGACCAGTTATGATCTCCGTCTGTTTCACAAGCAGATTCATATAGTATTCTTCCGGTTCCGGCGCGTCAAGATAATACCATCGGCCTTTCAGTCCGTAAAGCATCCGCAGACCGTCATAGTATCCCAGCTTCATATTCTTATGAGCCTGCCTTTTGTCAAACTTTAAAAGTCCTCCAAGACTCTGACGGGGTGCGATATGGCAGACATGGACACCCTCAGGAATCCTGGTCACTTTTTCCGAGTCAAAACCCAGACCATAGATTCGAAGGACGATAATATCCTCATATCCCCTGTCCAGCAGGGCGCTGATGGGAACATTATCCCAGCCGCCTCCGTCCAGGTATCTTTTCCCTCCCAGCTTCTCCGATTTGAACAGGGGAAGGTATGCGCTTGCCATGAGCATATCCCCTATGTCTCCCTCTCTGATATCCCTGACATCCATAGTAAGAAGACATCTGTCACTGACGGAATAGGCTGTGATATACAGTTCCCTGCCGGACGTGCGTATCTTTTCCTCGTCAATGGTGGATTCGATAAGTTCTCTTAAAGGAGTAATATCCAATCCCTTTTCCTTCAGTACCTTTTTGGCCTCGGCTGCCAGCAGAGTCATGCCGGCGGACTTAAATTCCCGTCTCTGCACATGCTCCATAACCGTATCGTCAACATCCATCACTCTGGAATAACTGATGTGATCCCATATATACTCTGCTGTGGCCAGATCGTCCATGGCAATCATGGCGCCGTTGAGGGCTCCCACAGAAGCGCCGGAGATGCCTTTGATACGAACTTTGGCTTCCCGAAGAGCCTTCCATGCTCCGATCTGATAAGAACCCTTGGCGCCTCCGCCTTCCAGCACCAGGCCATACTCTTTCGTCAGGTCAAGCTTCAGTTCCAAGACGTCTCTTCCTCCTGAATGAAAGATTCTAAAAAGCCTGAAAAGGCGCCTGATCAGGCGCCTCTCCCTTAATCCTTTGCAAGTTCCTTCACAGATGTTACCAGTCCTGCCAGACCCTGAAGTTCCGACGGGATGATGATCTTGGTGGCTTTGCCATCCGCTGCCTTGGCAAATGCTTCCAGCCCTTTGAGCTGAAGCACTGCATCGTCAGCGCCGGCTTCCTTAATATATCGAATGCCTTCCGCCGTAGCCTGCTGAATCTTTAAGATAGCCTCGGCCTGGCCTTCTGCTTCCTTGATTCTCTTTTCCTTCTCCGCTTCCGCTCTGAGAATGGCAGACTGCTTATCCGCCTCTGCATCCAGAATCACGGACTCCTTCTTGCCTTCCGCCACCAGAATGGTGGACTTCTTTTCTCCTTCCGCCCGAAGAATGGCCTCGCGCCGTTCGCGCTCTGCCTTCATCTGCTTCTCCATAGCATCCTGAATGGCGGCAGGCGGAATAATATTCTTAAGTTCCACCCGGTTCACCTTAATGCCCCAGGGGTCTGTGGCCACATCCAGGGAAGCCCTCATCTTGGTGTTAATGGTCTCTCTGGAAGTCAGAGTCTGGTCCAGTTCCAAGTCGCCGATAATGTTGCGCAGAGTGGTGGCTGTCAGATTCTCGATAGCCATAATGGGATTCTCCACACCGTAGGTGAACAGCTTCGGGTCTGTAATCTGGAAAAACACCACTGTATCAATGCGCATGGTTACGTTATCTTTGGTGATAACCGGCTGAGGCGCAAAATCCACCACCTGTTCTTTCAGAATCACCCGCTTTGCCACCCTGTCAATAAAGGGAGCCTTCACATGAAGCCCTACGGACCAGGTCTCCCTGTAAGCGCCCAGACGCTCCACCACCATGGCCTGAGCCTGGGGAACGATCTTCACACAGGAAGACAAGATAATCAAAAGAATGATCATCAAAATGATAAATCCCGTAAATCCCATTAAAAATCCAAATCCGTTCATATTATTGTTCCTCCTGTAATCTCTTAACGATGAGTTTCACTCCCTGTATGGCGCTGATCTCCACTACTGTGTCCGGAGGATAGATGTCCTCATCTTTCTCCGCCCTTGCTGTCCACTCCTGCCCGTTCACCACAGCGCATCCGGTCCCCAGCGTATTATTCACCTCCGCCGTGACTCTTGCCTGCCTTCCCACAAGGCTGTCAGCGTTGGTCTTCACCGCATGGCGGTTCACATGACGCAGGGCCCATGGCCTGGTGAAAAATAAAAGGATAAAAGAGACCACAACAAACACCGTCAGCTGAGCATTGACGCCGGCCCCTGCCTGTGACACAAAAAACGCCGCTATAGCACCGCCGGCAAACCATACGGTAGTGAGCGCCATGGTAGCCGCCTCAATTCCCGCCAAAACAACGAACGCTATAAGCCAGTATGCAGATTCCATATGATCCCTCCTTTTCTCCTGTGTGAAACTTTATGTTCCGGTTATGTCTATTATACTCAAAATTTGTGATTTGTTCAACTGCCGGTTTATGAAAAGAGTATTAAGATTTTCATATGGGGCTTTATGTCTTTCTACGGCGTTGTCGGGCGGCTTCGTACATGAGGAGGGAGGAGGCTATGGCGGCGTTGAGGGATTCCACCTGGCCGGACATGGGGATTTTGATATAGGTGTCCGTTAAGGCGGCCGTCCCAACCGTCAGTCCCCTGGCTTCATTGCCGATGAGGAATGCCGTGTCTTTTGTGTAGTCTTCCTGGTCGTAGTCTGTCTTTCCCTCCAGGTGGGCGGCATAGAGGCGGAGGCCTTGTTTCTTTAAGTCTTTCAGTGTCCCGTGCAGATCATGGGTGTAGAGAAAGGGAACGCGGAAGACCGAACCCATGGTGGACCGAATCACTTTGGGGTTGTAGATATCAGCTGTGTTTTGGTCCATAATGATTCCGGTGATCCCCGCGCCTTCCCCTGCCCTTAAGATTGTTCCCAGATTGCCGGGGTCCTGGATGGTCTCCAGGACCATAAAAAGGGCCGGGGCGGCAGGGGATTTTAAGTCAGCCATGGAATACCTGTGCTGTCTGACCACCGCCAGTACTCCCTGAGGGGTCTGGGTGTCAGACATGGCTTTCAGCACTTCTTCCGTCACGGTCTCTATGTGATCAACAGAGGCCAGGACCTTTTGGTTCGCAGGATCTTTTAAAAACTTTTCAGTGACATAGACCTCTTCCACCCTGTCTTTTGGCAGTTCCGCCGCCATTTTAGGGCCCTCCACAAGGAAAAGGCCGGTCTCTTTTCTGTATCTGGCTTTTTTCCCCAGAGCCGCAATATGCTTTACTCTGGAATTGGAAGCGCTGGTAATCATGACAGCTCCTCCAGTTCCTTAAGCCACAGACGGCTTGAGGCATCGCTTGGCATTCTCAAGTCGCCTCTTGGAGAAACCGCCACAGATCCTACTTTGGGGCCGTCAGGAAGGCAGGAACGCTTAAACTGCTGGGTGAAGAAGCGGTGGTAAAACACCTTCAGCCATTTGAGGATGGTTTCTTTCTCATATTCTTCTCCAAAAGCATGGTTTGCCATCCGGTAAATTTTAGCAGGGCTGTAGCCGAAGCGCAAAATGTAATAGAGGAAGAAATCGTGAAGTTCATAGGGACCTACCAGGTCCTCCGTCTTCTGGGAGATGACTCCGCCGTCCGGCGGCAGAAGCTCCGGACTTACCGGAGTATCAAGCACGTCCAGAAGAACGGCTTTCAGTTCGTCCTCCCTGCATGTATCGGCATAATAGCGGACAAGGTGGCGCACCAGGGTCTTTGGCACAGACACATTGACCCCGTACATGGACATGTGGTCTCCGTTGTAAGTGGCCCATCCCAATGCCAGTTCCGACATGTCTCCCGTTCCGATGACCAGACCGTTTACCTGATTGGCCGCGTCCATAAGAATCTGGGTTCTCTCCCTTGCCTGGCTGTTTTCATAGGTCACATCCCGGTTGTCAGGGTCATGGCCGATATCTCTAAAATGGCTGAGCACGGATTCTTTGATATCAATCTCCCGCAGCTTAGCTCCCAGCCTCTCAGTCATAATGCAGGCGTTATGGTAAGTCCTGTCCGTGGTTCCGAAACAGGGCATGGTAATGGCAAGAATATGATCTCTTGGTATCCTAAGCATGTCGAAAGCTCTGGCAGTCACCAGAAGTGCCAGAGTGGAGTCAAGGCCGCCGGAGATGCCAAGTACAGCATGGGTGATTCCCGTATGTTCCAGACGCTTTTTCAGACCCATGGCCTGTATGGATAAGATCTCCTCGCACCGCCTGTTTCGTTCTCCAGAATCCCTGGGAACGAAGGGGGCGGGATCAATGAAGCGGCGCAATTTAAGAGGTTCCCGATTGAGAGAAAACTCCACCGATGTATAGGAGACAGGGGAAATCATGGCGCGGGCCGGGTATGTGGTCATGCGGCGCCGTTCACCTGCAAGCCTCTCCAGGTCCATATCCGCGTAAATGGTCTCGTGGCCGAACCGTCTGCTCACGGAAAGTCTGGTTCCGTTTTCCGCAATTATATTGTGGCCTCCGAACACCAAATCCTGGGTCGACTCGCCCTCTCCTGCATTGGCGTAGATATAGCCGCACACCAGGCGGGCGGACTGGCCGCAGATCAGAGAATCCCGATAGCTGTCTTTCCCCACAGTCTCATCACTGGCGGAACAGTTGGCGATAACCGTGGCGCCTGCACATGCATGACTGATACTGGGGGGACAGCACGCCCATACATCCTCGCAGATCTCCGCTGCCAGAATCAGATCCGGTATGGTAGTGCAGGCAAACAAAAGGTTCGTTCCCATAGGAATCAGTTTCCCCTCCCAGTCAATCAGGGTTACCGTCTGCCGGCCCGGAGTAAAATGCCGAAGCTCGTAAAATTCGGAATAGTTGGGGATATGGGTTTTTGGTACAAGTCCTAACAGCTCTCCCCTGCAGATTACAGCGGCAGTATTGTAGAGCTTTCCCCTGTGCTGCCACGGAAGGCCCACAAACGATATCATATCATAATCCCTGGACTGTTCCAGTATCACCTTAAGCTGTTCTTTCGCGCCGGCAATGAGGCTGTTCTGTAAAAACAAGTCGCCGCAGGTATAACCGGTTATAGAAAGTTCGGGGAATACCATGACCTTTGTATGATCAGCCGCCCCCTGGGACATGAGTTTTAAGATTTCTCCTGCATTGTATTCCGGGTCAGCTACTTTAATCTTGGGGGTTGCAGCGGCAACCCGTATAAATCCTTGATTCATATGGAAGGCTCTCCTTTGTCTGTTATGGAAAATAGGCGTTTACTTTTTCATGTTTATCATATACAATTACGTGTATTGTATCCCCATACGGAGGGAAAAGCAAGAGATTTCATGAGAAAGCTTCAATAAGTCTTTTAGCTAAGTCCTGAAAAATCTGCTATAATGAATGGGGATTTTCATTATATACTAAAGCAGAGGTGGACTATGATACAGATA